>CAWFCK010000017.1:0-212124 GCA_963814325.1 uncultured Flavobacteriales bacterium
TCATGATGTGCAGGAGACCTTCGGGAAGAAGGGCGTGGTACGGGTGAAGGGCACGATCAACGGCGTTCCCATTGATCGAGCGCTGATGCCGCGCAAGAGCGGCTATCACATGATCGTGCTCAGCGCCCAGCTGCGGAAGAAGGCCAAGGTGGAGGTGGGGGAGACGGCGGCGTTCGAGATCTGGCTGAACGAACGACCGGATGAATTGGAACTGAGCGAGGAGCTGAAGGAGACCTTGGATTTCCTCCCGGAATTCGCTCAGGCATGGAAGAAGCTGACGCCAGGCGTGAAGCGGGGCATGTGCATCTGGATCAACAGTGGAAAGACCGTGGCCACGCGGGCGAAGCGCGTGGCCGAGCTGCTCCGTCGGTTCGATACCGGTCATCCCTGGTTCGGCGGACGCCAGGTCAAGGGTTGGGATTCATCGGGTCGAATGCCTGATTCGTCCGAACAGGAGTGATGAACTGGGTGTTCAGGGATAACTTGCCCACCTACTTGCAACCCCCCATGACCCCCTCCCGAACCCTTTTGCTGGGTGCCCTGCTGATCCCCGTTTGTGCTCTGGCGCAGACCGTTGCCGAGCAGCGGACAACGAACAGCCTCGGCCAGACCGTTACGGTCGTTGGTCCCAGCGGATTCATGAAGACACCGCCGATGAGCGAATGGCCGGTGGTGAATGATGTCGCCTTGGAAGAGCGTGCTGATCCGCCGCCAGATGGACAAGCAGCGCGCCCTGCCCGAGATCCTCAACCCGGCTGCGCTGGATGAGCCCGATGGCGCCCTGCAGACCGCCCCGGCAACACGCCAATTGCGTGCTCCGTTGGTGAGCTGGAATGGGCAGAACGGCAGTGGTGTTCCTCCCGGATCCCACCGGCGCTGCAGGCCCCGATCGCTATGTGCAGGCCGTGAACACCGCGTTCCGGGTATACCAGAAGACCGGTACTCCGGACGGTATCTCATCCAGCCTCAGCAGTCTGTGGAGCGGCAGCGACAACCTGGGCGACCCGATCGTGATGTATGACCGACATGCCGACCGCTGGTTCATCTCACAATTCAACAGCGGACCCAACCGCATGCTGTTGGCCGTATCCGAAACGCCCGATCCCCGCGGTGCTTACTTCACCTACGAATACACCTTCTCTCAGTTCCCCGATTACCCCAAGTTCAGCATTTGGTGGGATGGATACTACATGACCAGCAATAGCAACAAGACCGCCGTGGTATTCGAGCGCTCGCGCATGCTCACGGGCGACCCCACGGCGCGCATGATCGCCCTCAGCGCCCCCAGCGTGATCAACAGCGGATTCACCAGCGTGCTGCCTGCTGATGCCGATGGCGACCTTCCTCCGACCGGCACACCTTGCTATTTCTTCAATATCGAGGACAATACGCTGGGGTGCTCCACTCGGACCGCATCAAGATCTACGCGATGAACACGAACTGGACCAACACGGCCAGTACGTCGGTAACGCTCTCGCAAACATTGAGCACCGCGGCCTTCGACCCATGGCTCGGTTCCGGCTGGGACAACATCCCGCAGCCGGGTACCACGCAGAAGCTGGATGCCGGTCTCGGCATTTTCTACTACCGCGCTCAGCACACCCGTTGGGCCGACCACAACAGCGTGGTGCTCTGCCACGGCGTGGATGTTGGCAGCAACCATTGCGCGATCCGCTGGTATGAGCTGCGCGATGCCAACGATGGCAACTTCAGCATCTACCAGCAGGGTACGTGGAATCCGGATGCCGCGGACCGCTTCTATGGAAGTATGGCCATGGACAACAACGGCAACATCGGCCTGGCCTACAGTTGTGCAAACGATGCCGATGGCATATACGCGGGCCTTCGCTATACCGGTCGTCTGGCCAACGATCCCTGGGGCAGATGACCTTCGCCGAGCAGACCATCATCAGCGGTACAGGGTCACAGACCTTCACCAACCGCTTTGGTGATTATGCGCACATGTCGCTCGATCCCGATGGCGAGCGGTTCTGGTTCACCGGTGAATACCTCGGCACAAGTGGCAATACCCGCACGCGCATCTGCGCGTTCAACCTGAATCTGGAAGTGGGCGTTGATGAGCCCACCGCAGCCGCCACACTGGCGCAGCTGGAAGTGATGAGCAATGGCGCGGAATGGACCGTACAGGCCACCTGGCCCGGTGCAAGCCGCCCGCTCGGCCTCGATGTGATCGGCTTGGATGGACGCGTCGTAATGACACGTTCACTTGTCTTCGCCGCAGATCAGGCCCGCACGACCATTGATGCCAGTGGGATGTCCGCCGGGGTCTATTTCGTGCGGGTATCGGACGGTGCTGCACAACAGGTACAACGCATCGTGCTCGAGAAATGAGGATCGCCATCGTTTTCGCGGCCACGGCCGCGGCCCTGTTGATGAGCTGCTGCCACCGCAAGACCGAGGCGGCTGCAGCATCAGCTTCCACACCACCGCCCACCGCCGCTGATGGACGTTCCTCTGGCCGGGTGACCACGGAGTTCGCCAAGGACGGATGCCCCGTACTGGTGGATCGGGGCGAAGGCGAGGAACAACGCTTCTTCATCCCCATTGGCCTCGAACCGCAGTTCGCCAAGGACGGTACCAAACTGAGTTTCGTCTACCGCCTGTCCCGTGCCTCCTCGGGCATGTGCGGCAAAGGACAACCAGCGATCCTGGAGGAGAATCAGATCACTACAGTAGTCGCTGATCCACCTTCCGAACGCAGCACGGGCGCAGGTTTTCCTGCGCCCGTGCTGCGTTCGGACCGCTCGATGGAGGTGGAGCGAATGTGCTAGTAGGCGGCCAACTTCGCCAGCGCCGCCTTCAACCGCGCCTTGGGCAGGAACTGCTGCTCCAGTCCGGTGTCGAACGGGATCGGCGTGTCAAGTGAGGCCACGCGCATCACAGGTGCATCGAGGTACTGGAAGCACTCCTCGCTGATCACGGCCGCGATCTCGCCACCGATACCGGAGGTCAGCGTGTCCTCATGCAGCACAAGCGCCTTGCCCGTCTTCCGCACGCTTTCCAGCACACGCTCGCGGTCCCATGGTTGCAAGGTGCGCAGGTCGATGAGGTCGGCGCTGATCTTCTGCGCATCCGAGCTCGGCCAGGGCCCAGTGCACGCCCATGCCGTAGGTGATGATCGTAAGGTCGGTGCCTTCGCGCAACGAGCGCAGCTTCACCGATGGGCACGGTATACCAGCCATCAGGTACCGGACCGGTCAAGGAGCGGTACAGGTTCTTGTGCTCGAAGTACATCACCGGATCGGGATCCTCGAAGGCGGAGCAGAGCAAACCCTTGGCATCCGCAGGGAATGCGGGATACACCACCTTCAGTCCCGGCGTTTTCGTGAACCAGGCCTCGTTGCTCTGGCTGTGGAAGGGGCCTGCTCCCGAACCCGCGCCTGTGGGCATGCGCACCACCACGTCGGCGTTCTGTCCCCAGCGCCAGTGGGCCTTTGCGTAGTTGTTGGTGATCTGCGTCATGCCCTCGCTCACGAAATCGGCGAACTGCATCTCCACCATGGCCTTCATGCCGTTGATGCTCAACCCGAGCCCGGCACCGAGGATGGCGCTTTCGCACAGCGGTGTGTTGCGCACGCGGTCCTTGCCGAATTCGGCCACGAAGCCATCCGTCACCTTGAACGCACCGCCATACTCCGCGATGTCCTGGCCCATCAGCACGAGGTTCGGGAAGCGGCGCATGCTCTCGCGCATGCCTTCAGTGATGGCCTCGATGAAGCGCTTTTCGCGTTCCTGCGACCGCGTGGCTGCAGCACTGCAGGGCGGTGTCCGATGACGATGGGCTTCGGCATACACATCGCGCATCTCGGCTGCCACGTTCGGGTGTCACGGCCGGCTCGGCGAAGGCGACCTCCACGGCTTCCGCGATCTCGGCCTTGATCTGCTTGCGCACGCGCGTTCATGTCCGGCTCGCTGAGGATGCCCACCTCCATCAGCCAGCGCTCGTAGTTCACAACGGGATACCTTCTTCTCCCACTCGTTGAAGAGTTCCTGCGGTACGTATTTCGTGCCGCTGGCCTCTTCGTGCCCGCGCATGCGGAAGGTCATGCATTCAACCAGCACAGGCCGCGGGTTCTTGCGGATGCTCGCCGCCACCTCGCGTAGCGTGTGCACCACGTCCAGGATGTTGTTGCCCGCCACCACACGGCTTTCCATGCCGTAGCCGATCGCTTTGTCCGAAAGCAGCTTGCATTTGAACTGCTCGTCGCTCGGTGTGCTCAATCCATAACCGTTGTTCTCGATCACGATGATCACGGGCAGGTCCCACACGGCCGCGGTGTTCACACTTTCGTGGAAGTCGCCTTCGCTGGTGGCGCCATCACCCGTGAACACGAGCGTGCACTTCTGCTCGTTGCGCAGCCTGTGCGCCAGTGCGATGCCATCGGCCACGCCCAGTTGCGGCCCCAGATGGCTGATCATGCCCACGAGTTTGTACTCCTGTGTGCCGAAGTGGAAGCTGCGGTCGCGGCCCTTGGTGAAACCGTTCATGCGCCCTTGGAACTGGCTGAAGAGACGGGCCATGGGCACACCGCGCGAGGTGAAGGTGCCCAGGTTGCGGTGCATCGGCAGGATGTACTCATCGGCCTCCATGGCCAGCGCAGCCCCCACGGCCACGGCCTCCTGCCCGATGCCGCTGAACCACTTGCTGATGCGGCCCTGGCGGAGCATGCTCAACATCTTCTCCTCGATGAGGCGCGGACGGAGCAGGTGCTCGTGGATGGAGAGCAGTTCGGAGTTGGAGAGCTTGCCGCGCTCGAAGGTGAGCTGCTTCTTCTCGATGGCGTCGATGGTCATGCGTGTGTTCCTTGAACGGAGGGCAAAAGTATCGGCCCCAAGAGGGTTCACGGACCGGGAAACGGGAGAATGCCAACAGGGGATGTACGTTATCCACGGCATGGATCGTTAGGTTCGCGCTTCTTCAGCCCATGGCCGCCCCTTCGACCACCACGCGCTTCCGACCGCTAATGCGGCTGCTGGCCACGTTGGGCGTGGTGTTGCTGATCTTCAGCGCCCAGCGGGTCCTGTTCTTCCTGCTGAACCGCGAGGGCTTCCCGGGCCCACCACTCTCCGCCTTTGTCGGCGGCCTGCGCTTCGATGCCAGCGCCATCGCCTGGCTCTACCTGCCTTGGACGCTGGCCATGCTTGCAGCGCCATACACCTTCGGGTGGGTGCATCGGTTGCACAAGGTCCTGTTCCACCTGAGCAATGCGGTCTGCTTCTTCCTGAACTGCACGGACCTGGAGTACTACAAGTTCACCATGAAGCGGAGCACGGCCGACCTGTTCGGCATTGCCTCCGGCGGAAGCGACATGGCTCATCTGGCGCCGGTGTTCGCGCAGTACTACTGGTACGTGGTGCTGATCTTCCTGGGATCCATGTTGCTGGCGGAAGTTGGCTATCGCTGGGCTGCGCGCCGTTGGGCCTTCGTGCCCGCGCGGCCATGGTGGGCATGGCGGCTCGCGGCCATCGCGGTGGTGGTGATCGCCTCCCGTGGTGGTACGCAGTACATTCCATTAACCGTGCTGGATGCCAGCAACTATGCAGCCCCGGCGTACATGCCGCTGGTGCTCAATTCGCCCTTCACGGTGATGACCAGTGTCGGCAAGCCGGCGCTGCGCGAAATGGACCTGATGCCGCAAGCGGAAGCGGACCGCCTCTGGCCCGTGGTGCACCAGTATGGCGATAGTGCCCGGGTGCCGCCGCACACCAACGTGGTGATCATCATCCTGGAGAGTTTCGGCGCCACGTACAGCAACCTGCTCAACGGCGGTCATGGTGGGTACATGCCCTTTCTTGATTCGTTGATGACGCAAGGCATGTACTGCACCGAAGCTTACGCGAACGGTCGCCGCAGCATCGACGGCATCCCCGCAGTGCTGGCCTCCATGCCGAAGATGATGGAAGAGGCGCTGATCACATCTCCGTACAGCGATGTCCCGCTGAGCGCACTTCCGGGGATGTTGGCCGCCCAGGGGTACCACACGAGCTTCTACCACGGCGGCCACAATGGCACCATGGGCTTCGATGCCTTCGCCGCGAGCGCCGGGTTCCAGCGGTATGCTGGTTTCAACGAATTCCCCGACAAGAGCGCAGATGATGGTGTCTGGGGCATTCGCGACCGGCCCTTTCTGCAGCATTTTGCCTATGCGCTCGGCCAGGAACAGGAGCCGTTCATGAGCACGGTGTTCACGCTCAGTTCGCATCATCCCTACCAATTGCTGCCGTCGGATGCGGCACGATGTGCCGGTGGGCACCTGCCCATACATCCAACACTTCGTTACGCGGATGATGCATTGCGCAACTTCTTCAGCGTGGCGCGCACGCTTCCGTGGTTCACCAACACGCTGTTCGTGATCACCGCCGACCATACGGCCGATCTGGAGCGCAACGGTGAGCAGGCCGGTTCGGCATACGACTACTGGATACCCCTGCTGTTCTACATGCCAGGTCATATCGCGCCACAACGCATCTCCCGCACCACGCAACAGATCGATATCGCTCCAACGGTCCTTGATCTATTGGGCTACGACCAGCGCTTCTTCTCGCACGGGGCCAGCATGCTGCGTGCTGAACGTGCGCCCGCGGCAGTGAGCCAGGGCAGCGCTACCTGGATGATGGTAACGCCCCGGGTGCAGTTGCGCAGCAATGGTGAACAGGTCCTGTGGCTCGCAGGCATCGGCAGCACTTACATGCCGGACTCCATCACCCGGCCGGATAGTGCGGATATTGCGGGGGCGCATCGCCTGTTGCAGGCCTCTATCCAACAGTTCAACGGACATTTGCTGCGCCGCGACATGGTGGTGAAATGACATGAAGGCCACGATCATCCTGAATCCCCGCTCGGGCAAGAAGCGCGCGCTCACCATACAGGAACGCGCTCTTTCCATGGCACAGGAACTGGGCGTTGAGCTCACCGTAAGGGTCATTGATGGGGTCGGGCACGGCACCGAACTGGCGAGAGAAGCGGTGACCTCAGGGCGGACCGGGTGATCAGCGTGGGTGGCGATGGTACGCTGAACGCCATCGGAGGCGGCCTCGTGGGCACCAAGGTGCCGCTGGGCATCGTGGCCATGGGCAGTGGCAATGGTTACGCACGGTCGCAGAAGCTGCCGCTGAGGCCGGAGGAGGCCTTGCGGCTCGCCTTCACCGGCACGGCATCACCGATGGATGTGTGCTACCTCAACGATCACTTATTCCTCGGTACCGCCGGCATCGGCTTCGATGCGCGCGTGGCTGATGCGTTCGACAAGAGCAAGGGGAGGGGCATGAGCGGTTATCTGAAGATCGTGCTGCAGGAGATCATGGGCGCAAAGCCCATGCATGTGGTGGTAAAGGCCAACAATTCCACCACCGAGCACGATGTGCTGATGATGGTGTTCTGCAACACACGCGAGTTCGGCAATGGTGCCATCATCAGCCCGGGATCCACGCCGGATGATGGGTTGGCCGAACTGCAGGTGGTGAGCAAGCCTCCCTTCCTGCAAATGCTGAAGGCCTTTTATGACGTGTACACGAACCGCGCGGACACGAACCGGAACGTAACGACCATCGTTACGCGCGAGGCACAGGTGCATCAGGCCGGAACGCTGGCGCATCTCGATGGCGAGCCGATGGTGGTGGGGCAGGAGGTGAGGTTCCGGCTTGAACCGAAGCGGCTGTGGGTGGTGCGGTGATCGAACCCTTCGACCGATCGCGTGTACGGAGCGACGTCATGCGTCGCCTCATCCTCCTCCTGCCTATTCTGATCTGTTCCTCCGCCGCAAAGGCCCAATGTTGTTGCTCCAGCATCACGGTGCAAGTGAGCTTGCCCTACCCGGCGATGCGCGACACGTCCGCGTCGTACACCATCAGCCCCGGTGATGGGCCACGGACAAGTGTCCATTTCACGGGCGATAGCCTTATGTCAATCAACCTACGGACAGGCTGCGGCCGGTCATCCATCACCTGGACGATCCGCCACAAGTGGACCGGTCAGGAGATGCGGGTGGACCTCGAAGGCATGTGGGGCGATGTACCCTATCCGATCATCCGGATCCCGTTCACCAGCGGATGGTACCGGTTCGATCTACCGGAGCTTGCGCGTTGCCAGGCCGATCAACCACCCCTGCACGATCGCTACCCGCGCGACGCACAGCGCCCCGGTCGCGCCTTGGAGCAGCCTTTCGGAACGACGGACACTATCGCATGCCATGGTGGGCTGCTGGAGCTTCAACGCGGCGGCCGCGTGCCCGGTTGGACCCGACCGCTCAACATCCTGAACTTCGGATGGAGCCTCTACGCGCCCCTGCCCGAACCCACCAGGGCGGCAGCACCGCAGCATCCCGGCGGCGAGGCCTGGTTCCATCGGCAGCTGCACACGCGTTTCAGCAAGCCCTTGATCGAGCGGCTGAACGTGCGCACCACGATCACCGGTTTCGCGATGGTGGAGGAAAGCGGCTACATCCACGAGGTGCACCTGAACGGCGGCAACTATCCCGAACTCGATGCCGAACTGAAACGCGTGGTGCGCCTCAGTCAACGGTGGACGCCCGCCTCGGTCGAGGACATCGCTGTAACAAGCGACCGCACCGTCTACCGCTACATCCGCCAGTCCGTTCCCATCTCCTTCACCGTGGACCCGGACAGCATTTGGACGGAGCTATCCGAGATGGACCTGACGATCACTCCCGGCCGCTCCGACCAGCAGCGATGAGCTCACTGTGACCTTCCACTGGATCGGCGGCTCCTGCGGGCAGTACGAGGCCCATGCCAAGGTGCAACCGCGCGGCAAGGAAAGCGAGGTGCGCGATGTCTTTCTCTATTTCGGTGCGACACTCCCAGCGCAATGCGAGGACATGCAGCCGCAGTCGTTCGGGTTCACGATGAAGCCGCTGTCGCCGGGGCGTTACCGCTTCCGGCGGATGCCGCATCCCAAGCTCGAGGATGCGGCCGGGTCACCGCAACCGTACCGGGTGCGGTATGTGGAGGTGCGGTAGGAGCTACGGACCGAAGCGCTTGCTGGGGTTGCGACTGGTGTGCCGGATCTGGTACACGAACACATCGCTCCCTTTCAGCTTGAAAACCACGCGGTATGGGAAGTCGTCCAACATGGCATGGCGGAATTCCTCCCTCCGGAGTTGAAAGCCTTGCGGCTTCTCACGAATGAACGTGAAGCAGCGCTGCAGATCTTCGAGGAAGCGCAGACCCAAGCCCTTGCGTTGCTTGTCGTACCAGATGGCGACCGCAGAGAACTCACGCACCGCCTCGACGCGGACGTGGAGGGTATAACTCATTTGCCCAACGCTTCTCGCGCCATCCGCATGGCCTCATCCATGGACACGTACGCATCCTCACCGCTTTCCTGCCTCCGTTCTATCTGACGCAGCTCCACCATCTCCTCCTCTGTGAAGTCCACATCCGAGCGACCGTGCCGGTCGAACAGGTCCTTGATGCGTTGCAGGAAGGCGGTGTCCTTCTCGAGGAGCAGGCGCTCCATCAGGCTGAGCTTGAGGTCGGAGGTGCTCATCGGCAAAGGGGATGACCCAAAGATAAGGTGAGGCGAAGGGCGAAAAGCACGGAGGATCGTATCCGAGACTTAATCGTAACCCCAACCACTGTAAACACTACGCACCATATCCGTACTGTCGTACATCACGGTGAAGTAGTGCCATGCGAAGTCCTTGTGCCGACGATCCCTGTGTTGGATGTCCAAGCGACGATCATGCCCTCCATCGTTGGTGTAGTTGGCACCGAACAGACCTGGTTGGAAACGGTTGGGAGCGCTAGTGTACAGTGGTACTCCGATTGCATCCCTGACCTCCTCGCAGGTCATTCCTACTTTGACATGCTTCTCCAGGTCCGGATGATAGCTAGGGGCGAACCATGTATCGATGTAAGGATCGAACCATATGTAGCCTTCTATCGTGGATATACTGCCCATCCCCCACGACAGGAATATGGCGAATCCGACAATAGCGACAGACAACGCACGCCGCAGGACGATCATGGAACCATGCCTCATCGCAACCAAGCGGTGTATGTGGATAGGAGCTGTCCGAGGTAGAAAGCGAAACAAAGCCCCATCGTGACCCAAGGAAAGACAGCCACCCAGTTGTGGCGATAACTGGTCGGTGCCCGCCACAGTGCTGCTGCGCTTACCCCAATGAGAATGACGCCCAATAGTATGGCGGGTAGAACAAGCGCAGCCTTGCCCATGGGATGCGAACGCCACATCGCCCAGCATGTGAAGGCCAGTAGTAATATGGCCAAGGTCCTGTTCCAGCGGGGCATGAAGCGAAGAACGATCTCATCTGCTCGATAGTATTGACTGCACCCTGCCCGCGTGAGGGGGCGGAGCGGCAGCCCGGCGCAGGCAGGGCCGTGTGGACGCGTGGAGCGAGGAGGCGACCGCAGGAAGCCACCGCAGCCCCGCGACCGCAGGCCCTGACAAGACGGCTACAGCGGAGCACCCGACCCTGAGGCTCCCGAGCGAAGGCTTTGCGAAGCGAAGGGATGCGAGGGGGCACGCCCAAAGACAGAATCAGAGAATGACATGATCAGACGATCAGATGATGCGCAATAGCTCACACCCGCCGCAGTGATCCCATTGTCTGATCATCCGATCATCCGATCATCACTGTCCCTTCATTTCCCCGCCCGTCATCCGGTTGCGTTCCTGCTGCATGGGGTTCGGCTGTCGCCACTGCTGCTCCTTGAAGACATCGAAGCGCGTGGGCACCATCTTCGGCGGCCAGCTGTTGTTGTTGAGATCGCAGTCGGCGGTCTCCAGGAAGGGATCGAGGGTGACGCGTGCTCACCTCCTTACGCTTCACGAAGACCTTGGAGATGTCGTCGCTGATGCGCCAGATCTCGGCGGGGATACGCTCCACTTCCTTGGTGCCGTCGATGTACTCCCACTCCAGGATCAGCGGCATCACCAGCCCGCCGATGTTCTTGAAACGGAGCTCGTAGAGGTGCAATTGCTCGTTGATCAGCGCGAGCTCCTCAGGCTTCAGGCCCTTCTTCCATTTCTCGTAGGCGGTCATGTCGCGCTCGGTTGCGGTGAGCGGGTCGTAACTGTTGTAGAAGTCGCGCGTCGAAGGGTCAATGTCCACTACGAAATCGATCTCGCTGTCGATGTTGCGCTGGCGGCTGAGGTCGGGCACCTCGCGCTCCTTCTCCTCGCGCTGGAGCTTCTCGGCCAGAAGCGGGTCGCGCGGGTCCATGCGCTTGTAGCGCAGGTTGGCGAGCTCGATGTCCACGTGGTCGGTGGTGTAGAACCAGCCGCGCCAGAACCAGTCGAGGTCCACGCCGCTGGCGTCCTCCATGCTGCGGAAGAAGTCGGCCGGCGTGGGATGCTTGAACTTCCACCGTTCGCAATAGGTCTTGAAGGCGTGGTCGAAGAGTTCGCGGCCCATCACCGTTTCGCGCAGGATGTTGAGCGCGGTGCAGGGCTTGCCGTAGGCGTTGTTGCCGAACTGCTGGAGGCTCTCGCTGTTGGTCATGATCGGCTCGATGCGCGCCTTCACCTTGTCCGACGAGGCGTTGGGATCGCCCTTCATGTAATCCACGATGTTGCGGGGCTTGCCGCGCCAGCTCGGGTAGTCCTTGTCCCACTCCTGCTCGGTGAGGTATTGCACGAAGGTGTTGAGGCCTTCATCCATCCACGTCCACTGCCGCTCATCGGAGTTGATGATCATCGGGAAGAAGTTGTGGCCCACCTCGTGCGTGATCACGCCGATCATGCCATACTTGGTGCGCTCGCTGTAGGTGCCGTCCTTCTCAGGGCGCCCGCCGTTGAAGCAGATCATGGGGTACTCCATGCCGATGCGGTCGGTGTGCACGCTGATGGCCACCGGGTAGATGTAGTCGGCGGTGAACTTGCTGTAGGTCTTGATGGTATGCGCCACCACCTTGGTGCTGTACTGCTCCCAAAGCGGGTTGCCTTCTTTCGGGTAATAGCTCATGCAGAGCACGTTGTTCATACTTCGCTTGGCGTCGCATGCCCTGAGGTTGGTTCATCGCATCCCAGATGAACTTGCGGCTGCTGGCGAAGGCCACGTCGCGCACGTTCTTCGACCTGTAGACCCACGTCTTCGTTCCGCTGCTTCGCTCCTTCTCGTTCTCCAGTGCCTCCTGCGGCGTAACGATCATCACAGGCTTGTCGCTGGTGCGCGCCTGCGCCAGGCGCTTCTGCTGCGCGGCCGTGAGCACGGTTGACGCATTGGCCCATTCGCCGGTTGCCGCGACGATGTGGTCGCTGGGCGCGGTGATGCTGAGCGTGTAGTCGCCGAAGTCGAGGGTGAACTCGCCGGCGCCGAGGAACTGCTTGTGCATCCACCCGCTGTAGTCCATGTAGGCGGCCATGCGCGGATAGAAGTGCGCGATGGTGAAGAGGTAGTTGTCCTCCGCAGGGAAGTACTCGTAGCCCGCGCGGCCGCCCCACTTCATGCGGTCGTTCATCCAGTTCCACCAGCTCACCTTGAAGCTGAAGGTGGCTCCCGGCATGAGCGGCTTGGGCAGGTCCACCCGCATCATGGTCTTGTTGATGGTGTACTTCAGCTTGCCGCCGCTGGCATCGGTGACCCCGGTGATCTTGTAGCCGCCATCGAAGGGGTGAACCCACTTGTCCAATTGCTCGATGTTGACACTGTCGGGCATGGTGCCGGTGCGCGTGGTGTTGGCATCACTGCCGGGCTCGAAGATGTTCTGGTCCAATTGCAGCCAGAGGTAGTCGAGTTTGTCGGGGCTCTGGTTGTGGTACGTAATGGTCTCGTAGCCGGTGAGCTTGGGCAACACGCCCTCACTCGCCTTCGGCTCGGTGATCTCCACGTGGATGTCGTAGTCGGCCTTCATCTGCCAGTAGGCATGGCCGGGGGCGCCGCTGGCGGTGCGCTGCTCGTTGGGCGTGGGGAGTTCCTGGTCCAACTGGCGGAACTTGTCCCGGCCGTAGCGAGGCGCGTCCTGGGCCACGCTGACCACCGCGCAAAGGGTCGATGCGAAGGAAAGGGCGTTCTTCAACTTCATGCGTGCGAAAATACGGCTCAGGCCGTGTGCTGTTCATGCGGAAGCGCCGATCTTTGTGGGCCCATGAAAACCCTGCTGTTGGCCGGTTCCTTGTTGCTGAGTACAGCAGTGCCACACGATTTTTTCGTGTCAATTCTCACGGTACGTCACAAAGCAGAGACACGTACCCTCGACCTTACCTGGCGGATAACGACGCATGACCTCGAGCACGCCATGGAGAGCGTGGCTTCCTTGAAGCTGGGTTCAGACCTGGAGCACCCCAAGGCGGACAGCCTGTTGAACCGTTATTTCCTCGAACACCTCGTGCTGTTCCAAGAAGACCATCAGCTGGCGTGGAACTGGATCGGCAAGGAGCTCGATGGCGAAACACTGTACTGCTATTTGCAGGTGGAAGATGTGAGCTCGCCGAAGGACCTCATGGTCTCGAACACGCTTTTGCAAGAGATCTTTGCCGAGCAGCAGAACCTCGTGCATGTGGAGGGCGAGAAGATTCCGACGATGTCGCACACGTTCATCCGGGGTGGCGGCCCGCACACCTTCTCGTGGTAGTTGGGCGGCGCATGCACCAGGACATCATCACCTACAACAAGTCACTTGGCGAGACCGATCGCGCGATCGCCGAGCAACTGGCAGGCATCATCGATGGCCGACTGCCGGAAGCGGAAAGCAAGGTGTGGCACGCGCACCCTGTGTGGTTCCTGGAGGGCAACCCCATCGTTGGTTACCACCGGCTGAAGGCGGGCATGCGACTGCTGTTCTGGAGCGGACAGTCCTTCGAAGAAGAAGAATTGACGAGTGAAGGCAAGTTCAAGGCGGCGCAGATCATCTATACCTCGGTGGCGCAGATCAAGAAGAAGGACCTTGAACGCTGGCTGGCAAAGTCGCGCGAGATCCAGTGGGACTACAAGAACATCGTGAAGCGGAAGGGACGGTTGGAACGTTTGAAATGAGGGGAGGAGCAGTGACCATGGCGATCCGCATGCGTGCGTCATCGGCCCTTGATGCGGTTGCAGGAATGACCTCCCAGGCGATGGCGCGTCCAAACAGTACAGGCTTGGTATGCAGGTGATCGAGTGGAACCGGACGTTCGCAGGCATGGGCTTCCTGCCCTTGGCAGTGCTCGTCCTGTTCGTTGCATGCGGCGGCGGAGGAGAAGTGGACGCGAGCCACGATGCGCCCTCCATGGCGGCCAGCGTACCCGCGCACAGTGACACCGCACAGCACCATTGCCGACACGGCGGGGCTCGAACAGGACCTCCGGATCATCGAAGCGGAAGTTGGGTAGGTTGGGGCCAGGCGTCCGTGATCACCTCGTGACCGTGGAGGTCACGTATTTCACCTTCGCGGACAGCGCATGCACCGTGGTGGATACGCAGCACCTGCGAACGGGCATTCTGCTGGTCCATGCCTGCGTGGCGGAGGACGTGCGCGCCATCTTCGCCGGCCTTCAACGCGATACGTTCCCGATCGCCAAGGTGATCCCCATAAACCGGTATGGGTTGAATGCCGATTCCACCGGCTGGAACGATGCGGCCTCCATGGCCGACAACAACACCAGCGCGTTCAACTACCGCGGAAAGGCCCATGTGCCCGAGACTCGAAGCACGCACAGGGCATCGCCATCGATATCAATCCGCTGCTCAATCCGCTGGTGCGGCAAGGACCTGATGGGGTAACACGCGAGCCTGCCGCCGGTCGCTATACCCCCGACCGCCCAGGCACGCTCACCCGCATGAACATCACGAAGCATCTTGCGCCGCAGGGGATGGGCGTGGGGCGGACGCTGGAAGCGGCCACAGGACCATCAGCATATCGAAAAGGTGCATGGCCGATGCGAGCACCTGCGCGAGCGGATCCGGTGATCATCGTTCCTTCGCAGGCATGCAGCGCCTGACCCGCACGGAAAAAGCCGCCTTCGTTTCGGGGAAGCTCGCCGAACTCTACCCGCGAACGTCCATCCCGCTCGATCACCAGGACCCCTACACACTGCTGGTGGCCGTGGTGCTCAGCGCCCAGTGCACGGACAAGAAGGTGAACGAGATCACGCCGCTGCTCTTCGCGAGGGCACGCACACCGCAACAGATGGTGAAGCTTTCCGTGCAGGAGATCGAGGACATCATCCGTCCATGCGGGCTATCACCGATGAAGAGTAAAGGCATCCATGGGCTTTCGCGGATCATTCTCGATGAGCATGGGGGAGAGGTGCCGCGCACATTCAGTGGGCTGGAGGCGCTGCCGGCCGTAGGGCACAAGACAGCAAGCGTGGTCATGTCCCAGGCATTCGGCGTACCGGCATTTCCGGTTGACACGCACATACATCGCCTCGCGTACCGCTGGACGTTGAGCACGGGAAAGAGCGTGGAGCACACCGAGGCCGACCTGAAGAAGCTGTTCCCGAAGGAAAGCTGGAACGACCTACACTTGCGCATCATCTTCTTCGGACGCGAGCACTGCCCGGCCAAAGGACATGATCCGCGGAAGTGTCCGATCTGCTCGGTCATCGGTCGGAAGGAGATGTTCGCAGCTATGTGATCTGACCCCCGGTGGTTGAGAGGCAGGCATGAGCGTTAGCATGCGAAGTCTGGCGTGAAACGCGCAGGAAAGAGGCTCAGGGAGCGGCAGCGGCCGCGGCCGGAGCAGCCGGGGCATCCATGCCTTTCCCCGAGAATTCGCAGGCGCGCCACATGACGATGCAGCAGATCAGGGCGAACAGCGACATGGCGTAGAACGGCCAGCGAGCGGAGTTCGGGTGCGGCGTATAGGTATCGGGGCTTGACATGGGGGTGCGTTGCGAAGTGGGGGCAAAGAAACGAGTTGTGCGCGAATGGCGCACCGTTCCAGATCAGTTGATCTCGTGCCCGGGTTCCTCCAGGTAGTTGACCACGGCACGGCTGCCCTCCCAGATGCCGTCGAAATACATGCTCTCCTTGAACAAAGGGACCATCAGGCTATCGGCGAACTTCTGGCATTTCCATTCCGGGAGCACCACTTCCGTGCCCAACCCTGGGGCCATGTACACTTCCCGCAGATGACCGCTGAAGGCGATCACCAGCCCATTGTTCCGGCGCTTCTTGCCCACCTTCAGCGAATCTCCGCAGGTGGCCGCATAAGAGCGAAGATCCGGCTGCCCGTTGTACGAATAGGTGGTCACCAGAATGATCTCGTTACCGGTGCGCAGCTCGTGGCCGCGGAACAAGGAATCCAGCCGGTCCTCCTCCGCGGACGTGAACACGTTCTCGCCATCAACGACGAAACGCTCAGGAATGTCGGACTTTTTGGGGGCGAAGGCCAGGATGAACAAGGCCAGAAGTGCGAACAGAAGGGGGCGCATGCGACCAAAGTACTGATCGGAATGATCCGCACCGCAGGGTCATGCGTGACCTTATCGCGGCGAAGGTCTTGACCACCGATCAGCCCCGCATGGGCACCCGGACGGCCGCGAACTCGCGCCGCATCACGGAATAGCTGTGGCCCTTGGAGATGATGTGCACCTTCATGCCTTCGATGCTGAAGGGCTGCCCTTCCTCCACGTCGGCATAGTCGCTGTAGCTGATGTCGTGCCCATCGAAGATCGATCACCTGGCCGCTGCCGATGGTCTCGAGCATATCGGCGTTGGTGATCACCACGCCCGTATCCTCGCCCAGGCCGATGCCGATGGCGTTGGGGTTGCTGGCCACGGCTTGGCTCAAACGGCTGAAGCGGCCGCGTTCCACGAAGTGGCTGTCGATGATCACATCCTGGATCAAGGAGGCGCCGGTGGTCATCTTCACACTGCCCTTCACCAGCCCGCTGGAGCTGTGGCCCTGGTAGATCATGGTGCTGCTCATGCACATGGCGCCCGCGCTGGTGCCGGCGATCACGAAACCGGACTCCTCATGGTAGCGGCGCTTCATGAGCTCCAGGAAGGCCGTTCCACCGAAGATGGTAGTGAGACGGAGCTGGTTCCCGCCGCTCATCATCACGCCATCGGCCTTGGCCAGTCGCTTGATCATGTCCGGCTTCACGTCGGTGCGTTCGCGGATGTCGAGCACATCGATGTTCTTCGCGCCCAAACGGCCGAAGGCTTCGATGTAATTCGCGCCCACCTCGAGCGGAATGCTGCTGGCGCTGGTGATCACGGCGATGCGGGCATTGGTGCCACCCATCTCGTCCATCACGCGCTTCAGGATGCCCTCTTCAATGAAGGTGCTTTGAAAGACCTTGGCATTGTGCCCGCCTTCGGGTTCCGTGCCCTTGTCCTCGTTACCGCCGATGGCGATGAGTTTGCCTTTTGGGTTCATGTGCTGGTGTTGACCCCCGCCCCCGATCCCGCTGCCGTCGCATGCCTGTGGAACTTGGACCGGTAAGGGAACCGCGCTCCTGCAGCCTGCGACCGGCCTCGGGTCCACCACCCCTTCGACCGGGGTAGCGCCGACGAAAATAGAGGACCGATCGCACACCTGACCGCCAGTGGCAGACGAAGTTTGAACAACCTACCGCACTATATTGCCCTCATTCAACCCCATTCTCATGCGGATCCTCGAGCTGAAAGCCATGCGTGGCCCCAATTATTGGTCGGTCCGCCGTCATCATCTCATCGTGATGCGGCTCGATATCGAGGACCTCGAGCAAAAGCCCACGGATAAGATCCCGGGTTCTATGAGCGCCTGACGACCATGCTACCGTCGATGTACAGCCATCGCTGCAGCGAGGATCATGCAGGTGGCTTCTTCGAACGTGTGAAACGCGGCACATGGATGGGCCATGTGATCGAGCACATCGCCCTGGAGATCCAGACGCTGGCCGGCATGGAGACCGGATTCGGACGCACGCGCAGCACCCGCGAGGTGGGTGTGTACAACGTGGTGTTCAGCTACATCGAAGAGCCTGTCGGCATGTTCGCGGCGAAGTCGGCCGTGCGCATTGCGGAAGCGTTGATCAGTGGGGAGAAGTATGACCTCGAAGCCGACATCCAGCAGATGCGCGAGCTTCGCGAGGACAGCCGGCTGGGGCCCAGCACCGGCAGCATCGTGCAGGAGGCGGTCGCACGCGGTATTCCCTACCTCCGCTTGAACGGACAGAGCTTGGTACAGCTCGGACACGGCATTCACCAAAAACGCATCCGCGCAACGATCACCAGCAGGACCAGCAATATCGGTGTGGAGATCGCCTGCGACAAGGAGGAGACCAAACAGCTACTGGAGAGCTACGAGATCCCCGTTCCCAAAGGCCGCGTTGTGCGCACGGAGGAAGGGTTGGAAGCAGCGTTGGATTCCGTTGGCTTCCCCTGCATGATCAAGCCCATCGGCGGCAACCATGGCCGCGGCGCCACCATCGGCATCAAGACACTGGAGGAAGCGAAGGTGGCCCTGGCGAAAGCGAAGGAGATCAGCCGCAGCGCCATCGTGGAGCGCTATATCACCGGCCTCGACCATCGCCTGCTGGTGATCAACCACCGCTTCGTGGCCGGTGCCAAGCGCACGCCAGCCTGTGTCATCGGCGACGGCAAGAGCACGATCGCGCAGCTGGCGGAGGAAGTGAACAAGGACCCGCGTCGCGGCTTCGGTCACGAGAACGTCCTCACGCGCATCGACATCGATGATCACACGCTGAAGCTGCTCGCGTCTGAAGGAACTCACGCCCGACAGCGTTCCCGCGAAAGGCGAAACGGTGTACTTGAAGGCCACGGCCAACCTGAGCACAGGTGGCACGGCGGACGATGTCACCGAAGTGGTGCACCCGTTCAACGTCTTCCTCGCCGAGCGCATCAGCCGCATCATCGACCTGGACATCTGCGGCATCGACATCATGACGGACGACATCACCGTTCCGCTGAACGAATCCGGCGGCGCCGTGCTGGAAGTGAACGCCGCGCCGGGCTTCCGTATGCACCTGGCACCCTACCGGTGGCTCTGGGCCGCAACGTCGCCGAACCTGTGGTGGACATGCTCTTTCCGCTGGGCACACCGAGCCGCATCCCGATCATCGCCGTCACCGGAACGAACGGAAAGACCACGACCACGCGCCTTACCGCCACCTCATGCGCAGCGTGGGCTACAAGGTGGGCATGACCTGCAGCGATGGCGTGTACATCATGAACCGCCTGCTGATGACCGGCGATTGCACCGGCCCGGCCAGCGCGCAGTTCGTGCTGAAGGAGCCCGTAGTGGACATGGCCGTGCTGGAGACCGCGCGCGGTGGATTGGTCCGCAGCGGTCTAGGCTTCGAGCATTGCGACGTGGCCATCGTGACCAACGTGGCGGCGGATCACCTTGGCTTGAAGGACATCCACACGCTGGAGGAACTGGCCCACGTGAAGAGCACCGTGCCGCGCAGCGTGCGCCGCGATGGCTACGCGATCCTCAACGCCGACGACGAATTGGTGATGGCCATGCGCAAGCAGTGCGATTGCAAGATCGCCTTGTTCAGCCTGGACGAGAACAACCGCTTGATCCGCCAGCACTGCAAGCTCGGTGGCCTCGCAGCCATCTACGAGAACGGCTTCGTCACCATCAGCAAGGGCGAATGGAAGCTGCGCATCGAGAAGGCCGTGAACATCCCCATCACCTACGGTGGCAAGGCGGTCTTCAACATCCAGAACGTGCTGCCCGCTGTGCTCGCAGCCTACGTGCAAGGCGTGAAGATCGAAGAACTGCGCGAGGCCTTGATGACCTTCGTGCCGGGTGCCGCGCAGACACCGGGCCGCCTGAACCTGTTCCAGTTCAAGAAATTCCAAGTGGTGGTGGATTACGCCCACAACCCGCACGGATTCGAAGCGCTCGGGCAAGTTCCTCAGCAAGATCCCCGACAGTCCGAAGGTGGGCGTGATCGCCGGCGTGGGCGATCGCCGCGACGAGGACACCGTGAACCTGGGTCGCCTCAGCGCGCAGATGTTCGACGAGATCATCATCCGCCAGGACCGCAACCTGCGCGGCAAGACCGACGACGAGATCATCGCGCTCATGGTGAAGGGCATCAAGGACATCGATCCCAACAAGCCCGTCAAGATCATCAAGAAGGAGGACGAGGCCATCCGCTACGCGATCAGCAACGCCAAGCCCGGCAGCTTCCTCACGCTCTGCAGCGACGTGGTGCCCGATGCACTCGCGCTGGTGCTGAAGCTGAAGGAGGAGGATGAGAAGGTGAGCTTCAGCAAGGACGACATCCCGAACAGGAACAAGGAGTTGGTGGGGTGATCTGTTCTGAGGACCCGATCACCTGCTATGTCAGCTTCGACCTGGCTTGTACCGATCGCTGTAATGGTGATCACGCCCATCGTCATGTCCGCGGTCGGTCGTAAGAACGTTGCCCGACCTGAACCTGTGGATGGCGAGGTGGATCGGTCTCCCGCGGTTCTACGGCATCCTGGGCTGGATAACCGCTGTGATGTCGGCACGGAATGGACTTGATGAGTTTCGTAGGAATAGTTGCTCAATGGCCGAAATCGGTATCGCGATATTCATTGGGATCATGCTCGGAGCGTTCGGTTCTGGCAGGGCTTTCAGTCCTGATCCAGCGATGGCCGCGACCACCGCTTGGCGTACATGCGACGAGCATGTGCGTGTCACGAATGGCGATCGGAATATCGCGACATGTGCTTGGAACGAGATCGCCTCAGGCAAGGTGCACCCGATTGGCAGGAGATGATCACTGCTGAAAACCAAGGACGGTCGCGTGCTGAAGATCTAATGGCTATCTTGGTTCACGGCAGCGACGCCTTCTTTGCGTTGCTGGCCGAACGTACAGGCTTGCCGGTGGCTGACCTGGTGAACCAGGCCCAGTATCCGGGTTAGGCCATCGATTGGTACCAGGTCTTGCGCTAGACTTCTCTGCAAGCGCTGCCGTGCAATACAAAAGCCGAAGCGTAGGCATAGAGACTGTCGCGAGTGCTTGTGATGTAATTCGATCCTTTGCGCGAGCTTCCGTGCTCATGCATTTACGAACTCAAGGGGCCGACGTACGCCAGATCGTGGATGCAATTACCCAAAGGTTCAAATGCGCAACAGCTTCGCTTCCGGTATAAAATGCCCGCCGCGCTTGGGGTAGTGGCCTCGGACTATGTGACGGCGCGCCGGTTGCGTACGATCACAGGTATGTCCAACTGACGAACACTTCAATGCCCCGGGCGATGTTCCGGACCATCGACGACCACAAGCCGACAGACATGCCTGCTACGGTGAACATGTTCATCATCATTGCAGCCGTAGCCGTGATCGCGGTGGTGGTGATGGTGGCCTTGCATTTTGCAGGCTGAACGCGCGTCCTTCGCCGGGGATGCTTCAGGATGGTCCTGACATTGAAATGATAAAGGCCCTCCGCCGGGTGGCGAAGGGCCTTTACGAAGGTCGAGGGATGAAGCCTTACTTGGGCTCGGCCACCAAGGCCATGCGCTTCTCCTGGATACGGGCGCTCTTGCCGCGGCGCTCGCGCAGGTAGAAGATGCGTGCGCGACGCACTACACCACGCTTGTTCACATCGATCTGGTCGATGAAGGGCGAGGCGATCGGGAAGATGCGCTCCACACCGATGTTGCCGCTCATTTTGCGCACCGTGAAGGTGGCGGTGCTGCCGCTGCCTTTGCGCTGGATCACCACCCCTTGGAACTGCTGGATACGCTCCTTGGCGCCCTCAACGATCTTGTAGTGGATGGTAACGGTATCGCCGGCCTTGAAGTCAGCGTACTGCTTCACAGGGGCCCATTCTTTCTCGAGTTGCTTGATCTCTGTCCATGGCGCTCAGCGGGTTAACGGGAACACGTCCCGAATTCGGGGCCGCAATATTAGGGAATAATTGTCTTGGAACAGCACCTAACCTTCACCAAATGAGGCCAAAAGATCGGGTCGGCGCTGTTGGGTGCGTTTAAGGCTCTCCTCATGCCGCCAGGCCTGGATCCTGGCCTCGTGGCCGCTCATGAGCACATCCGGCACTTTCCAGCCTTGGTAATCGGAGGGTCGGGTGTACACGGGCGGGGCCACCAGCCCGTCCTGGAAGCTGTCCGACAGGGCGCTCGTTTCGTCGCTGAGCACCCCGGGGAGCAGCCGGATGATGGAGTCGCTCAGCACGGCCGCAGGCAGTTCACCCCCGCTCAGGACATAATCGCCGATGGACACCTCCTTGGTCGATCAGGTGCTCGCGTACCCGCTCATCCACGCCCTTGTAATGGCCGCAGAGCAGGATCAGGTTCGTCAGGCGGCTCATGCGGTTGGCCATGGGCTGGTCCAGCAGTTCACCGTCCGGGCTCATGTAGATGACCTCATCGTAGGTCCGTTCCTTCTTCAACCCGTCAATGCATCGGTGGATGGGTTCGATCGTCATCACCATGCCGGCACCGCCCCCGAAGGCATAGTCGTCCAGCCGTCGGTGCTTGTCGGTGCTATGGTCGCGCAGGTCGTGCACCACCACCTCGGCCAGGCCCTTGGTCTGGGCGCGCTGCAGGATGCTCTCGCTGAAATAGCTGTCCAGCAGGCGCGGTAGGGCAGTGAGGATGTCGATGCGCACGGAGATGTGGACTGGACTGCAAAAGTGGTGAAAGGGGCGGTAGCCGGAGGCGCTTCCCCCATGGGCTGTTCACATTCCCTTGGGAGCGGCTTTCGCTCATTCGCCGGCTCGCCTACCTTTCCGGCATCGATCTTGCCAACCACGCCCCAAATCACCACGCCATGATGCGTTCGTTGCTGCTCGCAGCCCTTTCCACCCTGTTCCTTGCGGCCCAAGCCCAGAAACAGCCCTACGAGGATCTGCTCGTCAAATACGTTGACGAGAAGTACGAGGACTGCCTGGCCAAGGCCCAGGCCTATACCGAGAAGGAGTCCTCCAAGAAGGACCCGTTGCCCTTCCTCTATATGAGCATGAGCTTGTATGAGATGAGCAAGATCGAGAAGTACCGGGCCATGGAGGAGTACAAGAAGAGCGACCGCGATGCCGTGAAGTTCGCCGAGAAGTACCGCAAGAAGGACAAGAACAAGGAGTTCTTCGACAACTACGCCGACTACTGGAGCAACCTGAACGAGATGGCGGGCGGTGCCGGGTTGAACGATTACGAATCCAACGCGTTCAGCAAGGCCAAGCAGTGGTTCGATGGCATGACCGGCTATTACCCGGAGAATCCGGGTCGCATGGTTGATGCTGGGCTTGTCGCTGTTGAAGTCGAACATGGCAAAGGAGGGAGAGCTCGCAATTGCCAAATTCCAGCCTGCGTTGGATGCAGCCGGTGGCATCGGCATGCTGCCCGATGACCAGAAGAAGCTGGTGAAGGCCGCGCTCATCCATTACGCCGCATACCTCGATGGCAAGGGCAACAAGGCCAAGGCCAAGGAAATGCTCGAACTGGGCAAGGAGTTCTTTATGGACGACGCCGAATTCAAGGGCGCGTACGAGAGTTACTGATCCGTTCGGATCGGCACTACGACAGGGGCTGTCTCTTCGAGGCGGCCCCTGTTGTTCCCGGCCGCATCAGCGCCATCACGAGCGCGGGCAGCAACAACAGCTCGGCCAGGAACGCAAAGGCCAGGGTGGAGGTGATGAGCACGCCCATGTAGAACACACTGGCGAAGTCGGAGAATACGAGCGTGACGAATCCGGAAAGAAGCATAAGGCTGGTGACGGTGACGGCCTTGCCCGTGCGCAGGTACGTGCGTTTGAGCGCGTAGACGGGGGAGAGGCCGGCGCGCAGATGCTGGCGTAAGGCAGCAAGCATGTGAATGGTATCATCCTCGGCGATACCGAAGGAGATGGAGAAGATGATGGCGGTGCTGACCTTCAGGTCGATCCCCGAAAAGCCCATGACGCCGGCGATGAAGACCAGCGGTACAAGGTTCGGGATCAGCGCCACGATGCACCATGCGCCAGTCGCGGAAGAACCAGAGCATGATCAAGGCGGTGAGCAGCACGGCGAGGCCCATGCCTGCCACCAGCTGGGTGCTCAAGGTCGCGTTGTTGCGGTCGATCAGGAAGGCCATGCCGGTCTGGTGGAATTGCACCAGGTGCGCGATCCGTATGCGCCATGATGAAGGAATCCAGCTCAGCGTTCTTGCCTTTATGCACGAAGCCGCCCTCGTCCACACAACGACCCGTCAGACGCGCGGTGCGGGCATCGCTGCTCACGAGCGGACCGAGGAGGTCCTTGCCGAGCATCTTCGTCCGTCGGGCCATGCGGACGCATTCCGCACTGTCCTCGGGAAGCTGGAAGAACGAACGGTCGCCTCCATTGAAGGCCTTGTTCATCGACCGCATCAGGAGCACCGGGGAGGCGATACCTTCAACATGGTAATTGGTGGACACGTGCTCCTGAACGCGTTCGATCTGCCGCAGCACGTCCAAGTCCCATACCGTGCGGTTACTGTCCACCACACTGATCTCCATCTCGAAGGGTCGAACGCCTCCGAAGGTCTCTTCGAACCATACGAAGCCCTGCTTCAACGGATCCTTGTTCGGCAGGTCCTCCAGCAGGTAGTTGTTCACCCGCACGCGTGATATGCCGATCGAAGCTGACGAGCGTAATGGCGGCAAAGCCCCAGAGCACGGCGCGGCGGTTGCGCAAGGTCCATTGGAAGAGCACCGGCAGGCGATGGTCCCAAGGCGAAGCTTCATCCTTGCGGGGAAGAAGGCGCGCCGGGTCGATCAGCACCAGCAGGGCAGGGAGCAGCACAAAGGCCAGGCAGAAGGCGAGCAGCACACCGAGCGCAGTGTAATAACCGAACTCCTGCAAGGGCTGTATGCTGGCGGTGCCCAACGTGGCGAAGCCGATGCCGCTGGTCACCGCCGTGAGGAATGTCGGCAATCCGACCTCGTGGTACGTGACCGCAATGGCCCGGATGCGCGGTGCGCCCCGTCGGATCTCCTCGAGATAACATTCGAGGATGTGCACCACGTCGCTCATGCCCACCACGAACAGGATGGTGGGCAGCAGCATCGTCAGAATGCCCAGTGGCTTACCGATGGCCGTCATGAAGCCCACCTGCCACAGGATGGACAGGCCCACCACGGCGATGGGCACGAGCACACCATACAGACTGCGGAAACCGATCCACAGGAACACGGCGAGCAGCAGGATGGAGGCGGTGAGGAAGAAGAGCATCTCCTTCACCATGGTGTTGATGTAATGGTCCTGGCCGACGATGCGTCCGACCACGCGTGCGCTCGCGAATCCGCTTTCGCTCATCACCCGGCGCACGTTCACGAGCAGGTCGTCGCACTTGACCTTCGAAAGCCCGGGCTCGGCGTTCAGCACCACGATCATGGCGCGGGCATCGTCGGAGAAGAACATGTCGCGCACGCGCGGATCGTTCCAGATGCGTGCGGAGTCCAGGGCGAGCAGATCCCCGCCGCTGGTGTCGGACATCTGGTCAAGCCGGAGGTACGGCGTTTCGAACACGCCAACCGGCGTGATCACGGGTTCGCTGATCCGGGTGGGCGAAAGCACCTTCATCACCAGCGGGAGTCGTTCCAGGCGCATCGCCAGGCTGTCCACGCGCACCAGCAGCTCACGGTCGAACACACCGTCCTCGCGTTCGATGCCGAACATCAGGAAGTCATTGTCGTAGCCGAATCGTTCGCGGAACGCCAGGTATCGGTCCAGTTCAGGATCGTTGCTTCGGGAAGAACTTCTCGAAGTCGTAATCCACCTTCACGTTCCGCAGGCTGAACGCGGCGGCCAGGGAGACAAGTCCGATGACCAGCAGGGCCAGGCGCGCATTCCGTGGCGTAAGCCAGCGTTCCAGCGGAAGTTCCTTCTTCTCCATCAACAGGGCATGGTCAATGCGGCGGCACGAAGGTGCGATGTACGCGATGAACGGCGGGATACTTTCGCCGTGTGCATAGCCCTACCGCAACACGCTCCTTCATCCTCTTGTTCGCTTGTTGCCTTGCGCTCAGCGCACAGGCCGGCAAGCTGAAGAAGGCCTTCGCAGCCCTTGACGTGAAGAACTACTTCCTCGCGCGGGAGCTGTTCATGAAGCAGGTGGCGAAGCAGCCGATCGCCGCCAACTACGGGCTCAGTGTGATCACCGGCCGGGCGGATAATCCGTTCTACCAGCTGGATTCGAGCTTCGCCTACATCCAGCGCGCTGATGCGGCCTTCACGATGGCGGGAGAGAAGGCACGGGCGGCGGCGTTGCCCTACGGTGTGGATGCCGCCGCCATTGCAGCGCAGCGCGAACACATTTACAGCATCGCCTACGACCAGGCGAAGGCCGTGAACACCATCGCCGCCTTCGACAATTTCATCCAGCACTATCGGCAGAGCGCGCATGTGAAGGAGGCCACGGAGCAACGCGACCATCTGGCCTTCGTGGAGGCGCGAAGCACTAACACGGCCAGTGCGTACGAGGCCTTTCTTGAGCGGTATCCGGGGTCGCGGGAAGCCTACGAGGCACGCAACCGGCTCAACGAAGCCATCTTCCGCGAAGCAGCGCCCAACGGCACCATCCCGGAGCTGGAGGCGTTCATCCGGGATCATGCGGACAGCCCGTACATCCGGGTCGCAGAGGCCGAGTTGTTCAAGTTGAGCGCTCCTGACCGGACGCCGGAACAGCTATCGGCCTTCATCCGCCGCTATCCGAAGAGCCCCCATGTGCCGGAGGCCTGGCGAACGATCTACGAGACCAGCACCCGTGATCTGAGCGCCGCGTCCATCACCGGTTTCCTGAAGAACTATCCGGATTATCCGTTCATCAATGAACTGGCAGCGGACTTCACCACAGCGAGCCTGGTGCTGTACCCCTTCCGCCAAGGTGAGAAATGGGGCTACATCGATGCCACCGGGGTTGAGCGGATCAAGGCCGAATACGAGGTGGCGGAACCGTTCCAGGGCGGGCAGGCCATCGTGGGCCGTGATGCACACATGGGGACCATCAACAAAATGGGCCGCGCGGTGATCGAGCTGATCTACGATGAGGTATACGAATTCAGCGAGGGGTTGGCCACGGTGGAACTGAACAACAAAGCGGGAGCGATGGACCGGTCGGGCAAGGTGATCGTTCCTGTGGAGTACGATGAACTGGGCGAGTTCAGCGGCGCACTGGCCTATGCCGCGAAGGGAGGGAAGTACGGTTATGTGAACGCCACAGGGGCCTTGGTGATCCCGCTGCAATACGATGGCGCCAATACGTATCGGAACGGCGTGGCCGTGGTGGAGAAGGATGGCCGATCCGGTGTGATCGATGGTCGCGGGAACCTGGTAGTGCCCTTCGAGTATGAGTGGATCGAAGGTTTTCTGAGCGTGGTATCGCGTGTGCGGAAGGATGGTCGCATGGGCGTGATCAGTCAATTCGGCGATGTGGTGCTACCCGTGGAGCATGGTCATGTGGGTGCATACAACGATGGCCTGGCGCTGGTGATGGATAAGGGCAGATGCGGCTATGTGGATATCTCTGGTCGCTTCATCGTTACACAGCAATACACCATGCCGGAAGGAACACCCACGGCCTGGGGAGACTTCCACAAAGGCGTGGCACGCGTGCTGGTGGGCGATAAGATGGGGTTGATCGATACCAAGGGGGAACGCGTCCTTCCGGTCCAATACACCGACATCGGTGTGTACGAAGGGGGAGGGGTACCGGTGAAGAAGAAGAACAAGTGGGGTTTCATGGGCAGATCGTTCACCACCCTGGTGGAACCCCGTTACGATGCGGCCTGGGAAATGCACGGAGGCCATGCGCGCATCAAGGTGGGCTCGCTGTTCGGCCTTGTGGACAGCACAGGACGAGAAGTGGTGGCCCCGAAGTACACGAAGCTGTCCGACCTGACCAAGGGCTTGCTGGTGGCCGCGGAGAATGATCGGTACGGAGCGATCGATGCGACAGGCAAGGTCCGCATCCCTTTTGCATTCGACGAAGTGGAAGTGATCGATCGTTCCATTGTGCGGGTGGCCAAAGGGACCGGCGCGGGCCTGGCCGAGAAGAAGTGGGCGTATCTCCGCCTCAATGACGGGCAATACATCTGGAAGGAGGAGGGCTTCGACGCCGCAGCGGGGAAGTAACCGGGCGCGGTCGGCGCTCAGCGCAACAACGTCACGTGGCCGGTGAGACGCTCTTGTGTCACGCCGTCATCGCTCACCGCCTTGTACTCAACACGCCACACATACACGCCATCCTGTGAAGGCGTTCCGTTCACGGCCCCATCCCACGCTTCGCCGATCGTGTTGCTGCTGAAGATCATTTCGCCCCATCGATCGAACACCAGGAAGGTGTAGCTCCGAACATTCCCGCTGACGACGGGCGCGAATGATTCGTTGAGGCCATCCCCGTTCGGCGTGAAGCCATTGGGCACGAACACCAAAGGAGCACAGTTGCCTTCGGTGATGATGATGGTATCAGCGGCGTTGATGCAGGGGCCGGAGAGTTCGACAGTGTAAATGCCGGGGTTCCGCACCAGCAATATGGGACTCGTCCGATCCGGTGCTCCACTGGTAGCTCGCGCCGAAGGTGGTGGCATCCAGTTCGAGTTCACGGCCCAGGCAGATCGTGGCATCGGGACCCAGGTCCAGGCTGTCCACGCGATGGAGGAAGGTGATATCCACGGCGTCCGAAGCGGAGCAACCGTCCAATGTCAACGTCACAGCATACAGATCGCCGGTGGTCACCTGCACGGTGTCGCTCGTACTACCCGTGCTCCACACAACGCTGGCGCTGGACGCGGAGACCATGAGCCATGCAGTGTCGCCATCGCACAGGATCTGATCCGTTCCAAGGTCGGGCATGGGCAGTGGTGTATAGCTCACATTGATCGCGTCCGTCGCCGAGCAACCATTGACCTCGGCCAGCACGGAATACTGGCCTGCGGAGGCGATCGTGAAGCTGCTGCCGTGAGTTCCGTCCGGCCAAGTGAGGTCCACGCCTGGAAGGAGGAGGGACAGGACCAGTTCTTCGCCAGGGCAAAGCGTGGTATCCGGCCCGAGGTCCACCACCGAGGCATCGAAGTACGTGACCGTCGTGGCGTCGGAAACGATGCATCCGCCAATGGCGATCGTTACCGATACGGTGCCTGCTGTGTTCACAAGGAAGGAGTGCAGCGTTGACCCATTCTGCCAGGTGTAGGTCGCCCCGGGCTGTGTGGCATCGATCAGCCAGTTCGTGCCTGTGCAGAGCGTGGTGTCGTCCGGAAGCGCGATCGTTGGAGAGGCCAGTTCATCGATCACCACTTCATCGCTCGCCGAACATCCGTTCAGGGTGACATCCACGCTCCAAGTGCCCGGTGCAGCGACGATGGAAGCCGCCGTACTGCTGTTGTTCCACAGGTACGTGGCGCCCGGCTGGAAGGCGTTCAACGTGATCGACCCGGTTGCGCAAAGCGCCGTATCGGGGCCGCAGGTCCACCACGGGTAGCGGTACGTCGGTGAGGTGCAGGGTGTCCGACGTTTCGCAGCCGGAGAGTATGATCCGCGCCCAATAGGTGCCCCCAGTACCAATAGTGCGAGTGGGTTCGGTGCTACCATCCTCCCACAAGTAGCTCGCGCCAGCCACGGTGATGTCGAAGTTGAGCGTCTGGCCTTCGCACAGGTTGTCGTCCGCGCCCAGATCGATCGGTTCCAGCGGCACGTGTTGCACCAGGATCGAATCGCTCACTGAGCAGCCCTGTACAGTGATGTTGGCCCAGTAAATGCCATCATCGATCACCGTGATGGACGTGCCGACGAAGTTGGTGCTCCACACGGTGGTGCCTCCCGGGATCGACGCATTCAATGTGAGCGGAAGGCCGGGGCAGAGCAGCGTGTCGTTACCGAGGTTCAGTGATAGGGCGTTCACATAGTTCACCTGCATGGCGTCGGTCGCGGCACAGCCATTGAGGTCGAGCGTAACCTCGAAGAGCCCTGGCCCGGTGACCGTGATCGTGGAGGCCGTGCTACCGGTGTTCCAGAGATAGCTGGCTCCGGGGTAGGATGCGTCGAGCGCGATCGTTGCCCCCGCGCAAAGTGTGGTGTCATTGCCAAGGGCCACCACGGGAACGGGCTGCACTTGTATGACAACCGTATCAGCCACCGTGCATGCTCCCTGGAAGACCTGCACGGAATACGTTCCGGACGCGCTGACGTTCAAGGTGGGTCCACTTGCGCCCGTGTTCCATAGATACGTGCTTCCTGGTAATGTGGCATTGAGCAGGAGCGAGCTGCCCTGACAGAGCACGGTGTCCGGACCCAGATCAACGGAATTGGGATCGGCATAGGCCACCACGATCGTGTCCGATCCCGTACACTGGTTCGGGTCCGTGACCGCGACCGAGTACGTGCCCGAGGACGAAACGAGTTGGGTGGGAAGGGACGAGTTGTTCTGCCATAGGAACGTGGTGCCACTGGCACTGGCATCCAGGAGGAGCGTGGCTGCTGGGCAAAGCGTCGTGTCATTGCCCAGGAACACCACCGGGCTCGGTGCCATCATCACAGTGATCGTGTCGAAGACCATGCAATTGCCCTGTTCCACGCCGACCCAATACATACCGCCGCCGCTGACCGGTAGCGTCGGATCATTGAAGCCGTTGTTCCATTGATAGAAGGTGGCGCCGGTAGTTGTTGCGTCAAGTACGATGGTGGTGCCTGTGCAAATGGTCGTATCATTCCCGAGGAACACCGGGATCGGTGTGGCATAGTTCACCACGACCGCATCCGTACCTGTGCAACCGTGACTATCTGTGAGTGTCACCGAATACGCGCCCGGCTGTTGCACGAGGTAGGTGGATGAAGTTGCGCCATCCTGCCAGCTGTAGCTCATGAACGGTGTGGTGGCGTCGAGCAACAGGGTATTCGTTGGGCAAAGCGTTGTGTCCGGTCCAAGGTCCACACTTGGCGGGGTCCAGTTGCCCACGTTCACCTGGTCGTTGGATGAGCAACCGTTCACCGTGACCTGCACGCTCCAACTGCCGATCCCTGCTTGAATGGTCGGGGTGGTGGCACCGTTGCTCCAGAGGTAGGTGGCGTTCGCTGTTGTGGCGTTCAACAGGGCGGTCGCGGCGGGGCACACCATGCGGTCCACGCCGAGGTTCACACTGGGCAAGGGCACGATGGTCACGTAGATGGAATCGCGCACCGCACAACTGTTCATGGTGACATCCACCCAATACCATCCTGTGGCACCCGCGTTGATCGAAGCCGTTGTGGAGCCGGTGCTCCAGGCATAAGAGGCGCCCGTTATGTTCAATGTCAGCGGCACGGGTGTTCCAGCGCATGCAGTGATATCACCACCAAGGTCGACGGTCTGCAGGTTGAAATAGTCCAGCGCAACAGCGTCGCTTGCGGAACATCCATTCACCGTGACCTGCACGGAATAGTTACCCGGCATACTGGTGATGAGGGTAGGCCCAGTGGTACCGTCCTGCCACAGATAGCTTGCACCGGGCGTGGTCGCGTCGAATGTCACGGCGTCGCCAGGGCAGGCGGTAAGGTCATTGCCGAGGTCCACTGCCGGAACGGGGTTCACGATGATGTCCGTCGTGCAGGTGTTGCTGCATCCATTGGCATCGCTGAACGAATAGGTGAGCATATGCGAACCTGCGCCTGCCGCTGCTGGATCGAAGGAGCCAAGCGCTACACCCGGTCCGGTCCACGTTCCCCCGGACGGACTTCCAACAAGCGCCATAGGAGCCGCGTTCGCACAGAACGGGCCGTAGCTTCCACAGTTCATCACGGGCAAGGCGTTCACCGTAAGGTTGGTGCTGCACGTGGTCGTACAAGCATTGCCGTCGGTGAAGGAGTATGTGAGCTGATGCGTTCCAACGCCTGCACTGGAGGGGCTGAACGATCCGTTGGTCACCCCGGGCCCGCTCCAGGATTCACCGCTCGGAGCACCGCCCAGAACAACATCATTGGCGCTCACACACACAGGGCCGTAATTCCCGCAAGCCACCACCGGCATGGCGTTCACGGTGATCGTGGTGGTGCAACTATTTCGAGCAGCCGCCTGCGCTGGTGAAGCCATAGGTGAGGACATGCACACCGGCACCGGCCACTGCCGGATCGAATGAACTCCCCGAAACACCGACACCGCTCCATGTTCCGCCGGCAGGTGTTCCACCGAGGGCCACTGCACCGGATGCAATACACACCGGACCATACGCCCCGCAGTTCATCACGGGCAGCGGGTCCACTGTGACAGGCGTGGTGCAACTGTTGCTGCACCCATTGGCGTCGGTGAGCGAGTAGGTGAGGTTGTGCTGTCCTACACCAGCGATGGAGGGATCAAAGCTCCCAGCACTTACACCTGTGCCGCTCCAGGTTCCACCTGCAGGCGTTCCATTCAACGCTGCAGCAGGTGCGTTCACACAGTAGGGGCCGGGACTTCCGCAGTTCATCATCGGCAACGCGTTCACCGTTATGTTGGCGGTGCAATTGCTCGTGCATCCGTTGCCGTTGGTGTAGGTGTAGGTGACACCGAAGGTGCCCACGCCTGCTGTTGCCGGGTCGAATGCATTAGCTGCGACACCAGGGCCGCTCCATGTGCCGCCGATGGGTGCGCCCACCAAGGCGATGGAAGGGGCACTGATGCACACAGGGCCATAGTTTCCGCAGGCCACCACCGGCAACGGATTCACAGTGATGTTGGTGGAACAACCGTTGGAACACCCGTTCGCGTTCGTATAGCTGTAGGTGATCACGTGCGTGCCGACCCCAGCGAACGCGGGATTGAAGTTGGAACCCGTGATCCCCGGTCCGCTCCAAACGCCCCCGACCGGAGAACCTGCCAACGCCAGCGCTCCCGAACTGATGCAAACAGGACCATAGGTGCCACAGTTCATGACCGGCAACGGGTTCACGGTGACGTTGGTGGTGCAGCTGTTGGTGCAACCATTCCCATCGGTGTATGAATAGGTCAGCGCATGTTGCCCGGCACCGGCGATCGCGGGATAAAGCTGCCGGCGCTTACGCCAGTGCCGCTCCAGGTTCCGCCGGCGGGCAGGCCGTTGAGCATCGCGGCAGGTGCGTTGATGCAGAAGGGGCCATAGCTCCCACAGGCGAGCACGGGCAGGGCGTTCACCGTGATGTTCGTTGTGCACGTGCTTGTGCAGACGTTGACGTTCGTGTACGAATACATAAGTGCATGCGTGCCTGCTCCAGCAGTTGCCGGTGCGAACGAATTGCCGCTTACACCGGACCCGCTCCACGTTCCACCGGCTGGTGCTCCGACCAGGGGAATGGCCGCAGCGCTAAGGCACACAGGTCCGTATGACCCACAGGCGACCACGGGCATGGCATTCACCGTGATGTTCGTAGTGCAACTGTTCGTGCAGGTGTTGGCGTCGGTGTAGTTGTAGGTGAGGGTGTGGGTTCCAACACCGGCAGTAGCGGGATTGAAGGATGCGCCGGAAACACCGGTCCCGCTCCATGTGCCACCTGCGGGCGCGCCGGCCAGGGCCACGTTGCCCGAGGCCACGCACACCGGACCATAGGTGCCGCAGTTCATCACGGGTAGCGGGTTCACATACACGTGCACGGTATCGCGCAGGATCACTGTACTGCTCAGCACCATATCATCAAGGCCGATATCGTTGCCGATGCCCGTAGTCGCTCATCAACTGAAGACAGAAATCCAATTGCGTGGCCGCCGGTGGTCGCGGTCCAGACGCTGTTGAACGTGTTCCATTGCCCTTGCGCATTGGAGCGATGGCCAGACCGGTGGAGGTGCCATCGGAGACGATCCATTGCACTTGCGGCGGATCCGAGGTCGCCAGGCTGGCCATGCGGAAGGACAGGTTGTAGGTCTGCCCTGGACATACCGTCACATTCTGGCAATAGATGGCGCTCCATGCTGTGGCAAAGCCTCCGTTCAATAGGAGGAAATTCCCATTGCCCACACCTTGCCACTGGTTGTGAAAGGTGTTCGCGTTGGTCCCGATGTTGTAATGCCCTTCCGTGTACAGGTCCGGCGAGAACAGGAATGCCGAGCCGAATCCGGTGTTCCCATTGCTGAAGTTACCGTTGAGGAACATGTTCCCAGTTGGGTAACTCACTTGGCACCAGTAATCCCCAGGTGTGCTCACGGTGATGTTCTGCGTAACAGCACCTGTGCTCCACAAGTAGTTCGTGTACCCGGGAGGGCCAAGCAGCTGAACGCTCTGCCCCTGACAAATGGTGCGGTCCTGTCCGATATTGATGGAACAGACCGGCTGGGCCACTAACACCATGGCGCAGAAGACCCCGGAAAGGGTCAAGGCATGATGTAAGTGTCTAATTGTCAAACAATAACGGTCTAAAATACATGCAAAGGTCGGTGCTTGGGAGCGAAACTCGTCCGTTCATCGCAACTCGCTGCTCACATACCTGTGAACACAAGGTTGATGCCGTCAAGGCGTTGCTCCTTCACCGTGCTGTAGTGATGACGCATTTCCCGGGCCAAATGTGCGCTGCGTGCCAAAAGTTCATCGTTGTTGACAACTGTATTGATCAGGACCCGGCCCCCCGATCGGGTCAACCGCTTCAAGCCGCCCATGAACTCAGCCCCTTCCAGTCCTTGCGTGAATTCAAGGTCCTTGAACAGGTCCACGATCACAAGGTCATATGTCCGTACATGTTCCCGAACAAAGTCAAAGGCATCCATTTCCACCAGCGCAAGTTCAGCCATCTGATCCATGCGAAAACGCTTCCGTGCCAGCAGGAGCATGATCGGATCCCCTTCGACGCCAACGATGTGGCAGTTCAATTGCATTTCCTTGCGAAGGATGGAGGCCACGCTTCCTGCACCGAAGCCGAGAATGAGCACATCACGTGGTGGATCCTCAGCCAGGTCAAGATCACGGAGTGCCATACGCATAACGCGGTGAAGGCTCCCGTAGCTCTGGTTGGCATTCGGACTGTTCACCACCAGTTTTCCACCATCCCACATGACATCCAGTGGCATGTGGCGGCCATGCAACCTTTCCACTCGCACGGGCCAGATAAAGCTCAGCAAGCGCCAGAGCATTTCCATTCCCCAAAGATGATCCCTTACGCTCCTGCTCCAATGCACGATAACAGCAATGTCGATCTAGTTCGCCGGCTGATGGCGCGCAAGGCAGGTGAGTACCTTCGCGATCCCGATAGAGGACAGGACGAGCCAAGCCCAACTGAAGAGGCGGCGTCCCCATTGGATCATTTGCATGTTACCCCTCACCGCCATCACACGTTACAAGCTGCGCAAGCTGCTCAAGTATGGTCTGGTAACGTGGGGAGTGGCCTGGGTGCTGACCCTGTTCAGCGGTGAGTTGTTGTTGGGTCAATGGCCCGCCTGGTTCCTGCTCGGGGTCTGGACCGGCGTGCTGGAGGAATTCCTCTTTGGTCGTCGCTTCCGGGTGTTGGCCATTCCACTCCAATTCCTGGGCAAGGTGCTGGCGGTCAACTTGCTGACGGTGGTGTTCATCATCATTGCTTTTGCGTTCGATCGTGAGCAACTGTTACCGCTTTCGCAAAAAACGGATTTCAGTCCTGCGCAAATGATGATGATGCCGCAGCTCTATCGACTTGTTCTGCGCGTGGTGGTGGTCACCTCCATGGCCATCCTGGTGGTGCAGGTCGAGGAGTTCATGGGTCAGCGATTGTTCCTGGGGTTCCTGTTGGGCCGCTATGAGCGGCCGGTGGCCGAGGAACGTGTGATGCTCAGCATCGACCTCGTCGGGAGCACGGCGTTGAACGAAAAGTTGGGCGACCTGATGTACTTCCGATTCCTCAACACGACGCACTCACTGATGACCGATGCGGTGTTGAGGAATGAGGCGGAGATCCACAAATACGTAGGGGACGAAGTGATCTTCACATGGACCATGCGTCGTGGTGCGCGCGACCTCAACTGCCTGGACCTTTACTTTGATATCATGTCACGTATCGAGGAGAACGCTGGTGAAATGCAACGGCTCTTCGGTGTTGTGCCGCAATTCCGCGGGGCAGTGCACGGAGGGCGCGTGATCACGGCACAGACCGGACACATCAAACGCACGATCGACTTCAGTGGTGATGTGATGAACACCGTTAGCCGCATGCTCGGCCTGTGCAAGGACCTGAAGACCGACCTGCTTGTGAGTTCTGAACTGTTGGCCCGTATGCCATTGGCCTCGGAGCGCTTCAGCTTCGGAGAGGAATTGGTGCTGCCCGTAAAGGGGCGAAGGCGGCAGGTGCATGCGCGGGTCATACAGCGGCTCTCGGTCCAAGCCTGAACAGTTTCCATGGTGACCGATGGCCGCTGGCACCGCGCTACTTTCGCCATGATGATCCACCGTACGCTTCTGTTCTCCACCGCCATATGCATCGCCTGGCGGAGTGTGCTGGCGCAGACCGCGGTCCCGTATGTGAACGCGAACGATCATTTCGGTGTGTTCCAGAACGGCGTTTTCCATGAGCTGACATCCAAGCCACCGGTGGCCGTTTTCCCCAATGCCGACCGACTTGGTTTTATCACGCAAGAAGGAGCCCTGGAACTTTGGAACAATGGGGCCGTGCTCCTGCTCGCCCAGGGATGCACCAACGGACTCGACGCAGATGAAGTCCGCCGTGGGCGCGGCAAGCGGACCGTTCGCCTGGCGGCAGGGAACTGCCTTGTATGCGGCCATGGAGAAAGGCCCGATGTTGTTGACGGGGAACGCCGCGCGGTTCGTGGTGGAGGACAGCCTTGTCGCCTTCCACGAACTGGAGGATAGTACGTTGAGCGTGTTCTGGCGCGGCAGATCGATTCCCGGTCGCCGATGTAGCACGATCGGTGGAGGCGCCCCAGTGGAAAGCAGGATCCAACACGCTCGTTTTCTATGATCGGAGTGAACGCACTCGTCCATCTCGTCTACCGCGGGGTCACACAGGTCCTTTGTGATAGCGCGGACTACGGTCGTGTGGCTCCAGGCGGTGATGTCGTGGCGTACTGGGATGATGGTGATGACACCTTCAAGGTATTTGACCGCGGGGAACGTGCAACGGCGGAACTGTTCGCGCCGCAAAGTTTCAAAGCGGGTGATGGCGTGATGGCATGGGTGACCGCAGCAGGTGCGTTCAGGTGTTACATCGATCGGAGGGTCATGGCGATCACCCCCGGAACGCCCACGGACTATTTCGTCCAGGACAGTGTGATCACCTGGGTGGAAAAGGGCGAATGGCGCACCTTCCATAACGGCATGGTGGAAACGATCGAACGGTACGTTCCGGAGAACTGGCAGGTATCCGGCACCACGATCGCCTATCAGGACCTGAACCGGGAGTTGCGGATCTTCCGCAATGGACGGCGGATCGTTGTAACGCGCGAGCCGGGGATCAAGCACTTCCGGCTCGTGGGTGATGCGGTGGTGTGGCACAGCGACACCGGCACGGTGAACGTGTGGTGGCAGGGCACGCGATACGAGCAGTACTGATCGGTCCGGTCCGTCAGGGTTCAGGCGTCGTCCGGTCGTTCGCGCTCGCTGGCAGTGGATCCTGAACGGGGGATACCGTGTATAAGGTAACACTGCGGAGCTTGCCCTTCAGCGGGACCTCTCCTACGGACCGCAAGCTCCACTTCGACGGCGGAAGCACCAGCACATCGAGCAGTTCCTTGCTCAACAGGATGTCCACGCCATGCTCATTGCAGGCGGCCTGAATGTGGGCGGCCGTGTTCACGGCATCACCGCTGAAGATGGTCTGTTTCTTCACCAGGCCGATCTCCCCCGTGGTCACCTGGCCGTAATGGAACCCGGCCTTGAACACGGGTACGATCCCGTACTGCTCGCGGTAATGGGCCGCACGGCGCTGCAATTTTTCGCGTATGGCGAAGAAGCACCGCAGGCACCGTTGTCCCTTGATGCCGCGTTGGAGCTTCCAGCTCACACTGATCTCATCGCCAACGTATTGGTAGATATCCCCCTCGGTGTAGATCACCGGATCGGTGATGTCGGCATACACATCGTTCAAGAGCTGGAAATACCGCGTATCGCCGATGCGTTCGGCAATGGTCGTTGAAGATCGCATATCGAGGAACATGAAGATGCGCAGCTCCTGACGGGGTTTGAAATAGCCGCCCAAGAGGAAACCTCCAGCGCCCGCGCCCAACTGGTCGTTCAGTCGGACCATCAGCATTGTAGCGCCCATCAGCAGCGCACCCCAGAGGAAGTACCCCAGGAACTGCCAGGTGACCACGCCGTAGAGAAGGTGGGAGGTGAACGTTGGTTCGGCTCCGAGCGTGTTCCTGAGGATGTACCCCATCACCAGTACGACCAGCACACCCAAGCTCATGATGCCGAAAGCCGGCAGGAACGGGAGGTTCCGAAGCTTGTCCCGGAGGAGGAAAATGTATACACCTCCACCCAGCAGACCGACGGAAAGGGAGAGCCAGAAGTAGTGGTCCAGTATGCCTGTCCGATCGGGTGGCAGCCCGGCCCTTTCCAATGCGTTGCTTTCCCACAGCGCCATCAGCACACCGACGATCACCCACGCGAAAGCGATCCGCAGCGTGCGGTGGGTGCGGCGTTGCGCCTTGGACAGGTTGGAGGGCATGGGCAGATACCGGGTGCAATTTATCGGGCTGGAGGCACCTCAGGCCGTGCGATCGTGTTCGGCCCGTCGCTTGAGGGATGCTTCCCGAGGCGCCCAAACAAGATAATAGAAGGCCACGAACACCAGACCAGCTATGAAGAAGGGGATCGCCAGGCCTCGTGATCCATCCTTGAAGTAGAATTCCCCGACCATCCATGTGCCGTTGGCGGTTATCCAGAACACCACGGCCAGGCTATGCAGTAGTTCGCCCATATCCGCCCGGCTCCTGTAGGCTATCCAGATGGCCATCAGTAGGGTGGGGGCGATCATGATCGTGCCCAGGATCTTCTGGTCCATCACCCAGCACATGTCCTTCACCAGCCAAAGAACGATGTGGAAGTTCTCGCCTTTACGGAGGGATGAGAGCAGGTTCATGTGGTAGAGGGGGATAGAGGGGAGGGGGCGTGCGAAGATGCGATCTGGTAACTTCACCCGGTGGAATATTCGCCTATAGGAGCATTCGGCACAGGGTCCGTTTTCCGATACCCAACTGGGGGAGCGGCCTGTGGCGCGGTTCTTGGCCTGCACACGATCCGCCTCGTGCAACCTGAGGACCGCATATCCCGCGGGCACCTCGTGTAAACCAGCTTAGCGTACCTATCATGAATAAGTGGTCCTTTCTCCTGATCCTCCTGACCCCGTGGATCAGCGGCGGTGATCTGCATGCGCAGCGCTTCTACGTCAAGGTGAGCGGCAAGGTCACCGACCATTTCACAGGAGATCCGTTGCGGGGGGTCAAGGTCCGGTTGCTGAAGGCAGGACAGGAAGAGAGTGATCTCAAGAGCCGACCCGACGGTACCTATGAATTCACCTTGGACCGTGGTTGGCGTTATGCGATCTGGTACAGCCAGGATGGGTTCATCACCAAGCATATCAATATCGATACGGAGGAGATGCCTCCCTACCCGGACGTCCCGTTTTTCGAAATGGATGTTCAGATGACACTGTTCGAGTGGATACCGGATTTCGATTTTTCGTTGTTCGATCTGGCCTTGGGCGAGGCGAGCTATAAACAGAGCGTGCGCAACATGAGCTGGGATGTGCAGTACACCGAGTTCATGCGGCCATCGCTGGCCAAGGTGATGGACGAATACGAGAAGACGTACAAAGGCTATTACAAGCGGAACAAGGGACGTATTCCACCCAAAGTGACGGTGCCCATGGCGATGGAGGACAGTACACGGAAGGGAACAGGGTCCAACAGGACCGTGATGGCCCCGTTCACACCGGGCGAAGCTGGAACGTAGACGGACCGATCCGTCAAGCGTTCGCGGTTCCTTCGCCGCGCATGGCATCCACGAGCCGCACGCACTCGACAGCCTCTTTCACATCATGCACGCGAAGGATGCTCGCACCATTCAACAGGGCGATGGTATTCAGGACCGTGGTGCCGTTCAACGCATCGACGGAGCGGATACCGAGGACCTCCTTGATCATGCGCTTCCGCGATAATCCCACCAGGACCGGTGCGCCAAGCGCCACAGATCCGGGGAAGTTCGCGCAGCAGAGTGTAATTGTGTTCCATGGTCTTTCCGAAGCCGAATCCGGATCCAGGATCACATCGGCGATCCTGGCAGCTCGGCAGGCGTGCGATCGTTCGTTCAACGCTCGGGTAACTTCCGCCGCCACATCGGTGTAGTGCGGTGCTTCCTGCATGGTGGCCGGCGTGCCTTGCATATGCATGGCGATGAATGGTACCCGCAGCCTGGCCACGGTGTCCAGCATGGCTTCGTCCAGCAGGCCTGCACCGATGTCGTTCACCATCCCTGCTCCGCTCTCCACGGCTGCCTTCGCTACACCGGCCCGCCATGTATCAATACTGAGCAACGCTTCCGGGAACCGGGCATGCAACGCGTCCACCACGGGCAATACGCGATGGAGCTCCTCCGCTTCCGCTATCTCTGATGAACCCGGTCGCGAACTCGCACCACCTATGTCCAGGATCGTGGCGCCTTCCCCCAGCATGCGTTCGGCCAACCTCAGCGCGCTGTCCACATCCACGCGGCTATCTGCATGGAACGAGTCGGGTGTGGCGTTCAGGATGCCCATGACCAGCGGTGTTCGGAACGGGACCAGCCGGTCCTTTACGCGCATGGTGGGGTGGAGGTGGTGCATTAGGTTCGTGGACTGAGCGCGCGAAGTTCGAACAATGCATTGGCCCCTCCGAACCTTCCTCTTCATCCTTTTGCTGTTGACTGGCGGCCGCGCGCTATGCCATTCGCGTTCAGGGCATCGTGCGCGATGCGTCATCCAGGTTACCACTTCGTGGGGCGAAGGTGACGTTGGAATTGGGAGAAATACCCGCCGAGGTATGCACCACGCGCATCGATGGCTTCTACCGCTTCGACATTCGGGCCGGACAGGAGGCGCGGATCCGTTTCGAGCAGAGCGGTCGGGTTACCCGCCAAGTGGTGATCGATGCGCGCGCCGTACCGCGCAAGTGGAACGATGAGATCCAGATGAACACGGACATGCGGCTATTCCCCACGTTGGAAGGGCTTGACAGTGCCTTGCTCCATGCACCTGCCGGCATGGCCGATTTGGGACGCCGGTCGAGGAGAATATGGTGTGGGATGAGCAAGGGTCGGCCCCCTTGGTGGAACGCTGGAACATACTGCTCGAACAGCACCTTGCTGCCCGTCCGGACCAACGACCGTCCTCATGGCAACTGATGTTGGCCAAGGCCATCGACCTGGCCAGCGAATGGTCTCTGGCGTGTGTGGCCGTGCTGATGTTGCTTGTCCATCTGGCGTCTGAAGTCGCGGTCCAGGTCGATCTAGCAAGAGAACTGTGCGCGTTGCGTTGCTTTTGGGCGTTTTGGCAGGTGCGGTCTACCTCGTGTCCATGAGCTCCGCACAGCCGCCGGCCCGCTCAGGTACGTGGCCTTCATGGGTTGGTGATAGGTATCATGGCCGTGGTCCGCCTGCTGCAGGTCTACCTGTTGTCAGGTATTGACGGAGCATCCTCGGGCGCGCCCGATGACGGATACCTTCTTGAGCAGGAGGAGATGGACGAGGAAGAACCCGAGGAAGCGGGGGATGGCAATACCGGGACGGAGGAGATCGCTCCTGAACGGAAGAGGAATAAATGGGGAATGCTGAACATGCTGGCCTTTTTCGCCGCGATGTTCCTCTTCATCTCCGAAGGACGCCGCGGCATGGAGAACACGTTGGACGCTTGGTACCTCGCCGGCGTAGGAGCTGTAGTGGGTCTGCTTGCAGCCTTGGTGCTGGCGTGGTGGCGAACGCCGCACGTCCTGCGCAGCTATCGCAGAATTGTGCTCCGGAACGGTGGTGTGTTCTGGGTGGTGCTTCCCCTGATATGCATGGCCACGCTCTCCTTCGTCAACAGGACATTCCCACAGCGAGAAGAACGATGCCGCACCTGGGCCGTGGTGGATATCAGCAGGGGCCGCAACATGAATGTGAGCGTTTCCTGGGACGGCGAACCTGAACGGCTGGAGATGCCACGGAGCATCAAGGAGCAACTCACCACACTGGACAGTTTGCGTTGCTGTGTGCGCACCGGCCTGCTGGGCTACGACCATGTGTACAGCATTGAACCGGTGATCGCCGATGATCTCCGCTGAGGTCGTTCCTTTGCGGAGCACGATGGACCGCACCCTTCACCAATACGACGCCGTGATCGCCGAATGCCTGGCGCTTTTCACAAAGAAGGCGCACGACTATGGCACGGCCTGGCGCATCCTGCGGGTGCCCTCGCTCACGGACCAGATCATGATCAAGGCCCAGCGCATCCGCACCATCCAGCAACTGGGGCATAGGCAGGTGGAGGAGGGCATCCGGCCGGAACTGGTGGGCATCATCAACTACGCGGCTATGGCCTTGGTGCAGCTCGACCTGGGCGTGGTGGACGCACCTGATCTGGGACCTGCCGAAGGCGCAGCCCAGGTGCGTGTGAGGATCGAACGGGCGCGCGACCTCATGCAACGCAAGAACCACGACTATGGCGAAGCTTGGCGGAGCATGCGCGTGAGCTCGCTCGTGGATCTGATCCTGATGAAGTTGCTGCGCATCAAGCAGATCGAGGACAATGCCGGCAACACGCTGGTGAGCGAAGGCATCGATGCCAACTTCCTGGACATCGTGAACTACGCCGTGTTCGCGATGATCCTGATGGACGAGGTCGCGCAGGCCTGATACCTATTTGGTGGAAAAGGAGGCGAACATGGCATCGGCCATGTACAGCCACTCTTCATAATGCTGTGGAACGGCCATGTACGTTAGAACGTGAATACGATCGCCTTGCAGGCGGTATTGCCGTTTGATGCGGATCGCGGTGCCGCTCATGCTGGCGGAATATTCACGAACAAGCACGTCACCTTCTGTGCTTTGTCCGAGTTCCATCACATCCGGCATACGCTCTCCCAGTTCGGCTGCGCCCATGGAGGCGATCGTCTCCAGGGAGCGTCCATCGCGATCAAGTTCCAGCACTTCGAAGCGGTCCTGCTGCCTCGTGGCGCTGTCAGGCTGCGAGAGGAACAAGGCGCTCATTCCTTGAAGTCCACCCAGCTCCTGCATCCAGTTACCGGGATAATTCATGCTGAGGCCATCGCCTTTCCACGTCTTCCAACCGGCGCTCTCCAATTTGACCACTTCGGTTCTCACTGTGGCCGTATACTGAGCGGAGGTCGCCAGGCAGAGAGCAGTGATGGGGATGAGCAGTGCGCAGCGGAGCATGGTGGCGTTGAGGTTCGTAATTCTCGGCCATGAAGGTATACGTCAGGTGATAGAGGGAGCCTGATCTAGGTCATCTGTGCAATGAACTGTTCCTGAGCAGGACACTATAGCTATCAACAATCGCCTGTTGATCGATCCTGGGAATTCCACGTGATCGGCCTTGGATCCCACGATCGGCGGGGATAGTTTCGCGCCCCATACGACCCGTGCCTACAGCCACGGTCGTTGCAACGCATGGCAACGTTGAACAAGTTGATGGCATTGGGTTTCTCCATCATGTCATTCTCCCAGGTGCAAGCCTTCGAACTCAGGGTGCATGGGGTGGTGACGGAGTACCTGTCCGGCACGGTGATGACCAACGCATTGGTGCGCGTCTACAAGGACGGCGTGAAGCAAAAAGCCGAGGAAACCGGCATCCTGGGCCTGTATGCCGTGAAACTCGATAACAACGCGCGTTACGTGATCCGGTTCAGTGCCCCCGGCCACCAGACCAAATGCTTCAGTGTGGATACGCATGGTCTGGCCTGGGAAGGGGACAGCAAGACCAAGGACCTCTTCGTGGAGATGACCTTGTTCGAACGCATTTCGGACATGGACCTGAGCTACTTCGACCTGCCCATGGGCATGGCCCGCTTCCAGCCCGCGACCGGACTGGTCACATGGGATGAAGAATATGATGTGCGGATACGCGCGGAGGTTCAGGCCATCATGGGCGAGTACGAGCGACGCATGACGGCCACAGCCGATGCAAGCTCATCCACAGGCTCGGAAGAGGCGCTGCGCTCCAAGCATTCATTGAGCGCTCGTTAAGGGATCGTTCGATCCTGGGCGCACCGGCCGCTGCGGCATCTATTTTCGCCCCCGCGCCATGGGTTGGTCCATCCGGCCCCCCTCAGCACCCGATCACATGAGATACTTCCTTTACTTCTGCCGCATTCTGGTCGGCGCCACCTTCATTGTCAGTGGTCTGGTCAAGGCCAACGACCCGCTCGGCTTCAGTTACAAACTGGAAGAGTACTTCGCGGAAAGCGCGCTGAACCTCACCTTCCTCGAGCCTTTCTCATTGGCATTGGCCATTCTCGCCTGTCTCGCAGAAGTTGTGCTCGGCTTCGCTGTACTGGTCGGAGGCCGCATGAAGCTGGCCACTTGGGCGCTGCTGGTGCTCACACTTTTCTTCGGATGGCTCACCGCCTACACGGCCACCTGCGATCCGCAAGGGAAATATGAGAGCATTGAAGCCGGGATGAAAGTGATGAGGGATGTGACCTGCGTAACGGATTGTGGCTGCTTCGGAGATGCGATGAAGGGCTCACTGGGCCGCAGCCTCACACCGTGGGAGAGCTTTACGAAGGACCTCATCCTGCTGGTGTTCGTGCTGCCCATCTTCTTCGTCAGTGTTCTCCGGAGACCGGGTATCACCTTCAACTCCGCATTGGACGATAAGGTGCTGCTACCGGGCGGGCTTTTGCTGGTGGCGCTCTGGTCCTGGGTCTTCGGTTGGAGCTTCTTCCTCTGGTTCACACTGGTGGGCCTGGCCGGATACCTCATTATCAAACGCGTGATGCAGGGCGTGAAGGCCGAATGGATCACAGCGCTGTGGATCACGCTATTGACCTTCGGCTTCATCTGGTATTGCTGGCAGCACCTGCCCATGAAGGACTACCGCGCCTATGCCGTTGGCAAGAGCATCAGCGAGCAGCAGAAGATGGGGCGCCCGCCTGTGCAGAACATCTTCGTCACCTACAAGAACAAGGTCACCGGCGAAAGCAAGGAATTCGACTCCAAGGGTAAATATCCCTTGGGATGACAGCACCTGGGTCTACGTGGACCGTCGCATCGAGGAGGTGGAACGCGGCATCCCCAGCCCGGTGCAGGATTTCCGATTGACCGATAAGGACGGTGTGGACATCACGGCGGACATTCTGGCGGAGCCCACACCCGTCTTGCTCATCGTGATGAAGAACATCGACAAAGCGTCCACGTCCTGCCTGCCCGCCATCAAGGCGCTCACGGATGCCGCTTACAAGGATGGCTGGTACGTGTACGGTGCCACCGCCAGTGGTTTCGATGAGGTGGAGCCGTTCCGCCATGAGCACCAGCTCGCATTCGACTTCACCACCTGCGACGAGGTGACCTTGAAGACCATGATCCGCAGCAACCCGGGCGTGGTGGTGTTGAAGGAAGGGCGTGTGATGGGCCAGTGGCACTGCAATGATGTGCCTGCGTTGGAGGACGTGAAGGCCGCGGTGAAATAGGGCCCGGTCAGCAAGCACCCAACCATCCGGCCGCTTCTCCGTCTACCTTTCGGATCGCCGGAACCGTGTTCGGCGGTTCGTTAGACCTATGCGCGCCATCGTCTTCCTGATCGCATGTTGCTTGGGCGCCCTATCATGGGCCGGTCCGGGCAACCCGCCGGCATTGGGAGCAGCGCCATTCAAGTTACGGCCTACCCAGGCGCTGCGCTTGATCCAGCCTTCCTCTGCACCTCCTTCCTACAAGCGGGTGTTCAGTACGTGGAAGGATAACCCGCACGCCAGCCACACCTTCTTCGCGCCGAGCGCCATACCGTTGCGGCAGGGGCAGGGGTACTACCAGAACAGCTATGTGCTGATGCACTCCGCCTGGTTCGCTCCGCTGAACGAGGTGAGCATCGGCGGCGGGTTCCAGGTGATGAGCGTGCTGGCCAGCCTGCGTCCGGGCCAGAAGAAACTGCCGGGCTATTTTCTGGCCATGAAGATCGGCAAGCGTCTGCAACCGGGTATCCATGCGGGCATCTATGCTGTCGGCACGCAGCTCAGCAACGATCCACCGTTCCAGGACTCGCTGGATACCGGTCGCAAAATGGGGGCTGTCATCGGGCAATGCACCATCGGTACCATGGAGGCCCATGCCACCCTGAACTTCGGCTATGGTGTAACGGGCATTGGCCTCACGCGCAAGCCGCTCTTCGGATTCAGCGCCCAGTGGCGCTTTACCGAGCCGCTCGCCATCATCACGGAGAACTGGGTTTTGAACTTCGGGGTGGATGCCTTCCCGGTGTACACGCTGGGCATTCGCTTCATCCACCGCAAGTTGGGGGCCGATGCGGCCTTGGTCTACAACAAGGACCTTTCGGAAGGCGTGGGGCCCGTGCTGCCCTATTTCGGCTTCTCGCTCCTGTTTTGATCCACCCCGGTTGTTGACATCTGTTCGCCGGGGGACCGCGGCGCACTTTTCACCGCGACCATCTTTGTCCACACCACAGGGAACGATAGCCCCGTGCTGAGCAACATGCGCAGGATCATTGCAGGCAATTGGAAGATGCACAAGGACCGGGGCGAGGCCCTGGCGCTGATCGATGCCCTCGTGGGTGCCGATGTCGGCAGCGGCGATGTACACGTGATCATTGCGCCACCGTTCCCGTTCCTGGCCATGGCCGTTGAACGCACGCGGGGAACAGGCATTGCCGTGGCTGCGCAGAACTGCCACCAGCAGCAGCACGGTGCGTTCACCGGTGAGGTGAGCGCTGCGATGCTGAAGAGCATCGGCGTGAGCCATTGCATCGTCGGGCACAGCGAGCGGCGCCAGTATTTCGGTGAAACGGATGAACTGGTGGGGGAGAAGATCCGGGTGTTGTTATCGCATGACATCACGCCGATCTATTGCTGCGGCGAACGCAAGGAGGAGCGTGTGGCCGGGTCGCACTTCGGCACCGTTACGGCACAGATGAAGGCTGCACTGGGAGCCTTTTCCAACGCTGAGTTGGAGCGCATCGTCGTGGCGTACGAGCCTGTTTGGGCCATTGGCACCGGCTTAACGGCCACACCCCAACAGGCACAGGACATGCACGCGCATATCCGCACGCTATTGGCCAGCCACGGGAGCAAGGTGGCCGATCGACGTGCCGATCCTTTACGGCGGCAGCTGCAAACCGGACAATGCGGCCTCGCTCTTCGCCCAGCCCGATGTGAACGGTGGCCTCATCGGTGGCGCGGCGCTTGTAAAGGAGCAGTTCATCGAGCTCATCCGCCTGGCCGGGGCCCGGGATCAACATGCACATTGAAGCGTACCAGCATCCATCCATACAGAGCGACGTGAACTACACCGAGGTCACCTTCCTGATAAAGCCGTTGGATCCCTGGCGCGATATCCTGATCGCCGAACTGGGCGACATCGGCTTCGATAGCTTCGAGGAAACGGTGCACGGAGTAAAGGCCTATGTGCCCAGTGCCCAATTCCGGTCGCAGGAGATCACCGGTCTGCAGGTGCTCCGTGATCCACACGTCACCATCACCTACACGTCACGCGAAGTGGAGCCGCGCAATTGGAACGCCTTGTGGGAAAGCAGCTTCGAGCCGGTGGAGGTGGGGCAGCAGGTGCGCATCCGGGCTGATTTCCATCCGAGCGATCCCGGGCTTTGCACACGAGCTCGTCATCACCCCGCGCATGGCCTTCGGCACGGGGCACCATGCCACCACGCGCATGATGGTGGAGGCCATGTTGCCCCTGCGGCTTGCCGGTAAACACGTGTGCGACCTGGGCTGTGGCACGGCCGTATTGGCCATTCTGGCCGAACGGATGGGCGCGACATCGGTGCACGCCATCGACATCGATGAACCGGCCGTGGACAACGCCCGCGAGAACCTGGCTTTCAACGGATGCGCTCGCGTGGTTGTGGACAAAGGGGATGTGGCGCTGCTCAAGCGCCGATACGTGCGACGTTATTTTGGCGAACATCGAACGCAACACACTCTTGCGTGACATGGCAGCTATGCGCGATGCGCTCCGCCCGGGTGGCGTATTGCTGCTCAGCGGCTTTGTTGTTCAGGATCGTGACGTCATGCGCGATGCCGTCGATTGCTGCAGGGCATGCATCACCGATGTGATCCGCTGGCCCAAGGTGAATGGGCGCTGATAGGTTGCAGGTAGACCATGAGCATATCCAGCATGAATTTCCGGTTAAGGACAGGTCCAGCCGTAGTGCTGCGGGACTCATGGCCCTGTTCTCCACTTCGGCATCGGCACAGACCAAACCGTTCACCAGTCGATCAGGCCACCTTCCTGGCGGAGATGACCGCCTTCATGGAGGATGCGGACAAGAAGGAGGGCAAGCCCTTCATGGAGGATGACTTCGCGCCGGCATGGAACGGCACCTTCTACAACACGCGCCCAGCGGACGCGCATCGTGGAGGTGGCCAACTACATGCTGAAGAAGCGCTTCGAGGCCTTCCCCGCATTCCGGGACTATCTCGTCCGCGCTGGCTGCCTTCGCGGCAGCCGGCGCAGTGCGCGACGGAGTTCGATGCCTGGATGAACTGCCTGGAGAACGCCGGTCGCAGCACGCCGCAAACAGAACTTCGCGGACCTTATCGCCATGTGCGCGGGCCTGTTCAAGGACAACACATTCTACAAGAGCGCCAGCGCGCAATGGCAGAGCAGCAGCGAGCCAGTTCACCTTCGCCTTCGACAGCATACCCAAGGTCATCTTCGCCGCGCATGGACCTGCGTTGCCTGGCCAAGGGCGACAGCGCGTGATCCGCAACACCAGCGGAGTCTACTATCCGACGCAGGGCATTTTCCGCGGCAAGGGCGGGCTACGTCACGTGGGAGCGTGCCGGACTGAAGCCCGCGGCCACATTCGCCGAGTGGAACCAGTGCATACGAAGTGCGCGCTGAAGAGCTCCGACGTTCGAGGTGGACAGCGTGCAGTTCAACGACCCGTACTTCGAGCGGACCTTGATGGGCCGGGTGATCGACAAGGTGCTGGCGAACGTGACGGCGGACAACGCGAGCTATCCGCGCTTCGAGAGCTACGATCGCCGCATGCGGATCCGCGACATCGTCGAAGGCATCGACTTCGAGGGCGGCTTCACCATGCAAGGGCGCCAAGCTGCAGGGCTATGGCACCAAGGAGGAACCCGCGCTTCCTCACCTTCTACCGCGACAAGCGCCCCTTCATCGTCACCAGCGGCCTGCTGTTCACCATCGAACCGGAGAAGATCACCAGCGAGCACGTGGCCTTGACGCTGCGCCTGGAGAAGGACTCCATCTTCACACCCGAGCGTCAGCCTACGCTTCCTAAAGGACAAGAAGCAGCTCACCATCATCAAGAGCGATGAAGGCTTGAGCAAGGCGCCGTTCTAGGACAGCTTCCACCAGCTGGACATGTACTTCGAAGAGCTGCGCTGGAAACAGGGCGACCCGCTGCTGGAGCTCGGGCAACCTGCAGGGCAGCGCGCAGACGCGCAGCCAACTTCGAGAGCTTACAACTACTTCAAGCGGAGCGCTACGAGGCGCTCATGCTCGGCATCGATGCCATGCATCCGCTTGTGCGGCTCCGCGAGTATCAGCAAGCAGGCGGGGAACGATTTCAGCGGCCACGGAGTTCGCGGTGTTCACCAAGCTGCAGAAGCCACAGGTGATCCCCATGCTGATCGACATGGCGAACAAGGGCTACATCGATTACGATCCCGAGAGCGAGAGGTGCACGTGAAGCCGCGGCTGCGGCGAGCACATCCTGGCCAGCGCGAAGAAGATCGACTACGACGTGCTGCAGTTCAACAGCAATGCCGACGATGGCGTGAACGGCACGATCAACCTGTTGAACAGCGATCTGTCCTGAAAGGCGTGGCCACGCATCGTCATGAGCGATTCGCAGGACGTGAAGATCTACCCGGCCGGTCAGCGAGGTGACGGTCAAGAAGGACCGCGACTTCACCTTCGGCGGGAAGGTCAGGCGGGCAAGCTCAACTACTACGGCAAGGAATACTACTTCCACTACAAGCCCTTCATCATCGACCTGCTGAACGTGGACAGCGTGAGCTTCTATGCCGACAGCTTCGAGCCGGACGAGAACGGCGAGCTATGGACTGTGCGGGTGAAGAACGTGCTGGAGAAGGTCACCGGCACGCTCGAGATCGACGAGCCCAACAACAAGAGCGGCATCCAGCAGGTGATGCGCGACGGGAAGATGAAGGGGCGTTACCCGGCAGTACCCGAAGTTCAACAGCACACAGGAGAGCTACGTGTTCTACGACCGCGGGCACATCCAGAAAGGCGTGTACAACCGCGACAAGTTCTACTACAGGAGCGATCCCTTCCAGATCGACAGCCTGGACGACTTCACCAACACGGGTCTTAACGTTCAGCGGCACGCTCATGAGCGGCGGCATCTTCCCGGACATCCGCGAGCCCTTGACGCTGCAGACCGATTACGCGCTGGGCTTCGTGCGGCCAACGGGCGATGGCGGGCTGCCGCTCTATGGAAGAAGGCCACCTTCACCAACACCATCAAGCTGAACGACAAGGGCCTGCACGGCGATGGCGACATGAGCTACCTCACCACCACTGGCCAGCAGCAAGGACCTTGTAGTTCTGTCCGGACACCACCTATGGAGTTGCGGATACGCTATCGAACAAGGAGTCGGCAACGGCCACGCATGAAAGTGCCCAAGGTGCACGCGTCGCAACGTGTTCATCCGCCTGGAACCGGCGAAGGACGTGCTCTTGGCCAAACAGATCGAAAAGCCCATGGTGATGTACAGCGGCATGGCGTACCTTCATGGAAGAACCGAGTTAACGCCAACGGGCATGACGGGTGCAGGCCTTGTGGACTTCACCAACGCCACGCTGAAGAGCCGCCTGTACTCCTTCGAGACCATGAAACTGCATGCTGATACGAGCGACTTCCGCCTCACGGAAGGGGATACCGCGAGCATCGCCTTCCGCACGGATAACGTGAACGCCACGGTGAAGCTCGATGAGCGCATCGGCGAGTTCGTCAGCAACGGTAACGAGACCAAGGTGGAATTCCCCGTGAACCAGTACATGTGCTACATGGACCGCTTCAAGTGGTACATGGACCAAGGCGACCTGGAACTGGAGAGCGATCGCAAGGTGGCCGCCGTGAACGAGGACCTGCAACTGTCCGGCACCAACTTCATCAGCACGCGTGCCGATCAGGACTCCCTCAGCTTCATGGCACCCAAGGCCCGCTATGACCTGAAGCAGCACCTGATCACCGCGAACGATGTGCAGTACATCGGCGTGGCCGATGCCTTGATCACACCGGACAGCAACCGCGTGCGCATCCGTCGCAATGCGGAAATGGACCCGCATCACCAACGCGGTGATCACGGCCAACGAGGTGACCAAGCACCACACCATCTACAACGCCACGGTGAACATCAAGGCCAAGCGCAACTATAACGCGAGCGGCGACTATGACTACGTGGATGAAACGAAGAAGGCCTTCAAGTTCCATTTCGCCAACATCAATGTGGACACCGCGTACCAGACCTATGCGCGTGGCCGCATCGGTGAGGACGAGCGCTTCCAGTTGAGCCCGGCCTTCGACTACTACGGCGATGTGCTGCTACAGGCCAGCAGCAAGGAACTCACCTTCACAGGAAGCACGCGGATCCTGCACGACTGCCGTGGCATCGAGCGGAATTGGATGCGCTTCACCGGCAAGATCGACCCCAACGAGGTCTTCATTCCCGTGGGTGATACCATCAGCGATGAGAGCGGTGCCGATGTAGGCGCGGGCATCTTCCTGACCAGCGAAGATCCATACAAACCATATGGCACCTTCCTCAGTCGCAAGGAGGCCAAGGCCGACCGGGTGGTAATGAAGGCCAATGGGCTGCTGTACTACGACAAGGCGAAGAAGCAGTACATGATCGGTAGCAAGGACAAGATCCGGCAGTCGGACCTCGCCGGCAACTTGATCAGCCTGGGCACCGAGAGCTGTGCGCTGCTCGCCAATGGCAAGATCGGCACCGGTACGGATCTGGGCCGGGTGGAAGTGGCGAGCTACGGCAATATGGAATACCGTGGGGATAGCGCCCAGATCAAGGCCGACCTCTCGATGTACATCAACTTCTTCTTCCATGACAACGCGCTGGAGAAGATGGCCCAGGACATCCTGGCCTATCCCGAGCAGAAGGCGGTGGACATCACCAAGACCCCCTACGAGCGGAGCATGCGCGAAGTGCTCGGCAAGGAGAAGAGCGATAAGCTGATCAGTGAGCTCAGCATCAAGGGCGAGATCAAGAAACTGCCGGACGAGCTCGTGAAGTCCTTGGTACTGGCCGATGTGAAGCTGCGCTGGAATGCGAACGAACAGGCCTGGCAGAGCAGTGGCCCCATCGGCATTGCGACCATCCTGAAGAAACCGCTGTTCCGCGCGGTGAAGGGAAAGATCGAATTCCAGCGCAAGCGCAGCGGCGATGCCTTCACGATGATCCTCATGCTGGATGACCAGACCTACTGGTTCTTCCAATATGCCCGTGGTCAGATGCTCACCTACAGCAGCGACCCGGCCTTCAATACCATGCTGGCGGAGTTGAAGGAGGACAAGATGAAGCAGGAAAGTCGCAAGGATGAAGCGGAGTTCCGCTTCATGGTCACCAACAAACGCAAAGCGGACGAATTCCGCGATCGCTTCGGCCTTTGAACCATGGACGCACACTGGGTGTATGCAGGGATTGCGATGGTGCTCAGTTACCTCTGCGGGAGCATTCCCACCAGTGTGTGGTGGGGCCGCGCATTCTATGGCGTGGATGTCCGCGAGCACGGCAGTCGGAACGCGGGCGCCACCAACACCTTCCGCGTGCTGGGGGTGAAGGCTGGCGTGCCTGTGCTGCTCATCGACATGTTGAAGGGCTTCGCACCCGTGCGCATGCTCGCGTGGTGGAGCGGTCTGGAGACCGACTCCGCGGACTTCACCTGGTTGCGCGTGGCCCTGGCCTTGGCTGCGGTCGTGGGGCACCTCTATCCGGTGTTCGCCGGATTCCGTGGCGGCAAGGGTGTGGCCACTTCCTTTGGTGGCATCCTCGCATTGCACCGCGGCGTGGCACTGATCTGCGCGGGCGTGTTCCTCTTGGTATACCTGTCAACGCGGTACGTCTCCCTGGGATCGCTGTGCGCTGCGTTGGCTTTCCCGATCTCGGTCTTCATCATGGTGCAGGACCGGCACGACGTGCTCCGCGGCTTCTCCGTGGTCATCTGCCTCATGGTATTCTGGACCCACCGAGCGAACATCGGTCGGCTGTTGAAGGGGGAGGAAAGCAAAATGAGCTTCTCAAGCGGTACGCACCGATGAAACCAAATCGCAACCAAATGGGTTTAAGCCCCCACTCTCGGATGAACCGCACATTTGGACTGACCTTAGTGTTCTGTGCTCCTCTGGCCTTGGTGGCCCAGGGTGGCGATACGGAACTGCGCTCTTCGGCCGACGCCATGTTCGCCAAGGGTGAGTACGCCAAAGCATATGAATCCTACCAGACCCTGCTGGGGAACAACCGGGAGGATTTCGACCTGAACTTCCGCTACGGCACCTGCGTGCTGCACGCCGGAGGGGACAAGGACGATGCGATCGTTTATCTGAAGCGGGCCACGCAAGGGCCCACGCCGCCTGCCTTGGCCTGGTATTTCCTCGGGAAGGCCTACCACCAGAGCTATCGTTTCCAGGAAGCGCTTCAAGCCTATGAGCGCTTCAAAGGCACCGCGGAGAAAAAAGTGCTGAATGAGCATCCTGTGGATGCACTGGAACTGCAATGCCGTAATGGCATGAACCTCCTGAGCAACCTCAAGGAGATCGACGTGCACAACAAGGTGGAGGTGGACGGCAACGAGTTCTTCCGATTCTACGACCTCAGCAGTATCGGTGGCCGTATCGTGGTGACACCGGACGAGCTCAAGAGCTCACTCGATAAAAAGCGCGGTGACCGGTCCCTGATCTACCTCTCCGACAAGGGAGGCCCCATCTGGTTCGCCAGCTATGGAAAGTTCGGCGACACGGGTCGCGACATCTACCGCACCGAACTGATGCCGAACGGTGAGTATGCCACGCCGGTGAAACTGGCGGGCTACATCAATACCGACCAGGATGATGATTTCCCCTTCCTCGCACCGGATGGCCGCACCTTCTTTTTCTGCAGCAAAGGCCACAACAGCATGGGGGGCTACGACGTGTTCCGCAGCACCTACGATAAAGGCCTGGATGTCTTCGGCCCGCCGGTCAACCTGGACTTCGCTGTGAACACGCCGTCGGACGAGATGCTCTACCTCACCGATCCGTCGGGTGCCGAAGCCTGCTTCGCCAGCGGCAGGGACAGCAAACAAGGCGCGTTGAACGTGTACCGCGTGTCCACCTCGCAATCGCCGATCAACATCACCGTTCTGAAAGGGACGTTCGCTTCCGTATTGAAGCCGGAGGACCGCAAGGCCCACATCATCGTGCAGGATGCGCTCACACAGGCCGATGTGGCTGATGTGCGTACCGACATCAACGGCAACTACGTGCTCGCCCTTCCCAAGAGCGGACGGTACCGATTCCTCGTGGAGGCCGGTGATGGTGGCCGCACCCACGTGGGCTCCGTGGATGTGCCCCGGAACGATGCACCCAAGGCCTATCGCCAGGAAATGAGCCTCGTGGATCAGGGAGGGGAGAAGCTGCTGATCAAGAATTACTTCGAAGCTCCGCTGAACGAGGACATGATCGCCTTGGCGATGGACGAGATCAAGCGCCGTGCAAGGCTTGATGTGACCGCGCCAGCACCGGCTGTCAGCGAGCAACAACCGCCGCCGGCCGCGGGTGGTGATGTGATCACGCAGGCCGGGTTCGCCGGAAATGTGTCGAAGGAACAGGCCGTGCAAATGGCGAACACCGATGCACAGGAACTCGCGACCCGTCAGAAACAATTGGACGAGCGCGCCGCGGTGGCCTTCAGTATGGCCTTGGAGAATGCAATACAGGCCGAGGTTCATACCCGGCAGGCCGAGGAGCTGATCGCGCAGGCCCAAAGCGCCACGGATGAGACCGAGCGCAACCGCTTGATGACCGAAGCGGCCCGCCAACGTCAGCAGGCCCGCGCAGCGGATCGCCGGGCGAATGCCGCATTACAGGCCGGCAATACCTACGATTCGGAGCGTGCGGGCATCTCGATCAAGGCCCAGAACGCGAGCAAGCTCGCTCTGGACCTGCCGTCAGCGCTGGCCGGTTCTGATCAGGCGATGGCCGTGGCCAAGCTGAAACAGCTGCGCCTGCGGATGGATGAGAAGAACGCGCCGGATGGTGCGATCACGGCGACCGAAAAGATGCGCCGCGCTGCAACGGACCGCGAACGCGAAGCTGCCCAAATGCTCCAGCGCGCCAACGCTGGTCGCACCGATGAGAATGAACTGGCCGATCGCGTGGCCCGCAAGAAGCGCGAAGAGCAGGAGGCCAAAGGAGGAAAGAAAGCCACCATCGCCGGCGAACGTGCCGAACTGGAACGCCAGATGGCGGCGCTGCACGAGGAGAACGAGGCCGCTTTCGCTCGCGCACGCGCTGCGGAGAACATCACCGCCACGGCGCGCGGACAGGCTGAACTGGCGAAGCACCTCGATACGGCACCACCGCCTGCAACGGTCACGGAGCTTACCCCGGAACAGGTACGACAACTGTCCGATCGCATCAGTGGCAATGGCATCCGCCTGTCGGCCTTGGCCGTGGATGAGCGCTATGAAGCGGCCATTGCCGAGGAGGCGCTCGCCGCGGAACGCACACAGTTCGATTGGACGGCCGCTCCGGACGCCAATGCCGGTGCACCTATCGCGGCAACGGCTGTGGCTCCAAGGGATAACGCCGGTGTGGCAAGGACACAGGGCACCACGGTCACCCTCAGTCCTGCTGAACTGGCCGCACAGCGCCTGATGCAGGGCGGGCAGGTGCAACAGCCTGCACTTACGCCTGACGCTGAAGCACAGGCCCGACGTGAAGCGCTGGCGCAACAAGGCATCAACTCCACGCCAGTGGGTTCAGCACAGACGAGCGGCACTAACGCGCAGACGATGGCCGTGAGCCCCGCGCGCACGGATACCGACATGGCCTCGGCGCGTGGTATCGTTCCCTTCACAGCGGACGAGACCGGTGAGGTGACGCCCGCGCAGCGCCGCATGGAGGATGGCGCGGTGCAGGATGATGGTCCGCTGGTGGCCGTTGCACCGCCCGCAACGCCTGAGGAGCGCGCGTTCGTCCTCTCGAATGAGCTCGCCGAAGTGCAACAGTTGCGCATGGCAGAGAAGACCAAGGCACGCAAGGATAGCCTGGACCAACGCATTGCTGCGATCAAGCGTGAACTTGGCGCAGTGGCTGCCGAACAGGCGGCCATGACCGCGCGTCAAAAGGAGGGCAACACCGCTGATGCCAACGACACTTCACAAGGCACACAGGTCGGCAACGCTGCCGAAAGCAGGGAGGAGAACGCCACGGCAACACGTCCGGCCATGGTGTTCCCCACCGATGCCACAGAGGGTTCGTTGATCGAAGGTGTGTTCCCGGATTACGTTGGCGATCGGACGCGCATGCGCGATCAGGTGACCGATCCGCAGGAACGCCGCGCCGCATTGCACGGATTGGAGTTGATGTTGGTGGACAGCATCGACGCCGAGAACGCACGACAGCTGACCGCTCTGGAGCGCAGCCCGGCGGAAGCCACCACCATTCTTGCACGCGTGGATCGTTTGCGCCAGTTGAAGGAGCAGCACGTGCAGGAGGCGGATCGCGTGCTGGCCGAAGGCGACCAGGCATACGCAGCACAGGAATCGAAGGCCATGGAGGATGCGGTGATCGCCGAGGCAAGCCGACAGCAGAGCCGTGCGGACGGACCGGCCGCAGAGCAGAGCCTCACGCCGCACAACGATGCCTACGTGAAACTGTCCAAGGATCCCGAGGACATCTATTCCAGCGTGCTGGAGAACTACTCCACCGATGGAGATCTGCGCGAGGCGGTGCGCGAGCGCGATCGTGACCTGATCCTGATGGTGGATCTGGAGGATCGCATCGACTCCATGGAAGAGGCATTGGCCGCCATGGAGAACGGCAAGGCAGTATGACGCATTGCGCGAGAAGGCCGATCGCGTTGCGGATGATCACATGATCATGCGCACGGAGATCGGTCAACGCACCGCGTTCATTATGCGCGAGGAGTTCAAGGCCGCACAGGACAGCGCCAAAGCCTTGCAAGGCAACATGAACCGCATGGGGCTTCCTGCCAACGAGCCCTTGCTCCTGATGGCGGGCAGCTACGAGCAGGAGGCCAAGCAAGGCATGGCCGGGGCAGCAAAGCTCCGGAAGGAGGCGGACCGCACGGAGAAGATCGAGGCACGTGACAGCCTGCTGCGCGCGGCCTACACCGAGGAACTGCTGGCCTTGAAGAACATGGACCGCGCGATCACCGCACGCAACTATGTCGTGGGCGACGATTTCAAGAAGGGCGAGCAGTTGAGCTATGAAGTGATCGAACAACGGATGTTCGGTGTACCCGCTCCGCTGTTGGCGCAGCAGGCCACCCCGAAATCCAACACGGCTGGCGACCAGCGCACGGGGGATGGCGCGCAGCCCAACAGCGGCGTTCCTGCGGCGAACACAACGCAACAACCGCCTGTGGCTTCGCCAGCAGTGGGTGCTCCGGTAAGCGTGGATCCAGTTGCGATGGGTGATCAGCCACGGCCACCAGCGACCACCGGGAATGCCGCAACTACAGGGAATACTACGACCACAGGGAATGCCGCGACCACCGGGAATACTGCGAACTCCGAGAACAATGCAGCAGGCGTGACCAATACTGGACCGGCGAACAATGTTCCTGAAACCAACACTGCGGCTCAAGGTTTGCCTCCAGCGTCCAACACCGGGCAGCTTGCAGCTAGTACCACGGTACCGAACACAGCACGCACCACTACCAGCAACCCGGTTCCGGGTACCACCCCGGCAGTTGCCGTTCAGCCGGCAGCTACTGCCGGAACCTCGGTATCCGCCAATACGGTCCCGAACACTTCGGCCAACCCAGTGGCACCCGCTCAGCCGGTTGCCCAGGGCGGTGCAGTGCCGCGCATGGATGCTCCCGTGGTCAGCAATGTGCCACCGCAGCAGACCATGGATCCTGCGGCTGCAGCCCAGCGCGCACAGGAACTGGAGAACCTCTCCATTGCAGCGGCCGATCGTGCCAGCGCATTGGAGGACAGCGCTGCCAGGGCACCACGCGCAAAACGTGAGCTGATGCTTCGCGAAGCCGTGAACCAGCGCCAGCTTTCGGATTCATTGCACATGGCATCGATGAAAGCCGCAACGGGTGCGTATGAGATGCAGGCGAGCAACGAGAAGGCAGCGGATGCCGCCGAGTTCAACCAGCGCCTGAAGAAGTACTACTACCTGAAGGACCAGGAAGAAGCTCTGGTGATCAATTCGGATGACATGAGCCGCTACTTCGAGGCGCGTTCCAAGGCGCTGCAGCAGCGAGAAGAAGCAGTGCGTGCGCATGAGCAGGCCATCAGCACCAAGGCCTTGTCCGATACGTTGCTGGCCCAGAGCGGCGACATCCTGGCCAACCCCAACCCGGGAGGCGCGCCGTTGACCCCCGAACAGATGGCCACGGCATCGCGCCTATCCGATCAAGCGGTCCGTCTGGCCCAGCGCGCAGACTCCCTGCGCCGCGCAGAGGATAGGCTGAAGATGGCGGCCACCATGAACGAATCACAGGCCGGTGCCATCCTGCAGGGTCTTGAGCCGCAACGCGGCACCGACATCATGGCCTTGGAGCAGCGCACCCGCCGCACCGAACCCGGTCTGGCCATGGCGCGCGCCAATGCCATCGACGCCTCCAACCTGGTGGTACCAGCCCGCCCGGTGTCCGCATCGGTTACGCCGAATACATCACCGCGACAGAACGCGGCCGACAATGCAGCCCCCGCTGTCAGCGCGGCCGTGCCCAACCCGGCAGCACCCGCAGGGGACGCAGGCAGTGGGGCAGCGCCTCGTTTGCTGGCACCGCTCACCGCCGATCTCTTCGCGATCGACGCCACGAACGCCACGCCTGATGGCCCCATCCCTGTGGATGTACCCATGCCCGCGGGTGTTGTGTACAAAGTGCAGATCGGCGCCTTCCGTCATGACATCGCTGAAGGGTCCTTCGGTGATCTGGCACCGGTCAGCGGCGAACATGTAGGCAATGGGATCACGCGCTATACCGCCGGCCTGTTCACCACGCCCCAAGGTGCGGTGCAGGCCACGGCCAAGGTGCGTGACCAGGGATACCGCGATGCGTTCGTGGTGGCCTACCAGGATGGCCGACGCGTTCCGCTCGCAGAGGCCATGCGCGCCTCACGCCCGGCAGGAGCTGCACAGCCTCGGGTCACAGCAAGTATTCCCGCGCGCCCCGCCACGGAAATACGACCGGTCGTAACGCCGATCGCCGCTTCCACCTCGGACAGCGACAAGGCAACGGAAGCGGAAGTGCTCGCCAAGTACCCCGCCACACCGGAGCAGTTGCTTGCCCAGTTCGCGCCGCCCGCGGATGCCACGGCCTACTACAACGATCCCAAGGCAGCTCCGGCCCGCCAGGTGGAGACCGTCAAGGGCCTGTTCTTCACCGTGCAGGTAGGTGTGTACAGCAAGCCCACGGCCCTGGACAAGCTCTTCAACATCACCCCGCTCAACAGCGAACGCACCGAACTGCAGAAGATCCGCTACACCACTGGGGTATATGTGGACATGGAGAAGGCCCGTACACGCAAGGACCAAAGTGTTTCGCTTGGTGTAAAGGACGCCTTCATCACCGCCTACCTCAACGGCAAGCGTATACCCATGCGCGATGCACGAGCGCTCATCGCCAAGTTCGGTACGGCGGTGTTCGTGGATCCGGCGATCGTTACGCGCTGATCGCTGACGGCTGCGGCCCTATTTTTGCGGTCACATACCTGTGACCATGAAGATGCACCTGCACCCGGAAGAGGCCTTGCTTCAGGAAGTGCTCCTGGAGGAAGGCCCCGTTAAGGAGATCATCCTGCACAACGACGACGTGAACACGTTCGAGCACGTGATCATCAGCCTGATGGACATCTGCGGGCACGAGCCGCTGCAGGCCGAGCAATGCGCGTGGATCGTGCATCACAACGGCAAGTGCAGTGTGAAGCGTGGCACCTTCGATCAACTGGAACCCAAGTGCACCGCTCTGCTCGATCGCGGTCTGTCGGCCGATATTGAATGACCATGAAACGCACCTTCGCCATCCTGATGAGCGCGATGCTCATCGTATCCTGCTCCAAAGTGCCCATCACGGGCCGCCGACAGCTCAACCTGCTGCCGGAGAGCGAGGTGATGGCCATGAGCCTTGGTGCATACCAGGATTTCCTGAAGGAGACCGCGCCCTTGCCGGCGTCGGACCCGAATGTTCAAATGGTCCGGCGGATCGGACAGCGACTGTCCGTGGCGGCCACGAAGTACCTCACGGATAACGGGGCCGCCAACCGGGTGGAAGGGTTCAACTGGGAATTCAACGTGGTGGATGAACCCACCGTGAACGCTTGGTGCATGCCTGGCGGGAAGGTGGTGGTGTACACGGGTATCCTGCCGGTAACGCAGAACGAGGTCAGCCTCGCGCTGGTGATGGGGCACGAGATCGCGCACGCCATTGCGCGCCATGGCAACGAGCGCATGAGCCAGGGTATGGCCGTGCAGGGCGCCGGCATGACGCTTCAGGTGATGGCCTCACAGAAACCGAGCCTGGCCAAGGACATGCTGCTGCAATCCTTCGGCATCGGCAGCCAATTGGGCATGTTGGCCTACAGCCGCAACCACGAGAGCGAGGCCGATAAAATGGGCTTGGTGTTCATGGCCATGGCCGGCTACGACCCGCGCAGCGCACCGGAATTCTGGAAGCGAATGGCGGCGCAAAGCGGCGGCGCGAAACCACCCGAGTTCATGAGCACCCACCCCAGCGACGAACGCCGTGTGGCCGATCTGGAGGCGTATATGCCCGAGGCCATGAAGTATTACAAGCCGCAATAAGGGTAGCGAGATACCGTAATTCATCCGGGATACCCCATCCCGGCCCGCTATGTTTACCACCCGATGAATAAGTCGATCATAAGCCTACCGGATGAAGTGGTCATGCGCCGGATCCATGTTGATTCCGTGGACAGAAGGTGATGCTGGACCGGGACCTTGCAGAGCTGTACGTGGTGGAAACCAAGTACCTCAAGCGGCAAGTGAAGCGGAACATCGAACGCTTCCCTGAGGACTTCATGTTCGAGCTGAGCAAGGAAGAGTTTGAAGAATGGAGGAGCCAAAATGTCACCTCCAAATCCTCTGACACCATGGGTCTGCGTTACGCCCCATACGCCTTCACAGAGCAAGGTCTGGCCATGTTGTCCAGTGTACTCAACAGCCAACGAGCGATCGCCTGCGAACATCCAGATCGATACGGCTGTTCACCAAAATGCGCGAAGTACTGTTCGCCCACAAAGACCTGCTGTTACAGGTTGAGAAGGTCAAAGGCAAGACCCTCGAAGAACAGCCGTGACATCAAAGCGATCTTCGCTCAACTTAGGCGGATGCGCGAAGAAGAGCAAGAACCGGTTGTTACTCGCGCAGGTCCCCAAGGAGAAGAAGAAGCAAGCACCCATCGGGTTCAAGCAGTCCAAGGGCAAGCGCTGACCCGCCTGCGCTGAAGCTCCGGCGGGCGAGCTCGGGGATATGGGTCTGCCACCGGATAGGCCTGTAAGCTTCCCCCCAAGCCGGGCAAGTGAGCCCCGAGGTCTCAGGGCGTTGGAGGTTCCGCCCGGACCGGCTTGGCCATGGGTTATGAGGCCGAAATGTGCTAATTGACTCCGCGATCTATCTTCGCAGCCACTTTCACGGACCCGTAGCTCAATTGGATAGAGCACCTGACTACGGATCAGGAGGTTTGGGGTTCGACTCCCTACGGGTTCACGAAGTATGAATGGAGGCGCTGCGCAAGCAGCGCCTCTGTCATTTCCGCTGGTTCCGGACGGTCCGAGGGCAACCACGGTCAAAACCTTCCGCTTACTCCCGCGGGCTACATTCGCAGCCCTTTTCAACGGAAAACCATGGGATTGAAGTGCGGTATCGTCGGTCTGCCCAACGTGGGCAAGAGCACCTTGTTCAACTGCCTGAGCAACGCCAAGGCGCAGGCGGCCAACTTCCCCTTCTGCACTATTGAGCCCAACATCGGCACCATCACCGTGCCCGATGCGCGACTGAACAAGCTGGCCGAACTGGTGAAGCCCCAGCGCATCATGCCCACCACCGTGGAGATCGTGGACATCGCGGGCCTGGTGAAGGGCGCCAGCAAGGGCGAAGGGCTGGGCAACCAGTTCCTGGGCAACATCCGCGAGTGCGATGCCATCCTGCACGTGCTGCGCTGCTTCGACGACCCCAACGTGGTGCACGTGGATGGCAGCGTGGACCCGGTGCGCGACAAGGAGGTGATCGACATCGAACTGCAGTTGAAGGACCTGGAGACCGTGGAGGCCCGCCTGAAGAAGGTGGAGAAGCAGGCGCAGATCGGCGAGAAGGAGGCCAAGCGCCGCTTCGACCTGCTCTCCCGCATCCGCGAGCACCTGCTGAAAGGCCACAGCGCACGCGCAGCCATCGGCGACAACGACGACCCCGCATTGCTTGCGGAATTCCAACTGCTCACCACCAAGCCCGTGATGTACGTGTGCAACGTGGATGAGAAGAGCGCCATCAATGGCAACGCCTACGTGGACAGGGTGAAGGCCGCCGTGGCGCATGAGAACGCCGAGGTCATCTTCGTCACCGCCGCCATCGAGGCCGAGATCGCATCGCTGGAGACTCCCGAGGAGCGCGAGATGTTCCTGAAGGACATCGGGCTTGACGAGCCCGGGGTGAACAAGCTGATCCACGCCGCCTACCACCTGCTGAAGCTGCAGACCTACTTCACCGCAGGGGTGCAGGAGGTGCGCGCCTGGACCATCCACCAGGGCGACACGGGTCCGAAGGCGGCCGGCGTGATCCACAGCGACTTCGAGAAGGGATACATCCGCGCGGAGGTGATGGCCTACAACGACTTCATCACGCTGGGGAGTGAAGCGGCCTGCCGCGCATCCGGCAAGTTGAAGGTGGAAGGGAAGGAGTATGTGGTGAAGGACGGCGACGTGATGCACTTCCTCTTCAACGTCTAGGCGGCAACCTCTCATCCGGGTCACGTCTTCAGGCCATTCGCCGGGAATACCACATCTTCGCCACGCATGCAGGTCCGATCGCTCAGCATCATCATTCCGGCGTACAACGAGGAGCGCACCATCCACGAAGTGTTGGGCGTGGTGCATGCCTTGCAGCTCCCCAACGGCATCACCAAGGAGATCATCGTGGTGAACGATCAATAGCAAGGATGGCACGTCGACCGAGGTGAAGCGCTTCCAGGCAGGATCAGCCGCATGCCGGTGTGGTGCTGGTGGATCAGCCGGTGAACAAAGGCAAGGGAGCCGCCATCCATCGCGGCATGCAGGAAGCCACGGGCGACATGCTCATCATCCAGGACGCCGATGTGGAGCTGGACCCGAACGAGATCGTGCACTTGTTAGAGCCGGTGTTACGGGGTGAAGCGGACATCGTCTTCGGCGATCGCTTCGCGAACGGGCTTCCTTATCCCGGCTTCAGCAAGAAGAGCTACTACGCCAACAAGTTCCTCACGTGGTTCAGCAACGTGGCCACCGGCAACCCCGTGCGCGACATGGAGGTGTGCTACAAGCTGATGCCCACGCACATCGCCAAAGGCCTCGGCCTGAAGGAGGAGCGCTTCGGATTCGAACCGGAGGTCACCGCGCGGTTGAGCCGCATCAAGGGCCTGCGGTGGAAGCACGTGCCGGTGAGCTATACGGCCCGCACACGTGCGGAAGGCAAGCACATCGGTTGGAAGGACGGTATCCGGGCGCTGTGGTGCTCGGTGAAGTACCGCTGAGCCGTTCGCCCACATTCCATCCACTGGTCCGACCACCGAAGGACGACTCGTCCCATTGGCCTACATTTCGCGCCCATTCCACCTCGCATGTTCAACCGTATTTCCCGCCTCGGCCTCGCCACCATCATCCTTGCCAGCGCCTGTGGCGAGGTACCGGTGACCACGACCAACACTGAACTTCCCGCCATGTCCAACCCGCTCGCGACCGCCAGTCCGCTCGTGTTCCAAGCCCCGGTCTTCGACAAGCTGAAGGACAGCGACTACGAGCCCGCCATCGAGGCTGGCATGAAAAAGCAGCTCGAGGAAGTGCGGGTCATCAGCGAGAACAAGGAGCCCGCCACCTTCGAGAACACCATCGTGGCCATGGAAAAAAGCGGGGTGGACCTCGCACGTGCCAGCAAGATCTTCTTCGGCCTCACCGGCAGCGCAACGAACGACACGCTGCAGGCCATCAAGGCCCGTGTGGCACCGAAGCTCACCGCGCACGGCGATGCCATCACCCTGAACGATGCGCTCTTCCAACGCGTGAAGTCCGTGTACGATGGGCGCGCCAACGCGGGCCTCGATCCTGTGTCCACGCGCTTGATCGAGCGATACTACACGCGCTTCGTGCGTGCGGGCGCCATGCTTGATGCAGGCGCGAAGGAGCAGATGAAGAAGCTGAACGAGGAGGAGTCCAACCTGAGCACCAAGTTCCAGGACAACATCTTGAAGGCCCGTTCGGCCGCATCGATCATCGTGGACAAGAAGGAGCAACTGGACGGCCTGAGCGATGAGGCCATCGCTGCCGCTGCCGATGCCGCCAAGGCGAAAGGGCAGGAGGGCAAGTGGCTGATCGAGATCGTGAACACCACCACGCAGCCGGTGTTGGTCAGTTTGAAGGACCGCTCGTTGCGCGAGCGCATCTACAAGGCGAGCATCTCGCGCAACAGCAGCGGCGATACGGACAACAGCAAGATCGTGGCGCGGCTCGCGCAGCTCCGCGGGCAGAAGGCCAAGTTGCTCGGTTTCCCCAACTGGGCAGCCTACGTGATGGACGACCAGATGGCGAAGACGCCCGAGGCCGCGCTGAAGCTGCTGGGCGGCCTGGCTCCCGCTGCCGCGCGCAATGCCAAGGCCGAAGCCGTCAAGCATGCAGGCGCTCATCGACAAGCAGAAGGGCGGCTTCAAGCTGGAGCCGTGGGATTGGGACTTCTACGCCGAGCAGGTGCGCAAGGCCGAGTACGACCTGGACGAGGCCGCGATGAAGCCGTACTTCGAACTTCGACAGCGTGCTGCGTGAACGGCGTGTTCTACGCCGCGAACGAGATGTACGGTCTCACCTTCAAGGAGCGCAAGGACATGCCCGTCTACCATCCGGATGTGCGCGTGTTCGACGTCTTCGACGCGGGCGGCAAGGTCGATCGGCCTGTTCTACGGCGACTACTTCGCCCGCGACAACAAGAACGGCGGCGCCTGGATGGACAGCTTCGTGGACCAGTGCGAACTGCTCGGCCAGCAGCCGGTGGTCACCCAGAACTGCAACTACGTGAAGCCCGCCGCCGGCCAGCCCGCGCTGCTGAGCTTCGACGACGTGACCACGCTCTTCCACGAGTTCGGCCACGCGCTGCACGGCATGTTGAGCCGCCAGAAGTACCCGCTCTTCGCCGGCACGGCCACCGCCGCGCGACTTCGTCGAGTTCCCCTCGCAGTTCAACGAAGCATTGGGCCACGGATCCCGCGGTGCTCGGGCATTATGCCAAGCATTACAGGACCGGCGAAGCCATGCCTGCCGAGCTCATTCAGAAGATGAAGAACGCCAAGACCTTCAACCAGGGCTACGCCACCAGCGAATACATCGCCGCCGCGCTGCTCGATATCGAGTGGCACAGGATGGGGGCGGATGCCGCGTTGGTGACCGATGTGCAGGCATACGAAGATGCTGCGCTGGCGAAATATGGCCTGCTGAACCCGCAGGTGCCGCCGCGTTACAAGACCAACTACTTCAGCCACATCTGGGGCGGTGGCTACAGCGCCAACTACTACGCTTACATGTGGAGCGAGGTGCTCGATGCCGATGGCTGTGCGTGGTTCGCCGAGAAAGGCGGGTTCAACCGTGCCAATGGCATGCACTTCCGCAGCACCGTGCTATCGCAAGGTGGCAGCAAGGAGAGTGGACAGTTGTACCGTGACTTCACCGGCCGTGATGCACGCCTTGAGCCGTTGTTGGAACGCAGGGGTTTGAACTGAGCAGGAGGAGCGTCACAGTTGTCGACGTTTCGCTGGATCACCCCGAATGATCGGCTGAACGGGCTCCTCGAACGTCAGAAATGTCCCTCGGCGAGACCGCTCCGGGGTGATGTACTTTGCATCGCTCCCGCTTCTCTTCACCTTAGCGTTCCACGCCCATGCGATCCCTGTTGTCAGGTATTTTCCTCGTTGTCCTTGCACTTGCCGTCTCTGGTCAACAGACCAACCCGGATCGGTCACGTTCCCCTTCATATTCTGGAGCTTCGATCCAGCGGCGTGCGCTTTGCTCCGGTGAACCTGTTGCGTTCCGTGGTTCCCAACGCCAAGACCGATGCACTTTGGTCGGATGCATGCCGCAGTGCCCAGGTGCTGAGTTACGACCACGCGGCCGCGGCCGCCCTGATCACGTCGAGGCCGGAACACATCGCCTTGTCCTTTCCCACGGCGAATGGCACTGTCGTGCTGGAGTTGGAACGCACGAGCGCGGTCACGGATGACCTTGTGGTACGGCAGGCGAGCGATGGGCGGACCATCCGACCCGAGGCCAGCGTGCATTACAAGGGCATGGTGCAGGGCGTTGCCAATTCGCTGGTATCGATCAGCGTGTTCGCGCGCGAGGTCATGGGCCTCATCTCCGACGACTCCGGCGAGCAGGTGATCGGCCGCTTCGACCGTGCACCGGATGATCTGCATGTGCTGTACCATGAACGTGACCTGCGCCGCACGAATGGTGCGGTGTGCGGCACGCCCGACAGCCCGGGAGTGTACGGCCACGATGAACTTCAGGCCGATGAGGGGGAGCGGTCGATCCGCTGTGTCCGCTGGTATTGGGAAGTGGCGAACGACATCTACCTGAACAAGGGCAGCGTGTTCGAACGCTACGAATTATGTCACAGGCCTTTTCAACCAAAGCGCCACATTGTATTCGAATGACGGTATCAGTGTCTCGTTGTTGGAGGTGTTCGTATGGAATGTGGCCAGCCCGTATAACGGGACCAGCAGCAGTTCGCGTCTGAACCAATTCGGCACCACGCGCACCAGTTTCAACGGCGATATGGCGCACCTCCTGGACAATGGCGGCTACGGTGGGGTGGCCTGGTTGAACACCTTGTGCAGCGGCACCAGTTCGCGCATGGCGTACAGTGGCATCAACAACAGTTACAACAACGTGCCCACGTACAGCTGGAGCGTGGAAGTCGTGACGCATGAACAGGGCCACAACCTCGGATCGCGACATACGCACGCCTGTGCATGGAACGGGAACGGCACGGCCATCGATGGCTGCGGCCCCACGGCTGGCTACACGGAAGGCAGCTGTCCTACCGCGCCCAATCCTGCCGGTGGCGGCACCATCATGAGCTATTGCCATCTGGTCGGCGGTGTGGGGATCAACTTCAACAACGGGTTCGGTCCGCAGCCCAAGGCCGTGATCCTGAATGCTGTGAACGGTGCAACCTGCCTGTTATCCTGTGGCACCAGTTGCGATCCGCCAGGGCTCAGTGTCTCTGCGCTCACGCCAGTGTCCTGCACCCTCAACTGGACGAATGTGGGTGCGGTGAGTTACACGATGCGCTGGAAACCACAGGCCAGCGGCACTTGGACGACCGTGACCGGTCTGACCACCACATCTTATGCGTTAACAGGCCTCACACAGACCACGGCCTATGAATTCCAGGTGCTCACCGTGTGCGCAGCCTCCAGCTCGGCGTATTCCGCCTCGTACAACTTCACCACGCCAGCGCCCTGTCCGGATTCCAACGAACCGAACAACTCGCTCGCAGCGGCCGTGGTGATCACGCCCCCGACAGCGATCAACGCGCTCATCGCATCAGCAAGCGATCAGGACTTCTACAAGTTCACGACGACAGGGGGGGCGGTGAACCTGTCCTTGAGCAACCTGGCCGGTGATTACGACCTATACCTGCTAAGTAGTACAGGAACCCAATTGGCCGCTGCGGAGCTGGGCGGAACGAGCAGCGAGAGCATCAATTACACGGCGGCGGCCGGGACCTATGTGATCAAGGTGGTCGGCTACAACGGGGCCTTCAGCGCGTTCCAGTGTTACCTCCTCAATGTGAGCGTGTATCAAGCCTGCGGCCCGGTGAGCGGATATACCGCCACCAACATCACCTACAACAGCGCGCTGCTGGGCTGGGGCGCAATAACCACGGCCACGAGCTATGACCTGCAATGGAAGCCAACCAGCGGCAGCACATGGACAACGGTGAGCGGCATCGCCACGAATTCATACACACTCGGGTCATTGGCTGCAAGCACCTCATACGACTTCCAAGTACGACCCATCTGTCAGGGATCGCAATCGGTGTATGAGGCTTCTTCGGGCTTCACCACAACGTCGGCTCCATGCGAAGTGTCACCGCCGGTCCTGCTGTCCGTGAAGGTGCTGCTGGAAGGGCCTTACAAAACGGCGAACGGGCTGATGACCGATTCGCTGCGCGTGAAGAACCTGATCCCGCTGACAGAGCCGTATAGCGCTTTGGGATTGGCCGTGACAGGAGCAACGAGCGTGACCTCCGGTGTGCTGGCGGTCACCGGCAACAACGCCATCGTGGATTGGGTGGTGGTGGAACTCCGGAACCCGGCCAGTACATCCACGGTGGTGGAACGCAAGGCAGCACTGCTGCAGCGCGATGGGGATGTGGTGGCCTTGGATGGCACCAGCGCGCTCGGCTTCTGTTCGGTAGCGGGATCTTACCATGTGGCCGTGCGTCATCGCAACCACCAAGGCTGCATGACGGTCCTGGGGATGACCCTGGGGAACACGGCGACGAGCGTGGTCGACCGCCAGCGGAACGGGCACATATGGCATCAATGCCCGCAAACAGGTGGGCGCGGTACTGGCCCTGTGGATGGGCAACACCACCGGCGACACCATGGTGATGTACAGCGGTGCGGGCAATGAGTCGGGACCCGATCCTCACCGCCGTGGGCAGCACTACGCCCAATAACAGTGTAACCGGTTACTTGCGCACCGACCTCACCATGGATGGCCAGGTGAAGTACACCGGCAGCGAGAACGATCGCGACCCGATCCTGACCAATGTGGGCAGTACAACACCCAACAATGTGCGGGTGGAGCAGTTGCCTTGATGTTGGGGAGGGCCGACCTGGCCCATTTTTTCGCATTTTCGCGCCCCCACCAACCAATACCCACCGACCATGCTTCGGAACATGATGACGGCTGCCGCCATTGCCGGCGGTCTATTGTTGCAGGCCCAGAGCACCTACTTCCTGCTCGAACCACCGGAGGCGAACATGCCGAACGTGAAGAAGATCGCGGTGCTCGATTTCGGCGGCGAGCGCGGAAAGGCCTTCTCAGAGCGCCTCATGGCCGAGCTCATGAAGAACGACAACGGCATCGAGGACGTGAGCGCTGGCCTGTTCAAAGTGGTGAAAGGCGAGAGCATGCAACAGGGCGCGCATACGCAGGTCTTCACCATCATGGAACGCAGCGAGATCCAGCGCGTGTTGAACGAGCAGCGCTTCAGCAATTCGGGCGTGGTGGATGAGTCCACGGCAGCGGAATTGGGACGGGTGCTCGGCCTGGATGCCATGATCATGGGCAGCACCAACTATAACCGCACGTACAACACCAGCACTCAGGGCGAGACGAGCTGCAAGGAGTTAAAGGTGATCGCCACGGTGAGCCTGAAGGTGGTGGATGTGACCACTGGCCAGGTCCTGAGCGTGAAGAGCGATGAGCGGACGGCCATGCATAAGGCCTGCGGGAATGCCTCATTGAAGTCGATCGGTGAGCTGCTGGATGACGCGTTGGCGAAGTGCGCGGTCGCCATGGCCGGCCACGTCGGGCCTCATTTCAAGGCGCGCAAGTTCGAGTTCGAGCGGATCAAGGTGAAGGAGTTCTCCGCCATGAGCAAGAAGGCCGAGGACCTGGTGGAGCAGAAGGACCTGCCGGGCGCTTACAACCTGTACAGCACCATCAGCACATCGGACCCCTACAACGCACAGAGCCTGGGCAACATGGCCATGATCCACGAGATCTACGGCAACTTCGATGAGGCGGTGAAGTTGTTGGAGCGCGCCGCGGCCATCGATCGCGAGAACTATGGCGAACCGCTGAAGTTCGCGCAGACCAAGCAGGCCGATGCGGCCAAGCTGGCGGCCATGGGCATCACGATCACGCCCAAGGAGTTCAGCGTTACCGAAGGTGCTGCCATCATGAACAGTGTGACAACACGTGGAAACAAGGATGACCGCCACGAGGTGCGTCGCGATGCCAGTTCCGGATCGGAAGTGATCGCCAAGGTGCCGGGTGGGCTGAACTTCAATGTGATCGAGACCAAGGGCGAATGGAGCCTGATCAAACTGCTGGACGATAAGCAGGGCTGGATCAAGGCCGACAGCGTGAAGCGCTGATCAACCTCGCGAAGCATTGGAACGGAGTGCCTGGCAACAGGCGCTCCGTTCTGCTTTCCGCCCGAACCTGCCGGTCAATTCAGCGTGTAGGGCACCTTGCGTGTTACCACCTGCGGCACCTGCACCGTGCGCGTTGCGAACCGCTCCTTCAGCGCCGCTGCGGATACCTTCACCAGCACATCCACGGCGCCCAACATGTTGTCGTTCGCAAGCCCCAGGTGTACGCGACCTTCGAGCGGCGTGCGTATTTCGGCAGCTTCGCAGACCACATCACCTTGCAGCATCGGATCGAATCCTTGTCCTGCCCGGAACAACTGGGCCTGCTCCGCGTTCGGGAGGAAATAGAACTTCACCGCCTCCATGCCATCGACGCGTTCAAAGGGGCTCATCGACCCCAAGAGCAGGGGCGTCAATGGGTTCGCGCCAGGGGCGATCTTCGGTAGCGATCCCCGCTGGTGCGGAACCGGTCCCTGGCCCGTTCGAATTCGGCCCTGCCAGCGCTGCCCGCACCGATGAAATAGGCCCACGCGAATGTGCCCTTCGGCAGGTCGATGGAGAGCAGCGTTTTGTTCGCGTTCAGGTCGTTCATGTCGCCGGTCTGCACGCGAACGGTCTGGCCGAGCAGTTCCGTGATCACCGTATCGTTCTTCACGAAATAGGATTCCTCCTTGGGCACCTGGATCGTCTCCGTGCTGGTACGCCATTTCACTTCTGGGTTGAACCGCACAGCGGCTTTGCTGGCCGGGATGCGCCGGATGCGCAGGGAAGTGGTGCGGTCGTAGGGCTGCTCGGTGCTCAGCTTGAAGCGCAGGATGCATCGCTCGTACACGGGGAACGTCTGGTGGTTAAGCGCAGAGAACGAGCGTTTGCTGAAGATCGGTGCGCCATCGGGCTCCGAGAACACGTCGATCGAGTTGCTCGTGAGCGCGCTCTTCATGGGCGAGTCGATCACCACGAGGTCGCCCTTCTCGAACGCATAGTAACAGGTGGGGTAGGCGTAGTCCTCGCCGCGATGGTCACGCTGCCATGCGCCCACGGACTGGCGGCCGGGAATGGCCATGGGCAGGTCGGCCACGAAGATCGTGTCCATTCCCGGGACCACAGGGGCCACGGTAGCGGTGGTGATCGCGAACTCCACGGCCTTCTGGCGCCCAGCCTCCACCGCGACCAGCTCGTTCTTCATGGCCGGTCGGCCTCGATCGAGATATTCCAATTGCACCAGGTGGTCACCCACGGTCACCACCTGGATCAGGGGGGTGTTGGGTTCCACGGTCCCGATGATCCGGCCATCCACCTGCACCTCGCCCCGCGTGTTGGAGATGATCAACAGCTTGCCGGTGGTCTGGCCGAAGGACAATGAGGTGAGGACGGTAAAAGCCAGGACGAGTACGGACTTCATCGGAGGGCGTGGTTTGTTCAACCGCGATGATACAAAAGCTTGAAGCAACGGGAAGTTAGGCCGCAAGTCCCAAGGCCCGGTTCTATCGGTCTCCGATCGCCGCGGATGTTGAAAACTCCCCCGCGATCGTTGAAAACCGCCGTCCGGCGCGGGGTCTGAAGGGGGGGAGAGCCCATCTACCTTCGCTGCGACATCGGGGAACCCTTGTCGTTGTTGGAAAAACAGGTTGAACTGAACCGCTCCAACGCCGCCCGCTACGCTTCCTGTTGCGTTGCGTTCACCAAGGGTCGTGGCGTCGTTGCGGTTCTTGGATCGAAGCATGAGCGAAACGAATTATTCCGAGGAGCATATCCGGTCGCTGGACTGGAAGGAGCACATCCGCCTGCGGCCGGGCATGTACATCGGCAAGCTGGGCGATGGCAGCAGCTATGACGACGGCATCTACATCCTGCTGAAGGAGGTGCTGGACAACTGCATCGACGAGTACATGATGGGCCACGGCAAGAAGGTGGAGATCAAGATCGAAGGCACGCGCGTGGAAGTGCGCGACTACGGCCGCGGCATTCCGCTGGGCAAGGTGGTGGACGTGGTGAGCAAGATCAACACCGGCGCCAAGTACGACAGCAAGGCCTTCAAGAAGAGCGTGGGCCTGAACGGCGTGGGTACCAAGGCGGTGAACGCGCTGAGCAGCTACTTCAAGATCGAGAGCGTCCGCGAGGGCGAGATGAAGCGCGCCGAGTTCGACACGCGGCGTGCTGCGCAAGGACAACAAGCTGGAGAAGACCGACGAGCGCAACGGCACGCGCGTGGTGTTCACGCCGGACGAGGACGATGTTCCGCAGCTTCCAGTTCCGCGAGCAGCACATCGAGCGACTGCTGTGGAACTACTGCTACCTGAACACGGGCCTCACGCTCCACTCAACGGCCAGAAGTTCCAGAGCAAGAACGGCCTGCTGGACCTGCTGACCACCAAGATGGACGGCGAGCCGCTCTACCCGATCATCCACCTCGAGGGCGATGACATCGAGGTGGCCATCACCCACGGCAACCACTACGGCGAGGAATACTACAGCTTCGTCAACGGCCAGCACACCACGCAGGGCGGCACGCACCTCGCCGCCTTCCGCGAGGCGGTGGCCAAGGTGATCAGCGACTACTTCAAGAAGGACTGCGACGCGGCCGACATGCGCACGGGCATCGTCGCGGCCGTGAGCGTGCAGGTGACGAGCCGGTCTTCGAGACCCAGACCAAGACCAAGCTCGGCTCCACTGGAGATCGAGCCCGACGGGCAGAGCATGCGCGTCGTTCATCGGCAACTTCGTCGGCCAGGCAGCTCGACACCTACCTGCACAAGAATCCGCGAGACCGCCAAGGCGCTGCAGGAGCAAGATCGAGGAGAACGAGCGCGAGCGCAAGGAACTCGCCGGCATCCGCAAGATCGCCCGCGAACGCGCGAAGAAGGCCAGGCTGCACAACAAGAAGCTGCGCGACTGCCGCCTCCACCTCGGCGACCGAAGAACGATCCGCGCCAGAGGAGAGCACGCTCTTCATCACCGAGGGCGACACCGCCAGCGGCAGCATCACCACCAGCCGCGACGTGAAGACGCAGGCCGTCTTCAGCCTGAAGGGCAAGCCGCTCAACACCTACGGCCTCACGAAAAAGGTCATCTACGAGAACGAGGAGTTCAACCTGCTCCAGGCCGCGCTGAACATCGAGGACGGCCTCGACGGCCTGCGCTACAACAAGATCGTCATCGCCACCGACGCCGACGTGGACGGCATGCACATCCGCCTGCTGCTGATCTCGTTCTTCCTGCAGTTCTTCCCCGACCTCATCCGCAACGACCACCTCTACATCCTGCAGACGCCGCTCTTCCGCGTGCGCAACAAGAAGGACACGAACTACTGCTACAGCGAGGAGGAGAACCAGGCCGCCCTCGCCGAAGCTCGGGCAAGACCACGAGATCACGCGCTTCAAGGGCCTCGGCGAAATCATCCCGGCGAGTTCAAGCACTTCATCGGCCCGGACATCCGCCTGGAGCCGGTGATGATCACCAAGGCCGCCAAGCGTCCACGAACTGCTCGCCTTCTACATGGGCAAGAACACACCGGAGCGGCAGGAGTTCATCATCGACAACCTGAAGATCGAGAAGGACGTGGTGAAGGAGGAGACGCCGATGAAGGCCATCGCGCGCAAGCTGGCCGAGAACGAAGTGGAAGCGGAAGCGTGATGCGCAGCAACTGGTATCTCCGCAGCATGTGGGCATGTGGTCATGTGGTCATGTGCACATGGATGCTTGCATTTGTAACTCCGGAGGCATCCGCGCAAAGCGTCGGCAAACTGCGTCTGCTGGTGGATCCGGGCGGCGATTTCCAATTCGTGGTGGACGGCAAGTACAAGATGCAGCAACGCGAAGTGGAGCTGAGCCCCGGCCCGCACAAATTCACGTTCTGGGCTCCCGAGCGCAGCATGAAGGACACCACGCTGAACGTTGAACCCGGCCGGACAAAGGACGTGATCCTGCGACTTTCCTACTCGCCCGAGTACGAGCAATGGCGTGGGGAGATGGAGCGATATCGCAACGACCGGAAGCTGCGCCGACTACTGCCTTCCGCGCTCACGGCCGGATCGCTCGTGTATACCGCTGTGAAATGGTCGGCGTACAAGAAGGCCCATGACCAATTGAACGATGACCTGGTGGCCTACCATGAAGGTTACTCGCCGCAGGCCATCAATATCCTCAAGGACCGCACGATCCCGCAGCACAAGGACGAGTTCAAGAACGCGCGCAGCAACTTCTACTTCGCTGCTGGGTTGAGCACGGTGCTCACCGCCACCACGATCTACCTCTTCCATCGCTCGGCCGCTCGCGAGGTGCCTGTGTTCCAGGACCGCGAAAAGGTGCGCTTCGACGGACTGGTCTGGATGCCCGGTACGGATGGCGGCGAATGGCTTGGTGGACTCACATGGAACTTCACACGATGAAGCGCCTCTTGTCCATCCTAACAGTCCTGTCCATCGGTCTTTCAGCCTGCTTGAAAGATGAAGTGGATGTGGCCGCCCTTACCACCAACGGGCTCGATCCCGACTACAGCGGACCGGCCATTATTGACCTGGTCAGCGACACCACGGTCATCCTGTACGACCAGCAGAATCAACCCGTGGACACGGTGGTGCGGCAATTGGTGCGGGTGAATGAAACACTGTTACCTGCCGGAACGACTGGGACCTCTACATCGTGAAGGAGAACACCGGTGAGATCATCGACTACACATCGGACATTCCACAACCCGATAGCACATATCACCATGTGCAGCTCGGGACGGACTACTGCTACACCTATCAATTGAAGGTGCAATACTCCCTGACGAAGGCGTACCGCTATTGCACCACGGCTGCATTATGAACATGAACGACGAGAACATCGGGCCTATCGACGGTCCGGAGGAAGGCGCGGAGGGAACACCACCCGAGGGCGAGGAGCGCACGGAGGGTGCGCAGGACAGCGGCGCTGACAGCAAGTATCCGGGTGTGCCGGGGGCTGGACAGGCCGGTACGTACAGCGTGAGCGGCATGTACCGCGAATGGTTCCTCGACTACGCCAGCTACGTGATACTGGAACGTGCGGTACCAGCCTTGTATGATGGACTGAAACCGGTCCAACGCCGCATCCTGCACGCGATGAAGGACCTCGACGATGGTCGCTACAACAAGGTGGCGAACATCATCGGTCACACCATGCAGTACCACCCGCACGGTGATGCCAGCATCGGCGATGCGCTGGTGCAGATCGGCCAGAAGGACCTGGTGATCGACTGCCAGGGCAACTGGGGCAACACGCTCACCGGCGATAGTGCGGCCGCACCGCGATACATCGAGGCGCGCCTAAGCAAGTTCGCGCATGATGTGGTCTTCAACCCAAAGACCACCGAATGGCAGCTCAGCTACGACGGCCGCAACAAGGAGCCCATCTTCCTGCCGGTGAAGTTCCCGCTGCTGTTGGCCCAAGGCGGTGAAGGCATCGCGGTGGGCCTCTCCTGCAAGATCCTCCCGCACAACTTCAACGAGCTCATTGACGCGAGCATCGCGGTGCTTCGCGGCAAGAACCCCAAGCTCGTTCCCGACTTCCACACCGGCGGCCTCGCCGACATGGTGAACTACAACGACGGTGAGCGCGGCGGTCGTGTGCGTGTGCGTGCCCGCATCCGCAAGGAGGACGCCAAGACGCTGGTGATCACGAGATCCCCTTCGGCACCACCACCACCAGCCTCATCGAAAGCATCCTGAAGGCCAATGAAAAGGGCAAGATCAAGGTGCGGCACGTGGAGGACAACACCGCCGAGTTCGCCGAGATCGTTATCCACCTCGCCGCAGGCGTATCGCCCGACAACACCATCGATGCGCTCTTCGCCTTCACGGACTGCGAATTGAGCCTGGCGCCCAACGCCTGTGTGATCGAGAACGACAAGCCGCGCTTCGTGGGCGTAACCGAACTGCTGAAGAAGAGCACCGACAACACCCTGCGGCTGCTGGAGCTGGAGCTGAAGATCAAGAAGGCCGAACTGGAACAGCAGTGGCACTTCGCCTCGCTTGAGAAGATCTTCATCGAAAAGAAGGTCTACCGCAAGATCGAGGAGGCCGAGACCTGGGAGGAGGTGATCAGCTTCATCCACAAGGGCCTGAAACCGCACATCCATGAGCTTCGCCGACCCATCACAGATGAGGATATCGTCAAGCTCACCGAGATCAAGATCAAGCGGATCAGCCGATTCGATGCCTTCAAGGCGGATGAGCACATCGCCAACCTCGAGGAGCAACTGGCCGATACCCAGGCCAAGCTCGATGCCATCATCGAGTACGCCATCGACTACTTCAAGGAACTGAAGAAGAAGTATGGCGAGGGTCGCGAGCGCCGGACCGAACTGCGCACCTTCGACAACATCGTGGCCACCAAGGTGGCCGTGGCCAACAAGAAGCTCTATCTCGACCGCAACGAGGGCTTCATGGGCTGGAGCCTGCGCAACTTCGAGTTCGTGGACGAGTGCTCGGAGATCGATGACATCATCGTCTTCCGCGAGGATGGCACCATGATGGTGACCAAGGTGGCTGACAAGAAGTTCATCGGCAAAGGGCTGCTGCACGTGGGTGTGTGGAAGAAGGGCGACGAGCGCACCATCTATCACATGATCTATCAGGATGGCCCGCAGGGCGCTTACTACATGAAGCGCTTCGCGGTAACGGGCATCGTGCGCGACAACGTGTATGACCTTACGAAGGGATCACCGAACAGCAAGGTGCTCTACTTCACCGTGAATCCGGATGGTGCCTCGGAGACCGTTCGCATCCAACTGCGTCCACGCGCCAACCTGCGCAAGTCGCAGTTCGACGTGGACTTCGGCCAGATGTTGGTGAAGGGCCGCGGCAGTCAGGGCAACCTGCTCACCCGTTACATGGTGCAGAAGATCACGTTGAAGGAACGGGGTGGAAGCACGCTCGGGGCCATCCCGGTGTGGTTCGATGAGACGGTGCGCCGCCTGAACGACACGGGCCATGGGCGATACCTCGGTCGATTCAAAGGCGATGATCGCATCCTCGCGATAATGGCCAGTGGTCAGTACCAGCTGTTCCCCTTCGCGCTCAGCACCCATTTTCCCGATGATGCCCTCACCGTGGTGAAATGGAATCCGAAGGAGGTCGTGAGCGCCGTGTATTGGGAAGGGGAGAAGCAGCAATTCCAGGTGAAGCGCTTCGCGATCGAAGAACCTTCGCGTCGATCCCGTCGTCTTCATCACGGACCACCCCGAAAGCAGGCTCACCCTGCACAGCCTGGTGCCGGAGCCGGTGCTGCACGTGGCCTATGACAAGCGGAGTACAAGCCGCGAGGATGAGGACGTGAACCTGAAGGACTTCATCGGTGTGAAAGGGGTGAAGGCCTTGGGCAACCGCCTGACACCGCATAAGGTGAAGGAGATCACGCTCAATACACCGGTATTCATTCCCATGACCGCCGAACTCGAGGAGAAGCAGGCCATGCTGATCACGGACGAGGAGATCGGCAACATGGAGGCCCCCGAAGAGGAGGACCTCGAAGAGTCACCGGTGAAGCAGTTCAAGAAGCAGCTGAGTGCCGACGAAGGTGTGGAGGACCGGTCGCCCGATGATCCGATCATCGGCTACAAGCCGGGCAAGCAGGCCAAGCTGGGGTTTGATTGATGCGTTCACCGCGAGGTGCTGTTGCGCTCGGTGTTCTGGCCCTCGCAGGTATGGACCTGCGCGCACAAACGGTGCGAGTGGACACGATCAGGGAAGCGCAGCCGTGGGGCCAGCGCGAGGTCTATTCATTCCCTCGCGTAAGCACCCCCGAGGATCCGGGGATCGCAGCCCGCATCAACAAGGACATCTGCACGGAGTTCCTGGAGGTGCATCCCGACTCGGCGCATCGAGGGATGTTCGTAGAGGTCTGGGGTGAGCCCGGTGGCAGCGTCATGCCTTCGGTGAATGCGCTCACCTGGTCGTGGACGCGGCCTGTTCCCGATGTGATCAGCATTGAATTGATCGGTGAGTTCTGCGGGGCCTATTGCGAGGACTTCATCATTCATTACAACTACGACCTGCGCCATGGAGATCGTCTTCTCTTTGATAGCCTGTTCACGGAGACCGGTCTTCTGCAGGTGACCGATTCCCTGGATCGCCGTTGGCGGATGCTGGTTCAAAAGGAGGTCGACCCGGTTGCAAGCTCAGTTGGCTGTTGGCGATACATCATCCGTGGAGGCGGAAATGCTCAGCCGCGCCATCGTAATGTATACAGACTGCACGGAGCAACGGAACTCATTGTACGTTGAGGACCTGATACCGCAAAAGGAAGCGATGATATTCAGAATATCACGTTGCAGCAACCACGCTGTTCGCGCGCTCGACGAATTGGATGCGGTGGAGCTGGAACTTGGTTACGCTTGGTTGGCGCCCCATTTCCGACGGCCCGTGTCGCCCGTGTTCGTCCGTTGAGACGGTCCTGGCCGTCACCGTCAGCCCTGTGAGGGAAAGACCACATTGGTGTGTAATAATTCCACAGCTCCGCTGTCAACAAGCAGCGGTAGTGATCAGCGGTGAGTGGAGTGTTACGCCGCCATCGCTTCGTTCTGCTCCTCGGACACGCGCTTCAACCCGACCAGTGCCTCCACCCACGAGCGTCCTGCTTCCCGCGTACGACGTACATCCTGCGGCAGCCCGGCAAAATCCCCATGCCAGAGGGTCACCAGTGTGCGGCCGTCCTTCTGCTGGTCCAACGTGATGTCTACCGTGGTGTAACTCGCGGCCTCATCGGGCAACCCGCTATCCACGACGTAATAGGTGTAGCGCAGGCGATGGCCCGGCAGGCTCTCCATGATGGTTCCTTTGGCCCGGATGATGCCTTCCGGACCCACGCGCTCCGTCCAGGAGATGGGGGTCCCGCGTTTCCATTCGCTTTCCGCCATCCAGTTGTACTGGTACAAACGGATCAACTCGGGTTCGGTGAGTGCCTTCCACACCGAGGCGGGTGAAGCTTGCACCAGCATCGAGCGTTCGATGATCGTTCCTTGGTCATTCATGGTCTGAGGCGCGCACTATCCGTGCCGATCGCCTACATCCAAAGCCTGCGCGACAGCTTGTCACGCCCCGTTAACCAATTTTATGGGTTGACCTTCAGTCTATTAGATGGCACACAGCACCGGAATGCCATGGGCGTTCGTCAACAGGCGCTCCTTTTCGGCATCTGCGATCCACCGATAATCGTCGCTGGCGATGGCCATGATGGCAATGGCACCAGCACCGATATCATGCGCATGGCGGATGGTCTGCTCCGCGAAGCCCATACTGAACACGGTTGCGGGAACATTGTCCTCCACACAGCGCACGTTGTCGGCCCGGAGGCGGTCGAGCATCAGGTGCTTATTGCGCAACAAACTCTCACTGGGCGACTCACCGGGTCTGAACACCTGGAAGACGTGCACCTCGGAATTGAACGACCGAGCCAGATAGCAAACGGCATCCAACAGGCGGTGGATATCGGCATGGCCGGCCACGGGCATCAGGATCCGCTCCAAGCGCACCTGCTCAGGGCTTTCCGCTTGCACTACGAGCGAAGGTATGTTCACGTGGCGTACGAGCTTCAGGATATCCGCTCCCAACAACGTCTGACGCAGTCCGCGCGGACCGTGCGTACCCACCACCATCAAGGCATGCCCCTGGCTGCTCTCGGCGATGATCTGCTTCAATGGGTCGCCTTCCCGGAACACCTCATTCACCTTGTTGGTAGGCGTCAGGGAATCGGCGGCATTTCCCATGCGCGCACTGGCGCTGGCCAACGCTCCGCTTTCGCTGTCCCGTTTATCCAGTACGTGTAACAACGTGATGGAGGCGTTCGAACGTTCGGCGATCTCCGTGGCATACACCTGTGCGCGTTCGGCGGCCTTGGTGAAATCGGTGGGACAGAGGATGTCGGTCATGGTGTGCTAAGGTAGTGAGGTGCGATCGCATGGCGTATGCGCTTGGCTTTCCTCTGGAAGTAGCGGATAGTTGTTGGCCCCGGTGGCCGGGTCCTGCTGTTCCGGTACATTCGGCGGCGCATTCCCCGAACATGAAAAAGTCCCTTCTGCTGGCCACGGCCCTTTGCTCCGCATCCCTGTTAAGCGCCCAGTTGAACATCACCCAGCTCGGTCACCTGGATTATCAGGCACTTCGCGGAAGCGACCTGAGCAACCTTTGGGGCTATACCGACGAGTTGGGCAACGAATACGCACTGGTAGGGGTGAACGGAGCCGCTGGGAACAACAACAGCGGTGGCTTGAGCATTGTGAACGTCACCGATCCCGCGAACCCGCAGGAGATCTTCTTCGCCTCCGCCCCGAACAGCATCTGGCGCGAGATCAAGGTGTGGGACGATCATGCCTACATCACCACAGAAGCTGAATCCGGTCTGCTTATCGTGGACCTGTCCCCATTGCCACAAAGCACGAACCTGCCTACTACGTTGTTCAATGGGCAGGGCTGGATCACGTCGCACTCGCTCTTCATCGATGAGAACGGACGCTTATACCTGAACGGATCCAACCGGGGCGCCGGCGGTGTCATCATGTACGACCTCACGCAGGATCCGATGGCGCCGGTGGAGGTGGGGGAGTTCGACACGTGGTACGTGCACGACTGTTTTGCGCGCGGCGACACCTTGTATGCGGCGCATATCTACAATGGCTTCTTCAGCATCGTGGACGTGAGCGATCCTGCAGCTCCGGTATTGCTGGGAACACAGACCACACCGAGCAACTTCACGCACAATTGCTGGCTTGATGACTCAGGGCAACACCTGTTCACCACGGATGAACAGCCGAACAGTTACCTGGCTTCGTACGACGTGTCGGATCCTTCCGACATCCAGTTCGAGGACCAGTTGCAGACGGGTCCAGGGTCGAATGCGATCATCCACAATACATACTGGTTGAACGACTATGTGGTGCAGAGCTATTACACGGAAGGGGTTTCGATCTACGATGTGGCCGACCCGACGAACATCGTGGAGGTGGGCCACTACGATACGTCGCCCTTCACCGGTGACGGCTTCAATGGGGCGTGGGGTGTGTATCCCTTCGCACCAAGCGGCAACCTCTACGTGAGCGACATCGAAGGTGGATTATACATACTGGGACCGCAATACGTTCAAGCCTGCCGTCTCGAAGGAACCATCAGCGATGCACAGACGTCCGCAGGCGTTGTGAACGCGACGCTCAGCATCGTGACCACCACGGCCAATGATCTCACGAGCTTCGACGGAGCGTACAGCACGGGTTGGGCCACCGCAGGCACATACCAGGTATCGGTGAGCGCTCCCGGCTATGTTCCCCAGACCGTGGACGGTGTTGTGCTGCAGAACGGACTGGTGACCGTCCTCAATGTGCAGCTTGTGCCGTTGAACTCCTTCGCCTTCGGCGGGCAGGTGATCGAAGAAGGGACCACCACGCCGGTGGCCGATGCCCAGGTGTTGGTACGCAGTGCGGAATTCACCTTCGCGGTGCTCACGGACGCCAGCGGGAATTTCACGATCCCGGTTATGTTCGACCGGACCGTACACGATCACCGCCGGTAAGTGGGGTTACCGCACGATCTGTCTGCCGCAGGCTGCCATTGACCAGAATTCGCCGGATGTGGTGTTGCAACTCCCGCTGGGCTATGCGGACGACTTCGCACTTGATCTGGGCTGGAGCGTTTCTGGCGATGCGGAAACAGGCTCCTGGGAACGCGATACGCCTGTGGGCACCACCTTCGGCGGACAGCCATCGAACCCGGACTTGGATGTTCCAGGGGATTGCCTCAACCTCGCGTACATCACCGGCAACGCCGGTGGGCAGGCCGGACAGGACGATGTGGACAACGGAACAACGGTTCTCACCTCACCGGTTTTCGATGTCTCCGGCATGTCCGATCCCTGGGTGCGCTATTACCGCTGGTATTTCAACGGGGGTGGCAATGGCACGCCGAACGACACGCTTTTCGTGCGGCTTTCGAACGGATCGGAGACCGTGAACATTGAAACGGTCACGGCCATCAGCCCCGGCAACCAGGCTTGGTCGTTGCGCGAGTTCTCCGTTGCCGATGTCATTGCCCCCACGAGCACGATGCAGTTGATCATCAGTGCGAGCGACCTGGACCCAGGGCATCTTGTGGAGTCCGGCCTCGACCAGTTCGAGGTGCTGCCGCAGTCTCCCTTCTTCGGTGTGAACGAACGGAACGACGCGATCGGCGTGGTGGTGTTTCCCTCACCGAACGATGGCAGCTTCACGGTGGAAGTGGCCGGCATGAACGGAACCATCGAGCTCTTCGATGTGCAAGGCCGGGCGGTGATCACGCCCGTGCGCATGACGCATGGCAGGGCCATGGTGCACACATTCCGGACTGCGGGTGTATATGTGCTACGCATCGTTACCGATGATGGTCGCACGGCCATGCGCCGCATCATGATCAGGTAGGTGTGGCGGGCTCAGCGCTGCGGAGCGATGCCGCTGCAGTGCTGCTCGATGAGCTGATCGATATCCTGCACACCTCCGAGGATGCGGGCCAGGTTCAGATCGGAACAGGCCTTCTCCTTATCGCCCTTATGGGCCAGCAGGATGGCGCGCGTGCGCAACGCGAAGGCGTTGGCCGGGTAACTGCGAAGGCTGCGTTGAACATCATCGAGGGCCTCCTTCTCCCGTCCAAGTTGAAGCAGCGCGTGCGCACGGTTGCTCAGCACGGTGGGTTCATCCTTGTCAACCTTCAGGGCTTGATCATAGATCGCGAGTGCATCCTCGTGACGGCCCAATGCACTTAGTTCGTAGCCACGATTGGTCCAGTTGCCGATGTCATTGGGTTCGACCACGCAGAGCTTTTCGAGCACGGCAAGGCTGGCCGCATGATCACCGTCGGCATCATGTGCGCGGGCCAGGCTCTTCATGGCATCGGTGTCTTCTGTGCGGTCGCCTAACGCTTCCTGCAGATCCTGTATGGCCGCCTTGTATTTCTTGAGCTCGGTGAGGGATTGACCGCGCATGAGCAGGCACTGGCGTCGCAGATCGTTCTGCGCCCCGTGCGCCAGGGCGCGCGTGCACAAGCGGGCGGCCACAGCATGTTCCTCACCCCGGAACGCATACAATGCTCGCTGCCAGTTGGCCTCCACATGCACGCTGTCCAGTTGAAGGGCCTTTTCGGTATCCAGCAGGAAGCGGTCCATGCGGTCCATGTACAACCAGGCGCGGGCACGGGCCGAATAGGAAGTGGCGGTGGGCTCGATCTCGACCGCTGCACTGTACTTGTCAAGGGCTTTCTGGGGCCGGTCGAGCGCGAGCAGGCTATCCCCTTCAGCGATCAACTGCGCGGTCGATTGACCGTTGGCACCCGAAGCGAGCAGAAGCAACAAGGACAGCGTGATCACGGGAAGGGACCTCATTCGTCGCCCAAATGTAGGGCAGCCCTCCAAGGCATGCATCGTGCCAGAGCAGCTCGTGGCTGACAGCGGAGTGTTCGGAAACGACCGGGCCTTCATGGGTGCACCCGCGTGAGCGGCACAACGTCCATCGATGCGTGGCGGCCCGCCAGCAAGAGGTAGTGGCCGGCCATGGCGATCATGGCCGCATTGTCCGTGCAGTAAGCGAACGGCGGTATGAACACCTCCCACCGCTCCTCATCGCCCAGAGCCTTCAAGCGCGCGCGCAGGCCGCTGTTGGCCGCCACGCCCCCTGCGATCCCGATGCGTTCAAGGCCCTGTTCGCGCATGGCGCGACGTGTTTTCGCCAGCAAATGGTCCAAGATGGCGGTTTGCAGTGTGGCGCAGAGGTCAGGAAGTTGTGCGGCAACGGTTCCGGCATCCTGGGCTTCGAGCTTGCGCACGCCTTGCAGGAAGGCGGTCTTGATGCCGCTGAAGCTCATGTCCAACCCGGGCACGGAGGGTATCGGCATGGGAAAAGCGCACGGCTTCCCGCTCACCGCGTAACGATCGATCAGTGGGCCACCGGGGTAGGGAAGACCAAGGATCTTGGCGCCCTTGTCGAAGGCCTCACCCGCGGCGTCATCCAACGTGGTCCCGATGAGCTGCATATCCAAGGGAGAGCGCACGAGCACCAGCTGGGTATGACCGCCGCTCACCGTGAGGTTGAGAAAGGGGAACTCCGGTACTGCGCGTTGCTCGTTATCCCTGATCAGATGGGCCAGCACATGGGCCTGGATATGGTCCACGGCGAGCAGGGGGATCTTCAAGGCCTGGGCCATGGACCGCGCAAAGCTGGAGCCCACCAGCAAGGCGCCCATGAGGCCCGGGCCTTGGGTGAAGGCCACCCCCGACAGCTCGCGCTTATCCACGCCGGCCTGCAACAAGGCTTCGCGCACCACCGGAACGATGTGTTCCTGATGAGCCCGGCTGGCCAGTTCGGGCACCACGCCTCCCCAGCGGGCATGCACCTCCTGCGAGGCCACCACGTTGCTGCGCACCACGCCGTCGACGAGCACGGCCGCGGCCGTTTCATCGCAGGAGCTTTCGATGCCGAGAATGATGGGGGCGTTGTCCACAGGGTGAGGGCTACTTTCGCCGATCGGTCCGATGTTCGCTTGTTGAACGGGTCGAAACTACAGGAAGCTGGCCGAGAGAAAGGTCATAGCCCGGCGCCTGCGCCGCATGGCGCGATGGTCCTTCAGGAGCATCGGGGCTTTGCTGTTCCTTCTGGTGACGCTGATCGTGCTGCTGTTGCTTCCGCGTGTGCAGACCTGGGTGGGGGGCAAAGTGGCCGACAAACTGAGCCGGGACCTTGGGATAACCGTGCGGATCGACCGCATCGAACTGCGCCCGTTCGGTCCCAACCGACTGCATGGTGTGTTCGTGGCGGACCTCAACGGGGATACACTGCTTACAGCCGATGAACTATGGATCCGTGGTCTGAAGGTGAACACCAAGGACCACCTCGTGAAGGTGCGTCGCATCGAGTTGCACGACACCCGCTTTGCCTTGGCGAAGGCGCAGGGAGATCCGCACAGCAACCTCACGAACATCCTGAACAAGCTCGCCGGAGCGGATACCACCACAGGCGGAGCTGCCTGGAACATCCAGTGCGGTGATGTCGATATCCGGCGCCTGCACTTCACGTACCATGATGCGAACACGCCACCGATCCCCTTCGGCGTTGATTTCCATCATGTGGACGTGAACACGGCGGACATCGTGGGCTCGCATCTGGGCGTTGCCGGGGATTCCGTGCTGATCGACCTGGAACGTATCGCCTTGAACGATCGCAGCGGACTGGACCTTCGGGAGCTCAGCGGTCGCACGCAACTGAGCCCGCGTGGATTGAGCATCGACGGCATGCGCATACGAACGGCCGATTCCGACCTGCATGGCAGGCTGCAATTCACCACCACGAGCTTCGCGGACTACGATGCCTTTGAGTCGAACGTGATCATGCGCGTGGACCTGGACAGTTCGCGGCTGCAGTTCGCCGACATCGCGCTCTTCGCGCCGGACCTTCAGGGCATCGATCTGCCATTGTACATCAGTGGCCGGTTCAGGGGCACGGTGAATGAACTGAAGGGGCGCGACATGGACCTTCGCTTCGGCGAGCACTCACAGTTCAAGGGCGCTGCTGAACTGAGCGGGTTGCCGGACATGCCCAACACCTTCATGGTCATCGATGTGGAGCGGTTCACGGCGTACCCTTCGGACCTCGCGGCAATACCGGTGCCTCCGTTCATGGAGCGGGCCCGTTTGCAGCTGCCCGAGGAAGTGAAGCGCCTCGGTGTGGTCTCCTTCAATGGCAACTTCACCGGCTTCATCAATGCGTTCACTGCATACGGACGCAGCACCACGGAACTGGGCGCGGTGACAACGGACATCACCTACGACCGCGATACGGTCAGCGGATACTTCCAGGTGCGTGGGCAACTGGCCACCGATGGATTCGAACTGGGGCGCATGCTGGGCGATGCCACCGTTGGGCGCATTGCCACCAATGTGAAGGTGAAGGCCAGTGGACGGAACCTCGCGACGTTGAAGGCGAGCATTGAAGGCACGGTGCCGTCCATCCACGCCGCCGGATTCGATGTGGGCGGCATTGCGCTGAACGGGCAGTTGGAGAAGAACCTCTTCAACGGTCATCTGGAGTGCGATGATCCCAAAGCCCAATTCACCTTCGATGGACTGGCCGATCTGCGTGGCCGTTGGCCCAAGGTGGACTTTACGGCCGATGTGACCCAACTGGACCTGCGGGCCTTGGGCCTGATCGGTGGCGAAGGCTACAGTTCCATCTCCATGAAGGTCGCTGCACAAGGCGAACTGGCTCCGGACAGCCTGAAAGGTTCCATCCACCTGAAGAACGTCAGCTACTGCGACGATTCCTGCACCCTGTTGATCGGCGACCTGGACCTGCGCAACATGCGCGAAGGAGGCTCGCCGGTCCTCGAGCTGCGCAGCGACCTGGCGGACGCCACCGTGCGTGGTCCCTTTTATCCAACGCGGCTTCCACTGGCGATAAAAAGTGTGGTCTACAGTGTCTTTCCCGCCCTTCAGGACGAGGTGGTCTACGACCAGGAGGAACAGGACTTCACCTTCGACCTGCTCGTGAAGAACGCCCAGCCCCTGTTGGACCAGGTGGCTGCCGGGTTGAAGGTTGACAGTGGTCTGGTGGTCTCCGGTTCATTTGACAGCCGGACCTTCGACATGGGGCTATCGGCGCACATACCGCATATCCAGTATGGAGCCATCAGCGGCGATTCGGTGGATGTGGTCATGGACAAGACGCTTGATCTGCTGGCCTTCCGTTTCCGCAGCGACCGGCAGGTGCTGAGTACGGGCGGTGCCTACCTGAGCGGCATCACCCTCACCGGCAAGGCGTACCAGGATGAAGTGCAGCTGACGGCCGGCTGGACCGGAAGCGATGCCGGGACGGGCGGCGAATTGAACATGAACGCGCTGGTGCTGAACGATCACAGCATCACCATCGACGTGCTCCCGAGCAAGTTGTACTTCGGTCGTGGCGACTGGCACAACGAGCGCACCGCCACCATACTCGTTGATACCTCCAGCATCTCCGTTGATTCCTTGGAGCTGATGAACGGCAAGCAATATGTCATGTTGAACGGTACGGTGAGCCGCGACCCCACCACCGCGCTCAACTTCGATCTGCGCGACGTTGACCTGGACAATGCCGCACCGTTCTACAGCGGCCCCCCGCTGCACGGGCTTCTAGGCGGTGATGGTCGCGCCTTCGATCTGTACCGCCATCCTTATCTGCTGAGCTACCTGTGCGTGGACAGCCTTGCCGTGGACAAGTATCCGGTGGGTGATCTGGTGGTCAGCGCGTCATGGAACAACGAGCGCAATGTGATCGACCTCAACGGTGAACTCCGTCGGGATACCTTGAAGATGTTGGGCTATAGCGGGATCCTCGCGCCCGGTCAGGAGGAGCGAACTGAAGTTGGCGCTGACCTTCGATCGCTTCGATCTGTTGTTCCTGGAGCCCTATCTGCCTTCTGCGATAAGCGATGTGCAGGGAAGGCTTTCAGGCCAGGTGGCCATCACGGGCAAGCTTGCCGACCCGCAGATGAACGGGCAGGCCATGTTGGAGGATGCCGGTCTCCGGATCAACTATCTCAACACCAAGTACACCTTCAGCCACCCGGTGACCATCCGGCCGGACGCGTTCTGGATGGATGGGGTCACCCTGCATGATGAGGTGGGGGGAACGGCCGTGGCCAGTGCATTCACCATCAACCACAAAGCCTTCTCCAAATGGAACTTCGACGTTGCGGCCGAGCTCAACTCGATGATGGTGCTCAATACCACCTACAGCGATAATGATCGGTACTATGGGCGGGCGTTCGGTTCGGGTGAATTGTATGTTGACGGCTACACCGAGAACCTGGGCATCACGGTGGATGCGCGCACCACGAGCGGCACGGACATCCATTTCCCGCTTGGTGGTAGCGCGGACATCGGTGGCATCCCGTATGTCCGGTTCCTTTCGGGCGATGCCAAGAGCGACTCGCTGAATTTGCCGCTGGATCTGACGCGGGGTGCACCTGGACATGAAGGTGGGCATCACACCGGATGCACATTTCGAACTGATCTTCGATCCAACGGTGGGCGACATCATGAGCGGCCGGGGCCGCGGAGATATCGCCATGATGATCACTCCCAGCGGTGAGTTCACCATGCGCGGGGATGTGGAACTTACACAAGGCGAATACCTCTTCACGCTGCGCAACCTGGTGAACAAGAAGTTCACCGTGGATCCCGGCGGGCATATCACCTGGTACGGCGACCCCTTCGATGCCCAGTTGAACATCAATGCCGTGTATAAGCTGCGAGCCCCCCTCTACGACATCATGCCAGTGGGTGAGCGTACCGAGGCCTACCGCAAACGTGTGCCGGTGGAAGTGCTCATGCAGTTGAGCGATAAATTGATGAACCCCCAGATCGACTTCCAAGTGCGGTTGCCTTCCGTGGACGAAGGGACCCGCACCCAGGTGGCGAGCATCCTGGGCGACAAGGACAAGCTGAACCGGCAGGTCTTCGGCCTTATCGTGGTGAACAAGTTCATTCCCGAGGATGTCGGATCCTCACCGGGATTCGCTGTGGATGCGCGCACGGGCGGGGCCACAACACTTTCGGAGTTCGGCAGCAGCCAGTTGAGCAATGCGTTGAGCAAGCTCACGGACCAGGTGGACATCGGCGTGAACTACCGACCAGGCTCGGCCATTGCTGCCGATGAATGGGAAGTGGCCCTGGGCACGGCCGTGTTCAATGATCGCGTGCAGCTGAGCACCAACGTGGGTGTGGCCACCGGCACGGCCGCAGCACGGCAGGGCAACCAGTTCCTGGGCGACTTCAGTGCCGAATACCTGATCACGCGCGACGGCAAGCTGCGCTTCAAGGCCTTCAGCCAGAGCAATGATCGCAACCTGAACCAGTTAACCAGGCGCTCACCACCCAAGGGGCCGGCCTTGCCTACCGTGAGGAGTTCGACACCCTCGGAGAGTTCTTCTCCAAGATCGGCGATCTGTTCCGCAAAAAGGGGCACGAGCGACCGGTGGAGTAGGTACTGCCGGACCTGTACAGTGAGCTTCACGTTGCACATGGGCTTTTTGGGTGGATCGATCCACCCCCTTCGTTCGGCTGGATCCCTCATCGCAACCCGCTGCTGGCAGAACACATGTGACGCTCTGTTCCCGTCGTGCGCTCCTAACGCGCATTTTTCTTTGGAAACCAGCCCTCGCCAACACCTCTGAGATGAATACGAACGTTGGCCTTGCTTCGGCGAACGACAGGATAGGCGGTCGTTCAGGGAACCAATTGTTCACAACTTTCCCTCAATATACCCGATCCCGGGTATTTTTCCATAGCTTCATCTGCCCCTGCTTCGTCATCGCTCCCGCCGCCCAAGGTGTGGAGCGTTAAACCCAACAAGCATGATGCAGTCGTTATGGACAAGTCAGCGGCCAGGGTACAACGCCATGGTCGAGGTGGGGCAGAAGCGATCTGCAAGGCCCGCCAGTGCTGCGAAATTCACATGGGGGGGGTAATTCTCCTCGCGCTGCTTTTCGTTGATCCTGGGCGCAGTGTTGGACAGGTTGCTGAAGTGATATGGGAGGGGAACCACTCAGTTCATGAACTACCCCCTGGCCGTGATTGGACACGTGTTCCAGGAGCGCTTCCATCCGACGCGAACTACTATGATTACGTGGATCAAAGCTCTTCGGTCTTCCGCACCAACGCAGAGTCGCTCATTGACTGGTTGAACTGCGTGGTGAAGCTCTACGTGGGCGGGGTCCATGTTGGCTATGTTGCCTCGGGATATGCATTTCCCACGAATTGGATGTATCGGGTCGATGATTGCACCCAAGCACTCCCTGTGGAGTGGAACGTTGCACCTCAGACCGGCTTTCTCTGGGAGACATATGACAAGTGGAGCGCTTTCTACCAGATGCTGACCGTTGCACGTTTCGACCTACAAGGCAATATGGTCTGGCATAGGGCCTATCACAGCGGGCAAAGCTTCGGACTCATTCAGGACAGTGAGGGTAACATAGTGGTCACCGGAGAGATACGCGACGGGAAGCCTGTTACCTCCCCCAACGGGGCCACCGCTCCATGGGCCAACGTGCCGATCTTTATGGACCCCACCACGACCACTCAAACGGATATGGCCACGGTGGTTTGTACCAGTGCTCAAAAGCTTCTGGTCGTGGACAAGATCGATCCCGATGGGAACCTGCTCTGGAGCCACACCTTTACCGCACCAAGTAATACTTTTCCTGGGCCCAACGCCCGTTCGCTCCGGACTTTTGGCAAGTCCATTGTGGAGACACATATCAACGGACAACTCGGTTATCGTGTGGTGGGCTATGCCAATGTCAACGTCTCGGATCCGTCGACCCCGCTCTATAAAGGGCGCCCTTTCGTGGTGGATATGGATGGAAATGGGCTCTTCAATTGGAAGAAAGTGTTCACCGATTTCGCCTCGACCGGCGATGGCGATGCTTGGTACATCGCACGGCATCCTGATCCCGCAATGGAACGCTACGTGGTTTGTGGGACGGGTAGGCGTACCGGTTCGCCAAATCAAAGCGTTTGGCTCATGTATTTCAATGAGAATGATGCACAGAACCCAGCCTGGGTCAAGGATACCTATACCGATAATGCGCTGTTCCCTGGGGTGGATATCACCAGACCCCAACTGGCTACCCGCGTCACTTTCGCCGTGAACGGCCCCACCACCGGTATTGTTTGGCCTGTGCTCACCAATTTCTACGGGGGCACTAGCGGCAGCTTGGACCATGAGGCTACGGGCAAGCTCTTCCGCTTCGGCCTGAACGGTGTGCCTGACCCCAATTGGACCATACCCGGCCTGGGGATGATGCGAGGGTATGAGATCCACCTGTCAGCCATACAAACGCAGGACGGCTCCATCGCCGTGGCCAGCACCAAACGACCCGGCCCGTGGTCATTGAGCAACCCATTTACATGGCCCAATGTTGACCCCGCGGTCAAAAACTGCCTGGTGGGCGCAGGTCGTTCCCCGAATGTTTCCGATGGCTATTGGGACTTCGACCGAGATGGGACCGGAACAACATTCGTCGCATTTGATTGGGCTGGTTACCTTAGCAGTAGCCTGAACACGGGGAATTGGCTCTCCGAAAGCTATGTGGCCAAATTGGATGCGCTTACCGGTGCACTTCAGTGGCAGTTCCAGTGGAGCGAGGATATCCCCATAGACCCGAACGAGTTCTGTGCTCTGGGTAATCTGCGCGGACGCCAATGCAGCTTCATGCTAACTGAGGATCCGGACGGTGGCCTTGTGGTGTGCGGCAACAGCGGCCATACAGGGGACGATGGCTACTTGGCCAAGATCAAGTACACGTGCGAGAACAAGGCATCCCTCTACACCGCCTTCCATGCGCTCTACCCTTACAACCAGAGCAACGTGTACACCCTTCCGCCACCAACACCACCTGGAGCACCAGCATGAACGTGCATGGCAGTGTAGTGGTACCTTCGGGAAAGACATTGACGATCAACAACAACGCCGTGATCTCCTTCGCCGACAGTCGCCGCATCGGCTACACCACCAACATCGTGGTGCAACCAGGCGGCACCCTGAACGTGATGAGCGGTGCGCTCCTCACCAACATCGGGCCCTGTGGCGATGGCATGTGGGACGGAATCAAAGCCCTGGGCAATACGAACCTCGCACAGTCGCCCACCAACCAGGCCACGGTGCAAGTGACCAGCGGCGCCACCATCGAGAACGCCTTCGTGGCCGTGCTCGCTGCGAATGCGGACATCAACGATCCCGTGAACAGCACCGCCACCCAGCGCGGCGCCCGCGTGATCTGCACCAACGCCACTTTTAAGAACAACATCTACGACGTAGTGCTCCGGCCATACACCACTGCGGACGGCAGCACCGTTACCAAGTTCCACGAGTGCGACTTCCTCACCACCAGTGCGCTCAATTACACGGACAGGACGCCGAAGATCCACCTCTATGCGAACACCTATCCGCGCCTCAACATCAAGGGCTGCACCTTCGATGGTACACACCCGGGGCTGGTTGGTAGCAACGTGGCCGCACGGGGCAAGGGCATCGAAAGCTTCGACACCGACCTGCGCATAGCTCCCATGAATGGCCGGAACCCCACCTTCCTCAGCTTGGAAAGTGGCTGTTTCGCCAGCAATGCCGCCAACGCCAAAACCGTACGCATCGATTGGGGTCAGTTCACCAACTGCGGCCATGGCCTGGGTATCCTGTTCGCCAACCCCGCGCATGTGACCAATTGCGATTTCAAAGAACCCGATCTGGACATGGTGGGGCAAGGGTTGGGAGCGCCGGTGTACGGTACGTATCTGGAAAAAACACTGACCATCCTTTTTGAGCACAATAGCTATTGGGCGGCCGGAGTAGAAGGCATGGAGCCGCCGTATGGAAATCCACTTGTAGGCAGCACCTTCAACGCCATTGGAGAGAACAGCAACCGCTTCTTCGACAACAAGTACTACGGCTTCAAAGCCAACAACGGTGCGCAATACAGCGCGGCTGTCACCATCCAGGGTGATAATGATGGTCCAGGCCTTGGTGACGGCCTGCAGTTCAAGTGCAACCAATTCAGCTTCTCGCCTCCGGGCGGCGATGACGATTACGACCTCGCCTTTACCGGGCCCGGAGTGAGCGTGGGGGATAGACAGGGTGGTAATACGGATGCGCAAGCACCTGCTGGGAACACCTTCCTGATGAACTGCGCGGGTGAGGCGCACATGAAGGTGGATGATGTGCCCAGCAACACGGGCCTGTACTTCCAGTATTGGCACCATACATGGACCTCCACGGCACAGGTAGTACCAACCTGCTTAACCAACCCACCGTTGGTTCCATATTCCACCGCCGTGCCACCATTTTCCCCCACGCCCGGTACCATCAATATGGATGCGAACCTACAATTCAATAGGGCGATAGCGTGCGGCGGTGGAGCCATGATGTTGATGGCCAGCGGTGGCCAGAACGCGGCGAACGCGGTTTCCAATGCCGCCAGCGAGCGCACCACTTTGAAGGCCGTGTACGACAATTGGACGGACGGTGGCAATACCGAGGGCTTGGCGGACTACGTACGCAACCTAGCGAACACCAGCTACCAGGTGCGTAACCAGTTGATGCTGGTGGCACCCAAGGTGAGCAGTGACGTGTGGAAACTGGTCTTCTACCGTGAAGTGCCGATGAATTCCTGGCATTTGGCGCAGGCCCTCATCGCCAACAGCCCCTTGGAACCGGAGGTGTACCGCATGATGGAGGAAAGTGAGCTTACCGCCTACTACAAGCAACTGGTAGCGAACGAGCAAGGCGGCATGAACATGCAGACCATCATGGAAAGCGAATTGGCCTATTGGGAGAGCGAGCAGAGCCAAGCACTTTTCGTGTACTCGGCACTGGCGTTGGAAGAAGATGCGACCGTGACTATCGCCGATGCCATTAGCCCTGCACCAACAATATCACGGTGGCAGGTAGTAACGAGGCGATACATCTGTTGCGCATGGCCGCAGGAGATCACGCTACGGCGCGCGCAGCGATGAACGATGTGCTCGCGGGCGATCACAGTGGCTGGTGGGATGTGCAGAACATCAACCTCACCCTGCAGGAAACCGGCGCTGAAGCGCTCAGTCCTTCTCAGATCGGTACGCTCCAAACGCTTGCAGCAACCGACGGCGACGGCAGCGCACCAGCCCGTGCATGGTTGGGAGCCATCAACGGCGAACGACCTGTTGTGGAGGTGATCCTGCCGGGTACGGGCACCCGCATGTTCATGGGCGGGCGTGCAGGAATGGAGCTTATAGTTCCAGAGCTGCTCGGCATCTACCCGAACCCCACAAAGGGCGACGCATACATCACCTACCAATTGCCGGAAGGCGCTGAGCAGGGCACCCTGGAAGTACATGACCCCACAGGGCGCTTGTTGCTAGCAAAGAACCTGCAAGTCGGTGGCGGTATCGTGGAGTTGCCACGCGCACAACTAGGTGCTGGCGCTTACGTGGTGGGCTTGAAGGCGGATGGCCTGCGTGTGGCTACCGGTAAGTTCATTGTACAACGCTGAGCTATGAAGAGCAGGCTTTTCGCATGCTTGCTTGTGATCCTGCTGCACGGGGGCTTCTGCTCCCGTGCAGCCGCACAAGGTGGCTTCCAAGTACGGCACGATGCATTTGGTCAGGGTCATTCCCGCTCTTGTTTCGGGTTCGAACAAAGCAGCGATGGATCGTTCGTGCTGTTCGGGAATGGCATGTACTACAATTGGGATGACAGCCTATTGTACAGTTCAGTGGTTTCTGCGGAGCGCTTTTCGGCAAACGGCTCATTCCTGAATGAGGACACTGTGCTTGTGCCATTGATCGCTACGTATGTGGGGTGGTCCAATTGCTCAACAAAGTTGCCCGACGGCCGCATTGTGGTATCGGGTGGGTTCTCGGAGGATCCAGATACGAACCGGATCGCGATCTATCTGGTTCAGCCCGGATGGTACAGCGCTGGATCATGTTACTATCCTACCCAATTCGCGCTCATGGATCGCCTACCAGCACAAGAACACTCCTGATGGCGGTTTCATTCTCACGGGTGTCACGTCCGCCACCGGCCTGCAAGACATCTTCCTTTTGAAGACCGACAGCCTGGGCAATGTGCAGTGGTGGCAGACCTATGGGCACCCTACCAGGTTGGATTATGCGACCTCGGTCGATCTTTTGCCCGATGGTGGTTACTGCATCGGTGGCATCTATCAACAAATACCCTGGTGGTGGTGGTCAATATGTGCAGTGGGTGCTACATACTGATAGCCTGGGAGGATTGATATGGGAGTACCTTGGTGGAGCGCCGTCGTACGATGCTGCGAATGCCGCAGTGCTCTCCACCGCTGATGGCAATATGGTATATGCTGCGGCCAAGTTCGTTGGCGGACCGGATCAAGGCCAGAAGCCTGAAATGGTGAAGATGGATGTGGATGGCAATGTACTTTGGGAGAAGACCTACGGTGATTCCGTCTTTGCAACGGGCTTTTTTTCGGTAGCTGAAGTGCCTGTCAATGGCGATTCTGATCGCCTGCGGGCAGAAGTGGTTCCAAACCGATGGCGGCTTCGCTTACCGCAAGGGCATTTTGGTGCGGGCGAACAGCGAGGGCGATAGCCTATGGATGCGGGAGTATGTCTACTACGACAGTTTGATGAATGATGGTCAAGGTCTATTTCGCGATGTGCAACCTACAGCAGATGGTGGCTTTGTAGCCGTTGGTCAGACGGCAGGTAGCATCAGCGGCAACAACCCACCGGGCCTCAGCCAGGATGTGTGGGTGGTGAAAGTGGATACAGCCTGGGCTGCATCATTCCCGGCTGCGATGATTTCAGCACGGTGATCACCATGCAGGCCACAAACCTGAGAGATGCTCTTGCGGTGTATCCAAACCCTGCGAGGGAAAGCACTACGGTGAATGTCGCGCTATCTGCGGGTTCGTCTTTGGTGGCCGACCTGCGCTTGCGGTTGGTGAGCGCGCAAGGGCAGGAAGTGCTGGTGCAACGCGCCGCGCTCGGCGAGAACCAATTGTCGCTTCATGGACTGGCTGGGGGCATCCACTACCTGCACCTTACGAGTGGTACCACTTGGTTGAGCGGGACCAAACTCCTTGTGGAATGATGTTCACGAACGGACTATTGAGCGCAGGGTCGCGAGGCGCAGACCCTGCGCGAGGGAAAGAACTGGTTCGCCTGCACATCGCGAACGCTGACCTTCAGAGTGCTCGCGCCTTGGTGAACCAACAGGTGGTTGCAACGCCGTGCACATGGTGGTACGTGCAGGACCTTTGGCTGTCGCACTTGGAGGATGGCCAAGACCCGGATGCCATGGACAATGCGTTGCGCCTGCAACTCGAAACCCTCGCCGCTACGGATGACATTGGCGCAGGTGTGGCGAGAGCTGGTTGGCTGCGGCGGGTTTACCCTACCAGGCAGATGTGATCCTGCCTTCGCTCAACCGCGCCGCACAAGCCTACCCAGATCGCCACCAGGGTATCTCACCGACTTGCTGCGCTGAGTGTACACCCGAACCCTTCGCAGGGAGAGGCCTATATCACGTACAACTTGCCGGAGGGAATGACCGAGGCGAGCATTGAGGTGATCGATGCGACCGGTCGCATGGTCTGGAACGAAACCACAGGGCGCTCAAGTGGAATTGTGGAGTTGCCACGGCGTGTTTTGCTGCCAGGGCTTTACCACATCGCTTTGCTTTCTGAAGGTGTGCGGATCGAGAGCATCAAATTCACCACGATCCGCTGAACCATGCTACGGCAAGCCATTGCGCTCGGCCTTGTTTGTGTGTTGCACGGGAGTATGTGCTCCCGTGCAACCGCACAGGGCTTTAACAAGAGGTATGACGTCATGTCACCGGGTTGGTGGCAAGTGGCATTCGCAATAGAGCAAGGAGCTAGTGGCAGCTATTACATTATCGGAGGAGCTCCGCGGGTTGACTCCTTGTACGCTAGTTCGACTGTTCAGATCATCACGCTGAATCAGCTGGGCGATACCATCTCGGTTTCACGCAATGCTGTGTTGAATGATGCGGCTGCGTATCCGGGTGCCTACAACTCGGCAGTCACACTCGGTGATGGGCGCATTGTGGTTTGCGGTAGTACATATAGCCCCGACCTGATCTCGCGCATAGCCTTCTATTGGTTCGATCCAAATGGTATTGCACAGAACTACGTGGAACTTGACCTTCCCTCCAATTGGGTGGGTAGGCATTTGAAGGCTACCCCGGACGGCGGCTTCATCATTGTGGGCGATACGTATGATGGCGGGCCGGAGGATGCTTTCATCATGAAGACGGATAGTGCGGGTACTCCGGAGTGGTGGCAAGTACATGGGTTGCCAGGGCGTCGGGATTTTTTCTTCTCCGTAGATCTTGCGCCACAAGGGGGTTACTACATCGGTGGGAATGTAAGCGTGAACTCAGGGCAGTACGATCCGTGGGTGCTCATGTGCGACAGCACAGGTGCGGTGGTGTGGGAATTCACGCACGGCACACCCTACGAGGATTTCTCCCGTGCCCAGGTTACCGGCCTTGCCGATGGTGCCGCGATCGTGGGTTCCGGATTGCCAAGCGGAACGTTTGGGAACCAATGGGCACAGTTGTTCAAGGTAGATAGCAATGGCACTATTCTCTGGGACAAGCCTATGATGTGGATTCGTACAGCACAACGCTGACCCAGGTGAAGGAGATCACATCGAGTGGTGACCTGATAGCTTGTGGACTGAGCTTCGCGTCCAATGTGACAGACGGCATACTCTTGCGCACTAACCACGATGGTGATAGTATCTGGATGCGGCACTATTTCTATGTCGACAGTTTGATGGACGATGGCACTGGGCAGCTTAATGATGTGGAACCGACAGATGATGGTGGATTCATTGCGGTGGGTACGGCTTTGGGCAGTGCGAGCGGCAATAATCCACCAGGGCCTTACGCAGGACATCTGGGTAGTGAAGGTGGATAGTCTGGGTTGCATCATCCCCGGCTGCGATGACTTCAGCACAGTGATCACGGTACAGGCCACGAACTTGGGGAGCGCATTATCGGTGTACCCGAACCCGGCACGCCAAAGCACTACGGTGAAGGTCACGCTATCTGCGGGTTCGTCTTTGGTGGCCGACCTGCGCTTGCGGTTGGTGAGCGCGCAAGGGCAGGAAGTGCTGGTGCAACGCGCCGCGATCGGCGAGAACCAATTGTCGCTTCATGAACTGGCTGGGGGCATCTACTACCTTCACCTCACCAGTGGCAGCACTTGGATGAGCGGTGTTAAATTGGTGGTGGAGTGATCACTCTGCCCCCAATCCCAGCGAGTGCCCCATCTTCAACTTCTTCGTCAGTAGGTAGTGCCGGTTGTGCTCGTTGGCAGCGATCTCGATGGCGATGTTCTCCGTGATCTCCAGGCCATAGCCGACGAGTCCCGTGCGTTTCTTCGGATTGTTCGTCATCAACTTCATGCGGCGCACGCCGAGGTCGAACAGGATCTGAGCGCCCACACCGTAGTCGCGCGTGTCGTTATCGAAGCCGAGGAGGCGGTTGGCCTCCACGGTGTCGATGCCTTCCTGTTGCAGTTTGTAGGCGCGCAGTTTGTTGATCAGCCCGATGCCGCGACCTTCCTGGTGCATGTACAGCACCACACCTTTGCCTGCGCGCTCCACCATCTCCATGGCCGCATGCAGTTGGGGTCCGCAATCGCAGCGCTGGCTGCCGAAGATGTCGCCGGTGACGCAGCTGCTGTGCACGCGCACCAGCACCGGTTCATCGGGCCGCCAGGTGCCTTTCACCAGCGCGAGGTGCTCTTCGCCGTTATCGATCTGGCGGTAGGCATGCAGTTCGAACTCGCCGTGTTCGGTCGGGAGCTTCACATCCACCACGCGCTCCACGAGGCGTTCGTTGCGCATGCGGTAGGCCACCAGGTCGGCGATGGTGATCAGCTTCAGGCCGAAGCGTTCGGCTATAACGCGCAATTGTGGCAGGCGGGCCATGGAGCCATCCTCGTTCAGGATCTCCACGATCAGGCCGGCGGGCCCAAGCCCCGCGAGCCGGGAAGAGATCAACGGCGGCCTCGGTGTGGCCGGTGCGACGTAGCACGCCACCATCCCGTGCCCGCAGCGGGAAGATGTGACCTGGGCGCGCGAGGTCGTCGGCGTGGGTGGCGGGATCGATCAGGGCCTGGATGGTCTTGCTGCGGTCGCTGGCGCTGATGCCCGTGGTGGTGCCGCGCCCTTTCACGATCCACGCTCACGGTGAAGGGCGTCTGGTGCAGGGCGGTGTTGTCGCGCACCATCAGTTCAAGGCCCAGTTCGGCGCATCGCTGCTCGGTGAGCGAAACACAGATGAGCCCACGGCCATGGGTGGCCATGAAGTTCACCACTTCCGGGCGTGGCGTTATGCGCGGCCGTCAGGAAGTCGCCTTCGTTCTCGCGATCCTCGTCGTCCACCACGATCACCACACGGCCTGCGCGGATCTCCTCGATGGCGCTCTCAATGGTGTCGAACTCTCCGGTATGTGCCATGTGCAGAAGGACCCGCAGCGGTCCGGACATGGACCGATGGGGGGACGAAGTTAGGAAGCTGGGGCAGGCGGGTCGGGGCGGGGCACCGAGCGAATGAGGCGATCGAGGTCATCGGCACTGCGTTCCCAGTCGAAATGTTCGCGCACGAAGGTGTAGCCATTGCCGGCGATCCGTTCACGTTCGGCGGGGTCCACCAGCAGTCGCAGGATGTGCTCGGCGTAGGTCGCCGGTTCCGAACCCAATAGGATGCTCACGTTGGGCTCGGCCCCCACGGCGTTGTTCGCCAGGGCGCTGGTGACGCACGGCATGCGCATGGCCATGGCCTCCAATAACTTGTTCTGCAGTCCAGTGCCGATCTGCATGGGAGCGGCGAACACCCGGGCACAGGCATACGCATCACGGATGTCCGGCACGCGCCCACTGACCGTGATCAGCGGGTCGACCTTGGCCAATTCGCGCACCTGGGGCGACTGGGATCCACGCCGCTGATGAGCAGCGACGTACCCGGCCGCTGTTTGCGAACGATGGGGAGCACGTTGTTGACCAGATAAAGCACGCTGTCGATGTTCGGCGGATAGTTCATGTTGCCGGTGAAGAGCAGGTCATGCGTCTTCTCCGCATCGCGTGGGCTGAAGTAGGTGGTGTCGACACCATTCGGGATCACGGCCACCTGATCGCGCGCCGGGTGGTAGAGCAGGTCGCGGTCCTGTGCGCTGATGATCACGTGCCGGTCGAACAGGTCGAGCATCAGGTTCTCGTAGGCGATCAGCCGTCGCGTTTCCGTCTGCATCAGAGGGCGGCTCCAAAAGCTTGCGTTCTCCGTTCGCCGTTCCATGCCCTTGCTCAGGGTGTCCATGTAATCCAACGTTTTCGGCAGATCGTAATGGTGCCGCACGTATTCGGTGGTGCGCACAAGCTGGCACAGCACATGGTCGGGCTTGAAGTTGGCGATCACATCATCGATGGCCCGCTGCGCGATGCGATGGTGGAAGTAGGCCACCTGGAAAGGGAGCCGGGAGAAGGCCGAGGTGGCCAGTCGGGCCAGGATGCGCCATCGCGCCAGGCGCACCACCTGGATGTGCGCGCAGATGGCCCGCAGATGGTCCAGGTGCTCCGGGCATCACGCGCTGGTCGGTGAGGCAGAACAGGTACACCTCATGCCGCATGGCGAGGCGCTTCACCAAGTGATAGGCCCGCAACTTGTCGCCCTTTTCCAAAGGAAAGGGTACACGCGAGAGCACGACCAGCAGCTTCATGCCTTGCCCAGCGAGTCGGAAGAAGGCGATGAGGTCGCGCACGATGATGTCGTTCGAGTAGTGCGACAGGACCAGTTCGCGGGCCTGTTGGCCGATGCGTGTGGCGAGGGTGGGGTCGTCGATGATGGAACCGATGCTGCGGGCCATCGCCTCAGGCGTGTCCGCGAGCAACACATCGCGCCCATCCTGGCACGCGATGCCTTCGGCTCCCATGGTGGTGCTGATCACGCACTTGCCCATGGCCATGCCCTCGATGATCTTCACGCGCATGCCGCCGCCACTGAACAGGGGCACCACCATCACATGGTGCTGGGCCATGAAGTGATCCGCGTTCTCCACGCGACCCATCACGGACAAGCCGGGCATCTTCAGGTCGATGAGGTCCTGCGGCATTTTGTTGCCGGCCAGATGCAACTGGGCCTTGGGATGTGCATGGGTCACCTGCGGCCACACCTTCGTCACCAGCCAGCGGATACCTTCCTCGTTCGGCAACCAGTCCATGCTGCCCAGGTGGAAGAAGACCGGTGCCCCCTTCGGGTTCCTGGCTCGCGTACTGATGCCGGGTCCACACCAAAGGGAATGGTGACCACCGGTGTTTTACCACCATAGGACATCAGGTGTTCTGCATCGCCTGGGGTGATGGCGGCCACACCATCCACGCGCTGCAGCACGGCCACCTCATATTGTTTCAACTGTTTCGCCAGGAAACGGCGATAGGGCTTCTTGAAGAAGTTCGTCTCCCCGTGCGCAATGCGCTCCTGGATCACGTGCTCCAGGTTGTGCGACCGCAGGATGATGCGCGCCTTGGTGTACCGCCGGATGGTGGCGATGTACGGCGTCATGAACAGGCTCTCGAGGATGACCACATCGAACTTCTCGCGGGACAGCAGCCGGATCAACCGGATGTCCATGTCGGGCGAGAAGAAGCGACTGATGTTGTAGTTGTCCGCGGTCACCAGGTCGGTGAAGGCGTCCACGATGTTCAGGCTTGTGTCCACATAGATGCCTTCCATGCTTCGTGGGTTCGAGGATGTCGGGCGGAACGATGGTCGGCATCGAAGCGGATGTTTCGGCGTGCTGATGCAGAGCACCTTTACGTCATGGCCATTATGCAAAAGCCCCAGGGTGATGCCGTACATCGCCTTGGTGCCCCCGTCGATGGGCGGGTAGGGGGGCTTATTGCAGAGTTGGAGGATGCGCACGGGTGGAGCGGAGGGAGCGCAATTTATCCCACACGCGGGCATACGCATCGGCATCCAGCAGAGGACTGTCGGTGGCGGCCTTCCAGGTGAGGAAGGCGCCAATGGGCAACAGCACGAAGGTGCTGATCCACATGCCCGGGGAACGGCGACAGCTCGCCGGCCTTCACGAGTTGTTCGGTGGAGTAGGAGATGATGTGGAAGAGCAGGAAGAAGACGATGGCGAACACCGTGGGCAGGCCCATGCCTCCCTTGCGCACGATGGCGCCCAGCGGCGCCCCGATGAAGAAGAAGATGAAGCAGGCCACGGCGAGCATCAGCTTCCGGTGCCATTCGATGCGGAACTTGGTGAGCTGTGAAAGCCGTCCGTCGCGCTCCTCCATCGTGCGATCGATGAAGTTGATCGTATTGCGCACCTGATCGGCGGCCAGGCCGTACAGTTCACGCCGCTGCCCGGCCTGAAGTCCGCCAAGGAACTTCCGCATCTGCTTGTATTCCCCGGGGGCACCGGCGCTGGCGCTGTCGCGGGTGGTGAAGAGCCCGTTCCGCAGGTAGTGCTCCTGTTGCAAACGCCGCTGTTCGAACTTCGCCACCAGGCTGTCCTCGGCGTTCTGCAGCTGTCCGAGCGTCAGCATTTTGTAATGGTCCTTGAAGAGGTCCTCATCGGTGCGCTTCATGCCCAGGCTGGTCATATCCAAGCGGATCTCATCGCGCTCGAACCTTCCGCGCAACACCGGCATGTTCGCACCATGGCCTTGCGGGCCGTTATCGCGTTCGTCGTAGATATACCCGTTATCCAGTTCCAACACCAGGAAGTGGCCGTCGGTGCTGCGCTTCATGCGTCCATGCTCGGCGCGCACCACGGTGCGATCGGCCTGGTTGATCTGCCGGTGGTCGTAGATCAGCACATCATCCAGGCGCCCGGTCTCCTCGTCCTTACCCATCACGCGGATGGTGAATCCTTCGATCCCGCTGTAGAACACCCCCGGCTGCAGGTTCAACGCTGGCTTCTTCTTGGTCACATCCCATAACAGACTTTGGAACTTCAGGTTCGCGATGGGTAGCACGTTGTTGCTGAAGTAGAAGGAGAAGCCGGCGATGCCGAAGGCGAACAGCGTAAGCGGGAACAGGATGCGGAACAGCCCGAGCCCGGCGCTGCGCATGGGCGTTAGTTCGCTGCGCTCGCCCAGGCCGCCCATGGTCATGATGGAACTCAGCAACACGGCCAGTGGTATCGCCAGCGGAACGAAGCTGGCCGTGGCGTAGGTGAGCAACTGCACAATGGTGAACCACGGCAGGCCTTTGCCCATCAGGTCATCCACATACTTCCACAGGAACTGCATGCTAAGGATGAAGAGCACGATGATGAACGACACGAAGAGCGGGCCCAAAAAGACCCGGATCATCATGAGGTGCAGTTTCTTCATCGGAGACGCGGCAAAGCTATCCGCTCAACCGGCGTGGTAGAGCGAAAGGACCGTGCCGATCCGCCGCTGCTGGTCACGCAGGCCCCATGCCTGCACGTCCGGTACGTATGCGGAAGTCGCGGAATTGCTCACTTATGCGCCCAACACGCGCTGCAGCGTGTGGATCTGAGAATCCCACAAGGCCTTGGCCTCGTCCATGTCCTTGGGCCACGCATGGTCGGTGACGACCAGACAGGTCTCGTTGGTCATGGGGTCAATGCGGATGCGCAGTTCGAAATACGAACCGGGGTCCTCGTCCGTCTCCCATTGGAAGCGGATCAGTTCCCCGAATCGACGGCTGAGGCATTGCGCCACCTGCTCATCGTTGCCCCAGCGGAAGGTGAACTGGTCACCTCGCACGTCCACATCATCACAGAACCATTCACTGAATCCGCTCGGTGAGCTGATCAGGTCGTATAGCGAACTGGGCGTAGCGCGCAGGTAGAATTCCATTAGAAAACGCTCCTTCATGGGGCGCTTTAGAGTGCGGGCGGGTGCGCCGAGCGGTTCGATGCCGGTCATTACAGCGATCACGGGCTCCTTGGGCTTGGCTTCGGCCTTGGAGGCCTTTCCCTTGGCCACCGCGGGCGCTTTGGCAGCCGGCGCAGCCACAGGTGCGGATCTGGCCGGAACTGCCGGGGCGACGGCCTTTGTGGGAACGACCTTCAGGGCCACCGTGGCCTTTGGGGCAGGAGCGGGGGATTTAGACGTGGGTGCAGGTACCGGCTTTGCGGTAGGCGCCTTGGGCGCGGGCTTCACTGGTGCGGTCGCTTTGGCCGGGGCCTTGGCCGGTAGTTTCGGGGCTACTTTCTTCTGGGGAACAGCGGACTTCACCGGCCTTTTTTGCCGTGGGCTTCACCACCTTTTTCGGAGTGGCTTTCACCACTTTTACCACCTTCTTCGGGGCCGGTGTCGCGGGCTTCTTCTTCGCTACAGGCTTGGCCTTGGGCGAGGGTTTAGAGGCCTTTTTCGCAGCGCCCTTGCCTTTGCCGGCAGGCCTTGGTAACCACCTTCTTCTTCACGGATGAGGCCTTCCTGGCAGCCGGCTTGGCTTTCGCTGGGGTTTTCTTCTTTACGGCCGACTTCTTCTTCGCCATGGGTCCCGATCGTGCATTGGTCTGCGGGCAAGGTAAGAAGATGCTTCACCTGTGCAAGTCGTGAAGGGGCTTCTCCAGTGGATCCTTGTTTTTATATTCGCGGCCCCAATTTGGCGCGGTAGCTCAGCTGGTTAGAGCGCGTGATTCATAATCACGAGGTCGGGAGTTCAAGTCTCCCCCGCGCTACAAGGCCACCTTCGGGTGGCCTTTTTCGTTCCAAGCCCCATGTCCCACAAGCTCCTTTTCATCGCGTCCATCCTCGCCCTCACCGCTTGCCAGCAGCCCTTCGGCCCCCAGGACGAGGCCGCCATCCGCAGTGTAATGGCCGACCAGGAGAAGGCCTGGGACCGCGGCGACATCCCCGCCTTCATGCAGGGTTACGCGGACAGCATCTGCTTCATCAGCCGCACCGGCCGCACCTGCGGCAAACAGGCGGTCACCGAGCATTACCTGAAGACCTATCCCGACAAGGCCACCATGGGCGATCTGGATTTCGGTGGACTGGAAGTGCTGGGCGCTGACCCCGATCACGCCTGGTGCACCGGCACCTGGGAACTGCGCCGCGCGCAGGACACCATCGGCGGCGGCTTCAGCCTGTTCTGGGCCAGAGGGGCGGAAGGGTGGCGGATCGTGCGGGACCATACGTACTAATAGGTGAGCCGAGCCAGCAGCCAGCAGCCAAAGGCCAGTAGCCAGAACCGAGACTCCGTCACGCAAGCCAGCAGCCAGCAGCCAAAGGCCAGTAGCCAAATCCGCGACTGCGTAAGCCGAGCCAGCAGCCAGCAGCCAAAGGCCAGTAGCCAGAACCGAGACTCCGTCACGCAAGCCTGCCAGCCAGCAGCCAAAGGCCAGTAGCCAAATCCGCGACTGCGTAAGCCGAGCCAGCAGCCAGCAGCCAAAGGCCAATAGCCAAAACCGCGACTGCGTAAGCCGTGCCAGCAGCCAGAACAGTACCTGCGGCGATCAACCAGCGCCCCTATCTTTCCCGGCGTTAGTGGAACATTCCATATTTCAATGACCTACGCCATCATCGGTTTCACCGTGCTCATTTCACTCCTGGCGTTCCGCGATCGGAAGGTCTTCGACAGCATGGTCTTCGAGCCGTTCACCATCAATACCCAGCAGGACTGGTTCCGGTTATTGACACATGGGTTCATCCATGGCAACATGCCGCACCTGGCGGTCAACATGTTCGTGCTGTTCATGTTCGGCCCAACTGGTTGAGCGGGGCTACATGGAACTCACCGGGCGCAGCAGCCTGTTGCCCTTCATCATCCTCTACATCGCCGGGCATCACGCTCAGTTCGCTGCCCGGCTACTACAAGCACCGGTGGGACCCGAGTACCGCGCCGTGGGTGCCTCCGGCGCCACCAGTGCCGTGGTGTTCGCCAGCCATCCTGATGTACCCCACCAACACCATGTACCTGTTGATCCTGCCTATACCCGCACCGGCCTGGGTCTTCGGTTTGCTCTATCTCGGCGTATGAGTGGTACATGGGACAAGCGCGGCAGTGATGGCATCGCGCATGATGCGCACTTCGCCGGCGCCTTGGTGGGCATCCTCTTCACGCCATTGCTGGATCCCGGCGTGGCTGGGCCGCTTCGTGGAGGCGTTTCCGGAACCATTCGCATGAGCGGCAGGCCGGCCATATTCCTGGACCGCGATGGGGTGATCAACCGCGAGCGCGGCGAACATACGTGGCGGATGGAGGACTTCGAAGTACTGCCCGACGGTGGCCGAGGCGCTCAAGGCGATCGATGCGAGCGGTCGACTGATCGTGTGATCACTAACCAGAGCGGCATCGGGCTCGGGGCTTGTACGGGCAAGCCGAGGTTGAACGCCTGCACGACTTATCTTCACGCGCAGCTCGCCGCACAGGGCGCGGCCATCGACGCGGTGTACTACTGTCCCCACCATCCCACCGCAAGGGCGCTGTCTCTGCCGCAAGCCGGGATCGCTGTTGCTGGAGCGGGCCATCGCCCGGCTACGGTATCGATGCCTCAGCTCCGTGATGATCGGTGATCGTGACCGTGACGTGCGAAGCGGCCGAGGCGGTCGGCGTGAGAGGCATCCTGGTGGAGCCGAAACGCCCTTCTATGGACGTATGCAGACCAAACGATGATCTGATGGATGGGGCGGTGATCGTCAATGGCGAACTGGTGCCGGCGGCCAGCCGGCGATCAGCTCGGACAATCGCGCGTTCCATTATGGCGATGGCATTTTTGAGAGCATCCGCGTGATGGACGGTGAGGCGTGCTTCCTGGATGCGCATTGGACGCGATTGGTCGAAGGCATGAAAGTGCTGCGCATCCAGCATGCCGAGCTGCATTGGACCGTACCTCGCCTCGAGGAATACATACGGAAGTTGTGGATGGAATGCGGCCTGCCGAACGGTCGTGCACGCCTTACGGTGTACCGCGATTCGCCCGGCTACTTCCGTCCGCGCACGCATGAAGGACGGCTTCACCTGGAACTGCAGCCGGTGCCTTCGCCCGGGTATCATCCTCAATGCACCAGGGCTACACCGTTGACCTCTACCCTGAGATGCGCAAGGCGGTGAACATGCTCAGCGTGCACAAGACACTGAATTGCCAGCTGTACGTGATGGCCAGCCTGTGGGCGATGGAGCGCGGGCTGGACGACTGCCTGTGCAGAACGACCGCGGCAACATCATCGAGAGCAGTTCGGGCAACATCTTCATCGTGAGCAATGGGGTGCTGTACACGCCTTCGCTCGCGGATGGTTGCATCGGCGGCGTGATGCGCATGCAGGTGATCAACCTGGCCCTCGCGAACGGCATCAAGGTGTACGAGTGCTCGCTGAACCCGCAGAACCTGCTGGCGGCGGATGAGGTGTTCTTCACCAATGCCACGCGCGGCATCCAGTGGGTTGGGGCGTACCGCACCAAGCGGTATGCGCATCGCATGGCGCTGCACCTCACGGACCTGCTGGTGAAGAAGGCGCTCAGTTGAGCGACGGGTCGTCCGGGAAGTTCGCCAGCGGTGCGAAGGGTGCGCCCATGGCCCGCAGCGTATCGCCCCACAGATCGTTGGGCGCGTGTCCATGATGCGGCGCTTGTTCGCGGCGGGATATCAGCCAGGCGCGCTCGTTCAGTTCCTTGCTCAGCTGGTCCTGTGCCCCACCCGCTGTAGCCGACGAAGAAGCGTACGTGCTTGGCGAGCTTCGGATCGGTGGCGAGCATGCTGCGCAACTGTTCGAAGTCGCCGCCCATATGCACGCCATCCACCACTTTCACACTGCCCTCCACGCGGGCGCCGAGGGTGTGCAGGTAATAGAGGTTGCCGCTCTGCACCGGGCCACCGATGCTCACGCGGCTCTGGATGGGCGGCATGTTCTCCATCAGGTCCGCGACGTCCATGTCGATGTACCGGTTCAGCACGAAGCCGAAGGAACCTTCGCGATCATGCGCGCAGAGCAGCACCACCGTGCGGCGGAAATACGGGTCGGTGAGGAAGGGGCCGCTGACGAGCAGGCGACCCGCGCGCCGGCGCGAGGAGCGTTGTCGGGGTCGAGGTCGAGTCTGTCGGTGGACATGGCTGTGCCTTCGGCATACCAAGTTACGAAAGCGCGGCCTTCGGTGGATGCGTGGGCGATGGCGGATATCTTCGTCGCAAAGAACACAGGAGCTGATGGAAGAGAGCAAGCACGTGCATGCCCGCACGCGAATACACGAAGGGTGAACTGGATGAGGCGAACGCGGGCAACGGATCCGATGGCGCTCTTCGGTGCCTGGTTGGAGGAGGCCGAACGATCGGGAGTACCGGATCACAATGCGATGTCGCTGTCCACCGCGGGCAGCGCGAGCATCAGTTGCCGCATTGTGCTGTTGCGCTGCTACGACGCACAGGGCTTCGTGTTCTATACCAACTACAACAGTCGCAAGGCGATGGACCTGGAGCGCGATCCGCGCGCGGCGCTCACCTTCTTCTGGCCAACGTTCGAGCGGCAGGTGCGGATCGAAGGCAAGGCGGAACCGGTCACGGCGCAGGAGAGCGATGCGTACTTCGCGAGCCGCCCCCGCGAAAGTCGGATCGGCGCCTGGAGCAGCGATCAGAGCCGTACTGTGGAGGACAGGACGAAGCTCGAGGAGCGGATGGTGCGCTGGCAGGAGCGGTTCAAGGACATGGCGCAGGTGCCACGTCCGGAGCATTGGGGCGGCATTCGCGTGAAGCCCGTGCGCATCGAGTTCTGGCACGGTCGCATGGACCGCATGCATGACCGGATCGTGTTCGAGCGCTTCGCGGATGGCACATGGCAGCGCATGCGCCTGCAGCCATGATCGATACCCTATAATGCAGAAGACCCCCGACATCGTCGGGGGTCTTTGCTTCTGTAGCAGCTGCTTACTTCTTCTTCTTGGCAGCAGCCTTCTTCTTGGGGGCCGCCTTCTTGGCAGCTGCCTTTTTCTTCGGAGCTGCTTTCTTCGCAGCAGCCTTCTTGGCAGCGGCTACCGTGCGCTTGGCAGGACGGCCTTGCCGCGGCTACCATCGTACGCTTGCCTTTCTTGGTCTTCTTGTCACCTTTTCCCATTGTATGGAGTGTTAAGGGTTTGAGTCAAAAGTATCCGGGGGCGTGTACGTGCACCGTTACCGCAGGGTTGCACTTCTGAACGTGCCGATGTTGACAGCGCCACGATGCGCACATCGTTCACCATGCACTCGGAATGTCATACCGATAAACGGGTACTACATTGAAATGCCTGTTAGGCGTGGGTTACAGCGCGTCGACGGAGATGGGGAATAACGCGGTGCATAGTTCAGCGATGCATGTAAGTGCTGCGGGAAAAGATCAACCGTGATGTTCGTTCGATGCTTCACGGCGGAAACGTTCCTCAAGAAGGTCGGCGCTCTGCACGGTGCTGCGCGCCCATGAAAGCTTCAGTGCGGTCAGCGCGTGCTCATCGAGCCGCCAGTTCACATCGCTTGCGCGCAGACGCTCCATCACGGTGAAGAGCGTGATCGCTGCGCTTACGCTGATGTTGTAGCTCTCGGTGAATCCGTACATCGGTATGCGCAGTTGGATGTCGGCCTGATGCATGATGGTGTCGCTGAGGCCGGTGAGCTCGGTGCCGAAACAGAACGCCAGGGGCGCATCGAGCGGGATGGTGTGCGGTGTTACGTTGTCGGCGCGCGGCGTGGTGGCCACGATACGGTAGCCCTGCTTCTTCAACGCGGTGATGCATGCGGCGGTGTTGTCGCCGTCGCCGCGATACCGATGCAGATCGGTCCACTTCGATGAACCCAGGGTGACATCCGGGTTCAGGGTGTAGGCGTTCCTGTTCTCGATCACATGGATGTCCTGCACCCCGAGCAGGTCGCAGGTGCGCACCACCGCACTGGCATTGTGGCTTTGGTAGATGTCCTCCATCACCACCGTGACATGTCGCGTGCGCTCCCGGGCGAGGCGTTCGAAGAGGTCGCGCTTGTTGGGGGAGAGGAACTCGGAGAGCCGATCGTAAAGCTGTGCGTCGCTGAGCATGGAAGGGGTTCGATGGGTGCAAAAGAAAAGGTCCCCCGGTGTGGAGGACCTTTCAGGAGTTCGGAAGGTCGATTACTTCACCTTGCTGCTCAGGTCGGCACCGGCCTTGAACTTCACCACCTTCTTGGCAGCGATCTTTGATCTCTTTGCCGGTCTGTGGGTTGCGTCCTTTGCGGGCAGCACGCTTGGTGATGCTGAAGGTGCCGAAGCCCACGAGAGCTACGCGGTCGCCTTTCTTCAGAGCCTTGGTCGTGTTGTTCACGAATGCGTCCAGGGCGCGCTTTGCGTCAGCCTTGGAGATCTTCGCCTCAGCGGCGATCGATTCGATCAGTTCAGCTTTGTTCAGTCCCATTGTTAAAGTGTTTGGTTTGTTGGGTTGAGTGAAATCTCGTTGCGAATGTATCCTGAGAACCACGTCTGTCAAGGGTTTCCGACGGTAATGCGCCGGAAAATGTTGAAAAATCAGGGGTTTTGTTGATAAGTGCCGCTGTAGCCCGCTGCTGGCAAGGCTTTGCGTTCCCGGCCTCGGACCGCTTTTTAGCAAACGTTGGGCCAACGTTTAGTGAAGTGTTGCGGAGCACGAAAGTTGGTCGCCAAGCGGCGAGGGTCACGCAAGGTGGAACGGTCCATTGCCGCGCAGACCGCGGAAAAATGCAGCCGCGTCCATGCGTCGTTTGCCCTCCGGCTGCACTTCCAGCAAGCGCAAATGCCCATCGCCGCATTGCAACAGCACGTGCTCACCAACGAGTGTCATGGTGCCGATCGGCTCGCTGCTTGCGGGCATCGTGCAGCGCAGTGCGCCACAGTTTGAAATGCGCGGCACGGGTGTCGCCATCATGGAAATGTACCCATGCACCGGGTGAAGGCGAAAGGCCACGTACCTGATCATGTACCCGCTGTGCGGTAAGCGAAGGATCCACATGGCAGTTCTCCGGTGTAAGCTTCGGCGCATGGTGCAGCACGCCGTCCACGGGCGCTTCCTGCGGACGTCTTTGCGCCGTGCCTTCCAGGATGGAACGGACCGTGCGCACCAGCAACTGTGCTCCCTCCATCATCAACCGGTCATGCACATCACCGGCCGTGTCATCGGGTCCAATGGTCACTTCGCACCGATCGATCATATCGCCGGTATCGATCTCGTGACGCATGAAGAAGGTGGTGGCGCCGGTGCATCCGCTCGCCGTTCATCACCGCCCAGTTGATCGGCGCGGCTCCACGGTAGTCAGGCAGCAATGAGCCGTGAAGGTTGATGGTGCCCAGTGCTGGACGTGTCCAGACGACCTCGGGCAACATGCGGAAGGCGACCACGACGTACAGCACGGCGCCCACTTCGTCCAACTGCCTGTGGAAGTCAGGGTCCTTCAGTTTCTCCGGTTGAAGAATGTGATGCTTCAACGCCGGGTGCGCCAGGGCATATTCCTTCACCGCGCTCATGCGCAACTGCTGCCCGCGGCCCGCAGGCCTGTCCGGAGCGGTTACCACAGCGGCCACATCAATGCCTGCCTTCAGCAACGCATCCAGGGAGGCCACGGCGAACGGCGGCGTGCCCATGAAGACGACTCGCGCGTTGCTCATACCGGAAAGTCCATGCGTGTAAGAAAGCGATAAGGAAGCAACGCATCATCCCCAGCGTAGTCCACGCCGATGCGCGGGCCGGTGATCGATCTGCTGATCCGGGACCGCGATCGCGCGGTCCTCGATATAGAGTACATCCCCGGCGAGGTCCATGCCGTTGTGGCCGGTATGTATGCCCAAGGCCTGCGTGACCTTGCCCGGTCCGTTCGTGGTAAAGGCCTTTGCCCTGCGGCGCTCAGCCATGACGTCCATTCCGACGATGGGGTGCACGGCTCTCACGAGCACGGCATGCGGCACGTCCTTCCTGTTGGTCACCACGTTGAACATCTGATGTATGCCGTAACACAAATAAACGTAGCTGCATCCACCGGCCGCATACATCACCTCGTTCCGCTTCGTGCGGCGACCACCGAAGGCATGGGAGGCCCGGTCCACTTCGCCGGCATAGGCCTCGGTTTCCGTGATGATCCCGGCGGTATGCACACCGTTGAAGCGGGTGACCAGCACCTTGCCCAGCAGTTCACGCGCGATGCGCACCACGTCGTCCCGCAGATAGAACGCTCGGGAAAGTCGCTTGCTCATTCCTTGTCCTGTACTTCCGCCAATGTCGAAGGTGGTCCACCGGCAGCATCGAGCAACCAACGCAGGTGTTCGATCTCCTGCGCGGTGCGGGGTGTGGCGTCGGCGGTCGCCGTATCATTCTTGGCCCCTGCCATGGCCCGGGTCCGGCAGGCATCGCACCGACCACAATCCTGTGCAGTGGGCTCATTGAAGTAGCGCAACAACATGCGCTCCCGGCATTCAGTGGACCGGAAAGCGAAGTGCACCATGGCCTCCATGCGCTGGCGTGCCCGGTCCTTGCGGGCATCGAGCGCCTCTTTGTCGAGCATCAGCAACTGCGCATCCCTGCGCGGTGTCAACAGCGTAACCGTGGGCCGGTCGCTCCGCTGCTTGTAGAAGATCACGTTCATGCTCTGCAGTTCACGGAGCAGCGCGATCACACGGTTGGTGGAGAGCTTCAGCTGTTGGGAGATGCGCTCCTCGTCGATGATGGCGGGCTCTTCGAACAACCCGCCGTGCATGCGGAGCAGGACTTCGAGGACAGGGCCTAAACGATCATTGCGCACGCGCAGGTCGTACACGTTCTTCGCTCCCGTGCGCATGCCCACGCGGCTGGGAGTACGCGCACCATCGCTCACCGAAAGGCTGCCATCCAGTTCAAGGGCCTTGATGCAGTTGCTCACGGTCACTGGAGGCAGGCTCGTTCGTTGGCCGATGCCCCGAAGGTCCAGGTCGTACTCCTCGAACTGCCCGCTGCCCAAGGCGATGTGGTGCATGTCCGCAAAGGCCTGGTATACGCGCCGCACCTGGGTGATGTCGGGGAAGGAGGCCAGGTACTTTTCGCGGAGCTTCTCGGCATCGCTGGGTTGGGTGAGGAGGAAAGCGAACGACGGTTTTCCATCGCGGCCGGCGCGACCCGCTTCCTGGTAGTAGCTCTCCATGTCCGGCGGCGGTTCGAGGTGTACCACACAGCGAACGTCGGACTTATCGATGCCCATGCCGAAGGCATTGGTGGCCGCCACGTAGCGGACTTCACCGGTGGTCCATGCCCGTTGGATGCGATCGCGTTCATCATGGTCGAGTCCTGCGTGATAGGCTTCGGCCTTCACGCCTTGCTCCCGCAGGAATTGGGCGATGCGTACGGTGCCCCTGCGTTCGCGCAGATAGACGATGCCGGTGCCGCCCACATGTTTCACGATGCGGGCCAGCCTGCCCATTTTGTCCTCGCCCCGGCTCACCCACAGCGTGAGCTCCGGGCGTGCGAAGGAGCCCCGCACCATGTGTGGTGTGCGGAACTGCAGCCGCTCCATGATGTCCTTGGCCACGGCCGCAGTGGCGGAAGCGGTAAGCGCAAGCACGGGGACGTTCGGATGGTGCACGCGGAGTTCCGCCACACGCATATAGGAGGGGCGGAAGTCATAACCCCATTGGCTGATGCAATGCGCTTCATCCACCGCGATCAACCCCAGTGGCAAGCGGGGGAGGCGGGCCAGGAAGATCTCCGTGGCCAGGCGCTCCGGCGACACGTACAGGAAGGCGGTCTTTCCCACGGCAGCGCTTTCCAGCGTGCGGTCGATCTCGGAATGGTCCATGCCGCTGGTGATGGCGGCGGCGCGGATACCGGCCGCTTTCAGCCGGTCCACCTGATCCTTCATCAGCGCGATCAGCGGGCTCACCACCAGGCACATGCGGCCCATGGCCAGCGCGGGCACTTGGAAACACAGGCTTTTCCCGCCGCCTGTGGGCAGCAGCGCGAGGGTGTCCTGGCCGGCCATGACGGCGCGCACGATCTCCTCCTGGCGGGGCCGGAAGGCATCGTAGCCCCAGGTGGTTTTCAGGACCTCATGGATATCGCGCATGGTCTGTGGATCGGCCAAAGTAGATGCTCCGGCCACCGGTCGCGATGGCGGTGTTCGTGCCAGATGGCCCGTGGCATGGGCCGTTCGCTACATTTGGCCGCAACAAGCGGCCTACATCGATGATCACCACAGGGCAAAAGATAGCCATCACACCCACCGGCCACAGCCGCTTACCGGAGACGGATCTGGATCATGTGGTCTTCGGCCGTGTGTTCAGCGACCACATGTTCGTCATGGATTACCAGGACGGACAATGGCAGCAACCCGCATCGTGCCGTTCGCCAAATTGCAGATGAGCCCTGCATCGCTCGTGCTGCATTATTGCCAGACGATCTTCGAAGGGTTGAAGGCCTACAAGACGCCGGACGGACGCGTGAACCTCTTCCGCCCAACGTCCAACATCGCGCGGATGAACCATTCCGCGCATCGCATGTGCATGCCGGAGATCCCGGAGGACATCTTCCTGGAAGGCCTGAAGACCCTGGTGAAAATGGACAGCGGCTGGATCCCCACGGATGAGGAAGGCGCGCTTTACATCCGCCCGGTGCTCTTCGCCAGCGATGAATACATCGGTGTGCGCCCAAGCGAAGGCTATCGCTTCATCATCTTCACCTGCCCGGTTCGTGGCTACTATAAGGACGCCGTGCGTGTGAAGATCGAAACGGAGTACAGCCGCGCCTTTCCCGGTGGCACCGGCGAAGCCAAGTGCGGTGGCAACTACGCCGCCTCCTTGTACCCGGCGAAACTGGCGGCCGATCAAGGCTTCCATCAATTGCTGTGGACCGACAGCGTGTCCCACAAGTACTTCGAGGAAAGTGGAACGATGAACGTGTTCTTCCGCATCGGCGACACCTTGCTGACACCCGAGACCTCGGGCACCATCCTCAAGGGCGTCACGCGCGACAGCATCATCCAGATCGCCCAGAAGGAGAAGCTCCCCATCGAAGTGCGCAAGGTGAGCGTGGATGAAGTGGTGAAGGCCATCCGCGATGGCAGCATGAAGGAGGCGTTCGGCGCAGGCACGGCGGCCACCATCGCCCATATCGCCAGCATCGCCTACGAGGGCGTGGAGTACAAGCTGCCCGACGTGCATGACCGCCCGTTCGCGAACCACGTGGGTCAGGTGCTCGACGATATCCGTCGGGGCCGCGCAGCCGATCCCTTCGGCTGGATGGTGCCGGTGCAATAGAGCGAACAGGACCGTAGAGTTCAGAAGGCCTCGCGACCGCGGGGCCTTCCTCGTTTCCAGAGGAGGATGCCCGACCAGGCATCCGGGATCACAATGAAGCCCGGCACAGAGAAGATGAAGGAGAGCCATGGCCAGTCGCGGAAGAGGATGCCCGTGACGATACCGAGTATGAGAATGACGCCGAAACCAAGACCCGCCACATGCAATCCGATGAAGGGCCAGGAGCGGATCTTCAGATCGGGTTCATCCATTGTTCGGGTCGCAGCTTGAGCGCTCGTTTGGTGTGGTCGAAAGCGGTGGTCGCGGTGTTGCGGGGTGTTGAAGCGTGCATCATAGGCCAGCCGCATGAAGGGGTCGCGCAGGGTCTCGTACGCGTGTTGCACGGCGATGAACCGGCCGGCCGCCTGGGGCGATGGATCGCGGTCGGGATGCAGGCGCTTCGCTTGTTCGCGATAGGCGCGCTTGATCTGCTCGGGCGTGGCGAGCCGATGAATGCCCAGCGTGGCGTAATGGTCCGCAGCCATGGTGCGATCAGCGGTTCAACGGGATAGTGACGTACAAATGCGGACTTTCGTATGCGATCGGCACACGATCGGCATCATGAAGGTAGATCTTCGGTTCGATATGGGAAGGTGCAGTTCACTAGTCGCGTTCCTTCTGTGCTGCTCAGTAGCCCAGGCCCAGCGCGTGGATCTGCGACTTGCGGTGATGGACAGCCTGGAGCGAACGCCGATATCATTCGTGCAGGTGGAGTGGGGGGTGGATGGAAGCACCCGCACGAACGAGGCCGGCGAATGCCGCATCACGTGGATCGGTCCCTTTCCGCTGGAGGTCCGCCTTTCGCACACGAGCTATCGGACGCGCACCGTGACGCTCACCAGCGCGGAAGTGAGAAGCGCTGAGGTGGTGAAGGTGTTGCTGGTATCGCGGATAACCGAGTTGGAGCCTGTTCCCGTCATGCGCCCCAAGCCCGAGGTCATCTTTCAGCGCACGGATCTGCACGCGGCCGACCTGCTGGTGAACGACGATGGCATCTGGGTGCTGGCCTACGAACATCCGCGCATGCTACGGGCCGAGGCCGATCAAGGCCGTGAGATCCTGCGCGATGTGACGGATCGTTCTGCTTGATAGTGATTATGTGGAAGTGGCCAGCGCACCGGTTCCTGAGGATGTGTTGGGCCTGCGTCGCGACATGCATAACGCGGTGGTGGTGGAAGGCACTTCACGCGCGTTCGGTGTGGCGCGAACGATCGATGACATTGATCTGATACCCTTCGGGCTTGAGGACCTTCGCCAACGCGTGCTCCCATGGACGGACACCATTCCCGGCTGGGTGCTTGGCTCCACCACGGACCAGGTGATGCCGGCCTTCGATCACATCGCCTACGACCCACCGCAGGACAGCACGCAGCGTGTGTGTTCCATCGTGGATACCTTCATGCTGCAATTGTTCCGCAGTGAATACAAATACCTGCGCGGGCCTGAGAAAGTGGTGGCCATGAACCTCGCATCCGAGCTGGGCGTGGACAAGGAAGTGGTGGCGGGCTACATGAGCGGCTTCCAACGGAACATCTGGTTCAAGCCAGTGTACGCACCGTTGTTCGTGGTGGGCGATACGTTACTGGTGTTCGATCACGCGAACGGAGCGCTGCGCAAGTATGATCGACATTTCAAGGAAAGCGGACGTACGCGACTTCCGTATCTCGACAAGGTGCAGGGCCGCGACTGGGCCGGTCGCATCATTCAGGACCGTGCTACGCAGAAGCTCTATGCGATCTTCTCGCGCAACGGTTTCCAATGGATTCGGTGCGTTGATCCCATAACGGGCGTCATGGGCGAGCGCAGGCGGATCACGTACAAGTATCCCGAACGTGTGCAGGTATACAGCGATGCGGTCTATTACGTGTACCGTCCACAGGAGAGCTTGCAGAAGCGCAGCATCTATCGGGAACGCTTGAATTGAGGTAAGCGGCTACGCGAGCTCCGGATGTCCCTTCGGATGATCGTACCACACCAGTGTGCCGAGCCCTCGGCTGACCTCACCCCAGGTGCCAATGGTAAAGTCGAGGCGCACGGTGGAACAGGTCGGCAGATCGCCCACCTCACCATCGCCGAGATAATGGATCAGGTCGGTGAACCCGGGGTTATGTCCGAAGATCATCACATGCATGGCCTCGTTGGGCAGCAGGTTCACCAGGTGCAGCAGGTCCTCCGCAGGAGCCAGATAGATGCGCTTGTCCTGCTTGATCAGCGCTTCATCGCACCCCAAAGCCTTGGCGAAGATGCGGGCCGTGGTAAGCGCACGCACAGCAGGACTGCTCACCAGCAGATCCACGCGTTCACCACGCTTGGCGAAGACCTTGGCCATGTACGGAGCATCGCGTTCGCCACGTTCGTTCAGCGGCCGGTTGAAGTCATCCGTGCGCGGATCCTCCCAACTGCTCTTCGCATGGCGGGTGAGATAAAGGGTGCGCATGGGCCGGACTTGCTCTGACCAATGTAAGCGCGTTTACAATCCGGGCTATACTTTCTTCGGAGCGATGAGCCTCATCACTTCGTGTCCCCGTCATCTTCCCTCAGGGTCTCCGCAACAAGGTGTGCGTTTCAGAAGATCACGGGACCCTGAGGGCCCTGTAGCACATCTTCTGATCATCTCGATCGATCTGATCGTCTGATCTTCTCATGATCGAGATCCTCACACCCCGGCCTTGGCCTTCTTACCCGCCTTGCCGTTCTTCTCCTGCTCATCGATGGGCTTCCGGAACACGATCTTTCCGTCGAAGACATCGATCACCTGCTTCACGCCGGTCTCCACCGTTCCCGCGATGATCTGGCGGCTCAACTCGTTCATCAGTTCCTTCTGGATCATGCGCTTGATGGGCCGTGCACCGAACTGCGGGTCGTAGCCCTGCTCGCTGATGTGGTTCACCAGTTCAGCGGAGGGGATCAACTGGATAGTCCTTCTCCGGCAAGCTTGTGCATCAGCATGTCCAGCTGCAGTTGCACGATGGCGCGCACATCCTTCATGCGTGAGCGGCTCGAACATGATGATCTCGTCGACACGGTTCAGGAACTCCGGCCGCACCGTGCTGCGCAGCAGCGTCATCACTTCGGCTTTGGTGCTTTCGATCACCTCCTCGCGGTTCTTCGTGTCGATCTTCTCGAAGCGCTCCTGGATGATCTGCGAGCCGATGTTGCTCGTCATGATGATGATGGTGTTCTTGAAGTTCACCACGCGGCCTTTGTTGTCCGTGAGACGGCCATCGTCGAGCACCTGCAGCATGATGTTCCACACGTCCGGGTGCGCCTTCTCGATCTCGTCGAGCAGCACCACGCTGTAGGGTTTGCGGCGCACGGCCTCGGTCAACTGTCCACCTTCGTCGTATCCCACGTAGCCCGGAGGCGCACCGACCAGTCGCGAAACGCTGTGGCGTTCCTGGTATTCGCTCATGTCGATGCGCGTCATCGCGTTGTCGTCGTTGAAGAGGATCTCGCTGAGCGCTTTGGCCAGTTCGGTCTTGCCCACGCCGGTGGTGCCGAGGAAGATGAAGGAACCGATCGGGCGTTTCTCGTCGCCCATGCCCGCGCGACTGCGGCGTACCGCATCGGCCACGGCGTGCACGGCCTCTTCCTGACCGACCACGCGCTTGTGCAACTCGTCCTCGAGCTTCAGCAGCTTGGTGCGTTCGGCCTCGAGCATGCGCGTAACGGGGATGCCCGTCCAGCGGCTCACAACAGCGGCGATCTCCTCCACGTCCACCTCCTCCTTGATCATCTTGCTGCTCAACTGCATCTGGGCCAGATCGGCCTTGGCCTTGGTCAGCGCGTCCTCGGTCTCCTTCAAGCGGCCATAGCGGATCTCGGCCACCTTGGCGTAGTCGCCTTCGCGTTCGGCCTGTGCGGCGTCGTACTTCAGCTGCTCCAGCTTGTCCTTCGCCTCGTTGATCTTGTCCACCAGCGCGCGCTCCTCGCTCCAACGGGCCTTCATGCCGTCGCGCGTGGCGCTCAGCTCCGCCAGGTCCTTGTTGATGCTGGAGAGCTTGGCTTCATCGTTCTCGCGCTTGATCGCCTCGCGCTCGATCTCCAATTGCATGATGCGGCGATCGATCTCGTCGAGCTCCTCGGGCTTGGAGTTGATCTCCATGCGCAACTTGCTGGCGGCCTCATCGATCAGGTCGATGGCCTTGTCCGGCAGGAAGCGGTTGGTGATGTAGCGCGAGCTCAGTTCCACGGCGGCGATGATCGCCGCGTCCTTGATCAGCACCTTGTGGTGGCTCTCGTACTTCTCCTTCAACCCGCGCAGGATGCTGATGGCGTCGGCCTGTGAAGGCTCATCCACCATCACCTGCTGGAAGCGGCGCTCCAGCGCCTTGTCCTTCTCGAAGTACTTCTGGTACTCGTTCAAGGTGGTGGCACCGATGGCGCGCAGTTCACCGCGGGCCAGTGCAGGCTTCAGGATGTTCGCGGCGTCCATGGCGCCATCGCCACCGCCCGCGCCCACCAGCGTGTGGATCTCGTCGATGAAGAGGATGATGTTGCCTTCGGCGCTGATCACTTCCTTCACCACGGACTTCAGGCGTTCCTCGAATTCGCCCTTGTATTTGGCGCCGGCCACCAAGGCGCCCATGTCCAGACTGAACACTTGTTTGTTGCGCAGGTCCTCCGGGATGTCGCCGCTCACGATGCGCTGCGCGATGCCTTCGGCGATGGCCGTTTTGCCCACGCCGGGTTCGCCGATGAGCAGCGGATTGTTCTTGGTGCGCCGGCTGAGGATCTGCAGCACGCGGCGGATCTCCTCATCGCGGCCGATCACGGGATCCAGCTTGTTCTCCTTGCGCTAGCTGGTTCAGGTTCTTCGCGTACTTGTTCAGTGCGTTGTAGGTCTCCTCCTGGCTCTGGCTGGTCACCTTCGCCCCCTTGCGCAGGTCCTTGATCGCAGCGATCAGGTCCTTGCGGTTCGCGCCGCTGTCCTTCAGTAGCTGCGACGTGCTGTCGCTGGTGTCGATGATGCCGAGCAGCAGGTGTTCCACGCTGGCGAACTCATCACCGAACTCCTTGGTGCTGGCCAGCGCCTTGTTCAAGGCCTCCGCCGCGGAGCGCGACAACATGCCGCTCTGCCCACCCTGCACGCGCGGGTAGCCTTGCACAATGCGGTCCAGTGCCTGCGTAAGCAAAGGCACGTTCACGTTGAGTTTCTTCAGCAGGTGTGGCGTCACATCGGCGTCCTCTTCCAGGAGCCCTTTCAGCAGGTGACCGGTCTCGATGGACTGTTGCCCCTGGCCGGTGGCGATGGTCTGCGCCTGCGTGATGGCTTGCTGCGAGCGAACGGTGAATTTGTTCAGGTCCATGCGAGTTGATGAGTTGCTCCCGGTTGATCAAAGTTGGTTCCGAACACGGCGGTTCTGCCACTTCCGGAAGTTATGGCACAGGGCTCAGATATTTAATGACGGAACTGCAGGTGATCGGAATACTGAGGTGATGGACCGGCCTGCTTGATCCAGCTGTCGACCAACCCGGGTAGTGCGGGTCAATATGAACGGGAGAATCCGGAGGGTAGGTACTTGACCACCAGAATCACCCTAAGTGGGGATTGGTGACCGTGAGCCCAGACCGCAGTTTTGCGTGATCTGTTCGCTTGATGCTAGGCGGGCGGGATGATGGCGTTCAACGTTTGACATGTACACGCAAGCAGCGGATCGGCGCACCGGAACGTCCTGCATCGGAATGGAGGAGCTACCTTGACACAGTAAATCTGGCCACCGGATCATGATCCCATCACACCACAACGGACCCATTGGGCTCACGTGCGTGGCCTTGTGCGTTGGGCTATTCGGTGCGTTTGATGGACTACAGGCCCAACCATATTGGGTGAACACCGTGGCGAGCCTCGGCAACGACCAGGTGAGCGATGTGAAGGTGGATGCCGACGGCGAGATCTACATCACCGGGGAGTTCAGTGGAAGCGCGCTGTTCGCGGGGCAGACCTTTCAATCAGCCGGAAGTGTGGATCTGTTCGTGGCCAAGTTGCACGCCGATGGGACACTGGCGTGGTGGGCGCAAGGCGGCGGCTTCGGCATTGACCGCGGCATCAAGCTGGCCCTGGGCGCTGGCGATCAGTTGGCGGTGGTGGGTGAGTTCATGGGCCAGGCCACATTCGGGGCCACGCAACTCACTTCGCAGGCCTTCACGCCGGACATGTTCTGTGCTTCGCTGAGCAAGAGCACCGGTGCGTTCGAATGGGCGCGCCAAGGTGGGGGAGCTGCCGGAAGCGATCGGCCTTACGGCGTCACCATTTCGCCCAACGGACAAGTGACCATGGTGGGAGAGTTCAAGGGCGTGGCGACATGGGATGGGTCATCGCTCACCAGCACGCTGAACCCCAACGATCAGGTGCCGAGCATGGATGTGGTGATCGCGAGCTATACGTCGAACGGTCAGCTGCTCTGGTTGCAACAAGGTGCGGCGGACTTCACCGACCGTGCCATCGACGTGGTGAGCGATCCACTGAACAACCTGTATGTGGCCGGCCAGTTCAGCGACACCATCACCTTCGATGCGGTGCATACCAATGCCATGTACAACGCCACCTTCGTGCTGAAGTTGAACAGCGCAGGGGAGGAGCAGTGGTTCCGGCGGTGCGGTGGGGGGGTGTTCGATCATGTGCGCGACATGCTCTACACGCCGGACAATGCGTTGATGCTGGTGGGCGATCTGCAAGGCACCATGATCTTCCTGGATGATGTGCCGGACCAGATCAGCAGCGGGGATGCGTACGCTTACTATCTGTTGAAGGTGGATACCAGCGGCACCTTGCTTGCGCACACGGTGCTCGGCTCTGAGAACCCTGTGAGTGCACGCGGCGTGGACCTGCGGGGCAGCGGCATCACGGTGCTGGGCCAGTTCAACTGCCAGTTCACCGACCTCAGCACGCACTATGGTGGCACGGGCCTTTTCATGGCCGCTGGTGAGCAGGACCTGTTCGTGAGCAAGCACCTGGCGAACGACCTGTCCTTTGTGGAAGCGCGTCAGTTCGGTGGCCCCGGAGGAAAGATCGCGGGTCAGGTGGCCACGCTCCCCGATGGCGACGTGCTGGCATGCGGCTCATTTACGCGGAGCATCTCCTTTGCGGGGAAGAACACGGAGCCCATTACTGTTTCGTATTTCGATGGATCGCAATACATCGGTACCCCGTACTCCGCTCAAGCCTGTCCGGGTGATTATGAGGCCGGCTGGTTCTCCCAGGACGGACGAGGCTTGAAGGACGGGTTGCTCGCCCGTGCGTATGTGGAGGACAGTGTGGCGTATGACTTCTGGAACCGTGATGGATCCGCATGCGACCACCCCTCAATTCCGTCCATGTGCATACAGGAGGAATACTTCAGCTATTTCGGCGGTACTTGTGCGGATACGCTCGTGCGATGCGAGCGATTGGTCCTTGAAGCTACGCTACCATTCTCAGCCTCATTCGGGCAGTGGAACGGGGTAGGGCCGTTGGTAACGGCGCTTTGGTCCGATGGTGATACGGCATTGACCGACACGATCACCACCACCGGATGGTACTCGGTGGTGGTGAACGCGGCGAACGGTTGCTGGAGCTGGTCCGATTCAGTTTACGTGATCATCAACCCCATGCCGCCCGTGCCGCTGATCAGTGATGATGTGGTGGTGAACACGAATGCTTCCTCTCCGCTGCTTGTGAACATCTGCGACCCGGACAGCGCCCTGATCTGGTGCTCCAACATCGACCCCAACACTACATGGTACTGGACGATCTACGCACAAGGAGATACGATACAACCCGATACGGCGATGACGGCGTCCTTCTCAGCGGACACCTCATTGTATGCCGCATTCAGCATGACGACCAGCGCAGGATGTCAGCGATCGACCAATGTCATGGTATTGGATCATGCCACCTTCGACCTGATGGACTATTCCGGGAGCTTCAACATCATCTTCCCGCAGGACACCGAGCCCAACGATTCGATCTGGATCTGCCAGAATGCGTCACTACAATATGGTTGGTTCGCACAGTGGTTGCTGAACGGCGATACGGTGCCGTTGCCCGGCGACCTTCAATTGTTCACCAGCCTGAACAATGGACCATGGAGTTTTCAGCTCTACCATGATGCACAGTACACATCCACATTTGACTATGGTCCAGGGTGGAATGTCTTCAACATACGGTTCAAGGTGACCAACGGACCTTGCGGCACCGATTCGCTGATCTTCTCGCACACGGAACAGATCTGGATCGGGATCTGGCCGGCGGTGTACCCAACTGTATCCCTTGCCGGGCCGGTAAGCATGTGCGCAGGCGATTCGGCACTGATCACGGCCAACTGCAACAACTGCGATAGCGTGATCTGGAGCGGTCCGGGTTGGAGTTTGAACACGCCGCTCAGCATATGGGCGCAGGCTGCCGGGTATTACTGGATCGACGTGTATCACAGCGATGCTCATGGTTGCACCTGGGGCGGATCGGCGAACCATCAGGTCACTTATCCCCCGGGACCGTTGCTGCACAGCGATCCCGCTGATGGGATCATCTGCCCCAGCGACAGTGCGCGGATCTACACGAACGTGCCGGGCACCGATCAGGTGTGGTACGGGCCGGAAGGCGTTGTGCCCAATGGACTTTCGCAAGTGTGGGCGGATACCCCCGGCGAGTACTACCTAACGATGACCGATCTGCAAGGATGCGAGCTCACCAGCGACCCCTTGCTGCTCACCGGCTACAGCACACCATTCGTGGATATTTCCCCCGATAATGTGCTCTGTCTGGTGGATGATGAGGCGACGCTTTCCGTGGTCACCACAGGTCCATCCAGCATTGTGTGGGCTGCGCCGCTCAGCGGGAACGCGTTGACGCAGACCGTGACCCAGCCCGGCACGTACAGCGTGTCAGTCTCCGCCTGTGGGATCGTTACCCAAGTGGACGTGGTGATCATTGCGAGCGAGGTGGATGCACAGGTGGTGGATGCGGGACCATTCAACATCTGCCCTGGCGACAGCGTGCAGTTGCAAGGCGTGGATGGTCAGGCTGCGTACATCTGGCAACCCGGCCAGATCTACGCCCAGAACATCACCGTAACGCAAAGCGGCGAATACGTGTTGCAGGTGGTGGATGGCAACGGCTGCACCGATGTGTCACAGACCGTGGTCGTGAACATGCATGCATTTGCAGAACCCTTGCAGGTCGTTGGCGATTCCGTCTGCATCGGGGCGGATGCCCTCCTCACCGCAGCCGGAAGCGGAACGATCACCTGGTACACGGATGCTACGCTGCAACAAGTGGCCTTCACCGGTGCCACGTTCACCCTACCTGCGCTCCTGCAGGATACCACGTTCTACGTAACGCAGAACGACGGCACTTGCATCAGTGCCGCGCAGATGGTAACGGCCTATGTTCATGAGTTCACACAGACGTTGATCATCACCGCGCCTGCCGGCGCTTGCCTGGGATCAGCAGTGATCATCAGTGCCGACGCACCGGGTGCAACGGAGTTCAATTGGATAACGCCGACCGGCACGGCACAGGGGAACATGATCACGATCGATGACATGAGCGCGGCTGATGCGGGTATCTACATCTGCACCGCATCATTCGGTCAATGCGGGCAGGCCGTTGATTCCGTCGTCCTTGGACTTGTTGCCCCTCTTCCGCTCGATCTGGGCCCCGATGCGGAGATCTGCCCCGGCGGCACTGCGGAGTTCACGCTGCCCTCGGGCTTCCATGATCCGGTATGGGCCGATGGTTCCACGCTTCCGCAGTTCACCACCTCGAGCGAAGGATTGGTGGTCCTGCAAGCATTGGATACCAACGGCTGCAGCTCGATCGATTCGGCCTTCGTCGACGTCATGCAGTTCACCATTCCGCTATCGGTGGAGGAGGTCACGGTGTGCTCCGGTATGGATGCAACATTGATCGCGCAGGGCTCGGGCACGGTGTCCTGGAGCACGAGCGCGAACATGGATCCGATCGTGGCCACGGGGAACGTGTACCTATTTGAGCAGCCGGTAACATCCACGGTGTTCCATCTCATCCAGCAAGAGAACGGATGCACCAGCGAGGTGATGGACGTGGTGTTGACGGTGTTGCCGGTTCCTACCGGAATGGGCATCGCAGCGCCGTCCTATGTCTGCATTGGCGATACGCTTCAGATCACCGTTGCGGGCATGCCCGATGTGCAGGTGCTGTGGAACACACCTATTGGACCGGCATCCGGCGGTACGCTGGCCATCGTTCCATTCGAAGCAGAGGATGCGGGTGTGTACACGGCGTACACGTTCATCGGCACCTGTGCTGGGGATACGCTTTCCACGGAAGTCGAGTACCGCGATCCCCAACCGTTCTCGCTGGGCCCCGATACCAGCTTCTGCATCGGTGGAACCTTCACGCTGCAGGTGCCTTCCACCTATGCGGATCCCGAATGGAACACGGGCGATCAGGGATACCTGCTTTCTGTGACCCAACCCGGGACCTTCAGTGCGGTGGCACTTGACGCCAATGAATGCATCGTGAGTGATGAAGTGGTGATCAGCGTAGAGGACTGCGAACCGGTTGTGCCGAACATCATCACCCCGAACAACGACGGCGTGAATGATGTATGGCGGATCACGAATGCCGGGTTCCTGACCGCGCACCTGATCATCTGGGACCGCTTGGGCGCGCAGGTCTATGACAATGATCCCGTTCAACATCCCTTTAGAGGGGTGAACGACCGGAACAACGAACCCTTGAGCGAAGGGGTCTACTACTATGTGCTGACCATGGAGCGCGCCGATCGTACCACCCGCGAGCAGACGGGATACCTGCAGTTGAGCAGATAGGGCAGGGCGGGCATCGAGCACGGATAACTACTAACAGAGGCTCATCCATTTGGGTGAGCGTTGTGGAGGAGAGGTCGGCATCCCGTACATTCGGATCAATGCGTGGTCTTTGGCCGATCCTGCTCGTCCTGTCGCTGATGGCTGCTGCCCAGCCCGGTCCGTATTGGGCGCACGGCTACGGCAGCATCGGCGATGATCGGTTCACGGCCATCGCGCGCGGTCCGGGTACGTCGATGTACGCTTGCGGAACGTTCAGCGGCAACATGGTGTATCCTGGTGGAAGCGTTGCCGCCATTGGGGTTACGGACATCTTCGTGGTTTGTCTTGATACCGCTGGTCAGGTGGAATGGATCCGCACGGGCGGTGGTCCCGGTCCGGACAGGGCCACTGATCTGGCCGTTGGCGATGATGGTTCGGTGACCGTAACGGGTCAGTTCAGCGGATCGATGAGCCTGTCGGGTTCGAACCTCGTGGGCAATGGACCGTCGCAGGACATCTTTCTGGCGCGCTACACTGCCGCAGGGGTGCTCAGCTGGGCACGCGCGGCCGGCAGTCCGGAGAATGCGGACATCGGTGAGCAGGTGTCGGTGGATGCTGCGGGCAATGCCTACGTGGCGGGCGAATACAGCCACACGGCCGTGTTCGGTACGTTGTCCACCAGCAGTGCGCTGGACCCTCAGCTACAGGCGCCAGGCACCGATGTGTTCGTGGCGAAGTACTCGACAACGGGTACGCCCATGTGGGTGCAGGGAGGCGCATCGCCCAGCAGTGATGAAGCCCTTGGCCTGGCGGCCGATGCGGCAGGCAACTGTTGGCTGGCCGGGCGCTTCAGCCAGGACATCACCTTCGACCTTCCGCATGCGAACACGTTGAACAATGCGGGCTTCCTGGTGAAGTTCAACACGGAGGGCGAAGAGCAATTGTTCCGGCGCATCGGTGGGGGCAGTGCGATCCGGGTGGGCGATCTGTGCTTCGCAGGCGACACGCTGTGGCTGGCCGGTTCGCAATCCGGCAACAACCTGGTCTTCACAACGCCACCTGTACCGCTGGCATCGGGCTATCCGCACAGCGCCTTCACCGCAGCCTTTTCGCAGAGCGGAGTTCTGGTGGCGCAACGCAGCCTGGGCAGCGATCACATCATCGAGGCCAAGGCCATCGACGTGCGCGGAAATGAGGTTTTGTTAGGCGGCACCTTCGTGTGCCAGGCACTGGAACTTTCCGAAGAGTCGGGAGGCGATGGGCTGTTCATCTCCTGGGGCACCTCGAACGGCTGGGTGGCGGCGTTACGGCGAAGCGACCTGGAAGTGCGATATGCGCAGATGGTCGCCGATCATCAGTCGATGGACATGCGGGGTGTGGCCTTCGATGTGGGTCAGCGGATCTATGGGGTGGGAGAGTACAATGGCAACCTGGTGATCCCCACGCTGGAGGGCCGCATGCGTGCGCTGCCCGGTGACTCCCTGTTCAGCATCGGGCCCAATGGGATCGAGACCGGATGCGGTGATACGACCTACTACGATGCGGCACAACTGCAGACACGGGGCGTGCTGGATGGATTTTTACTGCGCGGTTTCATCCGACAACGCAGGACGATGGACATCTTCCAACGGGATCTCTGCGAGTTGGATCTGCCCCTGGTCTTCGAGGTGGGGCCCGCCTCGCCGGCGAACTGCATCGATCCCGACCATGATGCATCCTTCTGTGGCATGGGGAGCGTGGCGGGCGCGTTCAACTACAGCTACGGCCCGGAGGCACAGATCGTATGGAACACGGGCTCAGCGACTGGAGCCATCGAGGTGTTCATGCCGGGCATATACTCGGCCACGGGTAGCATCGGCGAGGGATGCTTTAGCGGATCGGGTTCAGTGGACGTGGGGATCTGTGAGCCGCCTCCCGCTCCCGGTATCACCGATTCGGAGCTGGTGAATGAGCAGGACAGTGTGTGCCAGGGACTGGTCTCCTGCGCCCCCGTGCAGATCTCCCTAACCGCCGGACCGATACCCGGGAGCTCATTTAACTGGACGTCGGTCCCTGGGGATACCATCATCCACGACACCTCATTCGTTGTCCCATACAGCGCCCGTTGGTTCCTGACGGTATTCAATGACGCGGGCTGTGCGAACCAGAGTTTTGTGGATGTCAGCTATCTCAACAGCGACACGCTTCAGAATGCGACGTTCAGCCAGGTGATCACGTTTCCGCAGGACGTGGATGGCGATGACACCATCACGCTCTGTTCCTTCGAAAGCATCGACGCGTGGTTGATCGGGGATATCGCTGTAAACGGGCAGCAGCTGGTGTCCAACGGATCCTTCCAGGTGTTCGACACGGTGTTCTGCAACCAAACGGGATACGTGGATGTGGGCGGATTCAACCTGCAGGATCCGTACAAGCCCATTCTATCCTCCTTCTTCAGCAACGGCTGGTACATCTTCACGTACCGGCTTTCCATTACCGACAACCCGTGCCAGGACCATTGGGCGGGTGCCACGATACAGGACAGCATCTACGTGATAGGCATACCGGCCGGAAACAGCTCCGTGGACATCTTCGGATCCATTTTCATCTGTTCCGGTGACACCGTGAGCTTGGTCGCCCAGGCCAATGGTCCGGGTACCTTCCATTGGTCTGCACAGAACGGAGGGATCGTGGGCAGCGATACGACCAACAGCTTGTTGCTCACGCAGCCTGGCCTGATCCAAGTGGTCTTTACGCCGCAGGATACCAGCGCATGCGTTGCTGAAGATGTGGATCAACACTCGGTGCAGTACGTGCCACCACCCGCCATTGAAATGGTACCAGCGGACGGCTTGGTCTGTCCGGGCAACACAGTGCAACTGTCGGTCACAGATGCCACCGGGAACTATACTTGGTACGGGCCCAGCGGTCCTTTGCCGTTCTTCACCTCCACCATCCAGGTGCAGGATCCTGGCACCTACTTCTGCGTGGTGAGCACGTTCCAGGGCTGTGTGTATGCCACGGCATTACGCACCGTGATCCAATACACCACGCCGTATATCGCGGTGTTCCCGCAACCGGTGCTTTGCGAGGGCGGAAGTGTGCAGGTCGCGGTTCAATCCCAATCCACCGCGCAGGTCACTTGGGCCGCGCCGCTCAGCGGGAATACCCTGTCGCAAACGATCACGGCACCGGGCACTTACAGTTGCTCTGTTTTTCAGTGCGGCGAGGTGACACCGCTCACGTTCACCATAACGCAGAGTTCCGTGAGCGTGGACATACTGGACCCGGGATCGTTCCAGATCTGCCCCGGTGACAGTGTGCAGCTTGTGGCTTCGCCAGGCCTGGTGGCGTATGTATGGCAACCGGGCGATCTGATCGGTTCCGAAGTGCAGACCGGTGTTGAGGATCTGATTCCGTGATCGGCTTCGACGAGTTTGGTTGTACGGACACGGCCGGCCTGGTGGTGGTGGATGTGTATGACTTTCCGCAGGCGTTGAGCTTGTCCGCAGACACGGTCTGTGAAGGCGAGGTCAGCATCGCGCAAGCGATCGGGTCCGGGTTGATCACGTGGTATGCCGATCCCGGGCTTCAACAGGTCCTGGCCACGGGCAACACCCTTCAGCTGGGTGTTCTTCCACAGAGCACCACGGTATATGTAACGCAGGCCGATGCCCAATGCACGAGCGTCCCCCGGTCGGTTGAATTGGCGGTTGTGCAAGCGGACGTTCAGCTGCAGGTCCTAGGGGACACGATCTATTGCGGGGGCACAACCCTTTCACTCCTGGTCAATGCTGGCGGTTCCTTCACCTGGACAACGCCCTTGGGGGGATTCAATACGTCGTTCATCAGTGTGCCCTCGATCACCTCCGCCGCCAATGGTACTTGGTCAGTGGCGGTGGACGAGGCCGGCTGTCCCAGTGGTGTGGGTGTTGTGCATATCCAGGTGTTCGATCCGCAGGTCTCGATCCCCGATCCAGGTCCCTTCCTGCTGTGCCCGGCGGACAGTGTACAACTCACAGCGTCCGATGGTTTGTCTTTCTACCAATGGTTCCCCGGCGGTCTCAATGGTCAGGCGATCCATGTGTCACAAGCGGGGTCGTACAGCGTCGTGGGGATCGATCAATATGGATGCTCGGATACGGCTGGAACGGCGGTCGTAGAGGCCTTCGCATTCACCGAACCCCTTTCGGTGTCAGTGGTCGACCCCGTATGCTCAGGCCAGGACATCCTGGCCACGGCCGCTGGTTCGGGCGTGCTGACCTGGTATGCCGATCCCGCACTTTCACAGGTTGTGGGCACGGGTACCTCTCTGGAGGTGGAGGGCATACTGCAGAGCACTACTGTATACCTGGTACAGACCGAGGCGCCATGCACCAGCCAGCCTTTACCGTTGGTGCTTCCCGTCATTCAACTGCCACCAGCGCCCGTCGTGCAGGGCGATACGCTCTTGTGTGTTGGTGATGGGCTCTTCCTCACTGTACCGATCACCGCTACGGCGAATTGGAGCACCCCGTTCGGGAACTTCACGCAGCCCGGCGTGACGCAGCCCAACATGACCTCTTCCCTTGCAGGTACCTACACGGTGTTCTATAGCGACAACGGATGTGTGGGCCCCACCACCACGGTGCATGTGCGTGTGGATCCCTTACCACCACTGGACCTTGGTCCGGATCGGCAGATCTGCCTGGGTGAAGTTGTTGAACTGGATGCGGGCGCGGGGATCGGCTGGTTATGGAGCACGGGTGGTCAGGAGCGCACCATCCTGGTGCAGGAGGGCGCGTACTCGGTAATGGTCACCGGTTCTTCGGGGTGCACCGCCATGGATACGGTGGTGATCTCCGCAGGCGACTGCGAAGTGCCCGTCAACAACGCCATCACCCCGAACGATGATGGCGTGAACGATCTGATCACGGTGACAAGTCCATCGGATGCACCCTTGACACTGGAGATCTTTAACCGCTGGGGGCAACCGCTTTTCTCCTCGATCGTCGATGATCGTGCAGTGGGACGGTCGCAACGGTATTTCCGGGGAACCTGTGCCTGCTGGTGTGTATTTCTACGTTCTGCAAGCATTGTTGCCGAATGGCAACCCTTTCACGCGGAACGGATACCTTCATGTGATGCGGTGACCCATGCGGACGCTAATTCTATCCTTCACCTCGTTGTGCACCTCGTGCATTATGGCGCAGGCACCATACTGGGTCACGCGTGCGGGTGGTCCTGGTGTGGAGCGGATCGCTGATGTGAAGGTCGGAGCGAATGACAATGTGTTCACCGTGGGTCACTTCACGGCGGGAGCCAGTGTAGGTGGGCAGGGCCTGATATCGCAAGGCAGTACGGACATTCTTGTGATGAAGCAGACCTCCAGCGGTGTGGTCCTATGGATCGTTACTTGCGGCGGCCCTGGGATCGACATGGCGGCCAAAGTGCAGCCCGTTGCGGATGGAAGTGTTTACGTGTGCGGCGAATTCACGGGGTCGGCCGTTCTGTTCGGTGTGCCGGTGAACGCCAATGGCGAGATCCGCGGACATGTTCGTGGCGCGCCTGAACGGCACGGACGGCTCGGCCATCTGGGTGCGCACGGGCGGCAGCGGCGCATTTAGCGATCGTGCCACGGGTGTGGCCGTGGGGGCGGATGGGCGGGTAGTGGTCTCCGGTCAGTTCACCGGCACGGGGGTGTTCGACGCGGGCACGTTCAGCAGCGTGATCGATCCCGGAACAAATCTTCCGAGCACCGATATTTTCCTTGCGAGCTATGATGCGGCCGGGACAGCGCAATGGTTGAAGCAAGGCCTCGCCAGGAATGATGATGCAGCATCTGACGTGGCCATGGATGCTGCAGGCAACGCCTATCTTCTGGGTCAGTTCAGCGATACGCTTCAGTTCGACATACCGCATCCGAACACGGCACTGAACCAAGGCATGCTGTTGAAGTTCGATGCACAGGGAAATGAGCTCTGGTTCCGTCGCATAGGTGGTGCGGCGTTTCAGCGTATGGCAGATGTACAGGTGGGGTCCGATGATGCGCTATTCCTCTGCGGCGATATGCAAGGGAACCTCACCTTCTACGATGCGCAACCCAACACACTGGCATCAAGCACACAGTTCGCGTATTTCGTATTGAAGGCTTCAGCGGCCGGCGAAATGATCCAAGGGGAGGTCGAAGGTTCGGATGCTTCGGTGAGCGCAGCTGCGATTCACCAGCAGGGGGGTGATGTGTATGTGTTGGGGACCTTCCACTGCCAGTTCTCGGCGCTGGCGGCGTTCTACAATGCAACCGGCTTGTTCATTGCCAATGGCCAGCAAGATCTGTTCATCGCGCACCATGCCGCATCGGACCTGGCCCTGATCGACGCCCAGCAGTTCGGAGGGCATCAGTCGAAATGGCCGGGTGGCATCAGCATGGTGGCGAACGGTGCCGTGATCTTCTCAGGCTCATTCGAGGAACTGCTCATCTTTCCCGGTGATGATGGTGGTTGGGGGGAGGTGCTACCGTGCCCGCCAACGACCTGTCCACCCGCGACGATCTGCGGAGATAGCCATTACAATGATCACGAAGCGATCGAAAGCGCCGGTGGGTCGGATGGATTTGTGGCCCGGGCGCTTGTGCTGAACAGGCAGCCTTACGATAATTGGTGCCGTGACAGTGGATGCGATAGGTCCGCCTTGCCGATCGCCATAGGTGGTTATGAGGAAATGGGCGAATTCCTGACGGAATGTGGCGCGGATACGCTCGATCTGGTATGGACAGGTTCCACGTCCCGCAACCGGATGTCCTTCCGGGCGTACGGTCTCCTGGGATCTGAGCGTGTCTTGGAGCTCAGGTGCGGCAACGGATACGATACAGGTTCACCAAACGGGCGATCCCACGGTATCCGTCTTCTCAAGCAACGGATGTTATGTGAGGTCGGACCAGGTGCATGTGGAGATACTGGAGCAGCCTGTTGCTGCTGTTCTGGTCGAGGGGTACGCGGAACTGTTCATCAGCCCGGAGGACGGAGCCTGCATTTCACTCGCCATCTGTGACCCCGTATCGCTCACCGCCGTGAACATTCCTGCTGGCAGCGCTGCCGCTTGGACGGTCGATGATGTTGCCGTTCCGGGTCTTGTGGTGCAGGCGGATGCCGATGGCACCTATGCCCTAACTGTGACCTCGCAGAACGGGTGCTTCTATGTCACATGTGTGAACGTCGATCTCCTCACATCGGTCCCCCTGCCGAACATCACGGATATACAGTATGAGTTCTTCCATGAAGGTGTGTCGTTCGCCGAACAGGATACCCTTGTGGCATGCGGCGCAGTTTGTGTGCAGGATGTTGTGGAGATCACGTGGGTCGTGAACGGTCAGTCCCTCGAGCTAACAGCTCCGTATTACGTTGTGTACGACCTGCCCAACGGATGTGGGTCGTTGCAGAACTATGCGGATCTGCCGATATACTGGTCGCAACTTGTGAATGGAACCGGGTGGTATCCCTTGAACATGCACATCGTCATGTACGTGGAAAGCTGCACGAACGATTCGCTGGTGTTCGACATCGCGGACAGTGTCTTCATTGTCTCCATCGAGCCACCGGAGATCATGCCGACGGATACTGCCTTCATCTGTATCGGTGATACGGCGATCCTGGTATTGCATTGTGGGAATTGCGAGCAGGTCGAGTGGTCGGGTCCAGGCCTGCTCAGTGTTTCAGCCGATGGCGATTCCGCCTGGGCGAATGCATTCGGCCTATATACGGTCATAGCATCGAACTCCGATCTCGGGGTGGAATGCCAGGCAGCCGCGTATTTTCAGGTGGCGATCGCGCAGCCCCCTCAACTCATCATTGAGCCGCCGGGCGGTCTGGTCTGTCCCGGCCAGTCGGTGTTGATCCATACATCGTTCATCTCCTCTATCTACGAATGGGTCGGTCCTTCCGGGCCGTTGTCCACGAACAATGATTCCATTTCGGTCACCGACGTTGGCGCGTATTTCCTTACGACCTATACCGCATCAGGATGTCCTTTGTTCAACGGCCCGGTGAATCTCCAGCATTACGCCACACCGGTCCTTCAATTCGTGCCGGACGCCATACTCTGCCCGGGAGAGACGGCCATCCTTCAAGTACAAGGTGGGTTCATCGAACAACTGAACTGGGCGCCTCCGCTGTCGGGCGGTTCGCTTTCGCAATACATCAGCACACCGGGCACCTATGCGTGCACTGTCACCTCCTGTGGCATTGAGCAGGAGTTGAGTGCAACGCTCATCGGCGATACTATTTCAGTTGCTGTGCCTGTCGGACCGTATTCATTGTGTCCTGGCGGCAGCGTGGTTGTGGATGGGCCCACAACACCGTATCAATATCTATGGGTGCCTGGGAACACCGGCACGGAGGACTTGGTGGTGACCATGCCAGGAGACTACCAGTTGCTGGTAACGGACAGCCTTGGCTGCACGGCGGCATCAAACATCATAACGGTGAGCCTCGCGACCTTCACCCTCCCGCTTATTGTGCAAGGTGACGTGGTATGTCCTGGAGAAGATGCTGTCCTGGTGGCCAGTGGATCCGGTACGATCGTGTGGTATGCCGACGCTGCCCTACAGCAACAAGTGACCGAAGGCGACTCGCTGATGTTCACCGCCCCGGAGGCAAGCGATACCCTATATGTGACCCAGACGGAGAATGGCTGCACTGGCCCACCATCATTGGTGATCCTCAACGTGGTCGGCCAACCTCCTGCTCCGGTGATCACAGGCGATACCACCCTGTGCGTAGGTGACGATCTGCAACTGATGGCCCAACAGCAACCCAACGTGAGTTACATCTGGGATACGCCGACCGGTCCATTGTCGGGCCCCGTGATCATCATCGGCTCGATCACTGGCCAGAACGCGGGTGTGTATACCTGCATGGCTGCGATCTCGGGCTGCCCCGGTTCACAGAGTACCGTGGTCGTTTCGGTGTCCACCGGTCCTGTTGCGCCCGTGATATCGGGTCCAACGACCATTTGCGTTGGCGACGAGTTGTTGCTGAGCGTGGCTGAGGTACCTGGTATCAGTTATAGCTGGAACACCCCGCAAGGCCCGCTGTCCGGTAATGTGGTCAATGTCGTTCAAGCTGGTCCGGGGGATGCGGGTGTCTATGTCTGCACACCCTTGGATGGGGAGTGCCCGGGTGTACCATCACAGACGTCCATCACCATGCAAACGCCTCCTTTAGTGCCCGTGGTCGCAGGACCGAGTGCATTATGTGAAGGGGATGAGGCTGTGCTTACGGTCACTAGCGTTAACGGACCGTTCACCTGGATTCTTTCCCGGCGGTTCATTTCCGGGTACGGGTGGAACCATCCCGCTTACCGGTCTCACGGCGGCCAGTTCCGGCAGCTATGGGGTGGTGGTGGATGGCGGGGAATGCGATGATGCAACTGCGTTCATCCAGATCACGATCGACCCATGCGAAGTGCTGATCCCCAATGTGATCACGCCGAACGGGGATGGTGAGAATGACCTCCTTCTGCTGGAGGCGCCCGTTGGAGGCACCTATTCCATTACCATCCACAACCGCTGGGGTCAGGAAGTGTGGTCCAAGCGGGGCAGTGCCATTGCCTGGAACGGGACCAATGATCACAGTGAACCGCTGCCGGAAGGGGTCTATTACTATGTGTTCACGCGCACCACAGGCACCGGTGATCGGTCCAGTGCGGGATTCATCCAGATCCTCCGTGCACGGTGATGTGATGGCGGTCTACTTATCAACCAACCTTACCATCCGCCAATTCCGTCCATAGCTTTAGAGAACGTTAGGAAACTCGGTTAACACCTACTGTCATGGGGCACATGCTAATTCGTCACAAAGTGACTGACTTCAGCACATGGAAGAGCGGCTACGAGGCCCACACGGAAATGCGCAACAAGGCCGGGCTGCATGAGGAGCAGTTGATGCGCAATGCCAACGACCCTAACGAGGTCGTCGTCCTTTTCGAGTCGGAGGACCAGAAACGCGCGGAGGAGTTCAGCAACTCGCCGGAGTTGCGAGAAGCGATGGTGAAGGCCGGGGTGGTCGGCAAGCCGGAGGATCCTGTTCCTGAACTAAGCGTTCGCCGGGCTTGGCTCGGAGTGCACGCTGTGAACCGTACTTTATACAGGTTGAGGGGCGAAGCCGTGTGCTCCGCCCTTCATTCGTTCACATAGCAAGTGCGGGTCGGCTATATCACGCGCTTCAGCATCCGCAACTGGTGCGAATACCGGCCGTCCTGCGCGTGGAAGATGCCCTGATGGTCCAGCGCATCGATGCGCACCTGTCCGGAGGCATGTAGGATGCGCCGGTCGCCAAGTACGATGCCCACATGCACGATCCGGCCCTCTGCATTATCGAAGAAGGCCAGGTCGCCGGGGATGGCCAGGTCCACCAGTTCCACGGTCTCCCCCAGCTCTGCTTGTTGCCAGGCATCGCGTGGAAGAACGACACCGGCAGCGAGGAAGAGCATCTGGGTAAGCCCACTGCAATCCACCCCGGCAGGTGTGCGGCCTCCCCAGAGATAGGGTGCGTTCAGCCAATGATCGGTCAGGGACATCAGGCGTTCCACTGATGAGCCCATCGCCGTTCGCGTCGTGTTCCCCGGGAAAGCGACCTGTTCGCCGTTCAGGGTGAAGAACCCTTGCGAGAAGAAGGACAGAACGGATCCGAAGGGGAGAAGCACTGGCCCTTGTGCCGTTCTCACCGGGATGAATGGATCAATGGACCGCACCGCTGAAGCATCGGCACGTTGTTCCGTTGCGCGCCATTGTTTGTTGTCCACCCAACCCTGGTAGCCGTCGTGATGGAAGCGCAGCAGGCTCCACTTCTCCTGGCGTTCCAGCAGATCGGCGGTTTCGCCGAAAATCCATTGCGACACCATCTCGGCGCGATCGCTCGGTTCCTTTCTTACAGGAACGACCGATAACGGGCAGATGACGAGGCTCACAGCGCTTCGATCACCATGGCGCTGGCGCCACCGCCACCGTTGCAGATACCGGCAGCGCCGTACTTCGCGCCGTTCTGCTTCAGTACGTTGATCAGGGTAACGAGGATGCGTGCACCGCTACAACCCAGTGGGTGACCGAGTGAAACGGCCCCGCCGTTCACGTTCACCTTCGATGCATCCAGGTCCATGAGCTTCATGTTGGCCAGGCTCACCACGCTGAACGCTTCGTTGATCTCGAAGAACTGGATGTCGGACATTTTCAGGCCGGCTTTTTCCACCGCACGGGGGATGGCCTTGGCGGGGGTGGTGGTGAACCACTCCGGCGCCTGTTCGGCATCGGCGTAGCTCAACACACGGGCAATGGGCTTCAATCCAAGCTCCTTGGCCTTTTCGGCGCTCATCAGCACAAGCGCCGCAGCGCCATCGTTGATGGTGCTGGCATTGGCGGCGGTAACGGTGCCGTCCTTTTGGAACACGGGTTTCAGTCCGGGGATCTTATCGAAGCTGACGTTCTTGAACTCCTCGTCCTCGCCGATCACCACATCGCCCTTGCGGGTCTTCACGGTCACGGGCACCACCTCATCCTTGAACTTCCCGGCGGCCCATGCGGCGGCGCTGCGCTTGTAGCTCTCGATGGCAAAGGCATCCTGCTCTTCGCGGCTGAAGCCATGCTTGCTGGCGCACAGCTCGGCGCTCACGCCCATGGCGGTCTGGTGGTACACGTCGGTGAGCCCGTCCTTCACGATGCCATCGATCAACTGGCCGTGGCCGTAACGGTAGCCGTAGCGTGCCTTTTCTACATAGTAGGGCGTCTGGCTCATGCTTTCCATGCCGCCGGCCACCACCACCTCGTTATCGCCGAGCAGGATGCTCTGCGTGGCCAGCATGACGGCCTTCATGCCGCTGGCGCACACCTTGTTCACCGTTGTGCAGTGCACCTCATCGGGCAGGCCGGCAAAACGGGCGGCCTGGCGTGCCGGGGCCTGTCCCACATTGGCCTGCAGCACGTTGCCCATGTACACTTCAGAGATCAACTTGGGGTCCACCCCGGACCGCTCCACTGCGGCTTTCACGGCCGTGGCGCCCAATTGCGTGGCCGGGACCTCGGCCAACGCGCCGCCAAAACTTCCAAGGGGTGTGCGTACTGCGGAAACAATGACGACTTCGCGGGCCATGATGGGTTGGTGTTGCTGGTTTTTCGGGCTGCAAAGGTAGCGGAGTGCATCTAGGTGTGCTCAGTTCCGAACCTCCTTCTATCTTTGCGCCCCTTCCGAAGCCGGAAACGGACAAGGAAGGGGAGGCGAAGGCTGTTCTTTCATACGGAGAGGTGGGTGAGTGGCTTAAACCAGTAGTTTGCTAAACTGCCGTACGGGTTAAACTGTACCGGGGGTTCGAATCCCCCCCTCTCCGCTGGGCCCCGCGAGGTCGGGGCCCGTCTATTTCCGGGCGAAGCGTAGCCTGGATCGAGCACCTGTCAGCAGAGGCAGGAGATCGACCGAATACGTGGAAAGGCTTTCTGGGGGCGTAGCGTAGCCCGGTATCGCGTCCCGACTTTGTCGGGAAGGTCGTCGATCGAATACGTGGAAAGGCTTTCTCGGGGCGTAGCGTAGCCCGGTATCGCGTCCCGACTTCGTCGGGAAGGTCGTCGATCGAATACGTGGAAAGGCTTTCTCGGGGCGTAGCGTAGCCCGGTATCGCGTCCCGACTTTGTCGGGAAGGTCGTCGATCGAATACGTGGAAAGGCTTTCTCGGGGCGTAGCGTAGCCCGGTATCGCGCCTGCTTTGGGAGCAGGAGGTCGTCAGTTCGAATCTGGCCGCCCCGACAATTGAAGGCCATCACGGGAGTGGTGGCCTTCGTTGTTCGCTATGTACTACGCATACATCATTGGGTCCACCACATCCGGTCGCTGTTACTACGGTAGTGCCGAGGATGTGCCAGAGCGCGTGAAGCGCCATCAGGAAGGTCGGTCCAAAGCCACGAAAGGCCGTGGGCCATGGAAGTTGGTGGCCACGAAGGCCTTTGATACCCGGGCGGAGGCAATGGCCTTTGAACGGAAATTGAAAGCGGCGAAGAACAAGGCTTACGCACTGGCCCTGATCACGGCGTAGCCCGGTATCGCGTCCCGACGGAGTCGGGAAGGTCGTCAGTACGGATCTGGCCGCCCCGACAATTGAAGGCCATCACGAGAGTGGTGGCCTTCGTTGTTACGTGCATCTTTGCTTTTCAGATCCCGTAGCTCAGCTGGATAGAGCACCTGCCTTCTAAGCAGGCGGCCGTTGGTTCGAATCCAACCGGGATCGCTGCACGCACTAACCCCCGATCGCCAAGGGGGTATTTGCCAAAAGCTCCCAACGGGACATGGATCCCAGAGTCAGGTCGTTGACAAACCCGAACCACCGCACCTATCCATGTCCGACACTACTTCCCCCGACCAGCCGATCCCACAGGTTCCACCCCAGCGCCAGGAGCGCTTCGGCTGGAATCCGCCGCTCGCTCACGTTCCGCGCCATCGTCGTGGGCATCCTTGTCCTGCTGCTGCTGATCCCCCTCGGCATGGTGGAGCGATTGATCTGGGAGCGACAGGAGCGTCGTTCTGAGGTGGAGACCGAGGTAGGCAACACCTGGGGCGGGGCCCAGACCCTCACCGGTCCCGTGATCGCGGTCCCCTATGACGAAACCGTGCAAGTGCTCATGGGCGATGGCAGCGGGCGATATGAGACCCGCACCGAAGTGCGTTATGCGCACTTCCTTCCAGAGGAGCTCAACATCGAAGGAACCCTAGATCCCCAACGGAAGCATCGGGCCATCTACGAAGTGGCCGTCTATGGCAGTCACACGCATCTGTCCGGCACCTTCGGGACCATGAGCACGCGGGAAGGGCGGATCACCGAAAAGTTGCACTGGGCCGATGCCACGGTACAACTGGGCATCACCGATCTGCGCAGCATAAAGGAGCAGGTCACCATGCGCATCGGTAACACTACTATAGCCTTCGAGCCGGGGCTATTGGACACGGATGTGGCCTCCAGCGGCCTCACTGCCCCATTTCCGTTGGACACTTCGGCTTTAGGTTCGCCCCTGGCCTTTGAGGTCGAACTGAACATCCACGGCAGCACCTCCTACAACTTCACGCCCTTGGGAAGGGTGACGAACGTGCGGTGCTCATCCACTTGGCCTGATCCCAGCTTCAACGGGGCGTTCCTGCCCGACACGTCCACCATTACGCCTGGGGGATTCACGTCGGAGTGGAAGGTGCTTCACTTGAACCGGGCCTATCCGCAGGAGTTCACCGGGAACAGGTTGGAGGAGGTGCAGCAGAGTGCCTTCGGCGTGTTCCTGATCCAACCCGTGAATGACTACCAGAAGAACACGCGGGCCGCGAAGTACGGGGTCATGTTGATCGTGCTGGTCTTCCTGGTCTTCTTCTTTGTCGAGGTCCTTCAACGGCTGCGGATCCATCCGATCCAGTACCTGCTCGTCGGTTTCGCGCTCTGCGTGTTCTACACGTTGCTCATCGCCATCAGCGAGCATCTGGGATTTGGCGCGGCCTACATCATCTCGGCCATCGCGGTCATTGGTCTTGTCGTGTTCTACTCGGCGAGTGTCTTCAAGGTGAAGCGGGCCACGCAACTCCTCGGCCTGATCATGCTCCTCGTCTTCGGCTTCATGTTCACCCTGATCAACGAACAGGACCAGGCCTTGCTCTTCGGCAGCATAGGTCTCTTCATTGTCCTGGCCTTGGTAATGGCCGTAAGCCGCAGGATCGACTGGGATAATGGCCGGGGGTGAGGGGGCGGTTATCAACGATCCCACCATCGGCTTGCCTCAACGGGGCTGAAATTCCCCAAGCCCGCGTGGATCGCGGAATGGCAGGTTTTCCGGGCGGTTTTCATGCTCCGTTCACGGAGGGGATGTGCGATCCCATCGGGTAGGTGGCGGCACTGGTCGAATTGTTGATCCAGAGGGGGGAATTTCGGTCGCCAATGGCGCGTTGTTGGATCAGTTTCGCACCGCTCTTACTCCGCACCTGTACATGCGCCACCTCTCCATCCAACTTCTGGTCGTTCTGGCGGCTGCCTTTGCAGGCCCAGCTCAGGCCACCATCTACTACGTTTCTCCCTCGGGTAACGATGCCAATAACGGTACATCGCAGGCTACGCCGTGGAGAACGATCGACCGGTTGAATCAGATGACCTATCAGGTGGTTCCCGGTGATCAGATCCTGTTCCAACGCGGGGGAACCTATCGTGGTGAACTCATCTGGGGCGTTTCTGGTACGGCGGCCACACCTGTGACCTATGGGGCCTATGGCACCGGAGCTGCACCCGTGATCAGCGGTAGCAAGCTCGTGACGGGTTGGACCGCACACTCGGGCAACATCTACAAGGTCAGTGTCGGGCAGTTGGTCACTCAGGTATACGTGGGCGGCGTGCGGATGGACCTGGCCCGCACCCCGAACGCAGGTACGTGGTACCGCAACAGCCAGGCCAGCGGCAACACCCTTCAGAGCAACAACATCACCCAGTCCAGCGGCTACTTCACCGGGTCGCGCTGCGTCCTGCGCACCACCGCCAGCACCATCGACACCCTTCGCGTTAGCGCCCACAACGGCAATACGCTCACCTTCGCGAACAACCCGTCCAATGGCAACATGGGTCCGGATGACTGGGGCTTTTTCCTCGAGAACAAGCTGGCCTTGCTCGATGCGCAGAATGAGTGGTTCTATGAGGCGTCCACGGGCATGTTGTACCTGTGGGCGGCGAATGGCGTGAACCCGTCCAGCCTCACCGTAGAGGCCTGTGTGTACTACAGCGGCGTGAATTGCTACCCCGGCCGAAACTACGCCGTGATCCAGGACATCACCTTCCGCCATCAGCGCTACGCGGGCGTGCACAACGGTTCCGCCGGCCACGTTACGGTGACCGGCTGCACCTTCGAGGACGTGTACCACGGCATCCGGAGCTACGGCAGCTATGACAACTATTCCAACAACACCTTCAATCGCACACTGGCGAGCGGTTGCATCTTCATCGAGAGCAACTCCACCTTCAGCAACAACGTGCTCACCAACATCGCCACGATACCGGGACAGGGTGAAAGCAGCTGGGGTTACTTCGGTATCAGGGGCATCGGCACGGGTAATGTGATCCGCAGCAATCGCTTCACCAACATCGGTTACACGGCCATTGAGGTGCAGGACAACCACCTGGTGGAAAAGAACGTGATCAGCAGCTACGGTGCCACGCTCAACGATGGAGGGGGCATCAACTTCGATCATGCCAATGGCCTGATGATACAGGATAACATCATCCAGAACCCGATCGGTGGCCTTGATGGGTCGGCCACCAACCTGCCGCACTACCAGCACCTGGGCGTGGGCATCTACTTCGGCAATACCAGCATCGTGAACACCACGGTGCAGCGCAACACGCTGTACAACATCCCGGGTGTAGGGATCAATGTGGACCACTGCATGAATTCGAACAACCTGCAGATCAAGGACAACGTGATCTTCAACGCTAAGATCGGAATGTCCATCAGCGACTATTCCAACTACAACGGCCCGTATGCGGTGGCCCCATACCATGTGCCGAACTACAACGACGTGTACAGCGGCAACCAGATCTACTGCACCAACAAGGACCAGCTCTACATCCGGTTCTACAATTGCTACAGCGCGAACCAAGTGGACTTCGGCACCTTCTCGAACAACAAGTACTTCAATCCCTATAACGAGGTCGGGATCTTCCAACAGAACCTGTTCAGCGGACAACAGAAGTGGTACACTTTGGAACGCTGGCAGGTGGAGCGCGGCGAGGACGCTGGCAGCACGCGCAGCCCGCTGCGCCAAAGCGACTATGCCACCACGAGTGAACTGAGCGGTAACCTCGTGGTCAATGGAGATTTCGCGGCGAACGTCAATGGCTGGGGTGGTTGGCCTACCAACGCCCAAGTGAGCCGGGTGACCACCAACCTGGACAACGGATGCCTGAAGGCCTACCTGCCGAACAACCAGGTTTCAAGCACCTTTTCCATGCGTAATCCGGATTGGTTCAGCGTTTCGAATGGCGCTTGGTATCGCATGCGTGTCAGCGTGCAGGCACCGGCCGAAGGCGAACTGATCTGTGGGTTGAAGGCGCAGAGCACCTTGAGCGATCCGTACGCCATCTACGAGCGCCGGTTACCCTTCGGTCCTGAACGTCGCGATCTGGAGATCTACTTCCAGAGCAACATCACCGACGTGGCCCAAGTGCGGCTGATCAACAGCTACCTGGATCCCACCTACTATCTGGACAATGTTGACGTGCGTCGCGTGAATGTGCAGGCGGTGGATCCCATGCTCACCAATATCCTCTTGGTGAACGACCAGGCCACTGCGCAGAACATGTCCCTGCCAGCAGGCTGCTGGAGCGACATCTCTGGCACCGTGCTCAGTGGCACGGCCACTGTGCCGGCATATGCGGGTCGCATCTTCTACAAAGTGGCCGATACGCAGTGCGCAACGCAAGGGAGCTCAGGCACGGTCTCCGCTAAGGTGCTGCTGGGCGGAGCGGTGAACTGGGCCAACTACATCATGCGCGACGATCTTCGCAATAGCAGCCTGATCCCCCTGACCGAACCGTACACGGCGATGGGCTATGTGCTGGAGAATCCCGCGGCCACGGTAAGCGCCTTGACATTGGCCAATACGGGGAACACGGCCATCGTCGATTGGGTGGTGGTGGAGGTCAGGAACCCGGATGCGACCTACACCGTGGCGGCCAGACGAGCCTGCCTGTTGCGCCGCGACGGTACCGTGGTCACCACCACGGGCGACCCGGTGATCACGTTCAGCACCACTACGACCGTGGGTAAGCGGCTCGCGGTGCGTCATCGCAACCACTTGGGCGCGATGTCCGGCAGTGCGCTCAGTGCGAATGGACAACTCGTGGACTTCTCCCTTCCCACGACGTCCACTTACGGAAACGACGCACAGCAGACCGACGGCAGCCGCAGGGCACTGTGGCCGGGCAACTGCAATGCGGATATTTCGGTGAAGTACACCGGCGCGGGAAACGATCGTGACCCGATCCTGAGCTTCATCGGCGGCACTATTCCCACTGCTATTGTCAGTGGGTATCGCCCGGAGGATGTGAACATGGATGGCATCGTGAAATACACAGGGGTCAGCAATGATCGCGATGCCGTGCTCACCATCATCGGCGGAACCATCCCCACCAGCACGAAGCCGCAGCAGCTGCCTTGATCGGTAGGTCGGTAAGGAATGGGCGGGCTCGTGACAACGGACCCGCCCATTTCATTCATGGCATAGCGGTCACCGATCGGCAAGGTGCCGCCCCGGTCTTGGCGATGCTCTTCAGATGATCACCAGGGAGGCTGGCGCGGCCCAGCCTACACTGCCGCTGCTCAACTTCACTTCATACCAGCCGTTCTGCTCCTGCAGCACCGACACCTTGGTGCCCTCGTGCAGCACGAAGACGGTCGTGGCTCCAATGCGAGGTTCGGCCAATACATCCACTTTCGGCATCATGATGATGGCCTGCGACCGGTCGTTCACTTCGGCCAAGCGATAGCCGGCCAGCACCATGGCCGTTACCGTGATCACGGCACTGAGCGCCACTGCGATGAGCAACACCCGCTTCACCGCAGGGCGTTGCACAAGAACGAACGCGATGGCCAGCCCAAAGAGCAGGAGGCAGGCCCACAACGAGCGCCGGGCCCATTGGTCCACATCCTTGCCTCCGCGAACACGGTCCCATACCGAACCCAGGGTGAATGCGGGCAACTGGTTCACACGGTCCACCACCTGCGTTCTCGCCAGGTCCAGGTTGGCTTGTATGTCCTCGCTTCCCGGCTGCAGGCGGATCGCGCGCTCGTAGTGGAGGATGGCCGAAGGAACATCGCCCAACTTCATGTGACAATTGCCGATGTTGAAGTAGAGCGAAGCCGAGCTCATTTCACGTCCAACGGAATCGTAAAGGGCCAAAGCCTCTCCATACGCGCCTTTGGCATAGGCATCCTGTGCGCGAACAACAAGCTCGTCCGTTTGCGCCTGCACTGGGACCAGGGCAACGAAAAGGAGAAGCTGGAGGAGATGACGCATGATCATAGCTGTTCTTCAATGCGGTGGATCAGCGATGCAGCCTCGTCATAGCTCTGCTGACGTGGCTTGTTCTCGATCGGTGCGAACCGGGCCGTTCCGCAGTCGTTGAGGAGCTCAGCGTACTGTTCCGCCAAGGCCCCACCTTCCAGATGACCAAGCCGCTCACGCACCATGGTGCTGTTCACATCCGCGACCCCGAGGTTGAACTTGTCCGCGAAATAGCCTTCCAACGCTTTGCCCAAGGCGGAATAGAATCCATCACGATCGTTGAGTTTCAGCGCATCCGCAGCGGCTTTCAGACGTTGCCGGGCAATGCGATCGGCACCCTTGCGCCGGAGACCGCTGGTGTCCGACAGTTGCTTTTGGCGGCGTCGGTACATCGCCAGAAAGAGCAGGAAGGCGAGGGGAGGGGCGGACATAGCGGCCAGGTAGTACCACGAACCGAACAGGTGATGGCCGATGGGTTCCAGACCGAGGTCACCCGTGCGGATGTAGCGGATGTCCTGGTGCAGCTGCTTCACCTCCGTGCGGTTCGGGCCGGCAGGGGCGTTCGCCGTGCCATCGCCCTTGGCGATGCTGAACTGCAGCGCTGAGCTGGAAAGTGAACGGTACTGCGCGGTGGATGGGTCGAAGTAGCTGAAGGTGATCGGCCCCACCGAATAGTCGCCTTCGTGGCGTGGAATGATCAGGAATTGGAATTCGCGCGAACCGCTCATGCCAGCGCCGTTCACGGAGATCTTGTCGGCGATCTTCGGATCGTATGATTCGAAGTCGGATGGGGAAGCCCAGCTTCGGGGCATCGATGAGCTTGAGGTTCGCCCGGCCGGTGAAACGGATGGTGAGGTCGATGGCCTCGTTGGCCTTCACGTCCGTGGTGGGCACCTTGATGTCCATCTTCAGGTCACCGACCGCGCCGATGAAGTCCGCCGGCTTACCTGCCGGAAGGTCCAGGGCGTTGACCTCGGCGGCGTTGCTGGTGATGGTCACCGGTGTGCCGTTGTTGAAGAAGCCCACGTTCACGCGGTAGTTCAACGTCATCGGTGCGATACGGAGCTTGCCGGGGCGCTGGGGAAAGAGCACCTGCTTCTTGATCACGGCAGTGTTGTACCGCAGCCCGTTGATCGTTGTGCGGCACCTTTCCCAGGTGGTCTCACCCAGGTCGATCTCCTCGGCCCAGAAACCATCCAACTTGGGCAGGTCGTAATCGCCGGGCTGCAATGAGTTGTAGCGCGAGTAAAGGGTGTAGGTCGCAATGATCTGCTCGCCCACATAGGCCTTGCTCTTGCTGAGGGAGATGGTGCAGAAGAGGTTCGGGTCGCTCTTCTGGGCCTGGTTGAGCAGCGAACTGTTCGCTCCGCTGCCCTCGCCTTTCACCAAATGGATCGTGATGGGTGCTGATCGAATGGTGCCACCGCCCACACGCGCCGTGGCGGCACCGATGGTGTAGTCGCCCGGCTGCACGCCTTGCAGATAGTAGGTGCGCATCACGGAACTGGAGGTGCGCCCGTTCGCCATGCTGAAACTGTTCTGGTCGAAGGGGCCTTGCACCACCACGAGTCCACCCATGTCCGGGGGCGTGATGCCGCTGCCCATGGGCGCGTTCGTCAGGGTCAGCGTCAACTTGATGGGCTCGCCGGTGGACGCCGTGTTCTTGTTTACCGTCGCTTGGAACGTGATCTCCTGCGCGCTTGCGCCAAGGCCTGCTGCGCAGACCAACAAGAGGAGTATGGAACGGAAGAAGGCCTTCATCATCACCAATCCTTTTCAATGGGCACTTTCACCCGCGCACGCATTTTCTCCCGGGCCTTATCCTGCGTGTTCTTCTCCTGTTGTTGCACGGCGTCCAGCATACGTTGGGCATCCTGCTGGTCGATCTGTCCGGGGTCCTTTCGCTTCTGGGCTTGCTGCGGATCCTGTTGTTGCTGCTGATCCTTGGGCTGCTGATCCTTCTTCTGGTCCTGCTGGTCCTTCTGCTGATCCTGCTTCTGCTGCTGGTCCTGTTGCTGGTCCTGCTGTTGATCCTTCTGGTCCTTGTTCTGGTCGTTCTTCTGCTGTTCCTGTTCCAGCTTCTTCTTCGCGTAGGCCAGGTTGTAGCGGCTGTCTTCGTCGTCCGGTCTGCGGCGGAGGGCCTGCTTGTAGGCGTTGATGGCCTCCTGCCACTTGCTCTGTTTGAGCCAGCTGTTACCGAGGTTGTGGTAGGCCCTGGCCTGCGCATCGGCATCCTTGGCCAAGCTGACGGCCGCTTCGAAGCTGCGTTGCGCATCCGCCACACTGTCCTGCCGGTAATACGCATTGCCCAGGTTGAAGGCCCCGCGCTGATCGGCCTGGGCCTGAGTGTAGTTGCGGATGGCCGTGGCCTGATCACCCTTGCGGTAGGCCATGTTGCCTTTGCGCAAGGCCTGCTCGGGCTTCTGCTGGCCCAACAGCGTGGCCGCCAGCAGCGCAAAGCTGGTGAGTAGTGTGGCTCGCTTCATTGGAATAGCTCGTTCCATCGTTGCCGTGTGCTTCCGCGTTCGCCCATGAACAACCCTGCGAAGATGAGCATGCAGGCCGTTGCCAGGAAGTATTGGTAGCGGTCCTCATGCCCGGCGAAGGAGTATGTGCCGGTGCGGGTCTGGTCCATGCTGCGCAAGCGCTCCACCATGGCCTCAATACCTGTGCCGCTGTTCGTTGCCTTCACATATTCCCCATTGCCGGCCGCGGCCACCCGGCGCAGCATGTCCTCGTTCAGTTTGCTGATCACCGTGTTGCCCTCTTTGTCCTTCTTGAAGCCCAACACTTGATCACCCCGCCGCTCCGGAATGGGAGCGCCCTCCACCGTGCCAAGCCCGATGGTGTTCACCACGATGCCTTCACCGGCAGCTGCGAGGGCTGCGGCCTCGCCATCATCTTCGAAGCTCTCGCCATCGCTGATCACGATGATCGCCCGGCCCTTGGCGCCATCGGCCTTGAAGCTGCGGGCCGCCGTGCTCGATCGCCGCACCGAGCGCGGTGCCCTGCGTGGTCACCATACCCGGTCCGATGTTCCCCAGGAAGAGCTTCGCCGCTGACTTGTCCGCCGTGATGGGCAGTTGCGTATAGGCCGTGCCGGCGAACACCACGATGCCCAACCGATCACCCTGCAAGCGTTCGATCAATTGGGTAAGGGCCCTGCGCGCCACTTCCATGCGGTTGGGCCGCAGGTCCTCGGCGAGCATGCTGTTGCTTACGTCCACCGCCACAACCACATCGACGCCCTTGGCCACGATCTTCTCCAATCGCGTGCCCATCTGCGGACCGGCCAGGGCGAACACGGCGAAGCTGAAGCCGTGCCGCAGCAGCAGGAAACGCAAGGTGGTGCGCCAGTTGCTCACACCGGGCACCATGTACGGCAACAGGGGGCCGTTGCTGAAACGTGCCAGCGCCCGGTTCTTCAGAGCCAGGCCGATCAGGAAGAAAAGCGTGAGCACCGGACCGAGGAACAGGCCGTACAACATCTGCGGACGTTCCATGCGGAATTGCGGCAGGTACTGTTCGGAGGCGAGCCAGAAGGCGATGCCCACGGCCCATGCCAGCACTTCGATCACCAGGATGATCGCGGTGAGCGTACCGGCCCGATATGTTCCGCGCAGGCTCATGGGGTGAGGCGGAAGAAGGTGCGTTCGAGCAAAAGGCCCAACGCGATCAACGTGCATCCGGCCAGCAACGCGCGGAAGTATTCCTCGTTGCGGCGGCTGTGCTCGGTCACTTTCACGCGGGTCTTCTCCAGCTTGTCGATCTCCGTATAGACCCCGCGCAACTTGCGTTCATCCGTGGCCCTGAAATAGCGACCACCCGTGAGGTCGGCCACCTTCTTCAACATCTCCTCATCGATCTCCACATCCACGTAGTCATACTTGAACTGACCGTTGGGATAGATGGCCACCGGTGAAAGTGCTTTCCCGCGCGTGCCCACACCAATGGTGTAAACGCGCACGCCGAACTGCCGCGCGATCTGGGCCGCATCGAGGGGCTGGATCGTGCCCGCGTTGTTCACGCCATCGGTGAGCAGGATGATCACCTTGCTTTTGCTTTCGCTGTCGCGCAGCCGATTGATCGCAGTGGCCAGGCCCATGCCCACGGCCGTGCCCCCATCGATCAGTCCACTGCGTGATTGCAGGAACAGGTCGGTGAGCACGCGGTGGTCCGTGGTAAGCGGACACTGGGTGAAGGCTTCGCCCTCGTACACCACCAGCCCGATGCGATCATCCGGCCGGTCGTCGATGAACTTCAACGCAACACTGCGCGCCGCTTCAAGCCGGTCGGGCTTGAAGTCCTTCGCCAGCATGCTCGCGCTGAAGTCCATGGCGATCACGATGTCGATGCCGTCGCGGGTGACGTCCTGCCAGTTGTCCTTGCTCTGCGGGCGAGCCATCGCGAGGATGAGCGCCGCCAGACCGAGCAAGGTGATGGCAAATGGCAGATCACGCAACCGGGCCTTTAGGTCGATGGGACCGGATGCGAAGAACTTCATCGTGGGCAAGCTGGCACTCGGCTGTTGTGCGTCCCTGCGCCAGGTATGCCATGCCGCGAGCAGGGGGATCGCCAATAGCCCCCAGAGGAACAGTGGTGAGGCCAACTCGTAGCGACGGTGCAACCACCACCAAGCACCGATGATGGCCGCGTGCACGAGCAGCAGCATCACCAGGAGCGGTAGATGTTTACGAACGCGGTTCATAGAGCGTTTGTGGTGCGGTCTGTTGTACGAGCTTGATGGCGCCGGCCATCAGCTGTTCGTTCTCTGCTGGAAGCGGTGTCCACTTCGCGAACTTCACCATGTCGGCCATGTGCAGCATGTTGGCCAGTTGCTCGCGTTGGCCCGCGTTCATCTCGCTCATGCGCAGCGAGGCCAGCAGTTCATCGGTCGTGCTTTCCATGGCGGGCACGTTGAAGCGCTCCTCGATGTAGGCGCGCAGCACATCGGTCACCTGGCTCTGGTATTCCTTCGTGAGCCCTTGCTGCCACATGTTCTTCCTGTTGATCGCGTCCAATGCCTCCAATGCGCGCACGTGCATGGGTTTGATGGTCGGTACAACTTCCTTCCGCTCCTTCGGCTTGCGGGCGCGGCGCACCAGGAAGCGGATCACCGCGGCCAGGATCGCGACCAGCACAGCGCCTCCTGCCACCCACGACCAGTTCTCGCGCAGCCAGTCCATCCACGAGTAGGGCACCTCGTAGATCTCCTTGATGTCCTTGATGCCCTGGGCGGTGTCCACCTGTACCGTATTAACGGTAAGCAGGAGGGCGGTTGTTTCCGTGGTATCGCCGTTGATCACGAACCGCACGGGCGGAATGGCCCAGTAACCGCTGTCCCACGAGGTAATGGACAATGTGCGCGTCTGGCGGAAGAGGAACGGATCGCCTTCCTTATTGGGCAGGATCGTGTCCACGCCGCTGTCCTGCACGATGTCGATGTGGCCGCTCAGGGTGTCTGTGAAAGCAGGCCAGATGATGTCCGTGGCCTTGCCTTGATCCGCGCGATAGGTCACGCCCAATTCCAATTTCGCCTGCTGGCCGATGAGGATCTGATCCTTGTCCAGCTTAGCCTCCGGCTTCACGTCCTGCGCTTGCGCAAGGGTACCGCATGCGAGCAGCACGCACAAGGTCACCCAGCGCACCCGGGCGCAGACCTAGCATGACCATGCACGTGCGAGCGACCGTCATCGATCGCGTCGTTTGAAGAGGGTCATGAGCGGCCGCACGTATCCTTCGCGGGTGCTGATCACGGCATGGTCAACACCGGCCCGGCGCAAGGCATCCTTGGCGCGTGCAGCGAGCTTGAGGGCCTCGGCACGGTAATGTGCACGTACGCGCTTGTTGTTGGTGTTCACCCAGCGGGTTTCGCTGGTCTCGGGGTCGAGGAACTGGACCAGTCCCATGGCGGGAAGCTCCAGCTCGCGCGGGTCAGTGGTCCGGAGCACCACGAGGTCATGTTTGCGATTGGCGATCTTCAAGGCATCCTCGTAGCCTTCCGCCATCAGGTCGCTGATCAGGAAGGCGATGCTGCGCTTCTTGATCACGTTGCTCATGTACTTCAGCGCGCCGGCCACGTCGGTGCCCTTGTGGGTGGGACGGAACTCCAGCAATTCGCGCACGATGCGCAGAATGTGACCCCGTCCTTTCTTCGGTGGAATGAACAACTCGATGCGGTCGGTGAAGAGGATCAGCCCCACCTTGTCGTTGTTCTGTATCGCGCTGAAGGCGATGGTGGCGCAGGCTTCGGTGATCAACTCGCGTTTCAGCTGGGCCTCCGTGCCGAACTCACCGCTGCCGCTCACGTCGGCCATCAGCATCACCGTGAGCTCGCGTTCCTCGTCGAACACCTTGATGTGCGGACGGCCGCTGCGCGCGGTCACGTTCCAGTCGATGGTGCGCACCTCATCGCCGGGCACATATTCGCGCACCTCGCTGAAGGCCATACCTCGCCCCTTGAAGGCGCTGTGGTATTCGCCGCTGAAGATGTGGTTGCTGAGACCGCGCGTTTTCAGCTCGATCAAACGCACCTTCTTCAGGAGGTCCTTGGTATGTTGTGCTGTTTGCATGTGAGTGCTGCGCGCTGGATAGCGGGAAGGCAATGCCCCTGCCCCTGCGCAACTGCCTCCTGATCTCAGGGAACCTCCACCGTGTTCAGCACGCGGTCGATGATCTCCTTCACGGTGATGTTCTCGGCTTCGGCCTCGTAGGTGAGCCCGATGCGGTGACGCATGACGTCGGGTGCCACGGCGCGCACGTCCTCGGGGATCACATAACCCCGATGCTTGATGAAGGCGAAGGCCTTGGCGGCAAGTGCGATGTTGATGCTGGCGCGCGGACTGCCGCCGAAGCTGATCAGGCTGGTGAGGTCGCCCAGTTTGTACATGTCCGGTTTGCGCGTGGCGTACACCAGGTCCACGATGTACTGCTCGATCTTCTCGTCCATGTACACCTCACGCACCAAGTGTCGGGCATGCACGATGTCCTGCGGGCCGATCACCTTCTGCACGGCCGTCATGCCATCAGGACGTGTGTTCTGGCGGATGATCAGTTTCTCCTCCTCCTTTCGCGGATAGTCGAGCACCACCTTCAGCATGAAGCGGTCGGTCTGCGCCTCTGGTAGGGGGTAGGTGCCTTCCTGCTCGATCGGGTTCATGGTGGCCAGCACCAGGAAGGGCTCGGGCAGCTTGTGGGTGGTCTGACCGATGGTGACCTGGCGTTCCTGCATGGCCTCCAGCAGGGCGCTCTGCACCTTGGCCGGTGCCCGGTTGATCTCGTCGGCGAGGATGAAGTTGCTGAAGATGGGTCCCTTCTTCACGGTGAACTCCTCGTTGCGCTGGCTGTATACCAGCGTTCCGATCAGGTCGGCGGGCAGCAGGTCCGGGGTGAACTGGATGCGGCTGAAGGCCACGTCGATGGCCTGGCTGAGGGTTTTAACGGCCAGCGTCTTCGCCAGGCCGGGCATGCCTTCCAGCAGGATGTGGCCATCGGCCAGCAGCGCCACCAGGAGCTTCTGCACCATGTCCTTCTGGCCCACGATCACGCGGGACATTTCGCCGTCGATCAGGTCCACGAACGAACTGGCTTGTTGGATGCGCTCATTCAGCGCGCGGATGCTGTCGGAGGTGGTGCCCGCGGTGGGGGTCGCGGAGGGGGTGGTTTCCATGTATCCAGGTTTCGTTGAGGCGGCGAATATTGAACGCAAAGGTCGACGGATGGATGCAGTGGTAGGGGGCTTTTCCCAGTTAACGTGTGTTAAGCCGGAATATTCAGGGTTGACGGTACATTCGGCCCATGCCCAGCCCCGAAAACACCCTGCAGTTGCGCCAGGTAATCGATCATGTGCGCGACTTCCACGATGCCTTCCGGATCCCAATGCCGACGGCCCCATCGGCCCCATCGGCGAGCGCGATGCGCTGCTCCGCTACACCCTGATGCGCGAGGAGAACGAGGAGTACCTCGAAGCGGCGAACAAGGGCGACCTGGTGGAGGTGGCCGACGCGCTGGGCGATATGCTCTACATCCTCTGCGGCACCATCCTGAAGCACGGGCTCCAGCACAAGATCGAAGAGGTCTTCCTGGAGATCCAGCGCAGCAACATGAGCAAGCTCGATGCGGACGGAAGGCCCATCTACCGCGAAGATGGGAAGGTGTTGAAGAGCGAGCGCTACTTCCGGCCGGACATCGCCGCGATACTTGCGCAATGATCTCGCTTGGCTTGAACCAGTTTGAACCTGAAGGAAGGATCCGTTATCAGGTTCTGGAGATCCTCGCCGAGGTCCAGGATTTGTTGGATCTGGAAAGCAATCATCTCACCCATTCGGGTTGGAGTTCAAAAGAGGAGGCCAAGGCGGAATGGGGGGATCTGATAAGAAGATTCAAGGACGGGTCGACCGATGTCATCTCCGATATTCGCATGTTCTTTATGCCAACCGGTCCTTTGCAGGAGGTCAGCTTGAGTGGATGGAGTGATCGTTACCTTGAACTTGCCGCTCAAATGGACAAACTCACCGCCCAACACCGCTTTGACTGATGCAACTGGCCCCCTTGCTTCAAAAAGCCCGCACCTCCCGCATTGCCCGCTGGTGGCTCAACGGCCTATTACGCTGGATGATCCCCTTCAACCGTCCGCATGGGTTCAAGGTGACGCCCTTGCAAGCGGGGGGCATCCGCGTGGATATCCCGTATTGGCGCATCAACCACAACCACATCAAGGGCATCCACGCTTGCGCCTTGGCGACCGCCGCTGAATACTGCAGTGGTCTGGCCTTGCTCGAGAAGCTTGACGCGAAGCAGTACCGGCTGATCGATGAAGACCCTGCATATGGATTACCACTACCAGGCCAAGGCCCGGGCTCATGCGGTGTTCGCTCCGGCAGCGGATGAAATTGCCGCGCAGGTGAAGGGTCCGCTTGCCTCGAATGACGCTGTTCTGTACACGGCCGTGGTGGAGTTGCATGATGTGAAGCAGAACCACTTGGCCACCGGGCGCATCACCTGGCAGGTTAAGGAGTGGAGCAAGGTGCGGACGAAGGTGTAGGCTACGGATCGAGCAAGCCCACCAGATGGTCCAACCGGTCCGTTTGGATGATCTCCGGGTTCAGATCGATCGCGCGCTCATTGTCCGCCTTGCTGATCGCGTTCCACACGGCCACCCAATACCCTTCGGCATGGGCAACACCCACCTGCTCGGCGCTCACTTTGTTCATGTCGATGGAGATGCCGTACAACCCCAACGACCGGGCGACCGCGATACCGGTGGTGAAGTCCGGCGGATAGATGAACAGCTTCAGGCCTGGCCGACGCGTCTGAAGCATCGACAGGAACTCCGGGCTCTGTGATTCAATGTACAACCGGTCTCCGAACACACCGCTGTCCAGCAAGCGGATCAAGGCATTCACATAGATAGCGAAGTAGGTGGCATCGGGCGTACCGGAAGGATTGAGCTTGATGTCGAGCGACACGGCGCGGTCACGCACGTCCACGGTTGAGAAGAACTGATCGAGCGCACACAGGCGATGTTCGGTGTACGGCACGCCGGTGAAGCGCGCCTCCTGCAGTTCGGCCCACGTGTGGTCCCACACACGCCCGCTCATGGTGGTGCCCTCGCTCAGGTCCGGCGAGTGGTAGGCAACCAACACGCTGTCGCGCGTGAGCTGCACATCCAGCTCGGTGCCATCGCCACCGCTGTTCAAGCACATCAGCAGGCTCGCTGGCGAATCAAGCGGGTAGGTGCTCATGATCCCCATGCCTCCATGGCCCAGCGCCACCACCTCGCCGCCGTTGAGGTTCTGGATGTCCAGTTCCTCTTTCTTGCATGCTCCGAGCAATGCAAGGCAGAGGATCAGGGAGACGGTCCTGTGGCCCATGGATCAAAAGGTATGGCCGATCGATGCACCGCCCCAATGCCGCCAGGTGCCGAACTCGATGATGGGGGTGTAGGTGGCGCGCAGCAGCCAGCCATTACGCGGATTCAGGTAGCGCCCACCTATGGCGAGCCAACCCTGTATTTCGCCTCGCCTCGCAGGCGTGAAGTCCTCTGGATCCGGATACACGATGCTGGTGAACGCCACACCACCACTTGCCTCGGCTTGAAAGCGTTCACCGTAACAGAACACGGCACCGATCGGGAAAAGCATATCCGGGTTGAATCGGCGGGTGAAGTCGTGCACATGGATCGTGCTGATCCCCATGCGGGCGCTGGTCGTGAACAGGTCCTTGTGCCATACGCTTCGTTCGTAGTTGAGCGAACCCAAGCCGCCGGTGCCCAAAGCCTCGAGGTAGAGGCTGTTCTGCTTCGGCGCCAGCGTATCGTGCTGCCCGAAAGCGGGTGCCAGGCCAGCGCTCAGCACAACGACCAGCCACCACCTCATCGTCGTGCGATCCGCTTCAGCGTGCTCCACAACACCATGGCCAGCACGGCTCCGCTGAAGGCCAGGCCCATGTCCTTCTGCGCGTCCCATACATCGCCCTGCGAGCCCAGGTAAGCCGCGCCTTCCGCAGGGAAGAACACGTCCGCCACGGCCCACTCGATCAGCTCATACGCTGCGCTGAAGCTCATGGTGATCTCCACCGGAAGCACCCAGCACACCCAGTTGGGCCAGCGGAAGTGGTTCTTGAAGTAGTCGCGCATCGGGTAGGCCAGCAGGAAACCGAAGCTGAAGTGAACGATGCGGTCGTAATGGTTCCGCGCGCCGTGCAGCAGGTCGCTCAGGCAATAGCCGAGCGGATTCTCGGCATAGGTGTACATGGCGCCGTAGATGTGCAGCAGGATGTACACGAACATCATCGTGTAGCTCAGGTCGCTGAACTTGAAGCGCCGATGTGTAAGGGTGAGCCCTGCAAGAAAAAGGAAGGTCAGCGTATTCTCGGTGAACCAGTTGGTGCGGTTCGGCGTGCCTAGGTAGGTGTAGGTCCAGAAGGCGAGGAAGACCACCAGGTAAGCGCGCAAAAGGCGGCTGCCTTGGAAGGACACGCGGGTGGGAGAGGAGGCGGTGGTGAACACCATGGGATCAGCGCAGGTTCGTTCGGGTTGGTTGAAGCAAGGCGATCATCCGCACGCTCGTTCGTGCAAGGATCAGGGTGTGTTCTCCTCTTCCTCTCCGGAACGCTTCGCTCGCCGGGCCTTTCGCTCCTCGTAGTTCAACAGGCGATAGGTGAGGTGGATACCGAATACCAGGTTCTGCGCTCGTATCACACGGTCGAAGGGCGTTACGCTGCTCTGCCCGCGCAGTTCCCAGCTCCAGCGCTCGCCGGCATTGCCCAAGCCTATCGCAAGGCTCCATTGCATGCGGCGAACGTTCGGTTGGTTCAGGTTGTACATGAAGTCCGTTACCACGTTGCCATCCTGTACCACCTTGTACCGCCCGCTGATCCAATAGGCCGGGATCACCCCGCCGGTAAGGAAATAGCCAATGCGTGCCGTGTCCAGGTCCAGCTTCAACAGGACAGGCATTTCAAGGTAGCGCTGCGTGATGAAGGTGTTGATCCTTAACGGTGCGTTCTGCGTCCACGACCCCTTGCTCATGATGGTGGGCTCGATCAGGATGCCCACTTGGTGCGTGTAGGGGATCTCCCAACTGTAACCGATGATCGGTCCGAACTTCGGCAGACCCTGCCATTGCAGGAACTGTCCGGCTGTCTGTGTGGCGATGGCGAGGCCGATGCGGGGGCCTTGGCGGACCTGTGCGCAGATCAGGAGCGGAATGAACAAGGCGGTGAGCGACGTGCGAGTTCTCATGGCAAGTGGTGCGAAGTTGTGGAGGAACCGGCCAGCCTCACCTTTGCCATGTGAAGATCGTCAGCACCCCGCGGTTGATACTGCGCGAGTTCACGCTCGCCGACGCCCCGGAGTTCTTCGCACTGAACGCCGATCCCGAGGTGATGCGTTACACCGGTGACAAGCCGTTCACATCCATTCAGGACGCAGAGGACCTGATCAGGGGATACCATTGCTACCGCACGGACGGCTATGGTCGCTGGACCGTGGTGCGGTCGGTCGATGGGGCAGTGCTCGGTTGGTGCGGCCTGCGCAAACAGGCATCCGGCGATGTGGATCTCGGCTATCGTTTGCACCGGACGTTCTGGGGGCAGGGCTACGCAACAGAAGCCGCCCTCGTTTCCATGCGCATCGGCTTCGAGCAATTCAAGCTGCCACAGATCATCGGCCGTGTGGCGCGGGCCAACGTGGGAAGCATCCGCGTATTGGAAAAGTGTGGGCTGCGCTACTGGAAGGAGGCCGGATCGGAGTGCAACATCGCGGATGCCATGATCTATGTCACCCCATTCCAATAGAATATCATTCGTCGAATGTCAATAGCTATTCGTCGAAGAAATATGGCCATTCGTCTTGACATCCGAAGCGTGTTCATGGAATCTTGCTGCCACAAAACGAGAACACATGTGGCCAGTGATGACACTCACGCTTCTCCTGCAGCTTACGGACGATGAGCAGTTGTATGCTACCGCCCCGGTAGAGCCGCAGATCACCGCGCCACAAGCGTCAGCCCCAACGCCAGAGGCGCTTCCCGCAGCGCAGTGGCCCACCGACGAGGAGCCCCAGGCATAAGAACACAGTGGTTCGGGTGCATTGGCGCCCGATGATCGTGGAACCCCGGCAAATGGAACCGTTGCCGGGGTTCCCATTTTCTGTTGACAACCTCCAGCCCGCTGCACTGGACAAAAGTTGGTCGATGGTCGACCTTTGAACAATGAAGCAACAACTACGCATCAGCCTGCTCGCCGTTCATGCATGCCTCGCCACCGCGGCCATGGCGCAATGCTCCACGAGCCTTCCGACCGATAGCGTTACGCTCTTTTACGGATATGAGCCCATGGCCTGTGCCACGCTCACGCCCGCGGTCACCGGTACGGCGCCATTCACTTTTGCCTGGAGCAACGGCGCTACCGATCCATCGATCACCATCTGCGATCAGGGGTCGTCCGTGTATTATGTCACCGTCACGGATGCCGATGGTTGCGTTTCATCGGACACTGTGCTCGTTCACGTGATCGACGTGCGTTGCGGCAACAACCTGCAGAAGGTGGCCGTGTGCCACATTCCACCCGGCAACCCTGCCAACGCACATACCATCTGCATCAGTGAGAACGGTGTGCCCGCCCACCTGGCCCACGGCTGCCACTTGGGTGCATGCACGGCGGATACCATGGAGGTGGATAGCATGGACACCGGCGAAATGCAGATGTACGTGAGCCCGAACCCCATGTCCGAGGATGCTCAGGTGGTGGTGGCCGCTCGTGAACGGCAGGAGGTGATCGTTACGGTAGTGGACGCCATGGGCCGCACGCGCATGGTCGTGTTCGCGGGAACCATCGAGGCCGGTACAACGAAGCAGTGGTCGTTGGTGGGCAGCGAACTGGATGTTGATCTTTTCTGGGTGCGCTGCTCCAGCACGTCCGGTGCGCGACTTTCCCAGCAGATCATCCGGGTGAAATAGCCAGTCCCTTTTCCTCCATCGGATGGGGCTGACCGAAGGTGTTGCATCTTCGGGCCATGCGATCGTTGTTCCTTTTCCTGAGCCTGTCGGCGTTGGTGCCCGCTTCTGCGCAATGGACCTACAGCGGCGATACCACGCCCACGTGGGAGCAGGTTATCGCGCGATACGAGGAGCTTGATCGCCAACATACCGGCGTTCGGCTCCTGCCGATCGGCGAGGACGACGGTGGACAGCCCATTCACCTATTCGTGATCAGCGACGGCAGTGGATTCACGCCGGACAGCATCCGCGCAGCGGGAAAGAACATCCTGTGGGTCACCAATGCCATTCATCCCGGCGAGCCCGATGGCGTGGATGCCAGCCTTCTGCTCGCACAGGCCTTGTTGGACAGCGACCAGCTCATGGGACTTACCGTACACAGCGCCATCTGTATCGTGCCGATGTACAACGTGAGCGGTGCGGTGGAGCGCGGATCGCACAGCCGGGCGAACCAATTGGGCCCGATGGAATATGGATTCCGCGCCAACGCGTTGAACCTCGACCTGAACCGCGACTTCATCAAAATGGATGCGCAGAACACCTGGACGATGGTGCGGGCGCTTACCGCATGGGATCCCGACATCTATTTCGAAACGCACGTGAGCAACGGCGCCGACCACCGTTACGTAATGGAATTGCTCACCACCCAGGACGACAAGCTCGGTCGCACCCTTGGGCCGGTTCATGCGCGAACACATGATCCCCGACCTGTACGCGTGGATGGAGCGCAAGGGCCTTGCGATGTGCCCCTACTTCGAGACCGTGGCGAGTGCGCCCGATAACGGTCTGGTCGGCTTCTACGACGGTCCGCGATACAGCACCGGCTACAACGCGCTGTTCGACCGCATCGGCATCCTCAGCGAAACGCACATGCTGAAGCCGTATGCCGATCGAGTGAACGCCACCTTCCAGTTGATGCTGGCCACGTTGGCCTTCATGGACCAGCATCCCGAACAGCTCCGCGAAGCGCGCAATGCGGCGAAGGCTCACACCGCGGACATGGACGAGATCGGGCTGAACTGGGAGCTCGATACCACGGTGGTGGAGCGGATCCCGTGGAAGGGATACACGGCCACCATGCAGCCCAGCAAGGTGAGTGGACTGCCCCGCCTGCACTATGATCATGACCGACCTGTGGACATCACCGTACCATGGATGGATACATACCGACCAACGCAGGTGGTCCGCAAACCGGCGGCGTACCTCGTGCCGAAGCAGTGGCGTGCGGTGATCCAACGCCTGGAAGCGAACGGGGTGAAGTGCGAGCGCCTGGCGAAGGACACACGGATCAGGGTGGAGCAGGACAGCATCGGGGCCTTTAACACGGTGCAACAACCTTACGAAGGTCACTACCTGCATCGTGGTATCCACGCCCGCACCATGCGCGTAGAGACCACGGCCCACCAAGGTGATGTGCTGGTGCGCTTGGGCCAATACACCGACCGGTACGTGATGGAAACGCTGGAGTGCACCGCCGAGGATGGCTTCTTCGCCTGGAACTTCTTCGATGCCCAGTTGCAGCAGAAGGAATGGTTCAGCGATTATGTTTTTGAGGACATCGCGGCGGACCTGCTGGAGCGGGACCCTGCATTAAGGGCGGCGTTGGAAGCGCGGCGCGTGGAGGATCCTTGTTCGCCGCCGATGGCTGGGCGCAGCTGCTGTTCATTTACCAGCGTTCGCCGTACTTCGAAAAATGCTACAGGCAGTACCCCGTTCTGCGCGTCGTTGACCTGCCCGCCGAACTTCGCGCACGCTGACACCTCTCCAACATGCTCAACATCAAGGCTCGTCTTCTGCAGGATCCCGGCATCGGCACCAACTTCGATCGCCCCGTTGACCGTCTTGTGGCGCCGGATGGCAGCTTTACCGTGAAGCGGGTAGGGGCCAGTTCGGGATTGCGTGAGGCCTTCGTGTCCCTCGTGAGCATGTCCAATGGCCGGTTCATCCTCGTGCTTGCCGTCGGATACGCTTTCATCAACGCATTGTTCGGCGCGTTGTACATGGCCGCAGGTGTGGAGGGCATCGGCAACGCACGTTTGGATACGCTGACGGACCGGTGGTATACGGCGTTGGGCATGAGCGTGCAGACGATCACCACGGTCGGCTATGGCGCATTCTACCCGGATTCACGCGCGATCTGGGCCGTGGTGGCCGTGGAGGGCATGTTCGGGATCCTGAGCTTCTCGCTGATCGCTGCCGTGATGTTCGCGCGCTTCGCACGACCCACTGCTCGGCTGGCCTACTGTGAAAAGGCCCTGATCGCTCCATTCCAGGAGGGATGGAGCTTCCAGATGCGCCTGGCCAACCGCCGGAGCACTTTGCTCATGGAGGTGGAGGCCCAAATGATGCTGGTGATGGCGGATGTGGACGCGCAAGGCGAACGCCTCAACTATTACAACATGCCCTTGCAGCTGGCCAAGATCAGCTTCATGCCCTTGAGTTGGACATTGGTGCACCCGATCAACGCCGAAAGCCCCTTCGCGGGTCTGTCCATGCAAGATCTTGAACAGCGCCGTGCCGAGGTCATCGTCATCTTCAAAGGCATCGACGAAGGCTACATGCAGCATGTCTTCACGCGGCATTCCTACCGGTTCGACGAGATCGTCTGGGGTGGCCGGTTCGTGCGCGCATTCACTGCCAACCTGCAAGGCGGAATGGAACTGGACCTCGATAAGCTCAGCCAGCACGACATCCTTGACCTGCCCGAGCGGATCCCTGTGGCCGAGGTCAAGGCAACCTGATATCCGTCAGGAATACCGAACTTAACGGCAGCGAACTTCGCTCCTACAAGGAGTCACCTTATTCTCATCGCCATGAACATTCCCAAGCACCACGTTATCCGTGCAGCGCAGAACAAGCTTGATTCGATGCTCGCCGACCACCGCGACCGGATCTCCGACCTGCGCTCGGCCACCATCCGCGACGAACTGCAGGAAACCGCCAGCCAGAGCGAATCGAACCGCGTGGCCGACATCGAATTACTGGACCGCTTCAGCGAACAGGCACAGCGCTTGGAGCGTGAGCGCGACCTACTGGAGCGGTTTGAAGAGAAGACCTTGATGGATTCAGTGCGCCCCGGTGCCATGGTGATCACCAACAAGCGGAACTTCCTGATCGGCCCGAGCATCGAGGAATTCGCCGCCGATGGCGTTGAATTCCTGGGCCTCTCCACAGACGCGCCCCTCTACAAGGCGCTCGACGGGCGCCGCAAAGGCGATCAGGTGAAGTTCCATGATGTGGCCTACGACATCCTCGACGTGCGCTGAACGCCAACCGCGTTAAGTTCGCGGCATGGAAGATCTATGAGATGGGCGTTGGTGCCCGCGTGAAGCACCCCACCATGGGCGTTGGGGTGATCTATGACCTTGACCCCCGCACGGTGCACGTGTTCTTCAAGGAACACGGCGAGCAACCCATCAGCCGCTCCTTCGAGGGCCTTGTGGTGATCGGCCCCGGCCCCGAACTGCCCGGCGCAGAACTGGACATGGACAGCGTACGTGAGGCCTTGCGCGAGGTATTGGCCGAGGCCAACATCCCCGAAAGAAAGGTGGAACTGGCCCGCCGGTACAAGGGCGGCACAATGGAACTGAAGCCTGGCGACACGACGCTCAAAAGCAAGGAGCTGCCCATCGAGGACTTCTTCCACAAGATCGTGATGATCCGCGACCGGTTCCGCGTGCTGGAGCAAAAGATCAACGCGCATCCTGCGCTGAGCGAACAAGAGAAGGTGGAGTTGCAGCAATACATCACGCGGTGTTATGGCAGCCTCACCACCTTCAATATCCTGTTCGAGGATAAGGAGGATCATTTCGTTGGCCAGAAGGGCGAGGCCTGATCCCCGAACGTCCACATCGCCCCAACGCACCGAGGAAGTTTTCAACCTCCGTGGCAGATCGCGGTGGACCATGCTACATTCGTGTCGCTCCGTTCTTTACCATCACCTGTGTAGCCAACATCCTCCGGTCAGGCCGGATGTCATCGCAAGGCCCACACAGGCCAACTGTTCATCGGAACCAACAATTTCCATCAGGGGTCGCAACTCCGGTGGTCTACGGCGGGCCTCAGCCCTGCTTCGGCAGGGACTTGCCATCCAGGGCTTGCCCAGGACGGCGACAGGAGGATTACGGAAGCCACCCCAGCGATCCCGCCTATGTGATAAACATGGGTTCTATGAACGTGGCCCTGTGTGGGCTTTTTTTGTCCCGGCGTTGAGCCCGGCCGAACCTTCCCTCCCTTTGTACAGTCAAGCGCGTCGTGAAATACCCTGTTGTTGAATCATTCTACACCCTGCAAGGCGAAGGCGTCTTCACCGGCCAGGCCGCGTATTTCATCCGCCTCGGTGGCTGCGATGTTGGCTGCACGTGGTGTGATGTGAAGGAGAGCTGGGATGCCTCCGCGCATCCGTTGATCGACGTGGAGCAATTGGTGGCGGAAGCCTCCGCCCATCCGGCCCGCATCGCCGTGATCACGGGAGGCGAACCGCTGATGCACGACCTCAAGCCCCTCACCGATGCGCTGCGCACGGCGGGCTTCCGCACGCATATCGAGACCAGTGGTGCACATCCGTTCTCGGGAGATTGGCACCATGTATGCCTCAGTCCGAAGAAGTTCAAGGCCGCGTTGCCGCAAGCCTACCAACGCGCCGATGAATTGAAGGTGATCGTCTTCAACAAACACGACCTGAAATGGGCTGAGGAACAGGCCGCCGCCACCAACGGTGCATGCGTCCTCTACCTGCAACCCGAATGGGACAAGCGCGAGGCCATGATGCCGCTGATCACCGAACACGTCAAGGCACATCCGCGCTGGCGCGTTTCGCTCCAAACACACAAGTACCTCAACATTCCATGAGCATTCTTCCCGGAGCAGCCACAACGGTGATGACCACGTTGCGTATCGCGGTCATGGGCATAGTGCTCACCTCCTGCCATGGTCCTGCAGCGATCGCGCAACCCACGAATTACACCACCAAGGACAAGAAGGCGATCAAGCTGTTGGAAAGTGGCGGCGATTGCATGCGGCAGCGGAAATGGGCCTGTGCCGAAGCCGACCTGAAGAAGGCGGCGACCATCGATCCTTCCTTCATCGAACCGCGCATATACCTGGCCGAGATGTACGAGGAACAGGATCGCGCTGCGGAGGCCATCAGCTATTGGACCGAGGTCGTCGCCATTTCGCCCAAGTACTTTCCGCCGGCGCCGCTGCACCTGGCGGAACTCGAGTTCGCTGCACAGCGGTACGATGATGCCGAGAAGCACTACCGCCTCTATCTCTCCAATGACGATGAGCCCATGCGCGTGGCCAAGGCCAGATTGGGATCTGCTGAACTGTGAATTTGCGCGCGAGGCGGTGAAGAACCCGGTGCCGTTCAACCCGGTGAACATGGGGCCGGGCGTGAATTCGAAGTTCCCCGAATACTACCCATGCATCACGGCAGACGATGCGACGCTGCTCTTCACGCGCCGCGTTGACGATCCATCATCACCCTATGGAATGCAGGAGGATTTCTACGTGAGCCATCGCATGGACACCACGTGGGGCCCGGCGACCACCATCCCCAGCGTGGATACCAAGGCGAACGAAGGCGCCGGAACGCTGAGCCCGGACGGGCGCTTCATCGTGTTCACCAAATGCGCGGTGGATCGACGGCACCTATGGCGAAGGTGTGCGCGGACTGCGGCAGTTGCGATCTCTTCATCAGCCGCCGCATCGGCGAGCGCTGGACACGGCCGGAGAACCTCGGGTCACCGCTGAACTCGCGCGATTGGGAGAGCCAGCCGTCGTTGGCCAGCGATGGCAAGACGCTGTACTTCGTGCGTGCGGGCCAGGCCCGTGATGGCCTCAAGGGCATGGACATCTACAAGAGCACCTTGGGAGACGATGGCGCGTTCGGCAAGCCCGAGCCGCTGGGAAAGAACATCAATACACCGTTCCAGGAGGAGAGCGTGCAGATCCACCCGGATGGGCGAACGCTCTACTTCAGCAGCGAAGGACATCCCGGGCATGGGGGGGCTGGACATCTTCGTGAGCCGCATGCAGGATGACGGCATCCTGGGGAAAACCGGAGAACCTCGGCTATCCGATCAACACCAGCGGTGATGAGAACAGCGTGCTGGTGGGCAGCGACGGGAGCTGGCCTATCTTCGCCAGCGATCGTGAAGGTGGAATGGGCGATCTGGACCTGTACAGCATTCGAACTGCCTGCCGCAGCGCGTGCCAACTCCGGTGAACTACATCCCTGGCCGGGTCTCCGACATGACCAGTGGCAAGGCGGTGGAAGCGGACGTGCAGCTGTATCGACCTGGCCTACCGGCAAACTGGCCACAGCGGCCTACAGCGATCCCAAGAGCGGGCGAGTTCCTCGTGTGCCTGCCCACCGGCCGCGACTACGCGCTGAACGCAAGCGCCGAGGGCTATCTCTTCTTCAGCGAGAACTACAGCATCGCGCAACGGCACGGCGGACAAGCCCTACATCGCTCGACGTGCAATTGAGCCCATTGACCGCGGGCAGCGCGATCGCCTTGCGCAACATCTTCTTCAACACCGCCAGCGCCGAACTGCTGCCCGCAGAGCAACGCGGAACTGGACAAGTCCTGCTGCGGCTGATGAAAGCCAATCCGGACATGCGCATCGAAGTGGGCGGCCATACCGATAACGTGGGTGCGGATGCCGACAACCAGAAGCTCAGCGAACAGCGCGCCGACGGCCGTGGCGAAGTTCCTCACCAGCTATGGCATCGATGCCGCGCGGGTCACCTCGAAAGGCTATGGCGAATCGAAGCCGGTGGCCTGCAACGATACGGAGGAGGGCAGGGCGCAGAACCGCCGCACGGAGATAACCGTGTTGTAGATGCCCTGCGCCAACATACCTGCGGGATGGACGTGCCCCGATCCCGAAGAATGCGCAGGTGAGCGCCGTCATGAGCCGCATCCGCAGCAAGAACACAGGACCGGAGTTGGCGGTGCGAAAACGTTGAGCGCCGCACGGGATGAAGGGCTACCGCTTGCACTATGCCAAGACCCCGGGTCAAGCCGGACATTACTTTCGTGGGCAGGAAAGTGGCGGTGTTCGTGCACGGTTGCTTCTGGCACGGCTGTCCGCATTGCCAGCCGCAGCGCCCGAAGACGCACAAGGGATTCTGGAACGCCAAGCTGGACCGGAACATCGAACGCGATGACGAGAAGGTGACGGCCTTGAAACGCGCGGGCTGGCGTGTGATCACCGCTGTGGGAGTGCAGAGTGCGGAGGAACCCGGCACTGGAGGCCCGTAAGGTGGAACGGGCATTGGGTCGCGACTGATCAGGACGGTTTGCGGCCGAAGATCCTTGCGAAGAACCGCTTCTCGAATTCCCAGAAGAAACGGAACTGCCCAAAGAGTGCTCCGTACACCAGGAGCACCACGTTGTAGAAGGGCAGGATCAGCACGTAGTAAAGGACGCTGAACCACAGCGACTGTTCATCGCCATCCGTCGCCCAAGCCACCACCGGGCGTTTCAGGAACATCACCGTGAAGCCCGTGCAAGCGAACACGAGCAGAATGATCAGCACACGTGAAGGCGCAACGTTCCAACGTGTTGCCAACCGATCCATCCATCCTGCACCGGACTTGTTCTCCACGCAACGAAGATGCGAGGGATTTCCATGCCCACATGCTCACATGTCCACATGCTCCCATGCCCACATGCTCACATGGTCCCATGTCCACATGGGCACATGGCTCCATGCCCTCACCCCATCAATCCTTCCACTCGGCCAGGAACAGATTCGTTTCCCTGTTCTTCCCCCCGCGGTTGCTGCTGAACACCAGGAAGCGTCCATCGGGGCTGAACGATGGGAAGGCATCGAACGCATCGGAATACGTGACCTGCTCCAGACCCGTGCCATCGATGTTCACCAGGTACAGGGTGAAGGGGAAGCCGCGCTCGCTGGTGTGATTGCTGGCGAAGAGGATCCGCTTGCCATCCGGATGCCAGCAGGGCGCCCAGTTCGCCTGGCCCAATGAGGTGATCTGCCGCGCATCGCTGCCATCCGCATTCGCCACGAACAACTCCATCCGCGTCGGTTGCACCTGGCCTTTCTTCAGCAGGTCGAAGTACTCGGCCAGTTCCTCCTTGGTCTGTGGTCGACTGGCGCGCCAGACGAGCTTGGTGCCATCCGGGCTGAAGAATGCGCCGCCGTCGTAGCCCGGGGTGTTGGTCACACGTTTCACATCGCTGCCATCCACGTTCATGGTGTACAGCTCAATGTCGCCATCGCGCATGCTGGTGAACACGATGCGATCGCCTTTCGGGGAGATCGTCGCTTCCGCATCGTACCCCGGCGACTTCGTGAGCTGCGCGCGCATGTTGCCCTTCAGGTCGCTTACGTAGATCTCATAGTCGGGGTAGATCGGCCATATGTACTTGCCGCCGTGCTTGTGCTCAGGTACCGCAGGGCACGAGGCGCCACCGCTCTGTGTGCTGGCGAAGAGCACCAAGCTGTCGCCGGGCATGAAATAACTGCATGTAGTGCGACCACCGCCCAAGCTCAGCTTCACCGGTGCCTTATGCCGCAGGTCATCATGGAACGGGTCGAACACGTGGATCTGATCGCACGCATTGTCCCAGTCGGCGAAGTCCGATTGGAAGCTGAGCAGTTGACCATTGAAGCTCCAGTAAGCCTCGGCGTTGTTGCCGCCCCAGGTCAGCTTCTTCAGGTGTACGAGGTGCTTCTCTTGCGCGCCGATCAGCGTGTCGGCGTTCCATCCAATGCTGTCAACTGGTGTCGCGGGTGCCGGGCTCTTGGCAACATCGGTTGTGGGCGTGGAGCAGGCCGCAGCCATGAGGGGAACTGAAAGGAGAAGGATACGCATGTAGTGGTCAAATGGACGGCGAAACTAGTCCGCGCGGCCCAGCGTTCTGTCAGGTGATCGCCATGCTATCTTATGCGCATGGCCACTGACGGAAAGCCTGTCAAAGGGCGGGGCGCTCAGGAGCAGGTGCGCAACCGCTTCCAGCAACACAGCTATGGTGTGGTGCACTGGGAGGGCATCGATGAACTTGATGAGGAGGTGGGGGCCACGCGGTATGTGGTGGAAACGGCGCGCAGCATCGTGAACGAGGTGAATGCGCCCGACCTGTCATTCAAGTGGAGCATGAACCCCTATCAGGGCTGTGAGCACGGTTGCGCTTACTGCTATGCCCGTCCAACGCACGAATACTGGGGCTACAGTGCCGGCCTGGATTTCGAGCGCGTGATCCTGATGAAACGCAATGCCCCGGAACTGCTCGAGGCGAGGCTTCGCTCCCGCTCGTGGGTGCCGGATACCATCATGCTGAGCGGCAACACGGATTGTTACCAGCCCATGGAGCGCAAGGAAGGCATCACCCGCCGGTTGCTGGAGGTCCTGCAGCGCTTCCGGAACCCGGTGGGCATCATCACCAAGAACGCCTTGGTGCTCCGCGACCTCGATATTCTGCGCGAAATGGCCGCGGAGGGACTTGCCCACGTGGCCATCAGCATCACCACGTTGGATGAGGACCTGCGTCGTGTAATGGAGCCGCGTACCAGCACGGCCGCCCATCGACTGCGCGCGATGGAAACGCTCAGCCAGGCGGGTGTACCCACGATGGTGATGGTGGCCCCTATCATCCCTGGGCTCAACGACAAGGACATCCCGGCGGTGTTGAAGGCTGCGGCGGATGCAGGCGCACGTGCTGCGGGTTACACGGTCGTTCGCACGAACGGGGCAGTAGCACCGGTGTTCGAAAGCTGGCTGCGCACCCATTATCCGGACCGGGCGGATAAAGTGCTGATGCAGATCCGCGAACTGCATGGTGGCCAGGTGGAGGATACCAAAAGCGGGAGGCGCATGCGCGGGGAGGGGGTGCACGCTGGAAGCATCAACAGGCTGTTCAAGGTGATGCGGTCCCGGTATTTCCATGGTCGATTCACTGCCCACCCTCGACACTACCCGGTTCCGGGTACCACCGTCCGGACAGCTCGATCTATTCTAGTACCCAGGCGCCCCCGAACGCCCATATGCGCCTAGGCACGAAGCACCAGCCCCACCTTACAGCCTTCAACGAATGCCATGATATGCTCGATCAAACCACCCAGCGACACCGTATCGAAGGACGTTCCAGGCACCTACCGACGTCGCCAACAACTATGGCACACGTATGCGTGGATACATCATCGCCCCAAGCACCGGCAACTACGTGTTCACGGTAGTTTCCGATGATGCCTCCGAAGTGTATCTGAGCCTGAATGCGGACCCGGTGTACAAACGATCGATATGCCTCGTTCCAGGCTGGACCAATGTGGGTGAATTCAACAAGTATCCTTCACAGACGAGTGTGACGATCCCGCTTGTTGCCGGTCGATATTACTACGTGGAAGTGCTCCACAAGGAAGGGTCGGGTGGTGATCACCTTGCGCTGTACTGGCAGACACCAACGAACGGCACGCGCACGATCATCCCCGGAAGTGCGCTGGCACGGTGGCAGGATTGTTCCCCAGTGTGGTGATGCGCGCGGAACTGCAAGGCGCATTCAATGCGGCGAACAACCTGATGCGTGATGATCTGCGGGCGGCAGGCCTGATCCCCACAACAGAACCATTCACGGCGCTGGGCTTCACCCATGCCGGTGGGGGCGGGGGCGAAACCGTATCTCCGGCCATGTTGGCCAATACCGGAATGAACGCAGTGGTGGACTGGGTGCTGATCGAGCTTCGGAACAAGAACAGCCCCTCGACCATCGTTGCCACGCGCAGCGCCTTCATCCAGCGTGATGGCGATGTGGTGGGCACCAATGGCAGCAACCGGATCCTGTTCAATTTTCCCGCCGATAATTACTACGTGGCCTTGCGCCATAGGAATCATCTGGGTGTGATGACCGCTACGAGCGTGCCGTTCAGCGCCTCGGCGACAAGCGTTGACCTGATAAGCGCGGATGCCGCCATCTATGGCGTCAACGCGCGGTCGATCCTCACGTCCTCACGGATGGGCCTATGGAGCGGCAATACCTATCGCGATGGTCAGGTGAAATACACCGGTTCGAACAACGACCGCGATCCCGTCCTGGTGCAAGTGGGAAGTACCACTCCGAACAACCAGACCAGTGGCTATTCCCTGAACGACACCAACCTGGATGGCCTGGTGCGTTATACCGGATCGAGCAACGATCGGGACCTGATCCTGCAGATTGTGGGGGGAACCACCCCGAACAATAGCCGTGTGGAACAATTGCCCTGATCTGCGGGGCATTCGGGATGATCAGCGGCGGATCGCGAAACCGCTGAATCCGACGATCGGTCCTGCATTGGCGATCACCTTATCCACGCGGGCCGAAGGAGGCCCGGTCCTGCACCAAGTGGCCAAGGCGTCGAGCGCTTCCTCAGGCCCTTCAGCCTCGATCGCTACCGAACCGTCCGGTTCATTCATCGTATAACCGCTCAGACCCAGTTCGCGTGCGACCTGCACCGTGCTCTGGCGATAGTTCACGCCTTGAACCTTTCCTATGACGCGTATGTTCCAGTGTTGCATGTTACCCACAGTGATCGACGATCGGCGCCAAGTTTGTACCAATACCCTATCAAAAGCCGATCCGCTGTGACAAAAGTCATCCTAAAGGGTGGTGATGGCATTGTTGCGAAAGGATAATTTTGACAGACCACTTAAGTATGCTTCGCGCCCGTCCTGACCCTCTCCGATCATGGTTGCATTTCGTTCTGAACGGACTGCTGTTGGCCTTGTTCACGTTCATGGTCCCTGGAAATGACCTGAAGGGGCAAGTGCCTTCAGGCTTCAGCAACGCCCAGATCATGAACGGCTTTCAAGAACCCGTCGGGTTCACCTTTGATGTAAATGGTCGTTGGTATGTGTGGGAGAAGCGCGGCAAGGTGTGGATCGTGGAGAACGGTGTTCGACGCTCACAGCCCTTGATCGACATCAGCGAGGAGGTGGGCAACTGGCGCGACCACGGGTGTTTGGGATTCGCTTTGGACCCGAATTTTCTCATCAATGGCAGGATCTACCTGATGTACACGGTGGATCGCCACCATCTGATGAACTTCGGTACGGGGAATTACAACGCGAACGCCGACCAGTATTTTGCGGCCACGGTCATGCGCATCACGCGCTACACGGCCACAGGACCAAACTTTAATTCGGTCGATCCAGCGAGCCGCTTCATCCTATTAGGGGAAACACCACAGACCGGTGCACCCATGTTACATGAATCGCACAGCACAGGTCAACTCGTGTTCGGAACCGATGGCACCCTGCTCGCCGGAATGGGTGATGCAGCGGATTACGGGGTCGTGGATATCGGGAGCGATCCCAGCACGTATTACGCTCAGGCGTTGCTCGATGGGATCATTACGCCCGCCGAGAACATCGGTGCGATGCGGTCTCAGATGGTCAATTGCCTCAACGGAAAGATCCTCCGATTGGATCCGAACACGGGGGATGGAATTCCCTCGAATCCGTTCTACGATGCGCTGGAGCCCCGGGCCCCGCGAAGTCGCGTATGGGCGCTGGGACTGCGCAATCCCTACCGGATGAAGTTGCGGCCCGGGACGGGAAGTGCCGATCCCGCGCAGGCGGATCCCGGGGTGCTCTACATGGGGGACGTGGGCATGGCCGGTTGGGAGGAGTTGAATGTTTGCACGGAAGGAGGTGAGAACTTCGGATGGCCGCTGTTCGAGGGCATGGAGGCGAACGTGGGATATATGTCCGCTCTGGTCCCGAACGTCGACGCGCCAAATCCGCGCTTCGGGCAGGACGGATGTACGCAACAGTACTTCTATTATCAGGATCTGCTCGTGCAGGACAGCCCGATCCACCTGAACGCGCACCCCAATCCATGCGACGCCGGTCTGCAGGTACCGGTGAACATCCCAACGTTCTTCCACCATCGGCCAGAGATCGATTGGCAACATGTAACCGCAGCCGATCCGGGGGATTTGACGGGAACACAGCGGTGACCTTCGACCTGGACGCCCCGGGCGCGCCGGTCACCGGACCGCGTTTTGGGGGCAATGCTTCCTTGGGAGGTACATGGATCAGTGGCATCGGATGGCCCCTCGGTTATCAGGACGTCTACATGCACGGCGATTATGGTCAGGGATGGGTGAAACGGTTCAACTTCAATGAAGTGGACGAGCCGGTGTCGGTCGCGAACTTCGCGTCCACACTTGGCGGTATTGTGCATATGGAGGAGGGTCCTGATGGTGCGCTCTGGTATGTCCGCTATGAAGCGAACGCCATCTGGAAGATCTCACCTATCGGCGTCACCAACCTTCCGCCCATCGCCATGGCCGACCAGTCGGTGCAGTATGGCCCCGGCCCGCTGACCGTGAATTTCAGTGCTGCCGGCAGCTCGGATCCCGAGAACGGGGCGCTGACCTACTCGTGGAATTTTGGGGACGGGAATACCGGCTCAGGATACAGCGTGCAGCACACCTTCACCGCAACTCCGGGCGTTCCTACCAGCTATACGGTAACGCTCACGGCCACGGACCCGCAAGGGACCCAGAACACCCGCACATTGCTCGTGAGCGTGAACAATACGCCCCCGGTCGTGGCGATAACGAGCTTTCCGAACGGCCACCTTTACCCTCCCGGAGTGGATACCACGTATGCACTTCAGGCCAGTGTATCGGATGCTGAGCATCCGGCGGGGCAATTGACCTACTCGTGGCGCACGATCCTGCACCACAATAACCACGTACACCCGGAAGCGGAGAGCACCACGGCCACGGGAAGCACCATCATCAGCGGTGTCGGCTGTTATGGTGAGGACTTCAGCTTCGAGGTCGTGTTGACGGTGACGGATGGCGGTGGGCTCAGCACAACGGTCACCAATTGGTTGTTTCCCCGGTGCGCGGCCATTGCACCCACCGCGGTGATATCTGCCAGTGCGTCCTTTGGCGTTGGTCCGTTGAGCGTGCAGCTGAATGGTGCAGGCAGCGTGGACAACGGGACCATCTCCGCTTATTCCTGGGACTTCGGCGACGGTACCACATCCACGGGTCCACAGATCACCAAGGTGTTCACCGCAGTGGGCGAGTATCAGGTCACGCTCACCGTAACGGACAATGACGGCCTAACGGGTCAGGTGACCAAGGTGATCACTGTACTGAATTCCCTGCCACCACAATGCGTGGGTGCTGCGGGAAGCTTGCTGCGGCAATACTGGAACAACGTCCCGGGCAGCAGCGTGTCCAGTTTGATCAGTTCGCCGAATTATCCCAATGCGCCAACCGGCAGCCAACTACCTAACGACCTTCCAAGGGCCCATCGGCCTTCGGCAATACCTATGGCACCCGTGTGCGTGGTTACATACTTGCCCCTACCACGGGTAATTATGTCTTTCACGCTGACATCCGATGATGATGCCGTGGTGTATTTCTCCGCGAACGCCGACCCACTTTACAAGCAGGCGATCTGCAGTGTTTCAGGCTTCACCGAGCCGACCGAGTTCAACAAGTTCGCATCGCAGACCAGCGCTTCCGTTCCGCTGGTGGCCGGCAGGTATTACTACATCGAGCTGTTGCATAAAGAGGGATCAGGCTCCGACCACTTTGCCGTGTGGTGGCAAACGCCGGCTAATTCCACGCGGACCATCATTCCTTCAGCCTCGCTGGTGGCGTGGCAGGACTGCATGCCCAGCATTGAGCTGCGTGCTTACCTGAAAGGCCCCTTCAACCTGTCGAACAACCTGATGAGCGACAACCTCCGCGCTGCTTCCTTGCTGCCGGGCACGGAGCCTTTCACGGCCTTGGGCTTTACACAGACCGGCGGCGGGGGAGGGGAGACCGTATCGCCAGCAACACTGGCCGTAACGGGCAAGAATGCCGTGGTGGACTGGGTGCTCGTGGAATTGCGCGACAAGAACACGCCAGCGACCATCGTGGCCACGCGCTCAGCGCTGTTGCAGCGCGATGGTGACATCGTTGGCACGGACGGTTATTCGCGGTTGCTGTTCAACGTGCCTGTGGACAATTACTACGTGGCCGTGCGCCACCGGAATCACTTGGGGGTGATGACGGCGGGAAGTATTGCACTCGGGCCCTTGGTGGCAGATCTGGACTTTACCAGGACCACCACAGCGACATATGGCCTGAACGCTCGCGTGCTCCTCAACTCCGGAAGGATGGCCTTATGGTCCGGTAACGTTGTACGGGATGCTCTGTTGAAGTATACGGGCCAGAGCAATGATCGTGATCCGGTTCTGTCGCAGGTAGGCTCGTCCATGCCGACCAATACGGTGAGCGGTTACGTTCTGTCGGACGTGAATCTTGATGGCGTGGTGAAATACACCGGTATGAACAACGACCGCGATCCGATCATTGTGAACCTGGGCGGCAATACGCCGAACGGGACCCGCTCGGAGCAACTTCCCTGATGCGGAAGCTTGCGTGACACGCCGTTCAAGCACGTGAACTTCTGCGCAATTCCTTCACATCCGGTACTGGCGATCGCGGAACAGTGGCAGGCTGCAAGGGACATCGCGCGAAGCATTTCACCTGTGCGGGCGTCGATGATGCGGGTGAGGCATTTGTCGTGCGTGCGCTGGGCATAGCGCTTTCCAACGGTGGCCATGGGCTGTGTTTGAGGGGAGCGAAGTTCCTGGGCCATACAGGCCAGGGCCATACCCCGATCAGCGTATCCTATCAGGAGGTTGCGAACAGGGCAACGTTCGATCCCATGTTGGGATGCGGATACCTTTGGCCGCATGCGAGAGCGCACTGTCTCCATCTTCCTGATGACCACCATCGGTGTGATCAGCGTGCCGTTCGTGTTCACCCTGGCCATGGGTCATGTTGAGCTGCATATGGCCATTAACCGCTGGGTGAACCCGGCCCTGAACGGGATCTTCGCGCACGGCACCCACCTGGCGGACGGGCTTGTACCCACCGCCATTTCGCTGGGCTTCCTGTTCGCTAGGTGGCGCTGGTTCCTGATGATGGCCGTGTCCGTTACAGGGAGCTCGGTCATTATCCAACTCCTCAAGCACCTGGTGTTCGGCTGGGTGGATCGACCTTTCTTATGGGTGGGTCATCTATCGGGTTTCAATCAGGTCCCCGGTGTGGACATGTACATGCACAACAGCTTTCCCAGCGGGCACAGCACATGCGCATTCAGCATGTGCATGGCCCTCGCCGTGATCATCGGCCGTCCGAGCGGGGCTGCGGCCTGGGCGTTATTGGCGGCCCTGCTTGCTTTTTCGCGCGTGTACCTGTCCCAGCATTTTGTTGAGGACGCTGTCACAGGAGCGGCCATCGGCACCATCACGGCGTGGGTGACCTACCGTTGGCTGTATGTGTCCCCGTTCAGCCGGAAAGGCTGGCTCGAACGCTCGCTGGTGCGCCGTCAGAACCAATAACGGCCACCGATCGCGGCGTCCATCTCGAACCAAGTGCTCGGGGTCAGGTCCAGCGTGGGCACTACTTCCAGGAACACATCCACCGGTGCGCCATCGAACCAATAGGCCAGGCCCACAGGAAAGCGGATGGCCAGATCGGCACGGGATGACCGGTCCTCATAGTACCATCGCCCCTTTTTCCAATAGCGGCCTTCGTTCCAGAAGCGCATCCGGAGGCCTGGTCCGTAGTACAGCGGCAGGCGCCCCTTACCCACCTTGATCAGGTCGGGTTTGTGGAATAACAGGTCGCCGTGCAAGTGGAAAGCCGAGCCGTGCCAGAGCGACCAGGCGATGGCCCCGTCGATGGCTTTATTACCACCGATCCAGCCTTTCATGGAAATACCGGTCGGCTCCCCAACAATGATCCCCAGGCCGAAGCCCTTGTCCTGCGCCGAAGCGGCAAGGGTAGCGGTCAGTAACAGAGGGAGTAGGAGTGCGCGCATGGTGGGGGATAGTGCAGCGTTCTACGGACTTTCCGGCGAAAAGATCGCAACGAACGGGCCTTTATTGCATGACGAAGGGCGCCTTTCAGCGCCCTCCGCAACGGCTCACAGTGGATCTCTCCCTTCCACAGCTTGCCGAAGCTTTTATTGTAGACGGCACAAATGTCCCAGGGTCACAGGTGGTGATAAAATATTTTCGGACGAAGCAGGACCAAGGGTTAGATGACCCCGTACGAATACCGAACTGTAGCAAAAGTTCGAAAACCGGGGTTCAGGGAGCCGTGGGCTTCGTGTAGCTGATGCGGTAGACCTTGTCAGCCGCGTCATCGCTGACCAAAAGCGAGCCGTCGGGCAATTCCAGCACATCCACTGGCCTGCCTCCGGCGGCCGTTCCTTTCAGCCAGCCTTCGGCAAACACCTCATGGAGGGCGGTACCATCCGGTTGTGGGAAGGCGACTACGACCCGGTAACCAATGGGCGTACTGCGGTTCCAGCTGCCGTGCTCAGCGATGAACATGGCGCCCCGGTAACGCTCGGGGAACATGTTTCCGCGGTAGAAACGCATTCCGAGCGGTGCCACATGGGGGCCGAGTTTGGCGGCGGGCACCTTGAATTCGTTGCAGCTGCGGCCTTTGCCGAACTCTGGGTCCAGCGTATCGCCCTGGTGGCAGAAGGGATAACCGAAATGTTCGCCACGGTGGTTCAGGTGGTTCAACTCGCAGCTGGGCATGTCGTTGCCCATCATATCCCGACCGTTCTCCGTGAACCAGAGCGTGCCATCACGCGGATCCCAGTCGAATCCGACGCTGTTCCGGACCCCGTGCGCCTCGATCCGCAGGTCGGTGCCATCGGGCTTGATCGAAGCGATACTGGCGTAAATACTGTCCGCGCTGAGGCAGATGTTGCACGGCGCGCCCACCGGTACATACAGGCGCCCTTCCGGTCCGAAAGCGATGAACTTCCAGCCGTGATGCGTGGCCGTTGGGAACTTGTCGGTGACCACTTCGGTCGCGGGCGGGTCCAGCAGGTGCTCATCGATGTTACGCAGCACCACGATCCGGCTGACCGCCGAAATGAAGAGATCGCCGTTATGCCAAGCGACACCTACGGGCATTTGTAGACCAGTGGCCACCACGATCACCGTGTCTGCCACGCCGTCCGCGTTCCTGTCAGGCATGGCATACACGGCACCTTCATCCATGGAGCCGGCATACACAATGCCTTTCGGGCTCCACGCCATGGCGCGCACAGTCTTTACACCCGTGGCAAAATCACCGATACGGAAGCCTGCAGGAAGCTTGATCTCCGACACTTCCGTGGTTCCGCCAAGGATCGTGGGTTGGCAAACGCCGCAACAGAAGATCGGGATGAGCAGGAGGGTGGTTAATGTGTGACGCATGAGCAGAAAGGTAATCAGGAACAAAGAAGGGCGGAACATGCGTTCCGCCCTTCCGCATCGGCCATGGATGGTATTCACTCGTCCTTCGTCAGGACAAGCTTGTCGTAGTGTTGGCGGCGCAATTTTCCACTGCTCGCGAAGAACCAGTCCTTCAGCCCGTAGTGATAGCCGCGACGCAAGCCGGTATGGTGTGTGCCGAGCAGGCCTTTTTTACTGCTGAGCTTCTGTAATGTCCGGGTCACATATTGCTCCACTTCGGGCTTCTTCACGGAGGGCTCGTTCGTGGCGGCCCATTTCACGGCGTGCTCCATGATCTCATCCTTGGGCATGAGCTTGCCGGAGGCCTTGATGGACCCGAGCACCATGCTGTCCCACGGGTTCAGTTCGCGCTCCGGGCGGACACGTTTCGGTGGGCGACCCGGTCCGCGTTTCGCCTTCTTCGGAGCGGTGGTGTTCTTGCGCGGCCTACCTGGACCTCGCTTGGGGCCAGGGTCGGCCTTGGCGGACTTCCGGGTGGACTTTACTGCTGGCTTTGCACTGGCCTTTGGCAGGCTGGTCAATGCACGTTTCAGATCTTTCAAAGCAATGCGGACCTGATCGAGCTGGAACATTAATCGTCGGCGTTCCGAGCGATAGTGTACCAACAACTGGTCAATGTCCTTTTCCCCTAATCGTTTCTTGGCCATTGGAGCAATAGGTGTTTGGTTTGTTTAATACCTGCGGATGGGCGAATGTAAAAGACATCCTGATGAAATAATGACATAGCATATTCTTACGTGCCAAAGGCCCGTCCCGCGAACATGGGACGAAAATGGTTCGACGGCTATCGGACGTGTATCATCGCAGCGGAGGCTGCGCGCGGAACCAGCTTTCCGATGGAGATCATCGGCGTGGAATGCGCATCCAGTATGGACTTCAGTTCATTCATTCCGTTCGGCGCACAGGCGATCAACAGGCCCCCGCTTGTTTGCGGGTCGCTGAGGAACATCATGCGCTCCATATCCGAGGCCCCGCTGATGCGCTCGCCATAGCTTTTCCAATTGCGGAAGGAACCGTCCGGGTAGCAACCTTCGGCGAGGTAGGTGCGCGCTTCGGGGATCATGGGGATCGAACCGCCCTCCAATTCGGCATCCAGCCCGCTGCCCTTGCACATTTCGAGCAAATGCCCACCAAGGCCGAATCCGGTGACATCGGTCAACGCGTGCACTGCGGGCAATTGCCCCAATGCGGTCCCCACCTTGTTCGCCACGATCATCAGGTCCCGTCCGATGTGCTGATGTTGGGCGCGCAATTTCCCGCGCTTCATGGCCGTGGCCAGCAGTCCAAGGCCGATCGGTTTGGTCAGGAAGAGCACATCTCCTGCCTGGGCGGTGTCGTTGCGCTTCAGATGTTCGATGGCCACTTCGCCGGTAACGGCCAGGCCGAAGAAGGGCTCCGGGGCATCGATGCTATGACCACCGGCGAGCGCGATGCCAGCATCGTGGCAGGCCTGCCGGCCGCCCTCCACCACACGCGCGGCCAGTTCGGGCGGCAGCTTGTCAACGGGCCAGCCCAATACGGCGAGCGCGAGCAACGGCCTGCCGCCCATGGCGTATACGTCGCTCAATGCATTGGTCGCGGCGATGCGCCCGAAGTCGAACGCATCGTCCACGATGGGGGAGAAGAAGTCCGTGGTGCTGATCAGACAGCGTCCCAGACCGAGGTCGTACACCGCAGCATCATCGCGACTTCCGTAGCCTACCAGCAAACGGGGATCGGGCAGGGTGCCCAGGTCGCTCTTCAAAATGGTCTCGAGTACGGCCGGCGCGATCTTGCAGCCGCACCCGGCACCATGGCTGTATTGCGTGAGGCGGATCGGACCTTCAGCGGGGGGCGGTGGCAGCGACATGGTCTTTGAGGCGTTGTGCGAGGCCGCGAAGGTCGGTGGCGCTGGCCGGTATTTTCAGCACGTTCCGCGGATCACGTTTTTCGGCACCGTGCAAATAGGCCTTATCGTAGTAGCGCAGGGTGATCAAGGCCACCGTGCGCAGATCCCCGGCCTCCAGCGCTTCGAGCGCCGCTTTGCAGTGTTGCGGCCCGAGCCGTTTTTCAATGCGCTTGGTGGCCTCGGCCAGTTGTTCCTTCGGGTAGCGTCCGTAATCCACGACCAACCGATCGGCCCGTTCCTCTATGGGCATGTCCGCGAAGTAGAGCGTGGCCGATCGCATGGCGGCGAAGAAGATCATCAGGAATGCGGGTGCGACCGATCAACAGGCTCTCATCCTCCAACCAGAGCACGCGGGTGTGATCGATGCGCTGGAGTTCGGCCCAGAGCAGGTTCTCGAAGTGTTCGGTGGTGGGTTGCGGCAATTCGCCGATGGCACCGAAGGAGGATCCCTTGTGATGTGCGAGGGCTTCGAGGTCGATGACCTGTTCATCCAAGGCGCGTAAGTGCGCCAGCGTTTCCGTCTTGCCCGTGCCCGTGTAACCGCCAAGGATCGCCAGGGGTGGCGGATGTAAGAAGGTCTGCAGCACATGATGGCGAAAGGCCTTGTACCCATGTTTCAGGGTGCTCACCTCGGCAAATCCCGACCTGTCCAACAGCCAGGCCACGCTGCCACTGCGTTCGCCGCCGCGCCAGCAGTGCACGCGGATACGGCCTTGCGGCGCAATGGCGATAGCCTGCTCCACGAGCGGCGCCATCTTCGGCCCCACGATCCGCAAGCCTTCCAGCACGGCCGCATCGCGACCTTGTTGTTTGTACAGGGTGCCAACGATCGCGCGCTCGTCATCGGTGAAGAGCGGGAGGCTCTTCGCACCCGGGATATGCCCGCGCGCGAATTCACCCGGCGACCGCACGTCGATGATGGGCGCGGCGGTGTTCAGGAAGTCCTCGATGGCCAGCTGGCGGAGCATGGGCCAAAAGTAGACCTGTTCGAAGCGTGCCGCCGTGGACGCCGTTCAGCCCTTCACTAGGACCAACGCGATCTTGTTGAAGTCGGCCGCTGCATTCACTACCGTGCGGTAACCCTCGTACTGTTCCAACGGCACCTGACAGCGGCGGTAGTATTCCTCGATGCGCACCTTCAGCACGTTGCCTTCCTGGGTGGCCGTGCACGTGAAGGAGAGCTCGCGCTTGCCGTCCATATCCAGGTGTTTGTCGATGGTGAGGTCGCTGAGGTTCTGCACGGTGTAGCCGGCCGGCAGCACCACATCAATGGAGCGGTTGAACCGGCGGTTGTATTCGTCGTCCACCGGCAGTTTGCGCGGTTTCTCGGAGTACATCTCCACTTGTGGCCCAATGAGCTCCCCGATCTTGAAGAGCACCTTTTCGCCCGCGCTACCGCTGAATTTGCGTGTCTCTACGCGGCCTTTGATGATGAGGGGTTTCACACCGAAGTATTTGCCCTCACCGTTCTCCACGGTGAGTTCCTTCACATCGCCGTTCTCCACGAGGTAGGTCACGTACTGGTTGGTGATCTCCGTCTTCTTGTCCTCGTCCAGAAAGGGATAGAAGCATTGCAGCGGGGCGTAGTAACCGGTGAGCTGGTTCTCGAAGGTGAGGTCGCAATTGCCCGGGTCGGCGCTGAGGTCGGCGGTGATGATGTGGTCGTGTATCGTGGCCACATCAGGCAGCGCTTCGATGAACTTCACACTGCCCACGCCGGTGAGCGCACCGCCCACATCGAAGTTGCGGATGAAGAGGCCATGATTGTTCATGTTCTCCGCTGGGAGGTAGCCCAGGCGCAGCCCCTGCTGGCTGGGGGCCATGTACTTGTTCACCGATGGCAGAAAGATGCCAACATCGTGCAGGAACTGGAAGCTCTCGAATTCGGGGTCGAAGGGCAGCACGGTGCGGTCACTTGTCACCACGAGCTGGTAATCGATACCCAGTTCGCGCAAGCAGGCACAGGTGAGGGCCACCATGCCCATTTCGTTGGCGGCCTTGTTCTTCAGGATGGTCTCGATCTTGGTGAGCTCAGGTGCCGACACCTCGATCACCTGGTAGTTGGTCTTCAGATGGTCCTCCAAGGCCCTGATCTTCTCTTCGTCGTTGGGGAGCTTGGCAAGGCCCAGCTTCTTCACCATCGCCGCGATCTCCTTTTGTTGTTTGCTTTCGATCGTCTGGTGCACCATTCCATGATACAATTTCGTGGCGTTCAGATAGGAGCTGAAGCCCTTGATGCTGCGGTCCGGAATGCGGTCCAGCTTGTAGGCTACGCGCAAGCTCGCCGCCGCCATGTTGGCACTTTCCTCCTTTTCGATCGCCGGCACGTTGTGCAGTTCCCATCGCTGGTGTTGCACGCTGGTGTCGCTGGTGTCGTTCACGGCGGGTGGAACCCCAGGATAGTTCTTGCTGGCATAGACGAGGCGGGCCGGATTGATCAGGTGCAGTTCCTCGTTCACGATGGGGACACCCACCTGCAATTGTTCTCCATCGCCACGGAGGTTCGGACGTTTCTTCAGCACATAGAAGAAGTCGATGATGCTGCCGGGCACCAGGCCTTCAAAGGCGAAGTAGAGGTAGCTGCCCGATCCATCCTCATCCGTGGCGCGCTTGAACGCGTCCTTCTCCAATTCCTGGACCCGCCCATCAGGCGCGATGCTCCGGGCCTTCACCTTCACCACATCGACCACGCTGTTGAGGCCCACGTGCACTTTGTTCTCCGCCTCGATGGAACCTTCATCGCGCAACAGCACGGTGTGATGCATGAGGTAGTATTCGAAGGCCTCGTCGCCTTCCTCCTCGATATCGGTGATCACCGTTCGTTGCAACAGTACGGTGGGTTCCTTGAAAGCACCGGCCATTGCCGCTGTGGGCAGCACAGCACTGAAGTCGTGGTCCCTTACCAGCGCATGCTGCGCAGAAAGGGGGGCGAGGGCCAGCAGTGCGAGGCCAGCGAGGAGGGTCCGTGTCATGGTGTGGTGGTCTTGAGGACGATGGTCTTGTTGCGGTCGCGTTCCAGGGAGTCCATCATGGCGCGCCACTGGACCAGGTCGTTGAGGTCCATCATCAGCTTGTTCATGTGGTATCTGTTGTTCAATCTCACTTGAGCGGGACGATCGGCGGTGGCGGGTGTGGAGGTGCAGTTCAGGCTGAAGCCGTGCGCTGCGTTCTCATACGCTCCGGTAGCTGGCACCGAGCCGATGGCCAGCCCGGGTGGAAGGTCGATCGTGACCACTTCCTCATAGGTCCATAGGTAGTCCTCTTCCACGGGCAGCTTGCGGTCCTTGCGGTAGAAGCGGTCGCCGAAAGGCCGTTCAAGGGTCCGGTTGAAGTACACTTCGTCCCCGATCTTATTGAGGAAGCCGGGGAGGGTGAAGGCATAGTGCACCACCAGGGGCCCGCTCCGGTCCGTCAACCCATCGACCCATACACTGTCCACCTGGAAGCGGTTGTTGGATTTCATATGCATGCCGCGGAGCACATCCTTCCACTTGGACTTTTCGACGTTCTTCAGGACATCGGACATGCGGGCACGCTGGTACCCGGTGAAGGTCCAGTTACCGTTTCCGCGCAGCGTGTTCTGATCCAACGTGGCGTACACGGAGTCCACACCATCGTTCTGCTCCGCCGGGATCACAGGTACGTCCATCACGCGGAAGTGTTCGGAGTCGATGCCGATGAGCGCTTGTTTGCCCTGGATGAATGCGCTGGGCATCCCGAAGGGAGTTTCGTTGCTGGTGGGGTCCATCAGCAGGAATCCATCGCCCTCCGCGAGTGCGGTGATCATGTGGTCATCGGCGATCGGGGAAGGCAGATCATCGTATTTGTACGGCAGGGCGCGCGAGCCCACCCACACCAGGTGCGCTTTCAACCCGGCGTTCACCAGCAATGAGCGGAGCAGGTTGGCCATGCCCTTGCAGTCGCCGTAGCGCGCCTGGCATACCGTGGTGGGTTTCGCCGGGATCAGGCCGTTCATGCCATCCTCGATGGCCACGTACTTGATGTTGTCCTGCACCCAAGTGTACAAGCGTTCGGCCTTTGCACGCGGGTCGGTGATGCCTGCGGTCTGTTCGCGCGCAATGCGCTGCACCGTGGTATCGTCGTCCAACATCACTTCGCTGGTGTGCACCGAGTTCCAGGCATACATGCGCTCCATATCGGTGCCGCCCTTCTCACCGGGCTTGCGCACCATCAACTGCAGATGGGGCAGATAGTAGCGGATGTTGGGCGCCTCGTCCTCGAACTGCATGGCGTCCACATCGGTCATGGTCCATCGCTGTACGACTTGTCCGTGCTCCGTGGTGCGCTCATGCTTCACGGCACCCTCGGGTATGTGGAAGAGGCTGGCGACCACATCGATGTCCTTGTCGGCGATCACGGTGATGGTGCTCTGCTCCACAGGGTCCACCGAAGCGAAATAGTGGCCGGTGATCATCCGCGCATCGGGGTAGGAGAGTGTATAGTCGATATGCGTGATGGCTCCCTTGGCCATGCCGGGGAAGAGGAACTGCACGTTGCGGCTGTCATCATGAAAGATGCGCTGGCCGACCTCATCACGGTGCGTGAAGTCGGTCACGGTGACCTTCTTGTAGCCCTTCTCCCTGGGCACCATCGTCCACGCGTTGATCTTATCGAGCGGCACCAGTTTGCTGTAGCCCACTTCTTCAACGTCGCCCTGGCTGGCCGGTGCTTTCAGGGCGAGCCGTTCCTGTTCCACGGAGCGCGAGGCCACAATGCCTTCAGCTGTGCGCTTGATGCGGATCGTGGTGTTCAGCTTGATGTACACGCCGGCCTGGTCCTTGTAGTGCTGGCCGTACTTGTCGAGCATTTCCTGCGGCTCCTGTGCGGCAAGCCCGATGCTCACCATGCAGGTGAGCAGCAGCGCGTAGGGACGAGGTGTGTGGTCCATGATGTTCAAGGTTTGCGCATTTCCTGCGCTCGGCCTGAGCGGTACTGGAGCACCAGAACGGCCTTGCCGGTGCGATCGTACAAGGTGCGTTCCCCGTTCAATTCGCCTTCCTTCCAGAAGCTGCGGTCCATCACCTGGCCATTGTCCCAGTATTCGAGCTGTTCGCCCTCGCGCTCATCGTTCTTCCAGTTCGAGACGCTCGCAGGCTTGCCATCGACGAAGTATTCGGTCTGTTTACCGTTGCGCTGGCCGCCCACATACACGCTTTCCTCCAGCACCTTGCCATTGGGCAGGTATTCCTTGTACACCCCGTCGATGTCGTCGTTGCGGTAGTCCATTTCGCGGCTCGGTGCGCCGTTGGTGTATTTGGGGCGCAGTTTCTGAACGCCCTCACTTAGGGGAATGGTATCCACAAGCTTGCCGTCCGGCCCGTTGAAACTGTATCCGGTCATTCGGCCATCGCTATAGAAGCGCACGAGCTGCAGTTCGCCACCGGGCTCATAGCTGCGTGTGGCACCATGGTTCTCGCCGAAGCGGCGCTCGCGGTCGATGGCGATCTTGCCGTTCGCGAAATACAACTTGTAGCCCGTGCTCATGCCGTCCGCATAGGTCTCCTCGCTTTCCAGCTTTCCATCGAGGGTGTAGATCTTGCTGGTGCCGGTCATGTTGCCCATGTCATAGGTCCGCTCCCACCGAAGCTTGCCATTGGGATGCCAGGTCTTCCACGTGCCGTTCTCCTCATCGTTCACATACTGGGCCTCGAACTCCTTGGAGCCATCGGGGTAGAAGTGGGTGGAGTTGCCGTGTCGCACCCCGTTCACATACTGCGTGCGTGCGGCCACCTTGCCGTTCTCATACTTGGTTTCGAGTAAGAATGGACCCGTGCCCATGTGGGTGCGGTTGAATTCCTTGCCCATGCGGTCGTACTGGACCAGTTCGCGCAGCACACCTCCCTGCACGAGCTCTTCGGTGCGCAGCACACCGTCCTCGTCGAAGTACTGCTGCCACCCGCTCAATTTGCCATTGACGAAGTATTCGTGCTCGGATGGTTTTCCATTGGAGTGGAACTGCCACTGTTCGCCACTGACATGTTCATCCACCATATATCCCTGGGTCACGATGGACTCCATCCATGCGTTTCTCCGTGTACGGCCCGGTCTCGCCTTTTCCGGGGATGTAGCGGAACTCCGTGGAAAGGGCGCCATTGAGGTGGAAGTTGCGCTGGGTACCGTCCAGGGCGCCGGCCTTGAGGTTCTCCTCGCTCTTCACCGTGCCATCCGGATAGTACCAGGTCCAGCGTCCGTCCTTGGCGCCTTCGTCCAAGTAGGTGCCTTCCATGCGCTTGGTACCGTCCGGAGTGTAACCCACGAATTGGAAACGCCCCTTGGCCCGCTTGGCCTCGGAGAGCACCTTCCCACTGCGATCGAAGTAGCGGTACCGGATCAGCAGTCCGTTCTTGTATTCGAGCTCCGTTTGCAGCACACCCTCGTTGGTGTAGTCCTTTCGAACACCTTCCACGCGGCCATCCTGGTCGTAGTTCTCTTCGCTGCTCAGGTTGCCATTGATGTGCCACGTGGTGCGCTTGCCCACGTAATTGCCCTTGGCGTAGGTGCCCTCGGAGCGCTTCTGGCCGTTGATGTACCAGTCGGTGTACGGCCCGTTCCGCACGCCTTCGATGTAGGTGATGCTCGATTCGTTCTTCCCATTGTGGTAAAGGTCGAGGATCACGCCATCGCGCATGTTGTCCTTGAATTCACCGCTGAAGGAGGGCTTTCCATCGGGGTACATGCCCTGGATGTGGCCGTTGGCCTTGTCCAACTTGAGTTGGGTGTCGTACTCCTTGGTGCCACAACTGTGGAACACGGAGGCCGGTCCGGTGATGTCTCCACCCACGCACGTCTTCCGCGTAAGCAGTGCACCCGTGTTCGCGAATTCAGCGTAGAGCCCTTCCGCCTTGCCGTTCTTCACGTAGGCACTGTCCTTCATCGCCCCATTGCGGTACCATGAGCGGTGCAGGCCGTTCTGTACCCCCGCGGTCCAATCCTGGATGCGCTGCACCTTGCCATTGTCGTAATAGATGGTCCACGTGCCGGTCTGTTTGTGGTCGGCATCGAACTCACCACGGGAGGAAACGGCCCCATTGTCGTGGTAGAACATCCATTGTCCCGTGTGCTCATCCTTGTTGATGTCGCCCGGGCCCTGGCCTTGCATGTTGTTGTCCTCGTTCCAGGCATGGTACACTGGCTGTACGGTGTTACCCAAGCTGTCCGGGAAGGTGGAGTAGAACTCCGTTATCCAGGGAAAGAGCTTGGCGCGGAAAGCTTCCACCTGGCTTTTCTTCTTCACGGAGATCGCACGCACCTTGGCATCCTTGCTGCTTCCCAGGCAGTGGTAAACAAAGCCTTCGAAGTTGCCGTCGTCCATGAGGCGAGTGAACATGGGCATGTAGTAGGTGGACCAGAATCCGGTGCCCTTGGGCATGGTCCTCAGTTGGGTCAGCAACAGGTGGCCCTGGCGCACGAACGGATAGGTCAGGTCGGGCTGCAGCTTATACGCCTTGTTCATCGCAACGCGATTGGACAGCAGCAGATCGATCTCACTGAAGTCGTCGCCTTTGCGCACATCCACGCCCTTCGGGTTGGACTCCATGTTGCCGGCCAATACCTCATCGGCATAGCCCAGGGCCTGGTCGCTGCGTTCATCGCCCCAACGCACGAGCATGGCCATGAACAGGGAGAGTGCTGCCTGGCTGGTGGCTCCTTCCTCTTGCGCCATGGAGGCCAGGCTCAGGTGTATTTCCTGTTGCGTGGGGAAGAGCACGGCGGTCTCCTGCAGGGCTTTCAGGGAACCGGCCAGATCGCCCTTTTCCTTGATGGTAAGTGCGCGCAGGTGGCGGATCTTGAAGTTGCCAGGGTATCGACGGATCCCATCGTCATAGGTGGCGATGGCGTCATCATAGCGCTTCAGGCCGAACAGCGAAAGCCCTTTGTTGATCAGGAAGCGATGCTGATGCTCGCCGTCCAGTGCCATGCCGGCATCCGAGAGGGGCAGTGCGTCCGCATGCCTGTCCAGTTTCAACAGCGCAGCCACATGGCGCAGGAGCACCCGCTCGTACGAGGTGTCGCTGCGGTGAACGGTGGCATAGCCGTCGATCGCACCCGCTGTGTTGTCCGCCTGCTCCAGCTCATAGCCCTTCACCAGCATGTTGTAGCCGTGGTCCATGGGGTGGGTCTCCTGTGCGAAGAGCACCCCTGGGCTCGCCACGATCATGGCGGAGAGGAAAAGTTGCATCACGCTCGACCACCGGGAGCGGGAGCAAGCAGATCGAGGTCGCAAGGGTTGCAGCATCATGTCAGGAGCTGATGGGTTCATGGTAGGTGGAACGCAGCGCGGAAAATGCGGACGCCCGCAAAATGCTTGTAGGAACGCTTGGCGGAGCGGAGGCAATATACTTTGATCGCCGATCCAGTAAGGCTGATGGAACCGGGGTGAGATCGAAAAATAATCAGTATCGAAAGCGGCCGATCAGCTCCCCTGAATTAACTTCACACGGATGGATATGGCTGCGAACAAGTTGGAGCATGATGCCCCTTACGTGAATATGCTGGCCGATCCTGCGACCGGGTTGATCATCATCCGGTGGAAGAACTACGCCGCCAGCGGTACGTATCGCGCTACATTGGATCTGGCCGTGGACTGGATCGAACGCCATAAGCTCAAGTATTTCCTTACGGACCAGCGGCGCCGGGGTCCGATCCTGCATGAGGATGAACTGTGGTTGGTGAACGATTGGGCCCCGCGCATGGCCAAAGCCGGCTTGGAGCGCGCTGCCGTCATCCAAAGCCAGGACTACTTCAATCGGGCTACTGTGAACCGCTTTGTGCAAACCGTTCTGCCAACAGTGTCATACCCCATCGGTAACTTCCAGACCATGGAGGAGGCCATGCATTGGTTGACGACCGGCGAAACGGTGGTGGCGTGATCACCGCCACAGGGCTGAAATGGTGGCCCGTGCTATTATCGCAGAATGATGACGCAAACAAAGCTGACCAGCATCGGTGCACCGTTCACCGTTTCACGTGTGTTCGAAGCGCCGCGCGAGCTGGTGTGGAAGTGCAACGCTGAACCTGATCGCATGGCTCAGTGGTCGAGCCCCGAGGGCTTCACCACCGAGGTGAAGCGGATGGAGTTCAGGCCAGGAGGTGTGTACCATTATTGCCAGCGTTCACCCGAGGGCATGGAGATGTGGGGCAAGTTGACCTACCGCGCCGATCCAGGCGCCGGAGAAGCTGGTATGTATTCAGTCCTTCTCCGATCCGCATGGGGGCATCACCGCGCATCCGCTCAGCGACACATGGCCCCGTGAAATGCTGAGCACGGTGACCTTCGAGGACATGGGTGGGGGACGAACGAACATGACGATCACCTGGTCGCCCTTCAATGCAAGCGCCGAGGAACAGGCTACCTTCGATGCAAGTCACGCCGCCATGGAGCAAGGATGGAAAGGAGCGCTGGACAAGTTGGCATCATACCTGGTCCGCGCATAAGGGGGTGTGTTGGGACTTTACGTTGGCAGATCCCTTTCACCATCTCATGATCAGCGAACCCCAGGTGATCACCACCACTGCGCGGAACACGGCCGTGATCCACCTGCTGATCCCGGGACGCGACATGCCGAAGTACATGGATCCGGCGATACAGGAGATCCTGAAAGCGCTTCGTGATCAAGGCACAGCACCAACTGGTCCGATGTTCTCCTACCATCACCGCCGCCCGTCGGACACCTTCGACTTCGAACTGGGCTTTCCGGTGAACAAGGCCATCACACCAGCTGGCCGTGTGGTCAACGGTGAGCTGCCCGCAGAGCGCGTGGTGCGCGCCGTATACCAAGGGCCCTACGATGGATTGGCCCAAGCCTGGCCTGCCCTGCGGAAGTGGGTACACGACCAAGGGCATGGGGAGATGGGCCGCTTCTGGGAGAGCTACCTGAACAACCCGAACGAGGTGAAAAGTCCGGATGAATACCGCACGGAATTGAACTGGGTGATCAGCTGAAGTACTGATCGGATCACGAACAACACACCTGCCCATGGCCACACAGATCTTCATCAACATGCATGTGAACGACCTCGACCGGTCGAAGGCGTTCTTCGAGGCCATGGGATATCACTTCAACCCGCAGTTCACCGATGCGAATGCGGCCTGCCTGGTGATCGGCGATACCATCTTCGCCATGCTGCTGACCACGGAGAGCATGAACCGCTTTTTGCCGAAGGGCAGGACGATCGCGGATCCCATGAAGACCACGGAGACGCTGCTGGCGCTGTCATGCGAAAGCAAGGGCGCTGTGGATGAGGTGTTCACCAAGGCGATCGCGGCAGGAGGCAGCGAGTGCCGCCCTACCGAGGACCATGGCTTCATGTACGGCCGAAGCTTCAGCGACCTCGACGGCCATATCTGGGAGGTGTTCTGGTACGATCCGGCGGCGATGAAACGCTGATCGCGGCACCGGAGGGCACCGATCGTGGGATCGTGCATAGCTTGCAACAGCCCACGAGGGCCGCACGTCCATGAAGGTCATCATCACGGGAGCCACGGGCATGGTGGGCAAGGGTGTATTGCTTGCCTGCCTGGGTGATGCGCGCGTGAGCCATGTGCTGACCTTGGGCCGGAGTGTGGTGGGCATGTCCCACCCGAAGCTCACGGAGTTGGTGCACGGCAACCTGCTGCAGATCGGCCCCATCGCCGATCAATTGTCCGGCTACGATGCCTGCTTCTTCTGCCTTGGTACCTCGTCCATGGGCGTGAGCAAGGAGGAGTACCGCCGGATCACGCATGACCTCACGGTGCATGTGGCCCAGGTGCTCCTTACCCGGAACCCGGGAATGACGTTCTGCTATGTCTCCGGTACGGGTACGGCATCGTCCGAAAAGAGCACAATGGACTGGGCGAACGTGAAGGGGAGGGTGGAGAACGAACTCTTGCGCATGGGCTTCAAGCGCGCGTTCATGTTCCGTCCGGCCATGGTCCTGCCGGAAGGCGGTGTTCGTTCGCGCACCGGTTGGGTCAATGCGCTGTATACCGTCCTGGGTCCGCTTTTCCGGGTGTTGAAGCCGATGTTCCCGGGTGGCATCACCACCACCACCATCCTCGGCCGGGCCATGGTGCGCGTAGCGTTGGCGGGGTTCGCGAGGCCGGTGCTGGAGGGGAAGGATATCTCGGCGGTTGGGCACTGATGGCCGACAGCCACATGCTAGGCGACTTGCTTCAGATGCGACCTCCTTTCTCCATCAATGGACGGCGGCTCACATGATAAATGTTGTACACCACTACCGTTGTACCATCCAGTTCGAAAACGATGCGGTAGGGGAATTTGGGGATCGGGGCGTATCGGAAACCGTTCTCGCGCACTTGATAGCTGGCCGCAACGGAAATAAGGTGTTGTAGAGCGCCAACGACGGCCTTGTCGAAGCGGATACCCAAGCCTTGCTTCTCCAGGTCGTAACGCAAGGATGCATCCTGCCACTCGTTCCAGGCTTCCTCGCGCAGTTCAAGCCTGCGCCGGGTCATTTGCGTTTCGACTTCACCATGCTCTTCACTTCCTTCAGTGAATAGCTGTTCCTTTGCCTTGTTTCCTGCGCTCGCGTCGTTCCTCCAACAGTGCGAGGTGTTCCTTGGTGAACGCGAATTCGTCCTTCTCCGTTTCCAAGGCTTTTCCTACACGCGCCAAGACCTTTTCATCGTTCGTGGCGATGATCCGTTCGATAAGGTCGAGCTTCGTGAACATGGAAGCGAAGATAGAGGACGGTGGAGGCTCTACTCCCTCGCTCAAGCCCGCACCGCTGCCCCGTTGCCCGCAGGGATCTTCGCCTCCACCTCCGCGATCGCCTTGATCGTCTTCAGCAGGGAATCGGGCGTTACGCTGATGGAATCGATGCCGAGTTCCACCAGGAACTGCGCGAAGTCCGGGAAGTCGCTGGGGCCTTGACCGCAGATGCCCACCTTGGTTCCGGTCTTCTTGGCCGAGGTGATGAGCATCTTGAGCATGGCCTTCACGGCTGGGTTGCGCTCGTCGTACAAGTGCGCCACCAACGCGCTGTCGCGATCCAGGCCGAGCGTGAGCTGGGTGAGGTCGTTGCTGCCGATGGAGAAGCCATCGATGTACTTCGCGAACTCCTCGGCGAGGATGATGTTGCTCGGGATCTCGGCCATCAGGTAGAGCTCCAGGCCTTCCTTGCCGCGCTCCAGTCCGTACTCCTTCATCACGGCCTTCACCTTCAAAAGTTCCTCCACGGTGCGGCAGAAGGGCACCATCACCACCACGTTCTGCAGGCCCATCTTCTCACGCACGCGGCGGATGGCCTTGCATTCAAGTCCGAAGGCTTCCTTGTAGGCATCGCTGTAGTAGCGTGAGGCGCCACGCCAGCCGATCATCGGGTTCTCTTCGTGCGGTTCGAAGTGTTCGCCACCGAGCAGGTTCTTATACTCGTTGCTCTTGAAGTCGCTGAAGCGCACGATCACCTTGTTGGGGTAGAAGGCGCTCGCGATCTTGGCGATGCCGTAGGAGAGGCGTTTCACGAAGAAGGTCTCTTCATCCTCGTAACCGTTGATGAGGTAGCTGATCTTGCCGCTGAGGGCCACGTCGCCCAGCTCCTTGTGTTGCAGCAGCGCCAGCGGATGGGCCTGGATGTAGTTGTTGATGATGAACTCCTCCCGCGCAAGGCCCACGCCGGCGTTGGGCAGTCCGGCGAACTTGAAGGCCATGTCCGGGGAGGCCACGTTCAGCATGATCGGGGTCTTCACCTTGGGCAGGTCGGTGAGCAGCGTCTCGTGCTTCTCGAAGGGGATCTTCCCGGCGTAGATGATGCCGGTGGCGCCTTCGCAGCAGCTGGCGGTCAGCACCATGCCGTTCTCCACATGGTCCGTTACATCACCACAGCCCACGATCGCCGGCACACCCATTTCACGCGCCACGATGGCGGCATGGCAGGTGCGGCCTCCCTTGTTGGTGATGATGGCCGCGGCCTTCTTCATGATCGGCTCCCAGTCGGGATCGGTCATCTCGGTAACGAGGATGTCGCCTTCCTTGAAATCCTTGCCGTCCGTGCTGCCATCGCGCCCGTCGAGGGCGTACATGATGCGCACGGTGCCTGTGCCGATGCGGTCGCCAATGGCGATGCCATGCGCAACGACCTTCTCCTTGCCCGTCTTGTTGATGCGGTATTCCACCACGCGGTCGCTGTCCAGTCGGCTGTGGATGGTCTCGGGCCTGGCCTGAACGATGAAGAGCTGCTTGCTCAGTCCGTCCACGGCCCATTCCACGTCCATCGGGCACCAGTATCCTTTGAGCTCGCTGTAGTATTTCTCGATGGCCACCACGTTGCGGCTGATCTCCAGTACCTGGTCGTCGGTAATGCTGAAGCGATGGCGCATGGGGCGTTCCACCGGCACGATGCTCACCGGTTTGTTGGGGTCCACACCGTAGATCATCTTCCGGTCCTTGTGGCCGAGCTTCTTCTCGATGATGGCGCTGAAGCCTTGCGCCAGCGTGGGTTTGAACACACTGAACTCATCGGGGCTCACACTGCCCTGCACCACCATCTCGCCCAGGCCATAGCTGGCGTTGATGAGCACGATGTCCTTGAAGCCGCTCTCGGTGTCCAGGGAAAAGGCCACGCCACTGGAGCCGAGGTCGGAGCGCACCATCTTCTGCACGCCGACACTGAGGCCCACCATGAAGTGGTCGTAGCCGAGGCTCTGGCGATACACGATGGCGCGGTCGGTGAAAAGCGAGGCGAAGCAGTTGCGGATGGCCACCATCAGGTCCTGCGGACCGCGGATGTTGAGGTACGTTTCCTGCTGTCCTGCGAAGGAGGCATCGGGCAGGTCCTCGGCGGTGGCGGAGGAGCGCACGGCCACGTCGGTGGCCTCCTGGCCGTATTGCTGGCTCATCTCGGCATAGCGCGCGATGATGTCCTTTTCGATCTCCGGCGGGAAGGTGCCGTTCTTCACGAGCGTGCGCACGGCCAGGCCGGTGCGGCGGATGCTCTCCAGGTCGTCGTGGTCCAGTTTCGCCACGATATCGCGGATCTTCTGGTCCAACACGTTGTGGGCGATGAAGGCCTCGTAGCTGGCAACGGTCACCACGAATCCACCGGGCACCTTCACCCCGAGCTTGCCCAGGTTCTGGATCATTTCGCCCAGGCTGGCGTTCTTGCCGCCCACGGTGGGCAGATCGGAGAGCTGCACTTCATGCAGCCACTTCAGGTAAGGTGCGTTGGTCATTCGTTCGTGTTAGGGCGGTCCTCGGACGGGGCGTTCTACGATGGAAGTGGTCGAAAGTTATGTCCCGCTGAACGGGTTCCATGAAGGCCGCGCGGGGCAAGGGAGACAGAGGTTGAACGACGGCCGCAGCGGCCCTTAGTTCAGGGCTTCGGATGTGACCGATCGCTTCAGCGCACCCAGACACGACCGGTTGTGACGCGATCACCCTGAAGGATACGAATGATCACCGTTCCGGAGATGCCGGGGTCGACCGCCATGCTGCAGAACGTGCCATTGGGCCGGGCTGTTGAGCGTTGCAATAGTCGCCCTGTCGTATCGAAGGCCTCCAACGCGATCATGCCACCATCGGGCGAAAGCCCTCGAATGTAGATCACCTGGTCGATCGCGTTGAGCCATGAACAAGGAGTGGACGAGCCGGACCCATCAATGCCCGTTGACAGTTCGTTGCAGCTGATGGCCCCTTCGGGCAGGAATACCGCCGAATCGAAATTGGCATCGTTCACATCGGCAATGGCGAGCTTCAAATGGTAGCTCGACCCAGGCACGACCACAGCCCTCGCGGTAAGTACGACGGTGTAACCGTCCAACTGTGTACCCAGCCCGAAGTCGTTGTTGAGGTAATAGATCGTGTCCTGTTGCCATGTAGGGTTGATGAAGCAGAGGCCCATGCTACCTTCCGAGCCCGATACCCCCCTGTTCACGGTATTGACCGTGACCGGCAGACCACTGATCGGCAGCGTGGCCATGTTGATCGCCCCATTGGAGAACGGGCCGGTGATGCCCGGCCCGCTGAGGAACATGCCCAGACGATCATCCTTGTCGCTGCAGGTGTACTCATCATACTCTTCTGAACCGAAGACATACCGGATGAGCAGGGTATCACCCGCGGGCACCAGGTCCAGTTGCACGATCGCTGGGTCCCCGATGACATTTGCATAGATGGCGCTCATGGTGGACAGGTCGGCATCTGAATTGAACGCTCCACCACCGAGCGTCATGTTCGGGATGTTGTTGGGGCCGATGACACCGTAGCATACACCGGTTGAAATGACCAATCCGCTATCCAGTCCGATGCTGGCCGTACTGTCGCTGAAATAGCCGACCTGCAGGGGATCGATCACCTGGCTGATCACGTTCGTGATGGTCACGTTCGGGCCGTTGAGATGATCGGTGAAGGCCATGGGAATATTGCCAGCCGGCCATGCGTTCACTTGTGCCAGGAGATGCAACAGTGACATGCATGCGAGTATGGAGAGGCTGCTGCGTTTCATGTTGCGAAGCTGGTTACGCTGGACATGACGGGCCGATGGCGGTCCGCGTTGCACACGGGGGGGTGAAAGCACATAGTGGTCCATCCGCAGTCCACGTTCTTCACGTGTTACGGCTTACAACTGATGCGGTCAGGTCGTCGGCATGCATCGCATTGCAGGTAGCTTGCGCGAAATATCCAGATCACATGTCGACGAAGAAAGCGACCCGCCGCCAAGGCAAGAGCAGCACCGGTAAAGTGGTGGCCAAGACCAGCAACACCCGTGCGAAGCGCAAAGCCGCCACGGCCAAGAAGACCGCCGCCGCAGCTGCAAGCGTTGCCGCCGTGAAGAAGGCTGCGGCCCAGAAGGCCACAGCGGCCGTGAAGAAGGCCCCGAAGAAGGCGGCCGCCAAGAAGTAAGCTCCGACGATCCATTGCGCAGGCCGGGAGCATCGTTCCCGGCCTGTTACCTTGTGGCCATGAGGTGCATCGTGCTGCTGTTCATCCTTGCTTTTTCCATTGGACGATCTTCGGCCCAGGCGCCTGCGCTCATCGGTTATTACGCCGGCGATGGCGCCGATCTGTACGGTCGTGAAATAGGCCAGCTAACGCACCTGATCTGGTGCTTCAACACCTTGCAAGGTGACAGCCTGGCGCCCATGAGCAAGGCGCAGGACAAGGTGCTGCGCAAGATGGTCGGCTTCAAGCGTGAACACCCAGAGCTGAAGGTCATGGTCTCCCTCGGGGGGTGGGGCGGATGTGAGACCTGTTCCGAGGTGTTCAGCAGAGCAGAAGGACGGCGGAAGGTCGCAGCTTCCATCCTGGCCCTGTTGAAGCGCACCTGGACCGATGGCATCGACCTGGATTGGGAGTATCCTGCTGTGCAAGGTCCGCCCGGCCATGCCTTCAAGCCGGAGGACCGTCACAACTTCACGCTGCTGGTGCGCGAACTGCGCAGGCAAATCGGCGATCGCTATGAGATCAGCTTCGCCGCAGGTGGAACGGATGAATGTCTGGTGAGGGGCTTCGAATGGGACAGCATCATGCCCGTGGTGGACCGCGTACACATCATGAGCTACGATCTGGTGCATGGGTACAGCCCGCGCACCGGCCACCACACCTCGCTATTTCCCGTCAAGGGGCAACGAATGTCCGCCGCTCGTGCTGTGCACGTGCTCGACTCGCTAAAGGTGCCCCGCAACAAGGTGGTGATCGGCGCGGCCACCTACGATCGCATCTTCAAGGACGTGCCACCTGCGAATAATGGCCTCTTCCAACCGGGCACCTTCGAACGGGCCATCTCCTTCAGCGCCATCGACACCACCATCACCGAAGCGAACGGCTGGCTATGGTTCCGGGATGAAGGTGCTGGAGCCGCCTATGCCTACAACAAGGCCAAGCGCCGTTTCCTCACCGGTGATGATGTCCGGAGCGTCCAGGCCAAGGCCCGGTATGTGCGCGAACAAGGCCTGGGCGGCATCATGTTCTGGCAGCTGCGCGACGATAAGCAGAAGGGCGGCATGCTGGACGCGATGTACCGTGCTTTGCGCCTTCCCTGACGATCAGGAACATCCTTGATCATGATCTTTAAGGTCGGGCGCGGAATGATCCTATATCCAGTGGGTTATGGATCCGTGCTTCAGCGTTGGATGATGAAATGCGCCGCGCCGAGGCACCTGCCTTGTGCATCGCGCATCGCCAGGGCGTAGGACCCGGCATCCAAGGCCGAAACGTCCAGCTTGCGATCACCAGAGCCGTCGCCCACAGCGGTGCGCATGGCCAGCCGGCCATCAGCAGCGAACACATCGAACTGCACCGACCCGATCCCCTTGGCCGAACCGCGTACGCTGAGCACATCGCTCACCGGATTGGGCATCACCGCCAGCAGCGGCTGCGATGCGGTCGCCTCGTCGAGCCCGATGAACGCATTGCCATTGGCGAAGGCATACTGTCCCTTGCGCAACACATCCACGGTGAAATAGCCGCTGCCGTTGGTGGTGTTGCCGGCCACCAGCGTATAGTCCGGGGCTAGCTCCCAAGGGTCGGTGCCGTTGGCGCGGTAAACCAGCATGGCATTCCCTTCGCTGATGTTGTACAGGTCGAAGTCAAATTTGTCTTCGTCGGTACCGTTGTAGTTCAAGCGCGCATGCAGGGCCGTGCCTTCGGGCCAGATGCCATCCACGGTCCAATAGTGTGTGGAGCTGATCTGGTTCACCCCCCAACCCACGTTGTCGGCATCTGGCGCGGCCCAGATGTGTTCGATGCGCACCAGCGTACTGTCAACAAGGCTGTCCGCATACAAGCGGAATTCGGTGCGCGGCTGAAGCGATGGAAAGGCGACGCCGGGCACGGCCACGCGTTCATGGTCCATACGCGCCTGGTTCAACCGGTTGTATCTGTTCACCACAGCCATCACCGGTTCGAAATCGCAGGTCAGTGACAGGTCCGTGAATTCGCCACCGGCGGTCACGTGATATTCCTGCCGCTGCCGGTCGGCTCCAATGAAGGTGATATCCAGCGGCACGGCGTCATGAAAGGCGGGCGCTGAACGCAGGCGTTGGCGTAGTTGCAGATCCACGTTCCACTGGCCGCCGCTGGCTGCGCTCGCCAGGCTATTGAGCACGAAGACAGAAAATCCGGGAGCGAACACCTGCGCATCGAAGAAGGGCTGCATGTTCAGCCCTGTGGCATTGGCCAGCACAGTCAGGAAGCCGGGCGAGTCCAAGGTGGTGTCCGCGTTCTCTACCTGTATCTGACGCAGGGCCTGGCGGAAGAGCGTGTCGCCCAGGTAGCCACGCAGGTTGTGCATGACCGAGGCGCCTTTGTAGTAGCTGTGCGTTCCGTAGATGTGTTCATCGGGCAGCGGCGACAACGCCAGGAAGCCCCCATCGTCCAGATGCGCGTTGGTCAACACGTCCAGGTGGTTGTCCTTCACCACATCCACGAAGGCCTCATCTCCAAAGGCCCATTCCTCCAATAGGTGGCCGCTGTATTCCGCTGGACCCTCCTTCAACCACATGTCGTTGTGCGTGCGGGGTGTCACCTTATTGCCCCACCAGTGGTGGGCCAGCTCATGTGCGAATAGGCCGCGATTCTCCATCAGCGACTCGTTGTTCATGAACTCCGGATAGGCCACGTTCGTGGCGATCTCCATGGCGCCGTCGGTCGTGTGAACGTATCCCACGTGTGAGTATGGGTAAGGGCCGTACCAATACTCGCACGCATCGATGGCCTCACCGATGCTGGCGAAGCGGGCCACCATGGTGTTGAGGTTCGCCGGTTTGGCGGTGAGTTTTACGGAAATGTTCCCAAAGGCTCCGCTGTGCACGAACACAGAGTCGCGGTAGTCGGCCACGGCAATGGCCGCGATGTGCGTGGTGATCGCCGGCGCCAGGTCGAATGAGCGGATCACGGTGTCGCCGCCCAACTGCACCTCCCCGAGGAACTCGCCCTGGCAATGCGCGCGGAAGGTGCCGGCGCTCTTCACATGGTAGGTGTAGCTCGCCCGCTCCACAAAGCTGTCGAAGCAGGGATACCAGACCTTGCCGAAGTAGGGGGGAATGGTGGTGAGCCCGATCCCGAGGCTATATATGTAGTCCGCCTCAAAGTAGAAACCGCCCCACTGCGGGTCGCGCGCGGGCTGGCCATGGTAATGAACAGTGAGGGCATAGGTCTGTCCCACCACGGCCTCGGGGAGTTGCACCGCCAGGATCGCATTCCCATGGGTGAATGGCAGGGCGCTGCCATCGGCCACCACTGAATCCACCATAAGCGCGTCCACCAGGTCGAACCGGATCGTGGTGTTGGAGATACGCGGGGTGAATTGAATGGTGGTGGCCGCGGTGATGGATGCGCCAGAATAGTCGGTGACATCCACGGCGATATCGTAATGCAGGATATCGAAGGTGTCGCTGCGGGCGATCAGCTCATCCAAGGCATCGCGTTCGGCGTGGGTAAGGGCCTGGGGCGGGGTGGGATGGCCGTTGCGGAAGTAGTGACAGCCGTATTTGTAGGGCTGGGCGATCGCGCTGCATAAAAAAAGCAGGGCCGCCGTGGAGAACAGGGAACGCATGAGGGTGAAGGAGTTGCGACCAAGCTAAGGCCTCAAGCTGGTTGGTTCATCCCGCCAAAGTGCCGTTTGGTCCTTATCAACAACGTGACGGGAGAACTTAATGCCGTCTGAAGCGTTCAAAGGGTCACTTTTGCCGCCCCAAATGAGACAACTACTACTCGCTGCTTTCCTGTTCCCCCTGTCCATGTTGGGGCAGAAGATCGAATACGGCTGGCCGGCTATGCCCTGCGCCGTGCAACTCAACTGCGACTCCGGTTGCACCTCCTGCGCCCTGCCCACGAACGAGAACGCCAACTTCTTCGGCAACGACGTTGGCTTCCTCGGGGTGGATGTTTGCCCGCACCCTATCGAACTCGGTGACAATGCCCTGGCCACATACGGCTGGCCCGCGATCATGGATGAGGACCACATGGTGATCCTTACCGGCATTGCCTTCACCCCTACGCATATCGACAGCATCATCATCCGTCACCGCGCGGGTACCGATGGTCCCGAGCGTCTGCGCGTGCGCTTCGGGGTGAACGAATCGCTTCCCACCACGGAGATCGCGGACTTCGCCATCCCCAGCAACTTCGATAACACCGTGGTCCGTGACCCCGGTACTGTGGCCGCTGGCCCGGGCATGGTCTTCGGCTTTTTCAGCCTGCTTCTTCAGCCTTACATGGGTAGCGGCGGCAGCTGGGATCTGGACGACATCCGCATCGTCGGCAGTGCCGTTGATGCCACTGCCGTGCAGGACCTGACCTTGCCAGCCAATATGACCAAGTTGCCCGCGTTCGACGCGCTCGGTCGCCCGGTGATCCCGCGCAAGGCCGTGCGCTTCTACTTCGACGGCACCCGCCGCATCGTGGTGGAATAAGGCCTCCCGCGCGGACTACCTTGCCCGCCGAATGGAGCTCAACGAGATCCACCGCAAGAAGCCCAGCTACCCTATAGCTCCGGGCCTCTCCAGCTACCTCGCCACGCACAGCCGCAGCACCGCGCTGCCCATCGACTACGGCGACCTGTTGCGTCATGATGGACTGATGGCCCAGCGCGATGCGGAAGGGAAAGAGACGCTCTGGACCACCGTGATGCTGAGCCCCGCGAAATGCAGGAAACGCATGATCGCCTGGTGGACCTCTACCAACTGCTCATCGCTGACGGTCGCCGCCTGCCGCACCTGGGCGTGGCCAGCATCGACTTCTGCGCCTACGGCAACAGCCAGCCGTTCCGGATCAAGATCCTCAACCAGATCAACGACAACCACGACTACTACTACATTAAGAAGGCCGATGCCAGCCGGGTGTACGGGCTGGAACTGGAGCACATGCTCAGCCCCAACAAGATCAACTACATCTGCCTGGGAAGCACGCTGGTGGAGGAGCACATCATCGGCGTCCCCGGCGACGACTTCATGAAGGACCCGCCCCACTACGGCGGCAATTTCAACCCTGTGCGCCTGAGCAAGGAGTTCGTGAAGTTCAACGAGCGCTGCTTCGTGCGCCTGCTGGGGGATATGCGGGCCTACAACTTCGTGGTGGACGTGATCCAGGACTTCGACAAGGTGCAGTACCGCTTACGCAGTATCGACTTCGATCAGCAGAGCTACGAGGGTCGCCACCGCATCTACCTGCCGCAGTTCTACAAGGAGAACCTTCCGTTCGTTGAGCTCGCCAACAAGCACCTCGGGCCCGAAACGGCTGAGCAGTACGCCCATGAGGAACGCTCGCTGCTGCGCAAACGCTACAAGCTGGCCGAGGACCAGATCCGCGACCTGTTGGATGTGATGAAGCGGGACCGCATCAGCACGGATGAACATCGCCACACCCTGCGTGAAGAGCTTGGTACGTACCACATGACCAAAGCCTTCACGGATTGCACCAGCATGGGCGACATCCTGGAGGTGCAGTTGAAGGTGTGTTTGGGGGTGTGAGGGGGCTACAGTTCCCATCTGCCCGCCTTGGGGTTGTAGCGCCACCTACCAATCGAACTTGATGCCCACCCCGAACTGGTGATCGATGATGGTGGTATTCGACAGGCTATATGCGTAGGTGAAGCGGATGTTGCTGATGAGAAGCCCGGCGCGAAGGATGGGGGAGGTCTCGGAGAAACCGAAGGTGGATCCGAGCGCACTATAGCCGGCGCCCACGCGGAGGCCGAGCCCTTTCGTGGGTTTGTTGCCGGCCTCGTTCAGCAGCACGAGGTCCGCAGTGGCGGTGATGCGGCCCATGAAGAACATGGTGAGGAAGACCTCCGGTGCAATGGTGAGGCAGACGTTCGCCTGCTGGTTCCGGGGCAATACCAGGTACCCGTGCTCATAGAACAGCGTGGGCAACCAGGGCCACACGATATCCTGGTCCTGCAACGCGAAGTTGTTGGTGAAGCCACCGTAGTTCACGCGGTGCAGGTTGAACTGGTCGTCCAGCGCATCCTCTCCGGTGTAGGCGAAGGTGCTGCCCTGTTGGGCCAGGAGCGGGCCGGCCATCAGCGCGGCGATGCACAGGCCGGCGAGCCGCTCACTTGCGCAGCCCATTGTTCCACACCTCTGTGCGCTCCAACTGACCGTCGTCCGAATAGTATTTCCAGGTGCCGTTCTTCACGCCTTCGAGCTGCACCTCGAAACCTACGTAGGGCAGCAGCAGGTGCAAATGGTTGCCATGCACCTTCAGCGTGCGTTTGCCCTTGAACTGGCCTTCGCTGCGCAGTTTGCCGTTCTCGTAGTAGTCCTTGTAGTTGCCTTGGTAGGCACCATCCTCGAAGAAGGCATCCTCCTGCACCTGTCCGCTGGGGTACCACTTCTGCCAGCGGCCTACGCGCTTGTTCTTGATGTATTCCCCTTCGCTTTCCTTGGTGCCGTTCTCGTACGACGTGACCCAATGGCCCGTGCGGCTTTTTTTGCGACCGGCCACCTCATAGAATCCGGTGGCGATCTCCTTTCCGCTCTCGGCGTATTCGGTGAAGCCCCCGCTCATCTTGGTCTTGTCGTACACGGCCTGGGAGCGCAGTTGCCCGCCCGGGTAGTACTCCTTCCACAGGCCATCGCGCATGCCTTTCACGAACACGCCCTCGCTCATCAACTGTCCGTTCTCGTGCCATTCGCGGGTCATGCCTTCCATCACTTCATCCCGTCCGGCCAGGCGCTCGTAGTTCGTTTCGAGGCGCATTTGTCCGTTGGCGTACCACGCGGCGAAGCGGCCGGTGAGCTGCCCATTGTCATAGGTGCCCTCGCTCATCTTCTGGCCGTTCTCGTGGTACTCGATCCACTTGCCTTCCTCGCGTCCACGCGTGACGTCGGCGGTGCTTTCGCCGAAGGCACCTTCGCGGCTCTTGTTGCCGTTGGCATGGAACTCCACGAATTCGCCGGAGGGCATGCCGAAGCGGTAGAGCGTTTTGCTCTTCATCTTGCCATTGGGATGCTGCTCGATCCAGATGCCTTCCTTACGCCCATGCGAATAGCTCCCTGAAAGGCTGTCGGCGCCATTGGGGTGCGAGCCGCGCCAGGGGCCATCGATGTGTTTGTCGCTGACGAAGGTTTCGCGATAGGCCAGTTGGCCGTTCTCGTAATAGGTCTCCCACGTTCCGGTCTTCTCTCCTTTGGCGTACTGTCCCTTTTGGAAGACCTGACCGTTCTCGTAGTGATGTTCGTAGGCCCCCTCCTCGAACTTGTCGGCCATGGTCTTCAGTTCCTCCAGTTGCCCGTTCTCATACCAAGTGCGCACGGCACCCTGCAACACGCCGAGGGCATAATGCTCCTCCTTCTTTTTCGTGCCGTTTCCGTGGTATTCCAGCCATTCGCCATCCTTCACGGCAACGGGTTCGGTGCCGGCCAGGGAGCCGTTGTTACGCTGCATCACCACGTAGTTGCGGGTATACTCGGGGGTGCCGTCCTCGAACCAGGCTTCACACTTTCCACTGCGGCGGCCCTTGTCGTATTGCTCGCGCAGCTTCATCTGCCCATTCTCGTGGAAGTAGGCGCACTCACCGGTCTTGAAGCCCTTTTTGTCTAGGGATTCGCGTGATCGGGGCTTGCCGTTCTCCCAGGTCTTTTCCTCCATTTTTTGGGCCAGCACGTCGGTGTGGGCAAGAGCGATGGCGAGCACAGGGAGCAGCAGCGACAGGGCCGTCGGGCGTGGGAAGGTTCTATTCTTTATCATTGTTCACATTTACCAACCGCGAACCTAACGATGAAACGTTCCCTTACGCAAAGCCTCGTTGTCGGCCTGTGCTTATTGTCCACCACCGTGGTGCAGTCCCAGCAAGTGCAGATCGATGGTATCCGTCCCAAGGAATTCCGGGGCGTCAGCTCCATTCCCGAGAAGGGCTACTACACCTACTACGTGAACGAGAAGTCCGGCAAGGGCATGATCGAGTTCGCGTTGGAGTTGTACGACCTTGATCTGAATGTGATCAAGAAGACCACGATCGACGTCACCAAGAACTCCGAGCTCACGGGAGGAGAATTCAATGGTGCGGACTTCCTGTTCGTGTTCAACGACCTGAGCAAGAAGACCAACACGTTGGTAACGGTGGATGGCAGCGGCAACATCATCAAGAAGAAGGTGGAGGAGACGAAGAAGATCGCCACGGCAGGGTCCACGGCGGTATATCCGGCGCTGGACGGATCGGGCTTCTACATCACGCAGGCGGTGAAGGAGAAGAAATGGGGCTTCGAGGTAACGAAGCTGGACCGCGACCTGAAGGAGCTGTGGAGCAAGACCACCACGGTGGAGAAGGGCATGGTGAGTGTGGCCTCGGCGGAATCGGGCCCGGGCAAGTTGATGGTGATCAGCATGGAGCGACCCGGTCTGATGAGCAAGAAGATCTACGGCAAGGTGGTCTCCTTCAACGGCGCCACGGGCGAGAAGGAATACGAATACGACCTGTTCGATGGCAAGCAGACCAACCTGCCCAGCTCCTTTTTGATCGAGCCGGATGGCACGGTGGCCACGGCGGGTATGTACTATGAAGGGGAGAAGATGAACGGCGACAACAGCGATGGCGTCTTTTTCCTCAAGCTGGATCCCAGCGGAAAGCAGATGGCCTACAAGAGCATCGACTGGGATAACGGGATCCAGAACGCGTTGAAGGCCACCAAGCGCAAGTTCAGCATCGGCTCCAAGCCCAAGGTGTTGTTCCACGAGATCATCAAGGAGAGCAGCGGCAACTACCAGGTGATCTCCGAGACCTTCCGCAAGGCGGTGGGCGCCACGGCAGCGTTGAGCATGCTGGCCGGTGGCAGCGCGCAGGACATCCCCATGCGCTTCACGGTGATGGACTACATCATCTTCAACTTCGACAACAAGGGCGAGCCGCTGGACATCAACAAGATCGAGAAACCTTACAAGACCATGGAAGTGGCGGGCGGCATCGCGAATTCCGACGGCATCACGCTGGCGAACTACCTGAAGCGCTTCAAGATGTTCACGTACGAATTCCAGACCGTGTTGCCCTCGGGCAAGCAGGCCATCGTGTACACGAACTTCGAGGACGCTGGTCTCGGCACGGGCAAGCCGTACGTAGGGGTATCCACGATCGATATCGGCAAGGACACGGAGACCCAGAAGATCCCGGTGCCGAAGAAGTACACCTCGTTCGTAACGGGCAACCCGGACAACATGCGCGCAGGATCGTTGAAGGGCAGGACCGGCAAGATCTGCATGTATGTATACGACAAGAAGATGAAGGCCATCCTGATGTCCATCGAGGACATCACGGCTGGGCAGTAGTCACGGTTCAGCATACATGGAAAATGGGGCTTCGGCCCCTTTTTTCATTGATGCCATGCAGCGGCCGCCTTCGGCAGGCCGTCATTGTTCTTAACCGCAGATCTCGCCGATGGCACAGATGAATGCGAAATGCGATCGATCCACGGATCAACGTCACGCTACCCGCGCCTCTGTGTGAGGCCGCGCCATTCCCTTCGCGCCCTCTGCGTTCTCTGCGCCTCTGCGTGAGCCTATGCCTTGCTTCTCGCCCTCGGATGGAACTGTAGGATGTTGCTGCGCAGGTACTCGCGGTCCAGGTGCGTGTAGATCTCCGTGGTGGTGATGCTCGCGTGACCGAGCATCTCCTGCACCGCGCGCAGGTCGGCGCCGCCTTCCACCAGGTGTGTGGCGAAGGAATGGCGGAAGGTGTGCGGGCTGATCACCTTAGTGACGCCTGCTTTCACGGCGAGCTTCTTCACGAGGTTGAACACGCTGACGCGTGAGAGCCCGCCGCCTTTCGAGTTGAGGAAGAGGATATCCTCCGCATTCTTCTTCACGGGCAGGTGAACCCGTTCGTCGTTGCGGTAGACGTCGATCTGGTGCATGGCCTCCGGGCTGATGGGCACCAGCCGCTCCTTGTCGCCCTTGCCGATAACGCGCACAAAGCCGTCGTTGAAATGCAGCCAGCTGATGCGCAGCGTGCAGAGCTCGCTAACGCGCAGTCCGCAGCCGTACAACGTTTCGAGGATGGCACGGTCGCGATGGGCGAGGGGCCGGCTCATGTCGATGGCCTTCACCATGGCGTCGATCTCCTCGATGCTGAGGAAGGTGGGCAGGTAACGCCCGGTCTTCGGGCTTTCGAGCAGTTCGGTGGGGTCGGCGGTGATCACCTTCTCGATGCGCAGCATCTTGTAGAAGCCACGAATGGCGCTCAAGAGCCTTGCCTGACTTGTGGCGCTGAGCCCGTGTTTGGCGATGGCGGTGGTGAAGGCCTGCAGGTCATCCAGTCCGAGCGCCTCCGGCTTGGGCACGGGGTTGTGCGTTTCGGCGAAGGCCTGTAGTTTGGAAAGGTCGTGCAGGTAGGCCTCCACCGTGCGGTCGCTCAATGAGCGCTCTAGCTTCAAGTGAATTCGGAAGTCGATGAGGGCCTGTGACCATTCCACGCTGCAATGTTCAGCAGCAGGCGGTAGAGGCGGGGCCAGGTGCAGCATTCCGTTGAGTCCCACCACGGTGGAAGGCAGCGGCGCCCCCGGCGACGGCTACGAGGACAAGAGCAGCAGCTTTAGCCTCGACACCGGCGTAAGCGGTGCAAGCATCGGCATCAACTTCTACTTCCAGTAAGCAGAAGTTCATCTAACCGAAGGCCCTCCGGAAACGGGGGGCCTTCGCTTTTTGTACCACCGCTTCGGTACCTTCGAAGCCCACCATGATCTCGCGTCCTCACAGCCGAACAGATGCGTCAGGCCGACCAGCAGGCCATCCGCGAGGAACCCATCGCCTCGATCGACCTGATGGAGCGCGCAGCCCAATGCTGTTCCGAACTGGATCGGCCGTTACTACCCGTTGGCCAGCCAGCCCGCGTTCGCCATCTGTGCGGGCCAGGGAAAACGGGCGGCGCGACGGACACCGGCTCTGAATTCCAGGTGGCGCCGCCGTCCATGGGCGGTACAAGGCCGCGGGGAAAGCCGCAGGCGAAGCCGTGCTGCGGGTCGGCGAACTCATGTCGGTGATGCCCCAAGCTGCTGCCCGGAAGCAGGGTGTCCACCAGCCAGCTCTGCGCACGGGCCAGGTGCACGGCACCGCAACAGACCAGTGCAAAAAGGACGGAGCGGTGAAGCATGGGTCTGGACATGGGCGATCGAAAATAGGGCAGCGACGGGGAGGCTTGCACGACGTGCGGTACCTTTCGCCTGCACGCATGAGTCCCGGTGTCCTACTTCCCCGATGCTTCGGCACGGCCGCAATGCTCCTGGTGCTACCCTGGTCACGGTCAAGGGTCAGCCGGAGGAGGGGCGCACCATCTACAAGCGGTTGCAAGGCGGCCCTGCAGCATCCGTGGCATGGAGACCCAACACCTGAACATGCGCCTGCCTCCGGCAGGCAGGCCTGCCTCCGGCAGGCAGGCCTACCTTCGTTAGGAGGGCGCCGGCAGCACGATGGACCACTCACCCCTGAACCCACCCCGCCTGTTCAAGGTGGTCTGCGTGCTCACCATCCTGGGCAACTTCCTGCTCATCATCGTGAACCTGTTCAAGGCAGGATGAGCCATGCCGGCGGCCGCAGCGGCGACTGGGGCCCGCTGTTGTGCCCCTCAATAGTTTGGTGCTGGTGGGTCCTCACCTGCGTGGGGGCCGCGCTCGGCGCCGCGTTGATGTTGGGGGGCCGGCGGCTGGGCTGCCGGATCTATACGGGATCCAACATCGTGCACCTCATCGCCACGGCGGGCGTCATGCTGCTGTGGATCATGTCCGTCTACCTCTCCGTCGTGGGCGTCCTGCTGTTCTTCTACTGCTTCATCCCGCTGGGCTTCCTGCTGTATTTCCGGAGGAACGGGGCGTGGCTGAGGTGATCGTTCCGTAGCTCGCTCCGTCGCCGAAGCGGCTATGGCGCGTAGGAGACCGGCTACGCAACGACCCCGCCGTATCCCCTCCGAAAAAAGCACTTCGCATCTCTAGCCTATGCCTTAATGCGAAATGGTATTACTTGCCATATACCACCACCTCGAACTCCGGGTTCAGCTGGCGAAGACCTTGTCCGCCGTGATCATGGGTATTCTCCTCCCGCAGGGTCTCCGCAACCGCACTGTGCGTTCATGTCCGTTCTCGGGACCCTGCGGAACGCCGGAAAAGACTGTGAAAGGTGTGGAATGCCTGTCCTCCCAGGCGACCGGGATCAATGCACCGTTTTCACCATTTTCATGGTTCGTAGATCACCACGCGCAAGTCACCGCCCAGCCCCTTGAAATCGGTGTCCGCGGTGAACTAGGGCAAACCCTTCACCAAGGCGGTTGCGGCCACGATGGCATCGGCCACCGCCAATTTGTGGGTGCGGCGAGCACCATCGCCGCATCCTGCACTTCGCGGTAGATCTCCACCATTCTACAGCGTTGCATGAACTGTCAAGCAAGGCGATATCCGCATCGCTCGCTTTGCGCCAACTGTACAGCTGATCCACAACACGGCCAAATGAGAAGCTGCACTTCCTCCAATTGATCGGCCAATCGCTGGTCACGATTGAAGAGGTAGACCACGATGTTGGTATCCATACGATGCTATCGCTTCTCACGGCGCATTGCTTTCTGCACCTTAACGGGGTCGCCCTCGAAGTGAATCTTGCCAACGAACTGGCCCAACCCATTATGCTTTCGCGCTGCACTCTTCGCACGCGCCATGCGCTTCAGCACGCTGGTCAAGCGCCCCTGGGACTGCTGCGCTTCAGTACCGCTACCATCTGCTTTGCTTTGACCCAAATGTAAGGCGCTTCGGGCATCACTTGGCTTCGCCAGCCGCCTTTAGGTCCGTAGCCAAATGAGAAAGGAGCCAGGGGTGAACTTCGCCTGCCGCCAGGTTGGAAGACCTATTGCCGGTATCAGTCCCCTGAACTCCTCGCTCTGTTGCCCAAGGACCAGTTAGAGTTCTAGACGTGAGGGTCTATCAAAGGTCTTGGTCTCCAAGGCAACGCTTAACAACCCAAAGTGAATGGAGTACACAGACTTCGTAGGGATTGATGTGTCGCAAGGGACGCTCGATGTGGTGGTCCGTAGCACGCGGATCCATGAACAGATCGCCAACACGGTGGTAGGAAGGAACAAGTTGCTGAAATGGCTGGAGCGCCAAGGTGTTGCATGGGAAGGCGCCTTGTTCTGCTTTGAGAACACGGGCATCTACTCGTTGCCGTTGCTGGCCTTTCTTGCTGATCGGAAAGTGAAGTACGCACAGTCTCCGGTCTTGCAGCCAAACGGTCCATGGGCATCAAACGCGGCAAAACGGACAAGGTCGACGCGGCAGCGTTGGCCAGTACGCCTATCGGCATCGTGAAGAGCTCATCCCAAACCCACCGCCCAGCAAAGTGCTGTTGAAGGCCAAAGGTTCTTCTCCTTGCGCGAGCAGTTCGTAAAGCACCGCGCGGGGCTGAAGTCACGCTTGGGTGCGGAACTCCGCATGCTCCAGCTACCCAAGAATGACAAGGGCGTACGCATGGAACAGAAGGCCATCGATCAACTCACCAAGCACATCGACCGACTCGATACCGATCCTTGAACTGATCGCTTCGGAAGCCGCATTACACAAGAACTACGAACTGGCCACCTCGGTCAAGGGGATCGGCCCACAGACGGCTATGTACATGCTCATCACCACGGAGAACTTCACCCTCTTCAAAGACTCGCGCAAGTATGCGTGCTATGCTGGCATCGTGCCCTTCGACCACCGATCAAGGACCTACATGAGCCGCAAGAGCAGAGTGAGTTCAATGGCCAACAAACGCATTAAGACCTTGTTGAGCAGTGCGGCCGCCTCTGCCATCCAAAGCAATTGGAGATGAAGATGTACTACCAGCGGCGCATCGCCGAGGGCAAGCACCACATGTCCACGCTCAACATCATCCGCAACAAGCTGGTGAGCCGGGTCTTCGCAGCGGTCAATCGCAATAGCTATACCGGAACCTCACAAGTTCGCCACTTGACTTGCACAAGTCTTAGAATACCGGTAGGCAGGCTCGAGAACACGGGATCAAAGATCGCGTCGCGGCCAAAGCGATCGCAGATAATACGGGGCCGCCTGCCTGCCGGTAGGCAGGCTCGCGAACACCAGGATGAAAGATCGCGTCGCGGCTAAAGCGATCGCAGATCATACGGGGCCGCTCGCCTGCCGGTAGGCAGGCTCGCGAACACGGAGATCAAAGATCGCTTCGCGGCCACACGTTTTCGCAGATTGATCGGGGCCGCTCGCGAATGCGGGATTGAATTATCGCTTCGCGTCAGGACAGCTGCGTTCAACCAAGCGCCCGGCCCGGCCGTCGATCCCAAAGCCCTTTTGCTCGAGGTTTTCACCGGATCGGCGATCACGGACGGCTATGACGAGCGATCGTTCTAAGTTAATCAACCCCTTACCCCATCGCTCCGATCAAATGCGAAGCTCGATCCTTTCGTTGGCAGCCTTGTTCCTGCCCATCCTCGCCACCGCCCAACGGAACGTGTGGAGCGAACTTCCCACCGAACGCGCCGCCGGCCTGGCCGGTGAACGCCGCATCGCACCTGACCAAGCCCGCACGCTCACCCTCGATGTGTCCGCCTTCCGCACAGGTTGGAGGAAGCCCCCGTGGGCAGGCTGGCCGAGGTGGCCAATGCTGCCCGCATCGTGGAACTGCCGCTGCCCGATGGCGGCTTCGCGGCCTTTCGCTTCCTGGAGGTGCCCGTATGCACCGCGCGCTGCAGGAGCGCTACCCCATGATCCGCACATACACCGGTGTGGGCGTGTCCGATGGTGCCCTGCTGAAGTGCGACCTCACGCCGCACGGCTTCCACGCCATGGTGCTGCCCGTGGCCGGCGATGCTTGGTTCATCACCCGCTGGTGTCCGGCGATGTGGTGCACTAGCAGGGCTATTGGAAGCACGACTTCCACAAGCGCCTGCCGGCGGACTTTCAGGCTGCCACTACGACCAGGTGAACGATTCGACGCCGAGCAGAAACGCACGCGCCAATGATCGCGCAGGCCGCCGCCGATCGTGTGGGCGACTGCCAGTTGCGCAACTCCGACCTCGAACTGGCCTGCAACGGTGAGTACGCCAAGTACCCGGCAGCAACACCACGAACAACAACAAGACTTCGCCGCGGCCGCCATGACCACCTCGTTGAACCGCGTGAACGGCATCTACGAACGGGATGCAACGCTCACCATGGTGCTCGTGGCGAACAACGACCTGCTCATCTACCTGAACGGCACCACCGACCCCTACACGAACAACAGCGGCAGCACCATGCTCGGGGAGAACATCAGCAATTGCAACAGCAGCGTGATCGGCTCGGGGAATTATGACATCGGGCATGCGTTCAGCACCGGCGGCGGTGGTGTGGCCTATTTGAACAGTCCGTGCACGGGCAACAAGGCGGGCGGGGTCACCGGCTGGGGCGCACCGGTGGGGATACGTTCGACTCGATTACGTGGCGCATGAGATGGGCCACCAGTACGGCGGCAACCACAGCCAGAACAACAACTGCAACCGCGCCGCCAGCGCGGCCGTGGAGGTGGGCAGCGGCATCACCATCATGGGCTACGCCGGCATCTGCCCGCCCGATGTGGCCGCCCACAGCATCGCCTCCTTCGGCGGATACAGCTGCAGGAGTCGCGGCCACATCACCACCGGCGCCAGCAGCGGATGCCCCACCACCGCACCCATCCCCAACAGCGCACCCACCGCCCTGGCCGGAGTGGACCGCACCATCCCGCGCTCCACGCCCTTCATCCTCACCGCCTCGGCCACCGATCCCAACGGCGGCAACGTGCTCTCCTACAGTTGGGAACAGATGGACAATGCTGTGGCCACCATGCCACCGGTCGCCACCAACACCGGCGGACCGGCATGGGTACCACTCTTGCCGCTGAGCACGCCGGTGCGTTACATGCCCAACCTGCCCGCGGTGACCGCGAACACCACGCCCACGTGGGAGGTGCTCAGCAGCGTGGCCCGCACCTACAACTTCCGCCTTACCGTGCGCGACAATGTGCCCGCCGGCGGCTGCAACGGCCAGGACAACATGGTGGTGACCGTGAGCGGCACCACCGGCCCCTTTCCTGGTGACCGCGCCCAACACCGCCGTGAGCTGGACCGCCCTCAACACCGAGACCGTGACCTGGGATGTGGCCGGCACGGCGGGCGCACCGGTGAACTGCGCCAACGTGGACATCCTGCTCTCCACCGATGGAGGGCTCACCTATCCCACCATGCTGGCGAGCGCCACGCCGAACGACGGCAGCCAAACGATCGCCGTGCCGAACTCGGCCACCAACACCGCACGCGTGATGGTGCGGGCCAACGGCAACATCTTCTATGACATCTCCAACAGCAACTTCACCATCACCGTGCCCAGCGCGCCGGACTACACCCTGGCCGTAACCAGTGCCACGGCCAGCGCCTGCCAGCCGGCCAACGCCACTTACGCCATCCAGGTGGGCAGCATCCTCGGATACAACAACACCGTCACCCTCGGCGTGAGCGGGCTGCCCCCGGGCCTCAGCGCAGGCTTCAGTCCCAACCCGGTGATACCGGTAGGCACCAGTACGCTCACCATCAGCGGCACGAACAATGTGGCGCCGGGTGAATACGCCTTCACGCTCAACGCCAACAGTGCCAGCGGGGCGAAGAACCTCGCCCTCACCCTGGACGTCTTTGCCCAACCCGCGCAGGTGTCCTTCAACGCACCCGCCAATGGCGCCACGGGCGTGGGCGGCGGCACGGCCCTGACGTGATCGCCAATCCGAACGCGGTGAGCTACGACATCCAGATCGCCACGGATGCGGGTATGACCAACATCGTGGAATCGGGTTCGGGATCACCTCCACCAGCTTCATCACGGCCGTGGCCACGCAGCCGCTCTTCACATACTACTGGCGTGTGCAGAGCGTGAACCCCTGCGGATTCGGTCCGCCCTCGGCCACCTGGTCCTTCACCACCAGCGATTGCCAGTTGGTCACGATCCGCGTCGTCCTGGACCGCTATGGCTCCGAGACCACATGGAGCCTACAGAACAGTGGCGGCGGCACGGTGGCCAGTGGCGGCCCGTATGCCGACCAGGCCGCCAACGGCGTCTACCCGCAGCCCGATGTCAACCTCTGCCTGCCCACGGGATGCTACACGCTGATCGTGAACGACGCTTTCGGAGATGGCATCTGCTGCGCCTATGGCAGCGGCTACTTCGTGCCGCTGGATGCCAGCGGCACGCCCCTGGCTACACCGATCGCCACGTTCACCAGCACCGCTTCCACCGGCTTCTGCCTGGGTGCGGCCTGCATCAGCACGTTGCCGTACAGTCAATCATTCAGTGCAGGCCTCGGTGCATGGGTGAGGGCGTGAGCGATAACATCAATTGTACGCTACTGTCGGGTTCAACACCCACCAGCAGCACCGGACCCACCGGTCATCAACACCGGCGGCGGCAACTATGTGTA
>CAWFCK010000018.1:0-117265 GCA_963814325.1 uncultured Flavobacteriales bacterium
CCTTCAAAGCAACCCCAACCAAAGGGATTGGCAACACTGGGACATTAACGATGGAGTCTACTAGATTCGAATAAGTGCGTTCATGTCAATGCGTTACGTGAAAAACAGAGAATTTGAAATCGCTTGGACCGAAAAAGAAGCACCCGATACAGTGGTCGGGACGGGCAACATTTACTTCGAGAACTACGTGGTCGGCAAGTTGTTCTTCATTTACAACGGACGGGCCATCTATGCTCTCCGTGATGCATTCTACCGAACTGTCGTACACAACGAGGTAGAGTACGACGCTCTCTTCTTTCGGGCGTCGGATGCCAACAATGCTCCGTACGCGCTAATGCGACCAACATCTAGTCGTCCGCAACTCTAGTTAAGACAACTAACTCATCCAATTCGTCTTCCCTTCAGGGTTCCACTTCGTCGTCGTCTTCTTCAATTGCGTCCAGAACTCGATGCTGCTCTTCCCGGTGATATCGCAGGTCCCGAACTTGCTGTCGTTCCAACCGCCGAAACTGAAGGGCTCGCGCGGCACGGGCACGCCGATGTTCACGCCGATCATGCCGGCGCTGGCGCGTTCCATCACTTGACTCGCTTGTCCTCCGCTCTGTGTGAAGACCGCTGCGGCGTTGCCATACGGGTTCGCGTTCTCGATGGCGATGGCCGCGTCCAGGTCCTTCGCGCGGATGATGCTGATCACCGGACCGAAGACCTCTTCCTGCGAAATGCGCATGTCGGCCGTGACGTGATCGATGATCGTGGGGCCCAAATAGTACCCATCCTTCGCTCCTCCTTCCACCTGCGGGTTGCGACCATCGAGCAACACCTTCGCTCCTGCTTTCTCCGCCTCTGCGATGAAGCCGAGGATGCGCTCGTACGAAGCCTTGCTGATCACCGGACCGAGGTTCTTGCCGGGGATGAGCTTCTTCGCTTCGATCGATCATCTGGTTGATGATGTGATCCACACCACCGATGCCGACCATCTGCGCGGCGGCCATGCAACGTTGTCCGGCGCAACCGCTCATGCTGGCGACCACGTTGCTCGCGGTCATCTCCAAATGCGCATCGGGCAGTACGAGCAAATGGTTCTTGGCGCCGCCCAGGCAGAGCGCACGCTTCAAGGTGCTCGTGGCACGGATGTAAACGATCTTGGCCACCTTGGTGCTGCCCACGAAGCTCACGGCCTTGATGCCGGGGTGATCGCAGATGGCCTCCACGATCGCGCGGTCGCCGTTCACCACGTTGAAGACGCCATCGGGCAGGCCCGCTTCCTTCAGTAGTTCAGCGATGCGGATGGCGCTGATCGGCACCACCTCGCTCGGCTTCAGGATCATGGTGTTGCCGAGCATCAGCGCGTTGGGAATGGTCCAGTGCGGCACCATGTTCGGGAAGTTGAACGGCGCGATGCTCGCCACCACACCCAGCGGCTTCCGCTCAATGCGGCATTCCACGCCCTTGCTCACTTCCAGCACTTCGCCCTGAACGAGCTGCGGCAGACTGCACGCGAATTCGGTACAGCTCCATGCTCTTGTCCACCTCGGCGTACGACTCGTCCATCGTCTTGCCGTTCTCGGTGTGTACCAGCGTGGCCAGTTCCTCGCGGTTCTTCCACAGCAGTTCGCGGTAACGGAAGAAGATCTGCGAACGCTCCTTGATCGGCGTACCGCTCCAACCCGGGAATGCGGCCTCGGCGGCTTTCACGGCCTTGTCCAGGTCGGCGGCTGTACTGAGCGGAACGGTGCTGATGACCGTGCCGTCCAGCGGCGAATGGACGTCCATCCGTTGCTGGCCGTTGGCGTCAGGCTTGCCGGCGATGTAGTTCCTGACTTCAGGGTACTTGAGCGTGAGGGTGGGCATCTTTCGTGGAATGTGACCACGAAACTACGGCCTCCGAAGGCAAGGAACGCCTGCGGCCGATGGTCGACGGCTACTTTCGCCTCCCCAACCGCCTGCCGTGCAACAGCGCACCCACTCGTTCACCTTGGACACCTCGCGACTGGATGACGTGATGGACCAGCCGTTGTTCAAGGCCGTGGCGCGCGAAGCAGCGGTGCGCAGCATGGCGGCGTACGCCATCGGAGGCTACGTACGTGACATGATCCTGGGCCGCCCTTGCAAGGACATCGACTTCGTGGTGGAGGGTGATGGCATCGCCTTCGCCGAAGCCGTGGCCCGTGACCTTAACGCCGGGCATGTGCATGTCTTCAAGAACTTCGGCACGGCCATGTTCATGCTGGGCGATGTGCAGGTGGAGTTCGTGGGCGCCCGCAAGGAGAGTTACTCGCGCAACAGCCGCAAACCCGAGGTGGAACCCGGAACCATCCAGGACGATCAGGAACGGCGCGACTTCACGGTGAACACGCTGGCCATCTCGCTGAACGCAGGCAGCCTCGGTGCATTGGTGGATCCCTTCGGCGGACTGCTGGACCTGGACCGCGGTATCCTGCGCACCCCGCTCGATCCGGATATCACGTACAGTGACGATCCGTTGCGCATGATGCGCGCCATCCGCTTCGCCACGCAGCTCGGCTTCACCATCGATCCGCCCAGCTTCGAGGCCATCCGGCGCAATGCGGAACGGCTCGACATCATCAGCGCCGAACGCATCAGCACAGAGCTGAACAAGATCATCCTCGCGCGTAAACCCAGCATCGGCTTCATCCTGCTGCGCGACAGCGGCCTGCTCGAACGCTTCTTCCCGGAGTTCCTGGAATTGCAGGGTGCCGAGGAAAAGCACGGCATCGGGCACAAGGACAACTTCTACCACACGCTGCAGGTGCTTGACAATGTGTGCGCCAACAGCAACGACCTCTGGCTGCGCTGGGGAGCCGTGCTGCACGATATCGCCAAGCCGAAGACCAAGCGCTTCGACCCCACGCATGGCTGGACCTTCCACGGCCACGAGGACAAAGGCGCCCGCATGGTGCCCGAGATCTTCCGCCGCATGAAGCTGCCGCTTGATGAGCAGATGCGCTTCGTGCAGAAGCTCGTGGCCCTGCACCTGCGCCCCATCGCGCTCACCAAGGAGGAAGTGAGCGACAGCGCGGTGCGCCGCCTGCTCTTCGACGCGGGCGATGATGTCGATGCTCTGATGATCCTCTGCCGCGCGGATATCACCAGCAAGAACGAGAAGAAGAAGGAACGCTACCTGCGGAACTATGAGGTGGTGATGCAGAAGCTGAAGGATGTGGAGGCCAAGGACCACGTGCGCAACTTCCAGCCACCGATCACCGGCGAGGATATCATGGCGGCCTTCGGGATCGAACCGTGCAAATACATCGGCGACATCAAGACCGTGATCAAGGACGCCATCCTCGACGGACGCATCAGCAACGAACGCGATCAGGCCTGGCGGATCATGCTGGAGACCGGCCGTCAATTGGGCCTGGAACCCATGGCCGGCATGGACGTTCCCCTGAAAACGACCGTACGCCCAGATGCCAATGGCGCAACCCCAGAACCCTGACCCCGAAGTAGCTTTGCGCCCCTACGGCCTGCCAACTGCCTCTGTCCCTGCCTCCCGACTTCGTCGGGACCTCCGGCCTGCCAACTGCCTACTGCCCCTATCACCCGCCCCCTGCACCTGAACCATGGTCATCTACCGCTTCCGTGTGCTGATCGACGATAAGAGCGAAGCCTTTCGCGACATCGAGATCCGCAGCAACCAGACCTTCCTGGACTTCCACAAGGCGATCAAGAAGGCCTTTGGATTCAAGGGCGAGGAAATGGCATGTTTCTATGTGAGCGATGAGGAATGGGCAAAAGGCAATGACATTCCGCTGGCCGACATGGGCTTTGCGGAGGACGGGAAGGTGCCCGCGCTGATGCACGAGACCCAGATCGGCGACCACATGCGCAGCACGACGCAACGCTTCGTATACGCCTACGACTACCTGCACATGTGGATGTTCCTGTGCGAGCTGATCCACGCGGGGGAGCCGGTGAAAGGACAGCGCTACCCGAAAGTGGTGATGAGCGTGGGCACACCGCCGGATGAGCACAGCCGCATGGATGCCGCCCTGCTGCCCGGCAACGCCTGGAAGAGGAGGATATGCGCGAAGAGGCCGAGGAGGTCTATGACGCCGATGAAGACATGGGCTTCGGTGAGGACGACGGCGAGGAGCACAGCCCCTCCGGCGATGAATTCGGCGATGCATCGGAGACCACGGCCGACTTCGGCGACGAGTGGTGATGCGCCCGGATCGCAACCTGATCGTGATCGGCGGCCCCACCGCCAGCGGAAAAACGCAGGTGGCCGCGCAGGTGGCCAGGGCACTCGGCACCGAGGTCATCAGCGCCGACTCGCGACAGTTCTACCGCGCCATGCGCATCGGCACGGCACGTCCCACCGAGGCGGAACTGCTGGGCGTGAAGCATCACTTTCTAGGGCATCTGGAATTGCAGGAGACGTGGAGCGCCGGCACATTCGCCCGCGCCGCAGAGCCGGTGCTACAGGACATGCTCGACAAGCACGGCATAGCAGTGCTCGTTGGCGGCAGCGGCCTCTACATCGATGCGCTGTTGTACGGCCTCGATCCGCTGCCCTTGTCAGATGAAGGGTGCGCGCTGAACTGCAGGAACGGCTCCGAACAGAGGGACTGCAGACCCTCGTGGATCAACTGCGCGAGCTCGACCCCGGTCACTGGAATACCATCGACCGCGACAATCCGCACCGCGTGATCCGCGCACTGGAGGTATGCCTGGTCAGCGGGAAGCCCTACAGCACCCAGCGCAGCATCCCTGAACAACGCACCGACATGCGCATCCTCCGGTTCGCGCTGGACCTTCCGCGACACGAACTGTACGCACGCATCAACGCGCGGGTGGACCGCATGATCGTGGATGGCCTGGTGGAGGAAGCCCGTGCGCTCCTTCCCCACCGCACCCTGAACGCGTTGAACACCGTGGGCTACAAGGAACTCTTCGAGCATTTCGACGGTCGCCTTTCGCTTGTACGAGGCCATCGCGCTCATCAAGCAGCACACGCGCAACTACGCGAAACGGCAGATGACCTGGTTGCGGCGGGATGAATCATGGCGCGCGGTATCGGCGCTATTACCGGAAGGATCGGTGGCAACTATCCTGGATCACATCCACACTCCCTGATCATAGGTCAGGCAGGCTGACGGGTCGTGAACCGTTCCTACCTTGTTCTGCTGCATCAACATGTTGAAAGCCCCGTGCATAGAGCGTTTCGCATTCTGGGCGATCCTGCTGCTCAGCGTGATCGACCGGCTTGTTCTGCTATTCGGATTCGGATTTCAATACGTGGGGGATGATGACGGTGTCATCTGGTCCGGAGCGGTGGATTACGGGCATGGCATCTTCCGTGAGCCTTATTTCTATGGACAGGACTATGGACCCATGCTGGAGGCATTGGTGGCCGCACCCTTCGTGCGTCTGGGTCTTCCCATCCACCTGGTGATGCCGATCTGCACCACGCTCCTCGCCATGCTTCCGTTCTGGTCCTTCGGCCTGTGGCACCTGAAGCATGATCGATCGCTTGCAGCCATGGCCTTCGTCGCGGTGCCCGTGCTCCTTCCCGTGGAATACGGCTTGGTGACCACCATAACGCGAGGCTTCGTTACGGGAGTAGCTCTGCTCTTCGTACTGCCGATCGTCCTCGATAATTGCCGCAATGGCTGGCGCGATGTGTTGATCGGGGCAACACTGGCCGCCGCATGGTTCGTGAACCCGAACTCGGTCGTGTTCGCCGTGGCTTTTGCCGTGTGGTATGTACTGAACTACGATGGACGCCGCACGACACGGGCTGCGATGATGATGATCGCCGGGGCCTTTCCGTTGCTCCTTGCCCAGTCCGCCGCCCAGCGGTATTGCTCCGTGCACCCAGAACGCATAGTGCTCACTTTGTACGACTGGAAAATGGACTTCCATCCGGAAGGGATACTAGAGAGCATGGGCATGCTCGAAAAGCATTTCGCGTGGCTCTTTCCCCTTCTATGGCCGCTCGGGCAACTGACTTTCTGGGCTGTGCCGTTATTGATCATCGTGTTCCTCATCCGAGGTTCACGCAGGGTCGCGCTGGCGCTGACATTTTCGCTCGCCGTGGTGGTGTACTCCTTCTGTTTCGCAAAAACACACGATGGCTATTTGAACGTCTTCTTTCCCTATGCACGCATGTATCTCGCCATGCCGGTGCTTCTGGCATGGAGCGTGGCTGCGCTTCTCCCTTCCCATTCGAACAGGTCATGGACGGTGCCAGCGCTTGTCATATTGTGCGCAGGCAGCCTGATGGTCAAGGTGCAGCGGTTTCATTCCGTCCTGCAGGATCACCTCGATCATCAGGTCGAGTTCGTCTTCGAACGCCGTATCGACGTACTCTGGTCCGATGCGATGTACTTGCGACGCGTCGCGCAGGAAAATCACGTGGGATTGATAGTGGCCATGGACTACCCGGCCATGACCCGCCACAGTTCCGCTGTTATCTGTATCCTGCGCTGGCAGCACCTTTCCCACCGACGTACGCGCCGAGCCGCGAAAGGAGATATTGGCAGCGGGACAGCTTTGCGGACAGCGTGGTCAGCAACCTCATGTTGATGGGCGGCGACACGGCCGTGTGGCATCGGTTGGTGAAGGAAGACCCCCGGCTCCAGCTAATATCCGACAGCGCAAACCACGCCCTTGTCGTCCTTCAAGGAAATACAGAGCCCACGGATGCGCTGGTCCGCCGGATCGCCGACATGGCCCATCCGAAGTGATACGCGTTCGCATACCCTGATCGGGGGATGCCTTCACAGGGCCACAAGGCCGACCTTTGCCCCATGTTGAAACAAGTGCTCTGGCTGCTGCCATTCGGGCTGATGGCCTGCCAGAACCCCACGGTGGAGGATGAGCAAGTGGTGAACGTGTACACCCACCGCCATTATGAAACGGACCAGGAGCTCTTCGCCAACTTCACGCGGACCACGGGCATCAAGGTGAACGTGGTGATGGCCGATGATGATGAATTGCTGAGCCGCATGGAGGCCGAAGGCGCCAACAGCCCGGCCGATGTGATCATCACCGCCGATGCCGGCCGCCTGGGCCTCGCCCAACAACGTGGCTTCCTGAAGCCCATTCACGACTCCGTCCTCGAGGCCAATGTGCCCGCTCACTTCCGCGATCCGCAAGGACATTGGTTCGGCTTCACCATGCGGGCACGCGTGGTGGCGTATGACAAGAACAAGGTCAAGCCGGAGGAACTGCTGCACGTATGCCGACCTGTGCAAACCCCGCTTCAAAGGCCAGCTCCTCGTGCGCCCCAGCGAGCACGTGTACAACCAGAGCCTCGTGGCCTCCATGATCGCGCACTTCGGTCCGGACAGTGCATTGGCCTGGTGCAAGGGCATCGTGGCCAACATGGCGCGCGATCCGAAAGGCAGCGATACCGACCAGCTCCTGGCCATCGGCGAAGGCATCGGCACCGTGGCCATCGTGAACAGCTATTACATCGGCAAGCTGATGCAGAGCAACGACCCCGCGCGCCAGAAGGCGAAGAACGCGATCGCGGTGGCCTTTCCTGCGCTGCAGGCCGGGATGATGGGATCCGACGGACAACAGGGCGGCATTGGCACCCACGTGAACATCAGCGGTGGTGGTGTGGCCGCGCATGCAAAGCACGAAGCGAACGCGATCCAGCTCCTCCGCTTCCTCAGCTCCGACGCTTCGCAGGCGGCGTTCGCGGATGGGAACATGGAATACCCCGTGAAACCCGGGATCCCGGCCGCGGCCGTGCTGCAGGGCTTCGGCAAGCTCACGCCCGACACCCTCGGCCTGAGCATGCTGGGTCGGTACAATGCCGACGCCGTGAAAGTGCTCGACGCTTCAGGCTGGCGATAGCATCATGCGCAAGGCCTTTCACGCCCTTCGATCGCGGTCGCAGTGGTCCATCGCCGCACTCGCGGTGCTGATCCTGCTGCCACTGGGCGTGGTGCTCACTTCACCGTTCCACGCCTCGGCTCCGGAGTGGGATCACGTGGTCCACGGCATCCTGCCCTCGCATACCTGGGAAACGGTACAGCTGTTGTTCTTCACCGTGCTGCTCGCGCTCACCTTCGGCATAAGCACCGCCTGGCTCGTGTCCACGCTCGACTTTCCCGGCAGCCGCTTCTTCCGTTGGGCCCTGGTGCTGCCGTTCGCCTTGCCCACCTACATCTGCGCGATCACCTTCGCCACCCTGCTGGGACCCACCGGTAGCATCACGAACATGATCGCCGAGCACCTCGGCAACCACATCGACATCATGTCCTTGCATGGCCTGGCCTTCGTGCTTGCGCTGGCCCTCTTCCCATACGTGTACCTGCCTGCCCGTGTGGCCTTCAGTGCCGGTATGAGCCCGCACTTGGATGCTGCACGCATGCTCGGAGGTCACGCCCTGCGCCGCTTCTTCCGCGTGGCCATGCCTTTGGCGCGCCCGGCGATCGCCGGTGGTGCGCTGCTCGTCGCCATGGAAACATTGAACGACTACGGAGCTGTGAAGTACTACGGTGTGCGCACGCTCACCGCGGCCATCTTCCGCAGCTGGGGCGGACTCTACGACGTAGGCAGCGCGCTTCGCCTGAGCGGTGTTCTGCTGCTTATCGTCGTCACCCTCGTCACGCTCGAGCGCTCCGTTCGCCGCAAGGCCGGTCAGGAAGCCGCGTACCGCCCGGTGGTGCCCATCATCACCAAGGGATGGCCACGGGTGCTCGCCATGGTATGGTGCAGCTCCTTGTTCTTCATGGCCTTCGTTCTGCCCGTGTCCGCCTTGGTCATCGATGCCCAGCGTACCATCGCCAACGCACATTTCCTGCAGTTCCTTCCAGCGTTGGGCAATACCCTGTTGGTGGGGTCGCTCGCCGCTGCGAGCACCATCCTCCTCGCCATCGGCTTTGCCTACAGTGAGCGCACCAGTCGCGGAAAGGACCGCCTGACCAATTGGGCGAGCATCGGCTATGTGGTACCCGGTGCGGTCATCGCCATCGGCGTGATGGCCATCGCCGGTGCGCTCAGCCGGTGGACAGGCATCCTGCTCATCGGTGGCATGGGCTTGATGATCTATGCCTTCACCGTGCGCTTCCTCGCACTGGCCAGCCAACCGCTTCGTGCCGGATTGAAGCAACAGCAACGCGCCATGGACGAGGCGGCGCGACTGCTGGGTGCCTCGCCCTGGCGCACCTTCATGCAGGTGAACATGCCCCTGCTACGCCCTGCGGTGATCGCGGCCGCACTGCTGGTGCTCATGGAGGTGGTGAAGGAGCTGCCCCTCACCTTGATCCTGCGCCCGTTCAACTTCGACACGCTCAGCACCAAGGTCTTCGAACTTGCCCGCATTGAGCAGTGGCAGGATGCGGCCCTGCCTGCGCTGCTCATCGTACTTTGCGGCCTCGTTCCCGTGCTGGCGCTGGACCGCCTGCTGGAACGACGCGTTCGATGAGCCGCCCTCTCCTTTCCGTTTCAGACCTTCACTTCGCGCATAGCCCTGCGCTTCCCGTGCTCCAAGGCACCGAACTGCAACTCAACGCAGGCGAAGTGCTGATGGTGCTGGGTCCCAGCGGCTGCGGAAAGACCACCTTGTTGCGCTGCATCGGAGGACTGGAGAAGCCCGACAAAGGGACCATCACCATGCAGGGTCGCACGCTCAGCGACGGACGCCAGTTCGTAGCTCCCGAGCAACGGGGCATCGGTTTCGTCTTCCAGGGCCTCGCCCTCTTTCCGCATCTCACGGTGGCCGGCAATGTCGCCTTCGGTTTGAGCAATGTTCCCTCGGCCGAACGGAAAGAACGTGTCGCGAATGAGCTCCGTTCCGTGGGGTTGGCCGAATTCGCCGGTCGCTATCCGCATGAGCTCAGCGGCGGCCAGCAACAACGCGTGGCCATCGCCCGATCCATGGTGCGCCGACCGGCGCTCATGCTCATGGATGAACCGTTCAGCGACCTCGACACGCACACCCGGGCACTTGTACGCACCGAGGTGTTGCGGATCCTGCGGGATCATGGCACCGCTGCGATCATCGTCTCTCACGATCGCGAGGACGCCTACCACGTCGCCGATCGCATTGCCGAGATGGATCAAGGTCGCATCCTTCGCACCGCACCGGCAGAGGTGTTCCGTCGCGAGTGGAGCGACCATCCCTTCCAGAGCGCATGAACCCCAGCCGCCTCGAACAGCTGCGCATCATGCTGGCCGAGGAACCCGGCGATGCGTTCGTTCGCTATGCCATCGCCCTCGAGCTGAAACGTGCGGGCGAGATGGAGAGCGCAGCAAATGACCTGCATGCGTTGATCACGGAGGACCCCAAGTACATTGCGTGCTATTACCAGGTTGCCCTCATCCTCGCCGACCTGGGCCGTGTAACCGAAGCCGTGGATGCATGCGAAGCTGGCGGTCTCCAATGCCTGGTCACCGGCGATCGCAAGGCCCGGGCGGAACTGCTTGAACTGAAGAACGTGCTGCTCGGCGACGAATGAAACGGGTCCGCTTTTTCTGGTGGATGGTGGCTGGTCCCATCGCGGTGGTCGTGGCCATGATGGCCGTGGCCTTCCCCTGGCTCGCGCTCACGGAGCGAAGTGGGGGCGACGTCCTTGTAGTGGAAGGCTGGCTCGAACGACCGCAGCTGGAGGATGCCGTGGTGATCGCCCGCATAGGTGGCTACAGGTCCGTTCATACCACTGGCTCCATCCGGCCGTTCGCCTACTATCTGGAGAATAACGGATCCATCGACGTCCGGCTGGCTTCCCCAGTGACCGGTCACGTGCGGATCGATGCATCCGGCCTTCCAGGCGCAGGCTTCGTTCTTCTGGCTGACGCCGATACCCTCACTGTTCGCTTTGTTACACCCGAGCCGGCCGTGTTCGAAGCGGAAGATCAAGCGACCCACCACCCATCTGCGTTTGTGTGCGCTCACCGAACTCTCATCACCGATCGGCGAGCCGGTGCTTTTCGTGAAATACCTCAACATAGATGGTGTGAACATCCACTATCTGCAGGTGAGCACCCTGTTCATTTCACCCGATGGAACAGTGGACGATGCATGGCCCACATATGCCCATAAGGCCGCTCATGATCTGATCGAATTAGGGCTTCCGGCTGAGCAGGTGCATGCTGTTCCATCCTGGGGCCGGCCGGACAGCCGTTCCTGGGCCAACGCGAACTACTTCGCCGTATTCGCCAGGGAACATGGCATACGCGCATTCGATGTGGCCTCCTTGGGGGTACATGCGCGACGCTCGCGCGACCTGTACCGCAGGGCCTGCGGCGAAGGATATCGCGTAGGGGTGATCTCCATCCGAGATCCCCGCTGCCCGCCGAAGACCTGGTGGCGCAAGCCATCGGGCTGGGTGTTCATGCTGAAGGAGATCTTCGGTTCATCCGAAGCGATCGCGGTGGACCTCACACGTTAGCATGCCCACCTTATCTTGGTCGTATGGCCACCGCGCGTCCCAAGGACATCAACACCATTCCCGCATTCTATCGCGACTATGTGAGCGAAGTGCCCGGCGATGACCTGAACGTTGCGCTGTTGCTGGCATCGGACCGGTTACATGCCCTGCTGGATGGCCTTTCCGATGAGCAGGCATCTCATCGCTATGCGCCAGGAAAATGGACGGTGAAGGAGGTCCTTCAGCACATTGTGGACGCGGAACGCATCTTCGCCTATCGCGCATTACGCTTTGCCCGCAACGACAGCACGGAGCTGCCGGGCTTCGAAGAGGATGACTATGTGCCCGAAGCCCGGTGCGAAACCCGGATGCTGGATGATATGCTGAAGGAACATGATGCCGTGCGCGCGGCCACCACCACCCTCTTCAACAGTTTTGATGAGCAGTCGTTGGAGCGTGTGGGCACAGCCAATGGCAACCGCATCGGTGTTCGCGCCATTGGCTGGGTGATCGCCGGGCATGCGCTGCACCACATCCGCATCCTCCACGAGCGCTACCTCCCATGAACAACAGTGCAGGTATTCAGACCTGGTTGGATGAGTATGGCGAAAGCCACCGCAATGCCACCAATGAGCTCATCCATTGGATCTGTGTGCCCACAATTTTCTTCTGCGTGATCGGCCTGCTGGCCGACATACCAACGCCCATGATCCCGTATGTGGGTCCCATGCCCATCGCCAAGCTTGCGGTCGGCTTGGTGCTCTACTTCTACCTCTTGCGATCCCTCACCCTGATGGTGGGCATGGCCCTGTGGTGCATCCTCTGCTTGTGGATCGCCCAATGGCTCGAGGCGAATGCACCATGGCCGCTGTGGGCCATCTGCCTCGTGCTCTTCACCCTGGCGTGGGTCGGCCAGTTCATCGGCCACCACATCGAAGGGAAGAAACCAAGCTTCCTGCGCGACCTCCAGTTCCTGTTGATCGGTCCGGCCTGGCTGATGGCGAAGATCTACGCGAAACTGGGTATCAAGGTGTGATGGCTTTCACTCGGGCTTGAACCGGACGTCATCGAAATAGGGATCTGGGCCTCGTGGCATCACGGTCTTTTCCACCCCGCAGTTCTGCCGCCAATTCCGCCAGCACCTTATCGGGCTCGACCATGGCCTTGCCGAAGAGATCGCTTGTGGTAGTGTTGCCAATGAATAAGCGTTGGTCCTGCACAGCCTTGAAGCGCCTAAGGCGCTCATCGCCCTGGGTGAAGATCCGAATCCGTGATCACAGGACCCAATGCTGCGACCAAGCCCCACACATCCGCTTTCCCACCTACCGTGATCATGGTCTCCATGTCCACCGTGATGTTCCCTTCTCCTTTCCGATCCGCGAACACATACCGCCCTCCGGCATCGTCGATCAACTTCGCCATATAGCTGTTGCCGGGCGGAACGAACCATTGCCCATTCCAAAAACTGCCGAACAGCACGCTGGGCATGGTATCCCTTCGCACCCGCGATCGCACCCGTTCATATCGCTCCATCGATCCCGTTGAACAGGCTGTCGGCCTTGTGTTCCTCACCCAGCAGCACACCGAAGAAGCGCAACCACTCCGCACGGCCCAGCGGATGTTCCTCCAAGTACTCGCTCACCTCCACAACAGGAATGCCCAGTCCGTCGAGTGAACCGCCGTCGCTCTTGCCGAACGGATAAGTGAACACCGCATCGAGCTTTAGCGTGAGCATTCGTTCCCGATCAACTCCCTGGCCTGTGCCGATCTCCTGCACCTTGCCCGCATCGATCGCCGTGCGCATGGCTTCGTCACGCACCTGATCCAGGTGTGCGCCGGCGACAACCGCATCCCCCCGGCCCAACGCACTCACATAGGAGAAATGCGTCGTGCTCAATAGGGCAACTCGCCGAAGCGGATCGGCTACGCGCATCAGATCGATCGGACCGATCGCACGGGGATCGCTGGAAAGGAGATATCGACCGACCGTATCACGCTCGCCACCATGACCAAAGACGAGGACGATGTGATCTTCGCCCCGTGACCATACCTTGAACTTCGTGGCGTAACGCATCGCCACCGGTTTCCAGTCCGACCAGTCCGAGGCTGCGTTGCGACGGGGACCGCAAGCAGCAAGCAGCATGATCACCGCGAGCAGTGCGGCGGATAAAGGACGTTGCATTTCGCCGAAAGTACGCCGTGGATAAAAGAGAAGCCCCCCGGATCCTCCGGAGGGCTCCACCATGCTGTGATCGAGGATCAAGCCTTCACCGCGCTCTTGGGCGCTGCGGCCATGATCTCAGGGCTCGCACCCTCCTTGTACTTATCGAAGTTGGTGACGAACTGCTTCGGCCAGTTTCTCGGCCGTGGCATCGTACGCGCTCTTATCCTTCCATGTGCCGCGTGGATCGAGGATCTCGCTGGGCACGTTGCGGGCAGGTGGTGGGAAAGCTCACACCGAACACGGGATGTTCCTTGTACTCCACATGGTCCAGTTCGCCACGCAGGGCGGCGGTGATCATGGCCCGGGTGAACTTCAGCTTCATGCGCTCGCCGGTGCCGTAGGCGCCACCGCTCCAACCGGTGTTCACCAGCCACACGCGCACATTGTGCTTCTTCATGAGGCCGCCGAGCATGTCGGCGTACTTGGTGGGGTGCAGCGGCAGGAAGGCCTTTCCGAAGCAGGCGGAGAACGTGCTCTGTGGCTCCGTTACGCCGGCCTCGGTGCCCGCCACCTTCGCGGTGTATCCGCTGATGAAGTGGTACATCGCCTGTCCGGGGCTCAGTTTGCTGATCGGTGGCAGCACACCGTAGGCATCGCAGGTGAGGAAGAAGATGTTCTTCGGGTGGCTGCCCATGCTGGGCACAGCGATGTTGTCGATATGATCGATCGGGTAGCTCACACGGGTGTTCTCCGTCTTCTTCGCGCTGGCGAAATCCACTTCGGACGGTACCCTCCTTGAATTCGATGTTCTCCAGGATCGCACCGAACTTGATGGCGTCCCAGATCTGCGGCTCCTTCTCCTTGCGTCAGGTCGATGCACTTGGCGTAGCAACCGCCTTCGAAGTTGAATACGCCGTTGTCGCTCCATCCATGCTCATCATCACCGATCAGCTTGCGCTCGGGATCGGCGCTCAACGTGGTCTTGCCCGTTCCGCTGAGGCCAAAGAACACGGCCGTGTCCCCATCGGCGCCGATGTTGGCCGAGCAGTGCATGCTGAGCACCTTGCGCTCCTGCGGCAGTACGTAGTTCAGCACCGTGAAGATGCCCTTCTTGATCTCGCCGGTGTATCCCGTGCCACCGATCAGGATCATCTTCTTGGTGAAGTTGATCACCGCGAAGTTGTGCTGGCGCGTACCGTCCTTCGCAGCATCGCCCATGAAGCCGGGGGCGCAGATGATGTGCCACTCGGGATCGAAAGATTCCAGTTCGCGCCGTGTAGGCCGCAGGAACATGTTACCGGCGAACATGGCGCTCCAAGGCTGCTCGGCCACCACACGCAGGTTCAACCGGTATTCCGGATCCGCACAGGCAAAGGCATCCTTGATGTACACATCGCGGCCCATCAGGTAGGCGCACATCTTGTCGTGCAGCTTGTCGAAGTTCTCCGGGGAGAACGGGGATGTTCACATCGCCCCACCACACCGTGTTCTCGGTCTTGGCATCCTTCACGCAGAACTTGTCCTTGGGACTGCGGCCGGTGAATTCGCCCGTTTCAATGGCCAAGGCGCCGCTGTTGGCGAACACGCCTTGCCCGGTGACGATCGAGTGCTCCACCAGTTCGGCGGGCTCGAGGTTCCAATAGGCGTCTCCCACCTTGCCAAGGCCGATCTTGTTCAGGTCGGCGGTCTTCGGTTTCAGTCCGAACTCGTTCATGAAATGGTGCTGTTGGTTGATCGTTGTTGTGTTGCCGCAGGAACATTCGCGCATGGCGAACGGTCCTTCGTTTCGGAGCGGGCCGCGAATTTAAGGCAGGCGCGCACGGTGCGCCAACTGATCGCGTTCACTCCGACCTGCGCATGGCCCCGATGAGCAGCACGGTCCAACCGGCCATGAACAGCAGACCACCCAACGGGGTGATGGGGCCAAGGAAACGCGTAAGCGACTGGATACCAATGATCTCCCGCATGGCTAACAGGTACAGCGAACCCGAGAAGCAGATCACTCCCAGGACGAAAAGGATCCGCACCACCGAAACGATCCTGAACGCCAGACCGGTCATGGATCGCAGCAAGGCCGAGCAACGCCAGTCCATGATAGAACTGGTACTGCGCGGCCGTTTGCCAGTTGTGGTAGGCTTGGATGTTCACGTGGGGCTCGATGCCATGCGCTCCGAAGGCCCCCAATGCCACGGCCAGCAATAGGACGGCCGATGCCCAGGCCAGGGTGCGGTTGTTCATGTGGGTGGCGAAGTTGGGAAGAAAGAGGAAATGAAGGACCTCCACCTATCAACAGCTCCATAAAGCAAGAACCCCCTCCGCCGTGGCGGAAGGGGTTCAATTCGATCCGGTCGGTCGGGCTTACTGCTTGCCCAGCTTCTCCATCTCCTTGTCGAAGGTCTCCTTGAACTTCTCGTAGTCGTAGTCGATCTTCAGCTTGTCGTCCTTGCTGAGGCGCTCGTTGTAAGCCGACAGCAGGTCCTGTGCGCTGAGCTCGATGGCCACGTAGGTCTTGTAGTTGCCGTTGGCCACCACCTTCTTCTGCTGCTCGCAGATGGTCTTCACACCGGACAGCTTCTGATCCAGCACTTCACGGGTGAGGCCCTCGAAACGCTCGGCGACCTCCTCCTTGTTGTTCAGCTCGCGGCTGTTCACGTAGTTGTCGATCACCCCCTTGATCTGGGTCTGGATGGCGCTGGCCATGTCGGCACGGGCGTTGGCCATGGCCTTCTTCTTACTGGTGGCCTGGTCCATGCTCTCACCCAGGTTGTTCGCGCGGAACACCTTGTCGTTGGTGAAGTAGTCCGGTCCCGAGCAGGGGATCACCACATCCACCTCGCCGGTGGGCTGGGGTTCAACGTTCTTCTTCTTGCTTTTGCAGGAACTGAGGCCGCCGATCAGCATCAACGCTGAAAGAGCGATGGGAAGCGTGCGGGAGGTGTAGGTGGTCTTCATGTTTTTCGACGTTGGTGTTGTCGTATGCGATGGGTGATTTGCGAACGGTGTGCCAAACTAAGCGAAAGCGCGCGGATCCTACAAAAGAGCGTTCATCATGGCGGGTATCAGGTCCTTGCGGAGGTCCTGCCCGGCCTTCTTGTAGGCGTCCATCCCTGCTTTCGCGTAGTCCAATTGAATACCCTTCACTCCGGCCTTCCCGCCTTCCAGCACCACTTCGCCACTTCGACGGTTCTTGAAGGTGTAGGCCACATCCAGCATGACGGTGTAAAAGCCGCTGCTCATGCCCCCTTGGCGGGTGCTGCTGGAAAGGTTCATCAGCAGGTCGGCATCCGCCGGGCGTTCCACGAATCGGAATCCCCGGCGCGTGAGCTCCTCACGGATCATCAGCCCGATGCCTGCGTCGGTGACCGGCTGGCCCAGGTTGGTCTCCGTGGCCTGCATGAACACACGCGGCATGGTGCGATCGATCGCCACGTGCAGCTCGGGGACCGTGAGACTGCCCACCAAGTGGCTTGGTGAACGTGGGGTCGAGGTCCTTGCTCACCAAGGCATCCATGTCCAGGCGCACCAGGAGCTCGGGTGAGGGCACCTCCAGATCTACGCGTTGCACCGTAATGTGCAGGCGGCCTTCGGCATCTGTGTTCTTGTTCTCGGTGACCCGGCCACCCCCTGATGGGTAGCTGATGGCCAGCGGCAGCTGAGCGAGGTCGCGGGCACTGTTGCTGGTGGCGAGCTGGGCCGATAACAGCATTTCCCGTTTGAATCCGTTCGTGAAGTCTAGTGCACAACGCTCCGGCAGGGCCGATAGACGAACACTGGTGGTGAGTTTCTGCAGGTCGCTGAAGATCTCGTTCGCGAGCGACACCTGCTGGGTGCCCACGGTCACCACATCGTTCTCGCCCCAGTATTCCTTCATGGCGATCAGTGCCCGCAGGTCCTGATCGAACGCGCTCTTGAGGTCGCCGGACACCACGCTCTGCCGCGCACGCTGAAAGCCGTCGGTGGCCTGGCCAAGGGCCTTCGCCTTGCGTTCGGCCTTGATGCGCGCATGCTCCGCCTTGCTCAACCGGTAGTATACCCAGTATTCGGTATCGTTCTGCCAGGTGTCCACCAGCTCATGCCCTTCGATCTGTTCGTTGGCCGTGGTCTTGATGGCGCTGGTGAACGACTCATCAAAGCTGTCCTTGCGGTCCAGGGTGTAAAGCAGGCTGTTGCCCTCCACCCGCACGGTGATCTCGCTCGCCAGGTCGTTCAGGGCGTTCTTCTTCGCGCTCTCCTGGAAGTCGGCGCGGCCCTTGGGGCACAAGCCGATGCCGATGTAGTCCATGTCCGACACGGGCCTGCCGCGCACCCACGATGGCTTCTCGGCTCCGGTGTTCACCTGGGTTTCCGTTGGGCCCGCCGTGTTCTGGCGGCCTTTGCAGGCCACCACGGCCAGCAATGCTATGAGCAGGGTTCGCTTCACTGGAGTTTTGCGGCAAGTTCTTCGCGTATTGCCGAGGCCATGCCGGCGGTGGCCTGACGGCACAGCTCGTTGGCGATGGTGCCTGTTGGCTTCACGTCCTTCGACGCGTTCAGGAGGCCGACCAGTTCACGACGGGCGTTGTTGGCCGTTTCCACAACGCCGTTCCGCGCGGGATACAGGGTGTTGCCATCGCCATCGTAGCTGGCGTAGTAGGCATGATCCGCCTTTTGCTGATCGACCACTTTGCTCATCAGCACTTCACCTGTCTCCAGGGACACGAGCTTGTAGCTGAAGGACAGGAACACCTTGTTCTCCTGGTAGTACTCGGTGTATTTCACCGGCTTGTACTTGGTGACCACTATCGACTGACCGGGGTTGTTCGGGTCCGGCTGTTTCACCTGGTAGCTGGCAAAGCCGTCCTTGGTGCTGCGCTTGAGCTGGCCGTTCTCTTCGCGGAAATCGATGAGCGAGCCCATGAGCACGGCCTGAGCACCCAGCAACTTTCCTGCGCTCACAGCCGTGGCCTCATCCACCACTCCGCTCATCCCCAGGCGTTGCTCGTCCAGGATGCGCTGGATGTTCTCGCGGTCCACCACCTTGATGAAGGGGTCGTTGATCTCCGTGATCGAGCTGATCACATAGGCGTTCAGGCGGGCGGCCTGGGCCTTCTCCTTCGCCGTGCCGCCGAAGGGCAGCGCAGCGATCGAGTATTTTCCCTTGTCCACGGCCTCGTTGCGCAAGGCCATGGCGTCCTTGTATGCGGCATCCTTTTCCACCACTTTGCCCAGGTCGTCGTAGGCCTTGCGGAAGCGGTTCTGTTCCAATGCCTCCTTGCCGCTTCGGTACAAAGGTTCCAGGTAGGCCACGTTCTGCAGGCTTCCGGCATCCTTATAGCCGGGTTCCAACGCACCGATCTTGGCGAAGATGGCCTCGGCGCCTTTGAAGTCCTGTTTGGCCATGAGATCCTGCCCTTGTGTGTACAGGTCCACGAGGTATTTCCCCTTCACATCGTTGAAGTCGCTCTGGTAGCTGCCAGGAATGTCGAGCACCACGCCGTACTGGCCCACGCGATCGGCATAGGCCTTGGCGCCCAGGAATGCGTTCACCGCGGCTTCCTTGTTGTCGCCCATGCTGAACTCCTTGAAGAAGCCGCTGAGCTTGTCGTTCAGCAACATCTGGCCCGTCTTCTTGAGCCCGATCTTCGCATCCACGTTGCGGTTGTTCCGCATCAAGCTCTGCAGGTACATGTCGGCCGCTTCGGCATACAGGCCGTTGGCATCGAGCTTTTCGCCCTTCTTCGCGAAGGACTTCGAGCCCGAGCAACCGCCGATCAGCATCGCGACGATGCCGCAGATGGCCAGGGGAGGGAGGAGGGGCTTCATGGTGGTGAAGTTGTGCGCCGGAGGCGCAGTCGCTTAGCGCGACTGGATGTACTTGTTCAGATCGTCGATGCTGCTCTCAAAACTGAAGGCATCGTTCACCTGGTAGTAGTTGCCCAGATCATGGGTGTGGTCGTAGGCGAACTTGGAGAACTCCAATTTGCTGTCCTCGAAGCTGAACATGCCCATAATGCTCTTCACCTGCGCAACCGAGAAGCAATGGTCCCGGGCGATCTGCTTGGCCAGCGTCATTTTGCTATCCTCGAATCCCTTGCTCTCCAAGCTCTGCTTGGCCGAACCGAACTCACCCTCGCTCATGGGCATGGCGCAGCCAATAGGCCCGTTGTAACCGGGCATCCGATAGGCCGGCTCCTTGTCGATCGCACCGTCAGTGCCGGTCTGCACCGTGGTGCCTGTCGTGGTGGTGGTGTGCGTGGTGGTGGTGGTGGTGGTGCTTTGGGTGGCGCCCATGTTGTCGCTCACGTTCACGCCCATGTTGATGCCCACGCCGTTGATGCCGATGTTCATGTTCACGTTCTCTCCGTCCATGTCATCACCCTCGGTGGTGTGCACCGTGGTCGTGGTGGTGGTCACTTGTTTCACATCACCGCCCGTTACAGGCTGCACGGTCGCCTCCTTCTCGGAATCGTCGACGAAGTTGGTGGGGGGCGCCTTTGCGTCCTCCGTGGGTTTTGCGGTGCCCAGATCGGCCTGACCCTGCATGCGCAGGACGTACTCGCCTTTCTTGTTGGTGGTGAGCTTCAGGGTGTATTCCTTTCCGTACTCCATCCAGGCGTTCTGCTTCACCGGTGGCACCCCCGTTTCAGCCACGCGCACCACGATCAACGGCGTTTCATTCCGGATGCCGGTGGCCACCACGCGCGTTGCAGGTGTGGCGTTCTTCACATCACCGTCGATAACGAGGGTGAACTTCTCCCCCATTTCGGAGAAGACGACGATGTCGCTGGTCTGGGCCTGTGCGGCGGAGGCAAGAAGGAAGCTGGCGAGGGCAAGGGTGTTGAGACGTACCATGGTGGTGTTGTTTGGGAGATCGCGAATGTAATCGGATGCATGAAGGCAAGGGCTGTGCCAAGTGGGGTACAGGCGCCTGGCATGGGCAGTTCTGGCCTCAGGCCACAAGCCTCAGGCCTGAACCTTGTTGGTCATTCGGTCCGGGGAGCCACCTTTGCGGCATCGCCTACCCTCAAACCCTGGCGCTCCGGCATGGATGTTTCCGTAGTGATACCGTTGGTGAACGAGCGCGAGTCGCTGGCTGAACTCGCCGAGCGACTGCACAAGGTGCTCGGCGGCATGGGCCTGACGTATGAGATCCTGCTGGTGGATGACGGCAGCCGCGACGGAAGCTGGGAGGAGATCGAACGGCTGCACGCGCACGACCGCCGCGTGAAGGGCATAAGGCTGGGTCGCAACTACGGAAAAAGCCCCGCACTGAATGAGGGGTTCAAGGCCGCCAGTGGCAACGTGGTGTTCACCATGGACGCCGACCTGCAGGACGACCCGGCCGAGCTGCCCGATCTCCACCGTATGATCACGCAGGAAAAGTTCGACCTCGTGAGCGGATGGAAGAAGAAGCGCCATGACCCGCTGAGCAAGACGATCCCAACGAAGCTGTACAACTGGGCCACGCGCCGGGCCAGCGGCGTAGAGCTTCATGACTTCAACTGCGGCCTGAAGGCCTATCGCCGCGAGGTGGTGAAGGCCATCGAAGTGTATGGCGAAATGCACCGCTACATCCCGTTCATCGCCAAGAAGGAAGGCTTCCACCGCATCGGCGAGAAGGTGGTGACGCACCACCCACGGAAGCACGGCGTCACCAAGTTCGGGTTCGACCGGTTCATCAACGGCTTCCTCGACCTGCTCACCATCACCTTCGTGTTCCGTTTCGGCAAGAAACCCATGCACTTCTTCGGGGCCATGGGCACATTGATGTTCGTGCTCGGCACGGGCGCCATCCTGTGGTTGTTGGGCGACAAACTCTGGCACGTTTACCATCACCAACCCGCGCGGCTCGTGGCCGACAACCCGATCTTCTTCATCGCCCTGGCCATCATGATCATCGGTTCGCAGCTCTTCCTCGCGGGCTTCGTGGCCGAACTGGTGGCCCGTAATTCGCCGGAACGCAATGCCTACCGCGTGGACCAGCGACTTGGTCTCTGACGAACTGCGGCGCCGGCTGCAGTTCGCGCTGATCGTGGTGATGTCGCTGTGCATCGCCCGCCATATGTGGCTGGCCCGGTATGCGCATCCGATGGCCGATGACCTCTCTTACGCCCGCAAGGATGTTTCGCAAGGACCGTTGGCCGCTGCCGTGTGGGAGTACGAGCATTGGAACGGACGTTACTCAAGCAACTTCCTTGTGCTGTTCGGGCCGCTCCGCGATGGGCTTGCGGCCATCAACACGTATCGCCTGGTCCCTGTGCTGCTCATCCTCGCCACGCTCGCGAGCACGTTCGCGTTCCTGCAGGCCTGTTGTCGACCCTGGCTCCCGGTGCGCGATGTCCTTACCGGTTCCCTGGTATGGACGACATTGTACATGCACGCCATGCCCGATATCGCCGAGGGCTTCTATTGGTACACGGCGGCGGTGACATACCAATTGGCCATTGTCCTGGCGATGCTGTACCTCACCGTGGTCGTGCGGATGCTTCGGAACCCTTCACCATGGCTGCTGCCGGTCGGTGTGCTCCTCCTCGCGATCGTCATGGGTTTCAATGAGGTCATGATGCTTCTGCTTGTCGTGGTGCATGGCAGCGTTGTGGCCATTGCGCTGTGGCGGAAAAAGGCGGTGCCTGTTCGGTGCTGGCTCCTGCTCGCCACCGTGCTCATCGGAGCCACCGCGATGATCATCGCACCAGGCAACGCGCAACGATCGGCCTACTTCAGCGGATCACATCGGTTGTTCCCATCGCTCGGCATGAGCCTTTTGCAGACCGCCCGTTTCGGCGCGATATGGCTCTCCTCCCCCGCTGTGCTTGGGCTCGGAGCGTTGTACATCCTTGCCCACGATCGCCTTTCGGTGCGGATCCCCGCGCTTGGCGCGGGCTTCGGGCTGAAGCCTTGGATGACCTTGCTTGCTTTGCCCACCGTACTGACTTCTGTGTGTGTTCCCCGCCTACTGGAGCACCGGCATCCTCGGGCAATATCGCACCATCAACGTCGCCTGCTTCTTCCTCATCCCCCTCGGTTTCCTGCACCTCTCCGTGTGGATGTCCCATTCTGCAGTTCTGCCCTGGGCCTTTCGCTTGCGAAGTGCACCGGTGCTGATCATCGCCGCGGTGTTCGCATGCGCGGGGCTGCTCTTCCTGCGCAATGGCCATCGCGCGAACATGGACATCTTCACGGGCCGTGCGGCACACAGCGATGAGCAACTGTGGCAGCGCTATGCTTTGCTGGAGGCCGCACCGGATGGAAGCTCGGTGACCATTCCGCCGATCGATCGATCCGCCGAAGAGCATCTATGTGCTCGACATCCGCCGCGATCCACAGTTCCTCCAGAACGCGGACTATGCCTTTATGGTTCGGCCTGAAGGAAGTGCGACCGGCGGAGCGGTAGGCGGCGCGCCTATCACGCGGACATGATCGCCTTGGCGTAGTTGGCCCAACTCATGTTCTTCGTGGCCTCCACCACATTCTCCCGCGGAACAGGCCGATCGATCGAGGCCTTCATCACACGCACCATGTCCGCGATGTTCCGTGGCTCCGCCAGGTAGCCATTGAAGCCATCGGTGATGGTCTCCGGAAAATGCCCGACGCGCGTGGCCACGGCCGGGAGCTTGAAGTTGTAGCTGAGGCTCTCGACCCCGCTGGGCGTGGCCGTCTCGTAGAACAGCACGATGGTATCCGCCGCCTGGAAATAAGGTGGCACGTCCTCGTTCGGAATGAAACGGTCCACCACGAGCGTACGGTCCTTCACGCCCAAGCGATCGATCATCGCCAATGGATCGTAGTCGCGCTCGTCGTCGGACTTTTTCAGAAAGAGCTTCTTCACCGTGCCGAACACCGCGTTCTTCAATTTGGTGCTCAGCTTGCTTTGGTCCACGGTGTGCCAGAAGCGTTCACCCACGACCATCAGGCTCACATCATCACGCTCTTTCGCCAGCTCCGCGAAGGCCTCGATGCAGGCGTGCAGGCCCTTGTACTTGCGGATGAAGCCGAAGAACAGGAAAACGTGCTTTCGCAGGTGGTGCTGTGCTTTCCAAGCCTCCTTGTCGAATGTGGGATCGGGCTTGAAGAGGGTGTAAATGGGGTGGTAGAGCTTGAGGATGGCACGTTGGGGCGTGGCATTTCGGCCCTGTATACCTCGCGCACCATCCAAGGTCAGCTGGAACTCCTCCCCTTCGAAAAGCGCCTTCAATTCGTCCGCTGTCCGGTAAGCATGCACGATGAAGCTGTGACCGTGCCGCAAGGCCATCCGCGTAAGACGTGCATCCAGTGAGCTCTGTTCTTTCGCGGCAACGAAGTGCAGGTCGAAGAGGATCTCCGCTTTCGTGTGCTTCCGCAGGTAACTGGCGATGGTGTTCAGCGGGATGCCTTGGGTGGGGTTGTACCACTGGATGATCACCTTGTCCGGCTTCAAGGCGGCGATGGCCTTGGCGGTGGCGCCCCATGTGCGCGGGTCGTTCCAGTTGGTGAGGTATTGCACCGGAATGTCGTAGCCCTCTAGAAAGCTGCTGCGACTGGTCTTGTCCACGAATTCGCGCGGAATGATCGCGGGGTACTGCTGCGTCCAGCTGACGATGGTGACCTGCGCCCCCTCATCCTTCAGTGAGCGCGCCAGGGCCGTGTTGTACTGCGCAATGCCGCCTTTGAATTTGGGGCCGGGGCCGAAGCAGACGATCATGGATCGGGCAATTGGTTAGGTCACATCTTCTTCAATGCAGCCTCATACACCCGACGCATGCCTTCTTCAATGGAGATCTTCGCCTTCCACCCGAGGTTCTCCTCCACCCAGGTCATATCGCAGTAGCGGCTGTGTACGCCAACAGGCTTGTCCAGCAGCGGCTTGATGGTCGGCTTGTACCCAGCGAAGCCTGAGAAGACCTCGATGAGTTCGAGGAAGCTCGTGAGCCTGCCCATGCCGATGTTGATCGCCCGTCCATCACTGATCTTGTCCATGGCCAGCAGGGTGAGGTCGAGCACATCGTCAATATGCACGAAGTCGCGGCCCTGTTTGCCGGTGCCCCACACCTCGAAAGGGTTCTCCTTGCGCGCCGCCCTGGCCGCGATGGCCGGCACGGGGTAGGTAAGGTCCTGGTCTTCGCCATAACCACTGAACGGACGTATGCAGGTGGTGTGCACGCCATAGTGGCTCGCCGCGATCTTCGCCAGGAACTCGCCGGTGAGCTTGCTCCAACCGTAGGTCATGTCCGGCTCGCCCATTTTCTTGAAGTCGATGTCGCTCTCCTTCAACTGCAGGGTGTTGCTCTCGGTCTGCAGGTCGATCGGGTAGGCCGCACTGCTGCTGGGGTACAGGAAGCGCGCAGGCTTGTTGCGGCAGACGTACAGGAACATCTCCGCGTCGATGCTCAGGTCCTGGGCCACCAGCATGGGATCACCGTCGATCTTGCTGCGCCCACCCACGATCGCGGCAAAATGGAACACATCCTGGAACACGACCACATCCAGTCCGTACTGCTTCACCAGATGTTGAGGGTCCTTGTTCAACTCGCGCAGCACATCCCGCAGGTCGGCCTTCAGGAAGAGCACGCGACCGCCGTCATACACGCTCAGACCGCGTTCCACACCCTCGCATGTCCAAGGCGCCCAGGTGTCGGGGTGCGTGCCAACGCTGAGGTCATCGATGAACAATATGCGGTCAGCCGTATTCCGATGAAGGCGCTGCACCATGTTGCGTCCAACGAAGCCGCAACCGCCAGTAACGAGGTGTGTTCTCACGGCCGCAAAGATGGTTCCTTCATATAATTCAACCACACGGGAAGTTTTCGGGCCGCACCTACACCCCCGCCACATGATCATGTACGGCGCGTTCTTTGCCTTTCGCCCGGCTTACCTTCGCAACTTCGATGAATACCCGCCCGATCCTCCTCGCTGCAGCCTTGCTGCTCTCCACCCTGCTTGCTGCCCAGGTGAACCAAACGGACACCAAGGGCAAACAAGGGCCATGGGAAAGGAACTGGGCCAACAGCAAGCAACTGCGCTATAAGGGCCAGTTCAAGGATGACAAGCCTGTGGGCACCTTCACCTACTACAGTACGACCGGGAAGGTGGAGAGCATTGTGGCGCACTACCCTACCGGCGGGGCTTCACACGGCAAGCACTTCCACCCCAATGGCAAGGTGATGGCCGAGGGACGGTATGTGGGCGAGGTGAAGGACAGCACCTGGAACTATTTCGATGCCGAAGGACACCTGCGCAGCACGGAACGTTGGAAGGCCGGAAAGCTGCACGGCGATCAGGAGGCGTTCTTCGCCGAAGGCGGACCGGCCGACAAATGCGCCTGGAGCATGGGCAAACGCAATGGAACGTGCACCGACTATTTCGCCAATGGACAGCCCCGGCACGTGATCACCTACGCAAATGACATCCCGGAGGGGATCGAGACCGTTTTCTACGAGAGCGGTAAAAAGGAACTGGAAGGCAAGTACGTGAAGGGCGAGCGCGAAGGCGCCTGGATGCACTACAACGAGGATGGCTCCGTGCAGATCCAGATCTACTACGTCAAGGGCGAATACGTGAAGGACAAGAAGGAGAACGGAACCTTCAAAGAGTACTACCTCGATGAACAGCCCAAAAGCGAGGTGACGTACAAGAACGGCAAGAAGGAAGGTCATTTCGTTGAGTATTACGATAACGGACACTTTGTGGAACAGCCCACCAAACTGGGCCCGGACCAGAATGCGCGACAGGACACCGAACGCGTGCTGCAAGGCCAGACGATCAAGCGCGAAGGCACCTACAGGAATGACCTGTTGGAAGGTGAAGTGAAGGAGTATGATGAAACAGGAAAGCTGCTGAAGACAACGATCTACACAGCGGGTAAGGGATAAGGAATTAGGGATCAGGTATTTGGAATATAGGAATTCCTAATTCCTAATTCCTAATTCGTCGATCGACAAGGAGAAGTTTCCGGAGATGAGCAAACACGGACGCGTACTGGTGGCCATGAGCGGCGGGGTGGACAGCTCCGTTACCGCGCTGATGCTGCATGAGCAGGGCTACGAGGTGATCGGCGTCACCATGAAGACCTGGGATTATTCCGAGGCCAGCGGAGGCAAGCGGATCACGGGCTGCTGCGATCTGGACAGCATCAATGATGCGCGGGAACTGGCCGTGAGCCGGGGCATGACACACATCATCCTCGACATCCGCGAAGAGTTCGGCAGCTCGATCATCGGCAACTTCACCAGCGAATACATGGCCGGCCGCACACCGAATCCTTGTGTGCTGTGCAACACCTTCATCAAGTGGGAGGCCTTGCTGAAACGGGCCGATATGATGGACTGCGAGCTGATCGCCACAGGGCACTATGCCAAGGTGCGCGAGGAAGCGGGTCGCTGGATCGTGAGCCGGGGGCGCGATCACGAAAAGGACCAGAGCTATGTGCTGTGGGGTCTGGAGCAGGAGAACCTGGCCCGCACGCGCTTCCCCGTCGGCGGTTTCAAAAAGGCCGAGATCCGCGAAATGGCGCTGAAGAGCGGCTTCCCGAACCTGGCGACGAAAAGCGAGAGCTACGAGATCTGCTTCATCCCGGACAATGACTACCGCGGCTTCCTGAAGCGCAAGGACCCCGAAGCCTTCGAAAAACTGAAGCATGGCAAGTTGATCGGCACCGATGGCGCCATGCTCGGCGAGCACGACGGCTACCCCTTCTTCACCATCGGCCAGCGCAAGGGATTGGGCATCGCCACTGGCAAACCCCTGTACGTCACCGACATACGGCCGGATACGAACACCGTTGTCCTGGGCGACAAGGAGGACCTGGACAAACAAGTGGCTTTTGTGCGGCAACCTAACTTCCAGAAGATCGTCACGTTAAACGGTGAAATGGAAGCCCACGTGAAGATCCGGTACAAGGACAAAGGCACGCCTGCGCACGATCAGCATGGATGGCGAGCGCGTGCGCGTTGAGTTCCATACCAACGTGCGAGGCATCGCCCCGGGCCAGAGCGCCGTCTTCTATGACGGGGAGGATGTCATCGGCGGTGGATTCATCGATCGGGAACACGCCACAGCATGAACAGGGCACACATCATCATCGCCGCGCTATCCATCGTCTGGCTGGCCACGGGCGCCTGCAAGAAGGATGAGGCACCGGTGGTGGACCTTGGATATGGTTATTTCCCCGTGAGCCCCGGCGCGTGGATCGAATACCAGGTGGACAGTCTGCGCGTGCGCAGGATCGGCCAAAGCGCCCCTGACACCGTCACCGCGAGCTATGCCCTGCGGGAGGAGCTCACCGAGAATTTCACCGATCCCGAGGGTCGTGGCGCTCAACGCATCCTGCGTTCCACGCGCGATGTGAACAACAACTGGCTGCCCAAGGATGTATGGTGGCAGGTGCGCGAGGATGTCCGGGCCGAAAAGACCGAGGAGAACATGCGCCGTGTGAAGCTTGTCTTCCCGCCCCGCACGAGCACGTTCTGGAACACCAACGCACGCAACACCGCCGATGACTTCGAGCTGAACTACGCCGAGGTCGATGTGCCCTGGAGCATCAACGGCATGAACTTCGACAGCACGCTGCTGGTGGTGGGCACCTACCCCAGCAACCTGTTCTTCACGAAGACCTATCGCGAACGTTACGCCAAGGGCGTTGGCCTGGTCTACCGGGAAGTGGACAGCGTGGATAACCAGTTCTCGCAAGGCTACGACCGCTGGTACATCAAGCAGGTGATCGACCGGCCACGGGCAGTGATACCTTTGCGTACATGGTGCGCAAGGCGTTCGTCGCCCTCCTTTTTCTCGCGTCGAACGTCTCCAACGGCCAGACCGCGCCAGCGACCTATTGGGTGAAGTTCACCGACAAGGCGAACACGCCCTTCAGCATCCAACAACCTGAGGCCTTTCTTTCGGAGCGTGCCTTGGAGCGCCGACAACGACAAGGCATCCCGGTGGATCAGCTCGATCTGCCGGTGGACCCCGCCTACATCAGCGCATTGCTGTCCGCCGGGCAATTCCAGCTGCACAGCGTAAGCCGCTGGTTCAACGCGGTCACCATCATCAGCACCGACACGCCCGGCGTTGGATACGCTGCATCTGCTGCCCTTCGTGCAGGAGGTGCGCACGTCGCGCACCAGACCCGACAGGACGGAGCCGAAGGCGATCCGACAAGTTCCCGCAGGAGAGACAGCGGAATTCCGAAAGGCCTGTATGACGATGTGTACGGCCCTCGTTCGGACAAAGCGCCATGATCAACGCCCACCTGCTGCACACGCTGGGCAACTCGCGCGGTGAAGGCCTGTTGATCGGCGTGCTCGACAGCGGGTTCGAGCAGTGCGGATTCGTTGGCGGCCTTCGCCTACCTGCGCGCGCGCGATGGCATCGTGTACACACGCGACTTCGTGTGTCCGCACTGCGATGTGTACCAGGAGAACTGGCATGGGCGGTCCGTACTTTCAACGATGGCCGGTGTACTTCCGGGCGAACTGCTGGGTACCGCGCCGGATGCGGACTATGCGCTGTTCCGCACCGAAGATGTCCATTCGGAATATCCTGTGGAGGAGGACAATTGGATCAGCGGTGCGGAAGTGGCCGACAGCCTCGGTTGCGATCTGTTGAACACGTCGCTGGGCTACACGGTGTTCGATGACAGCACCATGGACCACACGTACGACCAGCTCGATGGGGCCACCGTGCGCATCAGCATCGCGGCGAACATCGCCTTGCGCAAGGGCATGATCCCGGTGAACAGCGCCGGCAACTGAGGGCTCATCCGACTGGCACTACATCGGGGTCCCTGCGGATGCGATCGACATCCTCACCGCCGGTGCCGTAGGGACATTCCGCGAATCGGCACCGTTCAGCTCCCGCGGGCCCACGGCCGATGGTCGCGTGAAACCGGATGTGTGCACCACCGGCTGGGGATGCATCGGCCTGGACATCGACGGCACCAACATCGCGTCCATCAACGGCACGTCCTTCTCCGCACCAGTGCTTTGTGGAGCGGTGGCCTGCCTGTGGCAGCTCCATCGCGACCTCAGCGCCACCGCGATCATCGATGCGGTAAAACGCAGCGCATCGCTGTACCATACGCCGAATGACAGCCTGGGTTACGGCATCCCCGACCTGTGGCGGGCGCACCTGCTCCTGGGCGGCAATGATCTCACCGGACTAAAAGCGCCAGCCTTCTATCAGGTGTATCCCCTCCCCTTCAACGATCACCTCGATCTGGAGCTCTTCACCGGTGAAGCCACCCAGCTGGAACTGGAGCTCGTTGATATGCTCGGCCGGTCCACTTTGCTGCGACCACGTGGCGTCTTCCAGCCATGACCTACCAGCAAGTGCGTATCGATGATCCCGTGCTGCGCGCGCTTGCGAACGGCAGCTACATCCTGCGCGCCTCATTGGCCGGACGGGCAGAGCTGACCCGCCACGTGCTGAAGGCGGAGTCGATCAGCGCTTGCGCCGCAGCAGGTAAAGCACGCCGTTGAGGTCGTCGGTGAACCAGAAGCTGTTCGCATCGCGCATGCGCACATCGCACGGCCGGCCTACGCGATCGCCATGCTGAAGGAACCCTTCGACCACGGCCTGCGGACGCCGCCCTTTCCGTACACGCACGATGCGGTAGCCCTTGCCCATCTTCACCACCGATGAGCCGTGCAGTGACACCACGAACCATCCTCTTAACAGCGGATCGTCATACCCACTGAACAGGTCCAATCCCAGCGCAGCGGTATGCGGGCCAAGCGCCGCGTAGGCCGGTGCACAGCCGCGCAGTCGCATGTTCGGCTTCGCGAAGGCCGTGTCCAACAGCACGGAATCACCACGCTGGTAGTAAAATGGCCAACCGTAGTAACCACCATCCGTGACCAGTTGGAGCTTATCCTCCGGGGCCTCGGTACCGTACTGATCGCTGCCCATATCCGTGGCGAAGAGTTGATCACCCACCCATTTCATGCCAACGGCGTTGCGAAGGCCTGACGCATAGATGCGGCGGTTGTTTCCGTCAGGGTCCATCTCCAGGATGGTGGCGCGCACCTCCTCCGTTTCGATGCAGGCGTTGCAGCTGCTGCCCACGCTCACGTACAACTTGTCGTTGTGGAACGCGATGCTGCGCGTGAGGTGCCAGCCGCCGTATTTGTAGCTGAGACCATAGGACGGGAACGTGTCGATGACCATCGGAGCACCCGATGGCACCGTATCTCCGTGATGGAACGGAAAGCGCAACAACTTGTCGGTGGTGGCCACGTAGAGCGAAGTATCCTGCGGCGTGATGTGGAAGGCCACCTGGTTGGGGTTGCGCAGGCCGCTCAGATACGCGGATCGCTTCGCGAAGCGCGCCGTGTCCTCGTTCCACCCATCGAGGATGTACACGCGGCCTTTCGTGTTATCCGTGAGGTCGTGCATGTCCGTCACGAACATGCCGGCCATCCGGCGATGGGCAGAGGAAGCGGAGACGCGACATGCCTTCGGCGGCCACCTTCAATTCATAGCCTTCGGGGATCTGAAGCTTGAAGTGACGGCCCTTCGCGAGCGTTACATCCGCAGCAACGAGTTGTACGGGTGTTGTGTCCAGCATCACCGTCTCCGCCTCGCTGCTTTCCCGTGCCTGGCCTGTATCCGCGGCGGTGGTATCCTGTGCTGGTGATCGACCTTCAGGCTTCTGCTCAACCGAGCAGGCCAGGACGGATACCATCACCAGCACGAGCCATCCGTTCCTTTGTTGCATCGCGCCAAAGTAGCCTGCGTCCGTGCTCACACCCGAACTGCTCCTCGCCGCATACTCCCGCGGTGTCTTCCCCATGGCCCATGAGGATGGCGCGCTTTACTGGCATGACCCGGATCCCCGCGCTGTCTTCCCGCTGGAGCGGATCACCGCCAATGCACGTGCGTTGCGCGCCTTCCGCCAGGCTGGCTTCACCTACACCCACGATCAATGCTTCGAGGGCGTGATGCGGACCTGCGCTGAAAGCAGGGACAGCACCTGGATCACGGAGGAGATGATCCAGGCTTACGTGGGCCTGCACGAGGCCGGTTTCGCGCACTCCGTGGAGGTCATGCAGAGCGGAGCGCTCGTAGGCGGCATCTATGGCATTGCCATCGGCGGGGCCTTCTTCGGCGAGAGCATGTTCAGCCGCGTGAGCAACGCCAGCAAGGCGGCTTTCCATGAATTGGCGCGCCATTTGAAGGTGAGCGGCTTCACCGTGTTCGATTCGCAGTACATCAACGACCATACGCGCATGCTGGGCGCTGTGGAGATCCCGCGTCACGAATTCCGGAAAGCTTTGCGTGGTGCGATCGACCTGAAGGTGCATTTTTGAGCCATGATCCCTCGCCTCGTCCTGCTGCTGCTTGCTGGCACCGTGCATACCTGCTTCGCGCAGAACGACCTGAAGGTCTCCGTTATACTGAACAAGGCCCAGGCCGGCGGTACGGTGCGTGTGGCCCTTTGCAGTTCGAAGGTGGCCTTCGATTCTGAAAAGGGATGCAAGCTGCTCTCAGCGCCCGCGGATGCGCAGGTGGTCACCGTGACGCTACACCGACCTGCCTGCTGGTGTATATGCCGTGAAGGTGTTCCACGACATCAACAGCGACAGCGAACTGAACACAAGCTGGATCGGCTGGCCGAAGGAACCCTACGGTTTCAGCAATGACGCGCCGGTGAACATGGGCCCGCCACCCTTCCGGCTCGCGGCTTTCCAAGTGAAGGACGGACCGAACAGCATCCGGATCGCGCTGCGTTGATCAGCGCGTGTTGCGCTGCACTGCGGTCCTGCACCGCATTCCGCGTCAGCGAGGTAGCGCTGGTACACCAGGTCGATATCGCACGCGGTGATCAACCACACGTTCCCAATCGCCCCAGAAGGCGATGAGCAGCTCGCAGGCCTGCCGCAGGCCGTGGTGACCGCCACCCGTGGGAATGGTGATGTCCGCATAGCCGCCCTCCTCAACGTGCTGCTGGAAATAATGCGTTGCGGAGTGGCCGCAGCAGGATCCGCAGCCCGCAGCGTTGCGCCACCGGCAGGTCCAGCACATCGTCGAAGAAGAAGGCCACTTCCTCAGCCTTCAGGCCATGTGCGCTCAGGAAAGCATCGAACGCCTCGGGCTTGTTGGTGTAGCCCATGTACACGCCATGGAAGCGTTCGCGTTCCGCAAAACGTTCAGCGTAAGCGTTGTGCTGCCCGGTGATGATGGCGGCCTTGGGAAGCTTTTCGTCATGCCTTAACCACAACGCGAAGCGCAGCAGGTTCACCCCCATGCTGTCCACTTCGCTGAACGGGCTTCCCCCTTCGGCATCCTTGTAACCGTCGTTGAACACACCGTCCCAATCAAAGAGCACCGCTTTGATGGCAAGGCTGCGCATCTCAAAGGCCGCTTCGGTCAGATGAAAGCGGACGCCTTTTTCCGCAAAGCGATCGAGGACGGTCATGGTCAGCCAGCGATGGCCTTCATCATGTCCTGGATGTCGAGCATGCCGAGCTGCTTGCCGTTCTCGCTCACGCTGATCGTATCCACCTTCTTCTCCTTGAAGAGCTTCTGCGCTTCATCGAGCAAGGCTTCGGGGCCGATGGTGATGGGCTCGTTGAACGACATCGCGCTCAGCTTCTTCGCCAGGAACTTGTTGCCTTCCTTCTCCAATCCACGGCGCAGGCCGCCATCGGTGAAGACGCCCTTGTTCTTCCCTTTCGCATCCACGACCATCACCGCGCCGAAGCCGTGCTTGGTCATTTCCACGAGCGCCTCGCTCACGGTGGCGCTGTCCTTCACCACCGGGTTGCTTCGGCCCAGCACGTCCTTCACCTTCATGGTGATCAGGCGCGTGTGCTCATAGAACTGCTGGGTGCCCAGCTGCGTCATGTGGTTGTCGGTGAGCTGCTTCATCAGCTTCCAAGGCACGGTGATGGTGTGTACGCCGATGGTCGACGGCATTGCGCACGTGCTCCACAGTGCGCACGCTGCTGAACATGATCTTGCTGTCATAGCCGTAGTAGTTCACGGCCTCCACACATTGCTGCACAAGGCTCAACGCATCGTGTCCCTGGTCCTGCAAACGACCTACCAGCGGGCAAACGTACGTGGCACCCGCCTGCATGGCCATGTAGGCCTGCTGGAGCGTGTACACCAGGTGCACGTTCACCATGATGCCTTCGTTGCGCAGCATGCGGCACGCGCGCAGGCCCTCGAGCGCGACGGGGATCTTGAAGACGGTGGTCTCCTTCTTCAGGCCCATCTTCAACTGGCGCTTGGCCTCCTTCACTACTTCCTCTGCCGTTTCACCCAAGGCCTCCACCTGCAGGATGGGGACCTTCTTGGCGAGGTCCAGGATCATCTTATCGATGTTCGTGACACCACCGCGGTGCATGAACGTGGGTGTGGTGGTAAGGCCGGTGAGGAATCCGAGCTTGAAGGCTTCGTCGATCTCCTTGATGTCTGCGCTGTCGAGGTAAAGTTCCATGTGTCTGATTTTACCGCAACGACGCAACGGCGCAACGGGGCCGCAGCGTTCAACGGTGTGATTCAATTTCTGTGTTTCACTTCCACGGCGTGGAGGTCGAGCAGGGGTTTCATGAATTCCTCGAGGTCGTAAACGCACAACTGGCTTGCCGCATCGCACTTGGCGGTGCGCGGGATCAGGGTGCGTTTCGATGAACACGCCGTCGACACCTGCCGCAACACCGGCGCGCGCGATCGTGGGCATCACCTCGCGATTGCCGCCTCGCGGATCGGCGCTGGGGATACCGTATTTGCGGATGCTGTGCGTGATGTCGAACACCAACGGGTAACCCGTCTTGCGCAAATGGTAGAACGCGCGGGGATCCACCACCAAGTCGTTGTAGCCGAAGGTGTAACCGCGCTCTGTGAGGATGATCTGCTGAATTGCCCACGCTCTCGCATTTCTCCGCGGGCTTGCTCATGTTCTCCGGCGCGAGGAACTGGCCGTGCTTGATGTTCACCACTTTCCCGGTCTTCGCCGTTTCCACCACCAGCGTGGTCTGCATGCACAGGTAGGCAGGGATCTGGATCACATCGCAGACCTCCGCGATGGCCTTGGCCTGGCTGAGGGATAATGGATGTCCGTGAGCAGGGGGAAGCCGAACTGCTTCTTCACCTTCTCCAGCATCTTCAAACCTTCATCAAGCCCGGGGCCCTGGTAGAAGTCGACGCTGCTGCGGTTGTCCTTGGTGAAGCTGCTCTTGTAGATCACAGGCACCTTCAGACGCTCGCCCACTTCCTTGAGCTTCTCGGCCGTGCGCATCATCACGTCCTCGGTCTCGATCACGCACGGGACCGCTGATGAGGAATAGCTGATCGCTGCCGCAGGCGATGTTTCCGACTTGTACGATGCGTGTCACAGCGGTAGGTTAGGATGTTGGCCTTGGAACGGCTTCCGAAAGGCGGCGGCAAAGCTACCCTTTCATGGCATGGTTCGGCATGGAGGTAAGGACGGGGTCACAGGAATAGATGTATGTACATACATTGATCGTAAACAGTTTGATCATCAGTTAATTGTGAGCGAACTGATCATGGATCCCAGTGGAATGTGCTCTTACACCATTACCAGTACACGTATCCGTACGTGCCCTCCAGTGCTGGCCTACTGATATTCAGCCGTTTACGGTAGTTCGCAAAGGCTCTCGATGTCCTCAAATAGTGAATGCGTTCATCAGGTCCCAAATAGATGTATGTACATACATCTATTTGTAACAAACTGACATACAGTACTATAATTCCACACCCGAAATAAACTGACCACGGCCGGATGATCCGTCAGCAGAGATGAGCGATCACTCCACCGTGGACCGCAGCACGCAGTGGCCGTTCATATAGCCTTCGAGCAGGTCACCATGCTCAATAGGTCCAACACCCGCCGGGGTGCCGGTGAACAGCAGGTCGCCCGGCTCGATGGTGATGTAGCGCGATACGTAGCTGATCAGCTTGGCCACGTTGAAGATCATTTGTCGTGTGCTGGCCTGTTGCACCACCTGCCCGTTCCGCTTCAGCATGATGTCCAACTGGCTGAGGTCGGTACCGGCGGTCATGGGAAGCTCCACCTCGCCCAGCACTGCGCTGCCATCGAAGGCCTTGGCCTTCTCCCACGGAAGGCCTTTGGCCTTCAACTCCTCCTGAAGCTTGCGCGCTGTAAGGTCGAGCCCCAGGGTGAACGATGCCACCATGCCCAACGCCATCTTCTCCGGCACATCCTTGGCGTAGCTATCGAGCATGACCACCAATTCCAGCTCGTGGTGGATCTCGCCGAGCAGTGGATTGAGCCGGATCAACTGACCCGGATAGAGGCAGGCCGTTGTGGGCTTCAGGAAGAAGACCGGGTCCGTTGGGACGTCATTCCCGAGTTCCGCGGCGTGGTCGCTGTAGTTCCTGCCGATGCAAATGACCTTCATGATGAGCGCTGTTTACCGTGACCGATGATCAGCCTTCCATTTGCGCCAGTACGTTGCGCATGACCGCCAATGTACTGCCGGGCAGTTCGGCCTTGGTCATGAGCCACTGCATATACCCCGGGTCGTTACGTCCAATGCTCTCCAACGTCCAGTTGTTGTACTTCCCAAAGCCCAGGCACACCTCGCCACGATCATTGAAGCGCAACTTGCCGGCCGCGTCCGGATTTCGATCGCGATCGCCACTGAACTCACCTAGGCCACCCACATCCCGCGGCAACTCGACGTATCGGTCCAATTGTGCCAGTAGGACATCGGTCGTGGCCTCCACATCGGCGAGTGCATCGTGGGCACCGGCATGCTCCTTGCCGAGAAAGAACTTCACGGCGGTGCTCAGGTCACGACGTTCCATGCGGTGGTAGATGCGCTGCACATCAACGATCCTCAGCTGTGAACTGTCCCACGTGACCCCGATGCGGAACAGTTCTTCCGCGAGGAAGGGCACATCGAAGCGGATGAGGTTGAAGCCGGCGAGATCGCAACCTGCGAGGTGGCCCAGGATCTCGTCGGCGATATCCTCGAGCCGCGGTGCGAAGGCGACATCCAGATCGCTGATGCCATGCACAGCAGTGGCCTCGGCCGGTATCGGCATCCCGGGGTTCACCAGGCTTTGGTAGCTCTCCCGTGTGCCATCAGGCTTCAAGCGTACGATGCCGATCTGCACGATACGGTCGCGCCCAATGCGCACACCAGTGGTCTCCAGATCGAAAATGGCGAGGGGCCGTTCGAGTTGCAGCTGCATTGGACGAAGGTGCGAACGAAGAAGCCCCCCGACAAGTCGGAGGGCTTCTGAAGTTCTTCACGATCCGTGGGATCAGTGCACCTTAAGCTTCACATACTGGAACTTGCCATACTTCCCGGTGTTCTGGAAATCGCCCGAATACCGTGGACCCTGCACCAGATGATTGACGGCTTCGAGCAGCAGCTTGGAGGAGTCCTTGCCACGAGCGGTCACGGCCTCGAGCAAGCGCTGGCGCGCGTGCCTCCATGCGTTGGTTGCTCAGGTTCTCGTTCGTGCCGTAGGTCTTCGTGGGCACACGGCTGGCACTGGCCTCGATCACGATCCGCGCCGTGCCGTCCTTCTCCATCACACCGACCACGGCATCGACGAAGCGCTTCCATTCAGCCTCGCCCTGATCGATGTCCTTCACATTGTACGCATAGTACTTGGCGTACTCCTCGACGTATTTCGCGTTGGGCATGACGTGCTTGCCAGCCATCTCCTTCAACTGCGCGTCTGTGAGGGCGGCTTCCTTGCCGGTCTTATCCGGTTTTCCGGCTTGATCGGTCTTCTCCGGTTTTCCGGCCTGATCGGTCTTCACCGGCTTGCCATCCTTGTCATACAGCACACCGTCCTTGCCTACATAGTTGCCGGACTTATCCGCACCGGTAACGGAGACCTGCTCGCCTTTTTCCTTGCTTCCAGGAGGCGCACCCTTGGGCAGGTCGATGATGCTGGCAGGACCAGCGAGGGACACGGGATTCAGGTAGATCTCCTTGTTGATCTCCTGGTATGCGCTCTCGCACTCCACGAAGATGTCCTCGGTATGCACCGTCTTATCGTTCACACGGTAATCCAGGTTGTACTCTTTGCAGGGAGGCAGGATGGCCACATACACACCGTCACGCTGGCGGGGCTTGTACGTCTTCACCTCGCCGGTGGCCTTGTCCGTTACGTAGAGCACGGTGCTGGGCGGAAGCGTTTCGCCGGGGGGCGGAATGATGAAGCCCTTCAGCACGGTGAGCCCTTCGGCCTCCATGTTCTCGGGGAAGTCCACGAAGTAGATGTCCTTCTCGCCGTAGCCACCGTTCTTGTCGCTGCTGAAATACCCGCGACGTCCATCGGCTGTGGTCACGAAGAAGACATCGTCATCCACGGTGTTCAGCGGGTAGCCGATGTTCACGGGTTCGCTCCACACGCCGTCATCCTTCAGTTCGGTCGTGAAGACGTCGAAGCCGCCCATGCTGTTGTGGCCCTTGCTGGAGAAGTACATCGTGCGACCATCGGGGTGGATGAACACGGCATCCTCATCGTAGGGTGTGTTCACCACGCCCCCGATGTTCTGCGCCTTGCTCCATTCGCCGGTGGGGAGCTTCACCACGCGGTAGATGTCGCGACCACCGATACCCCCTTTGCGATCGCTGACGAAATACAGCGTGTTGCCATCGGCCGTAAGCGCACAGTGCGTCTCCCAGGCCTTGGTGTTCACATCGCTGCCGATGAGGACGGGATCGCTCCACAGTTCTCCGACCAGCTTGCTCTCGTACAAGTTGCCGTCGCCGCCGTCATCGCGATACAGCAGCAGCGTTTGTCCATCTGCGGAAACGTTCACTGTGGCGATGTGACCGCTGGGCGGATTGATGTTGAGCAATTCAGGCTTCTGCCAGTTGGCGTTCCGGTCCTTGTAGCTCACATAGATGTTCTCGAACGGAAGGCCTGCCAACGGATCGATGACACCCAGGTTACTGCTGTCCGGACGGATGCGGCGGCTGGTATAGAACATGGCGTTACCGTCCACGCTGATCACCGGGCTGAAGTCCGGATAGTCGTTGTTGATCACCGGACCGACGTTGCTGACGATATAGTTCTTCGGGCTACCCATCAGTTTGCGCGCATTCGCCGTCTGCTCCAAGCCACGGGTGGCCATGGACCGCAGGTCATGCTTTTCATCAACCTCCCCTTGGAATTTGGTGTAGTACTGGTCAGCCTTGTCGAACTGGCCATCGAGGTGATAGGCCCGCCCCAGCCAGTAATCCACTTCCACCGGTGCGTTCTTCTCCAATGGATCGAAGGGGTCGTACTGGGCGGTGTTGAAGCTGCCGTAGCTCGCATTGCGCGTCTGTGCGGCCTTTTCGAGGTAGGGCAACGCCTTCTCTTTCTGGTTATAAGAGTTCATGTAGGCATGCCCGAGCTTCCAATTCAGGTTGCTGTTCTCCGGCTGGGCATCCACCAACTGCATTCCAGACCTCTGCCGCCTGGCTATAGAACTTCTCCTCCGACAGTTTGCTGGCCTCCTCGAACTTCCAGTTGAAGGTGGTGTTCTCCCCTTGCGCCACCGCGGAAAGTGAAGCACACGTGAATACCAAGGTCGTAAGCGGCAGCGTAGCTGATCTTCATTGCCAACACAATTTCTGCCCATGTAAAGGATGGGCGGTTAAAAGTAGTTTTTTTCGGTCCGGGGCCGTCGCTGTTCAAAATTCCTGATCCACGGACCAGGCCTCCAGGATGTCCGCCACCCGGCGCACGAAGCGCCCGCCCAATGCGCCATCCACCACGCGATGGTCATAGCTGTGGCTAAGGAACATCATGTGCCGGATGCCGATCAGGTCGCCTTGCGGGGTCTCTATCACCGCGGGTTTCTTCCGAATGGCGCCTGTAGCCATAATGGCCACCTGCGGTTGGTTGATCACCGGCGTACCCAGCACATTGCCGAAAGTGCCCACGTTGGTCACCGTGTAGGTCCCACCGCTCACTTCGTCGGGGAGGAGTTTGCCGAGGCGGGCCCGGTTGGCCAGGTCATTCACCTTCTTGGCGATGCCCACCAGGTTCAACTGGTCGGCGTTCTTGATCACCGGCACGATCAGGTTGCCATTGGGCATGGCTGCGGCCATGCCGATATTGATATCCCGCTTGCGCAGGATCGTATAGCCATCCACCTGCACGTTCACCATGGGCATTTCCTTGATGGCCTGCACGATGGCCATGATGAAGACCGGGGTGTACGTGAGCTTCTCCCCTTCGCGCTGCTCAAAGGCCTTCTTCACCTTCTCGCGCCACATCACCAGGTTGGTCACGTCGGCTTCCACGAAGCTGGTCACGTGCGGACTGGTGCGCTTGCTCATCACCATGTGATCGGCGATAAGGCGGCGCATGCGGTCCATTTCAATGATCTCGTCCCCAGGGCCGGGCTGGAACGATGTGCCGGACTTCGCGGCTGGCTCTGCGCTGGCTGCGGGGGTAGGGGCAGGAGCGGAGCAGGGGCAGCGGCAGGAACAGGGGCAGGAGCAGGGGCCGCGCCGCGGTTCGGCAAGTAATCGAGCACGTCCTTCTTGGTGACCCTTCCGCCCATACCTGAGCCGGCGATGGCTTCCAGTTCGGACATGCTGAGGCCTTCGCTTTGGGCGATGTTGCGCACGAGCGGGCTGTAGAATTTTCCGCTCGCGCCTTCCTTTTGAACGGGCTGCGCGGGAGGAGCGGATGCGGTGGTCAGTGCAGGTGCAGCTGCGGGCGCTGCAGGCTTGGCGCTGCCATTGGACGTGGCGGCCGGTGCCGCAGGAGCCGGCTTGGGCCTTGGCATCGGCTGCCGTGCCGATGTGCGCGATGGGCTGGCCCACCTTCACCACATCGCCATCGTTCACCAATCGTTTCAGCAGGATCCCATCCTGTGGGGCGGGCACTTCGCTATCCACCTTGTCCGTGGCGATCTCCACCATCGCCTCATCGGCCGCAACGGCATCGCCTTCCTTTTTCAACCACTTGATGATGGTGGCCTCCGCCACGCTTTCGCCCATTTTGGGCAGGAGGATCTCGATGTGCGCCATTCGTCACGTGCCTGGCTGGTGCCCGGGCATTCGGGGGCGAATGTACCAGCCTCGCGGCAGTTGTGCACTTAAGCACGTTCGACCCGGTCAACCACCGCGCCTGCCGAGGCCCGAAAAGCATCCGAGCACCCAGCGGAGGTCCTCCATCACCCGGTAATCCTTCGCATAGTTCAGGTTGACACGGCGGACGGTAATGGGCGAAGGCGTGAGGCCGAGGATCGTGACCGGATCGAGCACCCCTGGACGGATCCGCGGAAGCCGGAGGTTCGGATCCTTCATTGGCGCGTAACCCACCCAGCTGCGTTGGCCACGAAGCACCTGCACCAGGTTCGCCAGAAAGCCCGGACGATCCACCACGAACCAGATGCCTACGGGCAGGGTCGATCAGGAAAAAGACGCAGAGCAGAATGTCCAACATGCGTTTCCGTCGACGGGCCGAGGCACTGTTCACGGCATGCTCCTCGAGGATCAACAGGTCGTTGACGCTTTCGATGCTGCTGGGGCCGATGATGAATTCGCGCGCGGGCTGTGCGATCTTGAACATCACCCCGGTGCGTTTCAATTGTTCCATCAGTTCGATGATGCGCCCCCACTTCAGGTCCTTCGCGCAGAAGACCACCTCATCGATACCGTGCTTGCGGATCTTCCTTCGGATCACCTCCTGCCCATCCGGAGCGTTGACCTCCGAAGCGGTCATCTGTTTCTGTCGCCCCAGGCCGAAGTGTGTCTGCCACAACAGCGCAAAGGCATGCGCGGTCTCCTCCTCGCTACCGATGGAAAGAATACGCTTGCGGTCAAGCGTGCGCAAGCTGAACGGCTTCATCCCGGCCACGTGCAGGATGAATCCGTCGCCAGAAAGCCAGCTACGATCTGGACGCCGGCGACCAAAGCCGATGTGCTCATGGCCAATTGCCAAAACTGTCCTTCACTGAGCCGAAGGCTGACGACCACAACAATGACGAAGGCCAGCAGGCCTCCGGTGAAGACATGCCTGATCCGCACCGGCAGGTCATACGCCGCCCATCAACCCGAAGGTCAATAGCATCAAGGCGGCCTGCAGCGATAACATCTTCATCTCGAACAGTTTGGCCAGATGTAGGCCGGGATGAAGTGCGAACTCCATTCCAATGGACATGGCGATCAACAAGGCAACATCCAACATGGGAAGCAACGCGCGCTTCAGGAATCGCATGACAATGGCACCCGCGGCGCTCAGGTAGATGCTGCCGTTGATCACCCCCGCCAACAGGTCAGGCCGCTTGCGTGTGAAGTGCTTCCGGGCGAAGATGGACATCGCGTTGTAGAACACGAACACGTAGTTCACGGTGCTCTTCTTCGTGCTTTCACCCTTGTAGTGAATGATGCGTGCGTCGGGGAAGTACCAGTTCTCATAACCGCCCAGGGTGATGCGATAGCTCAGGTCGATGTCCTCGCCATACATGAAGAAGTTCTCATCCAGCAGGCCCACTTCGTCCAGCGTGCGCTTGCGCAGGAACATGCAGGCACCAGAGAGGATCTCGATCGGTGCGGTGCTGTTCTCCGGCAGATGACCCATGTGGTAGCGGCCGAAGACCCGGCTGCGCGGAAAGAGCCGTGTGAGGCCGATGATCTTGTAAAAGGCCACGCCGGGAGTGGGTAGACCACGTTTGCTCTCAGGCAGGAACTGTCCCGTGCCGTCGATCATCTTCACTCCCAGCCCACCGGCCTTGGGGTGCGCGTCCAGGAACTCCAGCACCTTGTGGAAGACATCCTCGCCCACCACCGTGTCCGGATTCAGCAGCAGGGAATACTCGGCCGTGCTTTCGCGGATGGCCTGGTTGTTCGCCCGCGAGAATCCCACGTTCTCGGTATTGGCCATCAACTTCACCTGGGGGAACTTCTCCCGCACCATTTCCACACTGCCATCGGTGCTCTGATTGTCCACCACGAACACGTCGCCGTCGATGCCCTTCAAGGCCTCGAACACCGTGCGCAGGCACTGCTCGAGGTAGGCCCGCACATTGTAGTTGACGATGATGACGCTGAGTTTCATGTGCTCATGGGCACATGTGCACATGGGCACATGGCTACCGCTTCACGCTCTGTTCGTAGGGTTTCCGATCGGCGATACTACGACCCAGGGTCACTTCATCCACCTGCTCCAATTCCCCACCCACACTGATGCCGCGTGCGATCTGGCTCACCTGCACGCCCAGTTCCTTGATCTTGCGGTTGAGGTAGAAGCCGGTGGTATCGCCTTCCAATGTGGCGCCCAGGGCCAGCACCACTTCGGCCACACCGCCACGGCCCAGTCGCTCGAACAGCTGTCGGGTGTTCAGGTCCTCGGGGCCCAGGCCCTGCATGGGGTCGATCACCCCGCCGAGCACGTGATAGAGTCCCTTGAACTGCCGGGTGTTCTCGATGGCCACCACGTCGCGGATGTCCTCCACCACGCACAGCACGGTGCGGTCGCGACCGGGGTTCTCGCAGATGTCGCACACCGGGCGGTCGCTGATGTTGCAGCATTCCGCGCAGTACCGCACCTCCTCGCGCAAACGCCGCACCGCTTCGGAGAAGCGGGCCACCTCATGCGCCTCGCGGCGCAAGAGATGCAGGGCCATGCGCATGGCCGTGCGGCGACCGATGCCCGGCAGCGTGGCCAACTGGTCCACGGCGTTCTCCAGGAGCTGGGAGGAAAGGGCCATGCCGCAAAGATGCCATAGTTGGCGCACTCTTCGGGAGAGACCGGGCGCCACTCCCCTGCTCCTCCGCGGCGAATCGTCAAATTCGCACCCGCCATCCTCCTTCGCCCGGTCATTGACGTCCGGTACAAGGCTTCGGCTAATAATATGCGCACCATCCTCATCCTCGGCGCCGGTCGTTCGGCCTCCTCCCTGATCCACTACCTCATCACCCACGCCGACCAGCAGGAGTGGCGCATCACCGTGGCCGAGCGCGATCTGGCCCATGCACGCAAGGTGGTGCACGAGGGCATCGAAGTGGCCGAGGCCGTGCAACTCGATGCCACCAACGCCGAGGCACGCGCCGCCCTCATCGCGAAGCACGACCTGGTGATCAGCATGCTGCCCGCCTTCATGCACATGGACGTGCTGAAGGACTGCCTGCGCCTGAAGAAGCACGTGATCACGCCCAGCTATGTGCCCGATGCGTTGTGGCCCATGGATGCGGAATTCAAGGCGGCCGGGTTGATCGTGCTGAACGAGATGGGACTGGATCCCGGCATCGATCACATGAGCGCCATGCGCATCCTTCATCGCATTTCGCGCGAGGGCGGTCGCATGGAGGCCTTCGAGAGCTACTGCGGTGGACTTGTGGCGCCGGAGAGCGATGACAACCCCTGGGGCTACAAGTTCAGCTGGAACCCGCGCAACGTGATCCTCGCGGGTCAGGGTGCCGCCGCCAAATACATACAGGATGGCAATACGAAGTACATCCCCTACCACAAGCTATTCCAGCGCACCGTGCAGGTGTCCGTGCCGGAATTCGGACTGTTCGAAGGCTATGCGAACCGCGACTCGCTGAAGTACCGCGCGCATTACGGGCTGGACGAGATCCCGACATTGAAGCGGGGCACCCTGCGCAAGGCCGGTTACTGTGCGGCCTGGGACACGTTCGTTCAACTGGGCTGCACGGACGATACGTATCCCATGGAGCTGGATGCCAAGGCCACGTGGAGTGAATACATCGATGCCTTCCTCCCTCACGACACCATCCGCGGTACGCGCTTGAACCTGGCCTACAACCTGAACCTGAACCCGGAAGGAGAGGTGATGAAGAAGCTGGACTGGCTGGGCCTGTTCAGCGATGCGCCCATCGGGGTGCAGGGCCTCTCCCCCGCCGCCACCCTTCAGCACCTGCTCGAGCAGAAGTGGAAACTGGGCGAGGACGACAAGGACCTGGTGGTGATGTGGCACCGCTTCCGTTACCAGGTTGAGGGTATCCACCAGGAGATCCACGCCTCGCTCGCCGTGGTCGGTCAGGATCAGCTGCACACGGCCATGGCCCGCACGGTGGGACTGCCCATCGCCATGGCCTGCAAGCTGGTGCTCAACGGCAAGCTCACCGATCGCGGAGTGCTGCTTCCGCTGAAGCCGGAGATCTATGATCCGGTCCTGGATGAGTTGGAAAAGCACGGCGTTGTGTTCCACGAGACGGAGGTTGAGGCGTGAGGCTTGAGGTACTCGACCGCCAATAACATGGATGCGCGGATCATCAACGCCTGCAGCCAGACCTATTTCTTCGGGGTGAAATGGGATCGGCCAACGAGCGTAGCAGATAGTGAATGGATCTATTTCGGCTCTGGAAATGACCTCGACCTCAACGTGGTGGAGGAAACCGTCGAGCAGCACTTGCGAACAGACACGCTTTTGCTCGATGTGGGACGGCATCGGTCCAGGCAGATCGGTCGGAAAGAATTCATAAGCGAATTCAGGGGCATGATCGCTATTTCCGGACTTATCCTATGGGACGATCAATTTCGGCGGGTAGTTGAGTTTGGCCGGATCGGCGTGCTCAGAAAAGGAAGCAGGTCAACTGAGCAGAAGCTGTGACAAGGATCACCGCTAGAACTTCAACATCAGCTCGCTGAGCAGCGCGCGGTAGGGGTCGGTGAAAACGCCCGGTGCATGTTCCACGGTCAGCTCCTCGTCCGTCGACGCCGCCATTGACGGGCTGAATTCGAGCAGCACACGTTTCGCCGGTCGTGCTTCGAGGTAGCGCAGTGCGCATTTGCGCACCTTGTTCAGCCCTGCGCCTTCAGCAAGCTTCGACAGTTCCGCCTCACGGTTCATCGGAATGATGCAGGCGAAGCGGCCATCACTCGCGATCAAGTGTGAAACGGCCTTGATCAGCTCCGCGAACGTGAGCTCGCCGGAATGCTTCGCCAGCCCCTTGCGTGCGTCGGGCGAGTCCATCTCTCCTGCGTAGAAGGGCGGATTACAGATGATCAGGTCGTACGGTTCGGCGCTCTTCATCCGGCGGACATCCATGCGGTGTACACGGATGCGATCGCTCCAGGGGCTTGCAGCTGCGTTCGCTCCTGCCTGCTCTGCTGAAGCATCATCGATGTCGATGGCATCGATGGACGCCTTCGGGTTCCGCTGCGCGGCGATCAGCGCGAGCAGGCCCGTGCCGGTGCCGATGTCCAGGATCCGCTTCGCTCCTTCCATCCGCGCCCAAGCCCCCAGCACCACGCCATCGGTGCCCACCTTCAACGCGCACCTGTCCTGCTGGATGGTGAACTGCTTGAACTGGAAAAAGGTGTTGGGCACGGGTCGATTATGCGGATCACTGATCGATCAAAGATCGCTTCGTCGCAGTATCGCTGGCTTGCGCATCAAGCCTAACCTCGCGAAAACGTCAAGGGTTGCGATACAGGTCGATCAGTCCCTCCGGTGTGCGGATCAGCAGCGAGCGTTCCTCCAGGTCCATGTCCACGATCATTTCATCCACCAGCGGCACCATCACCTCCTGTTCGCCGTGGAGGATCACCAGTACCGGATTCTTCGGAGTGCCTTCGATCGCGGTGACCTCGCCCAGATCGCCGTGTTTCTCATCACGCACGATCAAGCCGATGAACTCCTCGGGATCCCAGCTCTCATCGCTTGCATCGGACAGGTGCCCGGGTGGCGCATAGAGTTCGCGCCCCACCAGGGTGGATGCCGTCTGTGGATCGTCGAAGTCATCGAACTTGATCAGCACATCGCGCCCCTTCTCATACAACTTGCTGAAGAAGAAGGGGATCTCTGCCCTTCGATGTCGACGAAGAGCGACCCGGCATGCACGAGATCATCGGCATCCACCTCCTCCAAGTGCACGGTCAGCTCGCCGTGGTGTCCCCATGGCTTGCCCAAGCGGCCGATGTGATGCAGGCTGTCGATATCCATTCACGAGCTGATATGGCGTGAAATTAGCGGATGGCCCGATGCACTTCACACCATCGCCTATTTTGTGCGCCATGCGTCCATTCCTCCTGCTATCGGGCCTGTTGCTTTCCTGCCTGACCCTGGCACAGCAAGCTTCCGTGCTGAACGTGATCCCCGCACCCGCCCAGGTGATCCCGGGCACCGGCAGCTTCTCCTTCCAGTGTACCCATGTCAACGGTCCGGAAACGATCGCCGGACCGGTCGCGCTGCTTTCCACAGAATTGGCGAACGGCATCCAGCGGAACGTGGAATGTGACAAGACCCTGCCGATCACCCTTTCGCTGATCAAGCCCGATACCGTTGTCCCTGATGAGACCTACTGGTTGAAGATCAACGAGCGCAGCATCGACCTTCAAGCGACGACGGAGGCCGGGCTCTTCCGCGGAACACGAACGCTGATCCAACTCGCCGATCAGGAGCAGAACGGAACGCCCGTTCCTTGCGCAACCATCGTCGACTTTCCTCGCTTCGCCTGGCGTGGCATGCACCTGGATGTGTGCCGCCACTTCTTCCCCGTGGACTTCATCAAGAAGTACATCGACCTGCTGGCACGCTATAAGATGAACCGGTTCCACTGGCACCTCACCGATGATCAGGGCTGGCGCATCGAGATCAAGAAATATCCGAAGTTGACGGACGTGGGTGCCTGGCGAAGTGGCAGCCAATACGGGCCATACAGCGATCGCACCTATGACAGCACGCGCTACGGGGGCTTCTACACGCAGGAGCAGATCCGCGAGGTGGTGGCCTATGCCACTGCACGCCACATCACCGTGGTGCCCGAGATCGAAATGCCCGGCCACAGCCTGGCCGCGCTCGCCGCCTACCCCGCGCTGAGCTGCACGGGCGGCCCGTTCGCGGTGGCGAAGGGCTGGGGCGTGTTCGATGATGTGTACTGCACCAAGGACAGCGTGTTCGACTTCATGCAGGACGTGCTTGCCGAAGTGATGGACCTCTTCCCGAGCGAATACATCCACATCGGCGGCGATGAATGCCCGAAGGTGCGCTGGCAGACCTGCACGAAATGCCAGAAGCGCATGAAGGATGAAGGCCTGAAGGATGAACATGAGCTGCAGTCGTACTTCATCCAACGGATCGAGAAGTTCGTGAACGGAAAAGGTCGGAAGATCATCGGCTGGGACGAGATCCTCGAGGGCGGGCTGGCGCCCAACGCGGCCGTGATGAGCTGGCGCGGCACGGAGGGCGGCATCGCCGCCGCCAAGGACAAGCACTTCGTGGTGATGACCCCCGGCACCCACTGCTACTTCGACCATTACCAAGGCGCACCTGCCGTGGAGCCGCTGGCCATCGGGGGATACACCACCGTGCAGAAAGCGTATGCCTACGAGCCCATTCCGGCGGAACTGACAATGGAGGAAGGGCGCTACATCATGGGGGCCCAAGGGAATGTGTGGACGGAATACATGGCCACGACCGACCATGTGGAGTACATGGCCATGCCGCGGATGGCCGCGCTGGCCGAAGTGCTTTGGAGCCCGAAGAGCACCCGGAACGAGCGGGAGTTCATCCGCAGGCTGGAACAGGAAATGCCCGCATTGGACCGGTTGCACGTCCATTACAGCCGCAGCCTCTACAACGTGGAATACGCGTTATCCGGTAGCAAAACGCGCGGCAAGGTGATCATGACCCTGAAGACCACACCCGGTCTGGGCGATGTACATTACACGGTGGACGGTAGCGAGCCGACCATCGCCGCCCCACGCTCGATGACACCCATCGAACTGCTGGGCAGCACCACCGTGAAGGCAGCTCTTTTCCGGGATGGACAGCGCATGAGCCGGATCACCGCCCGCGCGGTTGAATTCGACCTGGGCACAGGGCGTAAGATCGACCTGCGCCCCCTTGCCGAACCCACGCTATGACACAGGCGGATCTTTCACCCTGGTGGATGGTGTGAGCGCGGGGCCGCGCCGGGTGAACAACGAATGGTTGGGCTGGAACAATGAACAGGTGCGTATTACCGTGGACCTGGGTGCGGAGATGGAACTGTCCCACCTGGGCATCGGGTCGCTGGAAGAACGGACCAGTTGGATACACCTGCCCAAGGATGTCACCATTGCAACCAGCGCCGATGGCGCGACATGGACCGATGTTGCGCAAGTGGTTCCCGCACCTGAAGCTGATGGACGCACCGAGCTGGGCATCGATCAAAACGTTCGCACCCGCTTCGTTCGCTTCACCGTGAACAGTCATGGCCTGATCGAAGGAGGTTGGCCCGGTGCGGGCAGCATGCCCTGGTATTTCCTTGACGAGATACACCTGCGCTGAAGCGGACCGAATGCAAAAGCCCCCCGACACGGTCGGAGGGCTTCGCAACAAGGTCAGTCGTGCTTACTCGGCAGCAGGTGCTTCGCCCTCGGCAGCCTCGGCAGCAGGTGCCTCTTCGGCAGCAGGAGCCTCTTCACCAGCCGGAGCAACATAAGCGGCAGCGCTGGCCGCAGCCAACTTGGCGCTCAGTTTGGCCGCCATTTCCTCCGCCTTCTTCTTCTCGGCAGCGATGCGGTCGGCCATGGCCTTCTCCGCGGACTGGCCGATGCTGCTGCGCTTGGCTTCGATCTTCGTGTTCTTCTCGTTCATCCAGATGTCGAAGCGGCGATCGGCCTCCTCGTTGGTGAACGCGCCCTTCTTCACACCGTTCGCCAGGTGGTTCTTGTACACCACGCCGGTGTAGCTAAGGATGGCACGGCAGGTGTCCGAAGGCTGGGCACCCTTCTGCAACCAATCGAGCGCCTTTTCGCGGTTGATCTCGATGGATGCGGGCACCTTTCCGGGATCGTAAGCACCGATCCTCTCGATGTACTTACCGTCACGAGGTGAACGTTGATCAGCCACTACGATGTGGTAGTACGGCTGGCCTTTTTTGCCTTTTCTCTGAAGGCGGATGCGAGTTGGCATGTCGCGGTTGGTTGGTTGGTTTCTGACGATCCCTTTCCCCCGGGCGAATGCCAAGGCGGACCTAAGGGGCCGCGAATATCGGAAGAATATGGCTCGGGTGGATCGCTTATGGGCATTAGGGGGGCCTTGACGTGGGTTTCCGAAGCCCTGTTCCCCAAATAGATGCATGTACATCCATTCGTGCTACAAGCCACGCCATGAAAGATATTCGATCCTCCTACAACACCTGTCTGTACCATTCCGACGCTGCGCTACATCGCTCGCTGGCCCGATCGGCCACCGAGCACTTCCGCCCATTGGACCTCTCCCCCACCCAAGGATTCATCCTGATGACCTTGAAGAGTGCCCCGGGCATCACCGTTGGCGACCTGGCACTGGTCCATCAGCTGGACACTACCACCATCAGCCGCACATTGGACAGAATGGAGGCCAAACGCCTTGTGAAGCGCGACGGAACGGGCAGAGCAGTGCGTGTATTCATCACCACTAAAGGCCTGAAGCTTGAGGCCGATGCGCAAGCGGCCGTGGCGGCGATTACGCCTCCACTACAATGACCTGCTGGGCGAACCTCAAGCACATCAGCTGGCTGACTCCGTGACCAGTGCAAAGGCCATCCTCGAGGGTGAACAATGAGGAAAGATGCATCTATTTTCTTATATCATCCTGTTATTCCGGCTTTTACGAACATATGTATGTACATACATCTATCGTGATCGAGGTCGTTTGCCAACTTCCCCCCTACCCACAACCGCCTCTATGCGTCCGCTGCTCTCGCTGCTGATAGGCCTCATGCTCTCCCTCCCCGCCGAGGCCCAATTCGGCACATGGGTGCGTTCCCTTCTCATTGGCGACACCACGGCCGCGCCGAATTACGACACGGCCTTTATCACGGGCTACCGTAAGAACCTGAACATCAGCGCGGTCACGAGCTACAAGCTCGCTGCCTTTGAGATCGCCGATACCGCCGGTCATATCGCGCGCTTCAACACGAACAACACCACCCAATACGGAGCCGCGATCGACCTCAAGTGGCTCTCGGTGGAAGCGACCTTCAGCGTGCCTGCGCTGGATGCGGCCGATCCAATGTTGGGCCGCACCACGTCAAGGGGTCTCGGAGCCAGCTACACAGGCCGCCGCCTGTGGGTGCGTGCCTTTTGGAACCGCAGCACCGGGTTCTACCCGGAACAACCTGCAGCCGTTGTGCAAGGTTGGATACCCGGGCGACCCCTACCCGACCCGGGGCGACGTGAGCAGCACCACATGGTTGGCATCGGCGAACTATGCCTTGAGCCGCAAGCGACGATTCAGTCAAGTGGCCGCCCTATCGCAGATGGAGCGGCAGAAGCGCAGCGCGGGGCCCTGGGTGGCCGGTGCCTCCTTCTGGCACACACGCCTATCAGCGGATAGCAGCATGGTGCCCACCACCGACAGTGTGGCTTTCCTCCCGGCCGCTCATGTGCAAGGCGCGCGTCGCATGGTGATCGGCGCGAGCATCGGATACACGCACACCTTCGTGTTCTGGCACACCGGCTTCATCCATGCGTCCCTCCTGACGGGCGCGGCCTCGCGCGACCAGTTGTTGCAGTTGGATGGCCGCAACGAACGGATCAGCAGCAAAGGGGCTTCCAGCCTAACGGAATTGAAAGTGGGTGCCGGATATAACGGCGATCACTGGTACACCGCACTTACCACGGCCTTCTACCTGAACGCCGATGATGGAAAGGACGAGGTGAGCCTCGGTTCACTCTACGGAAGCGTGCGCTTCGCCGTCGGCATGCGTTTCGGACGACCCAACATCCGTGGCATGGACAAACTCGGGCTCTGACGGAACGTTCCATCACGTGACCCGACACGTTCGGCACCCCGTACCTTTTCCGCCCATGTTCCAACGGCTTCTGATCTTCCTTCTGTTCCCGCTTCAGGCCGCCAACGCACAACCGCTGCACGGGTCAAGGCATTTCACAAAGGCCGACACGTTGCGCGGGTCCATCGGATCTGCCCGGGCATGGTGGGATGTGACGCACTATGACGTTCATGTGCGTCCGGACTTCGCCACACGCTCCATCATCGGTACCACGACGATCAGCTTTCTCGCGGTGGACAGCGGACGAATGATGCAAGTGGACCTGCAGGAGCCGCTGATCGTGGATTCGGTGAGCGCCGATGTGAGCGTATATCGCGAACAGGCCTTCATCATCGTCGAAAAACGTATTTCATCCGTTCGGGAAGGCAACATCATCCATGTTGAACTGCCCGCAACGATGAAGAAGGGAGAAGCGAACACGATCACCGTCCGCTACCACGGCGTTCCCCGCGCGGCCAAGATGCCGCCGTGGGACGGTGGATGGATCTGGAAGAGCGACGAGCAAGGGAACCCATGGATGAGCGTAGCCTGCCAAGGACTCGGTGCCAGCGTATGGTATCCATGCAAGGACCACCAGAGCGACGAACCCGAGGACGGGGCCGTGCTGCACATCACCGTGCCGGACACGCTGCAGGCGATCGGCAATGGCCGCTTGCGCGACACGATCAGGAACATGGACGGCACCAGTACCTGGACCTGGGTAGTGACCAACCCGATCAACACCTATAACCTAGTACCGTACATCGGCAAGTACGCACACTTCGGCGAGGTGTATCCGGGCGTGCAGGGGCCGCTGGACTGCGACTATTGGGTGCTATCGGATCATGTGGCAAAAGCCCGTGAACAGTTCAAGCAAGTACCCTCCATGCTGGCCTGCTTCGAGGCGAACTTCGGGCCTTACCCGTTCTACAAGGACGGATACAAGCTAGTGGAAGCACCACACCTGGGCATGGAGCACCAGAGCGCCGTGGCGTACGGCAATGGATTCCAGAACGGATATCTGGGGCATGACCTCAGCGGCAGCGGCTGGGGGCTGAAATGGGACTACATCATCATTCACGAGAGTGGGCATGAGTGGTTCGGCAACAGCATCACCACCGCCGACATTGCGGACATGTGGGTGCATGAAGGATTCACGGATTACGCCGAGACCATCTACACGGAATGCCAGTTCGGCGACGCAGCCGGAGACGATTACGTGATCGGGCTGCGGAAGAAGATCGCCAATGACAAGCCCATCATCGGTCCGTACGGCGTTAACCAGGAAGGCAGCGGCGACATGTACTACAAGGGCGCAAACATGCTCCACACCATCCGCCACATCATCGGCGACAGCACGTTCAAGGCGATGTTGTTGGAGATGAACCGGCGGTTCTACCACCGGGTGACTTCCAGCGCGGAGATCGAAGCCTTCATCAGCACGTTCGCGAAGCGCGGCTGACCAAGGTGTTCGATCAGTACCTGCGCACAACAAAGGTGCCGGTGTTGGAATGGACCGAACGCAGAGGCGATTTGTTCGTGCGATGGGCGAATTGTGTCGATGGCTTCACGATGCCGGTGAACCTGATCGTCAACGGTGAAGAGCGGATGATCGAAGCTCGCACGCAATGGACATGGCCGGCCCGTGGCATGAAGAAGGTGACGCTCACTGTGGACCGTAACTGGTACGTCGTATCGAAGCAGCTGAGCAAACGGGATGTACGTGGTCAGGATCCATGAAATACGCGCGTTCCGGTGTTTTCTAGGAATTCCGAAGCGCGGGCAGACCTGCGCTGCCCCATCACCTTCCTTGCCCCTTGGGGTGATACACACGGCTTGAACGCCGCGTCATCCCTGTCCCTGTTGTAGGTTCGCAATTCTCCGACCGGTGGTTGGAGAATTGGGCGACAGCTCCGGCACCAAATGAAAACCACCCATCTCGCCCTGCTCACTTCCGGCGGTGACGCACCCGGCATGAACGCCGCGATCCGCGCGGTGGTGCGCACGGCCAGCTTCCACGGCATTCGTTCCACCGGCGTGTTGGACGGTTTCGATGGACTCGTGAACGGCCAGTTCCAGGAGCTCGGCCCGCGCGACGTGGGCAACATCGTGCAACGCGGCGGCACCATGCTACGCAGTGCACGGAGCGAAGTCTTCCGCACAAAGGAAGGCCGCGCGGCAGCTGCGAAGAACCTGCGCGATGCGGGAGTCGACGCGTTGATCTGCATTGGTGGTGGCGGCACACAGAGCGGAGCGAACGAACTGGTCACAGAGCAGGGCGTGCGGGTGATCGGCATCGCCAGCACCATCGACAACGATCTGGGCGGCAGTGATCGCACGATCGGATTCGACACAGCGTGCAACACCGCGCTGGAAGCGATCGACCGCCTGCGCGATACGGCATCGAGCTACGGCCGCATCTTCTTCGTGGAGGTGATGGGGCGCGACACGGGGTTCATCGCGTTGCACACGGGCATCGCCGCCGGAGCCGAGCACGTGATGCTGCCTGAACGCAACGAGAACGTGGATGACCTGGTGCGGGTGCTGGAGAACCGATCGAAGGACAAGAGCAGCAGCATCGTGGTGGTGGCCGAAGGCGATCGCGAAGGAGGTGCCTTCAAGCTGGCCGAGGTCGTGAAGAAGCGCTGCCCACAGTTCGACATCCGCGTAAGCGTGCTCGGTCATCTGCAACGCGGTGGCAATCCCACGATGTCCGATCGCCTGCTGGCCGCGCGACTGGGCGTGGCCGCCGTGGAAGGGCTCATCGCCGGAAGGCAGGCCTGCGTCACGGGCATCATCCAGGGGCAGGTGACCTTCACGCCGTATGCCGAAGCACTGGCGCAGTGCAAGACCTTCGAGCCGGACCTGTTCCGCATCATGCAGATGCTGGCCACCTGAGCGCTCCGTAAGTTCGTGGTATGCTTCCACGCTCCTTCTGCCTGGCCCTGGTATGGCTCACATTGAGCACCTCGCGCGCGGCCACGATCGACATTACCTATAACCTGGTACCGCAGAACGCACAGGTGGCGATCGACCATGCGGCTTCGATCTGGGAGGGCGTGCTGATCTCCCCCGTGCCCATCAAGGTGCTGGTGAACTGGGCTCCACTGGGCACGGCGCCCTCGGCATCACCTTTCCGAACGGCCGCAAGGATTTTGTCGCCGCTCCTGTTCCCCAGACCTGGTATGCCACGGCCCTGGCCAATGCCCTCGCCGGCACGGAACTGAATCCGGGCGAGAACGACATCGAGATATACCTGAATTCGGGTACCAACTGGTATCTGGGAACGGACGGCATGCCAGGTGGCGGCCAATATGACCTGGTGTCCATCGCCCTGCACGAACTGGGGCATGGGCTGGGCTTCGTAGGGCTGGCAAAGAAGACCGGACCCAGGGCTCGTTCGGCCTTCTTCAGATGAGCGACTTCTCTCCGCTGATCACCACCTTTCCCTGGCCACAACTGGATACGTTGCCCGGGATCTTCGACCGTTACCTCCGCGCAGCCGATAACAGCTTCCTCCTGGATGCCGGGAACCCGTCCGATCCTTTGGGGACCCTGATGAGCAGCAATGCGGTGAACTGGGGCGGTGCGCTGGGCCTCGCGGCCAGCGGCGGCAGCACCATCCGCATCTATTCACCCTCAGCCTTCGCCCTCGGTAGCAGCTGCGTGCACCTGAACGAGAGCACGTACCCGAGCGGGAACCCGAATGAACTGATGACGCCGTTCAGTTCCGCTGGCCATGCCAACCATTGGCCAGGACCGATCTGCCTGGGGATGTTGCAGGATATTGGATGGACACTCGCACCGGATGTCGGCCTGGAGGATGATCCTGGAAGATCGCTTCATGTATATCCGAACCCGGCGAGCACGGAATTGCACGTAGACCTGGCCGGGCAGCCGACCACGTTGATCGATTCGGATCTCTGATATGGAGGGCCGAGTGTTGATCGCTCAGGTGAACGATACGCCCATTGAGGTCGGCCGCCTGGCAGCCGGACTTTACTGGGTTGATGTGCCCGAACTGGGGTTGCGCAACCGATTCGTGAAACAGTGATCAACCTCCCGATGGACCATGGTCCATCAGGGTCTTGAGCAAGGCCGCAGCGGCAGTGTCACGCACTTTCCGCTTCAACGTGGACGTCCATCCCAACAAGGTCCCCGAAAGGCCCAAGGCCTGTCGGCTCCAGCGCCAGAAGGAGAACCGATCCCGTTGTTCAATGATCAATCCATCCTTCAGCGCGAACGTCGATGTGATCCTGTTGTGCACCTTCCGACCCGTTCGCGAAAAGGTGTAGTTGGCGTCCCACTCCACCTGGCCGCCATGCGCATCCTCCTGCAGCACCTTGAAACTGATGCAGAGGTCGCTCTTCCCGCTCAGCAACATCTTCCACATGGCCTTTACGCCTTGCGCATCCAGATCGGGGAACAACGGATCGCTGAAACGGGCGTCCGCATGATAACATCCGCCCATCACAGCCCAGTCACGCTGGGCGAAGGCGGTGTAGAAGGTGTGCAGCACAGACATGCCGTGAATATAGGCGACGTCCGATCTTCGCATCCTACCCATGGAACACAACTACGCCCTTACCGTCGACTGGACGGGGAACCTCGGCACCGGCACGGATCACTACCGCAGCTACCGCCGTGACCACGTTGTCCGTATCGAAGGCAAGCCGGACCTCCCTGGCTCGGCCGATCCGACTTTCCGGGGCGACCGATCAAAACACAACCCGGAGGATCTGCTCGTGGCCGCCTTGAGCGCCTGCCACATGATGAGCTACCTGCACGTATGTGCGATCAACGGCGTGGTGGTATTGGCCTACACGGACAAGGCGACCGGTCGCATGGAGAGCCACAGCGATGGCAGCGGCCAGTTCATGGAAGTGGTACTGCGTCCAGAGGTAACGGTAAAGGACCCTTCAATGATCGATCGTGCACTGGCTCTTCATGCGGAAGCGAATAAGCTGTGTTTCATCGCGAACTCGGTGAACTTCCCGGTGCGGCATGAGGCGACCTGCATCGGTAGCGGCGGAGTCCCGCTCCTGACCGCGATCAGAACGCCACCTTCTGGCGTCTTACGCGCGTGCGGTATTTCACGTTCCAACCACGCGGATGCCGGATGGCGTAGCTCAACTTCACCGTGCTCGATGCGCCGGGTTCAAGCTCCATCGGCCACTCGACAAAGCCGTCGGGCTCGTTCAACCGTCCCTTGGACAGTTCAAGGATCTCCACCTTGATCTGGTCGTCCATGCTAACCGGCACCTGGTCGCGGAGCGTTACGCGCACCGGAGCGCCGCTATTGTTCTTCACGGTGATGTCGTAGGTCATGGTCTGCTTGCGCTCACTGCCGATGGCCTTGCGGCTGGTGCGGTCCTCCAGTTCCTTGCGCTCCACACGGATGTCGTTGTCGCGTCCGAGCGAAAGAGTTCAAGGTGTCCTCGATCCCCGCCGTGCGGATCAAGGATTCGCCGATATAGCGGTCCTCGTAGTAGACGTTGGCGGGGCCGTCCACCAGATCCAGCGCTTCCCATCCGTGATGCGTGCCTGCAGAAAAGCATCGCGATCCAACTTGGGAACCGCCACGTACCCGTACTCTGCAGGAAGCGTGTGCTCGGCCACCTCCACCATATAGGGCCTTCCGTCACTCGGCACATCGTAGGTGCGTTTGATCTTGAACTCGGCGCTCACTTCGCTCACGCTGATGGTCTCATATTTCTGCGTTGGGTCGTTCCATGTGTTGATGCCCATGTATCCCGGGGTGCTGTGCTGCAGGGCGTCATTCCGGTCAACGCCCGACCCGCCCAGCTCCCAGCGCACCAGGTCCGGCGAGTTCGCGCCCAGCGATGGATCCGCTGTGCTCAGCACCAGGTTCATCTTCTTCCAGTCGATGCCCGTGTTGTTGTACACCTGCGCCTTGTAGCGAAGCGTGATGGGACCCGCATTGTTCATGGCCACCAGATCGTACGCCGGGGACCAACCCGTATTGGCCACGAGGTACCGTAATTCCACCCGCGCATGCTCGGCGCGATCCGCATTCACCAACACCGTCACCTTCTTCCGTTCACGGCCTCCTTCGCTCTCCAGCTTCTGCAACTCCTGTTGCACCGTCCGCTGGGTCTTCTCCAACTCTTCCTTGTCACGTGCGGCCGCGCTGATCTCGCGATTCAGCTTCAAGGTGCGATCCAGGAAATAGTCGTTGACCTTTGCCAGCGCTTCCACCGTAAGCGTGGTATTGGCCCCGCCGATGGTGTAGTTGTGTATGAGCATGTCCTTGGCCACCTGGCTCGCACCTAGGCGGTCGTTGACCTCCACCACCTGCCGGTTCAACAGCCGGAGACTGTCCTGCAAGCGCGCGATGCGTGGCTCGGAACGCTCCGGTGGAATGCGATCAACAGAAGGGTCCACGCTGAGAATGGCCAGGCCAGCTCCGCTCCCCGAGCCCCCTTTGATCGCCACCTGAACGCTCTGCACATAGGTGAACTGCGACAGTTCCTTCAGCACGATGGTGTTGAGCCCCGCGACCAGATCCACCTCTGCGGTGGTGCGCACCTCGCCCCCGTTCAAGTAGACCGTTACACGCTCAATGCCGGGGTCGATGGAGATCTGCTTGCCGTTCTGGGCGATACAGACGCAGGCAAGGATCGCGAAGAGGAACAGGTGGAATGAACGCATCAGGTCGGTGTGGAGGTTGGCAGCAGGATCGAACATACGGCATCGCGGGGAAGCCCGTGCGACCCGAGGCATTACGGGCAAAAGCCGCGGCAGACCAACCTTCAAACCAGCGCGCTGGCCAGTATGGGGCCCGTGTATCGAATTGCGGGATGGCCTCCACCTCCAAAACGATCCCCAGAAATTATCAGTGGATCATTCATTATCTCCAACTAACCACCGTGGAGTGATGCCTGCTGATGAGAATGGCCACTCTCCAGCGGTCTTCACCAAACCCGCCTTCACCGGATCCTCGTGTATGTAGTCGACCACGTTCGCGTAGTGCCCTTCATCACGGATATACCGGTCGAAATACTCCCGCTGCCACACTCCCGGTCCGCCGGGCACTAGCCCGGCCCGCTGTCGCCACTCACTGATCCTCCGCCCTGTGTACGACTTCCAGGTCGAAACGATCTTGCTCATTGTCCAACCGGGTAGCACTTGAAAAAGCACGTGCACATGATTCGGCATTACGCACCAAGCGTGCAACGTGTACCTCATACCATGGAACCGGATGAATGCGTCCTGCACCAAGCCCGCCAATTTCGGTTCGCGGAGCACACAACTCCCGTGACCAGCATCCAGATAGCCCATCACCCGCTTCTCCATCTGTGGGTTCCTGAGTGACGGTGGTGTCCCTTGAAGTTCCTCCCATATCTTCTGGACAACATGGGCGGGCAGACCGTCGGCCAAGCGGAAGCATACATGCTGCTTCAGCAAGTGGCTTTCGATATGCGGCACATAGCCACGATCCCACCAGATCGGCGCGCCGGAAGTGCCGACTTCTTTCAGTCCGGCGCGCAGGGTACCATAACCCTCGTCCTTGTCGTTCTTCATACCCGAAGTTAAGGTCCGCCGGGCACCAGCCCGGCCCACATGGCACGTGGTCCGGGCTGGTGCCCGGCGGACCGAAATGGAAGATCAAGATGAACTGACACGAGTGGATCGGTTTGTGGAAAACTGACCGCCTTCCCCTCCCCCTCCCACCGGTAGCTTCGCGATCCCGATCATGAAGTTCTCGCACCTCCACGTTCACACCCAATTCTCCCTGCTCGATGGCGCCGCGAGCATTCCCGCGCTGTACAAGAAGGCCGTGAGCGATGGCCAGCCCGCGCTGGCGATCACCGACCATGGCAACATGTTCGGTGCCTTCAAGTTCGTGGCCGAGGCCGGCAAGCACAAGAACGAGGACGGCACACCCAAGGTGAAGCCGATCGTGGGCTGCGAGTTCTACCTCGTGGCCGACCGCTTCAAGAAGCAGTTCACCCGCGAAGAGAAGGACCAGCGATTCCACCAGCTGCTGCTGGCGAAGAACGCCACGGGCTACCAGAACCTCAGCAAGCTCTGTTCGCTCGGGCTTCATCGACGGCTACTACAGCAAGTACCCGCGCATCGACAAGGAGCTGATCCTGAAATACCACGAAGGTCTGATCGCCACCTCGTGCTGCCTGGCCGCCAGCGTGCCGCGCACCATCCTGCGCAAGGGCGAGGAGGCGGGCGAAGTGGAGTTCAAGTGGTGGCTCGATCTCTTCGGCGACGACTACTACATCGAACTGCAACGCCACGGCATTCCCGATCAGGACAAGGTGAACGCTGTGCTGCTCAAGCTGGCCGCGAAGTACAACGTGCCCATCATCGCCAGCAACGACAGCCACTACGTCGATCAGGCGGACAGCAACGCGCACGACATCCTGCTCTGCATCAACACTGGCGAAAAGCAGAGCACGCCCAGCGCCAAGGACTTCGACGACGAGGAGAGCAAGCCGAAGGGCACACGCTTCGCCTTCGCCAACGACGAGTTCTTCTTCAAGACGCAGGCCCAGATGGCCGCTGCCTTCCACGACCTGCCGCAGGCGCTCGACAACACGAACCTCATCGTGGACAAGGTGGAGCACCTCAAACTGAAGCGCGACATCCTGCTGCCCAACTACCAGATCCCCGAAGGCTTCGCGGACCAGGACGATTACTTGAAGCACCTGACGTACGAAGGTGCGATACGCCGCTACCTGGCCAGCAGCCAGCAGCCAGCGGCCAGCAGCGGCGTAGAGCGCGGGCTCGTGGGCGGGATAGAAAGTCTCGATCCGAAGATCAAGGAGCGCATCGACTTCGAGCTGTTCACCATCCGCACGATGGGCTTCGCGGGCTACTTCCTCATTGTGCAGGACTTCATCAACCACGGTCGCGAGATCGGCGTGTTGATCGGTCCGGGCCGTGGTAGTGCGGCGGGCAGCGCGGTGGCGTATTGCACGGGCATCACCAACATCGATCCGATCAAGTACGATCTGCTGTTCGAGCGATTCCTCAACCCGGACCGCAAGAGCATGCCCGATATCGATACGGACTTCGACGACGAAGGCCGCCAGAAGGTGATCGACTACGTGGTGGAGAAGTACGGCAGGAACCAGGTGGCGCAGATCGTCACCTACGGCGGCATGGCGGCGAAGAGCAGCATCCGCGACGTGTCGCCGCGTGCTCGACCTGCCGCTCAACGAGGCGGATCGTTTGGCGAAGCTCATTCCCGAACGTCCGGGCATCGAACTGCAACGGGTGCTGCACGCACCGCTGGATGGCGAAGGCAGCTTGAAGGCGAAGGAGAACCTCAACAGCGAGGAGATCGAACTGGTGAAGCAGCTCCGCGAAGATCGCCGAAGGCGAGGACCTGCATGCCGATGTGCTGCGCGAGGCCGAGAAGCTCGAAGGCAGCGTGCGCGGGACCGGTGTGCATGCGGCCGGCATCATCATCGCGCCGAAGGACCTTACGGAGATCCTGCCCGTGTGCACCTCGAAGGAATCGACCTTACTACTTACCCAGTACGACGGCAAGGTGGTGGAGGACGCGGGCGTGATCAAGATGGACTTCCTGGGGCTGAAGACGCTCACGATCATCCGCGATGCGTTGCGCATGATCGATGAGAACCATGGCATCCAGATCGACATCGACGGCATCCCGCTCGATGACACGAAGACCTTCGAGCTGTACCAGCGCGCGCAAACGAACGGCACGTTCCAGTTCGAGAGCGTGGGCATGCAGAAGTACCTGCGCGAGCTGAAGGCGGACCGCTTCGGCGACCTCATCGCCATGAACGCCCTCTTCCGCCCGGGCCCGCTGGAATACATCCCCAGCTTCATCAAGCGCAAGCACGGGCTCGAGAAGATCACCTATGACCTGCCCGAGATGGAGGAGCTCCTGAAGGAGACCTACGGCATCACGGTGTACCAGGAGCAGGTGATGTTGCTCTCGCCAGAAGCTCGCGGGCTTCAGCAAGGGCGACGCGGACGTGCTGCGGAAGGCGATGGGCAAGAAGGACCGCACCACGCTGGACAAGATGAAGGGCAAGTTCCTGGAAGGCACGTCCGCCAAGGGACTCGACGCGAAGGTGTGCGAGAAGGTGTGGAAGGATTGGGAAGCCTTCGCGCAGTACGCCTTCAACAAGTCGCACAGCACGTGCTATGCGTTCGTGGCCTACCAGACCGCGTGGCTGAAGGCGAACTATCCGGGCGAATACATGGCCGCCGTGCTCACGCATTCGCAGGGCAATATCGACAAGATCACCTTCTTCATGGAGGAGTGCCGCCGCATGGGCATCCTGGTGCTGGGGCCCGATGTGAACGAGAGCGGCCTGCAGTTCAGCGTGAACAAGGCGGGGCAGATCCGCTTCGGACTGGGTGCGGTGAAGGGCGTGGGCGAGGCGGCCGTGATGGCCATCATTGAAGCGCGTAATACGGGTGGTCCATTCGCGAGCGTGTACGACCTGATGCGCCGCGTGAACCTTCGCAGCGCCAATCGCAAAGCACTGGAAAGCCTGGCCTATGCCGGGGCGTTCGATGGCTTCGCGAAGACCCATCGCGCACAATTCTTCCACAGCACCGGAGAAGGCAAGCCCGCCTTCATTGAAACGCTTACACGTTACGGCCAGCAGCACCAGGACGGCGAGGACTCATCACAGGTGAGCATGTTCGACCTGGGCACCGAAGGCGCAGGAATCCCCGAGCCACCCATGCCGCAGATCGACCCGTGGAGCGCATTGGAGAAGCTGCATTACGAAAAGGAGGTCATCGGCTTCTACCTCAGCGGTCATCCTTTGGACGACTTCCGCCTGGAGGTGACGCACCTGTGCAACACCACCCTCCCCCAGCTACAGGACCTGAAAGCGCTGGCCGGCCGCGAGCTTTGCTTCGCGGGCATCGTGACCAAGGCCGAACACCGCATTGCCAAGAGCGGCAAACCCTTCGGTACACTGAGCCTCGAGGACCACGCCGGCACGCACGACTTCATGCTCTTCAGCGAGGACTACATGAAGTGCAAGCTCTACATGGTGCAAGGCACCACGTTGCTGGTGAAGGGGCGCGCGATGGAGCGTACCTGGGGCCGCGACGAAGGCCAGCTCGAATTCAAGATCAGCCAGATGGAACTGCTCAGCGATGTGCGCGAGAAGTTCTTCACCAAGCTCAGCCTTCGCATGGAAGCTGAGCGTGTCAGCGAGGACATGGCGCGGGAACTCGGCCGATCTGTTGAAGGAATTCCCTGGGAAGTGCAAGGTGCATGTGAGTCTGTTCAGCGCCGCGGAGAACCTGAACGTGGAACTTCCCGTGAAGGCCACCACCGTGGGTGTGAGCGAGGAGCTGATGCTCCGGCTTGCGGCGATGACGGAGGTGGAGGCGAAACTGGGCTGACCAACTGGCAGTCAGGGTGATCGCGGCACTTTAATTGTACACATCAGGACAATCTGATCGGTCAGGTCATTGATCCTGAGTTGATCGGCATCGTTGAAAAGTTGAAGCAGTTCAAGGTGGAATCGGTCCTGTGACCATCAACTTTGCGGCTGCAAGAAATACCAGTCAGAAACCAAACGCGGAGACCCCGGCGCTCCGCTTCGTAACGGTCGGGAGAAACATGGCACTCGAATTCACAGACAGCAACTTCGAAGAGCTCGCGCTGAAGAGCGACAAACCCGTGATGGTGGACTTCTGGGCGGAATGGTGCGGCCCATGCCGCATGGTGGGTCCCGTGGTGGAGGAACTCGCCAAGGACTACGATGGCAAGGTGGTCATCGGCAAGCTCAACGTGGACAACAATCCGCAGATCGCCATGAAGTATGGCATCCGCAGCATTCCCACGATCCTGTTCCTGAAGAACGGCGAAGTGGTGGACCGAAGCGTAGGCGCGGTGCCCAAGGCCCAACTGGCCGGTAAGCTGGATGTTCAGCTGGCGTAAGTCACTGAATTCGTAACGAACGTCAACAAGCCTCGGCGAAAGCCGGGGCTTGTCCGTTCTTTGCAGTACCCGATGCCCATCGACAACAAACACATCCAGGCCCTGAGCCAGCTGGAGTTCAAGGCCCGGCAGGTGGTCGAAGGCTTCCTGGCCGGCCTGCACAAGAGCCCGTTCCATGGCTTCAGCGTGGAGTTCGCCGAGCACCGGGCCTACAATCCGGGTGAAAGCACCCGCCACATCGACTGGAAGCTCTTCGCGCGCACCGACAAGCTGTACGTGAAACGCTACGAGGAGGAGACCAACCTGCGCTGCCAATTGGTGATCGACGCGAGCAGCAGCATGTACTACCCCGATGTGGACGCGCGCGATCCCGAGGCCCTGAACAAGATCCGCTTCAGCGTGTACGCGGCAGCTGCGCTCACACAGCTCATGCGCAAGCAGCGCGATGCCGTTGGCCTTACGGTGTTCACGGACAAGGTGCTGGTGGCCGAACAGGCCCGCAGCCACGCCGTGCACCTGAAGCATATCATGACCGATCTGGAGGCGTTGCTGGCCACCGAGGCCCCCGCCACCGGCCAGCGCACCAGCGCGGCTAACGCCCTGAACGACCTGGCCCACCGTGCACCGCGCCGCAGCCTGGTGGTGATCTTCAGCGACATGCTGGACACCGCCGATCAGCAGGATCAGCTCTTCGAGGCCTTGCAGCACCTGCGGTTCAACAAGCACGACATCATCCTCTTCCACGTGGTGGACCGCAAGAAGGAACTGGACCTGCAACTGGAGGACCGGCCCTACACCTTCGTGGACAAGGAGACAGGCCAGGAAGTGAAGGCCCATCCGGCGGAAGTCCGCGAAGCGTACCGCACCGCCATGAGCGATTATTGGCACAAGCTGAAGCTGAAGTGCGGCCAATACCGCATCGACCTGGTGGAGGCCGACATCAACGCCGGTTTCGAGCCCCTCCTGTTGGAGTTCCTGCTGAAACGTGCCCGTCTTTATTGAGCATTCACCAGTTCCTGCATTCGCATTTGCAGATCTGCGGCATAGGTGTACATTTGCATCCGCTTTCGGGGAAACCTTGAAGCCAACGGTTCGGTAGTTCAGCTGGTTAGAATGCCGCCCTGTCACGGCGGAGGTCGCGGGTTCGAGTCCCGTCCGGACCGCATAAAGCCCTCGCGAAAGCGGGGGCTTTTTCATTCCAGACCGACGGGACGAGAAGCCTGTCCCGAGCGAAGCCAACGGCGAAGACGAGGGAAGTCCCGTCCGGACCGCAAAAAGCCCTCGCGAAAGCGGGGGCTTTTCATTTTACGTTCCAAGCACACGGACAAGGCCTGCGCCAATGGCTTCGGCCTGCACTGCACACGAGCGCTTGCGGATGGGCCGCACACGCCCATTGGTGCGCTTGACATACCTTCAGCCTGGACCGCGTACCCTATCCAAGGCGGCCATCAGCCATGCCCGAGATATTCGGTTCAGACGCCTTTTCTCCGCCAGAGATCGCCGAGCGGATCGAACGCGTCGGTGTGGCGAAAGCCCGTTTGCCCTTGTTGCCACTGTTCATGCTCGGCGTGCTGGCCGGCGCGTTCATCGGGTTGGGCGCGATGTTCTTCGCGCTGGTGACCGCGGATGCCTCGTTGGGGTTTGCCGATGGGCCGGGTGTTGGGCGGCGTGGTGTTCTCGCTCGGCTTGCTGCTGGTGGTGGTGGCGGGCGCCGAGCTGTTCACCGGCAACAACCTGCTGGCGATGGCCTGGGCCGATGGTCTGCATCACCACGGGCGATGTGTTGCGCAACTGGGGCGTGGTGTGCATCGCCAACTTTATCGGTGCCGCCGGCCTGGCGCTGCTCGTATACCTCTCGGGCCACACGGACATGAACAGCGGGGCGGTAGGTGCCCATTACATTGAAGATCGCCGCTGCCAAATGCTGCACTCCCCTTCGCGACGGCCTTCTTCAGTGGCGTGCTGTGCAACGTGCTGGTGTGCCTGGCGGTGTGGATGGCCTTCGCCGGACGCAGCGTTGTTGACAAGGCCGTGGCCATCGTGTTCCCGATATCGGCTTTCGTGGCAGCAGGCTTCGAGCACAGCATCGCGAACATGTACTTCATTCCCATGGGCCTGCTGCTGAAGGCCACTGGAAGCGAGTTCCCGGGCGCGGAGCAAGATCACATGGATGCATCTGCTGGGCAATCTGCTCCCGGTGATACTCGGGAACCTCGTTGGTGGAAGCGGATTCGTTGCGCTGATCTACCACTTGATCTATCGGAGAGGCCTTGGCTCCGCAAAGGGCAGCACCTGACGATCGACAGGGCGAACCATGCACGCGGCGATTAGCTTTATCCTTACAAGTGTTCCGATACATAACTGCATCGTGAAGATCATCGGATCAATCAAGCGACACCATGAGCCTTCCCTTCCATTCCATCCATGATGGTCCGGGCGATCCACGCCAGCCCGACTTTCCTCAACCTGAGCGGCCCACCACGGTTCCGCACGAACCTCCATCACGGCCGGTGCCGGACCGTCCAATAACCCGTCCACACGAGCCGCCGACGACCACGCCGCACGAGCCACCCACACGGCCGCAACCGGGTTCGCGAACGCATTGACCAATGCCACCGCGCTACTTCATCGATCGTGTGGAAGCAGGCGAGTTGTTGGCGAAGGCGCTGGAACATTACCGCGGCACCGATGCGGTGGTGCTGGCGATCCCGCGCGGGGGTGTTGTGGTCGGTCATGCTCTGGCGCGCGTCCTTGCACTACCGCTGGACATCGTGCTTGTGAAGAAGATCGGGCACCCGAACAACCCCGAACTGGCCATCGGCGCCGTATCACTGGAGACGGTCATGGTCTCCGATCAGTTCCGCCTGCCTCCCGGATACATCGAACGGGAAACGACCCGACTTCGGCACGAGATGCAACGGCGCACCGCCTTGTTCCGTGGTGATCGACCATCACCGGTGATCGAGGGGCGCACGGTGATCGTGGTGGATGATGGTGTAGCGACAGGTCACACGCTACTGGCCACATTGGAATTGATACGGCTTCAGCATCCGGCGCGGATCGTGGTGGCCGTGCCGGTGGTTCCAGCCCGGCTTCGTTGCTCGCGGAAGGGCTATTTCGGATGAGTTCATCCAGCTGATCGCACCGGAGGACTTCCAGGCCGTTGGCCAGTTCTACGAGGAGTTCGATCCCGTGGAGGATGATGAGGTGGTGCGCCTGATGCGAACGGACTTCGCCTGAGCGTTTCGCCTACGCACATCATGCCGCCACTTCCCACGAACGGAACAGCCCGAAGGATCCCTCCCTCGAGCTGTCCTGTTCACGTAGGGTCGGGTCAGACCTTTTCGCGTTCCGTGGTCGTGAGGCGATCGATCAGATCGTTCACTTCGTCCTTGCTCTTTCCAAGGCGCGTTTGCAGACGGCCGTGCAGTTCATCTTCTTTTCCTTCCACGTACAACAGATCGTTGTCCGTGAGGTCGGCGAACTCCTGCTTCAGTTTACCCTTCAGCATGTTCCAGTTGCCCTTGATCTTGTCCTGTGCGCTGTTCATGGTCGTATGTATTTGATGGTGTTGGCACACACGGCGTGCCACGCATTGAAAGTCACGATCGGTAGGGCCTCCCCGGAATGCATCGCGCGCCGAGCAGGGCGCGATCACCCCGGGACCGAATGGAGATCGGGGCATCCATTTCCCGTTCCGTGATCATTGAGCGGGTAACCAGAACCCGGGTAAAGCGCGATCACCCATCGTTACACATACTAACTTGCTGATCACATGCACTCCCCATGAACCATGCGTTGCTCGCTCCCGGAATTCGCTTTTCCCTTCTGGGCCTGACCTTCCTTTTCTGCACTGTCGCCCACTCCCAGAAGCTCGGAGGCGGGGCGCTGATCCCGGATACCACGGGCTGGCCGGAGAGCACCATCGAAGTGTGGAACGGGCTTCCGAAAGGGTACAAGCTCCCTCGGAAAGTCGATCTCTCGCCTTGGTTCCCTCCGGCTGGCAACCAAGGTCGACAATACGCATGTGTACCCTTTGCCTTGTGTTATGGTGTGATGAGCTACCGCCGGAACCTGTGGGACGATCGGACCTATGACCACACCGACCCCATCGACAGCGCGAACACCTTCAGCCCGGCATTCATGTACAACCTGATGATCGGCAAGGACCGCAGAAGGACCGAAGCTCCTGCGGACAGTGTGTGCAAGAACGGTACGAACATCGACCAGGTGCTCGAATTCGCCATGATCACGGGATCGTGTACGATGAAGGACATGCCCTTTGACACCACGTTGATCAGTTGCTGCACCAGGCCAAGCTTCGCGAATGATATGCGGGCCATCCCCAATCACATCCCCCCGGCCACCATTCTGGACAGCTACAACCCGGAGCAATGGCGGTACCACCTTTCACAAGGGCAACCGATATTGACCACCATCGTAGCTGACGTTGCGCTTGTGCAAGGAGGCCAGGCCGCAGGTGGCCATGAGCCCTTTACCTGGAACTGGTCGAACCGCGGACGGGACCTTTTCGGGCATGCGGTGGTGTGCACGGGCTATGTGGACGACAGCACGTTCACCTTCATCAACTCATGGGGCCAAAAGTGGGGCCGGCATGGCTACTTCAACGCCACGCTCGAACGGCTCAAGTGGAAGTGTTCGAGCGCCTATGTGCTCAGCAACGACAGCACCGCCACTTGGGAGCGAACACCGGGGACCTCAGCCGAGCAAGGACATTTTCGAATGCGCCCGCCGTGAGCGAGAGCTTCGACCCTGGGGAATATCAGAGAGATCAGTGGCTACAAGGTGAAACTGGCCAGCTTGGGGCGTAATGATTCCTGCGCGGTGATGCAAGTGTTCGATGCCCGTACGGATACGTTGGTCCGGAATGTACCCATGCTCGCCGACCGGGCCTATGTGCTTTATAAGAACGCCACACGCATCGAACTGCTGTACAAGAAACGCAGCCTGATCGAACGTTGGTTCGGCCTGCCGGTCCATTTCACCCTGCGCACGAGCAAGGAAACCAATGATGCTTACATGCGCGCCCGTAATGCACATCTCGCGCGTTTGAGGGCCGGGCTTCCGAAGTGAGCCGATCAGGCTGCTTCCACGAAATACATATCCATTTCGCCCTTGCCTTTGGCCTGCACCTTTCCACGGTGCGTGAAGCGCAGACCTGGCTCGATCCTTCACAAGCTCGAAGGTGGTACCACTGATGTTCACCTGCCCCGCCTCGCCCGAGGATTCCATGCGGCTGGCCGTGTTCACGGTATCACCCCAGATGTCGTAGGCGAACTTCTTCACACCGACGATGCCGGCCACCACAGGACCGGTATGGATGCCGACGCGGATCTCGAAGAAGGGCAGTCCCTGGGCCACCTTCAGCGCCTTTCCATGCGGCGATGAAATCCCGGATCTCCAGGGCCGCCAACACCACATCGTGCGCGTGTGTGTTGTTGGGCGTGGGCAATCCACCGGCAGCCATGTATGCATCGCCGATGGTCTTGATCTTCTCGATGCCGTGCTTTTCGATGATGCGGTCAAAGGCCGAGAAGCACTCGTGGATGTCCCGCACCAATTCCTTCGGGCTGAGTTTCTCGGACATGGCCGTGAAGCCCTTGAAATCCGTGAACAGCACGGTGACATGTTCGATGAGCTTGGCATCAGCCTCGCCCTTCGCTTTGAGTTCCTCGGCCACTTCCTCGGGAAGGATGTTCAACAGAAGTTCCTCACTGCGGTCCTTTTCCTTCTGGATGGCAGCGCGGGAACGGCGGGTGTACAGCAAGCGGTTCCACAGACCACCTGCGGCCAACAGGATGCCGATTCCGCTGAACAGGAAGATGTTCCTGGCACGCTTGGCCCGGCTTTTTTCCAACTCGCTCTGCAGGTTCTCGGCCTTCAGCCCCAGGATCTCCTTGGCCTTCTTCTCGCTCTCGTACTTCTCCTGCATCTCCGCCAGGGCTTTCACCTTCCGGTCGTTCAGCAGGCTATCATTCAAATAGTATCGCTCCCTGGAATGTTCCAATGCCGACCGGAGATCACCCAAGCTCTCAAAGTCGATGCTCAGCCCATTTTCGATCGTCACCTGCTGGGGAAGGTCATTGGCCAGCCGCGCATAGACCAGCGCAGAATCCAGGAACGTGATCGCGCGTTTGGGGTCGTTCCTCCGCTCCGCGAGATCGGCCAGGTTGGAGTACTGTATGGCCATCTTCCCCTGCTTTCCTCTGGCCTTCGCACTGGCCAAGGCCAAGGAGATATAATACTCGGCACTGTCCAGTTGCCCGATGTTCGACTTGACCGCTCCGATGTTGTTATTCGCATCATCGATGTCCTGCACGTTGCCTTCGCGGGTAGCGTAGGCCAGGATCCGACGGAAGGAATTCTCTGCACCGGATGGGTCTCCCAGCATGAACTGAGCGATCGCTTTGTTGGTCAGCAACGAGTTCCGAAGAATGGTCGCCTTCCAATGCGGACGCCACACGCGCAACCCTTCGGTACAGATCGAATCCACCTTGTCCTCCTCACCGAGTTTATGGTAGAGGTAACTTAAGGCAACATAGCCACGCAGCAGCACGGAGCTATCGCAGGATGCCTGGAACAACTCGAACACGCGATGACCGCATACCATGGCAGAATCGTAGACGCCCATATCGCCGTAACTCGTGGACCGGAATCCGTACAGCTCGGCCATCACACAACGATCCTTGACCGCACGATAATGGGATAGCAAGGAATCCGTCAACTGGAGCGTTCGCTGTGCATCGCGCCCCGTCATGTTCCGCAACGCCTCCAGCCTTGCCGAAGCCCACGCCGCGCCCGGCACTGGTTGGGCCCGGGTCTGGCCCCGGCCCATCAGTGCAGAACAAATCGATGAAGACGACTATCGAGCGCTTCAAGCTGAGTGCCGTCCTGCTCTACAATCCGCCGCCGCCTGCGCCCCCGATGAACGTCGTACCCGTACCCGCCGCATCCTTATCCGTTCTTGCCCGAACCGTCCAATTATTCAGATCGCTGCTGCCGGTGGTAAGTGTGAGCCAACCACCTGCGCTGCCACTTGGGAACACCCCCCCATCCTTGGTACCGTTCACACCCGAATTCGGAGGCACTGGCGTTCCAACAGATGCACAATTGTTCGTGGCCTGCAACACGACCACACAATTGCGATTGCCATCGGAATACACGCCTTTGAAGGTGAAGGTATTTCCTGAGGAGCTGCCACTCGTCTTCACCCCATTGCCGGGTTGCTGATACGTGGGAGCTGATGATTGAACGCCGACTGAATTTACGGTTGACATGGTGGGAGATTTTAAGGTGTGATCGTGAAAGTATCCGAAAAAAGATCACCCGCAACCCATCTGTTGGAAATTACCGCTTTGTGGGTATGCATCATCAAATTCACGGACAGGTCGGGATCTTCGATCGCCTTGGCCAGCAGGTGGCGACGATCGACCTGGGCCCGCTTTACCGCATGGTCGCCGCTCAGTGTGGCGCGGATCCCCCGATGTACGCACGGCCAGCCTCCTGAACGCGTCACTGAAGGTCACCGATCTAATGGCACAGTACCTGCATGAGGAAGTTCATCATGGACGACCAACCCGCAAGGAACCAGCTTCAAGTGGCGCTGATGCACTCAGTGGAGCGTACGCGGCGCCGGTTATGGATCACGTGCCTAGTGGCCACCAGCGTATGGATATTGCTCGCGGCCTTCGTATAAGCGAGTGAACGCCGGTCAGCCAAAAGCCCACCCGGAACGTCGACACCACTCCTTATAGGCTCATCTGACGGACCCGCTTCATGGTATTGCAGGAATATCGATCAAATAGTCACATCCTTCGTCAAAACCACTGAGGTCATCCTTCAGGCGGTGCGATATCACCTTCAACGCACCGTTGCACATCTGTACGGTAAGGAAATGGAAGAGCGGGTCGTAGTCCGGTTCCAGGCACACATGCGGACCCGGGCTTTTGCTTAAGGGATGGTGCAGGCCGCCCCCTCCCCCGATCACGAAGAAGTGCTTATCACCGTTCATGAAATGCTGATAAAGATGCGCATGACCGGAGATGAACAGGCTGGTCTTCCTTGCCTTCAGGTAGGGAGCAACGAAGTGCTTCTGCACTTTGGTGGACGAGCCGACCATTTTGCTGTTGCTGTAGGGGGAGTGATGGCAGCAAACGATGATGCTATGCACCTCCGGCATGCTGTCCGCCTCGGCAAGCGTTCGCGTGTACCACTCATCCTGTCGGTTGATGTCCTCCTTTGAAAGCTTGGAAAAGTTGGAGTTGAGCAGGAACACGGCGATCGAATCCTTCACCACCATATAGCCGGTGCGTACATGCCCGGGGAAGCGGCTCTGAAAATTGCGCTCACCTGTGCCGCCACGTCCCATAAGCTCGTGGTTGCCCAGGATGGCGTGCACATTGAAGCCCCGCTGGCGAGCCAGCACAAGCGCAGTGTCGATGAAGTTCCACCGGTCGTGCTTGTACCCCAGGTTCACTACATCGCCGAGCAGGAAGAGCTCGGTGGGCTTATGGGCCAGGATGTCCTTGAACAGGGCTTCGGTAGCCCGCTTGTTATTGTTGCTGCGCAAGAGGAACTCCTCAATGCGCATGGGCTCCTGCGTGTCGCTGGCGAAGATCAGTATAGGCGAACAACCCGGCTGCAAGGAGTCCTGTTGTGCACTTCCGGGGGTCAGAGAGGACAGCATGAGAACGAGGGCCAATGGCCGGACGGAGGCCTTCATGGCTACCAGTGGTGCAACTTCCACACCAAATGTGCTTGCGCCGCCAACACCGTGTGGCGCGTCTCCGTGGCGTTGAACCATTTCACCTCCATATCCACACCCACCCATTCGCTTATGGGGTACACATACGACAGTGCGGCGGAGTAGCCCAAACTGAAGGTGGAGGAGCGTGTGGTCCCGAGGTAATCGAGCTTGCTGGTGATGCGATACGTACCGTAACCGGCGAAAACGCTGAAGCGATCCGTGAGCGGCATGCCCCACACCAGCAGCAATGGAACCGCGACCAGTTCCACCCTCCCCTTAGGCCCAGGACCCGCGATGTCGTAGCTGTAGAGCGGCGACCATCCGCTCTCGATGCCCACCCGCAGCCGATGATCGGGCAACCACATCAAGCGTACGGAAGCGGAGGGGCCAAGCGATGGTGCTGTGGGTTTCCAGATGTGTGGGTACACCCGGTGCCATGGGATAGACGGAAAGCCCGCCACCGGCATAGAGGACCAAGGCATATTTGCCGCCTTGCGTGCTGTCCGGCTTGTTCGTGACCTGCGCGTGTGCGTGCGACAGCAATGAGCCCGAAGGCCATCAGGTACGTGAGCCTATGGACGCGCATATGCATGGTAGGCAATGAGCGTCGGATAGTTGCTCAGGATACCGTCGAAGTTGCCGGCCTGCAAGAACTCCTGCACATACTCCGGCAGATCGAGCGTCCAGACGAACGCTTTACGTCCTTGGGCATGGATCTGCGCCACTTCAGCGCTTTGCAGACCCAATGTCCATCGCGGGGCCCACACTTCGCTGTCCGCCGGCCTGAACGTCACTGATCTCCAGCTCACACAAGGAGGGCGCACTTGCATGGTCGGGAAGCGCGAGGAAATTCGTCAGTTGCTCCTGTCCGGGGAGGCCCATGAGGATGTGCGCCTCTCGGCCGCCGGCCATGGCCTCGCCGATGTATTCCAATTGGATATCCCTGATCAGCTGGAGCGAACCGGTGAAGCTTGATATCCAGCCAGACGTAGGTGAGCGGCGTTTCACGTACCACGGTGGCCAGGGCTTCGCGCAGAGTCGGTATGCGCTCGCCGTTGATCAGGCGCACAAGTCCGGAGAGCTGCGCATAGGAGTAGTTGCCAATGGGACCGAACAGCCCGCAGGGCCTGATGGTGCGGTCATTGAGCGTTTCATCGTGGTAGATCACCGGAACGCCGTCGCTTGTCAGGCGCACATCCATTTCCACCCCCGTGGCGCCCAGACGCGGGGCCATGCGGATCATCTCCAGCGAATTCTCCGAAACCGGCAACAGGTCTGAATTACGTCCGCCGCATCGGTGCGCAAGTACCGCAAAGTCGTTCGCGGCATGCAATGGTCGCTTGTAAGCAAGCGTGAACGGCCGGTCGGGCAGGTCCGCGTCCATACCATACGCACCTTCGATCCGTATGCTGTCCATCGCCAATGGTGAAGTGCTCCAGAGCGCGCGCAGCCCGCGGTTGTAGCTCATGGTGAAGCGGCACAGCCCGGTGCGCGTGTTCGCCAGCGTGCGCCAGTACATGTTCAACAACATCGTGCTGTCCAGATAACGGCCCTCACCGCTCAGGTACGCAATGTTGTCCCCACAGAAGATCGATACGTGATAGGTGGTATCCATCCCGCGATGCGTCCAACTCCATTTCACCACCACTTCACTTCCGAACAATTCGGTGCCTTGGCCCACCGCATACACACCCTCCATGCGCCCTTGTGCGCGCGCATCCACTGGCGTTGTTCTGCTTGAGGAGAAGAGGTCCCAGGTGGTGTTGGGCAAGGGTGCCTCGTATTCCTTCTGGCAGCTCGCCAGAAGTAGGAAGACCGGAGCGATGTATGCGAATATCCTCATAGGATCAAGGCGGTGGTGATCTGCGGGTAGAGCAGGTTGCGGTCAAACGTTTCGAACAACGACCAGGTGGCCCATAGGAAGTTCGTATAGGCCAGGGTGAATCCCAGCGTGATGTAGCTCCGCTTGAAGAAGGGTTGCTCCACATAGAACGACCAGGCCGATCCGCTCACCCGATCCGTATTGTACGATCGCTTGCGATCGCCGACGATCAGTTCGTAGTTGGTGGTGATCAACATCCGGGCCTGTAGCGTGAACAACAGGTCGCGTTTGGACCTGTATCCGAAAGAAAGGCTCGGATAATTCAGCCACCCCCGTGCTTTACTGTCGAAGCCCTGGACCGGCAGGTTCCCTCGCCAATAGGCGACATCATCGCCGAGGGAGAACGTGAACTTATCGCTGAGGCGTGTCGCCCAACGCGCTCCAATGGACAGATGGTTCTGCACGCCTTGTGCGAGCAACCGACCATCCAGGTAAAACCCCTTGTACAGATGACGCAGGACATGTACGTCGCCTGCAGGTATCCGCACTCTTACCTCCTCCGTGATGTCCTCCGGTGTGGTGAAGGTCACGAACCCGAGCGACACGTTCCAGGATCTTTACCGCGCTGATCGGGGAAGAACATCCCCAAGTTGTGGAACGTGGTGGTGTCCTGAGCGACCGAACGGGCCGGCAGCATCAGCAGCAGCGCCAGCACAACGACCAGCGCAACACGCTGCTCACAGCCTCTCTTTTCAGGTGACTGTGCGTACCATCCGTGGTGGGCGCGATGGGTCGGCTGGTGGTCCATACGCCCTCCCTGATACGGATCCCATGCCACGGGACCGGTCGCACCTATCATTTCCCCCGCAAGTTTCCATCGAGCCAATCGAACACGGTCTTGTGCCACTGCATGGAGTTCCGCGGCTTCAACACCCAATGGTTCTCATCGGGGAAACGCAGGAACTGTGAAGGCACATCCATAGCCTGGAGCGCGGTAAAGGCACCGATCCCCTGCTCCACCGGTATCCGGTAGTCGAGGTCCGAGTGGATGATGAGCATCGGCACGGACCAATCCTTCGCGTGCAAGGCAGGGTTGAACTGATCATACCGCTCCGGTGCATCATACACATCGGCACCCTGCTCCCACTCCGTGAACCATTGCTCCTCGGTGGTGTAGCCCATCGAGCGTTGATCGAAGACGCCGTCGTGCGAGACCAGGCATTTCCAGGGCTCCTTCCACTTGCCGGCGATCCAATTCACCATGAACCCACCGTACGAAGCGCCGAGCGCGGCTGCGCGATCACCATCGATGAACGGATAAGCCTTCAGCACATGGGCCCAGCCTTTCTGCAGATCCTCCAATGGTCGATCGCCCCAATGCTGGCTGATCGCATCGCAGAAGGCCTGACCATACCCCGTGCTTCCGTGGAAGTCGATCATCACCACCGCATATCCGGCCCCGGCGTATGTCTGTGGGTTCCATCGGAAGCTCCAACCATCTCCGAAGCTGCCTTGTGGTCCACCGTGGATGAGGAAGGCCACCGGGTACTTGCGCCCTTCCACATATCCGACAGGCTTCACCACATAGCCGTGGACCTTTTCGTTGTTCCAGCCCGCGAAACTGAACTGCTCATACGCGCCGAATTCCTTGTTCTTCAACACCGTGTTCACGGCGGTCATGTTCACGGCGTCCACATCGATCAGCGTCGACTTCGGCTTTGCCGCGTACAACTGCGAAGGGCTGTTGAGCGCGCTTTTCAGGAATACGAAGCCCCTTGTCGTTTCAGCGAACGCATCCAAGTGGCCGTCCTTCGACAACGTGGTGACCGAGCTGCTCTTCACATCAATGCGGAACAAGCGCTGGCAGCCCACATCACCTGCGGTGACGAAAATGCTCCTCCCATCAACGCTCCATTGGATGTCCTCCACGCTCCGGTCCCAGGCAGCCGCAAGTGGACGTACGGCACCGGTGGCCAGATCGCGCAGTTGTATCTCGAAGCGATCGGCCTCGAACCCGGGACGCTTCATGGCTTTGTACGCGAGCGTCATTCCGTCGGGGGAAAGTCGCGGACTGGCGTCCCAGGCCCTGTTGGCGGTCGTCAGGTTGGTCAGCGCGCCTCCGGAAATGGGCACACTGTAGATGTCGAAGTTCGTGCTCCACGGTTCCCTGCGGCCTGCTTCCCGCGCACTGATGTACACCGTGCGTGAGTCGGGTGAGATGCAGAAGTCGCCTTCATCGCCGAACGGTTTGCTGGGCACATCGCCATCGTAACCGGGTGTGAGCGCGATGGGCAGGAAGGGCGCATCCGCGCTGTTCAGGTTGATGTAGAACAGGTGATTGCGTGTGCCATCCGCCCAGGTGTCCCAATGGCGCACGAACACGCCGGAATAGACGGTACCGCTGCCCATCCGCTTCTCCGCAAGCTTCGTGGCCGTGCCGCTTATCTCATCACCTTTCGCATCGGGGAACACCGCGAGTGCCACGACCATTCCTTTTCCATCGGGCGTGATCCGGAACGCCTGCACGTCCAATGGCAGGTGCGTGACCTTCTCGGCCTTGGCCCCGAGGACGTCCGTGCGCCATACCTGTGTGGTTCCGCCGCCGCCGCGAGCCGATAGGAAGTAGATGCTCTTGCCATCAGGGCTCCATTGCGCACCATCGGCACCGCTATCGGACACAGCGAGCCGCACCTCAGGCCGAGTGGCTTTGTTAAGGTCCTTCATCCAAAGCGATCGCACGCCCTTGTTCCGCGCCATGTCGGTGGCGCGTAACGTGAAGAGGGCGTAGTGCCCGCTGGGGTCCACATTGAGACCGCTGATGCGATCGAGCATCAACATGTCGCTGTAGGTGAAGGGCGTTTGGAGTGCCTGCGTTGCCGCCCGTTGGGCGGATACGGAGGCCACGGACGTGCACAGCACGATCGACAACATGCGTACACGGACCATCAGTTGCAGGGGCATTGTGTTCAAGTTCATTGGGTAAGGGTTGGTCGGTCTGAACAATGATACGGAGCTGCAGAAGGACACAGCATAACCAGTCCGGGAGATCACAGATCCCACAACAGCTTCAGTCCCTTGAACACAGCATTGGCCTCACCGATGGCATCAGGGGCCACGCCAGCGGGATCGGTGCGCTGATAGATGGCCAGCGTGAGCACGGTCTGCCGGTGGAAGTTCGCGAGTTCACCAGGCCGGCGTTTAGCAGCGGTCATCGGATAGGCGATGGTGACCTGTTGCACAACGCCCCCTGAAGCGCCAACCAGATGGGCACGGATGTACTGCCGCACAACCCGGCCCCAACTGGTGTAGATCATGGAATAGGTGACGACATCCTTCACATAGGCATCCGCCGGGTAGCCGACCAGTCCGGGACGCAGCAGAAAATAGAAGGTGCTGTCGGTGGGAAGCGCCTCGAAGAAGGTGTAGTACTGCTGCACCCATACACGTTCAGCAAATACGGTATCCTCCATCCGAAGGCCCTTGCCCATTTCAACGTCGCAGGGGCCTGTGATGTCCTTTGCACGCCCGACCTGGTATGCCCAATCAGGCCCGGGCGGTAGTAGCGTGTACTTCCAACCCGGTATCGGGTTCCTGGTCAGGCTTCGCGTATTTCCAGCCTTTCGGCGGTTTTGCGCCATAGCAGTACCCCATGAGCACCCAGGAGAAGAACATGTACAGCAGGTATCGCACGCTCCGGAAGATACCACAAAGTTGGACACCTCGCCACTGCGCCAACGCGCTCCAGCCTGAAAAAGCGCTGATCCCGGTCAACTCCATGGTCCACTTCACCCTGTACCTTTCGATGCGATCCATCGTTCCGCCCATTGCCCACCAACCCATTTCCCTTCTCCGGCCTCAGCGAAACCGAGGTGCTCGCCTCGCGTGAAGCCCATGGAAATAACGCACTGAGAGCCCAGGAGCGTAGCGGCTTCTGGAAGGCCCTCATCACGGCAGTTACGGAGCCGATGTTCCTGCTGCTGGTGGCGGCCGCCACCATCTACTTCATTCTCGGTAACACGAACGAAGCGATCTTCATGCTCGGGGCCATCGTGCTCGTCAGTGCCATCTCGCTCTACCAGGACCAACGGAGCCGGCGCGCGCTGGATGCGTTGGCACACTACAGCAAGGCGCTGTCCAAGGCCATCCGCAACAACGCCGTGGTGGAAATGCCCACCGATGAACTGGTCGTGGGCGACCTGGTGGTGGTTTCCGAGGGAGAGCTGCTACCAGCCGATGGTGTGGTGGTGCACGCGAACGACTTCTCCGTGAACGAATCGATCCTCACCGGCGAGGCCTTCGCGGTGAGCAAGGACCTCAGCGGCGGCAAGGGAGGCCAGGTATACCGTGGAACACAGGCGGTGGGCGGGCTCGCGGTGGTCCGCGTATCACAGGTGGGCGCAGCCACGGAGCTTGGTCGCATCGGTACATCGCTCGCCAGCATCGCCGAAAGTCGGTCGCCGCTGGAGCTACAGATCCATCGCTTCGTGCGCAATATGGCCATCATCGGCCTTCTTTTCTTTCTCGTGGTGTGGGGTCTGAACTACCGGACATCCGGTATGCTGCTGGACAGTCTGCTGAAAGGCCTTACCCTGGCCATGAGCATACTGCCCGAGGAGATCCCCGTGGCCTTCACCACCTTCATGGCCCTGGGCGCGTGGCGGCTGATGAAGCTGGGTATCCTGGTGAAGCAGGCGAAGACCGTGGAAACGCTTGGATCGGCCACGGTGATCTGCACCGACAAGACCGGCACCATCACCGAGAACCGCATGGAGCTGGTGGCCATCCATCTCCGCGGAAGCGACACGTCACTCGCGGCGGCGGACTGGTCGCTGCCCCAGGCGCAGCACCTGATCACCACCGCCATGTGGGCCAGCGAGCCCGTGCCCTTCGACCCCATGGAGATCGCCTTGCATACCGCTTATGGCCGGATAACAGCCGCCGACGAGCGACCGCAGTTCAAGATGGTCCATGAATATCCGCTCGGTGGTCAACCGCCGATGATGACGCACGTGTTCGCCGATGCGAAGGGCAGGCGCATCATGGCGGCCAAAGGCGCGCCAGAGGCCATCATCGCGTGCTCGGGGCTGAGCGATGCCGAACGCGATGCTGCGATGGGACAAGTGGACCACCTGGCCTCGCTCGGTTACCGCGTCTTGGCCGTGGGTGAGACGCACCTGGAGGGTGAGGTGTATCCGGCACTGCAGCAGCAATTGGCGTTCAACTACCTCGGCCTGGTGGCCTTCCACGATCCTCCCAAATCCAACATAGCTTCGGTGTTCCGCAGTTTTCGCGATGCGGGCATCCGCGTGAACATCATCACCGGCGACAATGCCAGCACCACCCGCTCCATCGCCATGCAGGTGGGCTTCACGGATCGAAGGGGAGGCCTGAGTGGCGAGGAGGTGCTGCTGGACCAGCGACGAGGAACTGGCGCCGCATCCGTGCGCTCGAGCAACCTCTTCACCCGCATGTTCCCCGAGGCCAAGCTGCGCGTGGTGAACGCACTGAAGGCACAAGGCCATGTGGTGGCGATGACCGGCGACGGGGTGAACGACGGTCCCGCGTTAAAGGCCGCGCATATCGGCATCGCCATGGGGAAACGCGGCAGCGAACTGGCGAAGGAGGCAGCGGCGCTGATCCTGCTGGACGATGATCTGGGCCGCATGGTGGATGCCGTGGCCATGGGCCGCAAGATCTACGGCAACCTGAAGAAGGCGATCCAGTACATCATCAGCATCCACATCCCCATCATCCTCACGGTGGCGCTGCCCTTATTGTTGGGGTGGCTGTACCCGAACATCTTCACACCCGTTCACGTGATCTTCCTGGAGCTGCTGATGGGCCCGACGTGCAGCATCGCCTACGAGAATGAACCGCTGGAGTTCGGGAGCATGAAACGCCCGCCGCGCCGCATGGACCTCACCTTTCTATCCTGGGCCGAGCTGCGCACAAGCGTCGCCCAGGGACTCATGATCACCGCCGGCACATTATTCTGTTATCAATACGGGGTGCGGATAGCGCTCGGCGAGGACCTTACCCGAACCATGGTATTCACCTCACTTGTCGTTGCGAACATTGCGCTGACGCTGGTGAACCGGTCGTTCCATCATTCCATCCTGAGCACGATGCGCTATCACAATCCGCTGTTGCGGGGCATTGTGCTGGGCACCTTGGCACTGCTGCTGGTGCTTTTGTACGTGCCCATACCGCGCGACTTCTTCCACCTGGCCACTCCCCCGCTCCCTCTACTCACCCTGGCCACCGGCGTTGGACTCGCAAGTGTGTTATGGTATGAGACGGTGAAGTGGTGGGTGCGCAGGGATCACGCGCAGCCCTTCCATCGTAAGCACACGCCGGCGCACACGCTGGACAAAAGGGACTTAGGACGCAGCGATCACCGCCAGAAAGCGTTCGCCGTAGGTCTTCACCTTGTGGTCTCCTACCCCGTTCACCAGGCGGAATTCGTACACGTTGGTCGGCCGCTTCTCCGCCATGTCGATGAGCGTGGCATCGCTGAAGACCACGAACGCGGGTTTGCCGATCTCCTTGGCGATGACCTTCCGCAGGTCCTTCAAACGCTGCAGCAGGTCCGCACTTGCGGCTGGTCGGCTGCGCCGTGGTCAGCACCTTTGCCTTCTTCGATGCGCTCCTGCCGTTCCTTCACCGTTTCCGGACTGACCAGCCGCACCTCTCGTTCACCCTGCAAGTACTGACCTTTCCGGTATCGGTGATCTTCAGGTGATAGTGGTCCTTGTAGTCGATCTCCACCAGGCCGTGCTGGATGAACTGCTGGATGAACATCATCCAGGCGAACGCACTGGTATCCGCTCCGGCACCGAAGGTCTTCACCTGGTCGAACCGCTTCTCCAGCACTTCGCTCGAGCGCGTCCCTTTCAACACGTCGATCAGTACGCTCATGCTCAGCTGTTCGCGGCAGCGCACCACGGCGCTCAGGGCCTTCTGGGCCGTCAGCGTTCCGCTGAAGTACTTCGGCGGATCCTTGCACACATCGCAGTTCCCGCAGGGCTCACCGGTGCTTTCGCTGAAGTAGCTGAGGAGGATGGTGCGACGGCACACCTGCGCCTCGGCATACTCCTTCATCCGTTCGAGCTTCGCGGTGAGGATGCGTTTGTACTGCTCATCCTCCACCTTGTCGATGTGGTACATCTGGCCCTGCACATCGGCATAGCTGTAGAAGAGGATGGTCTCGCTGGGCTGGCCATCGCGTCCGGCGCGACCGATCTCCTGATAGTAGCTCTCGAGGTTGCCGGGCAGGTTGTAGTGGATCACGAAGCGCACATCGCTCTTGTCGATGCCCATGCCGAAGGCGATGGTGGCGCAGATCACATGCAGCCTGCCACTGATGAACTCGTCCTGCACCTCGTTGCGCTCGTCGCTTGTGCGGCCAGCATGGTAGTGGTCTGCGCGCACACCGATCTTCCGCAGCTTTTCGGCAAGCTTCTCAGTGGCATCACGACTTCCGCAGTAAATGATGCCGCAGTGACCCGCATGGCGTGCCATGATGCGCTCGATGGACTTCCAGCGGTCAAGGCCGGGCAGCACGGCCAGCGACAGGTTCGGTCGGTCGAAGCTGCTCACGAACATGCGTGCGTTACGCAGGCCCAGGTGCTGCGCGATATCGCTGCGAACGGTGCGATCGGCAGTGGCGGTCAGTGCGATAACGGGCACGTTAGGAAAGCGCTGCTTCAGCGTGTTGAGGCGCTTGTACTCGGGCCGGAACGAATGGCCCCAGCTGCTGATGCAATGCGCCTCATCGATGGCGAAGAGCTTCACGTTCAGACCGGAAAGCCAGTCCATGACGTTCGGTGCGAAGAGCCGTTCGGGCGAGAGGTACAGCAGCTTCAGTTCACCCTTCCGCAGCTGTTCGCCGATCACCTGTTCATCGGCGTAACCGAGCGAGCTGTTCATGAAGGCCGCGGGAATGCCGTTGCCCTGCAAGGCCTGCACCTGGTCCTTCATCAACGCGATCAGCGGAGAGATCACCACGGTGAGACCCTCCAGGGCCAACGCAGGGATCTGGTAGCACACGCTCTTGCCGCCACCGGTGGGCATGAGCACCACGGCATCGTTGCCTGCAAGCACGTGTTCGATGACCTCCTGCTGCTGCGGGCGGAAGATCTTGTAGCCGAAGTGGCGCTCGAGCAGGTCGAGGGGGGATGCGGTGACGAGTTCCATGGCGATCGAAGGCGGGCAAGGTAGCCGACGCTCGCGGGTCCGGGGTGATACACTCACAGAAGTTGATGAAAATCAACGTAGCACCCGGAGCCCTGCTCGACCTTTACTTTAATACCGATCATTGGATGTACCCTGCACTCCTGTTCATGTCAGTCCAACACCGATGCAAGCGCACGTTCGCTCCTAACGCGAAAAGAACAGAGACCGGGCGAAATGTGATTCTGTCAGGAAGAGTAGCTCATCAGAACATGACCACAATAAAAACCGCAAGCCGAATGAAACATGCATGGTCCTTTCTTCTGATCGCATTGTGTTTCCCTCTGACCATTGAGGCCCAGATCACGTTCCAGAGAACATACGGCGGCACGGCCATGGATGAGGGTGTCAGTATGAGGCAAACACCGGACAGTGGGTACATCATTGCCGGCACCACCACCAGCTATGGCTCCGGTGGCCGTGATGTGCTGGTCATCAAGACGGATGCGATCGGCGACACTTCGTGGACAAGGACCTACGGCGGACCATCGGACAATGAATATGGTTTTTGCGTGCAAGTGACCAACGACGCAGGTTACATCGTCTCCGGTGTGGCGTCCTCCTTCCATGATGTTGCCGGCGACATGTACTTGATCCGCCTGACATCGGTCGGCGACACGCTCTGGACAAGGACCTACGGTGGGATCGGCTACGAATGGGGCGCATATGTGCAACAGACCTCGGACGGTGGCTTCATCATAGCGGGGCAGACCCCTGCGTTCGGTGCCGGAGGCTTCGATGCCTACCTGGTGAAGGTGAATGCGAACGGGACCTTGGCTTGGACCAAGACCTATGGGAGTTCCGGAGCGGAGTTCGGATCGGCGGTCCAACAAACCGCGGATGGGGGCTATATCCTATCCGGTCAGACGGATCAGGGCGCTGGGTCCGGTGACTTCCTGTTGCTCAAAACGGATGCTGCCGGCACTGTCCAGTGGACCAAGGCATATGGTGTGCCCGGGGCGGAGGACGCTGTAACTGTGAAACAGACAACCGACGGTGGCTACGTGATCGGCGGTAGTTCCGAGAATATCCTTGGACCTACGGGCGAGGACATGTGCTTGATCCGCACGAATGCTGTTGGTGATACGCTGTGGGCCAAACTCTATGGAGGACCAGTGACGGATGAATGCTACGAAGTGATCCAAACCCCGGACGGAGGATTCGTACTCTGTGGAAAGTCGTTCAGCTTCAGCGCTGCCGGGGACTATGACGTCTACGTGGTGAAGACTGACGCGCAAGGTGTGGTGGAATGGTCCAAGACCTACGGCGGTTCTACGAGCAGCAGTCACAACGAGATCGGCCGGTCGATCGATCGCACGATCGATGGAGGCTATGTGATCGCGGGTGAATCCATGTACGGGTTCGGTGTTGGGCTAAAGAACATGTACCTGATCAAGACCGACGCTACAGGCAATAGCGGTTGCAACGAAGGTGATCCGGCCACGATCACATCGAACCTGCTGCCCCAGATCACCACACCAACGCTGAGCACCTCGTCCGGTGGAACGGCCACTTTGCCAGCCACGCAGGTCAACTCGGGGACAACGCAAACGGACCTTTGTCTCTCGCTCGGTGTTCAGGATGTAGTGGTGCCGGGAAACGCTCTTGTCGCGTACCCAAATCCAGCGTCGGATGTCGTGTACATCGCGGGGGGTGTACTGTCAAAGGGGCTCACTGTGCTCGATCCGTTGGGTCGGATCCTGACCGTCATACCCGATCGCTATCGCGTTGACGTCTCGCGATGGGCGAATGGCGTGTATACCCTCCGTTCGCTCGATGGGCGAGCAACCCGCGTAACCGTTCAGCACTGACGCGCCTCATTGAACCTATTTCGCATTTTCCTCCTCATTCATCACGATGCTGTGCGTCATCTTCTTGATACAGGCCATAAGCCGGAAACGCAACGCTGGCCTACGCGCGTCGATGGCGACCTGCCGCCATTGCTCCTAGCGTTGCTATTCCTGCGCGCGGATGATCCTGTGTCCAGAGCCGCGATCGAGCAGCTATAAGGGAGGGATCGTTCAACATTCATGACCCTCGTCACATCAGTCACCTTTCCCGCTTCGTCCATTTGATGGATGGACCACGATATGCCGATGGGTAGATTCGATCCGGAACATGGGACGCACGATCAACACGAGCGGCCATCAAACCTCCAGCCTCAAGGTCTGCCTGAGTGGTCTTCCCGCACTGAAAAAGTCCGGATCACACATGAAAACATGCATCTCGCGACTCGTCTTGTTAACACACCTGTTGATCCCGTTCATCACCAACGGGCAAGGTGGCCAATGGGCCTGGCTCGGCGGCGATACCCTGCACACGCTTCAATCGCCTCCGGGCAACAACGGCATACTGGGTGTACCAGCCCCTACGAACTGGCCCCCGGATGTACAGGGAGCTGCCTACTGGACCGGCAGCGACGGGAACTTGTACTTGTTCGGCGGCGAACGCGACAGCATCTTCCCCTATTACATGCAACACAGCGACATGTGGCGTTTCGAACCTGCAGCTGGTTTGTGGACATGGATGAACGGCCCCGGAACGATCAACAGCGTCGGCCAGTTCGGCACACAAGGCGTAGCTGATCCGGGAAACCATCCTCCTGCCATGAAGCGGGCCATTACATGGACCACTCCGGATGCTCTCTGGCTGTTCGGAGGAAGTGGAGCGCGCGCCGGTGCTTTTGCATGGAACCTCGCCTACGACGATCTCTGGAAGTACGATCTGGCTACACAACAGTGGACATGGATCAAGGGTAGCGGAACGGGGAATACAGAACCCGCCTACGGTTCGCTTGGGGTTGCTTCCAACAACAATACTCCGGGCACACGATGGTCATCTGCTTCATGGGTCGGGGATGGTGGGAACCTCTGGCTCTACGGTGGTCAGAGCGATGCACCCCAGTCGCTCGAAGATCTGTGGATGTACGATCCCCTCTCGAACATGTGGACATGGATGGGTGGATCGATCGCTCCTACGAACGCTCCGGTCTGGGGCACATTGAATGTTGCGAACGCTACGAATAACCCGGGGCAGCGCTCGGATGCAATGGGATGGGTGGATCCACAAGGGGACCCAATGCTCTTTGGCGGCTTCGGCAGCAGTCCCGGTTGGATCGATGGATTCAATGACCTCTGGAAGTATGACAGCACATCCGGTTATTGGACCTGGATCAACGGGGAGAACACAGCCGGTAGCTATGGCGACTACACCGGATATTGCCAGACCGGTCAGCCGGCCGGCCGCATATACCCTGGTGCTTGGACCAGCGATGGCTCAGGCAATGCATGGATGTTCGGTGGCGCTGCACCTTGGTGGACACTTGAGCATCGGCAGAACGATCTGTGGTTCTATGATGGCGCCGCGAACCAGTGGATCTGGTATTCAGGCAGCCCGTATGATGTCGCAGAACTGACCAGGTGGCCGGTCTATGGTGAGTTAGGGATCGCCGAAGCCGCCAATGTCCCTCGGAGCAGTGTTACCGCAGCGATGTGGTTGATCGACGATGCGCTATATCTCTATGGTGGATATGGCTATTCCTCCAACATGAACCAACTCTGGCGCTTCGACGTCGACCCGCTCTGTGCATTGAGCACAGGCTTAGGACCTGAAGGACCGGAGGTGGATGGAGGGTTGATGGTTCTCCCGAATCCGGCGAACGACCTGGTTCGCATCAGCGGATCAAAAGGTGTTGCAGCGTGGGGCGTGTTCGATGCTTTGGGTCATCAAGTCGATGTGGTGGGTTCGGCTTCTTTTGATGTGAGGGGTTGGGAGGATGGTCCTTACATCCTGCGGTCCGGTGATGGCGTCCATGTCGCACACCTCGTCGTAATACATTGAACCAACAGGTCATGAAAACCTACTTGTTCTCTGCCTTGCTGTCGACCACGACCATCGCCCATGCCCAGTCCATTCTATGGATGCGCGACGCCGGTTCAACACCATTCTCCGGCTACGAGCGCGGTGACGCGGTGGATACGGATGCCTACGGGAATGTGTACGTGCTCGGACACCTCTCCATTGATAGCCAGTTCTCCGGCCTTCCCGTACCCGCTCATCAAGATGGCTGCCTGGCCAAGTACAGCACGTTCGGGCTCGTGGAATGGGTGCGCACGTTCGGCGGTCCTGGCTTCGTGGACATACAGGAGACAGCAGTGAAAGTCTCGGCGGCACACAATGCGGTGTACGCCTGCGGACTGATGCGCACCCAATTCGCGAACCCCACGGTGTACTTCGGAACCGATTCGTTCACATACAACGGCAACAGCCTGCATGCCTTCCTGGTGAAATACGACCTGGACGGGAACTTCCAGTGGATGCGTCACGGCGGAGGCACACCGTATGGCGCCCGCTTCAACGATCTCGACATCGACGCACAAGGGCGCATCGTGGCTGTAGGCTCTAACGATGGCAACAACGTATTCGACGGGCAGACGATCATCTCCACCGCGAACAAAGGCCTTTTGGCCCGCTACCTGCCGGACGGAACACTCACCGACCTTGTGCTTCTCGCGGATAGCGCTACCAGCCAACAGGCAACAGCCGTGGAGGTGGCGCCCATAACCGGGAACATCTACGTGGGTGGTGGCTTCTGGGGGGAACTGCAGCTGGACGGTTCCAACGTATACGCGCCAACATCCAGCACATTCACACTGAAGCTTGACGATGCGCTCAACGGCCAATGGATCACTGCGGGCGGTGGCAACAACACCACCTACGGCTCGTGGCTCGAAGGTCTGGCGATCGACGCGGAAGAGAACAGCTACATCACGGGGGAATGCAGCGGTGATACTGTGACCTTCGGCGCGCACAGCTTCATCGGCCACACGTTCCACGACGATGAGGTCTTTACCGCGAAACTGGACCCCGATGGCGCAGTGCAGTGGTTGCGCCGAGGCGGAAGCGAACAGCAACGACGAGTCCTTCGACATCATCGCCGACGCACAAGGCAACACAGTGATCACGCGGCTGCTCGGCGGCAATATCCCTTATGCGGAGTTCGATGGCATCCAGGTGGACATCGTGAGCCAGAGCGCGCATTGCTTCATCGCGCGATATGATCCGAGGGGCCATTACATACGCAGAACGCATGGGCGGCGGGTCCGATGATGTCGGCTTCAGGGCTCGCGCTGGCGAACGACAGCACCTTCTACCTCACCGGTACCACGTGGGGTTCCACGGCATGGCTCGACTGGAACTACCAATCGTGTTGTCGTGGACCCGAACCTGTTCATCGCCAAGTTGAACGACACGTTCAATGACTTCAACACGTCCGTTGACGAGAGTGCCGTAGTACAGTTCTCGGTCTTCCCGGATCCGGCATCGGATGTGATCACCCTTCGCGGGCTTGATGGTGGTTCCCGGGTCTCGATCACGGATGCCCTTGGGCGAGTGATACACACGGCAACCGGTAACGCTACTGTAAATATCAGCACATGGCCCAACGGTGTGTATCACCTATGCACTCGGACCGTGTCAACAGTCGGTGCGACACGTTTGGTCGTGGAGCACTGAACTTGAACTCATGCGCCCGAGTGCCTCATTCCCTTCAACACATGATCCGATGAGAACAACCTCACCATTCCCCTTGCTCCTCGTATTGTACCTGGCAGTAGCATCCCCGGTCAACGCCCAAGTCGCCTACATCGCTGACATCAAAGGCTCGGCGTGGGACATAGTGGGCGACATGACCTTGGACGGTCAGGGCAACACCATCCTGGTCGGGCATTTCGCGGGGACCGTCGACTTCGATCCCGGCCCCGGCATACACAACGTTTGGTCCCTCGGTAGTTACGATGGCTTCATTGCGAAGTATGACCCGAACGGTGCACTGCTCTGGGCCAGAAAGGTGAGCGGTGGCGGCGACCAACGCGTATTCACCGTGGCATGTGATAGTGTAGACAATATTTACATAGGCGGCTGGTTCGAATCGGTCGCCGATATGGACCCCGGAACGGGCACCCTCTCCTTCCTTTCAGCCGGTGAGTTCGATGGCTTCTTTTCGAAGCTCGACCCGGACGGCCAGTTGGTGTGGGCCAACCAGCTTCCCAACACCGGTCGTTCATTCGTCAGCGACCTGGGCATCAGCCCTTCGACGAATGAGCTGATCATCACCGGCTGTTTTGCCGATACCATCGACATGGATCCTTCGGCAAATACCTATTCGTTATCCACTGACCTTTTGGGTGCCTTTTACGAGAAGAACACACACTTCCTAGCGCGGTACACCGATGGCGGCGAGTTGCTCTGGGGCCAACGACTCGGTGGTGGACATGAAGGTCCGGCGGTGAGCGTCCATGATGATGGCCTCGGCAACGAAGTGATCAATTGGGGCACCGTGGGCGAGGACGACGACATCACCACCACGGACCTTGATCCGGGCAGTGGTTTCGTACACCCGACCGACCAAGGAGCGCTGCCTCCTGCGGAATGGATCGGTATCGTTCAGTTCGACGGAAGCGGCAACTACCAATGGTCGCACCTCATCCGTGGGCATCGCGCATCCGTGGGTGGCGTGCCGGAAGACCTGTTGGGGCTTGTCACCGATGCGTCGGGGGACATCATCATCGTCGGCGGGTTCAACCATGACTTCACGACGTATCCGAACAACACGGTCACCCTCGCACCCTTCGGTGTCACCAACCACGATGGGTTCATGATCAAGCTCTCGTCCAGTGGGTCATTGATCTGGGAGAAGCACATGGGCAATGGTGCCAGTGGCGAGAGCGAGACGCTGGTTGACATCGCCATCGACGCCACGGGCAACTATTGGGTGACCGGGCTCTTCGCCGTGGGCGCTGAAATGGACAGCGACGCGCTGGGCCACATGATCGGCAGTAATGGCGAACTCGATATCGCCGTGATCGGCTTCGACCCGTCAGGTTCCTATCTGTGGCACGGCACGGTCGGTGGCGATTGGTACGATGCGAACCCGCAGGTGGGTGCGCTAGGTGGCGATCTCGTCCTGTCCGGATCCTATGGCACCTACACCGGTACCGCCGACCTTGACATCTCCGCCGGGGTGCAGTCCTTCACCGCGATCGATATCTACGACGCGTTCATCACACGCTTCACGCCCTCGCTCAGTACGGGCCTCCCGCTCCCAACCGCCCCGCTCGTATCCGGCATCATGGCATACCCTCTGCCGGCTCGGAACGAGATCACGGTCATCGGTCCATCCATTGGATCACCCGTTCGTGTGTTCGATGTGCATGGCCGCGTGGTGCTGTCAGGTACCATCAGGCCATCTTTATCCATCGCGCACCTGGCCGATGGCATGTACACCCTTGTTGCCGGTGATGGCCGCAAGACCAGTTTCATCATTCAGCACTGACATCAACATGCTCCTAAGGAACACGCTCACCATGCTTGTCGTCCTGCTTACGATCCGGTCCTTCGCCCAGGACTGGACCGGTGCCGTGGACAGCGACTGGAACAACGCCGGCAATTGGGACCAATGGCCGTTGGCAGGCGAGAATGTCACCATCGATCCAGCGAACTACACCGGCGCGGCCGCGTCCCCGACCATCACAGGCAGTTCCGTGTTCGTCCCGGACCGTGTGTTCGTGGAGAATGGCGGTGTGCTCACCCTCGGTGCGAACCTGTCCGTGGCGGACCGCATGGTCGTCGCCGGACCATCGGTGGTGATCAAGACCGCAGGGAACTTCACCACCGACCGACTGATCATCGGCGATGGCGGGCGCTTCGAGCAGCAAGGCGCCACGGGTACCCTGCAGGTGGCCACCGTGCTGGCCATCGCGGACGGGGATGTGAACGCGGCCAGTTCGTTCATCATGTCCGCGGGCAACCTGGTCATTCTGGGTGAACTCGCCTTCGAATGCGAGCTCGGCGATCACGATCCGGAGTTCAGGATGACCGGTGGGCTGGCTGCCGTGAACGGTGATGTGGTCTGGATCGGCGCGTCCCCGGGCAGCGGCACGGCGCGTTTGCTCATCGAAGGCGGTTCCATCGATCTGAACGGGAATGTGATGAACAGCACGAACAGTACCGTGGACATGTTCATCCATATCGCGAACGATGCCAATGTGGAAGCGTACAACACGCAATTCATGTTGCCCCACGCCGCCGATAGTCTGATCATGACCGGGGGTGCCCTGCGGTTGCTTGGTTCCACGGCGATCGACAACGACGGGGTCGTTCATACTGTGGGGGGCGATGTGTACGCATCCGGCACCAACGAGCTCAATGGCTCAGGCCTCTATCGGTTAGGCAATGTGACCATCGAAGCAGCAGGTGAATTGGACCATGTATCACCTGCAGTGATCGAGGTGCAGGGCGAATGGCTGGACCTGGGCACATTCCAACCACAGCAGAACACGGTGGCCTTCACCGGAGACGCTTTCCAGTTGATCACGGGGTCCGGCTTTCACAACCTGCGTCTGGCCAGCACAGGACTTGGCGCACATCTGGCAGGCCCTTTGGAGGTGAGCGGCCTGCTGGAATTGGAGGACGGCGCATTGTACACGCAGGCCAACGATCTGTTGATCCTGCTACCAGGAGCGAGCGCTGTCGCGAATTCGATCGGCAGTTTTGTGAACGGCCCGATGAAGAAGATCGGTAACACGGATTTCGTTTTCCCGGTGGGCGCCTATGGATCGCTCCGGAAGATCGGCGTGTACGGCATCAATGACCAGGACACGGAACTCACGGCGCTGGTATCTGCTGATATGCCCCCTTCGGCAACGGTCCTGGGTTCCGGGTTGCAGGAGATCGCGCTCACGGGATATTGGTCCTTGTTGCGCGAGGTGACGAGTGATCCCGTGCGTGTCTCCCTGCATTGGCAGGATGCTGGAGTGCTGCCCACCGAAGATTGCGACAGCTTGGTGGTGGCGCATTGGAACGGTTCCCTCTGGAACGCGAATGCCGGTTCCACCTCAGGCAACTGCACCAGTGGCACGGGTCATGTGATCACGGATGCTCCCTTCGCAGAGGTGGACCTCTTTGCCTTCGGTGTGAGCCTCGATCCGGTGGGAATGGAGGACCTGCGAATAGCCACAGTGATCGAACTTTTCCCCAACCCCGCACAGGAGCATGTTTCCTTCAATGGCAGCCTCGCCAACACGACGATGGAGGTGTGCGACATGACCGGTCAGCTGGTGTTCCGGGGACGTGGGATACATGGGATCGATGTGAGCGCCTGGCCGAATGGGGTATACGTGGTCCGGTCCACCACGAAGCACCCGACCCGACTGATCGTCCAGCATTGACGCCGAAGGAGCACTGGCTTTGAAGAGCCGGGGACACAGTGATGATCATCATGTTCGGATCGACCTGACCCACTACATTCGCGACTGATGCGGGCGATCATCGCGGTCTTCTTGTTGTCCTCCATGATCTTCGGCCAGACCGAGCTGCACCAACTCGCCCGGCTACCGCACCTCGTCCATCATTACCTGGACCATCGTTCAGAGGAGCCGGAAACCACCGTGGTCGGCTTCCTCATGTTGCACTACTTCAACGGGGACGCGCATGATGTGGACTTTTCCCAGGATGAACGGCTTCCTTTCCGTTCGCACGATCACCACATCAGCTTCAGCGTTGCGCAGGACCTATTCCACGCGCCCATCACATCCGTGGCATTCCACTATCCTTCGCTAACGATGGAGACCATCCATCCAGAGGCTTTGCTCTCGTTGGGCGAAAGGACGGACGTGTGGCAGCCGCCCAAGTGCGCCTGACCTTGTTCTCCGGCATCGCTTCGTGAGCCGATCCATGTCCTGCCGACCTGACACGAGGCGATGATCCACGTCGGTATTCACTTCCCATCATCCTAACGCGACCCATATGCTGGACCGCATCATCGCATTCTCCATTGACCAGAAGCTCATCATCGGGCTTTTCATCCTGGGCCTCATCGGCTACGGCGCTTACAACGTCACCCAGCTGCCGATCGACGCCGTACCCGATATTACCAACAACCAGGTACAGGTGATCACGGTGAGCCCCGCGCTGGGCGCGGGCGACATCGAGCGCCTGATCACCTTCCCCATCGAACAGGCCACGCGGAATGTGCCGGGGATCATCGAACAGCGCAGCTTCAGCCGCTTCGGGTTGTCGCTCGTCACCATCGTGTTCGACGACGCCACCGACGTGTATTGGGCGCGCCAGCAGGTGACCGAGCGCCTTGCACAGGTCACCATCGCCGAGAACCTCGGCAAGCCCGAACTGGGGCCCGTATCCAGTGGTTTGGGCGAGATCTTCCAATACGTGGTGAAACCGAAGCCGGGTTACGAGGGCAAGTACGACGCCACCGAACTGCGCACCATTCAGGACTGGATCGTGCGGCGGCAGCTGATCGGTACCGAGGGCGTAGCCGACGTGAGCAGCTTCGGTGGAAAACTGAAACAGTACGAGATCGCAGTCGACCCCGAGCGCCTGGGTGCCATGGGCATCACCATCGCCGATGTGTTCAGTGCCGTGGCCCGTAACAATGCCAACACGGGCGGTGCCTACATCGAAAAGGGGCCGGCCATGCTCTTCATCCGCACCGAAGGCCTGCTCGACGCCATGGACGCGATCGGCAGTATCCAGGTGAAGCTCCTTCCAGACCACACACCCGTGCTGCTGCATGACGTTGCCGAGGTGCGCCTGGGCACAGCCACCCGCTATGGTGCCATGACCTACAATGATGAAGGTGAAGCGGCCGGTGCGGTGGTGATGATGTTGAAAGGCGCCAACTCCAGCGAGGTCATCAAACAGGTGAAGGCGCGCATCGCCATGATCGAAAAGACCCTCCCCGAAGGCGTGACCATCGAACCTTTCCTGGACCGCACCAAGATGGTGAACAACGCCATCCACACCGTGGAGACCAACCTGATGGAAGGCGCGCTGATCGTGGTGCTGATCCTCGTGTTCTTCCTTGCCAACCTGCGCGCCGGACTGGTCGTGGCCTCGGTGATCCCACTGGCCATGCTCTTCGCCGTGATCATGATGAACATGTTCGGCGTGAGCGGCAACCTGATGAGCCTGGGTGCGCTCGACTTCGGCCTGATCGTCGATGGGGCCGTGATCATCGTGGAGGCCGTGCTGCACCGCATGCACCATACGCACGGTCACCCTGGGGGCCAGCGGCTCGATCAAAAACAGATGGACCAGGCCGTGGGCTCTTCGGCGAGCCGCATGATGAACTCGGCCATGTTCGGACAGGTGATCATCCTCATTGTGTACCTGCCGATCCTCTCGCTCCAAGGCATCGAGGGCAAGATGTTCAAGCCCATGGCACAGACCGTCGCCTTCGCCGTGCTCGGCGCCGCCATCCTCTCGCTCACTTACGTACCCATGATGAGCGCGATGTTCCTCAGCAAGAAGCTCAACCCACCCGCCACCTGGACCGACCGCATGATGGAACGCCTCGGTAGGTCCTACCGCACCTGGCTGGACAAGGCCATCCGGAAGCCGATGCGTTTGGTGATCGCGGCCGTGGCGCTGCTCGTGGTGGCCGGCGGCATCATGGCCGCCATGGGTGGTGAGTTCATCCCCGAGCTGGAAGAGGGCGATTTCGCGGTCGACACACGACTGCTCACCGGCAGTTCGCTCACCAATACCGTGGAGACCTGCCAGCAGGCGGCGGGCCTGCTGAAGGCGCAATACCCCGAAGTGCAAAAGGTGGTGGCCAAGATCGGCAGCGGCGAGATCCCCACGGACCCCATGCCCATCGAGGCGGCCGACATGATGGTGATCCTGAAGCCCAAGAAGGAATGGACCAGTGCGAAGACCTTCGATGAACTGGCCGAGAAGATGGGCAACACACTGAGCGCTGCTGCCGGGTGTCACCTTCGGATTCCAATACCCCGTGCAGATGCGCTTCAACGAACTGATGACCGGAGCACGCCAGGACGTGGTGTGCAAGATCTACGGCGAGGACCTCGATACGCTGGCAGCATACGCCCACAAGCTCGGCGACCTGGTGACCAGCGTGGAGGGCGCCAAGGACCTCTATGTGGAAAGCGTGGGCGGGTTGCCGCAGATCGTGGTGACGCATGACCGCGCGGCCCTTGCCCGGTACGGACTCGATGTGGAAGCGGTGAACGATGTGGTGCGCACCGCCTTCGCGGGAAGTGTGGCCGGGCAGGTGTACGAGGGTGAACGTCGATTCGACCTGGTGGTGCGCGCGCGATCGCAGAGCCGCACCGACCTTGCGCGATGTTCAACGGCTCCTCGTGCCCGACGCCCAGTGGGCAGGCCCGTGCCGCTCTCGCATGATCGCCAACGTGCGCATCGAGGACGGGCCCAACCAGGTGCAGCGCGAGGATGCGAAGCGCCGCATCACGGTGGGCTTCAATGTGCGCGGTCGAGATGTGCAGAGCATCGTGGAGGAACTGCAGCGCAAGGTGGATGCCCAACTGAACCTGCCCGTAGGCTACTACACCACCTATGGAGGCACCTTCGAGAACCTCATGGAGGCGAAGAAGCGCCTGACCGTCGTGGTTCCCCTGGCGCTATTGTTGATCCTGTTGCTGTTGTACTTCGCGTTCGGTTCGCTGAAGCTGAGCCTGCTTGTCTTCAGCGCCGTGCCGCTCTCGGCCATCGGTGGGGTGTTCGCCTTGGCTGGTCGTGGCATGCCCTTCAGCATCTCCGCAGGCGTGGGATTCATCGCGCTCTTCGGTGTGGCCGTGCTCAACGGCATCGTGCTCATCAGCGAGTTCGAGCACCTGGCGAAGAACGGACTGAAGGATGTGGCGGAACGCATCCGAAAAGGCACAGCAACACGACTTCGCCCTGTGCTGATGACCGCCAGCGTGGCCTCGCTCGGTTTCCTGCCCATGGCCTTGAGCACCGGCGCGGGCGCCGAAGTGCAGCGCCCGTTGGCCACGGTGGTCATCGGCGGCCTCATCACCGCTACCTTCCTCACGCTGTTCGTTCTGCCGTCGCTCTACATGCTCGCCTACCGCAAACGAGGTACGGATGGTCCATCGAAGCCTGTATCCGTCGCAGCGCTCGTGTTGCTGGCACTGATGGCTTCACCCGTTGCAACAAGCGCACAGACGAGTGCTCGCCCGATCACGCTCGAACAGGCCGTGGACAGCGCCATGCGCAACAACCTCTACCTGAAAGGTGCAGCCTTGAGAAGTGAAGGTGAGGAAGCGCTGGCAGGATCGGCGTGGGACCTTCCGCGCACGAACATCGACCTGGAATATGGCCAGGTGAACACCAACGCCAACGACGACCGCGTCAGCATCACGCAGAGCCTGGCATTCCCCACGGTGTACATACGACGGCGACAGATGCTGAAGCACTCCGCGGCAGGCGTGCGATGGGAACAGGCCTTGCGCCAACGGGAAGTGCGAACGCACGTGAAGCAGACCTATCATGAAGTGCTCGTGCGGCGCGAACAGCTGCGCCTGCTGCAGGAGGCCGACAGCATCCATGCTCTGGCCGTGGCCGGTGAAGAGCAACGGTTCGACCTGGGGGCGAGCAACGTGCTGTTGCGCGCTACCGCACGAACGCAGGCCATGTTGATGCGCGCCCGCGTGGAACAGGTGAAGGCCGATCTGCAGCAGGCGCTTGCACGCCTGTCGCAATTGGTGAACGTCACCGGTGGTCCATCCGGTGTGCCTGTCCTGTTGGATCCCCGGCCGATGCCTTTGAAACTGACCACGCCAGTGGTACCCGGCGATGCCGCGATCCTTCAGCACCCGTTGGTGCGGGCCGCGATCGAGCAGGAGGCCGCGGCCACTGCGCGCTGGCGCATGGAACGCTCCACCCTCCTTCCCGAGTTCACCCTCGGGGTATCATCGATGACACTGAACCGCTCGCCTTCCGTGCCGGACGGTTCGGTGATCTATGGGCGCGATGAACGCTTCAACATGGTGCGCGCCGGCATCGGTGTTCCGCTGTTCTTCGGCGCACAGACGGCCCGTAACAAGGCCGCCCGGCTCGGAACGGAACGCGCGACCAACGACACCGAAGCCCTCACGCAGGAGCTGCGCACGCAACTGCTCCAAACGCAACAACGCTACACCGCCCAGCTCGCCCGGGTCGAAGCCTTCGAACAAGGGGCGACCCAGGAAGCCGAACAGCTGCGGCGATCGGCGCAGGAAGCGTATCTGAACGGACAGATCGACCGGCTGGAATGGAGCCTGCTCACCGGCCAGTCCATCACCCTGTCCATGGAGTACCTCGATGCGCTCCAGGCCCTCGGCCGCGCCAGCATCGAACTCAACGCCTTCAACGAACAATAACAACCCCGCAGCTCATGCGTCAACACATTTCCATTCCAGCGGGTCGACCCCTCCCGACCGCGCGACAACGCTTCGTGGTGCACGGCGGGTCCTCGCCATCGGTGCTTCTCACTTCCCTCTTGGCCACCGTGATCACCCTGGCATCCTGCTCATCGGCCGATGGGCCTGTGGAGGTCGCTGCTCCCGAGGCGTCCGGAACAACGGTGAGCCTCAGCGCCGAACAACTGAAGAATGCCGGCATCGTCACCGCCCGGATCGAACGGCGGTCGCTGGGGTTGATCATGCCCGTGCAAGGCGTGGTGGACGTTCCACCGCAGAACCTGGTGAGCATCAGTGCGCCGCTGGGCGGTTATCTGCGCACCACCGACCTGTTGCCCGGCATGGAGGTCCAGAAAGGCCAGTCGCTCGCCGTGCTCGAAGATCCGCGTTTCATCCAACTCCAGCAGGATTATTTGGTGACCCAGGGCAAGGTGACGATGCTGGAGCAGGACCTCGAACGGCAGAAGGCCTTGAACGCATCCAAGACCGCGAGCGACAAGGTGCTACAGGAGGCCGCAACGGAACTCAATACACAAAAGGTCACACTGCGGTCCCTGGCCGAGCAGTTGCGCCTCATCGGCGTGGACCCGTCGAAGCTCACAGTGGAGTCGATCTCGCGCAGCGTGTCCCTGCATTCACCGATCCACGGCTGGGTATCGAAGGTGAATGTGAACATCGGCCGCTATGTGCAGCCCACCGATGTGCTGTTCGAACTGGTGGACCCGAAGGACATCCACCTGGCCTTGACGGTCTTCGAAAAGGACCTCCCCTTCGTGCGCATCGGACAGGAGGTGCACGCGCGCCCGACCGCGCATCCGCAGGACGAATACGAGGCCGAGGTGATCCTCGTGGGGCGCAGCCTCGACGCCGATCGCAGCGCCATCGTGCATTGTCATTTCACCAAGACGCCGAAGGACCTGGTGCCCGGAATGGCCATGAGCGCTTCGCTTGAAAGTCATACGGACACGGTGTGGTGCGTGCCCGAGGAGACCGTGGTGCGCACCGGCGACGGGCAGTCCGTGTTCATCGCCAATGCCGATGGCAGTTACACCATGGTACCCGTGACCACCGGCGCCAACGAGTACGGCTACTTTGAACTCGTGGACCCCGGCACTGAACTGCGCGATCGGCCCATGGTGGTGAAGGGGGCCTATGCGCTGTTGGCGGCCTTGATGAACAAGGGGGATGATGAGTAGCTGTGGCGGCAACGGGACCTCGTTGGATTATCCGCCTTGGAATGCACCGAATACGGACGTATTACCGGCCCTACAGGTCGTCCATTCATCCCGTTCCATCGGCAACGATCAGGTCTCGAGGGATCGCTTGGATTACATTCGTCCTTTGCCCACGTAGCCGTTCCCGGGACCTGAGGAAAAGGAATCCGACCAATTGCATTTCGGCCCATGACCAAAACCATCCATACCATCTTCATCGGAACCATGACCGCGATCGTCATCGCGGTCACTGCCTATCTGAGTTACACAGGTTATTCCTACTACCGGCTCCCGCTGGAGGAGCGCTTCTATCATCCCCAGCATGCCTGGTTCAAGCCGAGCGGTGCCTATGGCCATGGTATCGGTATCCTCGGAACCTTCCTGATCCTCTTTGGTGTTGTGATCTATATCGCCCGGAAGCGGTACAATTTCATGGCCAAGCAGCTTCGGCTCAAGTACCTGCTTGAGTTCCACATCTTCCTCTGCACCCTCGGTCCGATCCTCGATCCTCTTCCACACGGCATTCAAATTCGGCGGACTTGTCTCGGTGGCCTTCTGGAGCATGGTGGCGGTGGTGGCAAGCGGGGTGGTCGGCCGGTTCATCTACATCCAGATCCCCCGCACGGTGGAAGGACGCGAACTCAGCTTGAACGAGGTCAAGGGCATGCGGTCGACGCTTGTCGAGACCTTGAAGGAACGCACGGGGTTGAACGAGCAATTGATCCCCCTGCTCGTTGGAGCCGGAGAGGATGAAAGCGGGTCGGGCAGGCGTGGCTCCTTCATCTCCCGTTATATCTCCGAGCGAAGGGCGCTTGGGGTCATCCGCTCGTCGTTGCGAGCGAAGGAAATGGACAGAGCGGAACGTACCTCGATCATCAACATGGCGAAGGAAGAGTTCGCCATTTCCCACAGGATCGGCCGGTTGTTGCTGATGCAGCGGTTGTTCAAGTACTGGCATGTGGCTCACCTGCCTTTCGCATTGATCATGCTCATCGTGCTCATCATCCATGTGGCGGTCACGTTGTCCTTCGGTTATAGATGGATCTTCTGATGGAGGTGGCCATTGAACAAATAGCGATCTATGGTTCCGTGGCCCTCCTGTGCGGGCTTGTCATCTTCTTTTACCTCCGCAGCCTGAGCAAAAAGTCTGCGATCGTGGAACAAAAGGTGGCGGTGGCAAAGGCCGAAGGCACCTTCGAACCGGTCTCGTTGCATCCCTACATCGACCTGAAGACCTGCATCGGCAGCGCCGCGTGCGTGGCCGAATGCCCGGAAAAGGATATCCTCGGTATCGTCGACGGAAAGGCCACGGTGATCAACACCTCCAACTGTGTTGGCCACGGCGCATGCTTCCATGCCTGTCCCGTGGAGGCCATCTCGTTGCGGATCGGTACGGAGACAAGGGGTATGGATCTGCCTCATGTGGATCAGAACTTCCAGACCAACATCAAGGGGATCTACATCGCTGGCGAACTCGGAGGAATGGGCCTTATCAAGAACAGCGTTGAGCAGGGTATGCAGGCGATCGAGAGTATCGCGCGTGCGCCACATTCAAAAAAGGACGGTGTGTTGGACGTGGTGATCGTGGGTGCGGGTCCTGCCGGTATCTCGGCCACCTTGGAGGCGAAGAAACAAGGATTATCGAGCGTGACCTTGGAGCAGGATTCCCTCGGAGGCACGGTCTTCACGTTCCCGAGGTCCAAGATCGTCATGACAGCCCCGATGGACCTGCCGCTTCATGGAAAGGTAAGGTTATTCGACACGTCAAAGGACGAACTGCTCACGCTTTGGAAAAAGGTCATTGCCGAGCAACATATTCGAGATCACGGAGAACACCAAGGTCGAGCACATCCTGCCGCAGAAGGATGGCACGTTCAAGGTGTCGACCAATACCGGCAAGGAGTTCGTCACCAACAACATCCTGCTGGCCATCGGTCGGCGCGGTAGCCCGAGGAAATTGGGCGTGCCAGGTGAAGAGTCGTCCAACGTGGCCTATCGGTTGTTGGAACCGGAGAACATTTCCGACAAGAGGATCATCGTGGTGGGTGGTGGTGATTCCGCCGTGGAATCAGCGATGCTGCTGATGTCCCACAACAAGGTCGTTCTGTCCTATCGCAACGACAAGTTCGCACGGATCAAACCGAAGAACGGAAGTGTGGCGATCAACGAGGCCTTGGGGAAAGGGCGCGTTACAAGTGATCTTCCTGTCGGACCTGGTATCCATCGCACAGGATCTGTGCTGCTCAAGGTGGGTGACGAGACCCGGCAATTGCCGAACGACCTGGTGTTCATTTTTGCAGGTGGCGAGCTGCCGACCGGATTCCTTCAGAAAGCCGGAGTGGAGATCACGAAACGATTCGGACATATCGTGAAGAAACACAAGTGAGATCGCCCTCGCCATATGTGTTGCTGATGCTATTGCTGATGGCGACGACGTGTCATGCGCAATTGTCGCCCGGTGACCTTACGGCCTCGCATTCCAAACTGGAAGGCATGAGCAATTGCACCCAATGCCATGATCTGGGCAACAAGGTGACGAACGCGAAGTGCCTCGAGTGCCACAAGGAGATCAAGGCACTGATCATCGCCAAACGCGGTTATCACGCAGGCAAGGACGTAAAAGGAAAGGATTGCTTCGCCTGCCATAGCGAGCATCACGGTGTCAAGTTCCAAATGATCCGGTTCGATGAGAAGACCTTCGACCACAGCCTCACAGGATATGAGCTGAAGGGTGCGCACAAGCCGATCGACTGCCGCAAGTGCCACATGCCGGAGAACATCGCTGATGGGAACTTGAAAAAGCGGGAAAAGACGTTCCTCGGGATGGACCAGAAGTGCCTATCCTGTCATGAAGACCACCACCAGAACACAGTGGACAAGGATTGCCTGAAGTGTCATGGCATGGCGGCATGGAAGCCGGCAAGTGCGTTTGATCACGATAAGACCGACTTCCCGCTGAAAGGGAAGCACATTCCCGTGGATTGCAAGGAGTGCCACGCCATCACTACGAAGAACGGCAAGGAATTCCAGGCCTTCGGGGAGGTGGCGCATGCAGATTGCAAAGCCTGCCATGACGATCCGCACAAGGCGCATTTCACCAACGCTTGTGCCCAATGCCACACGGAGGATGGCTTCACCACGTTCGCTGGGAAGGACCGCTTCGACCACAACACTACCCCCTTCAAATTGATCGGCAAGCACAGGACCACGGATTGCTTCGAGTGCCATAAGAAGACCACGGATCCATTGGCCGTTTTCCAGGATCGGGCGGGTGTAGTCGGAGACCCAATGCGTGACCTGCCACAAGGATCAGCACGAAGGGAAATTCGGCACCGATTGCGCGAAATGCCACCAGGAGAAAGGGCTGGGTGGCCATGAAGTCAATGGACTTCTTCGATCACAATGCCACGGACTTCCCACTTCAGGGCAAGCACGTGGGTGTTGATTGTAAGAAGTGCCATAAGGGCCGTTACACGGATCCGATCGTATTCGTTGCATGCAATAGTTGCCACGAGGATTATCACAAAGGCGAGTTCACCAAGAATGGTGTCTCCACCTGATTGTGTGGAGTGCCATTTCCTTACGGACGGTTTCGACGTGAGCATGTTCTCCATCGAGCAGCATGCAGAGACTGAATTCCCGTTGGACGGTGCGCACATGGCAACCCCTTGTTCCGAATGCCACCTGAACGAGAAGTGGAAGAAAGGTGCGGAGAAGGCAACTGGCGAGAAGTGGAAGTTCCGCGAAATGGCAAGGCCTGTGCGGATTGTCATGAGAACGTGCACGGCGACGAATTCGCAGAGGCCGGGGTTACGGATTGCAAGCGATGCCACGTTTCCGAGGACTGGTACCCGAGCAAATTCGATCATTCAAAGACGTCCTACCCGCTCGATGGCAAGCATGTCAGCGTCGATTGCAAGAAGTGCCACAAACCCGATCCCGACCCGACGAAAAAGGTGCCCTCGTTCAAATTACCCAAGCACGAGTGCCGGGACTGCCATCAGTGAAACTCGAAGATCTGTGCTGATCCGACCTCATCGGAGTGGGCCGTTCAGGTGGCCAAAACGCTGTTCTGTCATGTTCTCAGCGTTTTCCATCGGAAACTGCTGTTCATCATGAACCCTTGCGTCCGGATCAACGTAAACTAGTGCCATGTATCGCGCGTTGCTCACATGTCACGCACTACCGGACCGTACAGGTCCGGGCGTTCGGCATGTATGCAAAACGTTGATAGAGGCTGCTTTCAAGCTTTCAAGCTCTCTGCGGCGTTCGACACCCTTGTTGATCGTCCTGGGGCTTAGCACATCACTGGCGTCACGGATCCAAGCACAATCCCCGCACGGGGAGACCTTCAAGATGGATTGTGCAACCTGTCACGTACCGGACAGTTGGACCACGATGCGCTCACCGAGCGGGTTCGATCATGACAGCACCGCGTTCCCGTTGCTGGGCACGCATGGAACGGTGGACTGCAAGGCGTGCCACACGACGCTGCTGTTCAAGACCGGGGTTTCCACGGAATGCGTATCGTGCCACACCGATGTGCATAGCATGACAGTGGGGAATGATTGCGCCCGTTGTCACACATCGCGCTCCTGGCTCGTGGATGAGATCCCGGAACTGCATGAGCAGAACGGATTCCCCCTGGTCGGTGTGCACGGGAACCTGAGTTGTATCGACTGTCACAAAAGCGAGAACACGCTCGCGTTCCAGCGTGTCGGCAACGATTGCATCAATTGCCACCGGAGCGACTTCGCATCCACCCAACATCCCGACCACATGGCATCGGGATTCTCCACGGATTGTGCTGAGTGCCACGATCCATTCGGGCAAGGATGGAACACCACGGTAGTGAACCACGATTTCTTCCCTCTCACCCTCGGGCATGATATCCAGGACTGTGCACAATGCCACACCACCGGCAATTTCGCCGATGCCTCTCCTGAATGCGTGAGCTGCCACCTTTCGGATTTCAACGCCACGCAGAACCCTGTCCATACGACCTCTGGTTTCTCCACTGATTGCGCTTCGTGCCACACCACCGATCCCGGATGGTCACCAGCCACCTTCGACCACGATGCGGAGTTCTTCCCGATATACAGCGGCACCCACAATGGCGTGTGGAGTTCCTGTGTGGAATGCCACCCGAACCCGGACAACTTCGCACTCTTTACATGCACGAACTGCCACACCGACCCTGCAACGAGCGATGAACACAACGGAATGACAGGGTATGTGTACGAAAGCACCGCATGCCTGTCCTGTCACCCTAATGGCGAGGCCGGGTCTTCGACCACAACACCACGGCCTTCCCGCTCGTTGGGTCGCACGTGGGCGTCAATTGCATCCAGTGCCATGCGAACGGTTTTGCGGGCACTCCGACGAACTGTGACGCATGCCACATGACGGACTTCAATTCGACCACCGACCCGAACCACGTGACAGGTGGATTCCCGCTGGATTGTGCCTTGTGCCATGATGAGACCGCTTGGGCCAATGCCAGCTTCGATCACAACACCACTGCCTTCCCGTTGATGGGCTCACATGTTGGTGTGAACTGCATCGAATGCCATGCGAACGGTTATGCAGGTACACCAACTGCGTGCAATGCATGTCACATGGACGATTACAACGGCACCACCCAGCCGAACCATGCCACCGCGCAGTTCTCCACGGATTGTGCTGCGTGCCATGATGAGACCGCGTGGGGCAATGCGACCTTTGACCACAACACCACAGCCTTCCCGTTAGTGGCCTCACACGTAGGCGTGAACTGCATCGAATGCCATGCGAACGGTTATGCAGGTACACCAACTGCCTGCAATGCGTGTCACATGGACGACTACAACGGCACCACCCAGCCGAACCATGCAACCGCGCAGTTCTCCACGGATTGTGCCGCGTGCCATGATGAGACCGCTTGGGGTAATGCAACCTTCGACCACAACACAACAGGATTCCCGTTGCATGGCGGCCATGTCGGTGTGAACTGCATCCAATGCCATGCGAACGGCTACGCAGGTACACCGACCAATTGTGAGGCCTGCCATATGCCGGATTACAATTCCACGACCAACCCGAACCACAGCGGTGCTCAATTCCCTACGGACTGCGCGCAGTGCCACACGGATGCGGGCTGGCAGCCATCAACATTCGATCACGACGGCCAGTACTTCCCGATCTACAGTGGCCCGCACAACGGAGAATGGAACACCTGCGCCGATTGCCACACCAATTCCAGCAACTATGCCGTTTTCACATGCATTGATTGCCATCAGCACGACAACCAGAGCCAGGTAAATAACGACCATAGTGGGGTTAACGGCTATTCATACAATAGCAACGCGTGTTATAACTGCCATCCGGATGGCACCAACTGACCATGAAAGTGCTCCGCCCCCTCTGCATGTCGGCCGCGGCGCTTATCGGCGCCCTGGGCTTTGCACAGGATCGCGTGGAAGGTGAGGTCACCTATGTAACGGCCAACAACGTATACGTCCGGTTCACTTCGACCGCCACCATCACACCAGGCGACACCTTGTTCGTGGTGAAAACCGGAGGAAGCAGTCCCTGCCTGATCGTCCAAAGCAAGTCGTCCTCCTCCTGCGTGAGCACCCTGACAGGTGGCTGTTCGGTTGCGAAGAATGACCGGGTGTATGCCAGAACGATCCGGAGCGCAAACGCATCCGTGGCCGTTCAGCAGGACAGTACCCGTGCCGAAGGCGGTACGCGGGAACGGATCCGGGGCCGCGTTTCAGCCGCGAGCTACAGCACCATCGACGCTGAGCGAGGTGATGACCACCGACTGATGTATCGTTTCGCGCTGAGCATCGACCACATCCGCAACTCGCGGTTCTCGGCAGAGACCTACGTGAACTATCGCCAGCTGTATCCATCAGAGCCCAAAGCGTTCCCCCAGCAGACCGAGTACTTCAACGTGTACAGCCTGGCGTTATCCTATGCTCCGGACTCTGCGACCACGATCGCGTTCGGGCGGAAGATCAACAATAACGCGGCGTCCATTGGCGCTATTGACGGCTTGCAGGCGGAGAGGAGCTTTGGCCACTTCTTCGCCGGTGCCATCGCCGGATCGCGGCCGGACATCCATGACTACGGGCTTGAATCCTTCACTCCTTCAGTGCGGTGGCTATCTGGGGTCGGTCATCCGGTCGGCTGGCGTCGATTCCAGGACCACGCTGGGGTTGATGCAACAGAATAATGGAGCGGATGTGGACCGGCGATATACCTACTTCCAGCATGCGAGCACGTTCGGCCGCAAACTGAACCTTTTCTCCTCGTTCGAACTCGACCTGTTCAATCCGCAAAGCGGAAAGGCCCGGTTGACCAATTTGTACTTCTCCTCCAAGTACCGGTTCAGCCGGAATCTGGATGTCTTCGTTTCCTATGACAGCCGTCGGCGTATCATCTATTATGACACGTACCGCAGCGATGTGGAAATGCTTCTCGATGATGACGAGGCTCGGCAGGGTGCGCGTATCAGACTCACCTACAAGCCCTTCAAGCATGTGGTCACGGGACTGAGCTTCAGCGAGCGCTTCCAGAGCAGTGGCATGAACCCCTCGGAGAACATCAATGGGTTTGTCACCTTTTCGGGCCAGGAGGATGAATGGGGCCGATGGACCGTGCAAGTGAACCGGAACACGTCCAGCTTTCTACGAAGTGAGATCGCTTCCATCCGTCACGCTCGCACCTTCAATCCCCCGGAAACTCAACGTCGGCGCCTATTGCCGTCTGGTCAACTACGTGTACGGAACTTCCAACGGAGAAGGCTTGCGCTCGGAGTTGCATCAACAGTACTACGGGGCCGACCTTTCCTGGAACATCTGCCCTTTGCTCCAATTCACGCTCCTCGGCGAGATGTCGACCGTCGGCACAGAGCGGAACTATCGGTTCAATACCTCCATCACCAAGCGCTTCGTCGGCCACAAATGATCGATCCGGGCCGGTCGTTCGGTGTGTAAAAGGTGGCGCATCGGAACAGGTCGCCAGAGGCGGAGCGCTAAGCATATTCGACCTCCTTGTCAAGCACGGCACTGCATTTATCCGAGCGACTTATCAACCAACTTATCAAGACCGGACCCGCAGTTCGTCCGGCCGATCAGGATGATCGTCATGGTCGTGCAAGAATTCGACCGATGAACTGACCGATTGGGGCGATCGAAATCCGCCTTCAGCTAATAACTGCTGGCCATCAGAAGGGTTCTGTCGACATTGCCTACGGTCATGTCCGTCCCTTTCATCCACCTGTTCGACCCGGGAGCGCTTCGCTCAACCCTTGGGTCGTGCGCACTTGTCCGGTCCGCGGCAGGTGAAGTTCGGAACGCAGGATGATGAACCGTGACCGACTCAGCACGAGGCCAGGTGCAGGGACGGTACGGCTGGACTGCTCGCCGTTATTCGCTGGCCTCCTCCATTCCGGCATACGTCATTGGCTGAAGCGCTGGAGGTTGGCAACGCTCGGTGCCCTTTTCATCGCGGTGGGAAGCATGGCGCAATCGCCACATGGACCATCAATGAAGATGGATTGTGCGCAATGCCACAGTCCCGAGAACTGGACCAGCATTCCACAGGTCATCCCGTTCAACCACGATAGCTCGGCCTTCCCGCTTACCGGCACACACCAACGGACTGAGTGCAGGTCATGCCATCCCACACTGGTATTTAGCGAAGCTCCAACGGAGTGCAGCTCTTGCCACAACGATGTGCACAGCATGTCCCTGGGCAACGACTGCGCTCGCTGTCACACGTCGACCAACTGGATGGTCGACGCCATTCCCGAATTGCACGAGCAGAACGGATTCGCCTTGATCGGGGCTCATGGCGCACTGAGCTGTGTGGATTGCCATAAGGCCGAGGATCCCCTGCGGTTCGACCGTATCGGGAACGATTGCATCAGCTGCCACCTCAACGACTTCAACGCGACCACCGATCCGAACCACGTGACGGCGGGCTTCCCGACGGACTGCGCGATGTGCCACGATGAGAGCTCGTGGAACAACGCCACCTTCGACCACAACACCACCGGCTTCCCGCTGATGGGCGCGCACACCAACGTGAACTGCCTGGAGTGCCACAGCCAACGGGTACGCAGGAACGCCGACCAACTGCGACGCCTGCCACCTCACCGACTTCAACGCGACCACCGATCCGAACCACGTCACCGCCCAGTTCTCCACCGACTGCGCCACCTGTCACAACGAGACGGCGTGGCAGCCTTCCACCTTCGATCACAACTCGACGGGCTTCCCGCTCACCGGCTCGCACACGAACGTCGCCTGCTTGCAGTGCCACGCGAACGGGTATGCCGGAACGCCCACGAACTGCGATGCGTGCCACATGACGGACTTCAACGGCACCACTGATCCGAACCACGTCACCGAGGGCTTCCCGACGGACTGCGCGATGTGCCACGATGAGAGCTCGTGGAACAACACGACGTTCGATCACAACACCACCGGCTTCCCGCTGATGGGCGCGCACACCAACGTGAACTGCCTGGAGTGCCATGCCAACGGCTACGCAGGAACGCCCACCAACTGCGACGCCTGCCACCTCACCGACTTCAACGCGACCACCGACCCGAACCACGTCACCGCCCAGTTCTCCACCGACTGTGCGACCTGTCATAACGAGACCGCGTGGCAGCCTTCGACCTTCGATCACAACTCGACGGGCTTCCCATTGAACGGATCGCACACCAACGTCGCCTGCTTGCAGTGCCACGCGAACGGCTACGCTGGAACGCCCACCAATTGCGATGCGTGCCACATGACCGATTTCAACGGCACCACTGATCCCAACCACGTCACCGAAGGCTTCCCAACGGACTGCGCGATGTGCCACGATGAGAGCTCGTGGAACAACACGACGTTCGACCACAACACCACGGGCTTCCCGCTGATGGGCGCGCACACCAACGTGAACTGCCTGGAGTGCCACACGAACGGATACGCAGGAACGCCCACCAACTGCGACGCCTGCCACCTCACCGACTTCAACGCGACCACCGACCCCAACCACGTCTCCGCCCAGTTCTCCACCGACTGCGCGACCTGTCATAACGAGACCGCGTGGCAGCCTTCGACCTTCGATCACAACTCGACGGGCTTCCCATTGAACGGATCGCACACCAACGTCGCCTGCTTGCAGTGCCACGCGAACGGCTACGCTGGAACGCCCACCAATTGCGATGCGTGCCACATGACCGATTTCAACGGCACCACTGATCCCAACCACGTCACCGAAGGCTTCCCAACGGACTGCGCGATGTGCCACGATGAGAGCTCGTGGAACAACACGACGTTCGACCACAACACCACGGGCTTCCCGCTGATGGGCGCGCACACCAACGTGAACTGCCTGGAGTGCCACACGAACGGATACGCAGGAACGCCCACCAACTGCGACGCCTGCCACCTCACCGACTTCAACGCGACCACCGACCCCAACCACGTCTCCGCCCAGTTCTCCACCGACTGCGCGACCTGTCACAACGAGACCGCGTGGCAGCCTTCGACCTTCGATCACAACTCGACGGGCTTCCCACTGAACGGCTCGCACACCAACGTCGCCTGCTTGCAGTGCCACGCGAACGGCTACGCTGGAACGCCCACCAATTGCGATGCGTGCCACATGACCGATTTCAACGGCACCACTGATCCCAACCACGTCACCGAAGGCTTCCCAACGGACTGCGCGATGTGCCACGATGAGAGCTCGTGGAACAACACAACGTTCGACCACAACACCACGGGCTTCCCGCTCATGGGCGCGCACACCAACGTGAACTGCCTGGAGTGCCACAGTAACGGGTATGCCGGAACGCCCACCAACTGCGACGCCTGCCACCTCACCGACTTCAACGCGACCACCGATCCGAACCACGTCACCGCACAGTTCTCCACCGACTGCGCCACCTGTCACAACGAGACCGCGTGGCAGCCTTCGACCTTCGATCACAACTCGACGGGCTTCCCGCTCACCGGCTCGCACACCAACGTCGCCTGCTTGCAGTGCCACGCGAACGGCTACGCTGGAACGCCCACCAATTGCGATGCGTGCCACATGACCGATTTCAACGGCACCACTGATCCCAACCACGTCACCGAAGGCTTCCCAACGGACTGCGCGATGTGCCACGATGAGAGCTCGTGGAACAACACGACGTTCGACCACAACACCACGGGCTTCCCGCTGATGGGCGCGCACACCAACGTGAACTGCCTGGAGTGCCACACGAACGGATATGCAGGAACGCCCACCAACTGCGACGCCTGCCACCTCACCGACTTCAACGCGACCACCGATCCGAACCACGTCACCGCCCAGTTCTCCACCGACTGCGCCACCTGTCACAACGAAACGGCCTGGCAGCCTTCCACCTTCGATCACAACTCGACGGGCTTCCCACTGAACGGCTCGCACACCAACGTCGCCTGCTTGCAGTGCCACGCGAACGGCTACGCTGGAACGCCCACCAATTGCGATGCGTGCCACATGACCGATTTCAACGGCACCACTGATTCCAACCACGTCACCGAAGGCTTCCCAACGGACTGCGCGATGTGCCACGATGAGAGCTCGTGGAACAACACGACGTTCGACCACAACACCACGGGCTTCCCGCTGATGGGCGCGCACACCAACGTGAACTGCCTGGAGTGCCACGCCAACGGATACGCAGGAACGCCCACCAACTGCGACGCCTGCCACCTCACCGACTTCAACGCGACCACCGACCCCAACCACGTCTCCGCCCAGTTCTCCACCGACTGCGCGACCTGTCACAACGAGACCGCGTGGCAGCCTTCGACCTTCGATCACAACTCGACGGGCTTCCCGCTCACCGGCTCGCACACCAACGTCGCCTGCTTGCAGTGCCACGCGAACGGCTACGCTGGAACGCCCACCAATTGCGATGCGTGCCACATGACCGATTTCAACGGCACCACTGATTCCAACCACGTCACCGAAGGCTTTCCGACGGACTGCGCGATGTGCCACGATGAGAGCTCGTGGAACAACACGACGTTCGACCACAACACCACGGGCTTCCCGCTGATGGGCGCGCACACCAACGTGAACTGCCTGGAGTGCCACACTAACGGATACGCAGGAACGCCCACCAACTGCGACGCCTGCCACCTCACCGACTTCAACGCGACCACCGATCCGAACCACGTCACCGCACAGTTCTCCACCGACTGCGCGACCTGTCACAACGAGACCGCGTGGCAGCCTTCGACCTTCGATCACAACTCGACGGGCTTCCCGCTGAACGGCTCGCACACCAACGTCGCCTGCTTGCAGTGCCACGCGAACGGCTACGCTGGAACGCCCACCAATTGCGATGCGTGCCACATGACGGATTTCAACGGCACCACTGATTCCAACCACGTCACCGAAGGCTTTCCGACGGACTGCGCGATGTGCCACGATGAGAGCTCGTGGAACAACACAACGTTCGACCACAACACCACGGGCTTCCCGCTGATGGGCGCGCACACCAACGTGAACTGCCTGGAGTGCCACTGCCAACGGGTATGCCGGAACGCCCACCAACTGCGACGCCTGCCACCTCACCGACTTCAACGCGACCACCGATCCGAACCACGTCACCGCACAGTTCTCCACCGACTGCGCGACCTGTCACAACGAGACCGCGTGGCAGCCTTCGACCTTCGATCACAACTCGACGGGCTTCCCGCTCACCGGCTCGCACACCAACGTCGCCTGCTTGCAGTGCCACGCGAACGGCTACGCTGGAACGCCCACCAATTGCGATGCGTGCCACATGACCGATTTCAACGGCACCACTGATTCCAACCACGTCACCGAAGGCTTTCCGACGGACTGCGCGATGTGCCACGATGAGAGCTCGTGGAACAACACGACGTTCGACCACAACACCACGGGCTTCCCGCTGATGGGCGCGCACACCAACGTGAACTGCCTGGAGTGCCACAGTAACGGGTATGCCGGAACGCCCACCAACTGCGACGCCTGCCACCTCACCGACTTCAACGCGACCACCGATCCGAACCACGTCACCGCACAGTTCTCCACCGACTGCGCGACCTGTCACAACGAAACGGCCTGGCAGCCTTCCACCTTCGATCACAACTCGACGGGCTTCCCACTGAACGGCTCGCACACCAACGTCGCCTGCTTGCAGTGCCACGCGAACGGCTACGCTGGAACGCCCACCAATTGCGATGCGTGCCACATGACGGATTTCAACGGCACCGCTGATCCCAACCACGTCACCGAAGGCTTTCCGACGGACTGCGCGATGTGCCACGATGAGAGCTCGTGGAACAACACAACGTTCGACCACAACACCACGGGCTTCCCGCTGATGGGTGCGCACACCAACGTGAACTGCCTGGAGTGCCATGCCAACGGCTACGCAGGAACGCCCACCAACTGCGACGCCTGTCACCTCAACGACTTCAACGCGACCACGGATCCGAACCACGTGACGGCCGGATTCCCGACGGACTGTGCTACATGCCACACCGAGACAGCTTGGCAACCGAGCACCTTCAACCACAATAACACAGGCTTCCCCTTGCAGGGTGCGCACTTGAATGCGAACTGCCTTGAGTGCCACAGCAACGGCTATGCGGGCACCCCGACGAACTGTGATGCATGCCACCTGACTGATTACAACACGACCACGGATCCGAACCACGTGGCGGCTGGCTTCCCGCTGGACTGTGCGACCTGTCACAGTGAATCCGCGTGGCAACCCAGCACCTTCAACCACAACAGCACGGGCTTCCCGCTCACAGGTGCGCACACCAGTGCGAGTTGCTTGCAATGCCACGCGAACGGTTATGCCGGTACGCCCACGAACTGCGATGCGTGCCACATGACGGATTATAACGGCACGAACAACCCGAACCACAGTGCTGCGCAGTTCCCGACGGACTGTGCGGAGTGCCACAATACCTCTGCCTGGGATCCGTCCACCTTCAACCACGACCAGATGTACTTCCGCATATACAGTGGCTCACATCAGAACGCATGGAACACTTGTACGGAATGTCATACCAACCCCAATGACTTCAGTTCGTTCAGCTGCATCGATTGCCACGAGCACAACAACCAGAACAGCGTGAACAACGACCACAATGGTGTGAACGGGTATTCCTACAACAGCAACGCATGCTATCAATGCCATCCTAACGGCAACTGAACGTTGATGACCATCCGCTCCGCTTGCTTCGCGATGCTGCTCTTGGTGGCATCCTTCTGCGATGCCCAGGTCGCCGGACAGGGGCAAGTATCCTTCATCACCGCGAACAATGTGTTCGTACAGTTCGAAGGAACGGCGAACGTAATGGTCGGTGACACCCTGATGCTCGTCAAGGCCGGTAAGTCCACTCCCTGCTTGTTGGTCACCAGCAAGTCCTCACGCTCCTGTGCGTGCATGGTCATTGGCAAATGCAAGGTTGAGCTGAAGGACCGTGTGGAGCCTTCAGACACACATGGCAGTGCAGCGAACATTTCACCGGCCCAGGTGATCTACGTCCAGAAACGGGCGCTAAAGCGCAGGCATCGTGGGATAGGAGTGCGTTCGCGCTATCATGCGAAAAAGAATGAAAGCACCGCTCCGAACGATTCCATCGAGGTACAAGTGGACCCGAAATACGCGCAGCGCATCAAAGGCAGGCTTTCCGCAGCGACCTATAGCACCTTCGCACCTACGTACGGGAACGATCACAGGATGATGTACAGGTTCGTGATGCAAGCCGACCATCTGGCCAATTCAAAGTTCTCTGCCGACGCCAACATGAATTACCGCCAGTTGTACCCTGCGAATTTAGAAGCGCGACCGCAACAGACCGGGTTCTTCGACGTGTACAACCTGGCCGTCCGCTATGAGCCGGACACGAACACGACCATCACCCTTGGCAGGAAGATCAATTACAATGCCTCCTCACTCGGTGCCATCGACGGGCTTCAGGCGGAGAAGCGCTTTGGCCGGCTTTTCGCCGGAGGCATCCTCGGATTCCGTCCGGATATCGCCACCTATGGGCTCAATACGAATTTGCTGGAGTACGGCGGTTACGCGGGCTTTGTGGCAAATTCAAAGGTCGTCAGGTCCCGCGCGACCATCGGCCTGATGCAACAGAACAACGCCGGAGCGGTTGACCGGCGCTACACCTACTTCCAGCAGGCCACTACCATCAATAAGGTCCTCAACCTGTTCGCTTCGTTCGAACTTGATCTGTACAACGCGGTGAACGGACAGGCCAGGCTGACCAACCTCTATGTGTCGTCTAGTTACCGCTTCGGCAAGAAGGTGGACCTCGCCGTGTCGTTCGACAGCAGAAGGCAAGTGGTGTACTACGAGACGCTGCGGAACAACGTGGAATTGCTCCTGGACGATGACGAGGCCCGGCAGGGAGCAGGGTCCGGTTGGGCGTGAAGCCCTTCAAGCTGGTGAGCATCGGATTGAGCCTGAGCAAGCGCTTCCAGAGCAGCGGGCAGAACGCATCGGACAACTTGAATGCGTTCCTGACCTTTTCGGACAAGGCTCACGTACTGGGGCGGTGGTCCATACAAGCGAACAGGAACCTGGCCCCTTACATGCGAAGCGATGTACTTTCGGTCCGGAACACCAGACCACTCTTCAACAAGAAAATGGAGGCGAGCCTGTACTACCGGTTGGCAACGTATTCATATGCTGCACGAGAAGGGGCCGTGAATGGTGGCGAGCGGATTGAACAGAGCTATTATGGTGTCGACATGGCGTGGTATCTTGGTCCGAAGATCACCATCACGGCCTTGGGTGAGATGTCGACCACCGGTGTCCAAAAGAACTACAGGATGAACCTGAGCATCACCAAACGATTCGATGAAAAAAAGCGGAAATAGGATCAGCGGGGCGATGAACATCACGGCCCTGGTCGGATGCCTGGCCCTCCTCAATGCATGTAACAGCGGGCCCAAGAGGTCCCCGCAGCAACCGGGAATGCAGGCGACGCACCCAGCACGGGCATTTTCTCGGATGGTGCCGCCACACCAGCTCAGGGAACCAACGAACTGGCGCCGGGAGTGGAGAAGGATCTGCACACGGTGGTCGCCTTGGAAGCGCTTCCAACTGAAAAGTATGTCTACGTGCGGGTAAAAGAAGGTACCGATGAATTCTGGATCGCCTGCATGAAACAGGATGTGGTCATCGGTCGGTCGTATTTCTATCGTGGTGGCCTACTTGAAGACCGACTTCCACAGCACGGAATACAAACGCACATTCGACAAGGTCTACCTCATCTCACAGCTGGTTCCCTCGGACCACGGTGGTGCCGGTGGCGGTATGGGCATGCCCAACTCGTCAGTAACGCAGGATCCACCATGAGCGGTCCATCCACCCCGGTGGAAGGTGCCGAGATGATGAAGATCGCCGCGCTTGTGGCAGATCCAAAAAATACGCGGGGAAAGCCGTGCGCCTGACAGGCAAAGTGGCCAAGGTGAACCCCAATATCATGGGCCGCAACTGGATCCACTTGAAGGACGGCTCCAAGGATGACTACGACCTGGTCATCACCTGCGCGCTCCCTCTGCCGGAAGGAAAGACCGTGACGATGGTCGGAACCGTGGTGCTTGACAAGGACTTCGGGTCCGGCTACAAGTATGACATCCTCTTGGAGGGTGGCACACTGGTCGAGTAGAGCTGATCCGGCCTCCGTCCTGAGGTGATCCGTAGGTTCGAGGATCAGTGCCTTTTCCTTGTCCGTCGTTCCCTTTACCTGGCCGCATCCGTTGGCCATGCCTTGCCCGTCCGCTTCTCGTCACCTGATGATGGTCAGGCAATGATGACCATGGCACATCTACCTTGATGCACATCCAAAGCACATGAAGGTCCCCTTGTTCTTCAAGCATGTCCTGCCGTTCGCTGCGATGTACGCGATGATGGTAGCGGCGGCGATCCTCCTTGACCGTGGCCTGCACACCATGGGCCTCGATCATGTAGGCCGATATCTGGGGCCGGTCGGAACGGTGCTCATTGTGCTGTCTTTCGTGTATTCACTGCGCAAGCGGAAGATCATACGGTCCGGGTCCCCTAGGACCTACCTCACCGTGCATGAATATCTCGCCTGGGCCGGTTCGGTGATGATCCTCGTACATGCGGGTATCCATTTCAATGCCCGCCTTCCCTGGCTGGCCACGTATATGCTGCTGATCAGCGTGGGGAGCGGACTCGTGGGGAAGTATCTGTTGAAGAATGCAAGCGGTTCATTGGAAGAACGGCGACAGGCACTGATCACGAGCGGAGCCACCAGGGCTGAAGCGGACAAGGAACTCTTTTTCGATTCGGTTACGGTGAACGCCATGAAGCAATGGCGCGTGGTACACCTTCCCATCGCGTTCACGCTGGGATTCTTCACCCTGCTGCATATTCTCACCGTCCTGATGTTCGGCAAATGAAGAAGGTCATCATACTTGCCCTGATCGGCCTGATCATCGCGCTGGTATACCTCTTTCCGCACAGTATGTTGGAACCCGGAGAACTGGTGGAAGCACACCAGAAGACCGGCAACGATTGTTTCTCCTGTCATCAACCTTTCGGAGGCCTGCCCGATGACAAGTGCATAGCCTGCCATCCTGTTGCCGATATCGGGAAGGATCCGCTGCCCAACGAGCGGCCCACGCTATTCCATGAGGCGCTCAAGGGAATGGAGTGCGTACAATGCCACAGCGAGCACATGGGTCGGAACGCCGACCTGACCATGGGCGGCTTTGAGCACGCGTTGCTTCCGGCAGGCACGCTGGCGGACTGTAGCCGGTGCCACTCGAAACCATCGGACGAATTGCATACCCCTCTGCCCGACAAATGCGCTGCTTGTCATGATACGCAAGGATGGAAACCAGCACGCCGCTTCGATCATGCCTTGCTGCCGGTCGCGAACCGTGCGGATTGCGCGAGTTGCCATAAGCGCCCTGCCGATGCGCTGCATGACCGAATGAAAGGCGATTGCACCAGTTGCCATTCGACCAGCGCATGGAAACCCGCCACCTTCGACCATGGTTCATTGACCAGTGCGGAGAAGCACGATTGCGCGACCTGTCACACGTCGCCTGCGGATAACCTCCACCAAGGCAACAAACAGAATTGCGCCAGCTGCCATGGCACGAATGCATGGTCGCCGGCCACCTTCGATCATTCGAAGTACTTCCGATTGGATGGCGACCACAACGCGAAGTGCGCCACCTGCCATCAGGCCAACAACTACAGTACCTATACGTGCTACGGTTGCCATGAGCATACCCCGGGAAATATCCTCGGAGAGCATCAAGAGGAGGGTATCACCAACATCACCGATTGTGTGCGATGCCACCGCAGCGGTGATGAGGACGACAACAGGGATGATGGCGAAAGCGGCGGGTCCGGCAAGGGTCGGGAAAAGGATGACGACGACTGAGCGGCCATCTCCAACAAGCATCAGCCTGCTTCGACCTTATTGACCAGGGCCCTGATCAACGATCGTATCAACCGAAGGACTTGAACCGCCGCTTGCGCACATACGCCAACGCGCTGATCACGATCAGCACCGTGACACCGATGTACACCCAGTCCGGTACCGGTACAGGGTCGCCGGCAGCGTAAGAGTGCAGTCCTGACAGGTAGTAGTTCACACCGTAGTAGGTCATGATCACCGAGGCTAGTCCGAACAGGGAGGCGAAGTTGTAGGCGTAGAGCCCCTGCATCTTCGGGATCATGCGCATGTGCAGGATGAATGCGTAGACCAGAATGGTGACCAGCGCCCAGGTCTCCTTCGCATCCCACCCCCAATAGCGTCCCCACGATTCGTTGGCCCAAACACCACCCAAGTAGGTGCCGATACTGATCATGAAGAGCCCCCCGATCAACGTCATCTCGCTCAAGTTCGACATCTCCTTCACCAAGCGGTGCACGCGCTTTTCGTTCCTGTGGGTGACGAGTATCATCAACACCAGGTTGATCAGTCCGATAACCGCGCCCAGCGCCAGAAAGCCATAGCTGCCCGCTTCCATGGAAACGTGGATGGTCAGCCAATAGGAACGCAGTACCGGCACCAGTGGCGTGATCTCCGGATCCAGGTAGCTGAGCATGGCGACCATCAGCACGGTGGCCGAAAGCACCATGGTGGCGGCCGATCCACCGAGCGACTTCCGCGAGAAACAGGAGGCCCGCGAGGACCGTGGTCCAAGCGATGTAGATCATAGACTCGTAGCCATTGCTCCAAGGGGCCCTTCCGGAAACGTACCACCGCAAGCCGAGGCCGAGCGTATGCGCTGAGAAACCGATCAGCAGCAGAACGAGCAGCACCTTTTGTATCTTCTTCAGGCCCACAGCAGGCTTGAAGACAGAGAAGAACAGGAAGAACAGGAAGGCCATGCCCATCAATGCATAAAACACGGCCAGGCGGTCGAATACATCGAGTTCGTTCAGGAAGATCTCCGTGAATTTTCTCCTGTGATGGACGAGGTCGCCGCCTTTCTCATTCTGGTAGGCCACCAGTTCGCCCACCAGCTTGTCGGGCAGTGCATAGTTGCCGCTGACCATCGCCTCCGGCAAGGCCGGCACATAGGCCGCGAAGAATTTCTCGGCCACAGGGCTGCTGGCCTCCTGCGGGGTCGTGCCCGCTGATGTGCCGCGAGGCCCAGGCGTTGTTCGGGTCTCCCGGTACGGGAATGATCTTGAAAGACCATCCCGCTGAACACCATGTTCAGGATGTTCACGTGCTCGTCCACCTTGATCAGGTCCTTCTCGTATACACCGCGGTCAGCGGCTGGCATCCCATTGGCGGCGCGCATCTCTTCCGCCAGTTTGTAGTCGCCGTTCCCGTCGAAGAAGGCCCTGTACGCCGCTTTGGGGCCCTGCTCCCCAAGAGTACGCACGGATACGCTGGTGCTC
>CAWFCK010000019.1:0-74391 GCA_963814325.1 uncultured Flavobacteriales bacterium
TTTTCAAGGTGGCGTAGAGCGTCTTTTCCGCGATCTGCTGTGTTCTTGATTTTGCCATTGTGCTAGTTCTTGTCTTTGGGTACTTCAGGCCCCGAGGCGCTGAATGCCATCGGCCAAGTCTTGCAACTTTTGCCAACCGATATCTCCTTGTGCTCTGCCTGCTATGCCAAGTCCTTTAGCCACCTCCTTTGCCACCACCGGCTTTGAGTCACCGAACACCTGCTTTGCGGCGGTCTCCAAAGTTTGGTATTCACCAAAAGAAGCCTTGAATGTGGTTTCGAAATCTTTTCCGAAAACACAGAACTTTGGTTTGAGATTCCAGTCATTTGTGCTGATTGCTTCTTCGATGTCTACGTCGACGATTCCGATTGCCTTCAGAGCGTCCCGCCTTTTTATAGCTCCAGAGTCATCATCGGCATCATTGTCGAAGCATACGTATGTTGGAATACCATAATGGGTGAACAATCTCCACCACTTCGCGAGATTTCCTTTGCCACCGACTCCGATTATTGAGATTCCTTCTTTCAAGCACTCCAAGCCAACCATAGCGAGATAGAATGGCAAGGCCAGTTCTTCTGTTTCGCCTTCGACCAACACAACCTTCTTTGCGAATAGACCACTCAGTATTTCAGGTTTGCTATGCGCCGCATAGAAGGGCACAACTTTATCAGCTGTTGCTCTGGGTGCTCCAGTTGCACGGCAATACTCAGCCAACTTTGCTCTGTTAGTGTTCGCAACCGAAGTCTGATTGGATTTCGATACGATATAGAGCCCATCAAGGAAGTCCATGTCGATAAAGAAAGGGCTGTGCGTTGATACGACCAGTTGAAGGCCGTCTACAGCCATCTGGTACATCTGTTTCGCAAGCCAACGCTGTGCAACGGGATGCAAGTGCGCCTCAGGCTCATCGAGGACGAAAATGAGACCTTGATTCTCGAACGATTTTGCATAGGCATGTGCAAAAGCAAGGGCTAGCATCTGCTGCTGGCCTGTCCCAAGTTCATCAAACGTTCGAATTCTCTGCGCCATCTGTTGGATGCACACGCAGCGTCTTGAAGTAATTACTGGGATCATATGCGGAGAAGTCAAATTGCAGCGCATGGCTCATACTAGACATCATATCACCAGCGATACTGGACATGTTACCTCGAAATGTCTTGAACTCAGGCACACCATTAAAGGTCTCTGTGATATTTTCGAAAAAGCCCTTTAAGATTTCAACCCTGGCAGGGTCTTCAATCAGCTTCTCGTGAAATGCCCGTGTCACCTTCGACAACAAAGTCCACTTTGAGGCGTAGCTCATTTGGTAGCTGAGATTGGTGTCAGCACCCACTACCGTGCACGCTAGCTCTTCACGAAGCTCGCTCTTAACATACTTGTTCACGTTACCATCATCTTGCACTGCCTCTAGGGCGCTTTGCCCGTTGGCCGATTGGAAGTTGAATCCCGTGCACTTGAACTCACCTTGCCTTCCGAGTCGGCCCTGAAAACCAACCACAGTTGCTTTGATGTGCACTGAATTGTTCTTGTCTCGATTGAAGTGATCATAATCTTCAAGCTTCCTAAATGCCGGATGATACTCCCCAAACATCAATTCAATAGCACGTATAATGTTACTCTTGCCTGCGTTGTTTTCGCCGATGAGAATCAAAGGCGTATCCCTCCGGAACTCGATCTCAATTGGAGCCTCTCCGATTGATCTGTAGTTCTCGATTGAAAGCTTGTGTAATTTCTGCATGAGAGAATATTGTCAAGCTATTTACCCTCCACCACCTTCACCTCCTCCTCCGTCAACCCATACAGCTGGTACACCAGCGCATCGATCTCCTTGTCCGTCTTCGCGATCTGTGCTTGGAGCGCTTGGGCCTTGGCTTTCTCGGCGGTAAAGTAGGTGAGCCACTCCGCCTCTTCGGCCAGGGTGAGGGACACCTTGGCCTTCTTCAGCTCCGCCAGGAAGCCCTTGAACTCCAAGCCCGGCCAGTTCTCCAGCGCGCGGCTCAGCGTAGGGAGCGTGTACTTGGACTTTAGCAGCGAACACAGTTGCTCTTGCAGATTGAAGATCTCCTGATGCTTGGCTGTCTGTGCTTCGGTCTTCAAATGCAAGCCCGACTTCAGAAGTTCGGAGGCATTGGGCAGAGGGAATTCTTCAACGTCCTTGATGAGGATCTTTGGTATCGAGGTCTTGAGTTGAGCCTTTGGGGAGTTGGCAAGGTGGTAGCTGTAGGCAAGGTGTGAGTTGAGCACCGCAACCAAGCATTTCAAGAGCTGCTCCGAGTGCTTTTCGCGATAGCAGATGATGTTGATGACACCAGGATTGTTGTAGAGTTCCTCATCGGTATAGGCTGCGTTCAGTCGCGTGCCTCGTGTAATCTCACGCAGAAGGACCCTGCCCCGTGTGAAGAAGTCTGGTGTGCGCGGTCTCGCCAGCCATTCACCATACTTGACCCATTGAACACCATTCCATGAAACACGGTACTGCGTTACATCCTCACCTCTCAGTTCCTTCTTGAAAGACGGGTCAATCTGCTTTTCAGCATGCCAGTGTTTTTCGTCGACGATTCTGTCTGCTGCTTCTCTGCCCATCCTTCGGTAAAACTCCTCTCGTGCATAGGGAACGATTCCTTGCGAAACTTGGTAGACGGACTTCAATGGTTGCGTCTTCTTCCGGATGCTCGTGGAGAGGTCATATGCGTCAGTTTTCCCATCCAGTGAAATCACCGGCGATTCTTGTCCAGACCAATGTGCTTGCGGAACGACAGCCGCCGCCACAACAGCCTGCTCGAAGCTGGTTGTGTTAGGCTGACTCACTCTCACCACAGACACCCCATGAACCTTATCGGGCACGCTCTTGCGCACCAAAAGGATGAGCGTATCAAGATCAGCGTCGGTGAAGACCTTCGTCGGAAGTTCAATAATCCCTATCACTTCAAAAGCAAGTACGAGCCTCCGCAGGTTCTCGAACTGTGGAATGCTTGTCCATGTCGTTGGAACGATGAGCCCAACGCAGCCTGTGTTCTTCCGCGCTACCCGCATGAAGAGCTCAATGAAGAAACAGTAGTTCTCCAGGTGACCTTGGAACGATGAGTACGCCTGTTTGAAGTAGGGCTTCTGTTCTTTCGAGCCAATTACCCCATATGGCGGATTCCCAATGACCACATCAAACCCTCCTTTCGCGAACACCGCCGGGAACTCGTTCGCCCAATCAAAGGCCTTGGCACCCGCCACGGCGGGATCATCGATCAGGCTGTTGCCACACTTGATGTTGCCGCTGAGGTCGTTGAGCTTGCGGCCCTTGGTGGCGGTGCGCAGCCACAGGCTGAGGCGCGCGATCTCCACGCTCTCCTCATTGATATCCACCCCGTAGATGTTGCGCTCCAGGATGTGGTCGCCAATGTCCTTGAACACGATGCTCTGGCCCAGCAACTTGCTCTCCAGTTCGTTCACGTATTGGTGCTCGGCGATCAAGAAGTCCAGCGCCTGGTTCAGGAAGGCACCGCTGCCGCAGGCCGGGTCGCAGATGGTGAGGCTCAAGAGCCAATCCCGGTAGACCTCCAACTTGGTGTCCAGCTCTTGGATGGTCTTCTTCTGCCGGCCCTTGCGGCCCTTGGCATACTCCTCGTCCACGATGGCCAACTCCTCCTTCTTCTCCGTGCACAGGCGGCCTACGGTGTTCTCCACGATGTACTTGGTGATGTACTTCGGGGTGTAGAACACACCGTCCTTCTTCCGCTTGGTCTTCTTGGTGTCGAGCGCGCGCCCTTCGATCTGCGCGGTGATGGCCTCGATCTCGTTGAGGCTGTGCTCGAAGATGTGGCCGAGGATGTTCACGTCCACCTCACTGGCGAAGTCGTACTTGGTGAGCGTGCCCAAGTGCTCCTCCAGCACCGCATCGCTGATGCGCACGGTGTCCAACAGTTCATCGGGCTTGAACAGGCCCCCGTTGTAGGCGAAGATGTCCTGGTTGGCGCTTTTGAAGCCGGTGTTGAGGTAGCCGAAGTACTTCTGGCAGCGCTCGTATAGCGGGCGGTGTTCGTCCAGCTCGATCAGCTTCTTCCAGTCCGTGAGTATGCCGCGCAGGGTGTTCGGCGGCAACAGGCCCTTGTCCTCACTGAACAGCACGAAGAGGAAGCGGTCCAGCAGCTTCTGGCTCTTCTTGTAGAGGTGCAGCTTGTCCTGGTCAGGGTGGTTGGCGCAGAGGTCCTGCCAGAGGGCGGTCTTGAAGGCACTGTAGTCCTTGTAGAGGCGCTTGGTCACCTGCTCCTCCACCTGCACGCTCTCGGCCTTCACCTTCTTGGGGATGCCGCCCAGCAGGTTGTCACGTTGCAGGCACAGCCACAGCAATTGGAACTGCTCGGCGTTCAGCGTGAACAGGTCGAACTCCAGCCACTCCACGGCGTTGTCGATGAAGAACCGGAGCTTCTGGTAGTTGCTGGTGATCACGTACACGCACTCCGTGTGGTTGGCCTTGTAGCCGAAGGCCTGCGTGTTGATGGTGGCGAGGTCCGTGGTGTCGGTGCCCTTCAGCTCGATCACGGCAAGCGCCTTGCCGTTCACCAGGATGGCGCCGTCGGCCTTCTTGCTGCCCTTCTCGTTCTTGAACTCGCTGGTGAGGTTGTAGCCGGGGTCGGGGTTCAATGCATAGCCGAGCACATCCACGAAGAGCGCGCGCAAGAAGGTCTCTTGGAACTGCTCCTCCTTCGCGTTGAGGATGTTGGCCTGCCGTTCAGCGTTCTGGAAGTAGGCCGTGAACGCCGTGTATGCGGCTGCCACGCGCGCGCTGTCCTGCTGCTTCAGGTATTTGTTCAGGACGGCGGATTGGAAGAGGGGCATGTACGGAAGATGATATCTACCAGCTCCGCTGGATCAACGCTTGCGGGATAGCCGTCTCCTTATGGCTGCCGCCCCAGTCCTTTATCTTCTGGACGCTGGTGTAGTACTTGTCTATGGCAGGGCTGGACATATGCGATTTCCAGTTGATCGACGACATCAATGGCAGGTCACGATGCACAAGATGCGCATTGGCCTGTACCCAAACTACTTCTATCCTGGATCTTTTTCCGCGTGTTCAACGTTCCTCAACGGGGGCTCTCCGACCCGGAACATTCTGCAAACGCATCGCACGCGGGACCATCACTTCCCGGCGGGCACGGTGAACCGGATCGTGCATCCCTGGCCATCCTCGCTCACCGCCTGCACAGTTCCCCCATGCGCTTCAACGAAACTCTTGACGATCGCGAGCCCCAGTCCTGTCCCATCCTCACGTTCCGGATCCGTCACCCCCTTCTCGAAAACCGTGTCGATCATCTCCGCGGGAATGCCGCTTCCGCTGTCGCTTACCCAGCACTCCACGCTACCATCAGCGGTCTGGGTCGCACCAATGCGGACATCCCCCGATGGCGTGTAGCGAACTGAATTGGTGATCAGGTTCTGGAAGATCCGGCGCATCAAATTGGCGTCCGCTTGAATGAACAACTCGAACGGCACCTCATTGATGAGCCGGGTCCCTTCCGCCCCTGCGATCGGCTTGATATCGTGGATCACGGACCCCACCAATGCCCAGAGGTCGATCTTCCGGCGCACCAGTTTGATGCCCTCGCCGCTGCTCATCTCGCTGTTCTCGTCCAGCACCTTGTTCACCAAGGCCATCAACTGCGTTGAGTTGCGTTTCACCACCTGGATCATGCGGGGGGTGCCACCATCGACGGGGATGGATGGAGCGGATTCCTGTAGCACGCTTGCCGCCAGTGAGATGGCGTTCAGCGGCGTGCGCAGGTCATGGGCCACGAACGCCAGGTACTCCTCCCGGCGCTGCTGTACTTCTTTGGCCCGTTGGGCCGCATGTGTTTCCACGGCCAGCCCGATCGCCGTATCAATGACCTTGTTGAGGATGTGGAAGGGTTTGCCTTGGAGCGTCAACCCATGCTCCTCGGCCAGGTCATGCAGGCATCCGCGTAGAATGCTGTACTCGGCGACGACCTCGCCCAGATCAAACCCATCCATCACGCGCTGGATGCCGTGCTCCTGGGGCGTACCGGCCAAAAGGGTCACCGTGATCCGATGGTCGGACATACCCTCGAACGCCTCGGCCAATTCCTCCAACAGGTCAGGAATATGATCGTTCAGTGTAGGTACGTCGAGATGTCGGGCAGAGGGAAGCTGTCGAACCTGCTTGCGCCATTCAGCCAGAAGGCTCGCGCTTTCGGTCCGTACCAATTGTGCAAGGGTGATCAGTTCGGTCGGGCCTGCGTGAGAGGACATCTGGAGGGATCGCCGGGAACAAGGCATAAGACTCCCCCGTTGGAGCATGCCTTGACCCGTTACGGGATGCTAAAGTACTTGCACAAGACCCTGTTGCCGGACGTTCGTTGACTGGTCAAGGCACCGAGCCTTGAGAGGGCTGCACCTGGCGCATACGGTCACTCCACTTGCAGCGGCGGCAAGATCCATACTGCTCACTCCATCGTGCAGGGAACGAATGGAAAGGACTCAGAAGTTCGGCTTCAGCATGTACTTGCTGTAGAACTTGTCGATGGCCTCCACGGCTTCTTCGGCGGTGTCCACGAGCTGGATCAGTTCGAGGTCGTTCTCGCCGATGTAGTGGTACTCGGCCTCCATCACGCGCTTGATCCACTCGAACATGCCGGCCCAGTATTTCTTGCTCACCAGGATGATGGGGAAGCGCGCGATCTTCTGCGTTTGGATGAGCGTAACGGCCTCGAAGAGCTCGTCCAGCGTACCGAATCCGCCGGGCAGGCCGATGAAGCCCTGGCTGTACTTCACGAACATCACCTTGCGCACGAAGAAGTAGTCGAAGTTGATGCTCTTGCCCTTGTCGATGAAGGGATTGGGCTCCTGCTCGAAGGGCAGCTCGATGTTGAGGCCCACGCTGGTGCCCCCGCCGCGTTGCGCGCCCTTGTTGGCCGCTTCCATGATGCCGGGACCGCCGCCGGTGATCACGCCGTAGCCATGACCGGTGAGCAGGTAGCCGATCTCCTCGGCCAGCTTGTATTCGGCCTTGGTCGGGCGCCGTGCGTGCGCTGCCGAACACGCTGACGCACGGGCGGATCCGCTGCATGGCCTCGAAGCCTTCCACGAACTCGCTCATGATCTTGAAGATGGCCCAGCTGTCGTTGGCGCGTCACTTCGCTCCAGCCCTTGCGCTTGAAAGCGTTCTTGATGCGTTGTTCGTGCGCGTCGCTGTTGCTGTGCACCTGGTTCCTCGGTGTGGTGGTCTTGGCCATGTGGCAGGTCGTGTGTGTGGCGTAATGCGCCGTCATGAGGCGCTGGTCAAGTTCAAAGGAAGGGGGTGCGACCATTCCGCTCCATGCACGGCGGCATGAAGAACGAACAGGCGACTTGCGAAAACTAGAAGGCCAGTTCGCGCTCGAGGAAGCCAGCGGTGTGTCCGCGGCCCATCATGGCCACCTCTTCAGGCGTGCCCCTGGCCGTTACCCGGCCGCCGCCTTCCCCACCTTCCGGCCCCATGTCGATCACATGGTCCGCCACTTTGATGAGGTCCATGTTGTGCTCGATCACCAGCACGGTGTTGCCTGCTTCCACCAGGCGGTCCAGCACGCCGATCAGCTGCCTCACATCCTCGAAGTGCAGGCCCGTGGTGGGCTCGTCCAGGATGTAGAAGGTGCTGCCGGTGTCGCGCTTGCTGAGTTCGGTGGCCAGCTTGATGCGCTGCGCTTCGCCGCCGCTGAGCGTGGTGCTGCTCTGCCCGAGCGTGATGTAGCCGAGGCCCACGTCCTGCAGCGTCTGCAGCTTCATGCGCAGCTGCGGGGATCTCCGAAAAGACCGCCAGCGCCTCTTCCACCGGCAGGTTCAGCACGTCGGCGATGCTCTTGCCCTTGAAGCGCACCTCCAGCGTCTCGCGGTCGTAGCGCTTGCCACGACAGGTCTCGCAGGGCACGTTCACATCCGGCAGGAAGTTCATTTCGATGGTGCGCACACCGGCGCCTTTGCACGTTTCGCAACGGCCACCGGCCGTGTTGAAGCTGAAGCGACCGGCCTTGTAGCCGCGGATCTTGGCGCTGGGCAGCTGCGCGAAGAGCTCGCGGATGTGATCGAAGAGGCCCGTGTAGGTCGCGGGATTGCTGCGGGGCGTGCGACCGATGGGGCTCTGGTCCACCTCGATCACCTTGTCGATGTGCTTCAGGCCTTCGATGCTCTTGTAGGCGAGCGGCTGTGCGTCGCTGCGGTAGAAGGTCTTGCTGAGGATGGGATACAGCGTGTCGCCGATGAGCGTGCTCTTGCCGCTGCCGCTGACCCCCGTTACGCAGATGAAGGTGCCCAGCGGGAAGTCCACATCCACGTTCTTCAGGTTGTTGCCGCTGGCGCCTTTCAGCACCAGGCGATGGCCGCTGCCCTTGCGACGTTCTGCAGGTGCCGGGATGCGCTCTTCGCCGCGGAGGAACTTCGCCGTGAGCGAATCGCTCCTCATGAGCTCGGCCGCCGTGCCTTGCGCCACGATGTGCCCGCCGTGCACACCAGCACCGGGACCGATGTCGATGATGTGGTCGGCGCTCATCATCATCTCGCGGTCGTGCTCCACCACCAGCACGCTGTTGCCGCCATCGCGCAACTGGCGCAGGCTGCCGATCAGGCGCTGGTCATCGCGCATGTGCAGTCCGATGCTCGGCTCGTCGAGGATGTACAGCACGCCGGTGAGCTGGCTGCCGATCTGCGTGGCCAGGCGGATGCGTTGGGCCTCGCCACCACTGAGCGTACGCGCACTGCGGTCAAGCGTGAGGTATTCCAGGCCAACGTCGAGCAGGAAGCGACTGCGTGCCGCGATCTCCTTCACCACGTCGCGCGCGATCATGGCCTGCTTCTCATCGAGCTTTCCTTGCAGCGAGGCCATGTGCTCGTGCAGCGCGGCGATGCTCATCTGCGAAAGCTGCGTGATGTCCTTGTCCGCGATCCGGAACCAGCGCGCGAGCTTCTTCAGCCGTGAGCCACCGCATTCCGGGCAGGTCGATCATGTGTGTGAACTGCTCCGCCAGTTTCTGCGCGCTCTTCGGTCCATCATCAGCCAGCGCCATGATGTGCGGAATGATGCCCTCGAACTGCACCGTGCGATCGCTCAGGCCCACGCTGCTGCTCACCTTCAGCGGCTCGTCCATGCCGTTCAACAGCACGGCGATCACACTGTCGTCCAACTCATTGAACGGCGTGTTCACGTCGTGGCCGAAGTGCTCCAGCACTGCCTCGATCTGCTTGAACACCCAGGTGCCCTTGTACGGGCCCAGCGGCACGATGGCGCCTTTCTTCAGGCTCTTGCCCGGGTCCGGAACGATCTTTTCCAAGGCCACTTCCGTGACCTGGCCCAGGCCGCTGCACTTCGGGCAGGCGCCATACGGGCTGTTGAAGCTGAAGATGTTCGGCTCCGGTTCTTCGTAGGCGATGCCGCTGGTGGGGCACATGAGGTGCCGGCTGAGGTAGCGCACCGTTTCCTTTTTCACGTCGAACACCTGCAAGTTGCCCTTGCCTTGCTTCAACGCCGTGTCCAAGCTTTCGGAAATGCGTTTGCGATTGGCCTCGGTCACCTTCACCCGGTCCACCACGAGTTCGATGTCGTGCACCTTGTACCGGTCCAGCCGCGGACGCCCGCTGATGTCGATCACCTTGCCATCCACGCGTGCGCGCAGGAAGCCCTGGCGCAGCATCTGCTCGAACAGTTCGCGGTAGTGGCCCTTGCGGCCGCGCACCAAGGGGGCGAGCACCAGGACTTCATGCCCATCGTGCTCCTTCAGCAGCAGCTCGAGGATCTGCTTGTCGGTGTAGCGGACCATCCGCTCGCCAGTGACGTAGCTGTAGGCTTCGCCGGCCCGGGCATAGAGCAGGCGAAGCAGGTCGTAGATCTCGGTGATGGTGCCCACGGTGCTCCGCGGGTTGCGGCTGATGGTCTTCTGCTCGATGGCGATCACCGGGCTGAGGCCGGTGATCAGGTCCACATCCGGACGCTCGATGCCACCGAGGAACTGGCGCGCATAGGCGTTGAAGGTCTCGATGTAGCGCCGCTGACCTTCGGCATGGATCGTATCGAATGCGAGCGAGCTCTTCCCGCTCCCGCTGAGGCCCGTGATCACCACGAGCTGTGTCGCGCGGGATGCGCACATCGATGTTCTTCAGGTTGTGCACCCGTGCACCGAGCACCTCGATGGCATCCGGGTCGGAGGTCATGACAGGCGGCGCAGGCACCGTGGCCTTGCCGTTGCGCTTTTCACTCATCGCTCTCCACGGGCTTGTCGAAGCCTTCCTCTGGCAACTGGATCTCGTACACCTTGCCCTTCAGGTTGGTCAAGCTTGATGTCGCGCAGCCAGGGATTGAGCAGCTTCAAGGTCTTGTAGTCCGTGCCCTGGCGCACGGCGAAGTCGTTGAGGTCCTCCATGGGACCGGTCACGGTGATGCTCCGCGTACGATACGTTGGGTAGAGGTCCTTCTCGCGCAGGTGGAAACCATAGCGCTCAGGCTCTTCGATGATGTTCTTCATCGCGAGGATGCGGAACACGTACCGCGATGTTTCTTCGGGCAACAGCAGGTGAGTAATAGTCGCCGTTCTTCTGCCGCCCCAGCTGTTTGTCCACCCCTCCTGCACCCAGGTTGTAGCTGGCCACAGCCATGGCCCACGAGCCATAACGGCCCTATGGCCTCCTTCAGGTAAGCGCAGGCCGCTTCGGTGCTTCGCTCCAAATTGTATCGCTCATCCACCTCGACGTTCACCTCCATGCCGTGATGGATGGCCGTCTCCTTCATGAACTGCCAGAAGCCCGTGGCCCCTGCCGGGCTAACGACGTTGGTCAACCCGCTCTCGATGAGGGCGAGGTACTTCATGTCGTCGGGCACACCGTTGCGGGCGAGGATGGGTTCGATGATGGGGAACCAGCGGTGCGCACGCTTGTGGGAGAGGATGCTGTTGCTGTGCCAGTAGGTGTTCACCAGCAGTTCACGGTCCATGCGCTCGCGCACGTCGATCTTTTCCATGGGCACCTTTTCACCACAGAACGTAAGGTTCTCGGGCAGCGTAAGGCTGAAGATGCGGTAGCGTTCGCTGAACTGCCGCTGGTAATCCAGGTCGGTGTCGTTGGCGGCCATGCTGAAGGTGAACAGATGCACGCAGAGCGCACCTGCCAATACGGCGGTCACGAGCAGGATGGAACGAATGAAAAGCCGCATTACGTTGAATGAGGGTGCAAAGGTCCGCACTTATTGCGCTTCCGGAACACGGGTGCGCTTGGTGAGCGCAAATAGCACGCCGAAAAGCACGAAGAACCAGGAGATAAAGACCGCCGAATGCCAGGTGTGCCAGACGGGTATGAAATGGATCATGGCAAAGACGAGCACGAAGGACAACGCGCCCAGCCCACTATACACGAGCGCAACCTGTGCATCATTGAGACCCGCATAGCTCAAGTGGTGGGTGGTGTGGTCCTTACCGCCGACGAACGGCGAATGTCCCTTCGACAGGCGATTGATGGTCACGGTGCTCGTGTCGATGATCGGGAGCGCGAACACGATCAGGGCGCTCACGGCCTGGCGCCAGGGCTCCAGATCACCGGCCAGGTTGGTGCCGTTCCAGAAGCAGCGGATGCCGATGTAGGCGAGGAACACCCCCAGGAACTGGCTGCCCGTATCGCCCATGTACATGCTCGAGGGATTCCAGTTGAAGAAGAGGAAGCCACACAAGGAGGCGATCATGCCGATGATCAGCACCAGGTTGATGGTGCCCAACGTACCTACCGTGAGGAATACCAGCAGGCCACATGCCAGGATCCAGATGCTGGTGACCGTGGCGATGGCATCCATGTTATCGAGCATGTTGATGGAGTTCATCAGGCCCACCACCCAGACCAGCGTCAACGCATAGTTGTAAAGCGGCGTGTTGAATATGTGGATGCTGTTCCCGGAGGCGATCAGGATGGCGCCGCAGGCCAGTTGTGTGGCGAATTTCAGCAGCGGCTTTGTGTTGTAGGCGTCATCGGCAAGGCCCATCATGAAGCCCAAGCCCGTGGCCGCCAGCAATCCGATCAGTTCGGGCTGGAAGGGGTCGCTCGCCTTTGGGAAAAGAGCGCCGTGCACGGCAAAAGCACCCAGGAACACGATGAAGAAACCCATTCCACCGAAGGCGGGTTTGGCACTGGCTGACCATCGCACAATGCCCTCCTGCCCTTCACGGATCCCGAAGGTCCTGAAGAAGCGCATGAACACGCTGTTGGTGATCAGCGAGAACATGATGGCGCCGAAGAACAGGCCACTGCAGATCAGGAAGAGCTGGGTGCCGCTGTACATCGGATCAGGAGCGCTTCACAATTGACGCGAGGGGAACGCCGCCGAGGTCTTTCGCGCTGAGTCACCGGTGCGTTGATGCCCCAATCGATGTCCAGCTCCGGATCGTTCCAGAGGATGGTGCGCTCGCTCGGTGGATGATAGTAGCCCGTGCATTTGTAGCTGAACACCGTATCGTCCGCGAGCGTATGGAACCCATGAGCGAACCCTTCGGGAATGTACAGCATGGTCTTGTCCTCCCCGTTCAGTTCGACCTTGAAGTGCTTCCCGAAGGTGGGACTGTTCGGTCGGATATCCAGGCAGACATCGAGCACCGCACCGCGCACCACGCGCACCAGTTTGGCCTGGGCATGTGGCTCCACCTGAAAATGCAGACCACGCAGGACACCTGCCTGCGAAAGGCTCTCGTTGTCCTGCACGAATGTGGTGTTCAGCCCTGTGGCCTGCTCGAAGGCCTGTTTGTTGAAGCTTTCGAGGAACCAGCCACGAGCATCGCGAAAGACCTTGGGACGGATCACCAAAAGACCCTCGAGCGGGGTCAACTCCACGTTCATCATTTGCCTGCGGTCAGGATCTTCTTCCACCAGGGCGCTTTTACGGCCTTTTTCCCGCGCTCCTCGTAATAGCCATAGCCATAGCCATAGCCATACCCGTAGCCATAGCCGTAGCTGTAGCCATACTTGTTCCGGTCGATGTCCACACCGTTGAGCACAGCGCCCAAACGCCGTATGCGATTCTCGTTGATCAGTCGGTCCACGTTGTGAACGAAGGCCTTCTTCGAATAGTCAGCACGGAATATGTAGATCGGGATATCGGCCACCTGGATGATGGCGATACCATCGGTCACCAGGCCCACGGGAGGGTTGTCGATCAGGATCACATCATAGGTCCTCTTCAGTTCATCAATGATCTCGCCCATGCGCGCGCTGAGGATCAATTCGCTCGGATTCGGTGGAATGGGGCCGGCCGTCACGAAATCCAACCCGCGCAAGGTGCTGTGTTGAATGCAGTCCTCGATGGTGTCGCGATTGATCAGCAGCGTGCTCATCCCGCGCATGTTCTCCACGCCGAACCCCAGGTGGATCTTCGGCTTCCGCATGTCCAGATCGAGCACGATCACCCGCTTTCCGCTGAAGCTGATGATGCCGGCGAGGTTGATGGCCACGAAGGTCTTGCCCTCGCCGCTGATCGTACTGGTGATCGCGATCACCTTCGGGCCCGGGGAATTATCGACGAACTGAAGATTGGTGCGCACCGTGCGGAAGCTCTCGGCAATGAGGCTCTTCGGGTTCTTGTCCACCAACAACTGACTGATGGGGATCTCCTTCTTGTACTTGGGCACCATGCCCAGAATGCCAATGGAGCTGTGGCTCATCTTGGCGATGTCGTTGAGCGAGGTGATGTTGTCGTGCAGGATGTAACGCACAAGCACGATCAAGAAGCCCAGGACCGCACCAGTGAGGATGTAGCTCAGCAGCACAACACCGCGGTCGGGGGACACAGGGGCTGAGGGGACGGTCGCGGCCTCGAGGACACGATTCTCAGGCACATAGCCGGCTTTACTGATCCGGTATTCAATGTCCTTCTCCAATAGCTGGGTGTAGTACTTCTCGTTGATATTGTAAAGCCGCTGAATGCGCGCGAAGGCGACCTGTTTCTCCGGCAGGCGTAAGGAACCGCGCATCATATTGCGCGATCTGCGAGGTCAGGCTGTTCTTCTTCTCGGCCAAACGTGACCGCATGGTGGCAATGCTCGCCAGAATGAGTTTCCGCTGCATATCGATCTGTCCATCAAGGGTGGTGACCATCACATTGGACTCCTTTGCGTCAAAGACCATCAGCTGCCGCCTGTCAAGCATCTGTTGCAGGCCCTTTATGAGCTCTGAAAGGGTCTGCTCATAGGTGGTCCCCACCAGCAGGGGTATCAGCTCATACACGTCCAGTTCGCCCCCCTTGCTGCGCGTGCTCTTTTCCACACTGGCCAGCAGGTCATCCTCGATCATGATGCTCACGATCTGGTTCTCATACTCACTGCTGCGCTCGAGCAGCAGCGGCATGATGTTCTCCATGTCGCTCACGCGATAATCCTTCTTGAACGCCTGCATCTGGATCTCGCTTTCGGCCAGTTGCTTGAACACCGTGTCCTTTTGTGTCTCTATGAATGCCAGGATGCTCTTGGCGCTTTCGCTTTTTCGCTCCACGTCATAGGCGATGAACGCATCTGCCAGGGACTGCGCAACATCACGCGCGAGCAGTGCATTATGGTCGCGGCACGTCACATAAACGGTCTTGGCCGTCGGATCCGCGATGCCGATGTTCAACTGCCCACGGAACCTGGATACAAGGCTCTCCGGGTTATTGAACACGAAATACAATTTACCATCCTCGCGAGGCGCTTCCATCACCTGCCCGTCGCGCGGACGTATGGAGCATCTGAAATGGGGGGTGGCGATGATCCGTCCGACAGGATAGGTGTCCGAAAAGACCTTTCCATCCTTGGTGTACGTCAGGTTCACAGAATTCTCCATCACCTCCATCATGATGGGGATATCCAGAATTGTGCTGTCCATCAGCACCACATCATCCACAACAAAGAACGATTCCGAATAGAATTCCGTCGTGAGGATCTGCCCCTTGAAGAAATAACTCACCTGTAGCGGAATGCGCCTCAGCGCCTTGGCCACGAAGTACCTCGACCGCAGCAATTCAACATCCGCCGTGAGGTTGTTGCCCTCCACAAGTTCACTCACCTTCAGGACCTTTTCGGCCGTGTTGCTCTGGCCGAACTGCAATACGGCCTTGCTTTCATAGTTCGGTGCCGTATACCGCAGATAGATCCAGGCCGCCGCAAAGGCCAGCAGCAAACACAGCGCGATCCAAACAAGGGAGCGCTTGACGATATACAGGAACAGCCCGAGGTCGAACTCGTTGCTGAAGTTGGTGATCCGCTCGCGGTAGCTGTCCAGGCTTGCCGCGCGGTTGCTCACGTCATCGTTCAGCATCTCCCAGGCCTGGCTATTGACTGAATCCCTTTACTACACCGATCACCAACACCGTTGTGGTCAGCAGCGCGATGAAGGGATTGATGGCGGTGAGCAGTTCCTTGGCGATCTCCGGATTGGGCTGCACATAAATGATGTCATCCGCCTGCATCACGATGTCTGCGTTCTTCAACCCAGTGATGTCGCTCATGTCGAACTCGTACACCAAACGCCCTCCACCGGGACGTTTACGGAACAGTTTGATCTTGCGTGCATCACCTCGTTTGGCCACTCCACCGGCATCGGCTAGGGCCTCCATCAGCGTGGTGTTGTTGTTCTCCAAAGGTACCACCCGCGCATCCCCTCCGCCCCCGGGGAATACGACCACGCGGCGGTTCCCTATGCTTATCTGCACGAACGGGCGATTGTAATACTCCGTATAGCGCTTTTCCAACTCCAGTTCCGCCTCCCGTATCGTGTACCCCCCGAGTTTGATGATGCCCAACAGCGGAAGCTTGGTGTTACCGTCGAAATCCACCAAATAGCTGAAGACGGCCCGCTGAACGTTGCGTTGGCCAGCCTGTTCGTCCACCAGATCGATCATCCGGAAGCCGTCATTGGCAAAAAGTCGAAAGGTGACGATGTCATTCGGCTGGATACGGAAGGACTGGGGGATGGAATCAGGCACCTGGTCGAACACATGGTCCGTAGGTGTCTTGAACATGATATCACGGTTGATGTTACAGCTGGCCAGCAGCCCACACACCAACACCAGGTACAGCAACCTTCTCCCCATTCCTCGTGATTTCGCGCAAAAGTAACGATCCAAGTATACCCGATCAGCCCAGGAGCTCCTCATATAACCGGGCCGTGTCGTCCACCAACCGGGTGTAGTGGTAGCGCTGTCGAACGTGATCCCACCCCTCGCGGGCCATGCCCGAGCGCAAGCCATCATCCTGAAGCACCCGGATCAGGTTGTTACTGAACCCATCCACATCCTCCCGCGCGCTGAGCAAGGCAGTGCGCCCCTCCAACACCACGTTCTCGATGCCACCCACTTTGGTGCTCACGATCGGTCGGTTCGCGGCCTGCGCCTCGATCAGGCTTACCGGCGTGCCTTCGTTGAAGCTCGTCAAGGCCACCACGTCCACCCCCGCGTTCACGATGTCGATCTCCTTGATCCAGCTCGTGAAGGTGATATCGGCCCGGTCCACCGCGGGCTTGCCGTTCACTCCATGCCCGAATCCATGCCCGTTGAAGTAAGGACCCTGCGTCATGCTGAGCCCCAGTTCGCGGGTGCGTGCTTCGAGGCGTTCGCGCTCCTCGCCATCACCCACGATGAACGCGCGCACTTTCCGGCCGCTGCGCTCCTGCACCTGCTTCATGGCCTGCAGGAACAGGTCGTGGTTCTTCACCGGCACCAAACGGCCTACGATGCCCACGGCCAATTCATCATCGGCAATGCCGTAGACCCGGCGGAACAAGGCACGTTTGCGGGCCTGCTCCTGCTGGAACTTGCTGAGGTCGAAACCCAAGTGGGATCACGCTGACCTTCTCGGCCGCGCAGATCCGGTGCTCGTCCACCAGCTCGCTCTTCTGCTTCTCGCTGATGGCCACGATCCGATCGCTGCGGCGGGCCAGGAACCGCTCGATGTTCTTGTACATGGCCGTGCGCACCTGGCCGAAGTAGCTGTGGAACACATGGCCGTGGAAGGTGTGCACGATGGCCTTCACCCCCATCTCACGCGCGGCCATCCGCCCCACAGCGCCCGCCTTGGCTGCATGCGTGTGCACGATGTCCGGCTTGAATTCCTTGATGAGCTGCTTGATCCGGCGGTAGGCCGTGCGGTCGCGCCATGGCGCTACTTCCCGCTGCATCTCGGGCAGGATCAACGGCTTCACCCCCAGCGAGCTCAGGATGTGGCCGCTGCCCTCCTCGCTCTCCTCCTGCGCACCGCCCACCAGCAGGGTCTCGTATTCCGCTGGTAGGTAGCGGGTAAGATAGGCCGCGTTGTGCGTGGGGCCACCCAGATTGAAGCGGTTGATGATGCGAAGGACGCGGGGCATGGTGTGCGGGAGGACGAAGGTATCCGTTCCGGGAGGGATCGGGCCATTCTTCGCCTTCCATCCCCAACGACACCAAGACGAAAGATCCGGCGCCGGTTGCCTTTTCGATCAGCCCGATCGACGAATGGCCCGGTACAACAGGTCACTGCTCATCCAACGTAGCCAGGCGGGTGCTCCCTTGGAATGCGAAAGCATCCCTGCCAACCGCAGGGACAGGCCCGACAGCAGCAGATTGAACGGAAAGACGGTGTGGTTCAGCACATCCAGCCGCTCCACCGTGAAGTAACGGCCAAGGATCGCTTCCACTTCACGGTTGGAATACATGTACAACCGAAGTCCGCTCGCCAGCACCTTGCCCTTGTTGCCTAACCAGCGCATCGGGCCGCGCGCCAGGGCCCGCGTCCAGGTGTCCAACCCGTGCTTGTTGGTGAAGGTGATCACCACACGCCCGCCAGGCTTTCAGGCTCGCGGCCATGAAGGCCAGGTTCTTCTCCAGTTCCTCCGGTGCCAGATAGGTGGTAACACCCAGCATGAAGATGACGTCGAAGCTGCGCGTGGCGAAGGTGTGATCGTATGCATGACCCACGAACTTGCGCTCCGCCGGCACCGGACTCTGTGCCAGCATGCCCGCGCTCACATCCGTGGCGTGGAAGCGCATCTGCGGAAAGCGTTGCACGAGATACGCGTACAGGTCGCCCGTGCCGCCGCCGATGTCGAGCACGACGGAATCGCTCAGGTCCAGCCCGCGCGTGGCCTTCTCCAGCCGCTCGTTGAAGAAGTATTGATGGAAGGGGCTCCGCGCCGTGTACTTGTCGCGATACGTTCCGCTCACCTCATCGAAGAAGCGCGCGGCGTGCTCGTGCTGTGCCGGTCCTTGGGGCGGGTTCGCAGAGCTCACGGATGACTGTCTTATGTCCGATGTCCTATGCCTGATACCCGCGTCATCGGACATCGGACGTTGGACAGGCCGGTATTTGCGCGATCACAGATGGATCACCTCGCCGTATGCCGCCGCCGCCGCTTCCATGATGGCCTCGCTCATCGTGGGGTGCGGGTGCACGGTCTTGATGATCTCATGGCCCGTGGTCTCCAGCTTGCGAATGCTCACGCACTCGGCGATCATCTCGGTCACGTTGGCACCGATCATGTGCGCGCCCAGCAGCTCACCGTACTTGGCGTCGAAGATCAGCTTCACGAAGCCATCCTTGCTGCCGGCCGCGCTGGCCTTGCCACTGGCCGTGAAGGGGAACTTGCCCACCTTGATCTCCAGCCCTTTCTCCTTGCACTGCTTCTCGGTCATGCCCACGCTGGCCACCTCGGGGCTGCAGTACGTGCAACCGGGTATGTTGCCATAGTCCAGCGCATGCGGCTTCTGGCCCGCGATGGCCTCCACACAGATGATGCCTTCCGCACTGGCCACGTGCGCCAGCGCCTGGCCCGGCGTGGCATCGCCGATGGCGAAGTAGCCCGGGATGTTGGTGGCGTACATGTCGGTCACCTTGATCTTGCCCTTGTCGGTAACGATGCCCACGGCCTCCAGACCCATGCCTTCGATGTTCGAGGCGATGCCCACCGCGCTCAACACGATGTCGCATTCGATCTTCTTCTCACCGGCTGCGCTCTTGATGGTGACCACGCATCCCTTTCCCTTCGTGTCCACGTTGGTCACCTCGCTGCTGAGCATCACGTCGATGCCCTGCTTCTTGAAGCTCTTCTCGAGCTGCTTGCTCACGTCCTCATCCTCCACGGGCACCACGTTCGGCATGAACTCCACGAGGGTGACCTTGGTACCGATGGCGTTGTAGAAGTAGGCGAACTCGCTGCCGATGGCGCCACTGCCCACCACCACCATGCTCTTGGGCTGTTCGGCCAGCACCATGGCCTCGCGGTAGCCGATGATCTTCTTGCCGTCCTGCTTCAACGCGGGCAGCTCACGGCTGCGCGCGCCGGTGGCGATGATGATGTTCTTCGCCTTCGACGATCTGCTTCTTTCCATCTGCGGCGGTCACTTCGATCTTGCGACCGGGCATCAGCATGCCGGAGCCCATGATCACATCGATCTTGTTCTTCTTCATGAGGAACTGCACACCGTTGCTCATGCCCTTGGCCACATCGCGGCTGCGCTGAACCATCGCCTTCATGTCCGGCTTGCCTTCGCCCACCGTGATGCCGTAGTCCTTGGCATGGCTGATGTACTCGAACACCTGGGCGCTCTTCAGCAGGGCCTTGGTGGGGATGCAGCCCCAGTTGAGGCAGATGCCGCCCAGGGCCTCGCGTTCGACAATGGCGCACTTCAGGCCCAGTTGGCTGGCGCGGATGGCAGCCACATAGCCTCCGGGGCCGCTGCCGAGAACGATGACGTCGTAGCTCATAGTAAGGATGCTGATCTGTAGGCCGCGAATGTAGCCGTTCACCCTTACGTACTGCCGCACCTCCCTTGTGTTCCTCCCATGACCAAGTGTGAAGGGATATATTCGGCGCCACCAAACCCCACGCACCATGACCGATTACAATCCTGCCGTACCCCAACGCCCAACGCTGCTGACCGTGCTGTGCATCCTGAGCTTCCTCGCCGGGGCCTGGGGCCTGATCGACGGGGGCCGCAACGCCTTCACCAACAAGCCACAGGAGGACTATGCCGAAGCCAAAGTGAAGATGGAGGAGACCATGGAACAACTCGGCGATGATGCTTCGGGCATGGTCCGGACCATGATGGATTCGGCCATGGAAATGGCGGAGAAGGCCGTGGAGCATGCAAAACCCCTCGGGTTCGCTGGCATGATCCTGTCCGCGATCAGCCTGCTGGGTGTATGGATGATGTGGAACCTGAAGCGCAATGGGTTCTGGTTGTACGTGGCCGCATCGCTCGGCGCCCTGGTGGTTCCCATCTATTTCCTGGGGGGAAGCATGACGGCCCTGCTCAGCGTGGCCTTTATGGGCTTCATCACCTTGATCTTCATTGTGCTGTACGCGGTGAACCTGAAGCATATGAGCTGAAGGCCGATCCTATCTTTGTAAGGTGAACCCCGCATTCGCGGGGTTTTCCTTTTTTCACGGTCCGAATGGAACCCCTCGCTCCCACCCTGCGGCCGAAAGGCCTCACCCGGCTTTGCATCGCCAGCTTCATCAACCAGGGCGTGATGTTCCCCCTATACCTGCTGGGCATCCCCATCAGCGCCATGATCGCGCAGTATGGATGCCGATGCGCTGGACAGCTTGGTGCGGCAACAGTACGAACCCTACTTCGATGATGCCCAGGTGGAACAGTTCCTCACCTACTCCAGCCTGCTACGTGAACATGGTGTGGCGCTGATGGCCGTGCTCGCCCTGCGCACCTTCGCCCGCTTCGTCGGTGTGCTGCGCATGTGGCGTTTGAAGGAGGATGGCTTCCACATCTATACCACCGCCCAACTGCTCGGGGTGTTGCTGCCCATGCTGGTGGCCGGCAACACCATGTTCAGCTTCTTCGGACTGATGACGGCCGTCCTCTGGTGCTTGTTGTACTGGCAGCAACGCCGGCTGATCCATGAGCCGCCCGTGAACATGCCCATGACGAGCTGAGGCGACGAGCGCTCGCTCAGCTACGGCAGGCGCTGCCATGCCTGCGCTCGCTCAGGTACGGCAGGCAATGCCACTGATCTCCACGTTCACGCCGCGTGGCAGACCCTTCACCGCCACGGCCTCACGCGCCGGGGGCACATCCGTGAAGTAAGCGCCATACACCTTGTTCACGGCGGCATAGTGCTCCATGTCGCTCATGAAGATCGTCACCTTCACCAGGTGCTCGTAGCCCAGGCCCGCCGCGCGCAGCAGTGTGCCGATGTTCTCCATCACCTGCCGCGTTTCGTCCTCGATGTGCTCGGTGCGCAGTTCGCCGTTCGCGGTGAGCGCGATCTGTCCGCTCAGGTAAAGTGTGCCGTTCGCCTCGATGGCAGGTGTGTACGGCGCGATCGGCTTGGCGCCGCCGGGTGGGTGGATGGGGGTTTTCATGTGGTCATGTGAGCATGTGAGCATGTGCACATGGGGCTGCGAAGATGCGATCCGTGGAACAATATGGCTCCGGTACCTTTGCCGCCCGATGAACGACACACGCCCCCTGATCCTCGTTACCAATGATGATGGCATCACCGCCCCCGGCATCCGCACCCTGGCCCAGGAGATGAAGGCCTTCGGCCGTGTGCTGGTGGTGGCGCCCGACAAGCCGCAGAGCGCCATGGGCCATGCGATCACCATCCACGATTATCTGCGCCTCGAGAAAGTGGAGATGATGGACGATGTTGAAGCCTATGCGTGCAGCGGAACGCCGGTGGATTGCGTGAAGCTGGCCGTGTACCAGGTGATCAAGGGGCGACCCGCGTTGCTGGTGAGCGGCGTGAACCACGGCAGCAACATCAGCATCAACGTACTGTACAGCGGTACCATGAGCGCCGCGGTGGAAGGGGCCATGGAAGGCATTCCCAGCGTGGGCTTTTCGCTGATGGACCACAGCATCGAGGCACGCTTCGATCACGTGCGGCCGATCATCCGCAACGTGGTGGGCAATGTGCTCGAACGCGGTCTGCCGCGCGGCTCCTGCCTCAATGTGAACATCCCGCGCGAAACATCCGAACCGCTGAAAGGCATGCGCGTATGCCGGCAGGCCTGGGGATTCTGGGAGGATGACTTCGAGGCCCGCAAGGATCCCATGGGCAAGGACTACTTCTGGCTGCGCGGCCGCTTCAAGGACCTCGATCACGGTGAGGACACCGATGTGTGGGCCGTGAACAACGGCTACGCCAGCGTGGTACCCGTGCAGTTCGACATGACCGCGCACCACGCCATCGCCGAGTTGAACACCTGGGACCATGCGCGCTGATCGCTTCTCCACGGGATTCGTCCTGGGGTTGCTCGCGCCCGTGGTCGGCTTCTTCGGTTATGCAGGCCTCTACGTCACCACGATCCGGCCACAGTACGACCTACATTGGTTCGTGAACGACCTGTTCCTCGGTACACGCGAGTTCCGCGCACCCGTGCTCTCGCTCAGCCTGATCGCCGATGCCTTCCTGTTCTTCCTATTGGACCGATATGATCTGTACAAGGCCATGCGCGGGGTCATCGGGGCCATGCTGCTGTATGGCGTGGTGATCGTCATCTTCGCTTTCTGATGGCATCATCGCAAGGCAACGGCAAACCTCAACGGATCTTCATCATCGCGGGGGAAGCGAGCGGCGATCTGCATGGTGCCAACCTGTTGCGCGAACTGCGCACGATCGATCCCCACATTTCGGTGGAGGCCTGGGGCGGCGACCGCATGGCCGCGGAAGGAGCCGTGTTGAAGAAGCACTACCGCGAGCTTGCGTTCATGGGCTTCACCGAGGTGATCCTGAACCTGCGCACCATCCTGCGCAACATCAGCCTGTGCAAAGAGCAGATCCTCGCCTTCAGGCCAGATGCGCTGATCCTCATCGACTATCCGGGGTTCAACCTGCGCATCGCCGATTGGGCAAAGCAGCAGGGCATCCGCGTGTTCTACTACATCAGTCCACAACTGTGGGCGTGGAAGGAGAACCGCATCACCATCGTGAAGCGCAGTGTGGACCGCATGTTCGTGATCCTGCCGTTCGAGAAGGAATGGTATGCAAAGCGCGATGTCGATGTCGACTTCGTCGGTCACCCCTTGATGGATGAGATCTCCGCACATGGGCAATTGCCGGCAGTAGGTGCCCGCCACGCGAATGCGCCCATCGCCCTGCTACCGGGCAGCAGGCGTCAGGAGATCGCGCGCATGCTTCCCTTGATGCTCGCTACAGCGAAGCACTTCCCCGAGGAGCGTTTCGTGGTGGCTGCAGCACCGTCGATCCCGAAGGCGTTCTACACGGACCTTATCAGTGATCCCCGCGTTGAGCTTGTCACCGGCGGCACGTACGACCTGCTGCGCGAAGCGAAGGCCGCCTTGGTGACCAGCGGCACGGCCACCCTGGAGACCGCGCTGTTCGGCGTGCCGGAAGTGGTGTGCTACAGTGGTGGTGCGATCAACGTGTGGCTCGCTCGTCGGTTGGTGAAGGTGAAGTTCATCTCCCTGGTGAACCTTATCATGGACCGGGAGGTTGTATGCGAGCTCATCCAGCAGGATCTTTCCGTGGACCGCATGCGCGCTGAATTGCAGAAGCTGTTGCATCACGGCCCCGATCGCGAGCGCATGCTGGCCGACCTTGTGCACCTGCGTGAGAAGCTGGGCGGGCCCGGAGCCTCCGCACGAACTGCGCGGCTGATGTGGAAAAGTCTGCGGCGAGGCCACCTGAACGGCCCTGCGCACCCGGGTAGTTTCGCGGCCGTTATGCTGCGGTCCTCCCTGCTCTCCGCCCTGGCGCTGATCCCGTCGTTGCTCTTCGCACAAAGCGATGTGATCCGCGTGGGTCTGTTGCGCGACCATCCGCCATCCGAGGTCACCGTTTCGTGCAAGGGTGGCCCCATGGATGTGCTGGTGGACGGTCGTGTTGCCGGCCAGCTGAACGCCCGCGAAGGCCTGCGCATGAGCATAGAGAACGGGCATGTCACCGCGCATTCACCAACGCGCACATTTCCTGCCGCTCGCTTGATCAAACTGAGGGCCACCGCCACGGTGAACCTCCAGCTCGGCACCGGTGCGAAACCTGGAAAGGTCGAAGATGTTCCAGGCATCATTGAGATCAGCCGCATCGGCGGAACACTGATGGTGGTGGGCGTAATGGACATCGAGTCCTACGTGGCCGGTGTGGTGCAGGCCGAGGCGGGCAAGGACAAGCCTTCGGAGTACTACAAGCTGCAGGCCGTCAGCTGCCGCACCTACGCGCTCACCAACAAACACAGGCACGCTGGCGAAGGCTTCTCCGTCTGCGATGGCACACACTGCCAGGTGTTCCATGGATCCTGCACGTTGAGCCCGGTGGTGGAGGCCGTGCAGCACACACGGAACATGGTGGTGGTGGATTCGGGCATACGGTTGATCCATGCGACCTTCCACAGCAATTGTGGTGGAGAGACCATGAACGCAGAGGATGTCTGGAGCAAACGTGAAGTGTACCTCGTGAGCGCCCTCGACCCGTACTGCCAGGGATCCACGCATGCGATCTGGAAACGCACATTATCCCGCACCGATTGGCTCGCGTACCTCACGCGCACATTCCACCTGGACCCCACGGACAGCGCGTCCGTACGTGTGGTCACCGACTTCGCACCGCAGTGCCGATCGCTGTATTTCGACGGTGCACGACCGCTGATCCCCTTGGAACAGGTTCGATCGGACAAAAAGTTCAATTCCGTGTGGTTCCATGTGCGCAGCGAGGGCGATTCGGTGGTGTTCGAAGGCCGCGGATTCGGTCACGGCGTGGGACTTTGTCAGGAAGGGGCTATGCAGATGGCCCGCGTTGGGCGCAGCTTCACGGAGATCCTGCACCACTACTACGCCGAGGTGCATCTGGTGGATCTGCACACGTTGGATTTCTTCCGCGACGAAGGATTCTGATCGTTCCGGTCAAATTCAACAGCGGCTCCGCTTTCCACACACACCTGTTGGAAGATCACGATCCGCGCGGTCCGATCGCGGGTAAGTACCCGGATAGCTTCGCCGACGATCAACCCGACGACCCAAGCACCCGCCCATGCTGAAATTCTTCACCCTCCTGAATCTTACAGGTCTCTTCCTGTTCCGTGCGCTGTTCCTCACCGATGTGATGATCACGCACGAAACGCCCGCCACCATGCAGGCCGGCACCGAGGTGAAGGTCACTGTGACCATTGATAAAGGACAGCTGGCGGGTTTCGCCAAACTGCAGATCGATCTGCCCGAAGGGCTCAGCGCGACGGCGATCGAGACCAAGGGTGCATCCTTCACCTACGCTGAAGGCAAGGCCAAGTTCATCTGGATGGCCCTCCCCAGCCAACCGCAGTTCTCCGTGAGCTACACGCTCACCGCTGCTGCCAACGCCACCGGCTCGTTGCCCGTGAACGGCAAGTTCTCCTACATCGAGGACAATGAGCGCAAGAGCGAGGATCTGGCCACTACCACGGTGACCATTACCGGCGCAGCGGCCGTAGCGCAGGACAACAGCACGACCGATCCGATGACCATCACTCCTGCGAATGCGAATGATGTATCGTTCGCCGGTGGTGGAGCACCTGTGGCCTCGGCTGAAGTGGCCACCCTCTCCGGTGTTGCCCCGCAGCAAGGCGCCGGTGGCGTTAGCGCGGTCCGCTCCATCAGTGCGGTGAACGAAAGTGAAATGCTGGTGGAGGTCACCGTGAACAAAGGCGAGCTCCGCGGATTCGGAAAGCTGCAAGAGACGATCCCCGATGGGTTCACCGCATTGGAGAAGAGCAGCAATGAGGCCATCTTCACGAACCAGGGTCGCGTCGTGAAATTCGTGTGGTTGAATCTCCCCGCTTCGAATGAGTTGAAGGTGAGCTACAAGCTCCGCGCGAATGGCGCGGCTGAAGGTGAACACACCGTGAACGGGGAGTTCGGATACCTCCTGAACGATGAGACCCAAAAGGCCGTTGTGGGCAGCACCACCTTCTTCACCGGACCCAAGGCCATGGAGTCCTTAGCCCAGCAGACCGCTCAGACCACCCAGGCCCCTGAAGTGACCGAACCCGTGAAGACCGCGGTTGTTCCTCCGGTGCAAGAAACCAAGGTGGAGTCTCCCGTTGCCGCTGCAAAGCCCAAAAAAGAGGCTCCTGCCAAAGCCTCCTCCTCGATCCCCTCCCCCGAGACCGGTGTCACCTACAAGGTGCAGATCATGGCCGCCCATCGCGAGGTGGGAGGCGAGTATTTCGCACAGACCCACAGTTACATGGGTGACTTCGGCGTGGAACGCCACGAAGGGTGGATCAAATATGTGACCGGTCGCTATGCCGACTACCGCGCAGCCCGCGACCAGCGCAACGGACTGGTGAACGCCGGCCACAATTTCCCCGGCCCTTTTGTGACCGCCTACAATAGCGGCGAGCGCATCACGGTGCAGGAGGCCCTGATGGTCAGCAACCAGAAGTGGGTGCAGTGATCGGGTAGGGGACTATCTTTCGCGTCCGGTCCTCACCGGCACGATCCCTCACCACCGATGCGCGTACTTTCCCGTACCCTTCTCCCCGCCCTTGTCCTGGGTGTTTTCGGAACCGCTGTAAGCGCCCAGAGCGATACTGCTGTGTTCCGTATGAAGCCGACCTTCAGCGTGGGTGCTGGCATGTTCGGCTTTTATGGTGATATCGGTAGTGACCATACAGGCTACAGTCCGCTCGTCACCCGCTTCGCCTATGAGTTCCGAGCAGCTACACCCGTGACCAAGTGGCTCGAGGTGTCCTTGTTCGCCCTGCACGGTCAGTTGGGGGTGAATGAACGCAGCTTCACGCGGAACCTCAACTTCAACAGCCGCATCACCACGGGCGGCCTGCAGTTCACTTACAACTTCGACCAGTTCCTGCGCAAAGACCACGTGGTGGAGCCCTTCGTTGGTGTGGGTTTCGAAAGCGTGGAGTTCCTGAGCAAGACCGACCTCTATGACGCCCAAGGCCGCCAGTACAATTATTGGAGCGACGGCACGATCCGCGACATCGCCGAGACCGCGTCCAACGCCGCCGATGCCGTGCTGCTACAGCGCGACTACAGCTATGAGAGCGATGTTCGCGAACTGGACCTCGACGGCTTCGGAAAATACACCGAACGCAACTGGGCCGTGCCCGTGAGCATCGGCGCGAAGATGAAGCTCGGTGGTGGGTTCGACCTGCGCGTGGGCGCCACCATGCACTTCGCCTTCACCGATCTGATCGATGGGGTCACCGATGAGAGCGTGAACGAGCGCGCAGGCGACAGCCGCAACGACCGCTTTCTCTACAGCGGCGTCAGCGTGGGCTATGCGCTCGATCTTGATCGCCAGAAAAAGAAGAAGTCCCTCGAGCCGGAGCTCACGCCGGAACAGATGGACATCCTCGTGCTGAAGGATGATGCGGACAGCGATGGCGTCACGGACTTCAACGACGACTGCCCGAACACCCCACCCGGAGCAAAAGTGGATGCACGTGGCTGCCCGATCGATACGGATGGGGATGGCGTGCCCGATGGTGTGGACGAGGAACCCGCGACCGCGAAGGGCGCTCCAGTGGATGCCCGTGGCGTTACCATCACGGACGATCAATTCCTCAAGGCCTATCTCGCCTATGCGGACAGCGGCAATGTGAACGTGATCACCAGCCGGGTTGAGTCGCTTGGCGGCAGGAAGCCCAACGTGATGGTGGCACCGAAGCGCATCTACACCGTGCAGGTCGGTTCCGAGGTCACGGGTATCACCGAGGCACAGATGCAGCAACTGCTCAGCATCCCGGACATCCGCACTACGGAGAACGGCGACACGATCAGCTTCGTTGTAGGCGGATATGACGCACTTCCCGAAGCGATCCGCCGTCAGCTCGCCTTGAAAAAGGAGGGCATCGAGGGCCACGTGGTCGCGCAGGATGGTGACCGTATCGTGGAGGTGCCCGATGAAGTGGCCGCTGCGGCTGCTACCATGGGGGCCGAAACAACCACCGCCGAGCGGAACAACAAGACGCTGGTGCGCGTGCAGCTCGGCGCCTTCCGTCAGAAGCTATCGAAGAACATCTTCGTCGGTATCAATGATCTGGTGACGCTCAAGGGCGATGACGGCCTCACGCGGTATTACACCGGTGTGTACACAGACATCAACAAGGCGGCATCGCACAAGGTGGAAATGCTGGGGCGCGGTTTCGGTGGCGCCTTCCTGGTGGCCTTCAAGAACGGCAAGCGCGTTTCGCTGAGGGAAGCCGGTGCCAAGCTCACCGGGCCTGAATCGCTCAAGAACATTCCCGTGAACGGCATAACCAAGGACGACATCCGCTATCGCGTGCAGCTCGGTTCCTTCGCCGGCAACGTGCCGGATGATGTGAAGAGCATCTATCGCGAGATCGGCAGTATCACCCACCTGGTGGGCGCTGAGGATACCCGCTATTACTACGGCAGCTTCAAGTCCCGCACCGAGGCAAACGATGCGCTCCGTGCCGTCAAGGAAAAAGGGATACCCGACGCCTTTGTGGTCGGTGAGCTCAAAGGGCGCGTGATCCTGGCCGAGGATGCCGACAACCTGCTGAGCGAGCCCTGATCCTGTGTGATCCCCCGCCCGTTACCTGTATTACGGTACGACCGCAATAGCTGGCCGATACGGTGCGTTGATGCATCGGTCTCCCCCTTATCCCCTCCCCCCCCAACTTCACGCCCCATCATGTACCGTGCGCTCAGCAGGACGCGTGTGATCGCTTGCACCCTGTCCTTGCCCGTGCTCCTGGCCGCCTGCCAGAAGAAGCACACCCCTGTCAAGCCCGACGCCGCCTTCACCCCCTACATCACCGGCTTCACCGCCGGGGCCGTTCCGGCCACCTCGCCCATCCTCGTCCGGCTGGCCGAAGCCCTCACCTACCGCGACAGTTCCGCCAGCGCACTCAACGAACTCTTCTCCTTCGACCCGGCCGTGGAAGGCACCGTCCGCTGGGCCGACCGTACCACGCTCTCCTTCCAACCACGGGAACGCCTGCGGCAGGACCGGACGTACGACATCACACTTCATCTCTCCAAGCTGATCGACCTGCCTGCGGGCCTGAACGACTTCACCTTCCAGATCAACACCTTCCGCCAGGCCATTGATATGAAGGTGAGCGATATGCAGGCCGTTTCGCCGAGCGACCTCCGCTGGCAGCGCGTGCATGTGGCCGTGTACACCAGCGATGTCGCGGTGGACAGTGCGCTCGCCTCCTGCATCACCGCGGAACAGGATGGGCGGCGCCTGAACCTTATATGGGAGCATGAACCGAACGGCACCTTCCACCGCGCCGTGGCCGATAGTGTGCGCCGTGGCGATGCACCCGGCAAGGTGATCTTCCGCTGGAACGGTGAGGGGATCGACAGCAAGGACAACGGCGCACTGGAGCAGGTGATCCCGGCGCTGGGCGACCTCCAACTCGTGAGCACCGAGACCTTCAGCCAGGGCGAACAGTATGCGACCCTGCTCTTCAGCGACCCGCTGGATCCGGCTCAGGACCTCACCGGCCTTGCGGGTATCGCCGGCGTGGAGACCGTGCGGCTGAACATCGAGGGCAACAAGCTGGTGATGCATCCCGGTGAGCGCCTAAGCGGACCACAGAGCGGTTTCGTGGCCGCGGGACTTGCCAATGTGAACCACAAGACCCTTGGCAAGGACATCACCCTCGATCTGCTTTTTGAGGAAGTGAAGCCCAACGTCCGCATCAACGGCAATGGCACCATCCTGCCCAGCACTGATGGCCTCCTCTTCCCGTTCGATGCCGTGAACCTCAACGCCGTGGATGTGCGCGTGGTGCGCATCTATGAAGACAACGTGGCTCAGTTCCTTCAGGTGAACAACCTCGATGGCGAGCGCGAGCTGGCGCGCGTAGGACGACTTGTCCTGAAGAAGACCGTGCCGTTGTCCCGCGAAAAAGCAGCGACCAACCGATGGACCACCTATTACCTGGACCTGGACGAACTGATCAAAGCGGAGCCCGGCGCGATCTACCGCATCAGCCTTGGCTTCCGCCAGGCCTACAGCACCTACCCCTGCCCCGATCAGGAGGATGGCAAACCCGACCTGACAGGGACCGAGGACGACGATGCGGTCAGAGGATGATGGCCAATGGGACAACCCCTACCAGGACCAATGGTACTATGAGGACGAGTACTACGAGGATGGAGAGGAGTACGACTATCGCGAACGCGAGGAGCCTTGTTCCGCCAGCTACTTCCGCAACAAGAGCACGGTCGTTTCGCGCAACATCCTCGCCAGCGACATCGGCCTGATCGCCAAGCGCGCGAACGACGGCACGCTGTTGGTGGCCGCCAGCGATCTGCGCACGGCCGGTCCGCTCAGCGGTGTGAAGGTCGACGTGCTCGACATGCAGCGCAAGAGCCTGGGATCGGCCGTAACCGATGCCGAAGGCCTGATCACCTTGCCACAGGCGCGATACAAACCCTTCCTGATCGTGGCCAGCAAGGGCACGCAACGTGGCTACCTGCGCCTGGAGGAAGGCAGCGCCTTGAACGTGAGCGCCTACGATGTGGAAGGCGAGCGCGTGGACCATGGGCTGAAGGGATACCTCTACGGCGAACGCGGCGTGTGGCGGCCCGGTGATTCGCTTTACCTGACGTTCATCCTGCAGGACGCGGCCAAGAAGCTGCCGAAGGACCACCCTGTTGTACTGGAGCTCACCGATCCCCAAGGACGCCTGGACCAACGGCTGGTCCGTAACGCCGGCGTGGATGGGATGTACGCGTTCCGCTGTGCCACGGATGCCAGTGCGCCCACCGGCAATTGGGGTGCGCAGGTGAAGGTGGGCGGCAGCTCCTTCTACCAGACCATCCGCATTGAAACAGTGAAACCCAACCGGCTGAAGATCCTGCTGGACCTGGGGGGTGAACGCATCACGGTGGCTAACAAGGACCGCCTGGTCAAGCTCAACAGCAACTGGCTGCACGGCGCACCCGCCCGCGAGCTGAAGGCCCGTAGCACCGTGACCCTCACACGCGCAGTGGCCCAGTTCAAGGGCTTCGACAAATACACCTTCAACGATCTGAACACCGACCTGAACACGGAGGAGATCACCGTGTTCGATGGATCCCTGGATGCCGAGGGCCACGCCGAATTCCCCTTCAAGCTGGACCTGAACGAACACGCGCCTGCGGCCGTGAACGCCAACATCGTCACCCGTGTGTTCGAAGCCGGTGGTGATGCCAGCATGGACCGGACGGATGCGGTGTACTATCCCTACGCGTCCTACTCCGGACTGCTCGCACCGCGAAGCGCGCGGTCGCTGGGGCAACTACCTCACCGATACCACCTATCGCGTACAGGGCCTGGCCCTCGACGCGGATGGCAAGCCTCTGGCCGGGCCGTGCACTGAAGGCCCAGGTGGTGAAAGTGAGCTTCAACTGGTGGTGGAACGGCGACATGGACGGTCCCGGCAGCTACATGAACGCTCCCAGCTCCACCATCCTCGGCGAGCAGGAGCTCACCACCGACGCCAAGGGCCGCACCACGTTCAACTTCCGCGTGAACCGGCCGAACTGGGGCCGCTATGTGGTGCGCCTCACCGACCCCAAAAGCGGACACGTGAGCGCGATGCAGCTGTACGTTGACTGGCCCGGCTACGAAGGTCGAAGCCGCAGGCAAAGCGGAAAGGAAGCCGCCATGCTCACCTTCAACAGCGACAAGCAGAAGTACGCCACCGGGGAGAACTGCACTCTCACCATCCCCAGCAGCGGTACCGGGCGCGCCTTCATCAGCCTGGAGACCGGCACGCGGATCCTGGGCACCGAGTGGGTGGAGCTGAAGGACAAGGAGACGAAGTACACCTTCCCGATCACCGCGGAGATGGCGCCGAACGTCTACGCGCACGTCACCTTGATCCAGCCACATGGCAAGGCCGTGAATGACCTGCCACTGCGACTGTACGGCGTGATCCCCATTCCCGTGGAGGATGCCACCACGCACATCGCCCCGGTGATCACCATGGCCAAGGAGGTGCGCACGGATGAACCCTTCAGCGTGAGTGTATCCGAGGCCTCCGGCGCAGAGATGACCTATACCCTCGCCATCGTGGATGAGGGACTGCTCGACCTTACGCGGTTCAAGACGCCGGATCCATGGAACCATTTTTATGCGCGTGAAGCCTTGGGCGTGCGCACGTGGGACCTCTATGATCAGGTGATCGGATCCTTCGGCAGGCAGTTGGAGCGCGTGCTTGCCCTCGGCGGAAGCGACCAGGTATCGCCCGATGCCGCGGCAAAGGCCAACCGGTTCAAGCCGGTGGTGCGCTTCGTCGGCCCGTTCCATCTGGCCGCTGGCGCGAAGGCCTCGCACAGCTTCACCATCGGCAACTATGTGGGCAGTGTGCGCGTGATGGTGGTGGCGAGCAATGACGGTCATGCCTATGGACACGCGGACAAGACCGTGCCGGTGAAAAAGCCGCTCATGCTCCTGGCCACGCTCCCGCGTGTGGTGGGACCGGGCGAAACCCTCGACCTACCCGTGACCGTGTTCGCGATGGACGCCAAGGTGAAGAACGTGACCTTGAAGCTCGAGGCCAACGACCTGTTCAGCGTGGACGGTGGGAAGGAGCAGCAGCTCACCTTCGCGAAAACAGGTGATCAGGTGGCGGTCTTCCGGATCCGCATGGCCGAACGGATCGGCCTGGGCAAGGTGAAGGTGATCGCCGAAGGTGCCGGTGAGCGTGCCACACAGACCATCGAGATCGATGTGCGCATGCCGAACCTCCCACAGACGGATGTGACCGAAGCGGTGGTGGAGCCCGGCAAGAGCTGGGAGGACGTCCCCCGCCCCACCGGCATTGCGGGCACCAACAAGGCCTACCTGGAAGTCAGTACCATTCCGGCCGTCGACCTCGGTCGCAGGTTGCAATACCTCATCGACTATCCGCACGGATGCATCGAGCAGACCACCAGCGCCGCGTTCCCACAGGTGTTCCTGGCCAGCGTGATCGACGTGGATGCGCGCACCGCGCAACAAATGCGGGCCAACGTGGAGGCCGGCCTCCGCAGACTGAAGCTGTTCCAACGGCCCGGCGGCGGCTTCAGCTACTGGCCGGGTGAACTGGATGAAAGCGATTGGGGTACCATCTACGCAGGGCACTTCATCATCGAGGCGGAGCGTGCAGGCTTCCACCTGCCCGATGGCATGCGCACCAAATGGCTCGGCTACATGCGCAACAACGCCCGCAACTGGTCGCCCATCGTGGACCATGGTTGGAACAGCGATGGCAGTCAGCTCACGCAGGCCTACCGCCTGTACGTGCTCGCCCTGGCCAATGCGGCGGAGCTCGGTGCGATGAACCGGCTGCGCACCACACCGAACATCGGTCTGCAGACCAAGTGGATGCTCGCCGCCGCGTACGCCATCGGCAACCGTAAGGATGTCGCGCGCGAAATGATCACCGGGCTGTCCACGAAAGTGGCACCGTACACCGAGATGGGCTACACGTACGGCAGCGATCTGCGTGACGATGCCATCATCGCCGAAGCGCTTATCCGCATCGGTGACCTGAGCACCGCCGGCGTAGTGATCAAGCGCATAGCGGTTGACCTGGGCACGGAAAGCTGGTACAGCACGCAGACCACGGCCTGGGGATTGCTGGCCGTGAGCCGCCTGGCCACCGCGGACAACATGGGAAAAGGCATGAGCTTCAAACTCGGCCTGGACGGAAAGGACCAGGACCGCTTCAGCGAGAAGAGCGTGATGAAGGTGGACCTGCCCGTGCCCAACGGACAGCACAAGGTGAGCGTGACCAATACGGGCAAGGGCATCCTGTATGTGCGTACCGTGCGCACGGGAACGCCCATGCCGGGCGATGAGAAACCCGCGAGCAATGGTATCGCAGCCGATGTGCGCTACATGAGCATGGACGGCAAGCTGATCGACCCGACGACGCTGGATCAGGGGACCGACTTCCAGGCGGTGGTCACCATACAGCATCCCGGGATCCGTGGCGACTACCAGGAAATGGCCCTCACGCAGGTGTTCCCGAGCGGTTGGGAGATCCGCAACAGCCGCTTGGAAGGAACCACCAGCGCGCAGGAGAACAGCTGGTTCCAATACCAGGACATCCGCGACGACCGGGTGATGACCTATTTCGACCTGGGCGCGCGGCAACAGGCCACCTATCATGTGTTCCTGAACGCCGCCTATATCGGCCGCTACTATCTGCCGCCCACGGTGTGCGAGGCCATGTACGACCACACCGTGAACGCGCGCAGCCCGGGTCGTTGGGTCACCGTGGTGAAACCCGGTGATGGTCGCGCAAGCAAATAGCCTTAACGCTGAATGAAACGGCCCGCGCTGGAGTTTCCAGCGCGAGCCGTTCTGCATCGTACCATCCTACCGGATCATCACCCGCAGACTTTGTGGTCGTTCTCCTTCCACCAGCAACATGTATGCCCCGGCGCTGAGTTCGCTGATGTTCATGTGCACGATCGACGATCCGGTGGGTCTCATCTCCCGTACTGCCCGGCCCTGCATGTCGATCAGTCGCAACGATCCAGCTCCGGGCAGAACGCCTTCCACATTAATGACGGTGGAGGCGGGCACCGGCCATGCCCGCAAGGTGCCGCTGTCTGGCTCGTTCATGCCCACCAACAAGGGCGCTTCATCGCAGATGGTGAACGTGCCCGCGTTCGCACCACCGTTGTTCCAGATCTGCAGATAGTAGGTCGTGTCCGTGATCAGGTCATTGAGGACAACGGGGCCTTGCGACGGATCATAGCAGTTGATGAAGCCGGAACCGCATGCTGAGTACAGGGCCATGCCCAGGGGACCCGAACTGCCTGTCGTCAGCGTGACCGTATGGGTTGCCGAAGGCCCGGTGGCGAGGCTGTACCACACATCCTGGATCAGTGTATAGGGATCGCAAGCAGGGTTCGGTGCGCTGCTCACGTACGCGCATACGTTCGTTCCGGTCAGCGCTTCGCAGCTGCCCACCTGTTGGGGGACCAAGGCTTGGGCATTCGTGCAATCATCATTGGGCACGGCAGGCGTGCACGGTGCGGTGCAGGTCATGCTGAGGGTGAAGTACACCCGCTGCATCCTGGTACCCATGCACCAGCACGTGGTATTCCACTCCGGCGAACGTGGGTACCGTGACCCGGGATGTGTTCCCATTGCAACCTGCAGCATCATCGTTCCCACCGGAGCATACAAGGTCCGCGCAGGGCCCGGAGAAGACACTGATCTTGGAATCGAATGCGGCCGAGGCACACGTGCTCAACGTGGCATCATTCCCATCGCCGGTGAACGTGTACCACAGCCCGGGTGACGTGATGTTCGCGGAGCCACACCAAGGACCGGGCGAATACAGCCCTTGGGCCGTATTCCCTTCCACCGATCCATCGCACGCAATGGGCAACGCGCCGGAGCAAAAGGCGTTCGAGGCCACGGGATCCAACAATGTCGTGAACGCCACGGGGCCTCGCCGCAGGCTCACTCCACCATCGGTACAGGTCTCTGTAAGATAGACCTCATAATCGGTGTTGGCCAGCAGGCCTGTCATCGTCGCAGGCGGGCCGTCCACACCGTATGTACCCGTGATCACCGTTCCGCTACCCGGTGTGAAGCCGGCAGGTCCGTATTCCACGGTGAACTGCGCATCCGTATTTGCGGATGTCCAGTACAGCAAGGCCTGTGTGTCGGCGGTAGTGACCACCAGCCCATCCGGTGGCTGGCAGGTGGGGCATTCCAGCGAGAGCCCGAAGGTGCCCGTGGCGCCGTTGTAGCCCTGCACCAGCACTAGGTAAGTGACGCCTTCCTCCGCCTGCATCACCACTTCGCTGCCTAATCCACAACCCGCGGGCCCATCGTCGTTACCGGCCACACACTGCAGATCATCGCACGGTCCGCTGTATACGTTGATCTTCGTGTCGTATCCATGCTCAGCACACGTGGACAGGATCACCGTACCCGGGCCGGCGGTGAAGCTGTACCAGACACCCGGTGCCGAGATCGAGGTACCGCACTCGGGCACCAGATCTTCGGTAACACCCACGGTGCGTCCCGAACGTGATGGTTCCACAGGTGATGGGTTGAGCCCCTTCGCAGTCGTCGTTCTCCGCCTCGCCCAAGGAGTTCGCGTGCCAGGGACCGGTGAATGGCGCTGCGTTCCCGCCGCCACAGTTCACACTGATGTACACATCGAAGGCCGCGTTACCCGCGAGCGAGTCGATCGTGATGGGTGGCTGCGCATTGCCTTGAACACCGCTGATCGAGGTGCCCGTTCCCTGAGCGAAACCGGGTGGACCATATTCCAGAATGAATGCTGCCCCCGAGGCCAGCACCGGCCAATCCAACGTGAAGGAACCGAAGCCCGGGGTGATGGTGGGCATCGCGATCGGACAGGCGTGGAGGTCCATCGTCCAACTGAAACCATCCGTGGTATAGCGATCATCCCACTCGATGTAGTAGGTGATACCGGCCTGCACCTCAACGTTCGCCAGGAGACTGCTTCCGGGGGGATAGCCCTCCGGACAGCCATCATCATCGCTGGCCAACAAGGAGAGCGAGCCGCAGTCGCCGCTGTGTATGTGCACACGCGTGTCCACTTGCGAACCACAGCTCCACACGGACAAGAAGCCTTCCACAGGCGGTGTGTAGGCGTACCAATCCGCGTTCTCCGCATCGGCTTGTGAGGCTCCGGCACCACTGGCCGGTCCGTCCGCTGTGTAGGTCCCGGGTGAAATGAACACCGCTTCGTCGCAGAGGTCGGCCTGACCGAGGACAGCGGAACTGAACAACACGGTCGGCAACAGGCAAAGGAGATCGGAAGGTCGCATGGAGGAGGGATTCGGGTGAGGAGATCTGGATCTATTCGTTGGAGCGGGATGATCGACGACGTTGCTGGCGCTCGACATCAGCGTGGAAGAAGTAACGGATGTCCACGGTAAGATAGGCACCGCCTACACCCGCCTTGATCGTGCGGCCGATATTATCGGCATCATACCAGGTGAGTTCGGCCACGGCCACATTATCGAACGGTCGGTGATAGGTGGCACCGAGGTAGAACCAGCCGCTGCTGAGCGTGCGGTATTCCAAGCCGATGTTGGCCACAACGCCCATGCGCAACCAGTTGGTGCGGGCGAAGTAGATCCGGCTCTGCTTCAGGATGCGCTCTGCATCGCTGGGATACAGGTCCGCGCTGAAGCCGAGCGCGTTGTTCATCCAACTGCGCTCACCGAGGCGGATGTACACCATCGCCATGGCCGGGATCTCGTAGCCGATGTACCGCAACCGGTCCTCTTCGCGATAGGAAGCGGTGTCGTTGTTGATGGAACAGGCAAAGCGCCGGGTGATCTGGTTGATGCCCGTTTCGAAGGAGATGCTCTTGCTGATGCCGGCGCGCACCACCATGCCGAACGCGAATCCACCGGTGAGCTCCACTTCACCGTAAAGCGGAGATGTGCCCACCTTGGTGACCGGATCGAAAAAGGAAAAGGGGATCACCGGCTTGGCCTGGAGCCCTAATGTGGTGAGCCCGACCTGGCCTATGGCCGGGGTCGCTGCGATGAGTTGAATGGAAAGGATCAGTGCCGTTGCGGCCCAAGCGAAGCCTGGTCGCCGCCCAAGCGCATGGCCACGGTGGCAGGCAACACCATCAGGCGTTGCCCCACGCGCAGGCGGGACTTGCGGCAAAGGCCATTGGGACTGCACAGTGCATCCACCGGCACTCCGTAGTGAGTGGCGATGGTGCTAAGATGCTCACCTTTCGCCACAGTATGAAATCGCGTGCCCTTGGGATAGGCCGTAAATCCTGCCCGCGACCGCTTGAGCACGATCGTATCACAGAGCAATGTGCCGGTTGTGAGGTCGATCATGTGGGACGGATCGATGGGGATGCCCTTGAAGCGCGTTTCGAAATGCAGGTGGCTTCCCGTGCTATGGCCGCTGCTGCCACCCAGACCGACCAGATCTCCGGCCTTTACCTCATCACCGGACTTCACGCGCAGGCGGTGGAGATGTGCATAGTAGGTCTCCATGCCATTGAAATGGCGCACAACGACCAAGCGACCGAATCCTCCGCAGGTGCCCGCATAGCGCACAACTCCGGGGAATGCGCAGGCCACGGCATCACCTACTTCAAGGTCCAGGTCCACCCCGTTGTGGTTGCGTCCATCGCGCCAGCCGAAACGGCTCGTTACAATGGGCGGCACGGGCATGCGGAAATCAGGGTTCGTTGCGCGTTTCACGAGCATGACCTGTACAAGCGTGTCCTTCGCGCTCAGTTCGGGACCGTATGCGTTGGGCTTCTCACTATCCCAGGCCCCGTAGATCTCGCCTCCTGGCTGCTTCCGGTCGGTGCTCCAAGCCAGCACCACACTGTTGTCCACATCCGCACGGGTGGGCAACTGGTCCACGTACAGGTTGATCTCGTTGATCAACGCGTAAGGGACGGTATCCAGTTCGAAGAGGGAGTCGATCAACAGCACCATCCCGCCTTCATCCATGCGCCGGATCTGCTGGTATAACCGCAGTTCGCGGATCAGGTCCTGCGGCGCCGGGTCGAGGGTGCACAAGGAGTCCAACAGGCCGACAAGTTCACCATCGGTCAGTGCCTCCTTCTCATCCACCAATTTGTCATCGCCATAGATCACTACTGCATTGACCATGTCCGACTGCGCCTGGGCCGATGGAGCCATGCCAGCGCACGACAATACCATGACGATCAGATAGTTATACAGCGATATGGACCTGGTTCCCGGGCGCATTTGACCCGTTCTTACGAAAAACGGGCGGGGAAGATACCTTCCAGCGAATTATGGCTGGAACCGGCTCAGGGGACCACCCCGAACTGCGCCGTAAGGGCCGGATCGGGTCGCTCGGTCACCACCAAGGTGCTGAACGCGTCCAGATCCCGTTCCCGCGCATTGTTCTCCAGTTCGTTCGTGTGCACGGTGAGGTGCCCACCCGAAAGAACGGGGCTGCTGCGATGAACGAAGTAGACCACGTCGCTGCCTTCGATCCGGTTCCGCGAAGCATGCACCACGGCCAGGTCCGAAACGTCCAGCGCAATGCGATTCCCGGTGAAGCGTGAAGTCATAACCAGCACTTGGGCCGTGGCCGAAGCCTTGCATCCGGAACCACCCATGCCCACGATATCACAGTCGCGGACCAGCACGCGTGCCGCTCGGACCTCCACTCCTGTTGTTCCGCGTTTGACACCCGTATCCGTGGCCCCCACAAAGCGGCAGCCGATCACCTCGCCTTTTCCGTTCTGCACGCTCAGGGCCCCGGAGCGCGGTAGCGTGAAGGTGCAGGAACTGATACTCAATGTGCTGCCTTCCACATCCACCGTGTATGGACCTGCGCTGTTGCTGAACTCACAGTTGGTGATGTTCACGTCGCACCCCCGGAAGCTCAGCATTCCCCGGTGCAGTCGACCATCCACCCATGCCTGATCGCCTCCGCTCATCCGCACGCCGCGTACCGAACAACGGGTATTCCCTGAGCCGTTCACGCAGATCGTGCCGAACGGCGCATTCTCATCCGCCGGACGAATGAAAACGGGATTAAGCCGGTGCCCTTGATCATGAGCGCGTTGTTCACCACAAAGTTCGCGCCCGGAGCGATGGTGAAACGCGCACCCTTTTCGAACACCACGGGAACGGAAGGTGGTAGTACGATGGTGTGGTCGATCGTGTGCTTGCCGCGTTGGAAACGCAGCGTGTCATCACCGCCCACCATCTTCTTCAACCAAGGCTCGAGCTGCGGGGTGGGAAGGCCAGCCGCTGCCGTGGACGTATCCACGTTCCCGAGCTGCGGATGGAGCAAACGGGCGATCCAACGCTGGCGCTGTTCGGCCAGGTGCGCTTGCAGGAAGCCTGCGCTGCGGCCATCGGAAAGGACGGGGGCCCACATCTGTTCGATCACATCGAACTTGCTGCTCCATGAGGCGCTGTCCGCTCTCATACGCGTGGCCAGGTCCATCACCTGCTGTCGGGTGCGTGCGTCCAGCGCGTGGGCTTGTCCCCCGAGATCCACTGCCACCTGCGCCACGCCCACGATCGGGTACAAGCGGCCTTTCAGCGGGTCGAAGGCGAGCACGTCAGGTGCGCTCGGATCCATGATGCCCGCCGCGCGGAACCAGGCGATCACCGCGTTGGCCGTGGTATCCATACGACCGGGTTCTCCAGCTCGCGCGCGCGCCATGGCCCATTCCGCAGCGGCCATCTCCTGTTCGCTCATCCGGCCCAGACGCGAAAGGCGACCATCCTGAGGTGAGCGACTCAGCATCACAGCGTCGACCAGTCCTTTCCTGCTGACAAGTGCGGGCGTGACCTGCTCCACCTTCATGAACAGGCCTTGATCCTTCCCTCCGGCGAACAAGCGCACGAAGTCCGTGCCCGGCGTGGTGCAACCAAAGGACTCCGCCACGAGTTGGGCATACTTCACTTCGATCGTGGCGGTGGTCGCTGGCACCAGGTCGATCGCCAGTTGCGAGCGGAACGGCTTGTCGTCCGGGAAACGTACGGACCACACATCACCCCGCTTGCTCACGCTGGCGGACGCTGTGTAGTCCTTCGCGCTGAGATCGAGCTGCACGGGGCTTTCGCCGATCCCGCCATCCGCTTTGTTCAACGAGTCCACGTATAGGCGCTCGGCCTCCCCTTTCACGGGCTGACCCGGCCGCTGATCGAACCAGCGCTGATAGGCGGCCACCTCTTCGGGCGCGATACCCAGGGGCCAGCGCGCGGTCATCGCCTCATACGGCAACAGCGAGAAGACCGCGAACAAGAGCACCACGGACACCGCGGCCCCGATGATGATGGCCAACGGCAGACCCGTGGTCGTTTGCCGCTTCCTCATCGGGAGGAATAAGGCGCGTTCAGGATCAGTACAAGCGATGCGGCGATCACAAAGGCCACCGCGCTCAGGTAGAGCCCAAAGCCCAGCAGCGCCGACAGGATGAGCAGGGGGATCCACGGCGTGCGACCTCCGCCACGGCTCATGAACAGACCGCCCCCGATCATGCCGGCTGCGATGATCACGGCGCTCCAGATGTCATGATGCACATGTCGCACGAGCAGGAACAGGCCCAATGCGCAGATGAAGAGCCAGGATCCAGGACCGCGGCCCTGTCCGCCGGGCGCGAGCGCCGGTTCAGCAGCCAGCGCAGCAGGATCTGTGCGAACAACAGCACGATCAAGATGACCAGCCCCTGTCGCCAATCATCGCGCATGCTCAGCAGGAAACGTTCGAAGAAGGACCGCATGCCGCCAAGGTCGCTCGGTTCGGAACGTCCACCCGGGCTCCGGTCGCGGAGTTTTCCATGGTGCGCTGTGCCTTGCGTACAGCGGGGAGCGATCACCGGTCTACAACCAGCGAGCCATCCAGCTCTCCTTCAGCGGTACGCGGAAGCGTCGGTCCATATCCCCTTTCGTGCCCACGAGGTCATCGAAGACAACAGTATCAGCGGAAAGTTCGCCTTGCTTGATCAGGCCCTCGACCTCCGGCACCCGGCACATGCGTATTGAACCTTCGCTCTCGTAGAGCACCACCATGCGATCGGTGAGGGAGGTCCCGAGCGCTCGCTCGAGCTCCTGCACAAAGCGCACGCTCTTGTCGATGCTGCATCCACTGGCCATGGCCTGCTGTTCGTCCACTGACAACACCACAAAGTGATCGTAAAGCACATCCACACAGGCATCGAGCGCCGCGCCGTGCGCCGCCCAATCGGCCGTGAACTGTGCACCACGCGCCAGGATCAGGGCCTGCTGTTCGGCCGTCAGCGCAGCCGCGCTCTTGTACACCCATACGCGGGCGTGGGCAGGCATGGCGGACAGTGGGCGGGTTCGGGCCATCGTGGACATGCTGCAAAGGTGCATCGATCAACCGTTCATCATGTGACGGTCACGCGGGCAATACGGATAGATTTGAGCACCTCCCTGATATCCACCTACATGAAGCCCACCGCCTTCCTGGCCTCCCTTCTGTTCTCCTCCGCAGCCCTCGCCCAACAGGCCGATCAAGCCGGACCGCTCTGGTTGAGGCAGCCGGCGATATCGCCCGACGGAAAGGCCATCGTATTCTGCTACCAAGGCGACCTGTGGCGGGTGCCGGCTCAGGGGGGCGATGCGGCCCTGCTCACGTCCAGCGATGCCTACGATGCCAGTCCTGTGTGGTCGCACGATGGAAGCCGCTTGGCCTTCATGAGCAATCGCTATGGCAGCGGCGATGTGTTCGTGATGCCCAGCACCGGCGGCGAGGCCACACGCCTCACCTTCCATTCAGCGTGGGACCGACCGAGCGACTTCACCAGCGATGACAAGGCGGTGATCTTCTATGCCAACCGCAGCGACGATGCCGCGAACCAGCTGTTTCCCGTGGGTGGATTGGGTGAGCTGTACTCGGTACCGGTGAGCGGAGGAGGTACCGATCGCATCCTGGGAACACCGGGTGTTTCGGCCCGCTTCAGCCCGGATGGCAAGACGTTGGTGTTCCATGATGTGAAGGGCTACGAGGACAACTTCCGCAAGCACCATACCTCATCGGTAACGCGTGACATCTGGAGCTACGATATCGCTTCCAAGCAATACAAGCAGCTCAGCAGCTTCAACGGTGAGGATCGCAATCCGCGCTTCAGTGCCGATGGAAGGACCATCTACTACCTCAGCGAGGAGAAGGGCTCCTTCAACATCTTCAAGATGCCCGCCGCAGGTGGACCTTCCACGCAGGTGAGCTTTCTCGTGGATGATCCCATCCGCCACCTCAGCCTCAGCGATGGCGGCGTGCTGTGCTTCAGCTACCGCGGTGAACTGTATACGATGACCGAAGGCAGCGAACCCCGCAAGGTGCCGGTGCGCTTCGCCGTGGACGCCCGCTACAATCCCGAGCGGACCATCAGCGTGAACGGGAACGCAAGCGAAATGCACGTTTCGAGCAATGGCAAAGAGGCCGCTTTCGTATTCCGCGGCGAAGTGTTCGTGACCTCCGTGAAGGAAGGCACCACGCGCCGCATCACCAACACACCCGAACAGGAACGAAGCGTGAGCTTCAGCCCCGATGGGCGCACCCTGCTGTACGCCAGCGAGCGCAACGGCAGCTGGGACCTTTACACCACCACCATCGCCCGCAAGGAGGAAGCCTACTTCTTCACGGCCACGCTGCTGAAGGAGGAAACGCTGCTGAGCACACCTGCGGAGGAATTCCAACCTGTGTGGTCGCCGGATGGAAAAGAGGTGGCCTATCTCGAAGAGCGCACCACCATCAAGGCCTTCAACCTGGCCGCGAAGAAGACGCGCATCATCATGCCCGGCAACAAGAACTACAGCTATGCCGATGGCGACCAGTACTTCAGCTGGAGCCCGGACAGCAAATGGTTGTTGGTGGAATTCCTGCACGACGACCAGTGGATCACGCAGTGCGGACTGGTGGCTGTGGGGAATGCAACCGATGTGAACTACAAACCGGCCGACATCATCGACCTCACCAAGAGCGGCTATGGCGGTGTACGTCCCGAATGGACCCTCGGCGGCAAGGCGATGCTCTTCTACAGCGCACGGGACGGCCTGAAGAACCACGCCAGCTGGGGCGGGCAGGCCGATGCGTACGCCATGTTCTTCACGCAGGCGGCCTTCGACAAGTTCAAGCTGACCAAGGAGGAAGCCGAGCTGTTGAAGGAACAGGAGGACAAGAAAAAGGAGGAGGAAGAGAAGAAGAAGGGCGAAGGCAAGGATGACAAGAAGGACAAGAAGAAAAAAGAGGAAGAGGCCAAGCCCGAACCGCTGAAGATCGAACTGCACGACATCCAGGACCGGAAGGTGCGCCTTACGCCGAGCTCCAGCGACCTGGGCGGTGCGGTGCTTTCACCCGACGGCGAGAAGCTCTTCTACCTCGCGCGCTTCGAGAAGGGCTACGACCTGTGGCAGATGGAAATGCGCACGCACGAGACCAAGGTGGCCGCCAAGCTGGGCGCCGACTACGCCGGCAGCCTGGCCATCGACAAGGAGGGCAAACACCTCTACTTCTCCACCAACACCGGTCTGCAGCACTTCGACATTGAAAAGAGCGAACTGAAGGCCATCGGCATCAACGGTGAAATGCTGCTGAACGAAGGAAAGGAACGAGCCTACCTCTTCGAACACGTGTGGCGCCAGGTGCTGAAGAAGTTCTACCGCGTGGACCTGCAGGGTGTGGACTGGAACAAGTACAAGGCCGAGTACCAGCGCTTCCTTCCCTACATGAACAACAACTGGGATTTCGCCGAACTGCTGCAGCGAGATGCTCGGCGAGCTGAACGCATCGCACACCGGCTCCGGCAACTACGAAGAATCCCGAATGCGGACAACACCGCCGTGCTCGGCCTGTTCTACGCGAACGAACCAGCGTTGAAAGGACTGCGCGTGACCGAGGTGATGGAACGAGCCCGGTGATCCAGGAAGGCACGAAGATCAAGGCCGGTGTGGTGATCGAGAAGATCGATGGACAGCCGATCGCCGACAACGAGGATGCCCATCGCCTTCTGAACCGCAAGGCGGGCAAGCCCACCCTGCTGTCACTCGTGGACCCGAAGACGGACAGCCGCTGGGACGAGACGGTGAAGCCGATCCACCGCGGTGAGGAGAACGAACTGCTCTACCATCGCTGGGTGGAACGCTGCCGCCATATCGTGGACAGCCTGAGCGGTGGTCGAGATCGGCTATGTGCACGTGCAAGGCATGGACGACCCCAGCTATCGCACGGTATACGAAGAGGCGCTTGGACGCTACTGGAACAAGGAAGCGTTGATCGTGGATACGCGCTTCAATGGTGGCGGCTGGCTGCATGATGACCTGGCGACCTTCCTGAGCGGCAAGACGTACATGCGCGAAGAACCGCGCGGACAGAAGCTCGGCACCGAGCCCCAGTTCAAGTGGCAGAAGCCCAGTTGCGTGGTGATGAGCGAAGGCAACTACAGCGATGCGCATATGTTCCCCGTGACCTATCGCGCCCTGGGCATCGGCAAGCTGGTGGGCATGCCCGTGGCCGGCACCGGTACCGCTGTGTGGTGGGAAAGCCTGCAGAACGGCATGTATTTCGGCATTCCACAGGTGGGCATGATCGACAACAGCGGCCAATACCTGGAGAACCAGCAGTTGGATCCCGATGTAAGGCAGGCATTGGACCCCGGCGTGGTGAGCAAAGGCCGCGACCAGCAGTTGGAAGCGGCGGTGAAGTTGTTGTTGGGGAAATAAAGGTCAGATATCCCCCGCCTCGGCGATCAATTCCGCCACGTCCTTCACCTGCACCTCCCCTTCCTTGTTGAAATGCTTCACGCCATCGGTGAGCATGGTGTTGCAGAACGGGCAGCCGGCGGCGATGATGTTCGGTGAAGCCGCCAGGGCCTCTTCGCTGCGCTCGATGTTGACCTCCTTGTTGCCGGGCTCGGCCTCCTTGAACATCTGTGCCCCACCCGCACCGCAGCACAGGCCGTTCTGCTTGCTGCGCTTCAATTCGATCAGGGCGGCGTCCAGCTTCAACAGCACCTCGCGCGGGGCTTCGTATTCGCCGTTACCACGTCCCAGGTAACACGGATCGTGGAAGGTGATGCGCTTGCCCGCGAAGCTGCCGCCCTCCACCTTGATGCGGCCCTCCTTGATCAACGCGTTGATGAACTGCGTGTGGTGCATCACCTCGTAGCTGCCGCCCAAGGCAGGGTATTCGTTCTTCAGCGTGTTGAAGCAATGCGGGCACGCCGTTACGATGCGCTTCACCCCGTAGCCATTGAGCACGGTGACGTTGTTCAGCGCCTGCATCTGGAACAGGAATTCGTTGCCCGCGCGACGCGCCGGATCGCCGCTGCACGATCTCCTCCTGCCCCAACACGGCGAACTTGACCTTCGCCGCGTTCAGGATCCGCACAAAGGCCTTGGTGATCTTCCGCGCACGGTCATCAAAGGAACCGGCGCAGCCCACCCAGAAGAGGACTTCGGGCACTTCGCCGCTGCCGGCGAATTCAGCCATGGTGGGAACGTGGATCGGGTCGGTCATTGGGGTATTTCATGGGTCGACCCGGTGGGTCGACGCTGCGGTTCAATCTTCGAATACCTGTACGGTCGCCTTCCGTTCCACCAGTTCAGTGAAATGGCCCAGGTAACGCGTGGCACGCACTTCACGGTCGTCGATCCAATGGTAGTTGCCTCCGCGCGGCTTGCCCATCAACATACCGTGGTACTTGAAGGCATGCTTCTTCAGCCAGATCTCCGTCACCTCGCGATGGGCTTCAGTGCGGCTGGTGAAGAAGGTGATGATGTGGCCTTCGTCGAACCACTTGTTGAGCTTCTCCAGCGCCTCGGGGAACACCTCCGCATCCACCATGCGCCAGGGTTCTTCGTTGGGGATGTCGTCGCAGATGGTCCCATCGATGTCGATGAGGAAGTTCTTGATGTGCGCAGGCAGCTTGGGGCTGATCTTCTTGCCGCCTTCGGTGCTTTCGATGAGGTGTGCCATGGTAGCTGTGTTGGGGCGGGAATTTTCCCGCCCGTACGAATGTCAGGTGGGGTCAGCCCATTTCATCCGCTCGCTCTGGGCAAAGGCCCAAGGCGCGCCGTTGTTCTCCACGTTGGTGCTCATGGTGGTGAGGGCGGCGGGCATCTTGCTCTCCTCCATCACAAGGTAACGCCGCATGTCCATGATGATGCCCACTGGGTCGATATTCACCGGACAGGCCTCTGTACATGCATTGCAGGTGGTACAGGCCCACAGTTCCTCTTCGCTTATCCGGCTGCCGAGCCCCTTGCCATCGTCCTCCCATTTGCCCTTCGCATCGATCACCTTCCCCACTTCCTCCAGACGATCGCGCGTATCCATCATGATCTTCCGCGGGCTCAACAGCTTGCCCGTGAGGTTCGCGGGACACACGCTGCTGCAACGTCCGCATTCCGTGCACGTCATGGAATCCATGAGCTGCTTCCACGACAGGTCGAAGACGTCCTTCGCGCCGAAACGCTCGGTGATCTCCACCCCAGCTACCGTGTGCGGCGCCACCACGGGAGGGGGCTGCGACGGATCGAGCATGCTCTTCACCTCCCCCGTAACGCGCTCCATGTTCTTCAGTTCGGTCTTCGGCCGCAGGTTGCTGTACCACACGTTGGGGAAGGCCAGCAGAATATGCAGGTGCTTGCTGACGACGAGGTAGTTGAGGAACGCCAGGATGCCGATGATGTGGAACCACCAGCACATGCGCTCGATGGCGATGAGGCTTGTGGAAGTGAACGATGTGAAGGACGCAAGGGATGCTATGGCGGAACTGACAGGGAATGCACCGGCCACGATGTAATGCCCTTCGCCCCGGTCCTGCAGCGTGTGGTCCGCAGCGTTCATCAGCAGGAAGGCCGTCATGAGGAGGACCTCGGTGACGAGGATGATGGTGGCATCGCTGCGCGGCCAACCCGCCATCTCCCGCATCCAGAAACGCTTCAGCCGGATGCCTTCACGACGGATCGAGGAAGATCACGCAGGCCACCAGCACGCCCAGCGCCAACCACTCGAAGCTGCCGATGAGGAAGTCGTAGAGTCCGCCGAGGAAACTGAGCACGCGGTGCGTTCCGAAGATGCCATCGATGAGGATCTCCAGCACTTCGATGTTGATGATGACGAAGCCCGCGTACACGATGATGTGCAGGATGCCGGCAACAGGCCGCACCACCATCTTGCTCTGGCCCAGCGCCACGCGCGTCATCACTGCCCAACGCTCGGGTCGGCGGTCGTTGATCGTGACATCGCGGCCCAGCAGGATGTTGCGCCGAACACGCATGATGTTGCGCGCGAAGAGCGCGCTGGCGGCACCGAGCAGGACGATGAAGACGATGCTGCTGATCACGGCTGCTGTTGCTTCTGATAGCTCTGTTGGATACGCTCAATGTCCGCGTCGCTCAACTTGGGCAGGCGGTCCTTCTTACCGAAAACACTGAAGTAGCGGTTGGGGTTCGTGCGCAGGTCCTCCAATAACAGGTCCAGCTGATGGCTGGCCTGGTTTAGGTTCACGTACAGGCTGTCGTCCTTCATCAACTTACCCATGCGTGCCCTTGCCTTCTTCCAGGCCGGCCAACGTGGCCTTCAGCTGGTCGCTGGTGGCGGTGACATTCGCCATGATCCTGTCCAAGCGACCGTCGGCGAGGGAAGCGCTGAGCGAGTCCATGTTGCTGAAGATGCGCCCGAGCTCGTCGCTGTTGTTCGCCAATGTCGCCGCTCACCTTGTTGAGGTTCTCCAAGGTGGCGTGAATGGTGGTGGTTTCCGCGGCGAGCAACGCATCAAGCCGCTGGGTGGTGTTCCGCACATTATCCAGCGTACCCCGCAGGCTGCTGAAGCTGGCGTCGATGTCCTTGCGGGCATCCACGTTCAGCACCTTTTGCAGGGATGTAAGGATGCTGTCGACATTGGCGAGCATGCCTTCGGCCTTGCGCTTCAGCGGATCGATCTGCTGGTTCACGGTCTCGGTGAGGCTCAACTGCGCGCCCCCGTTCAGGGTGTCGCCCTTTGCCGCGAGCTCACGCGCTTGTGCCCTGGATGATCCGGATGGAGCGCGTGAAGAAGTCGCTGCTGAAGATCTCGGCCTTGGTGTCCTTGGGCAGCTTCAGATGTTTTTCGTGGATCTGGAACGATACGGCGATCCTTCCGCTGCCATCGGGCAGCATCTCGGTGCCGATCACCTGCCCCACCTTCATGCCGTTGTACAGCACCGGGCTGGCGTCGTTGATCCCGCTTACATCGCCGTACACCGCGTAGTACAGGTTGCGGCCTTGCAGGACATTCGAGGCCTTTCAGGTAGTTGATCCCGAAATAGAGGAGCACGATGCCCCCGATCACCATGAGGGCTATGGAGTATTCTCGCTTGATCTTCGGCACTGGCGCGGTGTTCAGTCGGTTCGGGTCAAAGTAACGGCTTGCTGCAGATCAATACGCTGCCCGTCCTTGAAAGCGACGATGAAACAGCCCTCATATCCCTTCTCGCGGCAGCGCTCCTGCACCTTGCGGGCCGCGTCCAGCGTGGTCTCGTTGCCCACGGCATATTTCCACAGGTCCTTGCCCTGCATCTCCTCCACCCCCTCGAGGCCGGCGAAGTTCTTCGGCTTAAGTTCGATGCGCTTGCTGCTGGTGATGATCTGCACCTTGAAGCGCACGCCGCTATCCTTCACCACCGGCGTAGGCACAGCCACCGCAGTACTGTCCACCTTGGCCTCGGTCATGTCCACGTCGGTGCCTTCCATCTTCGCCTTGTACTGTTTGAAGGCCCTATAAATGCCCGAGGCCAGCAGTTCCTGCCCCTTTGCGCTTTGCAGGAAGTCCTCCTCGTCCTTGTTGGTCAGGAAGCCCAGTTCGATGAGGATCGCGGGCATGGATGTGTAGCTGATCACCAGGAAGCCCGCCTGCTTCACCCCGCGATCGGGGCGTCCCACGCGCTTGCCCAGCTGGGTCTGCACCAGGTGACTCAGTTCCTGGCTGTGGTCCAAAAAGGCGTTCTGGCGCAGACTGAGCGCGATCATGCTCTCGGGGTCCTTGGGGTCGAATCCATCGTATTTCAAGCCTTTGTCATCCTCCAGCAGGATGGATTCGTTCTCCTTCATCGCCACGCGCATGTTCGCCTCGGTCTTGTGCAGACCCATGCTGTAGGTCTCGCAGCCATGCGGCGATGGATCGTTGTTGGCGTTGCAGTGTATGCTGATGAAGACGTCGGCCTTGTTGCGGTTGGCGATCTCGCAGCGCTCCTTCAGCTCCACGAAGGTGTCGTTGTCGCGGGTGTAGATCACCTTCACGTCCGGGAAGTTCTCCGTGATGTATTTGCCGACGAGCCTGGTCACCGCCAGTGACACCTGCTTCTCGGTGGTCTTGAAGCGGCCTGTGCCCAGGTTGCCGGGGTCCTTCCCGCCGTGGCCCGCGTCCAGGCACACCACGTCGATCTTGTTGGGATCGGCCGCACCGCCGCCGTGGCCGGGCGTTTGTGGCAAGGTCTGTGAGGGGAGCACCAGCACCAGCGCGCCGGCGAACATCCATCCCTTTACCTGTTGCATCATCTTGTTCCGGATGTCCCTGTTACGAAGCGCTACTTTCGGCCACCCGATGAGGACGCCGCCATGGTCCGCCCCAGGGACGGGCGAAAGTAGAGGTAGCACCACCAGGCCATGGCCGGGGGGCTTCGCGGTTTTCATCACGTTCCTGTTGACAGTGCTCATGGGTGGCGTGTGTTCGGCGCAGGGGCTGAAGGACGAAGTGCACTACAGCGCCCGGGACAGCATGCGGTACGACCTGCAACACCAAACGGTGTACCTCTTTGGTGCGGCCAAGGTGAGCTACCAGGGCATCGAGCTCACGGCCGAGCGCATCGTGCTCGATATGGAGAACGAGGAAACACGCGCCTATGGTGCGTTGGACAGCCTCGGGGTTCCGGGTGGACAGCCCGAATTCCGGCAGGACGGCCGCACCATCACCGCCGATAGCATCCGCTACAACTTCCGCACGAAGAAGGGCATCATCCGCGAGGTGCGCACCACCGAGGACCAGCTCTACGCCGTAGCGCGCAAGAGCAAGCGGCAGGAGAACGGCGAAGTGCACAGCCGCGGCGGCATGCTCACCACGTGCGACAGGCCGCACCCCCACTATCACTTCGCGGTGAGCAGGATGATGGTCATCCCAGGTGATAAGATCGATCGCAGGGCCGGCGGTCATGAAGGTGGGCAAGGTGCCGGTGCCCCTGGGGATCCCCTTCGGCCTGTTCCCCAACCAGCAACGGCGCACCGCCGGCGTGCTGATCCCCATCTATGGCAACAGCCAGCAGCTGGGCTACTTCTTCCTGAACGGCGGCTACTACCTGCCCCTGGGCGAGCACTTCGACCTGCAGCTCACCGGCGACATCTACAGCCGCGGCAGCTGGGGCCTGCGCAGCCTGATGCGCTACAAAACGCGTTACCGTTACACTGGATCGCTGGACATCAGCCACAGCACCTTGCTCAACAGCCTGCGGGAGTACCCCGATTTCAGCCGGCAGAAGAACTTCTTCATCCGGTGGAACCACATCGTGGATCCCAAGGCCAGCCTCACCGACCGCTTCACGGCCAGCGTGAACGTGGGCACCAGCCAGAACTTCACCAACAACTTCAACAGCAGCACCGGCGACTACCTCAGCAACACCTTCCAAAGCAATGTGCAATGGAACCACTTGTGGAGCGGAAAGCCCTACAGCCTGGCCGTGGGCATGCGCCACAGCCAGAACACCATCAACCGCACCTTTGACATCACGCTGCCCACCGCCACCTTCAACGTGCAGCGCGTGTTCCCGGCGGACTGGTTCCGGGGCGATGAGGCCGTGGTAAAACGCAATGCGCTGGACAACATCGGCCTCACCTGGAGCAGTTCCTTCGACAACCGGCTGAGCACCACCGAGGACCAACTGTACACCGACAACCTGCCCACACTGACGCGCCAGATGCGCAACGGCATCAAACATACCGGCGCCATCAACACCTCCTTCAAAACGCGTTTCCTCACCGTGAACCCCGAAGTGCGTTTCACTGATCGCATGTACTTCGATCAGCTGCGCAGAACCGCTAATGTGTTCACCGATACCACGATCACCACATCGGACACCACCGACCGATTCGCCGCACCGTTCGAATGGAGCACCGGCGTTTCGCTCACCAGCAAGTTGTACGGCACCTACACATTCCGCGGCGGCAAGGTGAAGGCCATCCGCCACGTGCTTACGCCCACCGCAGGCTTCAGCTATACTCCGGGCAACGATACCCGCGTGTTCGGACCCTTCGGCACGGATGGCGCGGCATCGAGCTATTCGCCCTTCGACATCGGCATCTACGGCGCGCCTTCGCCGAACGAGAGCGGGCTGGTGAGCATGGGCCTGATCCAAAGCGTGGAGGCCAAGGTGCTCGACGGCAGCAGCGCCAATGGCGCCGACGACGGACCGAAGTACAAGAAGATGAAGCTGCTGGACTTCGTGGGCACCACCACCAGCTACGACCTGATGCGCGACAGTCTGCGCTGGAGCCCGATCAACGCAAGCGCACGTACGTTGCTGTTCAACTTCCTCGATGTGAACCTGGTGAGCGTGTGGGATCCGTATGCGACCTCGGCACAAGGCGTACGCATCGAACGTTCACAGCGCTCATTGGATGGGCGGCTCCTTCGCCTTACCAACCTGAACACGGCGATGGGCTTTCAGCTGAAAAGCCGCAAGTACGGACAGAGCACCACCGCGGAACCCAAGGACGGCCAGGTGGTGGGCGAAGCGGATCCGAGCAAGGGCGCACGCATCAACTTCAGCATGCCGTGGCAGATGCGCGTGAACTACAGCTTCGACATGTCGCGTGCGTGGCAGGCCTCCGACTTCACCGACGAACAGCGCCAGAGCGTGCTGTTGAACGGTGATGTCACCCTGTTCAAGTATTGGAAGCTCGGTGCCAGCAGCGGCTACGACCTGGAAGCGCAGGAATGGACGCCCACCTCGTTGAACCTGTATTGGGACCTGCATTGCTGGGAGTTCAACCTCAACGTCATCCCGCTTGGGCTTCGCAAGAGCTTCACCTTCCGCATCAACGTGAAGGCCAGTGTGCTGCGCGACCTGAAGTATGAGTTGACGAAGCCCTTCGGGAATGATGGACGGTTGTTGCGTTAGGTGGTGCGCTGAAAGCGCGAACCTCGCTGCATCCGCGCAACCCCGGATGAGGCTCCGGGGGCGCGGACGGACCAGGCACGCGCTCGCGTGTCGCGAGTGCGTTGACCCGATCACTCGTCATCCTGGCTTGCGCTGAAAGCGCGAACCTCCTGCATACGCGCAACCCCGGATGAGGCTCCGGGGGCGCGGACTGACTGGAACTTCTGTGCACGCGCTCGCGTGTCGCGAGTGCGTTGGCTCCATTCAGGGAGCACTCGTGTCCAACGATGCCATCACGCTCTTTGAACTGTGGCGTTAATTCCCCGTTCGTGCGGACGGAGCATGTTGGCGTGGCGATCATCAAACGCACGGCTGGCGCGTCCATCCAAGTTCCAGAGGAGAGGCTCCCTGAACACACGAAATCGGCATGATGCGTGTTCCCATCACATCGAACATTAATTCCCACCCCCATGAGAACAGCAGCCATCCTGATCGCCTTGGCGACCACCAGCCTTATCAGCATACATGCACAGACCGACGGTGACAAGCAAGTGGACCCTCCTGCCTATGTGATGATCGACGATAGCCTCGGGCACGAGCTCGGCCTGACCAATGAGCAGATGAAGCTCGTTCAGGAATCGGATGCACGCTATAGCGACCTGGTGGCCAAGGGCGACAAGGATGCGCTCAAGCTCCGTGATCGCGACCTGCAGGCCGTCATGCTACCATCACAATACGCCCAATGGAAAGTGATCGTGCAGAAACGCGTAAAGGAAGTTAAGCCGGTATCGCCAAAGTGATACGTTCGATGCGTTCCGATCACTGCATTTCACAGAGCTGACACATGAGAAAAAAAGGTCCACCCATGCCTTGGGGCTATCGCCTCCTGGCCATCGCGCTCGGCGTCATTTTTGTCGGCTGGATCATGTTCCGGGTCTGGTAGCAGCGATCCGCATCAACGGCCGTAGTGATCCCGGCTTGCGCTAGAAGCGCGAACCTCGCTGCATCCGCGCAGCCCCGGATGAGGCTCCGGGGGCGCGGACGGACCTGGTACGCGCCACACAACGGGCACGCGCTCGCGAGTGCGTTCGCCTTCATTGGCGAACCTGACTGCGCTGAAAGCGCGAACCTCACGGCACCCGCGCAGCATGCGCGGACGGGCCCAGCGTTGCAAGCGCGGACGGACACGGCACTCGCGACACGCGAGCGCCTGCCTCCAGTGATGGCCGTTACAAACTCATCAACTCCTTGAAGCGGGAAGCCTGTCGGCGGCTCACTTCCACTTCCTCGCCGGTCTTCATCTTCACGTTGAGGCCGCCGCTGAACCAGGGATCGATCTTCTCGACGTAGCGCAGGTTCACGATGTGCTTGCGGTTGGCGCGGAAGAACACGTGCGGGTCCAGCTTCTCCTCCAGCTTGTTCAAGGAGCGCAGCACAAGTGGCTTCTGGTCGTTGAACTTCACGCGGACGTAGTTGCCTTCGCTCTCGAACAGGCGGATGTCCTTCAACGCTACGAACCAGCATTTGTCGCCATCCTTCAGGAAGATCTGGTCCTCCAGTCCGAGCACCTCACGGTCCGGAAGCTCACCGTCCTTGGCCTTGGGCAGTTTGCTGATCGCGGCCTCCAGCCGGCTCGGGTCGATCGGCTTCATCAGGTAGTCGAGCGCATTCACCTCGAAGGCGCGCAAGGCATGCTCATCATAGGCCGTGACGAAGATCACGTAGGGCACCTGCTCCAGCGCTTCGAGCAATTGGAAGCCATCGCGCCCGGGCATGTTGATGTCCAGGAACAGCAGGTCGGGCTTCAGCTCAGCGATGCGCAGTTCGGCCTCTTCGGCATTGGCGGCCTCGCCCACCACCTGGATGCCGTCATGCTTTTCAAGAAGTCCTGCGAGCTCTTTGCGCGCCAGCCGTTCGTCGTCGATGATCAGTGCTTTCATGGTGCTTGGTTCAAAGTTGCGCGCAGTCCGTCCTCGCGCTGTTGAATGGGTATCAGGATCTCGGTCACCACCATCCCATCGCGGTTGCTGATGGTGAGCGACGCGTCATTGCCGTAGATCAATTCCAATCGCCTTCGTGTGCCGTTGAGTCCGATGCCGCTGCCCGTAATGCGACCTTCCTCGAATGTGCCCGTGTTGCTCACGGTGAGCATCATGCCGTTCACTCCGCGCACCGCGCTGATGACCACCTCGCCTCCACCGGTGAGGCGAGCGATGCCATGGCGCACGGCATTCTCCACCAGCGTCTGCAGCAGCATGGGTGGCACGGATTCGCGCTCCAGGGTGGGATCGACATTGAAGCGGGTGATGAGCCGCTCCTCGAAGCGCATGCGTTCCAGGGCGAGGTAGTCCTTCACGATGTCCAGTTCCTCGCCAAGCGGCACGGTGCGGCGCTTCACGGTGCTCATGGCGTTGCGCAGGATGGAGCTGAGCTGGGTGATGGCCTGCTTGGCCCGCGCAGGATCCTCATCGATGAGCGCGCGGATGCCATTGAGCGCATTGAACATGAAATGCGGGTTGAGCTGTGCGCGCAGGTTGCTCAGCTGACCTTCGCGGTTGGCGGTCTCCAAGCGCAGGTTGCGGATCTCCTCACGGCGCCCGCGGATGAACCAGTGATACGCGAAGTAGCAGATGCCCCATCCCAGCAACAGGATGGTCCATGAGATGACGAATTCCGCGAGCGACGCGAGCGGACCGGCAAGGATGGGTGCCGCCTGCGGGAAAAAGAGATCGTGCAACACGGCCTGCACCACCGCCGCAATGCTGCCCAGGAACATCGCTGCGAGCGCCATGCGGGGAAGGGCATAGCCGAGGGACCGGTCGGTAAGTCGCTGGCGAAGGATCATGAGCCGAAGCGCGTGGCTCACGGCTACGCCCATGCAGAGGGTGAGCAGCAGACCATAGCCCTGGCCATCGGTGTACTTTCCACCGATCCACATGCTGAGCCCGAAGATGAACACATAGCCGGTCCATGCGATCACCTGGGTAAGCCAGTAGATCAGTGTATTGCGCAGCGTGCTCGTCACGGTGCCAAATTACCTCGCTGCGCATCGCCGGGGCGTCCCCTACATGAACGGCTGCGATGGCCGGATGACCGGGCGGTAACTTGCACCGCGATGAACTATCTCGGCCATTTGCTGGTCTCGGGCAATGATCCGCTGGTGATCACCGGCAACTTCATGGCCGATGCCGTGAAGGGTCGCGACCTTTCAAGCTACTCGTCCGGCCTTCAGCAGGGCATCCGGTTGCATCGCCGCATCGACGTGTTCACGGACAACCATCCCATCACGCTGACCGGTCGGGATCGCTTGCGCGAACATTGCGGGAAATACGCGGGCGTGGCGCTGGACGTGCTGTACGACCACTGCATAGCCACCACATGGAATGAACTGCATGATGAGCCCTTGCCGCTTTTTGCCGATCGCATCTACGCGCTGCTGACCGCCCATGCGGACCTGATGCCCGAGCGCACGCGCATGATGCTGCCTTACATGGTCCGCGGTAACTGGCTGGGCACTTATGCCACCGTGGAGGGTGTGGGCCGCGCGCTCGACGGCATGTCCCGACGCGTTCCCGCAGGCATCCGCCTGCGCGGTGCGGAACAGGTGCTTCTGCAGCACTACGAGGCATATATCGCAGAGTGTTCTTCGTTCCTTCGCGATCTGCGTATACACCTGCAACGTGAAGAAGGATAACGGAGCGATCATCGGCATCGCGGTGTTCGCACTGCTGTTGGCGGCCCTGGTGTTCAAGCCGGACTCGCCCTTGCCCCTGATGCGCCCGCGCGCACCGGAATGGACGCGGCCGCAGGTGCAGCGCGACCTTGGGCACATCCAGCGGGACACGTTGCGCGTGCTCGTGCTGCAGGATCCCTTTTCGTATGATGATGTGAGCGGCGAAACCGGCGGACTCGAATGGCGCATCATCCAGCGCTTCGCCCGCGCCCAGAAGATCCCCATCCGGGCCGTGCCCGTGGACGATCCGGACAGCATGCTATTGATGCTCCAACGCGGGCAGGGTGACATCATGGCCGGACAATTCTGCCCCCAAGGTCCCTTCGCGCCCTATGTGGCCTTCACCCTGCCCTATCGCACCGTGGCCCCTATCCGTGCGGCCCTGTACCAGGACGCCATGGTGCGACGCACGATCCGTAGCAGACGGAAGGAAGGCGTGGCCGATACCCTGGTCATCTCGCGGTGGTCGTCCTTCCGAGAATTGCCGGCGGCCTTCGATACGCGTGCAGGCGAGGTGGTACTGGTGCAGGACAGTGCCGCCCCGATGGAGATCCTGTACCGCGTAGCCTTGGGCACCTGCCGGGCTGCGGTGCTCAGCGATGCGCAGGGCAGCTACGAGGCGCGCAAGCTGCCGCATGTGGACTTCGGCACGCACATCGGGCCGGAGGTCCCGCTCGCCTTCGCTGTGCGCAGCAATTCGCGCAAGCTGCTACGCGCCTTGAACGAGCATATGCTGCTGAAGAAGGAAAAGAACGCGATCTAACTGTTCCCTCGTCGCTGGATACAGCAACGGCGTCATCGGAAAGGGACAGATGCGTTCATTGCCCAAGCTGGACCTCTCCCCGGACAGTATCTCGCCCTTCGACAGCCTGTTCCAGATGCATGCGGACAACAGCGTGCATGACTGGCGATTGCTGGCCGCATTGGCGTACAAGGAATCGCGCTTCGACACCGCAGCGGTATCCGGCGCCGGGGCCGAGGGGCTCATGCAGATCATGCCGGGCACGGCCAGCGAACTGGGTGTGGACTCGGCCGGAGGTGTCAGTGGCCACATCAAGGGCGCACGCGACTACCTGGCCTACCTGGATCAGTTCTGGCGCGCCTCGGTGCCGAACGCGGAGCAGCGTCTCAAGTTCGTGATCGGATCGTACAACGCCGGTCCGGGGCATATCAAGGATGCACAGCGCCTGGCCCAGCTCTTCGGCTTGGATCCATCGAAGTGGGATGGCAACGTGGAACGCACCGTATTGCTGCTGGCGGTGCCTCGGTTCCACGAGATGCAGGAGGTGCGCCATGGTTATTGCCGCGGCACCGAGACCTTCTGGCATGTGCGCGACGTGATCTCCGCCTTCAAGCAGTTCAAGCAGCGGCCACCGTCCATGCCGAAGTGACCACCGATGCGGTCGGGCTTCCCATTTGCGCCGCTTCATGCGACAGCCGGACGGTTGCACACGGATCTATCTTGCGGCCCCGATCCTCCGCATGAAACGTTCACTGCTCCTTCTGCCTCTCGTGGCCCTCGCGTTCGGTGCCAGCGCACAACAGCTGCCCCACGCGCTGGCGCCCAGCGAACTGCACAGCATTCCCGCCTACCGCGACAGCCGGGCCGGTTCTTCACGCGGCATCACCACGCCACCCACCGAGCCCGTGCGCACCATGGCCGAATGGGAGGAGATCCAGTCGCTGGTGATCTGCTGGGCCCAGTACGACGGCATCCTGAAACAGATCGTGGCCGCCGCCAAGGATGAATGCGAAGTGATCATCGTTTGTGAAGATCCCGCAGTGGTCACCAGCTTCCTGCAGGGCAGCACGTATGGTGGTCCCCTGCCCGACCTGAACAACATCACCTTCGTACAAGCGCCGTTCAACAGTGTATGGATGCGCGACTACGGCGCGGAGTGCATTTACACCAATGAGGTGGACAGCCTTTACCTGCTGGATTGGATCTACAACCGTCCACGTCCGAGCGATGATGCCGTTCCCGATGCCCTGGCCCAGTACAAAGGCATCGGCATCTACAGCACCACGCAGGCCCCGAACGACCTGGTGCATACGGGCGGCAACTTCATGAGCGACGGTGCCGGCACGGCCTTCAGCAGCGAACTGGTGCTGGACGAGAACGGGGCCGGTGGACAATTCAACCAGACTGTGAAGACCGAAGCGCAGGTGGATGCCATCATGAACACGTGGATGGGGATCGACCATTACATCAAGATGACGACACTGCCGTATGACGGCATCCACCACATCGACATGCACATGAAGCTGTTGGATGAGGAGACGCTGCTGGTGGGCGAATTCCCGCAGGGCCTCAGCGATGGGCCGCAACTCGAGACGAACCTGCAGGCGATCATGGCGAACGAGTTGAACGCGTTCGGCGAACCCTACAAGCTGATCCGCATCCCCATGCCCAGCAGCACGGGAGGCGCCTACGCGCCGGATGCCTCGTACCGCACCTATGCGAACAACATCTTCGTGAACGGCACGGTGATCGTGCCCACCTACCGCACCGAGTTCGACACCACGGGCCTGCGCATCCTGCAGGAGTCCCTGCCCGGATACCGGATCGTCGGTATCGACTGCGACAACACCGGCATGAACATCATCAGTGCCAGCGGTGCCATCCACTGCATCACCAAGGGCATAGGTGTTAACGATCCCCTGCTCATCCGCCACCATCGCCTCACCGATACCTATGACACGCAGAACCCGTATCCGGCCACGGCCTACATCCGCCACAAGAGCGGCATCGCGAACGCCATGCTCTACTGGACCACGGACACGGCGCAGGCCTGGAACAGCCTGTCCATGGCGGATCAGGGCGGCAACAACTGGGGCGCCTCCATCCCCGCCCAGCCGGCAGGCACCACCGTGTACTACTACGTTCAAGGTACCTCCGTCAGCGGCAAGACGCAGGTGCGCCCCATCGTGGCCCCCGAAGGGTGGTGGAAGTTCCGCGTACTGGACATCAACTCAGCGATCGCCGATCCGAACGGCCCGCAGATCACCGACCTCTTCCCCAATCCCTGCCAGAACCACGTGGTGGTGTCGGTGGACCGCGTGCGGAAGGAGCAGGTGCGCATCAGCGTGAGCGATGTGCTCGGCCGCAACTCCCTGGATCTGTACAACGGACCCATCGCCACCGATGGACGCATCCTGCTCGACCTGTCGGCCCTTGCCCCGGGTACGTATGCCTTCACCCTGGAGAGTCCATTGGGTCGCAGCACTCGCAAGCTCGTGAAGCAATAGCATCGCCTCCGGCACGATGATCGCTGGGGGGAACGACACCACAACCACCATGTCCCTGATCCGCTCGCTCACCGTTCTCGCGCTCGGCCTTGCCATGCATGGCGCCTTCGCGCAAGCCCCCAACACCATCTACAGCTATGCCATCGGCGACTGGCGCAATGGTCCAGTTGTCACCATCTCGCCGTTGTTCGAGACGACCGAGGCCTTCACCACGCCCCAGCTCATCGCCCGGGTGAAGAAGGACTATCCGGCCTTCGCGAACATCATAGACATCGACATCCAGCGCTTCGCCACCGTGGAGGAAGGCGAACTCTCGCGCACCACGCTGAAGGCCAAGTACGGCGTGCGCAAGCTGGAGGTGAACATGCTGGAGGCCCCGGCAACTCCCGTACAGGAGCAGCCAGTTCCGACCCGCAAGGATTGAACCGGGCGATCGTGCATCACCGCAGCAAGGGCGCACCGATACTGGGCCCTGCTTTTTTTGCGGCTGCATATCGGGCGAAACGGATCCTGCGTTCTTCAACCACACAATGAAGGCGCGGGTGGTGGCGTGGTTCAGGCGGCAGCGACGGAAGATGCTGTTCGCCTTTCTTGCGATGATGGCTTTGTACGCGTGGGCCAGGTGGGGGCCCATGGATCCCTTGTTCACCACACCACGCTCCACCGTGCTGCTGGATCAGCAGGGTGAACTGCTGGGCGCCACCACCGCTGCCGATGGTCAATGGCGATTTCCGGCACGTGCGGAGGTCCCCGAACGCTTCATGGTCTGCATCACCCAGTTCGAGGACCGGCACTTCTTCGAGCACCACGGCGTGCGGTTGCAGAGCCTCGTCCGGGCTGCACGCCAGAACAGCCGCGCCGGTCGCACCGTCAGCGGCGGAAGCACGCTCACCATGCAACTGGCGCGCATGAGCGGCGGGCCCAGCCATCGCAGTTACCTGAACAAGCTCGTGGAATCGTTGATGGCCTTGCGCATCGAACTGCGGAGCACGAAGCAGGAGATCCTTGCGCAATACGCGGCCAATGCGCCTTTCGGGAGCAACGTGGTGGGCCTCGATGCCGCGGCCTGGCGATGGTACGGCCGCCCCTCCGACCAGTTGACCTGGAGCGAATGCGCCACGCTGTCCGTGCTGCCCAATGCGCCGTCCACGCTCTATCCTGGAAAGGGGGATGCCGCCCTTCGCGCCAAGCGTGACCGCCTGCTCGACCGGTTGCATGCCATCGGAACACTGGACAATACTGAGTGGAGCCTGGCCCGTGAAGAGCCGCTGCCCGGCAAGCCCCACGCCCTGCCCATGCTGGCACCGCACCTGCTCACCACCCTGCGCAACAAAGGCCTTACCGGCCAGCGCATCACCACCACGCTCAACGCCGCCATGCAGGCGCGGGCCACGGAGATCTGCGAACACTACGCCCCGCGACTGCGCGCCAACGAGGTGCACAACGCGGCCGCGCTGATCATCGATGTGGCCAGCGGCGAAGTGCGCGCCTACGTGGGCAACCTGCCCAGCTGTCCCGAATGACAAGGCCGGCCAGGTGGACATCGTTCGCGCGCGCCGCAGCACGGGCAGCTTGTTGAAGCCCTTCCTCTACGCCGATATGTTGCAGAGCGGTGAACTGCTACCGGACATGCTGGTGGCCGACGTGCCCACGCAATACGAGGGCTTCGCACCGCAGAACTTCGATGAGCACTTCGCCGGCGCCGTACCCGCCAGCGTTGCGCTGGCCCGCTCGCTGAACGTGCCCGCCGTGCGCAACCTGCGACGGCATGGGGTGGACCGCACACTGCGCACCCTGCGGTCCATGGGACTCACCAGCATCGACCGGTCAGCTGCGCACTATGGTCTTTCCCTGATCATGGGCGGCGCGGAATGCAGCCTGTGGGAGATGGGGGGCGCTTATGCCAGCATGGCCCGGGTGCTCCATAACTACGGACGCGGCGGTACCCATTATCGGGGATCGGACATCCATCCGCCCATGGTCATCGCCGCAACACCGAACGCGACGGACACGGCAAGCAACGGACAACCGCCCCTCACCGCGGCCAGCATCCATTTCACCCTGAAGGCCCTGAGCGAGGTGGACCGGCCAACGGACGAACAGGGCTGGAAGAGCTTCGCGCACAGCGAGCGGATCGCCTGGAAGACCGGGACCAGTATGGGGCACCGCGATGCCTGGGCCATCGGCGTGAGCGACCGTTGGTGCGTGGCCGTGTGGACCGGCAATGCCAGTGGCGAAGGGCGACCGGGGCTTACCGGCACGCTCGCCGCAGCGCCATTGATGTTCGACCTGTTCGGGTTGCTTCCTGCCGGGCACGGCTTCGATGTGCCCGAGGATGAATTGGTGAACGCCACTCTCTGCCCGCGCAGCGGCCAACTTGCCGGGGTGGATTGCCCCGTTGCCGATACCGTTCGCATTCCGGCACAGGGCCTGCGCACACCCACCTGTCCGTACCATCGCACGATCCACGTGGATGCCGCGCAGCGGTGGCGCGTACCCGTGGGGGAAGGCATGCCCGTGCCGTGGTTCGTGCTGTCGCCTTCGATGGAACGCTACTATGCCATGCTGCATCCGGACTATCGCTTCCTGCCCCCGTTGCGCTCCGGCGACGGCGATGAAGTAGCGATGGAGATCCTGTATCCGGAGTCCGGAGCGCGCCTGCTCATTCCCACGGAACTCGATGGCAGCCGGGGGAAGGCCGTGGTGGAGGCTGCGCATCGCGATCCCGCTGCCCACGTCCATTGGGACCTCGATGGCACCTTCATGGGCACCACCACCGGTGATCACCGCATGGCCATGGATCCACCGGATGGAGCGCATGTACTTACGCTCACCGATGACCATGGTCGCTCCATCCGCCATTCCTTTGTGGTCGTAAGTCGCGATGAGCGCTGAACCATGCGCACCCTGCACCTCCTCTCCTTCCTTGCCTTGTTATCGTGTGCTGCCGTTGCACAGCCCGATTCGCTGTACATCCAGGAGCGCGATAGCACCGTGGCCTATGCGGTGACGTATTCGCCGATGCAGACCGCCGATGGTTTTACGCGCATCGGTCGCTTCGCCATGGACACTACGCGTGTGGCCGTGCGGCTGGGCTACAAGCGCGGAAAACCCTGTGGCGTGTACCGCGCCTTTTACCCCGATGGTGCCCCGCTGATCTTCGCCGTGTATGGCTGGGGGTATCTTGAAGGGGATTGGACCGAATACGCGCCCGACGGACGGATCACCGTGAAAGGCCGCTACCACCTGGGTTTGCGCGATGGTACCTGGGCGTTCCGCGATCAAGGCATCGTGGGCAAGTACAAGGATGGCAAGAAGCACGGCAAATGGAAGTATTTCGAGAACGGCCGCCTGGTCCGTGTGGAACGCTTCCGGCGGGACGAGCTCATCCCCGGTTCGCGTTTCCTCTTCCGCTGAACGGGTCGCTTCACCATCATTAACAGCCACAGTGGAACCGCTGCCCTGCTTCCTGCGTTAAATTCACATTCAAGCTCCAGCCCCTTACTTCCATGAGTCGTCATTTCCTCGGTACGCTATTGCTCTGTCTATCCGTTCAGCTCGTCTCGGCCCAAGTCGATCCGCGCACGGTGGGCAAGCTGGAGGCCCTGCTCTACCAGATCGACCACATGTATGTGGACAGTGTGGATGACCAGAAACTGGTGGACAAGGCCATCGTGAGCATGCTGGAGGAGCTCGACCCGCACAGCATCTACATTCCCAAGGAGGAGCTCGATGGGGTGAACGAACCGCTGAAAGGCAACTTCGAAGGAGTCGGCATCCAGTTCAACATCATCCGGGACACGATCTACGTGGTCGATGCCATCGTTGGTGGTCCGAGCGAGCGGTTGGGCATCCGGTCGGGCGATCGCATCGTGAAGATCGAGAACGAGGTGGTGGCCGGCATAGGATTCAAGAACGACGATGTGATGGAGCGCCTGCGCGGAAAGAAGGGCACCAAGGTGAACGTGTCGATCCTTCGTCAGGGCACACCAGCGCCCTTGGATTTCACCATCACGCGTGACAAGATCCCCATCTTCAGCGTGGAGGCCTCGTACATGGCCACGCCCAGCATGGGCTACATCAAGGTGAGCCGCTTCAGCGCCACCACCATGAAGGAGTTCCGCGAGAAGTTGGACATCCTGAAAAAGGAGGGCATGAAGGACCTGATCCTGGACCTTCAGGGCAACGGGGGCGGCTACCTGCGCACGGCGATCGAGATGGCCGACGAGTTCCTGCCCAATAAGAAGCTGATCGTTTACACCCAGGGTCGCACCGCACCGCGCGAGGACACCTACGCCACGGAGACCGGCAAATTCGAACAGGGCCGTCTGGTGGTGATGGTGGATGAAGGCAGTGCCAGCGCCAGCGAGATCGTTACCGGTGCCATGCAGGATTGGGACCGCGCCCTGGTGGTGGGCCGTCGCTCCTTCGGCAAAGGCCTGGTGCAGCGGCCTGTGATGCTGCCGGATGGCAGCGCCGTTCGCCTCACGGTGAGCCGCTACTACACGCCCAGCGGCCGATGCATCCAGAAATCCTACGACCATGGTCTGGAGGCCTACCAGCAGGAAAAACGGGACCGCATGAAAAAGGGCGAATTGACCAGCGCCGATAGCATCCATCCAGCGGACACGGTGAAATACTTCACCATGAACAAGCGCGTGGTGTACGGTGGTGGCGGCATCCTGCCCGATGTGTTCGTGCCGATCGATACCACGCTCAGTTCTGATTATTTCGGGCAGATCGTGCGCAAGGGTGTGCTGAACACCTACGCGCTGACCTATGTGGATGCCACACCGGGCCGAGCTAGTGAGGGCCTATCGCAATGTGGAACAGTTCCGCTCGCGCTTCCTGATCACTCCGTTCATTACCGAGGGGCTGGTGGCCCAGGCTGAAAAGGATGGCATTCCTCGCCGATCCCGCAGGTCTGGCGAAGGCCAAGGCCCTGATCGACCTGCGATTAAAGGCCCTGATCGCTCGGGATGTGTGGGACACCTCGGCCTACTGGCAGGTGATCAACTTCGACAACCCGGTGGACCGCAGCTTCCAGCAGGCGTTGAGCGTGTTGCAGGACAACACCTTCCAGCGCATGGGGCTGGCCGCGCACTGAGCCCGGTATGTTGATCTTTCGTTAACGCGCTGGTGCACGGTGCCTTCCGCCCCTATTTTTGCCACCCGAAACACGCATAGCTCCACATGAAAGACACCATCAAGATCGCGTTGCTGGCCATCATCGCCGGCACGCTCATCATCCAGACCATCGGCCAGAAAAGCGACGGCACCAGTACCATGAGCACCGCCAGCAGTGCTGTTGCGGCCGCCGTCCCCAGCATCCCTGCGAATGCCAACCTGGCCGACAAGAAGACCTTCGACCCCCTCACGCCGCCCAGCGCTGCGCCCGTGGATAACGGCCCCAAGTCGGCGATCGCCTTCCCGGTGATGGAGCACAACTTCGGCAAGGTGAAGCAGAACTCGGAGAACACCTACGTGTTCAAGTTCACCAACTCCGGCAAGGAGCCGCTGGTGATCAGCAATGCGCAAGGCAGCTGCGGTTGCACCGTGCCTGAGTACCCGAAGGAGCCCATCGCTCCCGGTGCGTCCAGCCAGATCAAGGTGGTGTACAAGCCCGGCATGCAGCAGGGCAACCAGGCCAAGACGGTTACCGTTACGGCCAACACCGAGCCCGCCCAGACCATCCTGCGCATCAACGCCGATGTGCAGGTGGACCCCAACGCTCCTGCAACGCCGGAGGCCGGTCACGTACTGACAGCATGCTCACCTCATCGCGCTTTGAAAGCCCGCCATGACCGAGCGGGGCTTTCGCTTTTCAGCCCACCAGCTTGTCGATCGCCGCGGCCAGTTCGCGGTCCTTCTCCGTCACCACATCACCTGCGGAGTGCGTGCTCAGGCGGATGGTATACCGTGTTGTACACGTTCGTCCAGTCCGGATGGTGGTCCATCTTCTCTGCCAGGAAGGCCACCCGCGTCATGAACGCAAAGGCCTCGCTGAAGTTCTTGAAGCGGAACTCGCGCACCAGCTTGTTGTCCTGTTCGGTCCACATGGTTCAATGGTGTATGGGCAGTTCGATCACGTGCGGGGCTTCCTCCACTGCATGGCGCACCAAGGTCCATCTCCTTCACCAGATGCCCGGCACCGCAGACCTTGTCGATCACGAACAGCACGTAGCGGATGTCCACGCTGATGTTGCGGCACTTCTGCGGATCGAACTGCAGATCGCTCATGGTGCTCTCCCAGGTGCGGTCGAAGTTGATGCCGATGAGCTCGCCGCGACCGTTGAGCACCGGGCTGCCGCTGTTGCCGCCCGTGGTGTGCAGCGAGGAGGTGAAACAGACCGGCATGGTGGCCGTGCTGCTATACGGTGCATAGTCCTTCTGCGGCATGGAGTTCCACCAAGCGCTTGGGCGCATCGAACTCGGGGTCGTTCGGGCCGGTACTTTTCCATCACGCCATCCAGGTCGGTGAAGGCCTCGTAGATGATGCCATCGCGCGGGCGAGCTGCCCTCCACTTCGCCATAGCTGAGGCGCAAGTGTGCTGTTGGCATCGGGCCAGAAGGTCTTTTCCGGGAAGAGCGTCATCAGGCCGCTCATCCAGGTGCGCATGTGCACTGCGAGCCGGTCGTTCGAGCCCGTCCAGCTGTGGCTTCACCTTGGTCATGTACGCTTCGGTGAAGGCCTGCGCGGCCAGAGTACGCCGGGTCCTTGGCCAGTTTGCGCGCCACCGACGGTGCGTACTCGTTGAGCACCTTGTCCAGCTTGGCGGAGTCGGCGAAGACGCTGCGGGCATAGATGTCCGCGACATAAGCGGCCGCATCGCCCTTGAAACGCGGCGGAATGATCGCGCCATGGCGCGCATCGATGTTCGCGAGGTAGATGGGCAGTTGCGCATTGAGGATGCGCTGGTCCACCGCCGCATCGAAGTCCTTGTGGAAGCCGATGGCCCGCTGGCGCATGGACTGCACCTCGGCCTCCAGCTTGCCTTCGCTCTTCAGCTTCGCGATGGCCTCCGGCTGGATGAGGTTGTCGAAGGCCTTGGTGAAGCGCATCAGTTCCGCACCAACGAAGAACAGTTCCACGTGCAGGTCGCGCGCTTTGGCCAGCGCGGGATAGGTGGTGTAGATGGCCCCGATGGAATCCAGTGCGGCCAGCAGATCGGTCCGCCCGGCCGCCGTGGCGCGTTCGCGATAGGTCCGCTCCATTTCCAGCTTGCGGTCGTAGGTGGCCAGTTCGGTGATGCCGCGCAATTCGCCGATCCACTTCTTGTAGGCGTTGCTGATGCCCTTCTGCTTGTCGGCATAGGCGATGCGGAGGCGATCGCTGGAGAGCATGGCCTCATCGATCACGGCGAGGCTGGCGCGGCGCATGCGGATCTTCAGCGGATCGCCCACGTTCATGGGCGTAGGCCAGCGCGTGGCTGGTGAGGTAGCGTTGTGTGCTGCCGGGGAAGCCGAAGATCATGGCGAAGTCGCCCTCCTTCACGCCGTCCATGCTGATGGCGAGGCTGCGCTTGGGCGTGTAGGGCACGTTGGTGAGGGCGAAGTCGGCCGGCTGGTTGTCGGCGTTGGCGTAGATGCGGAACACGCTGAAGTCGCCGGTGTGCCGGGGCCACATCCAGTTGTCCGTATCGCCGCCGAAGTTGCCGATGGAGCTCGGGGGCGCACCCACCAGCCGGACGTCGCGGAAGGTCTCGCTCACGATCAGGAAGTAGCTGTTGCCATAGTTGAAGGGCTTCACCACAGCCTTGTATCCCGTGCCTTTCATTGCTTCGGCGTTGATCTCCTCGGCCACTTTGCCCAGTGCGGCCTTCCGGGCGGCTTCGTCCATGCCGGGTGTGATGGCGGCGAGCATGCGACCGGTCACATCCTCCATGCGCACGATGAAGGTGGCGGTGAGGTTGGGGTTGCGCAGCTCGTCGGCCAGGGTGGCGGCCCAGAAACCATTCTTCAGGTAGTCGTGCTCCACCGAACTGTGGTCGGCTATGGCGCTGAAGCCGCAATGGTGGTTGGTGAGGATGAGGCCCTGGGTGCTGACCACCTCGGCCGTGCAGCCGCCCCCGAAGAGCGCGGTGGCGTCCTTCAGGCTGCCGTGGTTCAGGCTGTAGATGTCGTCGGCGCTGATGAGCATGCCCTCGGTGCGCATGTCGCCCTCGATGGCCTGCAAGCAGCGTGGGCAGCCACATGCCCTCGTGGGCGTGCATGGCCAGCGGCCCCATGAGGCAGAATGCGAGCAGCAATGACCGGTGCAACGGTCGGCATGACTGGATGAACATGGCGGCAAAGTAGAGCGATCGTCCCCTTCAAACTTAAGCGTTGACGCAACGGTTATTCCTGATAGTTTGGTCACCCCAAAACCTATCCCATGTTCACGGCATTCCTCCGGACGTTTTATGCATTAGCCTTCATCCTCCCGATCACACTCTGCGCTCAGCCGGGTTCGTTGGACCTTTCGTTCGATCCGGGGGTGGGGCCGAATGCACTGGTGAATAAGGTATTCCCGCAAGCGGATGGAAAGGTCATCATCGTGGGCTCATTCACGGAAGTATCAGGCGAACCGCGCGGAGGAGTCGCCAGATTATTGGAGGACGGCACGATTGATCTCACATATGCAACTGGCGCGGGCGCATTAGGATCCATTTACAATGGAGTCCAACAAGCGGATGGGAAAATGGTGCTGACCGGCAACATGTCCTCCTTTGACGGGATAAATTGCTCGCATCTGATAAGATTGAATACAGATGGCACGCTGGATACCGGTTTCCAGGTTGATCTTCAATCATATTTCGCAAACGGCATCACCATTGACCAGCAAGGTAGTATCTTGATGGTCGGCGGCTTCACCTTTGTAAATGGAGCACCGTGCGGCCGCATAGTACGGCTGAACCCGGATGGCTCCACGGATCAAACATTTGACACCGGGTTCGGTTTTAATGCGCAAGCCAATGTGATCTGCGTTGATCAGCAGGGCAGGATCTGGGTCACAGGATATTTCACTTACTACGAAGGCGCTACCGCACCTGGCATCACCCGCCTTTTGCCGAATGGTCACATCGATCCTGCATTCACACCTGGATCCGGGCCTGACGCTGTGGTCTTCTCAATGGCGATGAAAGCTACCGGTGGCGCCGTCATTTCAGGGGTGTTCAACTATTACAACAACACTCCCCGCCAGTACATCTGCGCATTATTGGACAATGGGCAGGTTGATCCGGCCTTTATCCCAGCAGCAGCGAACCTTGTGCCCGCCCAAGCGATCGCCTGCACTGCCAGCGGCGATGTTTATGCCGGATCAACCTTCTATCTCTATCATTTTCTGCCCAATGGAGGTTGGGATCAGAATTTCACGCCATACAATGGACAGGCGGACCTGACGATCCAGGATGTTGCCTTCACCACGAATGGGGCCATCATGATCGGTGGCAATTTCAATTCCTATTTGGGCGTCACGCGGAAGCATGTCGCCCGCATCAAAAATTGCCCCACCTGGTACAGCGACATGGACGGCGACGGTTTCGGTTCGTTGGAATCGACCATTACCGACTGCACTCAACCCGCAGGCTATGTCGCCCAGAATAACGACTGCGACGATTACGATCCATCCGTTGGTGGGGATCGAACCTGGTATTTGGATGCCGATCAAGATGGAGCAGGGAATGCAGCCATGTCCATTGTGCAATGCTACCAGCCGGCCGGCTACGTGTCCAATCAACTGGATTGCAACGATGCCGATGCAACTGCGCAAGTGGTGCAACTCTGGTTCACCGATGCCGATAACGATGGCTTTGGCGATCCGAGTTCAGGCCTGAGCAGTTGCTCACCGATCCCCGGACGAGTACTGGACGGTACCGATTGCAACGACAATGATGCGAACTCGCATCCGGGTACCACATGCAACGATGGTAACGGTTCAACCTATTTCGATTCTGTAGGACCGGATTGCAATTGCGCGGAGATCCCTGCGCCATGGGGCCGGTAATGCAGATCTTTCCGGATGCCTTTGGAGCGCAGACCACGTGGCAGATACGCGATGTCGATAACGCGATCGTGGCAAGTGGCAATGGGGGCCCCAATGGAAGTTCAGCTATGATCCAGATGGACCTTTGCCTGCCCGAAGGGTGCTACAGGCTTTTGGTGTTCGATAGCAATGGTGATGGCATGTCGGCGGTTTACCAAGGTGGATATTTACTTAAGACACCAGATGGCACTGCGATAATCAACAACTGGGATTCCGGTATATATCAGAATCTGAGCGCGATAGATGCAACATATGCACCTTTCGGTAAATTCTGTTTACCCCTTGGAAATGTCAAAATGGCTAAGGAATACGGACAATCCAAGCAGATGCTCCGTTTCAACTACACCATTGCATGTAAGGAGGACCCCGCTGTTTCTGAGCAATATGGAGTCGGGGACCAGAGCGATGACGGATATGAATTCTGGATCTTCGCCCCTAACGGTGGATACAGCGTTCAGAAGCGATATTCACATGCAACTGCTGTATCAGGGGCGGGACCGGGCCCTGATGGGCCCTTGAAATGCTCCTATTTGAAACTGAACTATGCTTCTCCGGTACCGTTGACAGGACAAAGGAACAAATGGCTGAATGTTCGCGTGCGTAGTTTTGTGAACGGCATTAATGGGGCGTATGGACCAGTCGAAAGGATTTGGATCAGCGACAGCCTCTTTACGCAACTTGTAGATGAACCATCCAATTCACAACATTCATGCGGTGTAACTCGAAGATTTGATGCGAATGACAAGATCTGGTGTTACACGATACCGGGTGCGGTCCAATATAAATTCACATTCACAACCTCCAATTTCACTCGCAATATTCTCAAACCCAATGCTCAATGCCTGTTAGCTTGGACGACTTTAAAGCTGGTGAGCGGAGTCACGTATGATGTTTACGTAAAAGCTCAACTGAGCAACGGGGTGTGGCAAGCAACCGGGTCCCCGTGCACCCTCACCATTGATAACACCCAACATCACGCAATTCCGATTCCACCGAGATCGCTCACCACAGAATATCTGATCATGCCAAATCCCTGCACCGATGGGCAATTTTACCTGCAGATCACAGACATTCCTTCATGGCCAGTTCGCGGAGAGGTCGAGGTCATTAACCTGCTAGGGCAACCCGTGTTCCGGTCCGCGATCTCCATCGAGAACGAGCGCGCTTCCTACCATTCGACCTGGGCCATGCGTTGCCAAAAGGCCTCTACGTGGTGCAGATCGTGGTAGGGCATGATCGATCGGTAAAGCAATTGGTCATTCAATGATCCCGGGGTCGACCGCCAAGGCCGCTGCGTAACCCGCTCGAACGGGGCCTTTCCGAGGCTGGGTGTCATTGTAACCGATCACAAGGTCCCCGCGTAAAGGGGACCATGAGATCCATTCATCTCTCCCCGGTCAGCGGACTATTCCTGCTGGCAACGGCTGCCATGGCCCAAGGCACCCTTGATCCGGACTTTGGCACGAACGGATTTGCCTTCTCGACCACGCCTGATGCCTGCAACGCGGCGGACATGACGATCACGAGCGATGGAAGGATATTATTTGTCGGGGTCACCAGCTATTGCATGGGCAGTGGTGAAGATGACCGCATTGCCATCTTCAGGTGTGCACCTGATGGTTCCATCGATCCCACCTTTGGTACTGCAGGGCTTTGTACGATATCCCTTCCAGGATTCAATGTGGATGAACTGACGATCGACGAACTGCCGGATGGCAAATACCTTGTTCTCGGTAACAGGTACTGGCTTCCGGAACCATGGGTACCGGTGATGTTCAGATTGACGCAGGATGGAAACATCGATCAGAGCTTTGGTGACAATGGAATGGTAGTCTGCCCGAACATCGCTTACGGGAATATGATGGGCCATACGATACAGCCTGATGGTAAATTACTGCTCGGATTCCATGATGCCTTCCTCGGCCCAGTGATCATGAGATTCACCCAGGACGGCGAGCTCGATGCAGCTTTCGGTGACCAGGGCATCCGGTCGATCGATCTGCCTTCGATCGACATGAGGTACACCTCGATGCGTGTCCAGAATGATGGAAAGATCCTCGTTGCAGGAACGGCCATCACGTTTGAAGGTGCAGACTACACAACCGGCGCTGGCGTGGTCTTTCGCCTCCTACCTGATGGAACGCTTGACCATACGTATGCCTATAATGGGTTCAACCTGGTAGACCCGTTCTCCAATTGGTCCGATGAATCATTCACGCATGCCGTATTCGCCGATGATGGTTCGATCTTTCTGGCAGGAGTGGCGGAACTGAACAGCACCCCCTCAGATCACTTCATCGTTAGTCGAGTTGAACCGTCCGGCGATGTTGACACCACCTTTGGCGACCATGCTGGATTCTCCCTGTTCGCTTATGAGGATTCGATCTATGCGGATTGGATGCCCACGCACGATCTATTGCTCCTGAAAGATGGTCGTATCCTCCAATTCGCCTCTTATCAAAGCAGCTCGACATCCGTCATCGCAAGCATGATATATGTGGGGTCCCACAGGCCATCTTGATCCGCATTTTGGCAATGGCGGGATCTTCAGATATGATGCGCCATATGGTGCTGAAAGTTCAAGCCTGGCGGTGCAATCCGATGGAAAGGTCCTGTTCACGGTGAGTACGAATGATCCGGATGGCGGTGCTGTTGGCATCCTATGCGGCAGATTGACCATGCATGGATCGGTCGGAATGGGATCTGTGATGCCGCCGAACTACCAACAAACACTGCCACTTACCGCCTACCCCAACCCCGCCCACGACCAGGTGCACGTGAGCTATTCGTCCAAGGGCAACGGACGGTGAGCATTTCACTGCGGGACGCGCAAGGCCGAACATGCACCACCTGGCCATCGGGTCAACGCGCCTCCGTAGGACAGCAGAGCGAAGTGCTTTCACTGCCCGCATCGATCACGCCAGGCCTCTATTTCCTCGAGGTCCAGGGTATCGACGATCGCCAGGTGGTGAAGCTGCAGGTGGAGCAAGGGGCAAGTCAATGGCCGGGTCTCCCGCACCGTCGCGACTACATGACAAGTGGCAGACATAACAGCGGCGTTACCCGCGAACGGCGCTAAGGCGGGCAAATGTGGCTTGCCAAGTGCAACATGGTTGTCCGATGTAAGCACCGCGGGTCGTAACTTATTGTGCCAGTTTCCATCCAGATCGTTCCCGTTCAGCCCGCCCCACCGCCTGCAGGGTCTCCAGCAGCTTCGTCATCTCTTCCAGGTGCTTCTTCTGTCCGTTTGCCCTCGAAGTGCGCAGCGATCTCCTCCACACTTGCCGGTGCGTTAAATGATGCCAGCACTTCGGTAAGCGCTGCTGCTTGTGCGGGTAGTTCATCGGGCCATGCTTTGAGGCCAGGCGCAGGGGCAGGAGCAGGGGCAAGGTCCACGTCAAGCATTTCTTGCTTGCCTCTTGCCCCTGCGCCTGCATTCTGGTATTCGGGTCGCAGCCAGCGCACCGTGCCTTTCGCTTCTTCGGCGGCGCGCTCGGCGCTCAGCGCAACGAGCCGCGTGAGTATTTCATCGTTGGGATCTGAGATTATCGACCTGTAGGATCCTGCCAGCCATACGCCTCCGCCACCGCCGCATCCAACTCATCGTGCAGTTGCTTCAGTATGCCCACCAGCCCTTGCTCGTAGATCTTTGTTCTCCTTTGCATTGAGCGGCTTTACGTCCGCATTTCTCTGTGTCCTCTGTGCCTCTGTGGTGAACCCTTCCAACTCTCTGAATCTCTCCATCACATTGTACATCCCCGTCATCGTAAGGTCCGGGTGCAGCGCCTGCTGCCGCTTGCGGTGCGCATCCAACGGCTCGCCCAAGGCCCGGATCTTCGCCTGCTGCGCGGGGGTGCAGGCGGGGAAGGGGAAGGCTCGAAGCATGTCGTCTTCACGTACACAGGTCGATCTTCCAACGTTGAACCTGCGGCCAGCGCCCACGTGACGTGGACGTCGCTGCGCCATACACCCAAATAGTAGGCGTCATCGAGGCGATGTTCACCAGCTTGTCGTCGGCAGAATGCTCTTGTCGAGGAAGAAGAAAAGCGGCGCTTCGCTTTCGGCCGTTCAGCTGTAATGCTCCATCCCTTTCAATGCCGGTCGGAAGTTCTTTCGCGGTTCACCGTGGATCCACCAGTTGTCGCGATACCAAGCGCGGTCGTCTGACCGCGTTCAGGCTCCACCGTTGAATGCACATGCTGATAGACTTTCCCAAAGCGTTGCTTCACTTCGGCCTCCGCTAGGCCGAAGAAGTCGATCATGTACACGCCACGAGTTCGCTGTGCGAGATCCTTGCCGTTGCGGTAGTCGCGAATGCGTTTTTCCAAGCCAGCGATCCGGCCCAACCCAAGTTGCTTCGCTTCTTCTAGAGTGACGATGAAACCAGCGCCATGCAACTTCACACCGGGACAACTGATCTCTTCTGCCGCTTGAAGGGGAATAGCGCCCGCAACATCGGCGCCGGTGGTAAGGTCCGCGAAGATCTTCCCGGTCTGTGTAGCGAGCGTGACTTCCGCCGCATCATCGTTGGCCGCATCCACTTCCTTCACCACCTTCTGCAAAATGCCTTGCAGCTTGCCTGGTATACCGATGGTCATCGCCACGCGTACGGCAGCTCCGTCGGCACTATCAACCCACGGATGATCGGGGATAGCGAAAGCCAAAGAGATCGGCTTCTTTGAATCGATGTGGTGTTGCAACACCTTGCGATTCTGCGTTTGTCGCAAGCTGTTCGTGGTGATGAAGCCGAAGCGCTTCGTCTTGCCGGTGCGCGTGAGTTCCGCAGCCTTGTCCCACCAGTACATCACGAAGTCGCTCGTATCAGGAACGTTGTCGTACACGTTGCGCAGGGCTTCAGTATAGCCATCGCCC
>CAWFCK010000020.1:0-121558 GCA_963814325.1 uncultured Flavobacteriales bacterium
ACCCCGACAGAATGGGCCGGGGAGCAATCGCATCGGGAAAGAGCGTGTCGAAGTTGCGCGCGAAGTATGATAATTGGGCGTGTGTAATGAAGAAGCTGCCGTTCCTCGTCCGGTGAGACTTCGCAATATCGTTCCATTGAAGCGACATCAGCGGCCATCAACGGAATGCTGTTTTTTCCAGCTCTTAAAAGCGATTCTGTTATTCTTGCTCTCTCCATGAGTTCGACAAACCACACATCATTGTCAACTTCATCATGCATCCTAAGATCATCTCGCTCGAAACGCGCTCGTCTCCCTAAACTTTTATGACCACTTGTAGTTCGAAGAATCTCCGAACCACGTAATCCACCCACCTCGAACATCCAAGGGGTAATCTGGTGCATCCGTGTTGATACCCACGGTGCGCGCCACTATGGTAGACCTTGCCATCCGGGGTTGAGTGACCAAGATGAATCTTGCGACCTTTCTGGCGAATTTGGGACCGGGCACACTGACGATCGGCGCAACTCCCGATCTCATCGAAGAATCCATCGAAATCGAAGTCCACGCGATCTCAGGTAGCACGTGGTGTCACCCCAGTAATAGCGTCAATATCACCTGCCTCGCGTAGTCCCCCCAACCAACACGTTGACCAATCCGATCGATGTGGTTGTGACAGAATGCACCTCTCTATAAACTTCATCGCCTATACCGCTTCCCATGCGGATGGATATCTGGAAGTCAAATGGAGCGTCCGGAACGACGGCATCACCTGGGTTACCTACTCCTGCGCTCTTAGTTGAAGCGGGGTCTGCGACGAGCTCGACAGTCGGATACAGACACCATTGGCCGCGTAGCATGACGAACGGCAACGAAGAAGCGCTTTGCTTTTCATGGGCGGTCTGGTTGAAGGTGTTCTTATAAATCGGTGAGTGCGGGACAATGCCTTCCGGGTTGTCGATCACGAGCAAATAACTACCAGCGGCGAAAGTGCCAATCGGTATTGTGGCAGTAGTAGTTCGTCCCGTGGTTAATTTCATGGCGTGCAGCATCTCGCCATCCATGCCCAGAATGCTAATGGTGGTGCCTTGTCGGAATCGGTCGACCTCACGCGGAGGTTGCATTATTTCCCGCCGGATCGGCCAAATCCACGTACTGGCAACGCTAGGCACCGCCTCCTCAATTCCAACGGTCGGAAATAGGGCTGATGGAACCTGTCGGGTGATGTGGTACTGGCTGTTGCCGATGGAAGCGATGACGAATTCACCAAAGGTCAGTTCATTCGACAAGCTCCTGCATCTGAAGCGGTCGCTCACAATCGGATAAAACCTGCGGTGCAATAGACTGCGCACAAGCTTCAGCGCATGCTGATAAGGTGACTGAAAGAAACGTCAGCTTCGGTTAGTCACCTTCATCGGTCATCGTTCATTGGCTCGAAAGCGAACTGAAACCCGGGATACATCCAGCGGAAGTGCCGCGTGAGGGATTGTACCGGAAAGCCCACAGGCCGGTAATCCGGCCGAGGACTTGGAGGGGAAAGCCCGACCCGCCTGCATTGAGGCGGGGCACGCCAAACCTTCTAACTCTGATCATCTTCTTCACCATCGTCAAGATCGTCGCATGGCCACCGTCCCCGGTCTCATCAAACACATCCACCAGGAATTTGACGATCCCCTTCGCCACCCCCGGGTAAAGCCCGGGGCTCGGCGTCCGCTTCTCCCGCCTTCGCCAGAGCGCTACGGCGGGCGAAACCTGGTCCACCTTCTTCCCGAAAGATCGGGACGAAGACGCCTTCACCGTAAAGCGTACCTGGATCGTCATCCCGGATACACCGGCTTCACGAACACTGCCTGTCCGGCAGGCAGGGCGGCATTCGTTCAGGCCGTAGTTCAGCAGCACCGGCTATCCGTGTTAGTACCCAGCATTCTTCATGACCTTACGGACTCTTGTTCTGTCACGTGTTCGAAGGTGAAGTAGATGAGGACCATTCGTAAAGGCCCCAAGGTTGATCCAATGCAACCTATTCGTATGGTCGGTGGCCGCATTGATCACAGATCCTTGGAGGTCGGTGATCGTCATCGATATCCTGGGTCCATACCGACAGCGATGTAAACGATGCCTTCGGTCGGGTTCGGAAATACGAACGGTTCCTCATGTTGAATTTCTGGATAGCCCACGTACTGGGGTGTGCATGTACCGGATCCGCCGGCCACCCCGCAGGGCTGGAGGTCCAGATCGTGTCGAGGTGGCTCATGCAGGCGATCCTGCCAATACCCCGATACATTGATCGGATCGTGTTGAGAAAAGACCATATAAACCCAAACCCTCAAATCGAGACTTGGCCTGGGAGGAACCTCGTTCTCCGCATTGGTCAGTTGGATGATCCGTCGCCCATCCCCCTGAACGTTGTTGGCACTTACCACCATATCCATCAAATTCGGACGCTACCACCTCCGAATGCGAGCCCGCCATCCGCGAACACATCGTTTACAGTGTCGCTGACGGCGACGGTAAAGTCATAGAGCGGGATTCCTCAACGGAGTCGGCGGGCAGGAAATAGACCCGGTCGCTAACCTGCCGCATCGCACCCATGTATGCGGCCCACATTGCTCAACTTCTTGTACTGAAGACCCGCAATGCCCGTGTGTTGCCCAGAGATGCAGATGTTGGATGAACTTGCCCATTCGAACTCGGGAAATGGCGGTTGAGTGACCATGACCTCGAGAGTACTTTGCACCAGATCGCTGCGCTATCCGGGAACGGAAAGTTCATCTGTGCCTGCAAGGAAACGAGGAAAAGAGCGCGATACAGGTTGTTGTTCGCTCGGTTAGCGCTGATCCAGCTTCTTCACCATCGTAAGAATGGTCGCTATCGCCACCGTCTCCCCGGTCTCATCGAACACATCCACCAAGAACTTCACGATCCCCTTCGCCACATCCTCCGGCGTGCGCTTCTCCTGATCCACTTTCTCCTTCACCGTGAAGCGCACCTGGATCGTCATGCCCGGATACACCGGCTTCACGAAGCGGCATTCGTCCAGGCCGTAGTTCAGCAGCACCGGTCCTTTCGGCGGATCAACGAAGAGGCCGGCCGCGCGGCTGAGGATGAAATACCCATGCGCCACGCGCCCCGTGAAGATGGTGCCCTCGAGGCTGTTGGCGTCCATGTGCGCGTAGAACTTGTCGCCGCTGAGGTGGGCGAAGTCCTCGATGTCCTGCAAGGTGACGGGATGGATGTCGGTGATCACGGTGTCGCCCACGTGCAGTTCCTCGAAGTGCATGCGGAAGGTGTGCTGCTTGGTGATGTTCATCCGCGCGCCCTGCTGGTATTGCTGGGTGATGGCGGTGATCATGCTGGGGTGGCCCTGGATGGCGGTGCGCTGCAGGTAGTGCATCACGCCGCGCTTGCCGCCCATCTCTTCGCCGCCGCCCGCGCGACCGGGGCCGCCGTGTACCAGCGTGGCCAGCGGACTGCCGTGGCCGGTGTTCTCCTTGGCCATCTCGCGGTTGAGGATGAGCATGCGGCCGTGGTGGCTGGCGGCGCCCCACACGAATTGCTGCGCCACCTTCTCATCGTACGTGGCGATGCTGGCGCAGAGGCTGCCCTTGCCGAGCTTGGTGAGGGCCACGGCATCGTCGATGTCGGTGTAGGGCATCAGCGTGCTCACCGGACCGAAGGCCTCCACGTTGTGGCTCTGCTGGTTCTTCCAGGGGTCGGCGTTGAGCAGCAGGATGGGGCTCATGAAGGCGCCCTTGCTGGCGTCGGCGCCCTTCACGTCCACGCTGTCGGCGCTGCCGTAGACGATCTGCGAGCCTTTGAGCAGTTCGTCCAGCGCGCGCTTCACTTCGTTGCGTTGCGTCTGTCCGGCGAGGGCGCCCATGCGCACACCGTCCACACGCGGGTCGCCGATCACGGTGCCGCCGAGGCGCTTGCCGATGGCGATCTGCACATCCTCCAGCACGTTCTGCGGGCACCAGGATGCGGCGCGCGCCGGTGCAGCGCTGGCCGCACTTCAGCGTCATTTCCTTGCCCACTTCCTTGATGAAGAGGTCGAACTCCTCGGTGCCGGGCACGGCGTCGGGGCCGAGCACGATGGCGTTGAGGCTGTCGGCCTCCATGTTGAAGGGCACGCTCTCGTCCACGATGCGCGGGTGCTTCTTCAGCATGCGGCCGGTGGTGGCGCTGCCGGTGAAGGTCACCACGTCCTGGCTGCATCACGCTGTCCAGCAATCCTTCGGCGCTGCCGACGATGAGCTGGAGTCGCTCCCTCAGGCACGATGCCGCTGGCGACGATGTCCTTCACCATCGCCTCGGTGAGGTAGCTGGTGACGGTGGCGGGCTTCACCACGGCGGGCACGCCGGCCATCCAGTTCACGGCCACCTTCTCCAGCATGCCCCAGATGGGGAAGTTGAACGCGTTGATGTGTACGGCCACGCCCTCCTTGGGCACCATGATGTGGTGACCGATGAAGGTGCCGCCCTTGCTGGTCTTCACGGTGTCGCCGTCCACGTAGAAGGGCATGTTGCCCAGCACGCGGCGCAAACTCGCGTTGGCGAAGAGGTTGCCGATGCCGCCCTCGATGTCCACCCAGCTATCGGCCTTGGTGGCGCCGGTGCGGTAGCTGATCTCGTAGTACTTGTCCTTGCGGTCGAAGAGGTATTGGGCGAGGGCCTTCAGCATCCTTCCGCGCTCCGGGAATGTCATTTTCCGAAGAGGTGGTCCTCCGACTTCGCGGCCATAGTGCGAGCATCTGGCCGAAGTCCAGGCCGCCGCTCGAGGTGGTGCCGACGAGGTCGCCGGTGATCGGCATCGACCAGTTCGCTCTGTTTCCCGGAGCCCTTGACCCAGTTGCCAGCGATGTAATTCTCAAGTTGCATGTTGCGAAGGTCGAATGTTCAATGATCAATGGCCAATGTTCAAGTCTCAATGTTCAACGCCGTCCCTCACTTGAACATTGAGCGTTGAACATTGAGCGTTGAATATTCCGCGCGGTGGTGCCGATGAGCCTGCCTGCCGGTAGGCAGGTCGCCGGTAATGGCGTCGATGAGTTCGCATTGCTTGCCGGAACCGGCGATCCATTGGCCGGCGGCGTAGTTCTGGAATTGCATGTGTGTCATCGCGAAGGTGGAGGCCAACGTGTTCGGGAGGAAATGTGCAGACGGTCAATGGAAGAAGCAGAGGTCAGCAGGCTGAAGAAGAATAGGACCGTTAGCATTACGATTGGCCCTGCGACCACAGGGTTCATCCGTCCAAGAGCACAAATGGCACCTCGCAACAAGACCCGACGGTCACACCCGAAAAACCTTCGCCATGCAGATCATCAAGCGCACTACGCCACGGACTACGGCAAGCTGGCATGCGCATGTGATGGACGCCCTGATGAAATGGTACAAGACGGTGAACACCTTGCAATGGACCGGCCCCGCGGATGAAGCGCGACTTTCCAAGGGAGAGACTATCGATGGGCACCGCGTGGTGTTCAACATCAAGTGGCAATGCTTATGGCTGCTGGTCTACGTCAATACAAGCAGCTTGGATGAAACAGGGCACCGTGTTCATCAAGCGGGTGATGACGCACGCGGAGTATGACAAACTGGACATGAACGACATCCACTATGAAGGCTAAGCTGATCAAGACCAAGAAGGAGTACAACGAAGCGCTCGCACGCGTGAAGAAACTCATGCTCGTTGATCTGCGCAAGGGAACGGCCGAGGCGACGAGTTCTGGAGTTGCATGTGGCGAAGTTCGGCACGAGGAAGGGCAACCGACAACCGCGCGACGAGCGCAACGAATGCACGTTACGTTGCGGAACCAGTTGCGTCCGTTGCGTCGTGGCGTTCAATTGCATTTCTGGGCGTGCCCCTCGCAAAGCGACTCGGTAGCGCTCTCCGCAAGTAGTACCGCGTATTTTCCTCGCTTGAACAAGGAGCTACTTGCTCCTATCGCTAGACGCTGATAGGGAGCAGAGTCATTAACTTCGAGCAATGGACCTCAAGACCCTCAAGCTGGAACTCTTGGAGCGCATCGCGCTGATCGACAACGAAGAGCGCCTTCTCGCCATGAAACGCGTGTTGGACGCGCCGCGCGGATATGGCATCCCGAACGAGAAGCTGAGCGTTGTGAAGGACGGTGACGCCCCCTACTTGAAATTGGAGGACCGGAACTACACCGCTGCGGAGGTACAAGCCCTGGTGGATGAGCTTCGACGCGGCTTCGAGGCAGAAGAGCGCGAACCGCAACTCTCGGCTGCGGAATGGGACGAGATCGACAAGGACCACGAAGCATTCGTGCGTGGCGAAGGGAAGAACCACGCCTGGGAGGAGGTCAACGAGCAATTGAGAAAGGACATCGATCAATGAACGTTCCGGTTGTTTTCCGGGACCGGGCGCTGGCAGAGGTCCGGGAGATCATTGCGTGGTACAAGGCGAAGGAGGATGGTTCGGCCGAACGGTTCCGCGCCGATCTGGAAAGCACGGTTGCGTATTTGAGGCAACGTCCGCGCGCCTTCCAATTGCGACATAAGCACTATCGGTTCGCCAAGACCCGGAAGTTCCGCTATCACCTGATCTATGCCGTTGTGAACGAGGTGGTGGTCATTTATCATGTTCGGCATATGCACCGCAAGACACTTAAGCGCTTCTTCGGGTCCTAAGATCCTCGTGTCTGGTTGATGTGACCTCTCGAGATCACAGGTCGATCATCAGCCTCAGCTCGCGCGCGGGTTCCATCCCGGGCTTTCCTCCCGGACTTGATACGGAACGATCGCTCACGCAGTCCGCTCCATATCCCGACATTCGTTCCCGACCCACCAATCATGTCCCTCTTCAAAACGCTCCGCAACAACCTACGCCCCGAGCATCGCCTCACCAAACTGCTCGTGGGCGGCGTGGGCGAGATCTTTATGGTGATGGTCGGTATCCTGCTCGCCTTGCAGGTGAACAACTGGAACGACGACCGGAAGGACGGTGTGAAGGAGTTGAAGATCCTACGCGAGATGCGGGCGAACCTGGACCGCGACCTGGCGGATTGCCGCTTCAACATCGAGCGGAACGGGCAACTGCTGCGCGGTAACCAAGCCGTACTGAAGCAACTCGATGACCGCACACCTTTCAATGATTCCCTGCGCACCCATTACGGCAACATCTTCGGCAATACGCAGCTCACGGCGAACACCTCCGCCTTCGACAATCTGAAAAGCATCGGCTTCAACCTGATCCGCAATGACAGCCTGCGGCAGATGATCACCACGCTGTATTCCGAACGATACACCTACCTGCGCAACCTGGAGTTCGAGGCGGATGGAAAGTTGCAATTCGACCACATCCTACCACAACTGATGGCCAAGGTGGTGATGGACACCGTGTGGGAGAGTGGTCAACCCATCGATCCGGAAGCGTTGATGGATGATGCTTCGTTCAAGGGTTTGCTCCGCATGAACATGTTCATTCGCGGTTATATGATCGGACAGTACCAAGGGGTGGAGCAGCGCGTGCTCGCCTTGCAAGGGATGATCGACAAGGAGGTGGCGGCGCGGGAGTGAAAGTCGCAGTGCCGAGGTCACGTCGCCAGTGATGGCCTCGATGAGCTCTGCCGTTTACCGGAGCTGGCGATCCATTGGCCGGCGGCGTAGTTCTGGAGTTGCATGCGTCTTCGTCCCGGTTCTTCGGCATGCGCCATGGTATCCCACCATACTTCGACTTCACACGTTGCATGTGTGCCACCGTACTGAAGGACAGGGCCCCGTTCGAGAGTTTCCTATACGAGGACCGGACGATCGTCATTTTTCAGAGGTCATGGAGGACTTAGATTTCATCAAAATCGTTCTGCCATGCATTTCCCGAAGCTCCAATTGGTGCTGGTAGTGGTCTGGCCTTTCGCTGAACCCGGCGAACGCGCAAATGAACCATCGGATCACGCCCAACTTCAGCACGCGCCATCTGTACCCCATCGATCAGGGCAATGGCAACGTGGTCTACGCCTGCGAGCGCAAGTTCGGCTACGACTCCAGCCGTGTGGAGTTGTTGTTCACCGCGCCTGATCACTCGCTTACGGGTTCGGTCTCCTACCGCTTACAAACGCCACTGACCCTGTTGCAGCACGCCGGAGGCTTGGACGATGGATTCCTGCTTTCAGGGATCACGTACGCTTCATTTCCCTTCCTGCTGAAGACTGGAACGGATGGCGCTGTGCAGTGGTACTCCTGGATGGACAACCTTCCGGACTTCCAGGATGGCATTGCGCAGGTTGTGCCACGGGGAGCGGCTTTCACCGCGTATTCCAGCAAGTCAGGCCCCACCAACCATTCGGTCTGTCGCATCGAAGGCAATAGTGCGGGCAACGCATGGAGCGGAGTGCGGATGTTCGCACCCACAGGAGTATCGTTCGCTGTGATGGAGGCCCGGGCCACGACCGATCCGATGGAGCAGATGATCGGAGGAACAAGCTTCCTCGATGCCGAACCGTATGACCGGAAGGCGATGGTCATGCGCACGAACGCTGCTGGCGCCCTATGGATGAAGTGGTATGAGATGGCACCCAGCACCATCGCCCAGTCCGAGGAGATCTACAGCATCAAGCCCACGGCGGACGGCAATTACATATGCGCCGGGTATGTGAACACCGGTGCCAGCACGTATGAAGGCTTCGTGCTGAAGATCGATCCCGCCGGCGGTGTGATCTGGTGCAAGCGGTACACGGACACGAGCGGTGGCCTCTTCTTTTCCGCCATTACCGAATTGCCGGGAGGTGCTTTGTTGGTAGCTGGGGAGGACTTCTACTACATGGGTATGGCGCTCGTCCTTTCGCCGATGGGTGGGGTGGTGCAGGCGCGTCGGTTCGTTCCTGCTGACGGAAGCATCCTGCTCACGGATGACTTTTTCGTGGATGGCAGCGGTGCCATCAAGCTGATGACCGATGAACGGGTCGATCTCCTTCAACCAACTTGGCGAGAGTTGTGAATTCGTGGATGTTGCCACAGTGACCGCACAGACACATGTGCCTGTAGTGACCGGGCAACCCATGACCAATTCACCCTTTACGGCCACCACGCAGCCCATGAACACCTTCGTCCGCATGCCGGACATCAGTTGGGTGCAGACCTGCGTGGTCGATGCACTGCCGGAACCGGGGGCAGGGGAGGCGGACCTGCGGGCCTTTCCCAACCCGACGGATGATCTCGTGCTGCTCGGAACGCCGGGCCAGGTGCGACCGGACGAGCGGGTGAGGGTGCTGGATGCAACGGGCAGACACGTGTTCAGCGGTCGATACGGTGCCGGGATCGATCTGCGCGAAATGACTCCGGGCGTGTATACCTGTTTACTGGTAGATCGCGCGATCCACCTGCGGGTGATCCGGCGTTGACCGTTAACGAAGGTGCCTGGGCAGATGTCCTTCGGCCGTTGTATGTCGGCTCAGGGCAATTGCTCATTACGCGTGTTGTTCGGCGTCGTACTTCCCACGTTCACCAGGATGGGGTCGCGGTCGTTGCCGCTGCCGGTGTATTTCACCTTCCCATCCAGGTTCACGTCCTCGGGCAGGTATCCCGTCGCACTGTTGTTCGGCGTAGTGCTGCCCACCCGCACGAGGATGGGATCGCGGTCGTTCCCAGTGCCGGTGTACTTCAGGCCCGCGTCGCGCAGTGCGTTGCCCGCCCAGAGCACCATCACCGGCCCAACGGCCTTGCGGGCATTCGTGCCGTACGCGCCGATCGCAGCACTGGTGAGGTCCACGGAGGTGGATGCCGGGCTCAATGTCACCGCCGTGCCGGTCATGGCCCCAAGATGGTTGCGGTGCCGGAGTGGCGACGTGGTAGGAACCTGCCGATAGCGTGAAGGTCACCGGGGAGGTCCCATCAGTGCCCACCACATCGCCATCGCGTTGGAGCAGCGCACTGCGCGTGGCCACCACGGTGGTCGGCGTGTTCGCATCGCGTACCTCCACCACCACCCAATCAACAACGGCGTTGGCACCTGCCACCACCAGCACCGCAAGCGCCACGGTCTCTCCACCGCCCCCGCCCGTGTGTGCATAGCCCAGTGTGCTGTAAGGTTCGGTGGTCGGTATCGATCCGCGCACACGCAGGCTGTCGTGCATCAGGCCCGTTCCCACATCATACGGCCCTTCGAGGAAGGCGCGCATAGCGATGCTCACGTTCCCCGACGATACGGTCACGTTCACGTTCGCGGAATTCGAGCCACAACCATTGCTCACGTTCAAGGTGTACGTGCCCGTGATGGCGCCGATCACCTTCATCGATCGGAGCTGCGTGCCGCTGAGGAATGTTCCACCTCCCGTCCAGCTATAGTTCATCGGGGCAGTGCCGCTCACAGTGGAAGTGAGATGGAGCGTGTCGGCAGCGTTGATCGTCGTGGTGCCACTGATCACAGGTGGGGCGGGAGGGATGCAGGTGGAAGCAATGGGTGTGCTGGACAGTAGCAAGAGCTGACCGCCTTCCACCAATTCCGCGGTGGTGGCGTAATGCGCCATCTGTGCGATCAGGTACTTCCCCGCACCGAGAATATGTGACACGTCCAGGATCCCGGACGATTCCTCGTTCTGCGTCAGGAAGTTCGCGCCGCCCGTGATGAAGCGCGACGGGTCGTGTTGGGCAATGAGCGAAAGCGCGTCCGTGGCGATGTCATACCGCCACACCTTGGCGTTGTGTGCATTGCTGCCGGGATCCTCCTGCATGAGGATCTGGCCGCTGCCGGTGATGGTCATGTTGTCCAGCATCTTCTGGCCTTCCGTGCCGTCGAGTACGGCGGTGATGGTGCCGCCCAGCTCGGGTTGCAGCGGATCGGAGAAGCGCAGCCGCCACATGCGGCTGGGCCCGGTGAACGAGGCCGTGGTGTTGAAGTAGAGGTCGGCCGGGTTGGCCGGATCCCACGCACCGTCCTCGGGACGAAGGAAGTTCGTCACGCCCGCCGCATTGCTGTTGGTGTTCAACTGAGCACCGGTCAGGTTGTGCACGTCGCCCAGGTCGACCAGCGAGAAGGCTGTGCCCGGTGCAGGAATACTGCCGGTGACCTCCGTGGCCAGGCCGCTGACCGCAACGCCGAACACATGCCCGTTCTGCAAGCCTGCTTTTTCGATCTCGGTGCCTGTGCTCTGTTTCGAGCCGATGTACACATACACCTGCCCCGGCGTCGTATCATCGGTGCCCACCACCACGGTCTTGTCGCTCATCACGGGGCTGGCCAGCTGGTTCTCCCAGTTGCACCGCCCCAGCCAGGGCAGCTGCCACGATACGCCCGCGTTCGGACCGGTAACGATGTGGGCCCACGCACGGCCCTCCATACCGCTCTCTTCGCCGTTCATGAAGATGCGCTCCAGTGTTCCTTTACCGGTGGCCACGTTGTAGAAGGCACTTTGTGGGGGCAGATCCGCCGAGCAGAATCGGTTGAAGACGGTGGTGCCGGTGACGAAGGCGCTGCCGTTCCATGTGCGCACGCTTTGGATCAGGTCCTGTCCACTTTGTACGCACAAGGTGTTCTTGTTGATCACCCACTTGCTCACGAAGGCTCCGATGGACCCATGCGCACGCGCGATGCCCTGCGTGTTGCTCAGTTCATGGTTCATCAACACCGTGAAGGTGCCGTTGCCATTGTCGAATGCACCCAGCCCGTCGGGATCGCCGACCATTTTGTATCCGCCCACCTGATCACCGGTAGTGAGGATCGATGTGGTGCTGGTGTTGCCCACCGTATTCTGCATGTACGGGCTTTGCGAACTGCTGCACCCGGTGATGCTCACGATGTCGTTGTCGGTGATCGTGAGGTTGTGCGCGGAGATCCCCGGCGATGCCGTGCCACTGGTCACGGCAAGGTTCAGGACCACGGTCTCATTGCTCTCCAGCACCGCATCGTCCACGCTGGCCACCGCCACGTTCTGGGTCATCGGATACATGCCGCTCGCAAGGAAGGTGAGCTGCGTGGGTGTCGGTGCGGAATAGTCGATGGCGCTTGTGGCCGTTCCCGACAGCGCGTCACCGACGGACACCACCACGTCGCTCGCAGGTGCCGTGAGCATGCTTACGCCGATGTTCGCAGTGCCACCTTCGTTCACACTGCTCGTTGAACTCGCGAAACCGACCACCGCATCACCACCTCCGCTGAACACTGAAGTCACCGATACATCATCGATCCCGATGCCCTGGGAGCTGCTGCCGGTGGTGTTGATGTTCCACCGCAGATAGAACGAACCGCCGGGCGGGATCGAGAGCGCGCCGATGCTGATGCCGCTCACGGGCACGGTCGTCAGCGGAACAAAACTGTACGCGCTTGCCCCGGTGGGAAAGCTCGATGCCGCGATATCACCACCGGGCACCGCCGTCCATGCCACGCCATCGGATGACCAATGGAATTGTACCGAGGCCGCTGCTGAGTTGATGCGATACCGTTCACCCTGATAGGCAATGCTCAACGACGTGATACTGGTCGTTCCACCATTGCTGAAAAAGCCGATCAGGTTGTTCGGGCTCGCGAACGATCCCGAGGTCATCGCCCCAACAGCGCGCTCGCTCGCGGAGGTGCCCCAGTTGTACGTGCCGCCTGCGGTGGGAGTGCCCGAGGATGCTTGCGCGACGACGGATGCAGAAGCTGCGGCCCATGTGGGCGAGCTTGTGCTGGCGTGCATTCTCCAGTTCGTTGGCAAGGCGAGCGTGGCCCCCATTGAATTGAAGTCCTGGGCGCTGGACGGAGCGCCATTGGTCAGCAAGACCTGCGCCTGCCCCAACAGTGACGACAGCGAAATGGCCATGCCGATCAGGCGATGTATGTGGGAGCGAACGATCATGATGGGGGGGATGGCGGTCCACCAAGTTCCGGAAAAAAGGAGAGCAGGTGCTACCGATCGCTGAACGGATGAACGCCGCTGATGAATGCCCCGGACACGCCTCCCGGTTTCATCGGGTGCTGGCATGGCTGGAAACAACAGATCATGCCAACGAACAATCGCATGGACGCCGACCTGCGTGCGGCGTTCACGCGGTCCGACAGGGGGCCGGTCCCCGCCACGCACCCAGGCCATCAGGAGTTCGAAGACGTTATCAACGCCCGATGTATCCGGATCGGTGCTGTGAGATCGCTGTGTACCGATGATGTCCATCGAAGACGGGGGCCTCATCTGCCGGCGCCCAGCGACCTACCTTGCCAGCATGAAGCTATTGAAGCACGTGACGCTTCCGATCCTCCTGCTCTTCACCATGCCAACTTCCATTGCCGCCCAAGCCCTCCGCACGGTTCCCCATGTGGATCTGAACCGCTATGCCGGCACGTGGTACGAGATCGCTTCATTCCCCCAGCGTTTCACCAAGGGCTGCCAGGCCACCACGGCGACCTACACCACAACCGACAAGGGCTATGTGATCGTGGAGAACCGGTGTAACCGCGACAGCCTTGCCGGGAAGACCTCCTACATCAAGGGCAGGGCCTTTGTGGTGCCGAACTCCGGGAACGCGAAGCTGAAGGTGCAGTTTTTCTGGCCCTTGCGGGGCAAGTATTGGATCATCGACCTGGCCGATGACTACAGCTATGCCGTGGTCGGCCACCCTGATCGCAAGTACCTGTGGATCCTGTCCCGCACACCACAGCTGTCCGATGCCGTGTACCAGGGGATCCTGGATCGCGTAAAGGCCAATGGCTATACGCTGGACAAGCTGCAGCGGACGCCGCAGATCAGTCCTTGATGACCCGCCTCACCCAATTGGTCCGTTGCCCGGAGACAATGACCATGTAGATACCCGCGGGTAGTGACGCGAGATCAAGCACGGTGCGGTCGGCACCGTAATGGATCGGCACGTCGACTACGCGGCCTTGCATGTCCAGCAACTTCGTTCCCAGCGCTTGGCCAGCACCATCGCTTGAGATGTTCAACAGACCGCTTCGTCGGGTTCGGCCACACCTTGAATGCGTTCTCTGTTGTGCGATCCGTCCATCGCCGTGGTGCACGTCTCGAAGGCCCCGGCATCGAGCAAGCGCATGCTGGCAGCGCAACACACCTTCGGTCGGATGAACGTATTCATACCAGGCCACGAGCGGATAGCCGCTGCCCGCCAGTCCGGCCGGATATCCGGCGTTGTGCGCGGGTGAGCTTTCGTCGATCCGGTAGTCGTAGTTCGGCGCATCGAGGAATTGGAGCGCCGCGATGCTCGTGTTCCGCACGTTCGCCAGCGTATCCACGTTCGTGGGCCAGCTGGTCATGAAGCTGCCCCCGCCGGCGAGCACGTTGTTGTACGCCTTGAAGTAGGCTGCACCCGGCATTTGGAAGTAGCTGCCCACGGTCTTCTCGTTCACCAGGGTGTTGTTGATCGCGTACAGTTCATGCGGACCGGGGTTGCTCAGGCCTTCCAGCCCGTAGCCGACCATGTTGCTGTTCTCGCTCTGCAGACCCTGCTGGACCACGTTGCCGATCAGGTAGGCCTGACCGCCGTTCGGCAGGTCGATCTCGCGACTGGCCGTACCATCGGCCTCGTTGCTGAAGCGATTGTATTCGATCACGTTCACCCACGCGCGGCTCTTTAACTCGTGGCCCACATCGGCGTGGTGGCTGTAGTTGAAACGGAAGATCAGCGAGTCGATGTTGCCGATGTACAGGTTATGTGAGTACCCGTCGCCGTATCCATGATGCCCGAATTCCGAGTATTCGATGAGCACCGTGCTGGGATGGTACTCTCCACAGAGGATGCCGTTCTCGTTGTGGTGGAACCAGCAGTGACGCACCGTGAGGTCCAGGCCCTCGAGGCGGATCCCGCACCGTTGTGGTCCGGCACCTGGCACTCGCTGAACTCGATCCACTCCACGGTGGTGTGGTTGCCAGCGATCACCCAGATGGCTTTGCCGCCCCAAGCGTTGCCGTTGCTTTCCAGGTGCGCCATGCCGCCCACGCCGCGCAGCACAAGGTCATCGGCCTGCCACCGCGCCACGTCGCTGGGGTACACGCCTGCTTCGATGTCCACGGTATCCCCATCACCTACCAGGGTGGAGACCTGACTTGGTAAGGTGTAGGTCTGTCCAGGGCCCACCTGCCAAGTGGTGGCATGGAGGAGCAGGCTCATGGCGCTGAGCACAACTGAGGAGAGTGATCGGAGAAGCATTCGTCGAATGTACACGGCCAGCAGGCCGATGCGTACTACTTTTCGGCCTATGCTTCCATGTCTGCGACCTGTTGTTTGGGGTGTTATCCTGATCATCAATGCCACGGCCGCCCTCGCACAAAGTCCCGCCCTCATCGGCTACTGGCACAATTGGAATGACGCCAGCGCTCCCTACATCCCGCTGGACCAGATCGATCCGCGCTACAACGTGATCGAGGTGGCCTTTGCGGAACCAGCACCGGGCACCACGTACGATATGCAGTTCGCGCCATCGATCACGGCGCAAGCCACCTTCATCGCGCAGGTGGCCGCCCACCAGGCCGCAGGACATAAGGTGATCCTCAGCATCGGCGGCGCCAACGCCACGGTGCAGTTGAACAGCGACAGCGAGCGTGATCAGTTCGTCACCAGCATGCTCGCGATCATCGGGACCTACGGCTTCGATGGCATCGACCTCGATCTGGAGGGATCATCCGTTTCCATCACCGGCGGTACCATCACGGCCCCGGTGGACGCTCCCATCATCCGCTTGATCGCAGCGGTGGACGACATCGCCACACAGTTCGAAGCGCTGAACGGCCATCCGCTGATGCTCACCATGGCGCCCGAGACCGCGTTCGTGCAAGGGGGGCAGGGTGCCTTCGGTGGGATCTGGGGCGCCTATCTGCCGATCATCGATGCCTTGCGCGATCGGCTCGACATCCTCCAGGTGCAGTTGTACAACAGCGGCAGCATGTATGGCATCGATGGGAACATCTACGCCCAGGGCACCGCCGATTTCATCGTCAGCCAGACCGAGGCCGTGATCCACGGCTTCAATACCACAGGTGGTTCCTTCACTGGTCTTCCTCCGGAAAAGGTGGCCGTGGCCTTGCCCGCATGCGCCAGCGCCGCAGGAGGTGGGTATGCTGACACGGCAACGGTGCGTTCGGCCTTGAAGTATCTCCTCGGCGAAGGCCCGCAACCTGGAGCGTACGCGTTGGCGCAACCAGGTGGCTATCCTTCGCTTCGCGGCATGATGACGTGGAGCATCAACTGGGATGCAGTGAGTGCGTGCAATGGTGCGAACAGCTTCGCGGAGAACTACGAGCGGATCTTCGGCGACATCAGCACTGCGGTGTCCGTGCAGGACGCAGCCGGGCTTCGTATCGGGCCCAACCCTGTGCATGATGAACTGATGCTCCTCCTGGAACCCGGCAGGCCTGCTGCCTTCCTGATCCGCGACATGTCCGGCCGAACGGTGGTCGAGGGATCTGTCGAAGCCTTACACGGCACGATCAATGTGCAGGCGATCATGGCCGGGGTATACATCCTGACCGTGCGCCAGGGTGACGTGCGGCGATCGTTGCGTTTCGTGAAGGATTAGTGTTGGTCGCGGCGCACCGCGTAGATCCACTCGTCCTGCACCACGCCGTTCTTCACCAGCGTGCCGATCAGCTTCGCCTCCAGCGTGAAGCCGGCCTTCTCCAGCGCTTTCTGCGAGGCGATGTTGCTACCGAAGGGTGTGGCGTAGATCCGCGTGATCTCCGGAAAGTTCGCGAAGCCCAGCTGCACCATCTGCCGGATGGCCTCGGTCATGATGCCTTTTCCGCGGTGCTCCTTCGCCAGCCAATAACCCAGTTCCAAGTTCCTCCGCCACAGGTCCTGCTTGGGATGAAGACCAATGGCTCCGCCGACCTGCCCACCGATATCGATGCAACGCCGGAAGGGGATGGGCTTGATCGCATCTTCCAGGAAGGCACGACCCGCCTCCTCTGTGTACGGGTGCGGAAAGGCATCCGTCAGGTTGGATGCGATGCTCGCGTCGTTCGCGTGTTCCACGAGCGAGGCCAGGTCTACCGGGCGGAAGGGGCGTAGCGTGAAGGGTTCCATGCAACGAAACTACTTGGGGGAAGCAAAAAGCTCCGACCTCGGAGGGAGGTCGGAGCTTTTCAACGCGCTTTGCAAAGCCTACTTCCCGGCTGCGAACGTGGGCGTAACACCCACACTGTGGAAGAAGAAAGCCCACTTGTCCGCCTGCTGCTGCACGATCATGCTGGTGGGCATGCCCGCGCCATGGCCTGCCTGCGTTTGCACCCGGATGAGCACCGGAGCATCGCCCGCCTGCGCGGCTTGCAGCGTACTGATGTACTTGAAGCTGTTCGCGGGCACCACACGGTCATCGTGATCGGCGGTCATCACCAGCGTGGGCGGATACTTGGTGCCCGGCTTGATGTTGTGCAGGGGTGAGTAGGCGTGCAGGTAGTCGAACGCCGCCTTGCTGCTGTCCGCGCAACCATATTCCGGGATCCAGCCGAAGCCCGCGGTGAACTTGTGATAGCGCAGCATGTCCAGCACCCCCACTTCCGGGAAGCATACGCCGAACAGGTCGGGACGTTGTGTTTCCACTGCACCGATCAGCAGGCCACCGTTGCTGCCACCGTTCACGGCCAGATGCGGCGTGTCCGTCCACTTCTCCTTGATCAGGTATTCCGCGGCAGCGATGAAGTCGTCGAACACGTTCTGCTTCTTCTCCTTCATGCCGGCCTTGTGCCAGTCCTCGCCATACTCCCCACCGCCGCGCAGATTGGGCTGCGCGAACACGCCGCCTTGCTCCAGCAGCAGCATGCGGCTGGTGCTGAAGGAAGGGGAGAGGCTGATGTTGAATCCGCCATACGCGTAAAGCATCGTGGGGTTCTTGCCGTTCTTCTCCACGCCCTTCTTGTGCACGATGAACATGGGCACCTTCGTGCCGTCCTTGCTGGGATAGAAGACCTGTTCGGTGACGAACTGTGTGGGGTCGAACTTCAGCTCCGGACGGAAGTACACCTCGCTCTTTCCCGTGGCATAGTCGTACTTGTAGATGGAGCCCGGGTCGGTGAACGAGGTGAACGCATAGAAGCTGAAGGTGTCCGTGCGCTTGCCACCGAAGCCACCCGCGCTGCCGATGTCCGGCAGTTTGATCTCCTGCTCACCGCTGCCGTCCATGGCGTACCGGTAGAAGCGGCTCGAGGCGTCCTTCAGGTATTCGGCAAAGAGGTTGCCGCCGCCGGTGCTCACACCCTGCAAGAGCTCCTTCTTCTGCGGAATGATGTCCTTCCAATCCGCCTGTTCAGGCTTCGCGGGATCCACGCTCCACCAGCCGGTAGTTCGGTGCATCCACCTCGGTCATGGCCAGCAGGCGGTCCGTCTTCGGGTCGTAGTCCATGATGCTGGTCTTGTGATCGAAGCCCCGCTGCAAGGCCACCCACGCAGCACCGGGCTTGGGGATGCCGCTCTTGCGCAGGTCGATGAAGTACTGCTCGAAGCCATCGGTGCCGGTGCTGATCGTCAGCGTGCCGAACTCCTCGCCCTCGGTAACGCCCATGCCGATGTACAGGTTGGGTCGGTCTTGTTCTCGTACACCAGGACATCCTTTTCCTGCGGATCACCGAGTTTGTGGTAGTACACCTTCTGCCACTGGCTGGCTGCGCTGAGCTCCGTGCCCTTCTTCGGCTCCGGATAGCGGCTGTAGAAGAAGCCGTCCTTGTACCACGCCGCTCCGCTGAACTTGGCCCACTTCAGCACGTCGGGCAGTTGTTTCATCGTGGTCAGATCGTATACCGTGATGTCCTGCCAGTCGCTGCCGGCCTTCTGCACGCCCACGGCCATGTATTTGTCGTCCCTGCTGGCGCCCATCAGACCGAAGGTGGTGGTGCCCTTGGGGTCGATCGCGTTGGGGTCGATGAACACCTGGTCCTTGCCGTCGAGGCCCGTGCGCACGTTGATCACGTACTGGTTCTGCAGCCCGCTGTTGGTGCTGATGAAGTACAGGTCGCCCACCTTGTACGGCGTGGTCACCTTCGGAAAGTTGTAGAGCTCCTCATAGCGCTTCGCGAGCTCGCCACGGTAGGGGATCTTCTCCAGATAGCCTTGGGTCACTTCATTCTGCCGCTTCACCCAGTCGGCCGTTTCGGCGCTGGTGTCGTTCTCCAGCCAGCGATACGGGTCGGCCACTTTCGTTCCGAAATGATCATCGACGATGGTGGTGTCCTTGTGGACGTCAGGATAGGTCGATCTTCTCCACGTGTTTCTGCTCGGTGTGTTGTTCGGGTGTGCCGCAGGCCGCCAGTAGCGCGCAGATCAGCACAGTTTGGATCCTCATGTTCTCGGATTTGGGTCCGTGAAAGTAGTGGCGTAGAGCGGATCGGGCGGGCACCCCGGTATGACGAATGGTTGAACGGGAACGGGCCGCGCGAAGGCGGCCCGCTCAACAGTGGTTCGAGTTGCTATCAGCGACGTACGAAGCGCTCAGCCAGCGTCTCGGCACCGTTGCTCACGCGCACCATGTAGATGCCTTCGGGCAAGGCGTTCACGTCGATGGGAACGATGTTCACGCCGTCGGCTGCGGCCACGGAGCCCTGGCTCACCAGGCGACCCGTGCCATCGAACAGCTCGATGCCCACGCTCGTTCCCTCGTCGCTCGCGAAACGAACGTTGATCCGGTCCGTGGCCGGATTCGGGAACAGGTCCATGCCGAGCGTGGTGCGCGGCGCCACGTCCATCTCGCGGGCGCCGGCACCGGAGATGGCCGCCGTGCCGGGTGTGGCCAGCCAGATCGTAGCGTTCACGAAGAAGTTGCGATGCGAACCGCCCATGGCCGTGCCATAGCTTACGTACAACGCATCGTTGGTGTCGCCAATGCCATCATCGGGTGGCGAACTGTCGCCGATGGCGCACACCTTGCCGCTGCCATAGTTGCACGCGGCCATCAGCACCTGCGTGTTCCCGGTGTTCGATGCACCGGTCTTGTAGGCAAGGCCAAGCACCGTCGCATTGGCCGCCGTGCTCAGCGTCATGCTCGTGCCGCTGTTGTACTCCATGCCGGTCACATGGCCCATGGCACCATGAAGGATGGGGTCGCTCGGCGCATTGCGGATGTTCGTGCTGGCCTGGGAGAAGCTTGCCGCATCGAACGTGATGCCGAAGGGATTGCCGGTCATCAGGTCGTTCCAGATGCTTTCCGGGTCCCAACCGTCGCTGTTCCGGTCGCTGCCATTGTGGTTGCCGATCATGAACAGCCCACCGCCGTTCTGCACGAAGCTCATCAGCGCCGTCTTCTCACTTGTGCTGAAGCGGATGTTCGGCTCGCACACGATGAACACCTTGTAGTTGCTCAGGTCCTGGGCGTTGGTGCTGACGCCATAGGTAATGAGGCCGTTGTAGGGCAGGGTCTCGACCTGGTACCCGCGCTTGGCCAGGTCGGTTCCCCAGTAGGAGAGGGCGCCTTTCCAATAGCTCTGACCAGTACTGCTGGTGATGCCGCTCTGTGCCGGCGTTGGATAGCGCTGGGGGTTCGCTTCGTTCCCCGAACCGGTCTGCATCAGGTGCGTCGATGAATTCACACCCAGGTTGTATGTGTCAGCATCCACCACCCAATCCGCGTTACCGGCCATCTCGGCCTGCGATGCATCGAACAACACTTTCACCGTCTGGGCGCGCAGGGCAAGCGCCAGGAGGACCATGCAACAGAGGATCGTTCGTTTCATGCGAAGGTTCGTTGATGCGCCAAAGTAGCCGAGCACCCGATCCGGCACGAACGGGTTCGCCGAATTGATCAACGATCCGGATGAAATGGGAACTAGCGTGGATGGACCGAAAGAGCCGACGAACGCTCAGGCCACCTTCCGGTGCACCAGCTTCTGGCTCACCAATTCGTACTGCGTGCCAGGCCCGTCGAGCAGGCTGATGTCCGAATCCAGCTGGCCCGCCAGCGTGTGGATCAGGTCCATGCCCAGGCTGTTCGGCCGGTGGAAGCCATCGCGGCTCTTCAGGCCCACGCCATCGTCGCCGATGCGCATCCGCAGGCCCTCCTGCTCGCTGCCGGCCAGGTGTACGATGATCGTGCCTTTCTCCCGCCCTTCGAAAGCGTATTTGAAGCTGTTGCTGATGATCTCGTTGATCATGAGGCCCAACGGCACCAGCGTATCCACGCCCAACGTGGGCACCTGGATGTCGATGTCCATCTGCAGCTTCTTGTTCACGCTGTATGCATACACCAGGTCGCGTACGAGGTGGTTCAGGTAGCTGCTCACATCGATGTTCGCCAGGTCTTTGCTCAGGTAGGTCTGCTCGTGCACCAACGCCATGGCGCTCACCCGCGTCATGCACTCGTTGAAGAGCTCGCGCGTTCGTGTGATCCTGCACCTGGTCCTGTTGGAAGCGGATCAGGCTCTTCACGATCTGCAGGTTGTTCTTCACGCGGTGATGGATCTCTTTGATCATCACTTCCTTCTCCTCCTTGCTCAACATGGTCTGGCGCAGTTCCAGGTTGGTGTGCTCCAGGTCCTGTTTGGCCACGGCCAGCTGTTCAGTGCGTCGGCGCGATTCCATCAGCAACCGGCGGGCCATGCCTACGAGCATCGCGAACACCACCGCGAAGAGGCAGGCAAGGATCAACAGCATCTGCGTCTGGTCCCAACTCGCGTTCAACGCGGCCGTTTCGGCTCCGAGCCCTTGTTCGTGCACGCGACGCGCCGTTCGATCAACCTCCTTCTGCGCACGGTCCAGCATGATCTGGAACACGGCCTCCGGCATGCGCTGTGCGCTGTGACCTCCGAAGCGAAGGACCACTTCCTTGTGCAGTGAATCGCACGCCACCAACTGTTTCTCCAGATTCTCTGGCATGGACACCATCCACGGCTCCGATCCGTGACGGGCGCTGATGAAGGCCAGTCGACCCCGCACCCGGGCCAATTCGCGGTTCCAGTCATAGTTGCCCGTGTTCACGTCCACACGGTGGACCATGCCCAGCTGCGTCAGGCTGCTGTTCAGTCCACTGAGCTCGTCCAACAGCTCCACCTGTCGACCGATGCGGTTCTGGATCGCATGCGTACGCGAGACCAGGGCCAGGTCCCACCCGATGAACAGGATGGCGATGCCAGCGGCGATAATGGGCCAGATGCGCCAGTTCGATGCGTTCAAGGTCGGTGTTTCGATGGGCCTTGAACGCGAACCACCGCACAGGGTTGCACCGCTGACCTACGGAACCACCTGCTGGCGGAGCCGGCCCGTGAACTGGCGGATGAGCTCCCGCAGGCGTGCCTCGGCCACGGACCGGACCTCTGCGTGCAACCGCCGCGAGAACTTCAGGCCCATGCCGGGGTAGTGTTCCAGCGGAGCTTCTCCTTCGCGCAACAAGCCCACATCCAGCCCGCCTCCGTTGGCGCCCTTGTTCCCGGTATGCTTCACGTCATGCAGGTGCACCGTGCACTGCCCATTACGGATGTGCACGGATACCATATAGTTCACCACGCCCATGCTCTCCTCCCGGCCCGCCAGCATGGCGCTTCGGAAATTCAGCCGCGCCTGGCCCTCCAGCACGCCATCCTCAGCGTCCAGGCGGGCAACACGCGCTCCAGGCTCGCGCCCGAAGCTGTGATCCCAAGCGTCCTTCACCGCCGCCGCCAATTGCGCTTTGTTCAAGGGCAACACGATCTCCTCCGTGAGCATGAACTGAGGACCGGAGGTGCCGAGCAGCGCTTGGCCGCAAAGGAGCCCCGTAAGCGGGAAGAGCAGGAGGATCAGCTTGGTGCGCACGGGCAACGTTTCGGAAGTATATGCGTCCTGATCGGAACAGGAAGCCCACGTCCGGTCTCCAAAAATACGGCCACGCCTGTTGCCTCCGATACCTTTGTGACCATCGAACATCCTTATTCATGAGCTCCGACATCCTCCGCAATCGTGCCATCAAACTGGGCGTATTCTATGATGGTGGCTACTTCAGTCACGTCAGCAACTATTACAACTACGTGCATCCGCACCGTCGGCGCCTGCATATCGGTGGCCTGCACGACTTCATACGCCACATGGTGGCCGAAAGGGAAGGCACCACGGCCAACCTCTGCCACATCATCGATGCCCACTTCTTCCGCGGACGCTTCAGCGCGAAGGACGCCAACGAGAAGACCAACCAGCTCTACTACGACCGCGTATTCGATGAGGTGCTCATGTACAACGGCGTGCAAACGCACTATCTGCCGGTGAAGGACCAGCTGGGCCGCAAACGCGAAAAAGGCATCGATGTCCTCATGGCCCTGGAGACCTACGAGCTCTGCATGCTGAAACGCTATGATGTGGTGGCCCTCATCGCCAGCGATGGCGATCATGTGCCCCTCGTGCGCAAGCTGCACGCGCTGGGCTGCAAGACCATGCTGCTCGGCTGGGATTTCGAGTACACCGATGAGACCAGCGGCGAACAACAGACCACCCGCACCAGCACCGACCTGTGGAACAACGTGTCGTATCCGCTGGAGATGAGCGACCTGGTGGAGGAGGGGCTGCGGTCCAAGGATGAGGTGGTTCTGGACATGTTCGTGACCAAGGAAGTGATGCCGCGCGATCCCTCTTCGGACCCCGACAAGCCCTTGGTGAGCGTGAGCAACTACGAGGACACCGAGCGGCATAGCAGCCAGGTCATGAGCCTGCACAACGGCTACGGCTTCATCCGTTTCCCGGAGAACAACCTGTTCTTCCTGCACGAGGATCTGGAGGAGGTGGACTTCGCCACCCTCGCCGTGGGCGACATGGTGGAGTTCAACACCGCGATGAACAGCAAGGGCCAGCGCGTGGCCAAGCACATCAAGCGCGTTACAGCCTGAACCGGCTCAGTCCGCAGCCGGAACTTCCAGCGTGAAGGTGGCGCCACGGCTTACGCCGTCGCTATGGGCGGTCAGGGAACCATGCATCGCTTCAGCCCATTGCCTGGCCCGGGCCAGGGTGCCGCGCGATTGTTGTTCACCTTCCGTGCTGCACGAAGCCAGCAGGGCGAAGCGGATGAAGACCTGTTGCAGGTCGGCTTCGTTCATGCCAACACCCGTGTCCTTCACCTGCACGCGGACCACGGGCCCCACGCGCTCGATGGCGAGTTGGATGCTCGATCCCCGGGGTGAGAACTTGCTTGCGTTGCTGATCAGGGCCTGCAGGATCTGCCCCATCCAATGGGCATCGCCCTTGATCTGCAGGTGCTGATCGCCTGTGATCGATACGCTCTGCGCTTTGCGCTCCAGTCGGTGTTGCTCGCGCTTCAGCGTTTCCGCGATCACGTCGGCCAGCAACACCGGACCAACCTCCGTGATCCGCACGCGGCGGTCCACATGGAAGTCATCCAGCAGATCCTCGATCTCGCGCTGCGCCTGGAAATAGCCTTTCTCAGCGAAGGCGAACAGTTCGTTCGCGTCCATCGCCGGGTCGCTTGTGCGCAAGGCCTTCATCACCTCCCACAGACCCGTGAGCCGGTTGCGCAGGTCATGCGCGAACACGTGCAGTCGTTCGGACCGGTCGTGATCCGTTGAAATGGTCTGCGGCCGTGGTTCAGGCATCACTGCGGGCCACACTGTGCAACAGCCCGATCAGGCTATCGCTGTCGATGGGCTTTACCAGGTATTCCGCATCCGGTATGGAACGGATCCCGTCCACGATCTCGGGCTTGGTGCTGGCCGTGAGGAAGATGATGGGGATGGGGTCGATGGCGTTGATCTCCTGCGCCAGTTGGAGCCCCGTCTTTTCCCCTTTCAGGTAAACGTCCATGATGATCACATCCGGGCGTTCATCGGCCAGCATGGTCTCCGCCTCGGCACTGCTACGGGCGGCACCGATGACGTTGAATCCCATTTGTTCCAGCTGCAAGCGGTACCCGAATGAGATGATCGCTTCGTCCTCGATGATGAGTACCTTTTTCATGGTAAGGAGGGATTGTTCCCGGGTTGTTGAGCGACCTTTTGTTGGATCGCTTCGGACAGACGGTGGAATTGTTCCACGCTGAATGATTTTTCGATGTAGTCATGCACCGTACTCGTGCGCCGGGCCATCTCCAGGTCCATGGGATGGATGCTGCTGGAGCACATCACCACATGCGTGCGTCCGTTGGGTAGCAGGCCTTCCTCCTCACAGGCGCCCAGGAATTCGAAGCCGCTGGTACCGGGCATGTTGATGTCCACCAGCATCAGGTCCGGGCGGTCGCCGGACTTGCGCAGATGCTCCAGCGCGTCCATGGGATCGTGGAACGCGGTGAAGGTGCCGGAATACTGGGCCTGACGCAGCACCAGCTTCGTGATGAAGTGGTGATCGTCCTCGTCCTCGACGAGCATGATGTGTTGGATGCGGTTGCTCACTGTGGCCTTCTACGGCCAATGGCACCGGAAGTTGCCTTTATCGCAGATCGTGGTCCAACCGCCCGATGTGCTCCGCGGTGCCGAGCAGGTACAGCGTGTCGTCCGTCCGGATGCGCTCACTGCCCGAAAGCTGCGTGATGGTGCGTCCCTGACGGCGGATGGCGAGGATGGTGATGCCGTAGCGACCGCGCAGGTCCACATCCGCCAGGGAGCGCCCTACGATCTTGCTGCGCCCGGTGTCCACCGGCACCGTGGCGATCTCCATGTCGCCAAGGTCGGGCCGGCGGAGGCCATCGTTCCGCTCCGGGCCCATCTGTGCGGGCGGCAGCCCGCGCAACATGCCGTAATGGTCCTCGCGGAAGTGCGCCACGATCTCCTGGATGCTGCGCTCGGCCACCAGGTATTTGCGCAGCACACGATAGAAGATCTCGATGCTCGTCTCGAACTCCTCCGGGATCACTTCGTTCGCGCCGGCGGCCAGGTTGGCCTCGATCTCGCGCACATAACGCGTGCGCACGATGATGTAAGCGCTCGTGTGCGCCCGCACCGATGCCACGATCCTGCGCGTGGCATCGGCGTCGGCGATGGCCACAACCACCACGCGCGCCTGCTCCACGTGGGCCTTTTCCAGCACGTGGTCGTTGCTGGCATCGCCGTGCACCACGTGGCTGCCTTGTCGCAGGGCCAGGTCGGCGAGTTCGGGATCCTCCTCGATCACCGCGCAGCGGATGCGTGTGCTCTGCGCGGCCCGAGCCACGTTCTGCCCGTTGAGGCCATAGCCCACGATCACCACGTGGTCCTTCAGCGCCCTGCGCTCCACCCGCTCCACCTCCTTGCGCACCCGCATGATCCCGTCCATCCTGCGGCCCACGGTGCGCGGCAGGAATACCGTGAACACACGGCGCACGATGCCGTCCAATGAGCGCATCGCGAAAGGCGTGAGGCCCATGGTGAGGATGGAGATGGCCAGGAAGAGCTGATGATGCGCTGGCGTCAGCAGACCGTCCGCAAGTCCCGCTACGGCCAGCACGAACGCGAATTCGCCCACCTGGAACAGGCTGATGCCGCACTTGAGCGCGGTGTGCACAGGATGGCGCAACACCCACACGGCAAGGAACGCCGCAAAGGTCTTCAGCACCACCACCAGCAAGGTGAGGCCCAATAGCACGAAGGGCTGCTGCACGAAGAGCCCCGGATCCACCAGCATGCCGATGCTCACGAAGAAGAAGCTCATGAACAGCTCGTGGAACGGCTGCACAATACCCGTTGCATGGTAGGCCTGGTCCGTGCCGCTGATGATCAGCCCAGCGAAGAAGGCGCCCAAGGCGAGCGAGAGCCCGAGCGATTGCGTGGCCCACGCTGCCGCAAAGCACAGCACCACCACCGTGATGATGAAGAGCTCCTTGTTCTTCCCGCTGGCCACGGTGCGCAGCAGCCGGGGCACCGCGAACCGCCCGCTCACGTAAACGCCCACCACCAGCACCACCATCTTCAGCAACAGGCGCAACAGGTCGCCACCGATGTCGCTGCTCTTGCCCGCCAGCATCGGCGTCACCAGCATCATGGGCACCACCAGGATGTCCTGGAAGATCAGGATGGCCGCGCTGATCCGCCCGTAAGGTGCATCCATGCGACCTTGTTCCTGGAGGATCCGCAATACGATGGCCGTGCTGCTCAGTGTGACGAGGAAACCGGTGAACACCGCCGCGGGTAGCGGAAGCCCCAACAGCCGACCAGCACCCGTGACCAGTCCGATGGTGAGCAAGGCTTGCAGCGAGCCGCCAACGAACACCGTGACGCCGATGGTGGCCAGCTTCTTCAAGCTGAACTCCATGCCGATCACGAACAGCAGGAAGATCACGCCCAGTTCGGCCAGCAGTTGCACGGATTCCGGCTTGTCCACCCAGCCCAGCACATGCGGACCCGCGAGCACGCCCGCCAGGATGAAGCCTAACACCCCCGGCAGCTTCAGCCTGCGGAACAACAGGATGATGCCCACGGCCAGGGCCAGCACCACGATCAGCTCTCCGAACAGGCCCTCCTCCATGTTATTTGCGGAATACCAACCAGACAGCGGCCACCAAGAACACCCCGGCCAGCGCGAGTTGGCCCTTGAAGCGCAAATGGCCGTAACACGCGACGGTCATGAAGACGTTGCTGAGCGTGAGAAGGACGATCGTCCAGGTGCCGCGCATAGGGTTCCGTTCAGGAGCAACGCTCCCGAGCCGCGAAGTTCTCCGGTGGCCATGGCCGAACCACACGGATCAACGCACCACGGTCAACCGGCCACTGTTGATCGCCACGTAGCTTCACGGCCATGAAGTTGGAGCATCATAAGGAGCAGCTCGCATCGCCGCGGACATACGCCATCCGGCAACTGAAGTTCCTGTTCGCCGCGCTGGTGTTCATCGCGTTCAGCCTCTCCGTGGGCATCTGGGGCTACATGCATTTGCCCACTTGCGTTTCGTGGATGCCCTGCTCAATGCCAGCATGATCATGGGCGGCATGGGGCCGGTGGACATCCTGCAGGACGATGGTGCCAAGGTCTTTGCCGCCCTGTTCGCACTCTACAGCGGCATAGCGCTGCTCACCACCGTGGCCGTGATCCTCACACCCATGGTGCACCGCTTATTGCATCGGTTGCACTTGGAGCAGAAGGAGGATTGAGCCGTGCCGGACCCGCGATCACAGGCACTTGAACTGATCGAACGGCTCAAGACAGCTGTTGCACTTCCACAAGGCCTTGCACGCGGTGCTGCCAAAGGGCGAGAGCATCACGGTGTTCTTCGAGCCGCACTGCGGGCACTCCACCACGGGTGAGCCACCCTTCAATGCGCGGATGTCGGCCGTATGCTCCGGTGGCGCAATGCCATATTGCTTCAGTTTGGCCTTGCCCGTGGGTGTGATCCAATCCGTGGTCCACGCAGGGGAGAGGGTCATGCGCACCTCCAGGTCGGTGATCCCGGCCTTTACCAGCTCCGTGGTAATGTCCGCCTTCATCACGTCCATGGCCGGGCATCCCGTGTAGGTGGGGGTGATGGTGACGATGGCCTTGCCTTCCGGGCTCACCTCCACGCTGCGCACCACGCCCAGTTCCAGCACGTCGATCACCGGGATCTTCCGGGTCCTTCACGAAGTGCAACAGCTCGAGTATGCGCTCCTTGGTGATCATGGATATGCAATTAACCGCCACGGCCGTGCCTGCGCGTAGCCGCTTCGGCGAAGGCAAGGCGCCACGACGCAACGGGAACGCAACGAATGTCCTTCAGAACATCGCGAGATCGTGGCGTCGCCGCGTCGTTGCAGTTCATGTCTACCACTCCGCCCCGGGGTAGGCCCGCTGCAGGTATTGCATGTCGGCCAGGATGAAGCCCATGTGCTCGCTGTGCTTGCCTTCGCGCCCGCCACTGGCCATGAAACCGTCCGCAGGCCGCTTCAGCGTTGCTTCCGCAAGCACCTTGTTGATCGTGATGTCGAAGGCCTCCTTGATCTTCGCAAGGTCGGGTGCGATGCCGGCCTTCAACAATCCTGGTGCACCTCGTCCATCACGAACAGCTCGCCGCTGAAGGTCCACAGGTCGTCCAGCGCCTGCTGTGCGCGTTGATGACTTTCGGCGGTGCCATCGCCGAAGCGGATGATCCAGTCACTGCTATGGCGCAGGTGGTAGGCGCCTCTTTCACGGCTTTGCCCGCGATCGCCGCCAGTTGAGCATCGGTGCTCTTCAGCAAGGCTCGGCCAGGGGCAGGTGGTAGGCGTCGAAGAGGAAGCTGCGCACGATGGTGTGCGCGTAGTCGTCGTTCGGCTGCTCCACCAGCTTCACGTTGAGGAACTGCCGCTCGTTCCGCAGGAAGGCGATGTCGTCCTCTGTGCGGCCTTTGCCCTCCACCGTGCCTGCATAGGCCAGCAGGTTGCGTGCCTGCCCCAGATGGTCCAGGGCGCGGTTGGTGAGGGCGATGTCCTCTTCCAGCACGGGACCATGTCCGCACCATTCGCTCAAGCGATGGCTCAGGATCAACAGGTCATCCGCCTGGCGAAGGCAGTAGGTGAGGAGGGCTTGGTCCATTGGCCGGGCTCAGATGTATTTCGCGCCTTCGGGCATCACATAGAAGGTCGGATGCCTGTAGGTCTTGTCGTCGGCTGGGTCGAAGAACATCGCCGCATCATCAGGCTGGCTGGCGCTGATCGGCGCTGGCCGGCACCACCCAGATGCTCTGGCCTTCCTGCCGTCGCGTGTACACGTCACGCGCGTTCTCGATCGCCATCGGGCATCCGTGGCGTGCACGCTGCCCACGTGCTTGTGGTCCAGTCCGCGCTTGCTCTGGATGAACACCTCCCAGAGCGGCCAGTTGTTCGGGTTCTCGCTGCTCATGCTCATGCTGCTTTTTTCTTCGCCTGCTTGGCCGCGTAGGCCAGCGCTGCTTCCCGCACCCAGGCGCCTTCCTCATGGGACTTGTTGCGCGCCACCAGGCGCTCCTTGTTGCAGGGACCGTTCCCGGCCACCACGTTGTTGAACTCGTTCCAGTCGATCTCGCCCCAGTCGTAATGCTTGGTGGCCTCGTTCCACTTCAGCTTCGCGATCCGGGATCGTGAGGCCGATCACCTCGGCCTGCTGCACGGTGCGGTCGATGAAGATCTGGCGCAGTTCATCATTGCTCTGGCGCTTGATCTTCCACTTCATGCTATCGGCGCTGTGCGTGCTGTTCGCATCGCTCGGGCCGAACATCATCAGGCTCGGCCACCACCAGCGGTTCAGCGCGTCCTGCGCCATGTCCTTCTGTTCGGGCGTGCCTTTCGCCAGCACGGCCATGATCTCGTAGCCCTGGCGCTGGTGGAAGCTCTCCTCCTTGCAGATGCGCACCATGGCCCGCGCATAGGGGCCGTAGCTCGTGCGGCACAACATCACCTGGTTCATGATCGCGGCACCGTCCACCAGCCAGCCTACCGCCCCGATGTCGGCCCAGGTCAGGGTGGGGTAGTTGAAGATGCTGCTGTACTTCGCTTTGCCGCTGAGCAGGTCATCCACGGTCTGTTCGCGCGTGGTGCCCAGCGTTTCCGCACGCGCTGTAGAGATACAGCCCATGGCCCGCTTCATCCTGCACTTTGGCCAGCAGAATGGCCTTGCGCCGCAGGTTCGGTGCCCGCGTGATCCAGTTGCCTTCGGGCAGCATGCCCACCACTTCGCTGTGCGCGTGCTGGCTGATCTGCCGGATCAGCGTTTTCCGGTACTTCTCCGGCATCCAATCCTTGGGTTCGATCTTCAGCTCCGCATCGACCTTGGCTTGGAAGTGTTCCTCTAAGCTCGTTACGTCGGTCATGGCGTTATGGAAGGGTGCAAAGATACGGGAGGGCCGATAGCGGGTGGGCCCCGCCGGGTCCAGAACGATCCACCGCCGTCAGGTGTTCGGTGCAGTGGAAGGGTGCTGGCCCACAACGGCTACTTTTGCGCCCCCCCAAGTTCAACCCATCCGCATGGCACGTTTTCACTCGCTCAAGGTCGCCGATGTTCACCAGGAAACGGCTGATACCATCGTGGTCAGCTTCGTCATCCCCCTCGAGCTACAGGAGGAATTCCGCTTCATCCACGGGCAGTACCTCACCATGAAGCTGCATGTGAACGGGGAGGAGCTCCGGCGCAGCTACAGCATCTGCAGCAGCCCGCTGGATAACGGATCGCTGTCGCATCGCCGTGAAGAAGGTGGACAATGGCCGTGCCAGCACGGAGCTGGTGGAGAAGCTCAAGCCCGGCATGACGCTCGAGGTGATGGCGCCCATGGGCCACTTCCACACCTTGCTCGACCCCGCCCACGAGCAACATACGTGGCCTTCGCGGCAGGCAGCGGGATCACGCCGATCCTGAGCATCCTGGAGACCGTGCTGCGCTCCGAACCCAAGCAGCCGCTTCACGTTGTTCTTCGGCAACACCGATGGAGTCCGCATCATCTTCCGCAAACGGCTGGGCGAACTGCAGGCACATTACCCGGGCCGCCTGGACGTGCATCACATCCTCACCAAGGGGGTGGATGAGGATCACCTCTTCAACGGCCGTATCACAAGGGAAAAGGCCCGGGAGCTGCTCAGCCGCTTCGTCTCCGGTGCCATGCACAAGGAGTATTTCATCTGCGGCCCGGAGCAGATGATGGTGAACGTGACCGAGGCCCTCGAAACGAGCGGGGTGCCCAAGAAGCAGATCCACGTGGAGCTCTTCAGTACGCCAGTGAGCGCCGAAGGCCGCAAGGAGACCGCCCATGCCACCGCGCCCAGCGCCACCGGCACATCGCAGGTGAAAGTGGTGCTCGACGGTCGCGAATACGAGCTGGTGATGGATCCGCAAAGGCGATGCCGTACTGGATGCCGCCATCAGACGCCGGATTGGATGTGCCCTACGCCTGCAAAGGCGCTGTGTGCTGCACATGCAAGGCCCGCGTGGTGGAGGGACAGGTGGAGATGGCCATGAACTATGCGCTCACGCGACGAAGAGGTGGCCGATGGGTATGTGCTCACCTGCCAGAGCCACCCGCGCTCGGCCAGGGTGGTGGTGGACTACGACCAGCATTGAACGCGCGCTGAAAAAGCAACGGCGGCCCTTGCGGACCGCCGTTGGTGTGAGCCCCCGGCCAGTGTCTGTGTTGCTGGGTCGGGCGGGTCGAACGCGTTAGTTGGTCTCCATCTGAGCCCCCAGTAAGGCCATCTTCAGCTGGATGTTCGCAAGGTATTCATCGTTGTGGGTGAACTGATGTTGTGCCTCATTCCAGCGTACGATCGCACTTGGGAAGTCCAGGTAGAACGGATCGGAATGCGGCGAATTTGTCCATGGGCTCCAGGTTCACGAAGCACTTGTAGGAGGAGTATTGCACCACATCGGTGGGAAGGTGAGACATCCACGAAAACGGATTTGTCGCGGTAACCCGGCTTGCTCACATGGATCGTGTAGAAGGCATTGATGTCGAGTTGAAGCTCGAATGCGGACTTGTTCGTTGGCTGCAGTTCCGCGACCTTCTCATTGTCCTTGTATAAGGTCACCGTCAGATCGGAGGTCTTGCCTCCATTCGCTGTGATCGTGCAGACCACGGGCAGGTACCAGCCTTCGGCTTGGTCCCGTCGAGTCAATGATCTTGCCTTGGGCCTGGCCGAAATGGCTCAGCAGCAGAAGGGGCAGTACGGGAGAAGTAGCGTGTTTCCATGTCCTGGGGATCGGAGCTGGATCCTGTTGGTTCAACCCGCTAACGCGCGTACTACAGAAGGTTACGTCCTAAACCGGCGATCCGCAAGCTCCCTTCAGCGGCAGCCTGGGGATCGCAGGTGCACCGATGCACCTCCGTCCACCTTGCCTTCGGCCCAGCAGCTGCCACCGTGCTTCTGCACAATGCGCTGCACAATGGCCAGGCCGATGCCCGTGCCTTCGAACTGCTCGGCGCGGTGCAATCGCTTGAACACGCCGAACAGCTGGCTGCCCTTCGCCGGTTCAAAACCCACACCATTGTCCTTGATCGTGATCAGGTGGTGGTCATACACCACCTCATGTAGCACCTCGATCACCGCCACGTCACGGGTACGCGTGAACTTCACCGCGTTCGCCAGGAGGTTGGTCAAGGCAACACGCAGCATCGCCGGATCCATCGGTATCACCGCCTCCCCAACGGGGGGCACGTATCAGCGCAATGTCGCGACCATCCCGTTCAAGTTCGTTGAAGCATTCCCGCGCGGTCAATGCAAGGTCCACGTTCTCACGCGCAATGGCGTGGTTGTCCGTGCGCGCAAAACGCAACAGGTCGTCCACCAGCAGCATGAGCCGCGACAGGCCGTGGTTCATCCGATCAGCCACCTGGCGCATCTCCGGATCCACGTTCATCACCGACAGGATCGAGAGGTGGTCGGCCATGCTCTTCAGGCTCTTCAGCGGCGAACGCAGGTCGTGCGCAACGGAGAACGAGAAGGAGTTCAGGTCCTCCAACGCCTCTTTCAATTGCTTCGTCCGAGCGGCAACGCGCTGATCCAGTTGCCTGTTCAGTTCCTTCAAGCGCACCTCCTCCTGCTTGCGGTCGGTGATGTCCTTCAGCACGGCTTGGAACAGGCCTTTCCTTGACCATCACCGCGCAACCATGTGCTCGTCGAGCAGGCAATCCAGCACACGCCCATCCGCCATGCGCAGGCCCAGTTCAATGTCCACTGGCCCTGAGCCCCTGCGTTTCGCCAGCAGATCCTTCGAAAGACGCTCCTGGTCCACCACGAAATCCTGCGAGCGATGCGCGAGCAGTTGCGCTCGCGTCATGCGGAAGAGCTTTTCCGCCGCCGGGTTCGCATCATGGAAACGACCGCTGGCCTCCACGATGAGGATCGGATCGCCGCTGCTCGCAAATACCTGTTGATAGCGTTGGAACAGGCGCTCGCGCTCCTGCCTTGCAGCGCATGCATCTCATACGCCTGCTGTATGCGCAGGCGCAGGTCCACCTCATCCCAGGGCTTGGTGATGTAGGCATGGATGCCACCCCGGTTCACTGCGTCCACCACGGATTCCATATCCGAGAAGCCGGTGAGCATGATGCGCACGATCCGCGGCCAGCGCTCACGGACCGGGCCAGGAATTCGGTGCCGGTCATGTGCGGCATGCGCTGGTCGCTCACCACCACATGTGGACTTTCACGTTCCAACAATTCCAGCGCCTCAGATCCGCTCTTCGCGGTGGTCACGTCGAATTCACGCCTGAATCCTGCGCGGAACGCCAGGAGGTTGCCCTCTTCGTCGTCCACGTACAGGACCTTGATCCGTTCGGTGTTCATGGGATCACGCGCGTTTTGCCAGCGGCATGGACTGCGTGTTCGGCAGCGTGATCCGGAACAGGGTGCCCGCACCCGGGGTGCTTTCCACCTCGATCAGGCCTTGATGTCGCTCTATGATGCTGTGCGCGATGGAGAGGCCAAGCCCCGTGCCTTCGCCCACATCCTTCGTGGTGAAGAACGGCTCGAAGATGCGTGCGCGGACCTCCTCGCTCATACCCGTGCCGTTGTCCTTGATGGTGACGCTCACATGACGGTCCAATTGCCTCGTCTCCACGCTGATCCGGCCGCCGACGTCGCCATGTTCCTTGGTCACGGCCTGTCGCGCGTTGTTCAATAGGTTCAAAAGCACCTGGTTGATCTGGCCGGGGAAGCATTCCACATGTTCCAGGGTGCCGAGTGAGAGTGAGACCATGACGCGATCGCGCATCTGCGGCCCCAGGATGCTCAAGGTGTTCTGCAGCGCCATCGTTCAGGTCCACGGGCTTCAGGTCGTTCTCGTCCAATCGGCTGAAGGTGCGCAGCCCGCGCACGATCTCGGCCGTGCGGTTGGCGCCTTCCTCCATGCTGTGGAGGATGTCGCTGGATCTCGCGTACGGTATCCTCCACGCCGATGCGCTTTTCCAACGCGGCCACCTCGGCTGAGGCGCCTTGCGCGCGGTAGGCGCTCAACAGCTCCAACATCTCCAGCAGGTCGCGCTTCAACGGGGCGATGTTGCTCCGGATGAAGTTGATCGGGTTGTTGATCTCGTGGGCGATGCCCGCGGTCAGCTGACCCAGCGACGACATCTTCTCGGCCTCCACCAGCTGGCTCTGGGCCTGCTTCAGGTCGGTTAGGCTCTGCTGCAACTGATGCGTGCGCTCGGTCACCTTCTCCTCCAGCAATCACGTTCTGGTCGCGGATGATGCGGGCGTTCTCCGTGGCGCTGGCCAGGGCCTGGGCCTGTGACAGTTCCTTCTCCTGGCGCAGGATGTTGATGCGGTCGGCGAGACCGAAGGAGAGGAGGATCCCTTCAATGGCGGAGCCGATGGGCATGGCATAAACCGTTAGATGTCAGTACGGTAGTACACCTTCGTCCTTCAACACGAACACGATAACACCGATCAGGAAAGCTGTCCATGAAAGCAGAAAGAACTTGGCATGGCGAGAACTCACGACGCAGAGCGACAACGGCCATTACCAGCAAATAGATAGCGGAGATCCCGGAAATGGAATTTCCCAAATTCTGGCCCACCCATGGGTCTATGAAGATGTAGATCGATCAAAATTGCTCCAATTGCGATGTATATCAAAGGCACCCATCTATCCATTTTTGGAACGATTCTGGTGGTGTTCATGAATCGTCGCGCAAATTCATATCCTAATGGGATGGCGATGAGATTCGAGAAATAAGCCGGCACGGGACGTCAACCATCCTGTCGTATGCAAATAATCAAAGGGCCCGTGCCCTTGTAGAGTGAGCTGAGTTGCGCACACGAATAATGTAATAGGACGTAGAGGAAATATTGTCGGTCACGAATTGAAATGAAAACGAACAAATTATACAGGGCGAGCACCACCATTACTCCCATGTATATTCCTATCCAAAGGTTCTTTGCAATAAGCGAACGATCGATCGAAAGTGAGGCACCGATGTGAATTGGTGCATGGAGATGTTTGAACCCGCTCAGTCTGATATACACAGTGCCATTCTGCCCATTGAGCAGAGGAATCTCATATGACACGTCGCTAAAAACGGGGTCATTCTTTTGTCGGCGCGTGCCAGTCCCGAGTGGGCGACCAAGAGAACCGAATCATTTCGCTGAAGGAATATGTCCAACTCGTCGATGCCGGGATATGCGACTGCGAGCTGCAGGCCCGAATGCCCAGTATTGTTCTGCAAATCGAATCGAAGCCAATGAACTCCACGGGAGAGCCCGAAACCGAGGTATCGAGGCGGAGCAGAGGGTGAATCGTCCGTTTGCGGCGACTTCATGAAAACTCATACTCGCCGACGAATCGGTGAACTGGGTCATGCTTGTCCCTGACGTACCGATACCTTGTTCGGTTCAATGGTGACCACGGGAGTATTCGGGACACCATGGAGGTTCACGGAAACCGCCAGGCAGAAACCTGCTACAATTAGCTTCATAACGACGTTTTACGCTGAAACGTCGGGCGCGGTTACCTTGGTAAGGAACTCAAGCAGCCAACACTGACCTCATGCGATAAAGGTCGTTATACAGGGGCATATGCCCTTGGTCCAGGAGAAGGTCGTAATAAACCGACAGAACGGTCTTTTTCGGGGTCTCGGTGCGAGTCTGTACCGGACGCATGCGCAAGCTTAGAATGTTCCTTCTCGTTTCTTGGTCAGCATTCGCGAGCGTAAGTGGATCGCGCATGACCATTGATTGGGTCACATAGCCCGGGATAGGAAACGGAAATCGTCCTGCATCCTTCAACTCGTCCATTGGAACGAACCCTGACCGCATAGCATAGGGCGCCACGTAATCGGCAATAAATGTTACGAGTGAGCCAGCTCCGATCTGATTGGCAAGGGAGACGACGGTCTCCATCAGGAGAAAGGGTATGCCCCCTGCCCGAATATCGTGCTGCATTCCATAAGCCCGCAACCTCAGCGTTGCCTTGCGACTGCATTTTGGCAAGCACGTTCGTGATCCATGATCAAAGCCATGGACGCAGTGCTGCATTGGGAGTGTATTGCCCTCACTGGACTTATGCAGTCTTATGCCTGCTATCATTCCAAGTTTGGAGTGTTCCGCAACAACGACGTATACATTCGGGTCAGTACACCAACTGATATCGGGGCGCACCACGGTTATGACTCCGATGTGTTGCAGCACTTGGATGTGTTCCAAGACGAAACGTGCACATCCTGAACGGTCATCCACCGCTCGGAAGGCCCTGATCATAATCTCATCCATGGTTGATAGTGGTCAGATGTTCAACTTCTTAATACCGGAAAACCGAGGCGAGCGGCTTGCGCAAACTCCGGACCGTTGGGGGTGGGGCATGGTCAAGTCTGACCATGAAGAAGGGCTTATCATTTCTCAGGTCGAAGACTTCACTCAATTCCTTCAAGATCTCTGCAAGTCTCACATTCTCCGCGGCCCCAAGCGTCCCGTGGGTATCAAATAGATGATGAACACCCATGAAGATCGGTGCCGAAATAGGATGCACAGCAAGATCGTGCAAAGTGGCATCCAGCCAGAGCCGTTGGACAGCTACTCCGGCTGTTAAGGCATTGCCCATGTTCAACTCAGGAACAGTGATCATGGCGATACCGGCTGCTGATGAGATCAACTTCTTGGAGAGCTTGTCAAATCCTGTTCCGGCCTTCCATGCGCGGACCAATCCGATCGCTGCGGGATCAGCAGCCACCTGCATTCCGGTCGTGTCGGAGACGTTCAGGTCCAAGGTCCTTAAGTCAACTCCATCCCCGGTAGTTTGAGCTTGTTCTTTCGTCCACCTCATTTCGCGGGTGAACATATCCCAATGCATCCTCGGATTCAAGATCCAGGATCCGTTCTGCTTCTGCTACAAAAGAGGCGACCTTGCCCAGGACATCACGGTCTGTGTGGAAATAAACACCGATCTCACGTGATGGATTTTGGGCTGCCAGAAAAAGTGATCGGATTACCCGCGGATCTATGCCCTGATCACTCCCTTTTCGGCGGTTCGAACAACGTAAAGGGATGGCGCGAACAAGAGGATCGGGCGACTCGGAACTGCGACTGAACTGAATGCTCGCAACCATCCCATCGCGACGGGGTTGGTCAAGCCATGTGATATCCGCTGCCAGACCAAGCTCTGATGCCTTCAATCGCACGTTCTCAATGCTTGCTCCGATCCGAGTCGGGCATACAATTGACCTGGATCGACGGTGCTATAGGCATGCTTAGGGTCAAGGAAGATCACAAACGTATCCTGCGTTGCGAAGAAGCGCCAAGGCTGACTATTGCCTCCGGAGGGCGCCAAGGAAGCAGCTTCAGCCAATCGAAGCGCTGTGTCCTCAGAGAGTGGTTGAATGCCTGTGTGTGAATTTGGAAGCTGCTGGACTGCCGCGCGCATATCTTCCACCTGGAGCTCAGGTGGAATTTCCAAATGTGAACTCAGTGTTGATGTGTCAATGCCCTCATACGTCTTTGCTCCGATCAATTCCTCGGGATCCACGAACCAGCGCCCGCTATCGGTGAAGGTGCCCAGCGCGATCCGCCGGTGCACATCGGCCACCAGCGCACCGCCCAACGCCACGCTCGAGGCCAATTGGGGCCAGGTCGTCACCGTGCTTTCGATCTCGAGCATGCTCGCTTTCATGCGCTTGCTCATGGTGTCCAGTCCGATGATGGGGATCACGAAGGGGAGCTTCTCTTCGTTGGTGCGTGCTTCGGCCGCCTTGCTCAGGTCCAGGTGCTCCACCAGTCCGTGCATGATCGGGCGTTCCGGCTCCAGATCGAAGCGCTCCACGTCGATCAATCCGCGATCGCTGGTGTCCATCACCACGGGGATCCGCAGCGCCTTGGCCTTCTGTCGTGAAACGATCTTGATGGCCACGCTGTCGCATTCCTCGATGAGCAGATCCAACTTCCGCCTTCGGTGAGGAAGCGCTCGATGTTGTCCGTCGTGATGCCTTCGGGGAAGCAGGTGACCTTCAGGAAGGGATCGATCTCGGCGATCTCCCGCGCCACGTTCACCACTTTCTTCAGCCCCAGTTGATGTACGCCGCTGCGGATACGATTCAGGTTGCTCAGGTCCAGGGTGTCGTAGTCGGCAAGCCGCAGTTCACCGAAGCTGCGCTCCTGCGTTAGCGCCAGACTGACGCTCTGACCAACGCTCAGGCCGATGACGCCGACCTTCTTGGTGGCCAGCAAGGCCTGCTCGTCGCTGGTGATCTTATTGCGGTTGCGGTCCGTCCGCACCAGCGACGAATTCGTGCTCGTCCAACAGATGCACCAACCGGCGCGACCAAGGGTAATAGACCCACACGCCATAGTTCGCTCCTTCCGACGCGCCGGGATGGGCAAGGGCTGCCGCGTCCAGTTCCGCGGAAGTGTACTTCTTCGATGGGTTGAGTACACGCACGAGCTCCCGGAGCTGTGAGAACAGCTCATCGTACACCTGTATTCCAGGTGTACGCTTCAGCACCTCATACAAACGTTCCCGGTCGTCGGAAAGCGCAAGCCTGAAGAATTCCGGTCGGTGAAGGTCCCGATCGGCTGCTGAAGCGGTGGTCAACGCTTCTAGCCCAAGGTTCATAGGTCTGTCGTTCGGACGTGCGAACACGAAAAAGTCACGGAGCGGGTCGAAAGTAATCGTCCTGTACTTATGAACAAATTATGAACAAGAAATGAACGTAACCGATCGAACAGAAGGGCCGTATACGGACGGCCGACAACCGCCCCAATTTCCGTGCGCCATGACGATCGTTAGAACCACAAGTGCTTCGCCCTGTGTGCTTTACATAGATGATGAGCGCCCCAACCTGCAGGCATTTCAAGCCGCATTCCGCACGGAGTTCAAGGTGCTGGTGGCCAACTCGGTGAATGAGGCTTGGGAGCTGCTCAGGGCCCATGATGTGCACGTGGTGATCGCGGATCAGCGAATGCCGGGCGTTACGGGCAGTGAAGTGCTGGCCCAGATCCGCCAACGCTATCCGCAGGTCCGGCGCATGCTCATCACCGCCTATGCCGATATCCAGGCCGTTGTGGATGCCTTGAACAACGGCGGTGCCTGCTTCTACATCCAAAAGCCCTGGGAAGTGGAGGTGGTGCGGAAGGCCGTGTTCAACGCCTACGCCGGATTGTTGGAGGAGCGGAAACAGGCCGCGTATACGGCCCAATTGGTGCAGAGCAACCAGCAGCTCGAGTTCGCCCTGCGGCAACGATTGCTGAGCTGACCGGTCCGGTCGACCCAAGCCGGGCGCTTCCGACCATCTTTGCCGCCTCACCATTTCATCCGTCCATGCGGCGTTCGTTCCTGCTCATCTCGGGCCTTGCCTTTTTACACCTCTCTTCCTTCGCGCAGTGCGACCGCTGGCAGCAGCGCATCACCTGCGACATGTCCGTGGACCTGGACGTGAAGAGCCATCGGTTTACCGGAGAACAGGTATTGGTCTACCAGAACAACAGCCCCGATACACTGCGGCAGCTGTTCTTCCACCTCTACTTCAACGCCTTCAAACCGGGCAGTGAAATGGACGTGCGCTCACGCACCATCGCCGATCCCGATCAGCGTGTAGGTGCCCGCATCGCAGCGCTGAAACCGGAGGAACAGGGCGATCTGCGATGCATGGATATGCTGCAGGACGGCAAGCCCGTGCAGTTGGAACCGCTCGGCACCGATCCTGCGGGTGCGCCTCGCCAAGCCCATATTGCCGCGCAAGAGCAGTCGCATCAGCTTCAAGTTCACTGGACAGGTACCCGTACAGATCCGCCGCAGCGGCCGCAACAGCGCTGAAGGCATCGCCTACAGCATGACCCAGTGGTACCCGAAGGTGGCGGCCTACGATCACCAAGGCTGGCACGCCGATCCGTACGTGGGTCGCGAGTTCTATGGTGAATGGGGCGACTTCGGCGTGCGCATCACGCTGGATAGTTCATTCACCATCGCCGCCACCGGCGAACTGACCAATGCGGCGGAGATCGGTCATGGCTACGCTGCACGCACCCGTACGCAGAAGCGCACCGACGGCAAGCTCACCTGGGTCTTCAAGGCGAAGAACGTGCACGACTTCGGCTGGTCCGCCGATCCGGATTACAAGCACGTTACCGCGCAAGTGACGGGTGGGCCGCTGTTGCATTTCATCTATGAGAACAAGCCCGAACTGGAAACGCTGTGGAAGGAGCTGCCCGGCTACATGGTGCGGAACTTCCAATTCATGGCCGAACACTTCGGTGCCTATCCGTACCCGCACTTCACCTTCGCGCAAGGCGGCGATGGCGGCATGGAATACCCCAACCTAACGCTGATCACCGGCGGCCGCAAGCTCGGCAGCCTCGTGGGCACCAGCGTGCATGAGAGCGTGCACAACTGGTACTACGGCATGCTGGCCAGCGACGAAGGCAGCTACCCGTGGCTGGATGAGGGCTTCACGGAATATGCGAGCAGCGAGGTGATGCGCGACCTGTTCCCGAACAGCGGCACCGACCGCGTGCATGCCGATGCCGTCAATGCCTACCGCGCGCTTGCCGAAAGCGCGGAGCATGAGCCCATGAGCACCCACGCCGATCATTTCACCACGAACCGTGGGTATGGCAGCACCGCATACAGCAAGGGCGAGTTCTTCGTTGATCAGCTGGGTTATGTGATCGGCGACAGCACCCTGCACCAGGGACTTCTGCGCTACTACAACACCTGCCGGTTCAAGCATCCGGAACCCATCGACGTGCAACGGATCATGGAGAAGCAGAGCGGCCTGCAGCTCGACTGGTACTTCGATGAATGGATCAACAGCACGCGCACGCTCGACTTTGCGGTGAGCGCGGTGATGGGCCGCAACGACAGCACCTTCATCACCATCGAGCGGAAAGGGGGCATGATCATGCCGGTGGACGTGTTGGTGAGCGATGCACAGGACCGCACCACGCTGCACCACATCCCACTTTCGCTCATGCTCGGTGCGCGTACCGAAAAGCCGGTAGGAGGGGAGGTGCGCACGCAGCCCCCCTGGGCCTGGACCACCCCCACCTACACCTTCGGCATCCCGGGGAACATCGCATCCCTGCGCTCCGTCACCATCGATCCCGACGGCCGCATGCCGGATGCGCGACCGGAGCGATAATGACGTGTTGCTGGAGCCGGGGACCCAGGGGTTGATCCGCCCCTGATCACCGGATAGGGGGCACACGGACGCCGGAACATGAAGAGGCCCGGGCCTGCAGGAATGCACGTCCGGGCCTCGTTCATTGCGCTCGATCACGCCGCCACCTCGCTCTCCTTGTGGCTGTTCACCAGCCGGTGCTGAAGGTCCGAGGGTACGGGCCGGTATTCCAGGAATCGCTCCGAATAGGCGCCACGGCCCTGGGTGAGGCTGCGCAGCGTGGTGCTGTACCGGTCCAGCTCGGCCAACGGAACGTGTGCCTTGATGATCTGGTAACGCCCCTGCGTGTCCATGCCCATCACTATGCTGCGGCGGCTTTGCAGGTCCGTCATCACATCGCCCATGAGGTCCGCAGGCACGCGCACGTCCACTTCCTGTATCGGCTCCATCAGCTGCGGATCGGCGTTGTTGAAGGCTTCGCGGAAGGCCTGGAGCCCTGCGATCCTGAAGCTGATGTCGTTGCTGTCCACCGGATGCATCTTGCCGTCGTACACCACCACCCGGATGTCGCGCGCAGGGGAGCCGGTGAGCGGGCCTTTTTCCATCTTCTCCATCACTCCCTTCAGGATGCTCGGCATGAACTTGTTGTCGATCACGCCGCCCACGATGCAGTTGTAGAAGACCAGCTTGCCGCCCGTCGGCAGGTCATGTTCCTCCTTGCCCCGCACGCTCACGCCGTGAGGCTCGGGCATGCCCTCGTGATACGGTTCGATCCGCAGGTGCACCTCGCCGAACTGGCCGCTGCCACCGGTCTGCTTCTTATGGCGGTACATGGCATCGGCGTTCTTGCGGATGGTCTCGCGGTAGGGGATGCGCGGTGCGCTGTACTCCACGTCCACCTTGTAGTGGTGGCTTAGTTTCCACTTGAGCAGGCTGAGGTGCAGTTCGCCCTGGCCGGCCACGAGCTGCTGGGCCGTTTCGCGCTGGTAGGTCAATACGATCGTCGGGTCCTCCTTCTGGATCTCCAGCAAGCGCAGCGTGCAGTTTCTCCTCCAGCTTCAGGTCCTTCGCCTTGATCACCTGGCGCAGGCGCGGCTCGGGGAAGGCGATGGGCTTCAGCTTCACCGCCATGCCCGGGGCATGCAGGGTGTGACCAGTGGCCGTTTCCTTCAGTTTGATGGTGCCACCGATATCGCCGGCCACCAGTTGCCCCACAGGCTTTCGCTCCCGGCCATCCAGGATGAACAACTGGTTGATACGCTCCAGTCCCCCGGTGTTGTCGTTCACCAGGTCCATGCCTTCACGCACCACACCGCTCATCACCTTGAAGAGGCTGATGTGGCCGCTGCGCGGCTCGATCATGGTCTTGAAGGTGAACAGCACCGGCTTGCCGGAGGCCTCGCATTGCAGCGTGCCGCCGCCTTCCAGTTCCTCTGCGGGCATCTCCACCGCACTGGGGGCCACATTGTCGATGAAGCCCATGAGGCGGCCGCTGCCCATGTTGCGCAACGCGCTCAGACAGAATACCGGGAAACAGGTACGCTTCATCATGCCCTGCTTCAATCCGATGCGCATCTCGTCCTCGTCCAGTTCGCCGCGCTCGAAGTAGTGCTCCATCAGCGTCTCGTCGTTCTCCGCGGCCTTCTCCACCAGTTCCTTGTGCAGGGCATCGGCGCGTTTGCGCTCGTCCGCCGGTATGGGCTGCTTGTCGGGCTTGCCACCGCCGTCCTTGAACACGTACATCGTCATCTTCAACAGGTCGATGATGCGATGGAAGCCTTCTCCCGATTCCACCGGATATTGCATCACGGTGACCGCGTTGCCGAAGTGTTCACGCGCCTGTTCCACGGTGCCTTCGAAGTCCGCGTTCGGATGGTCCAGCTGGTTCACGCCGATGATCACCGGGCGGTCATAGCGCTGCATGTGCTCCCATACCAGGTCCGTACCCACTTCCACGCCGTGATGCGCGTTCAGCAACAGCACGCAGGTATCCGCCACACGCAGGGCCGGCACGGTCTCCCCGATGAGGTCGTCCAGGCCCGGGGTATCGATGATGTTGATCTTGTAGTTGCGCCATTCGGTGTGCAGCAGGGTGCTGTACACGCTGCTTCCACGCTCGTGCTCGATGTCGTGGAAGTCGCTTACGGTGTTCTGGTCCTCGACTCGGCCGCGGCGATCGATAAGACCCGCTTCGAAGAGCATGGTTTCGGCCAGCGTGGTCTTGCCGCATCCGTGGGAGCCCAGCAGTACGACGTTCTTGATGTGCTTGTCATCAAAGACTTTCATGATGGTAGGGTTGGTTTGTGGAACGTTCCCCACCGTGGAGGTCATTCCGATCCACCGGTCGCAGCTGGCAAGCTGGACCTGCAGAAGCGGTCCGACACGCGGAGGATGGGTTGAAAGTAAACAGCCCTCCGCAGGATTCCAAACCCGTGTTCAAACAGCGCACCGAGCCACTGCGCCCAAAAAGGAAGCCCCGCCGGGGCGGGGCTTCGAAAAAGTATGGTCGTATGCGAGGTGCTCAGTTCAGCACCTCCATGGCCCGCTCGCCTTGCAGCTTCTCGAAGCGCGCAAGCACCTCCTCATAGCTCTCGGGTAGGTTCAGGTCCTTCAGGGGACAGAATTCCAGGTCGCCGCCGCTGTTGTATGACCGGTAGCAACGTTCCGTTGTGGATTCCGGCCGTCTTCTCCTGACTCGCTGCGATGCTCTTCTTCATCTCCTGCGCTGTGTGTCGTGCTCGCGGAACATGCCGCAGCTTTCGTTGGGGCGAATATAGTGGCCTGCTTCATATTCGGTTAACATGGGAAGGAACCCGCTCCGGGCAGCCTTCCACGGATCGGTCGGGATGTGGAGGCTTTCACCAGTAACGGCACGGTCTCTGGCTGATGGGCATTCCCGAATACCTTGGCCACCTCATCATCCGTCATGAACCGATCACATCCTAGCCCTGCTGGCTGCGGCAACCCTTGTCACAGCCAACGCCCAAGTGAACGCCCCCGGCAAGTTCCAGATCGGCCTGGCCTGGAGCGGTGGCGCACATGCCACGCACTTCAAGAACAGCTTCACGTTCAACGGGCTGAAATTCGAGGACAGCAATGACGATGGGGCCGCCACCGTTTCCTATCCACTGGATGTGCATGTAGGACTTTCGGATCGCTTCAGTCTGGGCCTGTGCATTGAACCGGGACAATACATCGACTCCGCGGGAACCAACCCGAACCAGTTCGTCATTCTCAGCCTGAGCCCCAGGTTCTATATACTGAACAAGGAAAAGAACGCGCTGCTGTTCAACCTGGACCTCGGTGTAAGCGGGCTGCGGATCGGTGATGTGGAAAGCGGAACGAAGAAGTTCGACGATTCCTATGCGGGCATGCACGTGCGGCCCGGGATCCAGTTCCAGCACTACTTCGGCAATACGTTCGGATTCAATGTGGGCCTGAAGGTGCCGTTCCACAACATGAAATGGCGCGACCGCGATCCCGAGGACCCGTTCCTCACTGGTCTGAACTATGAGGCGGAGCTGCGCACCTCGGGCGTGCAGTTCCAACTGGGCCTCCAGGTGAAGCTCTGAGCGCGCCTCACAGGATGTCGAAGTCCATGGCCTGAAAACGCACCGTGGAGGGATCCAATGCACGCCCCTTACCGCTGAGGTCGCGGAAGATCAGGTTCAAGGGCGAAGGCCTGAAGCGCATGGGGATGTTGATGTACGGCGCGGCCACCCAGCGCATGTCCGGGTCCAGCCCGATCCACACCTTGCGCATCACGCTGCCCGTTTCCTCCTGGATCAGCCCCTGCGCGGCTGGCGCGGCGTAGGCCCCCAGAACGTAACGCGCCCCGTACTGGCTGCGCAGGCTCAGGATCAGCTGATGATCACCGGAGCGCTTGGAGCGATAGGCGTATGCGGGGTGTCGCAGGCGCCAGGCCAACGCAGTAGCCGACCAGACGCGTTCATAGTCCACCTTGTGGCCATTGGCCAGCGGCAGCGGACCAACACCGATCATCGCACGCAGCGGCGATACCAGTTGGAATCCCAGCTTCTTGGTAAAGCCATGCGTGCTGTTCGCATTCGCAACGCCCACCACAAAGCCGAAGCCCTTTTCCGCGCCCAGCGCGTAGGTGGCGTTCGCCAGCTTGGTGAAGAGGCCTTTGCCCTGATGTGCCGGATGCGTGGCCGTGTTCAGCGAGAGGAGCCCTTTTTCCTCCACACCGTTCACGCGAGCCATCAACGGAATGGTCACGTAATGCGCCGCAAGTTCCTCGCCCAGCCACGCGTTCATGCCCACCACCTGGCCGTCGGGGTTGTCGCGGTACTGCCAACGCAATACTTCCTCGGTGAAGTGCTGCGCGTCGGGGAACACCACACGCAGGAGCGAAGCCATGGTGGCGATCTCCGCATCACCGGTGCCTACCGGCTTGATGGTGTACTCGCTCATGTTCCTGCGGCTGTGCTTGCGGCCAAGATAGATGCGATGATCGCGTCGGGCACAGCACCTACATTCGTCGCGCGTTCGACCAAGGGAATCCCGTGTGAACCGGGAGCTGTTCCCGCAGCTGTATACCTCCGATAACACCCACGGCCATATGCCACTGCTCCTTCAGGGGTGGGAAGGCGCCGGGGGATGGGGGTGAGCCAGAAGACCTGAACCGAGCGCAAGGTCCAGGCCGACCCACAGGCCTTTTTCGGCAACCTGCCTTCCGGTGAAGAAGGCGCAACACCTTTTACCCATGTTCCGTTCTCTATTCGTTCCCGCCGCGCTTATCGCTGCATCCATGCTCAGCGCGCAGACCTACGTGCACCAAGTGCTGGTGCTCAACGAGGGCTACTTCAACTTCAACACCCAAACACAGGAAGTGCCCGTTTCGCTCGGTAGCTATGATCCCGCAACGGGCACGTACCAGTCCGTGGCCACGATCACCGGTGCGCGCTTCGGCAACTTCGTGGCCGTCGATGGCAGCGCCATCTACGTTTCCGCCGATGATCAGCTGTTGAAGTACGACGCCAACAACTACACCCTGCTCGACCAGGCCACGGTGCCCGGCATACGTCGCTTCGCCTTCCACAACAACGAGATGGTGATCACCCTCGGTGAAGTGGGCGGACTTCCGCACTACGTGGAGGTGCGTGACAAGAACAGCTTCGATCTGCTGTATAGCATCGACCCGAGCGTGCTTCCATACAGTTGTGAAGCCGTGCAAGTGGTGGGCGACAAGGCCTACATCGGGGTGAACAACGCCTTCGATTGGAGCAACCTGATGGGCGAAGTGCGCGTGCTCGACCTGGCCACGCAGACCTGGGAACCCACGATCGACCTCGGGCGCCAATGGCCTCAACCCAGAGAACATCCTGGTGAAGGATGATGCCGTATACGCCTTCAACAACACCGACTTCACAGGCAGCAGCATCAGCCGCATCTCGTTGCAGGGTGTGCTGGAGTACACCATCAACGTGGCCACCAGCTCGGGCTGCGCCTCGTCGGCGATGGTGGAGGACCGCGTGTACTTCATGGAATACGCACAGAATGAACTGAGCCGCTTCAACCTGTCCACCGCCACGGTGGAGGATACGCTGACCGGATCACCCGCCACCTACGGCCTCATCCACGACGCGGTGAATAACGTCCTGTACGGCACCACCACGGATTTCGTGACCTCCGGAACACTGCATGTGATGGACCTCAACGGCGCGGTGCTGAGCTCGGTGGCTGTGGGCGTAAGCCCCGGTAAGCTCGCGCTGGACCTGCGTTCGGCCACGGGCATCACCGAGGTTGAACAAGCGGCAGCCACTGTTTTCCCGGTGCCTGCGACGGACCGGGTCACCATCAACCTGCCTGCGGGCACCAGCATCCGGGTAACAAGCGTACTGGATGCCGCCGGTCGTGCAGTGCAGCCGGTTATAACGGTCACTGGGCCCCAAGTGACGATGGATATCGCCGCGTTGCCGGCCGGGTTGTACACGGTGGTCTTCGCCAATGGAATGAACGCCCGGTTCAGCAAGCAGTGATCGGCCTTGGTGGTGAACGGGGAAGGCACCTACATTTGCCGCCCCGCTCACCATCAGGCGGGTGTATGTTGCCTCCTTAGCTCAGCGGTAGAGCAGCTCATTCGTAATGAGCAGGTCGTCAGTTCAATTCTGACAGGAGGCTCTCAAAAGGGATCGCATCGGCGGTCCCTTTTTCGTTTCCGCCCCCCACCGCATGCGCTCGGGTGTCCCGAGTGCATGTTCCTGCACCTTCCACGGCATGCGCTCGGGTGTCCCGAGTGCATGCCTTTTCACCCCGCCACCATCTCCGAAGCCTTTCGCGCCACGCGGATGCCAATGGCCACGCCCATGCCGCTGAGGCCCGCCGCTACAAGCACCCGGGGGGACCGATGCGCCACCAAAGGCGATTTGCCCCGGCCCCGCAAGCCCATGACCCCGCTCCAGCGATGGGCAATGGTGACGTCCATGCCCGGAACGATCGTGGTGCGCAACAGGTGTTCCAGCGCGTCCTGTATGCGCGGTGTCAAGCCTTCCTCCGTGGTGGTCTCGCCGGCCTTGTCCAGGTGGCGACCGCCGCCCAGCAATACGCCACCAGCGAAGTCCCGATAGTAGTAGTAGCCTTCCTCCGCATGGAACGTGCCCTTCAGCCGCAGACCGGGGATGGGGGAGGTGAGGAGCACCTGACCGCGCGCTGGCAACACATCCACCCCGGGGAGTAGTTCGCTGGCGTAGCCGTTGGTGGCGATCACCGCGTTGGCGCACGTCGATCCGATCACCGCTCTTCAACCCGACCGACACGGATGCACCGGTGTCATCCACGGCCTGCACATCCTGCAGAAAGCGCACCTGAACACCGGCACCCATCACCTTGGCCAGCAACGAGCGCATCATCATGCCCGTGTTCACCGCCCCTTCCAGCGGGGTGAAGGCCAGGTGTTCGGCCATCAGCCCCAGGTCACCTATCCGGTGGTCCTGCCATTCATAGGCAGGCCGAGCCGAAGATGGGATGGAGCAAGCGGTTGAGCTGATCGAACCGTTGGGCCACACCCGTGTACAACGCATCACCCGCCCCGTAGACCTCATGACCACCGCACGGCTCATAGCCCATGGCTTCGTCGCCCAGCTCCGCGCGCAGCTCCAGCAGGCCGCGCCAGCGCTCTTCCACGCGGGCCAGCGCAGCATCCGCGCCTTCCGCATCCATGTCCGCGAGTATCTCGCTGGGGCTGCCGAAGCAGGCGAATCCGGCGTTCTTCACGCTCGCCCCGGCCGGATGGGCACCCCGCTCCAGCACCAGCACACGATGCCCCGGGAACTTCCGTTGGTAGTGCAGGGCCGTGAACAGGCCCACCAGCCCGGCACCGACCACCACCAGGTCCTGATCCCCCTGAAATCCTTGCTGTTCCCAAATGCTCAACATCCGAATGTCGACCGAGGACGGTTACCGGCCCTCGACCGCGGCACTAAAGTTGTCGTAATTTGGCAGGCCTGCGAAGGCTTCCTTCCCAACGCACGAATGTCCACAGTCCCAGCGTCACGCTTCCTGCGTCCTTTCCTGTTCGTATTCCTGCTGCTGGGCACCCTGTGCGCCTCGGCCCAGGTGGACAATGTGTATGTGTATGGCACGGTGAAGGACTACGTAAGCTCCAAGAAGTTGGACGGCATCACGGTCACGGTCTTCAAGAACGGCGCGAAGCTCGCCGAGGTGGTCACCAGCGCCAGTGGCAAATACGAGTTCAACCTCGACTACGGCAGCGATTTCAAGCTCGTGTACTCCAAGCCGGGCATGGTGAGCAAGAACATCAGCATCGATACCAAGAACATCCCCGAGGAGGAGCGCGTGGGCGGCCACGGGATGAACGTGGAGATGACCCTGTTCCAGGAACTGCCGGGCATCGACTTCACCATCCTGCAACAGCCCATCGGCAAGGCCAAGTTCGACCCCACCAGCAAGGAGGTCACCTGGGACCTGCAGTACACCGATCAAGTGCGCAGCGAGATCGCGCGGTTGATGAAGGAATACGACGACAAGAAGAAGCGCGAGGCCGGCGCCGCTGCGGATTACGACAAGCTCATGGCCCAAGGTGATGCGTCCATGAGCGCTGCGGAATACGGCAAGGCCATCGAACATTTCACCGGAGCGCTGGCCGTGAAGGCCGGCGATGCCAAGGCCACGGCGAAGTTGAGCGACGCCAAAATGAAACAGGACGAATTGAACGCGTCCAAGAAGGAGGCCGAGCAGTACGCCGCATTCATCAAGGAGGCCGATGGGCTTTTTGCCAAAAAGGACTATGCAAATGCGATGACCAAATACAAGGCGGCCAGCGATGTGAAAGAGCAGGAGACCTACCCAAAGGGGAAGATGAAGGAATGCCAGGCCTTCATCGATGACCTCGCCAAGAAGGCCGAGGAGGAGAAGAAGGCGCGCGAACTGGAGGAGAAGTACAAGGCGGCCATCGCCAGCGCCGATGCATCGATGAAGGGCGAGAAGTACGAGGACGCGCGAACGAAATACACGGAGGCCTCCGGCCTGAAGCCCGAGGAGAAGTATCCCAAGGACCAGCTCGCTGCCATCGCCAAGAAGTTGGAGGAACTGGCGAAGAAAGCCGAGGAGGACAAGAAGAAGAAGGAGCTCGATGCCCAGTACCAAGCGCTGATCACCGCGGCGGATGCGGCATTCAAGGCGGCCAACTACGATCAGGCGAAGAACAAGTACACCGAAGCGCTCGGCTTGAAGGCCGAGGAGAAGTATCCGAAGGACCAACTGGCCGCCATCGACAAGAAGCTGGATGAACTGGCCAAGCAGGCCGAGGCCGACCGCAAGAAAAAGGAGCTCGATGACGCCTACAACGCCGCCATCGCCAAGGCCGATGGTGCCTTCCGCGGGAAGAAGTGGGACGAGGCCAAGGCTGGGTACAATGAAGCCCTCGGCCTGAAGTCCGGCGAGAAGTATCCGAAGGACCAATTGGCCGCGATCGACAAGGCCATCGCCGATGAGGCCAAACTCGCCGAAGAGGCGCGCAAGAAGAAGGAGCTGGACGATGCGTACAACGCCGCTATCGCCGCTGCGGACGCGTCCTTCCAAAGCAAGTCGTGGGAGCCCGCTCGCACCAGCTACAACGAGGCCTTGAAGTTGAAGACCGGTGAGCGGTATCCGAAGGACCAATTGGCCGCGATCGACAAGGCCATTGCCGATGCAGCCCGCGAAGCGGAAGAGGCCAAAAAGAAGAAGGAGCTCGACGACAAGTACAACGCACTCGTTGCTGCGGCCGATGGCCTGTTCAAGGACCAGAAGCTGGAAAATGCGAAGACAAAGTTCCAAGAGGCCGCTGGTGTGAAACCCGCAGAAGCCTACCCCAAGGAGAAGATCGCGCAGATCGATGCCCTGCTGGCCGATGCCGCCCGCAAGGCCGAGGACGAGCGCAAACAGAAGGAACTGAACGACCGCTACAACGCGCTGATCGCGAAGGCCGACAAGTCGTTCGACGGCGAGAAGTTCGCCGACGCCCTGAACGACTACAAGGACGCCTTGCAGCTAAAACCCAACGAGCAGCATCCCAAGGACCGCATCGCGGACATCAACGGTCGCATGGACGCGGCTGCGAAGGCCAAGGCCGAAGCCGATCGACTGGCGCGTGAAAAGGCGGATCTGGAAAAGCGGTACACCGACCTCATCACCGCCGCAGACCGTGCATTCGGGGCGAAGGACTATGCCGGGGCGAAGTCGAGCTATACGGATGCACTGAGCGTGAGGCCCGGCGAGAAGCACCCCACTGACCGGATCGCCCAGATCGACAAGATCCTGGCTGACCTCGCTGCCCAGGCTGAGGCCGATCGCTTGAAGGCGGAACGCGACGCGGCCGAGAAAGCGCGCCTGGCAGAGGAGGAGCGTAAGCGCAACGAAAGCGCCGCGCAGATCGAGGCCCGGTACCGCGACGCCATCAGCAAAGGTGATATCGCCTTCAGTGGGGAAAAGTTCGATGAGGCCCGTGAACGCTATACCGAAGCACTTACCATCAAGGCAGGGGAGAAGTACCCCAAAGACCAGTTGGAGGCGATCGAGAAACTGCTCGCTGATCGGGAAAGGGCCAAGCTGAGCGCCGAGGAGGCTGAACGCGAGCGGCTGCGACTCGAGGAGGAACGGCGCCGCAAGGCCGAAGCGGATGCCGAAGCCGCCCGTCTTGCAGGAGAGGATGAGAAAGGGCGATTGGCGGCGGAAAAGGCGCGCGAGGCCGAGTACCAGCGCATCATCCAGCAAGCCGATCAGGCCATGGCGGGCAAGGATTACAGCAACGCCCGCGACCTGTACACCCAGTCACTCGACATCAAGGCCAACGAGACTTATCCGAAGGCCAAGATCGAGCAGATCGACAAGTTGCTGGAGGAACTCGAGCGCCAACGCCGCGCAGCCGAACTGGCCGCACAACAGAAGACCGAACCCGAGCCGGTGGATGAGGGGCGCACCAATTCCACCATCGACATCCGCAAGGAGCAGGAGGCCGAACAGTTCATGCGCGATGCACTGGCGCGCGAAGAGGCCGAGAAGTACGAGCGCATCCGGAAGATGAAGTCCGACATGTCCGAAATGGCCGTCACCGAGGAGGACCAGGCCGCGGGTCGTCGTGAAGAGGCGCGGCGCAACGCGTACGCTCCGCTCGAAAGCGAAGGTTCCATCTACAGCGGCTCCGATGACATGCGCATGCGCCATTTGGAGGAGCTCGATTCCCTGCGCCAGGCCTGGGCACAACGCCAGCAACAGATCCGCGAGCTCGCCGATCAATCCCGTGGCGGTTCCATGGCCGCGAACGATGAAGTGCGGGAGCAGATCGGCCAGCAAGCCACCACCCAGCAGGAAAGGCAGGCACAGCGCACAGCGGACCTGCAGGACCTGGCCGCACAACGCTCACAAGCCATCGCCGATGAGGCCTCGGCCAACGATCAACGCCGCGAGCAGGCCCGGACGGAAGCGCAGGCCTTGGCGGACGGACGCGCCGCCATGCAGGAGAAAGGTGCCCAGATCGGACAAGGTCTGTTGGATCAGGTGTCCCAGAGCAAAGAGCAGATGGCGAGCCGCCACCAGGACCTTGCGAACCGCTCGGAGGACAGCCGCCTCGCCGCCAAGGAGGCCATGGAGCATACGCCCGTGAGCCAGCAGCGCTCCTTCTCTGACTACAACCGTGGGCAACTGGCCAATACCTATCCCCAAGGCGTAACGGAAGAGAGCTACACCGAAGGCAACAAGGTGATCATCCGCCGCGTGGTGGTGCAAGGCAACAAGGCCGACAACTACACCAAGGTCATCGGCAAGGTGAACACCTGCTACTTCAAGAACGGCCAGGTGATCACCGAGTGGATCTGGAGCCGGGATACGGAGTAGGGATGCCGTAGTGTGAGCGACGGTCAAATGCCAGTGGGGGGGGGCAACCACTCTACCTGGAATGACTAGGCTCTTCCAAGTCATCTCGAACTATGGCATCATTGCCAGCATATTAGCGCTCGGCATACGCCATCGGTTCGTTGACAGTAGCGCACCCGACTACCTGGCTGACTGTCATGCCAAGTATTACCCGGTGTTCTGGTCAGCAATCCTTGCCCTGGTCAGCGCGTTCCTTCTGCTGTCCTTATCGTACTTGGTGGTGCTGTTCATTAAACGCTGCAAGGTTCCACGATGGCATCTGATCGCCTATTTCTCCGGCATGCTTCTGCTGATGGTGGGCGTTTACGAGGCAGGTCTTGAGAAGCTCATCTTCTGGTTACTGAGCGATTGCCTGGACTACGGGCTGATCTGACCTCTGCCGCGCAAGATTGTCATTCGCGCGTGACGCCTAGGCCCGCTTGGCTTTGTGATCGCGCAGGTAGGCCCCTGACTGGCGCGAGACTTCCACCTAAACTCTGGCGCGGGAGTTAGGTCAGCCTGAGGTAGAGACCGGGCTGACCGTCCTCCCGTGCCAGAGTTTGGGTTAGGCGTGGGCGGGGCGGTATGGTGGTAGGCCGTCCACTTGTGCAACAGCAAGGTGGTAGATGAGATGGTTGCTTAGATCGCGCGAGCCATTCGTGCGCATAGACGAAGTCTCCGCAGTACAACAGCTCAAGTACATTCAATCACATGGCACGAGGGACCCGCTGGCTTGAACGCGCAGTTTCGGAGGCGGAACTCTCGCGCCAGTTTGTGTAGCTGAACGGAACGCTCCGCTCACTTCCCTCCGCTGGTTCGGATCTGCCGATCCGGACCGTTCACTTCTTCAGATCCAATCCGGCGCTCGGGTGTTTCCCGAGTGCCAAGTTGTTCATCCGCCTCCGGCGGTCTCTGTTAACTTGGTCATCGATACGGTCGCAGGGAAATCCCCTACACAAAGCCCTGGGAACTATCATCACGATAGTCGATGAAACGATCAACTAGCTATCTCCTTGGTATCGCCGCCGTTATGATATTGTTCCCATTCTTCTATACCTGGTGGCAATACAAGAAGGCGCTTGACAGACAATCTCAGGAAGCCTATCAGAGTTTTATTGACCAGGAATTGCATGGTCGATTGGAGAGGATAAGTCATCCAACCGGGCATCAAGGTGAGGCCGTCCTTGGAGTATCCACCATCTCATCGAATTTTAACACAGGTCTATTGAGCATAGGTCTGATCTGTATCGACGCGAGCTTCCTGCTCACTGTCAACGAAGGCGATAGCGTGCACAAAAACTCAGGCTCCGCCATGGTTCGCTTTTGCGGCCTTGATATTGAATGCGTGCAGTACGAACTTCACTTCTGTGGACCGGGTGCCCCTGATCAGTGCGAGCGTCCCTCGCCACTAACGCGGATATTCAGTCCTCTGGTCCATACCCAGCACGCGCTCGCGTGTCGCGAGTGCGCAACCCGACCTCGCCCGCCTGTCGCGAGTGCGCCTAGTGCTTGCGGTACATGACCTGATCACGCGGCCGACCTCGTGGCTAACGCCGGCCGCCCTTATTTCCCCCCGCTCTCTTTTGACTTGCGCTTCTTCAACTGACCGATCAGGTCCACCATCTGGTCCGGGGTCAGTTGCTTGCCCACGATCTTGCGCTCACGGTCCAACAGGAAGAAGCGCGGTGTGCTGAACACATCCCACGCATCGGCATAGTTCAGGCTTTCGATGGTGGTTCTGCTCGGGATGTATTTGCCCGGGGACTTCCTCGCATCCTCATACATATGCCATGTGAGGCCGACGTTCACCCAGTCCATTTTGTTCTCACGGATGAACGCTCTCCAATCGGCGAAGAGCACGCTGTCCGTGGCCTTTGCAACGGAATACACTTCCACATCCAGCGGACGGAGCTTCTCCTTGTACTGCAGGTACATGTCCGGCAGGGTTTTCTTGCAATGGCCGCAGTGCGGATCCCAGAACACCACCAGCACATATTCATTGGGCAGGGTGTACATGTTGATCCAGTTCTGTTCCGTGGAATCCGGCAGGATGATGTTCTTGGCCTGCGCGCCGATGATCAGCGGGGCCTGCTTGCGGGCACGTTCGCACAACTTGTCCAGCTTGTCGGCGGTCATCCATTTCGCGCGGCCGGGCTTGCCATCCTTGGGACAGTAGTACGTCTGCGCCATGTGCACGAACACGGCGTCCATGCCCATGATGTCGCTCGTCTCGTATTTGTAGGTGATGCCATGCACGGCGAACCGGAACAGGTCGTCGCTGTGGTCCATCCTGCGGATCAGGTCGTCGGCCAGTTTGTTGATGGTGTCCGGCACCTGCGGCACCACCTTGCCGATGTACTCGTCGAACTTGTTGTGGAACACCGGGGTGCGGAGGATGCGTTCATCCGTGAGGTCGGTGTTGTCCCAGAAATGCGCGCGGTAGTGGTAGTACGTGGCGGCGCTGTCGATGCCTCCGCCGGCCTTGGGTATCTCCACCTGTTCCGGGGCGATGCTCATGCGCACGATCACCGCGGCGAAGGTGCCCGGGTTCCTGGCCACCAGGTCGCTCTGGTAGGCCTTCATCTTCGTGTCGATCGTCACCATCTGCGCCTTCAGATCCTCCTTCTTCGCCTTGTCCTCGGTGGCATCGCGCTGCTTGCCGAGCTCGTCGATCAGCTTGCGCTGCTCGTTCACGAACCGCACATAGGCCTGGAACACCTCGTTCTCGCGGCTTTTCTTCACCACCAAGCGCCCGTTGAGGTCTGCGGTGTCCGTTTCCATCTGCACCAGCGGCTCGTTCACCAGGACTCGAAGTACTTCGGGCCGGGCACCACCACGGCGTAAACACCGGCCTTATATCCTTTGGCGGAAGCGAAGACCACATGACCCCTGGCGTCGGCCACGGCCGTGTCATTGTAGTACAGCTTGCTGCCGTAGTAGTTGGCCAGGAAGATGGTGTCCTTGTCGGCACCTTTGATGGTGAACTCGAGGCGGCGCTGATCCTGGGCCACAACGCCCGTAGCGGTGCTGAAGGCCAGAAGGGTGGAGAGGACTGCGAATGCCGTGGATTTCATGCACATGAGGCCAAAAGTAGACGGTGACTGATGAGGGCGGTTGCGACCTTAACGATCCATTAAGAACGTGTGGATCAACACCTGACGGTTGGTGGCAGGCAACCAAGTCGCGTGCCATTACGTCTTCCACCTGTCTATATTTGACCTCCAAGCCCAACGATCCATGCAACGTCTTTTCGCCTCCCTGATGTTCTGCGCCGTAGCCACCTTCGCTTCCGCCCAGAACCGTGAAATCAACGTGAAGGACACGGACGCCATGCGCGCCAATGCCGCAAAGCACGCCCAACAAGTGGATGCAGCGGTGAGCCTTTCCGTGGAGCAGAAACCCCGCGTGAACGAGGTGTACATGGTGGTGGAGCGCCGCCTGGCCGCCATGAACCAGCGCTTCGACATGGCCGGCATGAGCGCCGAGGACCGTGCCGTTGAAATGAAGAGCCAGTGGGTGGGTGTGGAGCAGATGGTGGATTTCCAACTGGCGCAGATCCTTGATAAGGACCAGATGGTCAAATGGCACGAAGCCGTAAAGTGATCAGCACGCAACAGCACCTGTACGAGCGCCCCGATCCGGGGCGTTCGTCGTTTCAGGCCTTGGCCGTCTTGAACTCGCTGGTGGTGTGGAACTCGATCTCCGGGTTGTTCCGCCGCTCCAGGTCCAGCATGTAGGCCGACGGGGCGATGAACACGGGGTTCTCGTCCTTGTCCTGCACGATCTGCATGTTCTTGGTGCGGATGAAGCCGGCCAGCGCCTGCGGATCGCTGCTCGTAAGCCAGCACGCCTTGAAGGCCGGGATGGTCTGGAAGCTGCACGCGGCATTGTATTCATGCTCCAGCCGATAGCGGATCACGTCGAACTGCAGTTCGCCCACGCAGCCCACGATCTTCTTGTTGCCCGGCTGCTGGGTGTACAACTGCGCCACGCCTTCGTCCGTGAGCTGCCGGATGCCCTTCTCCAATTGCTTGCTGCGCATGGGGTCCAGGTTCACCAGCTCGCGGAACAGTTCCGGCGAGAAGGCAGGGATGCCGCGGAAGGAGAACTGGGCCCCTTCGGTGAGGGTGTCGCCGATCTTGAAGGTGCCCGTATCGAACAGGCCGATCACATCGCCCGGCCATGCATCATCCACGATGGTCTTCTGCGCGGCCAGGAAGGTGGTGGGGTTGCTGAAGCGCACATCCTTGTCCAGCCGCACATGGTGGTAGTACGTGTTCCGCTCGAAGTGCCCGGAGCAGATGCGCATGAAGGCGATGCGGTCGCGGTGGTTGGGGTCGAGGTTCGCGTGGATCTTGAAGATGAAGCCGCTGAAGTTCTTGTCGTCCGGTGCCACCATGCCCTGGTCCGTGGGGCGCGGGGCGGGGGTGGGGGCGATGCGCACGAAGGTGTCCAGTACCTCCTTCACCCCGAAGTTGTTGAAGGCGCTGCCGAAGAACACCGGTGCCACACGACCGGCCCGGTAGCTCTCCACGTCGAACGGATCGTACACGCCGTTGATCAGCTCCACTTCCTCGCGCAACAGGTTGGCCGCATCCTCACCCACCTGCTTGTCCAAACGCGGATCGCTCAGGTCGTCGATGTGCACGCTCTGGCCCTCGATCTTCGTTTTGATGCTCTCGAACAGCTTCAGGTCGCCATCATACAGATCGTACACGCCCTTGAACGTGGCGCCGATGCCGATGGGCCAGCTCAGCGGACGCACCTTGATGGAGAGCTTTTCCTCCAGTTCATCCAACAGGTCGAACGCGTCCTGGCCCTCGAGGTCCATTTTGTTGATGAACACGATCACCGGCGTATCGCGCATGCGGCACACTTCCATCAGCCGCTCGGTCTGCGCTTCCACACCTTTCACACAATCGACCACCAGCACCACGCTGTCCACGGCCGTGAGCGTGCGGTAGGTGTCCTCCGCAAAGTCCTTGTGGCCGGGCGTGTCCAGCAGGTTGATGAGTTTTTCGGCGTACTGGAAGGTCATCACCGAGGTGCTCACGCTGATGCCGCGTTGCCGCTCGATCTCCATGAAGTCGCTGGTGGCGGCCTTGCGGATCTTGTTGTTCTTCACCGCCCCGGCCGTCTGGATGGCCCCACCGTACAGCAGGAACTTCTCCGTGAGCGTCGTCTTTCCGGCGTCCGGGTGGCTGATGATGGCGAACGTGCGCCGCTTGGCTATTTCCTCGTGCAGTCCCATGTGGGTCCGTGGGCATGTCCCAACGGGGCCGCGAATGTAGCCGCCTGCGTTGGTGGTTGCTTCGCCGGAGAGCGTCGACCGTGCAGAAGGATCCGTCGAACGGCAGATCTATGTGCGCCGTTCATGACCGGGCGAACGGATACATTCGCGGACACGTTCACAACGAACTCTTCCGATCCAATGAGACCATTTGCTATCGCCTTCGCGCTCACTCTGCCCATGGTGCTCTCCGCCCAGGTGTTGAACAAACCGAAGATCGCCACCACACCCTGGGCCACCGGTCTCAATGAACCTGTGTCGCTCGCCAATTGTGGCGATACCCGGCTGTTCGTGGTGGAAAAGGACGGACGGATCCGCATCATCAGCGACAGCCTTACCGTGGTGCAACGCCCCTTCCTGGACATTTCGGGTCCGGTGAACAGCGCTGGTAATGAACAGGGGTTGCTGGGGCTGGCCTTTGAGCCGAGCTACCTCGATAGTGGGTATTTCTACGTATACTATATCAGTGGAGGGGGCAATGGTTCCAGCCGGATCTCGCGGTTCCATGTAAGCAACGACCCCGACTCGGCCGATGTGGCGAGCGAACAGGTGCTCTACGAATGGCCCCAGCCTTATGGCAACCACAATGGCGGCAACATCATGTTCGGGCCTGATGGATACCTGTACATCGGTTTCGGCGACGGGGGCAGCGCGAATGACCCTCCGGACAATGGCCAGGACCTCACCGATCCCTTGGGCGACATCATCCGCATCGACGTGAGCCAGCACAACGACTCCTTCCTCATTCCACCCACCAATCCGTTCACCAACAATGGCGATACGCTTCCGGAGATCTGGGCCAGCGGACTGCGCAATCCCTGGCGCTGGAGCTTCGATCGCCTTACCGGTGACCTGTGGATCGGCGATGTGGGGCAGTACGATTGGGAAGAGGTGGACTTCTGGCCTGCCGGTGACAACAGCGGTCCCAACTTCGGATGGCGCTGCCGCGAGGGTGTAGTGGCGAACCCGGGCGTAAGCCAAAGCAATTGCCTTGGTGCCAGCGCCTATGATGGGCCTGTGAGCGTGCACGGACATGCATCGCCCACAAGCTGGTGTTCCATCACGGGAGGGTTCGTATACCGCGGTTCGCGCTACCCGCACCTCTACGGTCATTATGTCTTCGTCGATTATTGCGCCGGTGATTTCATGACCTACGCCGCAGGCACCAACAATGACGTGGATACCCTGCTCTTGACGCCCACGGGTGGTTATGCCGCTTTCGGCGAGGATGCTGAAGGCGAACTGTACGTGGCCAATCAACAGAACGGGCAGGTGCGCAAGCTCTTCGACCCCTGTCCCATGAGCGAACCACTGATCGCCAACGACGGCTACCTCCTTTCGGCCACCGAAGGCAACAGCTATCAATGGTACCTGAACGGAGCGGTGATCACCGGTGCCACCGGGCAGACCTACGTGCCCGAGGTGGGCGGCAACTACCAGGTACGTGTGAGCTTCAGCGGGCTCTGCAACCTGATATCCGACACCCTGCTCTTCATCGCCACGGACATTCAGGAGCAGGACGGGAACGCTATTGCCGTGTTCCCCCAGCCCGCCAAGGACCGGGTGATCATCGAGCGCACGGCCACTGCGGAAGCCAGCGAGTTACGGATCTTCGATGCCATGGGCCGGGTGGTGTTCACCTCCATGTGGACCAAAGGCCAGCAGCAGATGGATGTGGATGTCGCCGCATTCCCCATAGGTACGTATGTGGTGCGCATCGACGGACCCGGAACGATGAAGCCAGCGAACACGCCCCTGGTGATCGCGCGCTGATCATTCATCACATCCAGGTCACGCACCATGCTCGGTCTGAAACTGCCAACCGACCCGCGTTGGGCACGCTTGGTGGACGAGGACATCGGCGCCATCCTCAGCGACCATGCCTGGTGCGAGCAGAAGGCCGCCAGCAACGCCATCTCCATGATCGTGCGCTATCCCGAGCACATGGACCTGGTGCAGGAGCTCACGCGCATCGCGCAGGAAGAGATCACCCACTTCGGCATGGTGGTGGAACGCATCGGTGAACGCGGCCTTACGCTTGAACCGGAGCGCAAGGACAACTACGTGAACGAGCTGCTCACCTTTGTGCGCAAGGACGGTTCGCGGGACGAACGGCTGGTGGACCGCCTGCTTTTTTCCGCGATGATCGAGGCCCGCAGCTGCGAGCGCTTCAAGATGCTCAGCGAGCGCGTTTCCGATCCGGCGCTGCGAAGCTTCTACCGCGAACTGATGGAGAGCGAGGCCGGCCATTACACCACCTTCATCGGCTTTGCGCGCCAGTTCGGCCAAGGCGTCAACGTGGATGCTCGCTGGCAGGAATTCCTGGACTTCGAGGCGTCCATCATGGCCAATTACAGCACCAAGCCCACCATGCATGGCTGATCAACGCAAGGAAGTGACAGCGGAGGTGCTCAGCATCGGCGACGAGTTGCTCATCGGGCAAACGATCAATACCAATGCGGCATGGCTGGGGGAACAGCTCGGGCTGATCGGCATTCGACCGATACGTACCCGCACGATCGGTGACGACCGGCAGGAGATCATTGAGGCGTTGCGTACGGCCGTCGCTGACGTGGTATTGATCACCGGTGGCCTCGGGCCCACCAAGGACGACATCACCAAGCACACGCTGTGCGAGTTCTTCAACGCCAAACTGGTGCGCATGCCCGAGGTGGAACGCCACATCGTGGACATGTTCCTGCAGATGGGCCGGGCCTTACAGGATATCCAGGAGGTGAACCGCGCTCAGGCCGACCTGCCGGAGAACTGCACCGTGCTGCCCAACTCGCGCGGCACGGCCAGTGGCATGTGGTTCGAGAGCACGAACGATCGGGCAGGACAACGCCCCAGGGTCTTCCTCAGCATGCCCGGAGTGCCGTATGAGATGAAGGGCATCATGCTGGAGCATGGGCTGCAAAAGCTGCGCACCCATTTCGATCCGCCGGTGATCGTGCACCGCACACTGCTCACCGCAGGGCTCGGCGAGAGCCTTCTGGCACAGCGCATCGAGGCGTGGGAGGACAGCCTGGCGCCGTTGGATATCAAACTGGCCTACCTTCCTTCACCGGGGCTGGTGAAACTGCGCCTTTCAGCCTATGCCAATCGCAATGCGGCCGAAGCTCGCCTGCGGGTGGATGAACGCGCGTCGGCCTTGTATCAATTGATCCCTGAGGTGATCTTCGGCGAAGGCGACCAGAGCCTGGAACGCGTGCTGGGGGCCATGTTGAAGGAACGCGGGCAAACACTGGCCCTGGCGGAAAGCTGCACCGGCGGTTACCTCAGCCACCTGATCACCCGCATTCCCGGCAGTTCGGCCTACTACATCGGCGGTGTGGTGAGCTATGCGAACGCGGTGAAGATGGAGGAACTGGGCATTCCCAGTGACATGTTGGAACTCAACGGTGCGGTGAGCCAGCCCGTGGCCGAGCGCATGGCCCAAGGCGTGCGGGCGGCCTTGCGCAGCGATTGGGCCATTGCCACCACGGGCATCGCTGGTCCGGACGGTGGAACGCCCGAAAAGCCGGTGGGCACGGTTTGGTTAGCCGTGGCCGGCCCCCACGGGGTGGTGAGCAAATTGGGGAACTTCCCCGGGATGCGCGAGCTGGTGATCGAACGCGCCGCCATGAGCGGGCTGAACCTCCTGCGGAAGCAGCTCCTTGGGCTCCATTGAGCCCCGTTCGGTCAAGCCCCAAGGCGATTTTCAACAGGAAGCATCACTTTCGGCGAATTATTCGCATCTTCGCGGCCCGAATTCGAGAGAGCCATGTCCCGTATCTGTCAGATCACAGGCAAAAAAGTGATGGTTGGCCACAGTGTGAGCCACTCCAACATCAAGACCAAGCGCACCTTCGCCCCCAACCTTCAGGACCGTAAGTACTTCCTGACCGAGGAGAACAAGTGGGTGAAACTCCGTGTGAGCACCAATGGTATGCGCACCATCAACAAGATCGGCCTGGCCGAAGCCCTGAAACGGGCCACCGCTAAAGGTTTCTATAAGGCCTGACCGACCCACCCCATTAAGCAGCACCAATGGCCAAGAAAGGTAACCGCGTACAGGTGATCCTGGAGTGCACAGAGCACAAAACGTCCGGCAAGCCGGGCACCAGCCGCTACATCACCACCAAGAACCGTAAGAACACCACGGAGCGCATGGAGTTGAAGAAGTACAACCCCATCCTGCGCAAAATGACCGTTCACAAAGAGATCAAGTAAGCTCCATGGCAAAGAAGGTAGTTGCAACCCTGAAGAAAGCGGACGCCAAGGTGTTCGTGAAGGTCATCCGCATGGTGAAGAGCGAGCGCACCGGCGGCTATCAGTTCCAAGAGCAGATCGTCCCTGCCGAGGAAGCCGACAAGGCCCTCGCCAGCCGGAAGTGATCCATTCCCAATAACCCGTTGAGAAAGGCTTTCCGGTATCCGGGAAGCCTTTCGCACTTGCACCCATGGCATTCTTCGGACTGTTCTCCAAGGAGAAGAAAGAGGCACTCGACCAAGGGCTCGATCGCTCCCGCACGAACCTCTTCGCCAAGCTCACCCGCGCCATCGCCGGTAAAAGCCGCGTGGATGACGAGGTGCTCGATGCCCTCGAAGAGACCCTCGTGACCAGCGATGTAGGGGTGGAGACCACCCTGAAGATCATCCAGCTGATCCAGGCCCGCGTTGCCCGGGATAAGTATGTGGGCACCGATGAGCTCAACGGCATCCTGCGCCTGGAGATCGCCAGCCTGATGAAGGACGGTCCCGATCCCGAAAAGGCCTTCAAACCACACGGCATCAAGCCCCATGTGATCATGGTGGTGGGGGTGAACGGGGTGGGCAAGACCACCACCATAGGTAAGCTGGCACATGCTTATAAGCAGGCCGGCAATTCCGTGCTGTTGGGCGCTGCCGATACCTTCCGCGCTGCTGCCGTGGACCAACTGCGGATCTGGAGCGAGCGGGTGGGGGTGCCTATCATTACGCAGGGCATGGGGGCCGACCCGGCCGCCGTGGCGTATGACAGCGTGGAAAGCGCCAAGGCTAAAGGCGTGGACGTGGTGATCATCGACACCGCCGGGCGACTTCACAACAAGGTGAACCTGATGAACGAGCTCACCAAGGTGAAGCAGGTAATGCGCAAAGTGATCCCCGACGCGCCGCATGAGGTGCTGTTGGTGCTTGACGCCAGTACGGGGCAGAATGCGATCGAGCAGGCCCGTCAGTTCACCAAGGCCACGGAAGTGACGGCGTTGGCCTTAACGAAGTTGGACGGAACGGCGAAAGGCGGCGTGGCGATCGGCATCAGCGATCAGTTCCAAGTGCCCATTAAATACCTCGGCGTGGGCGAGGGCATCGACCACCTTCAACTATTTGATAAGCAGGCCTTCGTGGGCAGTCTGTTCAAGCAGGATTGAAGTTGATCGCGCAGCTATGCCGCGCGCTTCATCATCTCCAGCGCCAGCGTCTCCGCCTCAGCGCGGCCGGCATCGTCCGTGATCTCCCGGAAGGTCAATTCAAGGTCGAGCAATTCAATGAAGTTCTCGCCGGATTCGCGCATGAACTCGTCGCCGTTCTCCACATCCCAGATGATCTCATGCTGCTTTCCGGTGGCGATCTCCGCCTTGATCCGGGCCAGCATCTGGTAAAGTCCTTTGGTGGACGAGGTATTGAAGTAGTGCATGCGGAAGTGCCAGCGAACGGGGCTGGTCATATTCGGCAGATGCTGGTCCAGCCAGGCCATCAGATGGCCATAGAACTCCATGGAGTTCTCCGGCATGGAGTCGCCGATGAGGTAGCAATGGCCTGTCGCGTCATCAAGTATGACCAAGGGTGTGGTGCGTGTAGGACGCAGGTACAGAAGGCTCATTTCGCTCCTAGTTGTGTTGAAACCTCACTACGGCAGATGTACTGATCGCCCTCTTTGGGCGTGATGTATGCCTTGATGTTGGCGTTGGATCGGCGGGCGATCTCCATGAAACCAAGCCCCGCACCACCCTTTTCACCGAATTGTCCGTTGGTCAGTTGTGCACGGAAGGCTTCGGCCAGCTGCTCTGGGGACATTTTGTTCACGGCTTCCACCATGGTCAGCAAGCGGCGTGCGTCCGACTCCTTGGCCTGGTTCTCGATGCAGATGACCAGTTCATTGCCGCGCACCTCCCAGGTGAGGCGGACATTGCCTTCACTGCAATAGCGCTGGGCATTATCCAACAGCTCAATCGCGATGCCGCAGAGCCGCTTGATGTTGGTGCGACCATCGAGGTTCGCTACGGCTACAGCCTTCAACAGATCCGTTAGCTGCACGCGCACGTCGCTCGTCAGGTGCCCGTTGTATTCGGCATTGCTCTGGGTCATATTGGAGGGTATTACGCGGCCTTGGCCTGCAAGGTTCCGTTGATGCTGAATCCGATGAGGATGATGTCATCGGTCTGTTCCTCATTGCCCTGCCATTCAAGGTGTTGGGCGCAGATCCGGGTGCCGATCTCCTGGGCGCTCTGTCCGTTGAGCGCTTCGAGTCGCTGCATGAAATTGGTGCTGCTGAACTTCTTGCGGCCGTTGGGGCCACCGAACTGGTGGATGAGGCCGTCGCTGAACAGGCAGATGCGATCGGCGGGTTGAAGTTCGATCCGGTGCGTTGCGAAAGCCGCCGGAGCTATCGCCGGAAGGGTCGCCAATGGAGCAGGAACTCCCTTTGATGCGTTCGGCTCCGGTGCTGCGCAGGATCACTAATGCGCTCTGGGCGCCGGCGAACCACATCGTACCCGTGGCGCGGTCCAGCTCCACCAGGCCGATATCCATGCCATCGCTCATGGAATGGCCCGATTCGTTCTCGTGCACAGCTTTCTTGATGCGCTCGTGCAACAACAACAGGATATTGCCCACGCCTGCCGTGGGGTTGGCGGTGATGATGTCGTTCAGGTTGTAGTAAGCCATGAAGCTGAGCATGGCCGCCGGCACACCGTGCCCCGTGCAATCGATCGCCGCTAGGAATACGCGCTCCCCGACCTGGCGGATGTACGGCAGGTCACCGCTGACGATATCGCGCGGACGGTAATACAGGAAGCTGTCCGGCAGGATGGCCTGGATGTCCGCCTCCGATGGGATGATCGTGCCTTGGATGTTCCGCGCATAGTTGATGCTGCTCAGCAGGTCGGCGTTCTTGTCGCTCAACTGTGCATTGATCTTTTCGATCTGCTCCACCTGGTGATAAATGGTCTTGTTCTTCCCCTTCACTTTGCGCATTACCCAGAAGGCGAAGACGGTAAGCCCGATCATGATGGCTCCGATGGCCATGGCGAAGCGGCTGATGAGCCGGTCGCGGTGCTGCTCTTCGGCCTTGAGCTTCTGTTCGCTGGCCAGCAGTTCGTTCTGGCGTTTGAGCATGGACATGGCGGTCTCTTTCTGCTTCCGCTCCAGATCGAGCTTCGACAGTTGGAGCACCTGCATCTGGCGCTGGCCTTCGAGGCTGCTGATCTCGTTCTCGCGGCGTTCGGCATCGAGTGTGGCGCGAGCCAGCTCCACGGCCTGTTCGGCCCTTTCTTTTAACAGGGCTTCCTGCTGGGCGAATGACCTGCGCAGGTCCTCCTTGTATTGGTCGATGTCGATCTGCTTGCCTTCGTTCTCCGCCATCAGGATGGTCTGCATCAGGTCCATCCGGTCGCGTTGCTCCGCATTCAGCAGGGCCATGATATCGTTCTCCTGGCGAAGGATGCCGTAGAGCGCATCTTCGCGCCGGCGGTCGGCCTTTTGCTGCCTGTCGTAGCGCTGCTCCGTTACCTTGTTGAGCGCTTCGGTCATGCTTCGGGCCTCTACGGCCAACCCGCGTTCCTGCGCGATCCGGGCCAGCAGGGAAAGGGCTTCCTCCTGATCGGCCAACAGGTCGTTCTTCTGGGCAATGGTCAGGGCCTTTTCCGCAGAGGAGGAAGCTCCCGCACTGCTGCCATCCAACAACTGGATGCCAGCGCGGATCAGCAGTGCACGTGAGAGCCCCTTCGGGTTCGAACGCTTTTCAATGCGGGTGACCACATTATCGATCACGGCATGGGCCTGTTGCATGCGACCGGAGCGGGCAAGCGTGATGGACAGGTTGGTGAGCATCCGGTCGTTCACCTCGGGTTCTCCCGCCAACCAGGTGCCTGCATCACCGAACGCATTGATGGCGGCATCGTAGCGGTCCTGCCGCGCGTACAGTTCACCCAGGTTGTTATAGGCGATGCCGGTCTCCAAGGGTGTGCCTACCACCTGCAGCAGGGGGATCATCTGCTCGGCGATGTCCACAGCCCTGGCCACATCCCCGCTCTGGGAGTGGATGGCGCTGATCCGGCTCATACAGTCCATCTCCATATCGCTGTTGCGCGTGCGGCGCGCGGTGGACATGCACCGGGTGTAGGCCGCAACGGCTTCCGCGGAATGTTGTCCATCATCCAAGGCCCGGGCGATGGCCATTTCCGCGCGGACCTGATCCGTGGAATCCAGTGTCTCGGTGGCGAGGGCGACCTTCGCATGGTCTGCCGCGCGTTCGGACAATCCCAACTTGCCGTAAACTTCCGAGAGCAGCACGGCGCATCGGCTCTCCTGCGCCAGACCGGCTTCCTTGCCGTAGGTAAGGGCGCGCAAAGCATGGGGCAAGGCCGCATCGGCGCGGCCCTCCATCAATTCCATGCGCGCGAGCACTTCGCTGCATACGCTGGAAGGACCTGGTCGCTCCATGGCAAGGCCGGCGTCGAGACCCATGTTCGCCAGGTCGCTGGCCTCTTCATGATCGCCTTCGAGCAGGCTGGCCATGGAGGCCTTCGCCAGCAGGTCGAGGCGTTCACCCTCATCCGTCACCGTGCTCAATTCGCCCAGCAGCTCCGCGGCCTTCTGTGCGCGCGTCCGCTGGGCCAGTAGCAGGCCCGCCAGAAGGAGGAAGCAGATCAGGCGTTTCATAAGGGGAAGCGGTAAACGAGCTTCAAGGTGAACTCACGGCCCGGCATTGGCAGCGAACTCAAGCCATTGTTATAGGGGCTGTGAATGTTCCAACGGTCATCCAGCACATTGTCCGCCCGAAGGGTCGCTTCCAACCCTTTTACGCGCTTGAACGCGTGGCTCATGGTGAAGCCCAACCGGGTCCAGGCCGGTGTCCGGATGAACGCCGCTACCGACTGTTCGGTATCGGTGTACTGGCATGACCAGCTGTCGCTGCTCCACACGACACTGCTGCCCAGTCGTGTGTTCTCGCCCAGTTGATAGCGCGCCACAAATGTGGCCTTGGACTGAGGAAGACCAAGGAATCCCCTGTTTCGATCATCAGGCACTGCCGTCTCGGGCAGATCGGTACGGGTGGGATCGGGCCGGTATGTGCTGAATGATGCATTGATGGCCGCCTTTCCCCGTGTATAGGCCAGGCGTGCCTCTATGCCATCGCTGGCTGAGGACGTTCGATTCACATAGCTGTCAGTTACTGCGCTGTCTTGCTGAAGCACATAAACAAGGGGATCATTTATCTGCGTCCTGAATGCCGCCACCGATACGTTCAACCCATGCTCGGTGCTCCAGCCCAGTTCCAGTTCCTGGGTCAACACCTGTTCCGGAAGCATGAGGTCAGCATCGTTGGCGCCGTTCACGTTCTGCAACGTGGGCATCTTGAAGGAGGCACTGTGCATGGCCTTTGCGTGGAAACCACCGAACCGACCGAGGTACGCAAAGCGGGGCGCAGCAAGGTTGCCGCCCAGGTCATGATGCTCACCCCGAACACCAGCGAGGAGCGAACCCCATTTACCGCGGACCCTGGCCTCGGCAAAACCGGCCACGTCCGCCACGGCGATGCGACGTTCCCCATTGATGCTGAACACTGTCCCAGGGTGCTGATCCTGCAAGGTGAAATGATCGTAGTAACTGTTGATACCCCAGGTCAATTGAAGTGCTTTGTTGACCTTGAAGAGGAACGCGGCGTTCACTGAAATGCGCTGGTCGATCGTGTTCGTCCGGTATTCATCCACGGATACCAGTCCGTTGTAGGACCACGGCAGCTGAAAGCGGTACAACGCGGTAACATCCAACTGCGCCTTTCGGCCGATGGTCAGGCGTTTGGTGCCTTGGGCAGCGATCGTGCGCATCAGCACATCATAGGCCGCATCGCTTACGCTCACCTGATGGTCGTTCACATAGAACTGGCCTTGGAAGCCTTTGTGCAACACCCTGAAGAAGCCGTTCAAGGTCTGATTACCTGAACTGTCCCGGTAGGACATGCGCGTGCCGTCGGCCAGCACACCCTGCGGTGCGAAGCGATGCCCCATCACCATTCCGGCCTGATAGTCCAATTCCGTTTCCGGGCTTACCTGGTGCTGGCCTGAGAGGTCCATGGACCGGTAGCTGGTGCCTGATCCGCGGTTGCAGCGGACATGGAGAACTTCAGGGCCTCCTCATCCGCCAGGGTCTTGGTCACGATGTTCACCACGCCCAACGCCGCAAAGCCGCCGTACATCACCGATCCGGGGCCGTTGATCACTTCGATCCTGCTGACATGATCGAGCGTGAAGCGCAGGCCCATGGCATAAATGCCATAGGAGGCCTCGTTCAAGGGCATCCCGTTGAGCATGAACAGGCATTTTCCTTCTTGCGCCCATTGACCGCGTATGCCAACACCCAGCATGTCGTCCACATCGCGTCCCAACGAAAAGCTCGGGATGAGCATCAAGGCATCCTCCAACGTACGGCACCCGGCCGCAGCCATTTCTGCCGCTGTGAGGATCTGGATGACGCCTGGAGCCTCCCGGATGTCCTGGTCGATCAGATCGGCGATGCCGGATTGCTGGCTTCCTGCTTTGGGAGCCTCCTTCACGGTGGTGGTAAGCAACTGTTCAAGGCTGCTCTCCATCAAGCGCAAATGCGTGGTGTCGTCCTGGGCCCATGCCGACGAAAGCCCCGTCAACAGGCTTGTCGCGATCAACAGGAGGCAGCGTTGCATGGGGGTGAACAAAGCGCTATTCACGGGTGAGTGGCCCGTTTCAAGGACGTGGAACGTGAAATGTGGGCTTGGGTTTCAACCCGTTCGTCGGCGCGGTGTATGCTTCTGCCTTCCTTTGCAGCCCGGCCGTCGCCAAAAAAGCCATGAAAGCCAAGACCCTCAAGACCACCAAGGTGAACGTTGTTACCCTGGGTTGCTCGAAGAACACCTTCGACAGTGAGGTGATGATGGCCCAGCTGAAGGCCAACGGCATCAGCGTGGACCACGAGAGCAGCAGCGGCGAGCATAACGTGGTGGTGATCAATACCTGCGGCTTCATCGAGAACGCCAAGCAGGAGAGCATCGATACCATCCTGAGCTATGCCAAGGCCAAGGACCAGGGCTTGGTGGAAAAGGTGTATGTGACCGGCTGCCTGAGCCAGCGCTACGGCCCCGAACTGAAGGCCGGGATACCCCAGGTGGATGCCTGGTTCGGTACGCGCGATCTGCCCCGCCTATTGAAGACCCTGAAGGCCGATTACAAGCACGAACTGGTGGGGGAGCGCCTGCTCACCACGCCGGCCCACTTCGCGTATTTCAAGATCAGCGAGGGCTGCGACCGCAAATGCTCGTTCTGCGCCATTCCGCTCATGCGCGGCAAGCACGTGAGCACGCCCATGGATCAACTGGTGACCAACGCCAAAGGACTGGCCGCACAAGGGGTGAAGGAGTTGATCCTGATCGCGCAGGACCTCACGTACTATGGCCTCGACATCTACAAGAAGCGCAACCTCGCGGAACTGCTGGCGCAGCTGAGCGACGTGGAGGGCATCGACTGGATCCGCCTGCACTACGCGTTCCCCAGCGGCTTCCCGATGGAGGTGCTGGACGTGATGCGCGAGCGCGACAACATCTGCAAGTACCTCGACATGCCCTTGCAGCACGGCAGCACACGCATGCTCACGCGCATGCGGCGCGGCATCACGCAGGAGAAGACCGAGCGACTGGTGCAGGACATCCGCGACCGTGTGCCCGGCATCGCCATCCGCACCACGCTGATCGCCGGCTTCCCCGGTGAAACGCAGGAGGACCACGAGGACGGGCTGCGCTGGATCGAGCGTATGCGCTTCGACCGCCTCGGTTGCTTCACCTACAGCCACGAAGAGGACACGCACGCCTTCAGCATGGAGGACGATGTGCCGTTCGAGGTGAAGCAGGAGCGGGCGCACGAGATGATGGAGGTGCAGGGCGGCATCAGCTTCGAACTGAACCAGGCCAAGGTGGGGAAGGAGTACCGGGTATTGGTGGACAAGGCCGAGGGCGGCTTCTACCATGCCCGCACCGAGCATGATTCACCCGAGGTGGACAACGACGTGCTCATCGCGACCGAAGCCGGTCACCTGCGCATCGGCGACTTCGCACAGGTGCGCATCACCGAGGCGCGCGAGCATGAGCTGCGCGCGGTGCCGGTGGATTAGGCATCAGTGCGGCAGGGCCTGGAAAAATGCGACCAGCTCCTGGCGCTGCGCATCGGTCAACCGCGCTTCGGCATGCAACCAGGTGTAGCTCGGTAGCGGCATGTCGCCCTCCAACACCACGTGCTTGATCTCCTTGAGTTTCTTGTTCTTCCGCTTGGCCGGATAGGTTCCCCATTGTGAGAAGTTCAGCTCCTCACGCGCCTCATTGATGTGGTCCTGAAGCCAGAAGTTCACCGGGGTGATGTTGTGGTACCACGGATAGCGCGGCTGGTCGCTGTGGCAGTCGTAGCAAGCCGACCGCAGAATGCCTTCCACCGCTGCAGGAGGGCCGGTGATGGTGATGAGGTCATTGGATGGATCGGACGAGTTCGGCTCCACGCGCGGGGGGCGGATGAACTGGGCCAGGATCACTAGTGCGGCCAGAACCAGCAGGATGCGCTTGATCATCGGATCTGTTGTACGCTCACAAGGTCGGAAGAACTTCCGCAGGCACCACGTTGTGGTAGAGCACACGGCGACCTGAAGGACGAAGCCCCACCGCGAGGCAGGGCTTCAGATCCCAAATAACCGGTATGTACTCCTTACCGCTTGTCGATCTTCAGCACGAAGGCCACGGCATTGCTGCTGGCAGGACCTGCAGCACCGAAGGTGGGGCCTTCGGCGTAGGCGAGTCCGTCGGCGTTCATCAGTTCGGTGCCCAGCGCCCCGACCAGCTTGGCCTCCAAGCCCTTGGCGCCGCTGGTCTTCATCACCTCGTTGAGCTGCGGGAAGTTCACCGCCTGGTTGTACACGAGGATGGCCATCACGTCCGTGGTGCCCACTTCATCGGCCGTCAAGCTCTGGTCCTTGGGGAATACGCGCGTGCCGGTGATGCCGCAATAGGGCGAGTGCTTCGGGGTGTATGGGAACAGGACGTAGGTGCTGCCGTCGGTCTCTTCGCCGAAGAGGTAGGTGTAGCACTCGATGTTGTTGGTGACCTCGATCTTGAAGCGCGTGCCCTTGGCGATGGGCTTCGCCGTGCGGAACACACGACCACCTTCACGCACCAGCGAGAATGTTCTCGCCGGTCGCTTTGCCCTTGGCATCCACCACAGCGAGCCCGAAGCGCATGTCGAAGCGCGAAGGCTTCACATCGCCGCTCTCACCCTGGGGATATACCGCATAGGCTTCCTTGGTGAAGTGCTCAAAGTCGCTGTAGCGCACCCAGGCCAATCCGTTCTTGCCCCAGTCGTTCCCCCAGCTGTTCATGATCTGGAAGCCGCCTTCCTGCCCGAACTTGTAATCGTCGTACCCGATCACGCACATGGCGTGGCCGCCGAAACCGGGCATCTGGTAGTCGCGGTCCGTGGGGAGCCAGCGCTCCTGGCCTTCCATTTCCTGCATGAACGAACCACCGACCATCATGCCGATCACCACGGGCGAGCCTTTTTCAAGGTGCTGTTTCATGCCCAGCATATCCACACCGCTGTTCGGGTCGTCGCTCTTGCTCAAACGTTGGAAGCCCTTGATCTTGTAGCGCTGCGCGGATTCGATGGCCTCGGGAGGCGGGCGACGGCTGCAATCCTGATCGTCGTAACCGAACTTGCTGAAGGGGGCTACGCCGCCTTTGAGCATGCTCTCCATCGCGCGGATGAGGTAACTGCCCTGGCAGTCGTTGCCCAACTTGATCTGGTTGTACAGGTAGCTCGGGCTGAAGGCGGTCTCCTTGGAAGGCGCCTGCTTGGTGGCTTCGTTGTGCACGATGCTGCGCGCGGCATAGGCACTGGCCCAGGCCACGCAGCTGCCCTGCTGGCCTTGGTTGAGGCGGGGAGGAGCGAAGGCCTCCAACGACACGCGCTCGGGCAGTGGGTTCTTCACATTGTCGGCCAGCGGCTCATACACATCGGCCTTGTCGTATTGCTTGGGATCAAGTGTGGCGCCCTTGGTGAAGAGATCCAGCAGACCGGCGGTACCGCCGCCGCCGCCGCCTGGATCGGCCATGTTGCACCCGCGACCACCGCCCATGAACCAGAAGATCGCCACACCGGCCACGAGCAGGAGCAGCAACTTGGGCTTGCGGAAGAGCATGGGCAGCAGCATGCCGATCAGGCCTCCACCGATGCCACCACCTCCGCCGCCGATGTTCGGGCGACCGCCGCCGCCACCCCGGCCGGGACGTGGACCTTGGTTCTGTTCCTGGCCCTCATCGGGCGTCATTCTAATGGGCATGTTAGCTGGGTGTTAGGGGCCTTTCGGACGCAATGCCGCCCGACCGGTCACTTGGGTCGATGATGCGAAGATGGAGTGTTCACTGCTTCACCACGCGGACCACCGCCGTGGACTGTGCATCGGTCACATGAATGAGGTACAGACCTGACGGACCATCGCTCAGGTCGAGCTCGATGGCCCTGCCGCTCATCACGTTCACTTGCTGCGATCGCACTGCACGTCCGGTGCCATCCAGTATGTCGATGCGTGCGGGGCCTTCGAAGCCCGTGGCGGACAACTGGAACCGCCCGTTCGTAGGGTTGGGCTGTGCACTGAGCATGACCGAATTCCGCTCGACCTCATTCACTGCGGTGATGGTGCCGATGCCAAAGGCCGCGTAGATGCGGTGACCGAAATCCGAACCGAATGTCCGAAGGTTCTGACCGCCTAAGGACCGGAAACGGAAGTAGCCACTGCCGGCGGCAGTATCCGCCCAGAAGGTAAGTCCGTCATTTCCCGCATCGGTGAACTCCAGTTCGTAGCAGCCTGGTTCCAATTCCAACGTATCGCGGTAGGTGGTGTTGGCGGTGAACGTGGTCCTGCTGAAGACCACGTTGCCGTTCATGTCGCGTACGTACAGGTCATTCTCCTGGGGCCGGTTATTCGTCTTGTAGAAGACCACGAAGTTGTCCGGATAGATCACGGGCATGTTGAAGTGCGTACGATAGTGGTCATTGTCCGCATGGTCGTCAGCGCCGCCGCCGTTCGCATCGATGATGTTCACCAGGAAGTTGTGGAGCGTATCGCCCGCCCAGAAGACTCCATCGCTCACGGGTAGTGCCACCTCCAGGCGTTCCATATGGGCCAGGTTGCCGGTCCACGTGTATTGCAGCGCCTGACCGCCGCTTACGCGATAGTCGAAGGTGACGCTCGTGAGCGGTTGGGCGCCCGCATTGCGCAACACGATCACCGGATCATCGCAGCCCGGATTGTTACGGCTGCGGTAGCGATCATCCGTGGGGCGCAGTACGTCGTAGATCTCCGCATCGCGCTGATGAGCGGCCGGGCCGTATTCCACCAGTTCCATGCTCACCACGTAGTTGCCGCCGCCCATGCCGGGGTTGTTGCCCGGTACCGGCGTGATGCCATAATCCATCGTCAGTTGGTTCCCTTGTACATAGGGCGTCAATTCGGTCTCGCGATCGCGCACCACATCGCCAGGGCACCAGCCTTCGCGCGCATAGACCCACGTGCCTCCCTGCGGATACACCGGATTGTGCGCACAATCATCCGTCCGCCAGATCTGCCAGCTGTCCACCTGCGAGGCGTTCGCCAGCAACGTGTGCGTGTTGTCCTTGAACTCGCAACAGCCCTGCACATTCTGGAAGCTTGTGGCGTCGCCGTGTCCGGTGAGGCGGCTGCGTATCATCCATTGGGTGGCATCAGGGTGCAGATCCAGCGTGGTGGCGGCCAGGCGGGTGTCGTCGCTCATGCTGGCGTAGCTGTAGCTGCGCATCGGTCCCCACGGCCACTGGGTGTTCACCACGGGACGTGGAGGAGTGCCCTGGATCATCAGGAACTTCAGGTCGATCAACTCCTGCTGATTGCCTGCGCTTAGTTCCACGCTGTCGTGCAGCAGGTACTGGTAGTCGGTTACGTCATACACCCAGCTGAACCCGTTCGGCCCGAGGTTCAGGCCGATGCCGTACGGCGTGATGTAGCGACCGATCTCATGGTCGTTCACCACCTCGAAGGGTACGCCGAAGTAGTGCAGCGTATCGTTGACGTACGTGGTGCCGCCGATCAAGGTGGAATCGATCAGCATCCCTTGTGGATCGTAGGTGTACGACCAGCCCGCGCTGTAGCCGAACACCGTATCGACCGGAACAACGCCGTTGCCCTGTACCGCGAAGATCTCCCGCGAAAGCTGCGGGAGGAAGTCGGTGGCGGGATAGCTGGTGAGCGTGCTGTCCACCGCGATCGTGTGGTCGCCCTGAACGAAGGTGATCACCGGGCGGATGCCGGCATCCACAGGCGCACGGAAGAGTTCCGTGGCGGGGCGTGGAATGCGTTGCACCGTGCCCATCAACCAGCCTGCTCCGTTGCCGGCCGCAGCGTTCGTCAACGACGGAATGCCCGGGAAGGCACCTTCATCCATCTCGAAGGAATACAGCAACGATGCGGCGTCCGGGTGCGCTGCGGTGACCTTCCGATCGTGCCATTCGGCAATGGTGGCGGCGCTGAGCTCGGTGCTGAAGATGTTGAGTCCATCGATCATGCCGGGGTAGGGATTCCCGCCGTTCGCGTCGCTGGCGATGCGCATGCGCACGATCCCGCTCATCGGCTTGGTCTTGCCCGCCACCGCATACCACTGCGTTCCATTGAGGTAGATCTTCATCTGTCCTGTGTTCGCGTTCTTCACAAAGGCCCAATCGTTCCACTGACCCTCGTAATCGGGCGCTGTGGCTGCTTTGTCCATGCGGTCGTATCCGCCACCGTCGCTACCGGCATCCCAGTAAACCCGGCCATTGCTCCAGGGCAGGTGGATGTTCAGGATCCGCTGTCCGTTCGCGCCCACTGCCTCAAGGAAGGTCGTGTTCATCGGCAGTTCGGGTGCGCCGTAGGTGCGGAAGGTGATGGTGACCTGGTCGCTGAGCGACGCAAGGGCACCTGGTTCCAGCCCCACGAAGTCGTTGTTCGTGGCTATGGCATCATCCGGACCGATCTCCTGCAACGCCAGCCCGGCCGGGGCCTGTGAAGCCTCCAACGAAACCGGCAGGAAGTCGTCCGAGCTCTCCTGGGCGATGTCCACCACGATATTGCTCGTGCCGTCCCACACAAAGGGCGCGAGCAGCACAAGGCGCAAGCTGTCGTAGACAAGTCCGGCGTCGAACACGGTGATCAGGCCCAGCTCATCGAAGCGGCTGAGCGCCGAACCCGCCGTGTTCTTCATGCGGATGATGCACCGTGCGTTCAAGGCCACGTCCGTGCCGTTGGGGTGGAAGCGCAGTTCGTGGATCGGTCCAGCGACCAGCCCTGCGCTCATCAGTTCCGAAGCGGTATACAGGTACTGGCTTCTGCGTGCAAAACCCAGGAAGGAGTTTGTGTCCGTGGTGTCGTTGGTGCCCACCACGCTCAGCGATGTGTTGGTGGCGTTCACCACGTTCGCCCGGCGCTGCCAGCGCTGGTGCAGGTTGAACGGGTGCGTATCGCTCACCACCACACTCTGAGGGGCGACTGTGCCTACCAGGAAGAAGGGATGTGTCAAGGCCGTGCTGTCGTTCACGCCGGTATGCTCGTGGATGAAATTGTACGTGAGGTAGTCCCACTCACCGCACGAATATTGGTCCTGCGTGGTCTGCGGGTCGCACTTCAGCGTATGCACCATCAGCACCTTGCGGTACTGTTGGGTTACTGGCGGGAATTCCCACCATCCTCGCCGGGTGGTGATGCTATCGAAGTTGAGGGTGCTGACCACCGTGGTGTCCTGGGCGATCAACGGGGAGAGGGAAAGCAGGCCCAAAAGGGCGAAGGCATGGCGCATGGGGAGGGGAAGGAGGCGTGAATGTATCCGATGGAGCGACAGGCAGTGTATGCATCCGCTCGTATCGTGGAAACCTATGTTCATCGGAGCTGACGATCCTGTACATTCGATCAAATGGCACGAGAGACCCGCTGCATTGAACGCATAGGTCCGGAGGGCCAGCGGGTGATGCAGGAGTTGGTGGTGGGGATCAGGTGATCTCGACCCTCGGTTACCTGTCATTCCGGGCCTGCCTGCCGGGCAGGCGGGCTTGACCCGGAATCGCGATTCTGTCAGGGTCGAACCAGCTACTTCCCTTTCTGATCCAGGTTGTCCACGAACCGTTTCGTAAGGGCGATCAATTCCTCATGTGCTGACAGCAGGCGCTCCATCAGCGCTTGTGGAACGGCCTGCTGGTGCTCGACGTGATTGTACCCCACGTTCGTGTTGTGATGGTTATCGCGCACGATGAGCACAGTGGGGCCGGGTTGTAGAAAGACCCATGCATCCACATGCAGAACCTCCGCGATCTTGTCCAAACGACCCACATCCAGCTTGTGCTTGCCATCTTCCAGTTCTTGGTAGCTGGTGGTGCTCATGCCGAGCTGCACACCCATGTATTCCTGCGAATAGCCGCGCATTTCGCGAAAGGCCTTGATCTTTTGCGTAACGAGTTTTACATCCATGGTGCGCTTGGTAGGGTATACGCAAAAGTACCGGCAAACCCGGAAGATCTACGGTTTTTCCGGTGACGATCCATCGGAACGAGCTGCACTTTCGCTGCCCACTATCACCGACCATTGATCCTGACGCCCATGAACAGACCTGACGTCATCTTGGCACATGCGACTCCACATCCATGCAAAGTATATCTTACCTTGCTATCGATGGGACTTATTTGTTTGCAATCCAACGCCCAAACGCTCACGGCCACAGTGGTCCCGGCTAATTACCACGGTTACAACATCAGTTGTTTCGGGCACAAGGATGGGGCCATTGATCTTACGGTCACCGGTGGGATTCCACCGTACTCGTATAAATGGAGCAACGGCTCTTATGACGAGGACGTACAGGATTTACCAGCAGGGTTTTATGCCGTGTCCGTTTCGGATGCCATGGGCGAAGAAACTCGCATAGAGATCACGCTGACAGAACCTTCTGAACTGGTACCGTACATCGTTCCCTACGAGTACCCGAACGGCTACAACATTAGCTGCTATAACTGCTTCAATGGCAGTCTGAACTTGGTGCCGGTCGGTGGGGCTGGGCCATACACCTATCAATGGACTGATGGCCCTACGACCGAGGACCGCAGTATGTTGGGCTCTGACAATTACGGTGCAACGGTCAGTGATGCGAATGGTTGTATTTTCAAGACCGAACAGGTGTATCTGCGCGCGCCCGACCGCAGCGACTGGACCATGAGCGGGAATTCGGGCACGAACCCGGCAACGCAGTACTTAGGCACTAGTGATAATAAAGATGCGGTGTTCAAGACGAATGGGATCGAGCGGTTACGATTGAAAAGTGGGGGCGCCATCCAATTGGCAGGCTTCACTGGCAACAGTCTCTTGCGCTTAGGCACGGGTGGCAACCTTGAAGAATTTCCGGAGTTGCCAATTGATGATCGGCGCTATCCCTACTGGACCACGGCAGGCAACACGGTTGGAGAGGACCAATCAGCGGAGTGGCTGGGCACGATCAATAACAAAGACCTGAAAGTAAAAACGAATTCCATCCTGCGATACCGACTCACCAAGGAAGGTCGACTAGTTTGGGGCAGCGCGACCGAATCGAATGCACCGTTCATTATAACTGAACAAGGGCACCTTGGATTAGGCACTACCACCGCACTCGATGCACCGTTGAGTATTAAGCGGACTCAAGGTGATTGGGTACGATTCAAACGGACGGCCTCAGATGGCAGTGATGATGGATACTGGACCCTACATAACGGTGATGCCACACAGAACCACTTAGCATTTCATTACATCCCGGCCATGGGTGATGCTCTGCTCAACCGATTGGTGCTATGGAATGATGGCAAGGTGAGTATCGGTAACGTGAGCACAAATACGGACGGAACATACGTATATGGATTGTATGTTGAGAAGGGTATCTTGACGGAACGGCTGAAAGTCGCGATCAAAACAGAGGCGGATTGGAGCGATTATGTTCTCCAGCCCGGATACGCGCTCATGTCTTTGGAAGAGTTGGCAAAATTCGTAGATAATAACCCGCACTTGCCGAATGTGCCCAGTGCCAAGGAAATGGTCAAAGATGGGCTCGATGTTGCCAGAACCGATGCGCTGCTCCTAGCCAAGATTGAGGAGCTTACACTCTACCTTGTCCAGCTACATGAAAGAATCAGTGATTTAGAAAATTCGTTGAAATAGCCGAAATCATGTTTATTAACGTGCGCCTGAAAAATCTGCTGGTCATTGGTATTCGCCTGAATCTAACTGCGCTTGTTGTTTTACTTGGGTCAAATGCGTTCGGACAGAGCAATGAGGTCCAAGGAAAGGTGATATTTCAGCTCAACCCCGGAGCTACGATTATTCAACTAGTTGGTAATCACCCAAGTCTTGGGTTAGAATCATTTGAAGAATTGTTTCCTTCCATACGCTTGTACATGGCGAGTTTTTCTCACAGCTATTCTTTGGATAGCTGCTTGACTGAACTTAGGTCAGACACCTTGATAAGCTTCTGCCAACCGAATCATACTTTTCCTGAGTCTAATGCAACACCTAATGACCCTGATTATGGCCAACAATATGCTCTGCTGAAGGTGGAGGCTCCGGATGCATGGAATATCACTACGGGTGGAACAACAGCTGACGGCGATCGCATTGTTGTGGCCGTGTTGGACGATGGATTTGACCTGAATCACGAGGATATCAATTACTGGACGAACGAAGGTGAGGTGCCGAACAATGAACTGGACGATGATGGGAACGGATACACCGACGACTACAAGGGATGGAATGCAATTACATCGGATGGGGCCGTAGACTTAGCACCTCATGGCACGCATGTTTCGGGGATTGTTGGTGCACTAGGCAATAACAGCTATGGGGTATCCGGAATAAACTGGAATGTATCAATCCTACCAATTGAAGCGTTGCATGGAAGCTCGGATGAGGCGGCAGCGATTCGCGCCTTTCGATATGTGAAGGACTGCCGTGAATTGTACAATTCAACGGCTGGTGAGGCAGGGGCTTTTGTAGTCGTAATCAATGCTTCTTGGAGCTTTGGAATTGAATTTGAAGCAAGTGACCTACCCGGCTTGTGTGCTGTAATTGAGGAAGTAGGATCAGTCGGAATACTTACTTGCGTTGCCATTAACAATTATAATTGTGAATTGGGTGAGCCATGTGGATTCAACGGACCCATATTAAACTCGGTACCGGCAATGTGTTCGAGCAGTTACATTATTGCCACGACCAATACAACTCCTTCAGACGCGCTGTACAATCCCTCATCTTTTAATCAGGACGGCGCTCCGTGGAGTACATCATACGTGGATTTGGCAGCTCCAGGAGTAGATATTCTTTCAACGTTTCCAGATAACTCCTATGATACAATGACAGGAACATCACAAGCGAGTCCTTTGACGGCTGGTACTGTTGCCCTGATGTATGCGTCGGCTTGTCCTGAACTGTTGGCTGAGTACAAGCAACATCCGGCCGAGACCGCCTTGTATATGCGTGAGAAACTCCTAGGTAGTACTGATCCTGTTTCTAGCTTATTGGGCTTCATTGCCCACGGAAGATTGAATGCGAATCGTGCATTGCATTCAATAGCCGATCACTTTCATAATGATATCTATCTAACAGGAATGGCGGAGGCCCAACAGTTAGTAAATGCCATAGACCACATACAGGCGGCGGACTATTCTGTGAATCCCCCTTATTCTGGTAGCTTCACAGCAGGCGAATCGATTGTTTTGTACCCTACCACCATCATTGAGGTTGATGAAGGGACGAGCCATTCTTTCATCGTTAACCCAGATATGTTCAATTGCGCGTATGCATATCCTCCGCTAAGTGTGGATTGCATAGCGCCTGATTACGCATATTGCGACAGTTGGATTTATTGCAACGCAGCACCATTTGGAGGGACTGGTCCATATACGTACACGTGGTATTCCAGACTTGGCGGTTCATCGGAATGGACAACTTGGGGTGTAACAGGAAACCTCATGATCTTTGCGAGCAACTACTCAGAATCGTTTTGGGTGAGAGTCAAAGTGACCGATGGCGAGGGTGTAAGTGCCATGTCGAATGAAGAGTTTGTTGTCTGCATCGATGGGTTTATACCGGATGGAACAGGTGATAAAAATAGCCCAGAGTGGTCTTAAGGCCGACGATAGCGCATTTAGTATATTCCCAAATCCAAGTCGTGGGGAATTCACGCTTCAGTTGAAAGGCAAGAGTTACTTCGGAACAATGATGGTCCGGATACTTGACGGCAACGGTAGAGTTTGTTGGCAGACACAGTTGACCTCGTTGGTCGATGGAGATCTTAATTATCCGATTCAGCTACCGTCCATGAATTCGGGCGTGTATTGCGTTGAGATGTCGATCGATGGCGTTTGGTTTCGTGAGAAGCTCGCGCTTATCCGGTAATCCATCATATTGGTATGTGTCGTTTTTTCTCCGGCAGGGTGTTGTGCATAGTAATAATGAGCATTCTTCCATTTGTGCTTATGGGTCAGCACGTCCGAACGAACTTGGCAGCCGGTCCTGTTTACTTCCTAGATGGCGCGTCAGGGAGTCATGCATGGATGCTGGAGGGGCAAGTCCAAGTGTTGGACACGGTTCTTGGATTGACGTATTCGGTCAATGTCATTGCCGGACGTGATCAGCGCAATTATCCAAATGATGCAGTTCGTGTTGTGGATGGTTTTCTTGGTGGGGGTGTTGGTGTCTACCGATTGTTCAATTCTCGTTGGAGCCGTATCACAATTGGAACCGGTGGCGATGCCAATTACCTTTTTTGGAATAGAGGTCTTAATGGCGTTCCTTCTACTTGGACCGCGTCATGTCGGTATGGTATCGTGAGGGTTGGCTTTCGTGCTGGGCTGGAATACCGCATTGGAAGTACTGCGGTGCAGCTGTATGGTCGCACTGAGTATTGGGCTGTGGACACACGTAAAACCGATAGCACCCCGTTGGTGGAGAAAGATCTCCAGGATACCTTCGCGGTGGGTATCCAATTGGGAGTTGCAATACGGCTCAAATGAGGTGCACGCTTCCACAAGGTTCGGCCAGGTGTAGGTGGAGGTCATGAGGGGTGGAGCAGGTCCGTGACCTGCGGCTCCCCCCATCATCTGATCATCTGATCTTCTGATCCTCTGATCATCCCACCTTTGCACTCCCATGAAGAAGGTCTACCTGGACAATGCCGCCACCACACCGCTCGATCCCGAGGTGATGGAATCGATGCTGGTGTACATGCGCGAGCACCACGGCAATCCCAGCGCCATCCACAGCTTCGGTCGCACGACAAGGGCCGCAGTGGAACAGTCACGGCGCAAAGTGGCCGCATTGCTGAACTGCTCACCCGGGGAGATCATCTTCACCAGCGGTGGAACGGAGGCCGATAACATGGCCATTATGGGCAGTGTGCGTGATCTGGGGGTGAAGAACGTGATCACCTCCCCGATCGAGCACCACGCCGTGGAATACGTGGCCCATGCGCTGGAGCATGAGGGCAAGGCCCGCGTCCATTGGCTGCGCCTGCTTCCCGATGGCCAGCCCGATATGGTGCACCTGGAGGAAATGCTGAAGGCCAACCCGCACGCGCTCGTCAGCCTGATGCACGCCAACAACGAGATCGGAACGCGCATCGACCTCCATGCCTTGGGCAGCCTTTGTCGCAAGTACAACGCGCTCTTCCATAGCGACACGGTGCAGACCATGGGCCACTACCGTTTCGACCTGGCCACCCTGCCGGTGGACTTCATCACCTGCGCAGCGCACAAGTTCCATGGTCCGAAAGGCATCGGCTTCCTCTTCATGCGCAATTCCGTTGTGCTGAAGCCCATGATCCTCGGGGGCTCGCAGGAGCGAAACATGCGCGCGGGCACCGAGAACGTGTACGGGATCGTAGGCTTGGGCAAGGCCATGGAAGTGGCCTACCGCGATCTGGATGAGCACGTGCAGCACGTCTCCGGACTGAAACAGCGGATGAAGAAGAAGCTCATGGAGGCAGTACCCGGCGTGGGTTTCAATGGCGATGCCAGCGAGAACAGCCTATACACCGTGCTCAGCGTGAACTTCCCCGATGACGGCAAGGCCGAGATGCTCATCTACAACCTGGACATCGAGGGCATCGCGTGCAGCGGCGGCAGCGCGTGCAGCAGCGGCAGCAACAAGGGCTCACATGTGCTGGGCCACCTGTATCCCGAGCGGCCCGGTGCCAACGTGCGTTTCTCCTTCAGCAAGTTCACCACGCAGGAGGAGGTGGACCGTGCCGTGGATGTGGTGGCACGCGTGTTCGCGGGTTCCGCGGTGAAGGCGTGAAACCTGAACCACCGGAGCCTGGGCAACGCTCAATGCTCCAACACCACGCGCCGCACCTGGCCGCCGATGCGCACCGTGTAGGCTCCGTTCGCCAGCGCCGAAAGGTCACTTCCGAAGAGCAGATCCTGCACATCGAACACCTTCACCGTCCTTCCCTGAGCGTCCATCACCTGCGCCGTCCCGTTCGCACTGAAGGGATGGTTCCCACCAGCTTGATCACACCACTGGTAAGCGACGGACTGATCTGCCAATCGGCTTGTGCACGGGCTTGAACCTGCACGGGTCCGGCCTCCACCACCAGCAGCTGATGGGTGGTGGCGTTCACGGCCCAGATGCGGCCGTCGGGCCCTACGGTGATGCCCATGATGCCGGGGATGTTCGTTTGGATGCGGCCCAACTCAGGGACTGCAGGGTTGCTGATGTCGTACACGATGATGTCGCCGTTGGCGTGGTCGCTCACGAGCAAGCGGTCGCCGATCACCTCGATGCCGGCGGGTTCCACCAGGCCATTGGTGATGATCACCTGCTTGTCATAGCCGGTGACCATCGTGTACTCCACGTAGGTCTCCCATGGGCCGTAATCACCCGGCCCGCTAACGGTTCCGGTATTCGTGTTCAAGCGGTAAACGCGCTGGCCGCCGTGGTCCACCACATACAACCAGCCGGTGGCCTTGTCCATGGCGCAGTGGCTCACGATGTGGTCGTTCGGGTCGCGTGTGATCTGGATGTCATCATAGCGGCGGATGATCGCATTGCCATGGTAATCGTTGCCCGGTCCGTGGTCCCCGCGGAAGTCGTGCATCACCACATCGCCGTTGAAGCCGTCCACCACCCAGAAACGGTTCCAGTTCTCGGCAGCGATGCCTTGCGCGTTGGGCGTTACGTGCAGCATGTCGAGATGTGAGCCCAGTCCGCCGAAGATCGGTTGCGCGTAGATCGCGGGATCGCTGCTCCAGAGCGCAGGGCCTGTGAACGGGTCGCCGCCGTTGTGGTTGGCATCGAACACACCGGGGGTGGTGGCGAAGTTGCCGTTGTTGCCGAAGGCGATGCCGGTGGGCAGGCTCATGAAGTGCCAGTTGTTAGGGTACTCCTGCATCAACCAATCCATGTTGCCTTCGCCCACGTTGGTGATCTTCACCGTGCTGCCGCCGCTGGCCTCGGTGTCCTTGTTGATCACCCACAGTTCGTTGCGGCTCAGATCGGGGTGGAAGTCCAGATCGCGCGGCACCAGCAGGTCCTGATCGCTATTGGCGATGCTCTGCACGGAGTAGGAACTTCCCAGGATGTTGTCGATGATGTTCGGAATGGGCGTGTTCACCTTCAGATCGGCCTCGCGCAGATCATTGAAGGTGGACATATCAGCACCACCATTGATGCTCGAAGCCCAGACCTCCAGCGCGTACATGCCCGTCGATACGGGAACCCAGGGAATGTCATGGATGAATTCATAGGTATCGCTGGCCAGCAAGGACACACCCGTAATGCTCGATGTGACCACCGCCCCTCCGTTGAGCCTGTAGTTCAGGTCGAAGGCGGTCACCTCATCCGCACCGAAGGAGGTCACGGTTCCGCTGACGCGAACGTTCTCGCCTACCACGCTATAGAGCGGGGTGGTGAGGTCCGTTACGCTCATGTCCCGCGCTTGTGGAAGCTGTGCAATGAAGACCAACGCCGCCTCGGGGCCATTCAGGCCCGTGAAGGTGATCGTGCTGATCCCGTTCACGAACACCTCATAGGTTGCATTCCCATCGCCCCAATCATCGATGGCCCAGATGGTGTAGGTGGCCCCTTCCATAAGGCACCACGGTCCAGAGGGGTAGGTGGTATTGTTGCCATAGCCGCTCATTTCCTGCAGTTGCAGACCGCCGCTGGCACAGCCCATGGTGGGATTACCACCCTCGAAGATGGTATTGGTGCCACAGGGATCGGCGCTGGCCGTCAGTTGCCAGTAGGTCTCGTATCCATAATCATCCGTGGTCACCTCGATCGTCACTTCCACTTCACCCGCACCGCACTGGGCCTTGAGCGAAGCGTTGGGAATGAGGGCGAGAAGCAGAGCGCCTGAAAGCAGGAGAGGAGTAGCCGTTGATCGCATTGTTCAGAGCAGGTGAAATGGAACGCTAAGGTATCCGTGCTGATCGCGCCCAGCGCGCATTACGACGGAAGGTCGAGGAAAGCCACCGACCGATCTTTTTGATCGACCGATAACGACCAGGAGCGATCGGTCAACGATCAATGCGTGCCTTGGAACAACAGCACCCGCTCGCGCGCTACCGGCGGCGACCATACCACACCGAAGCGTTCCGCGTATTTTTCCAATGGTTCCAGGCCCACGGCCTTGCGACGTTCGTTCACATGCTCCTCATCCTCGATGGGCTTCACGAAGCCTTTGCCATCCTTCCAGCCGATCTGGGACCCGTAGATCTGGGGCCGGCCATGGTTCACGGCCACCCGGTCCTCCAACATGGCCAGTTCGTGAGGCTGTGCATGGCCCTCGGCCACCGCCTCGCGCATCAACAGCAGATATTCAGCCTGCACATCCGGCCTGCGATCGGCGTGCTGGATCACCAGGAACAAGGCTTGATTCGCCTTGTGGCCGATCTCCTCTCGCCAAGCCACCCCGCGCTGTCGAGGATCGCCGTTACGCGAAGTAGATCCAACGAATCCTGGGCAATCATGTGCGCGATCACACTGTCCTTTTGCGCGCCGGTGGTGTAGTTGCCCACGTTCTGGCGGTCGCGCTGGTCCAGGGTATGGATCTGCTCCAGTTCAGCACGAATACGTGCATTGGCGTCCTGAGCGGCTGCAACACTACCGACGAGCAGGTAGGAGAGGAAGGCGCCAAAGCGGACCAGCATCGTTCAAGCGCTGAGCGTAGCGAACATGAGGAAGCGTTATTCAACCACTACGCGCGCCTTCATGCCCGTTCTTCCGTTATCGTCCACCGTGCGGATCAAATACAGCCCGGGCAGCAGTCCCTTGGTGTCCATGGTGATCCGTTGAGCGCCTTTCACCGGTAGGATGTTGCGGGTCAAACGTCCATCCGTACCGATGCATTCCACACGGGCCACATCCTTTGCTGCGGATATGTCCATGGTCAAGGAAGCGCCAGCGGCCACGGGGGAGGGGAACACACGGAGTTCCTGATCGTGGCCTTGTTCACCAACACCCGTAAGGGTTGCGCACAGGTCGCGTGTACTGAACGCAACAGTGCTCATCACCACGGGAAAGGTCGCATCGGTCAATGGCTCGTCCAACGACGAACAGCCCGCGACGGGTGGTGCGGTCAGCGGTTGATCAATGGTGTAGGCGCCGGAAGTGGCCCGCAAACAGTTCATGCCCATGTCGGCGTTCAGCTTCAGCAGCACGAAGAGGTCCTGGAAGCCCCCGTTCGTTTCCGTGGTTGTCCGGCCCATCATCACCACCTTATTGTCCCGCGTTCCGATCACATTGGCGAAACCATTGCCTTGGATCACCGCCACCTCCACGGGATCGCCCGCAGCGGTGATGCGCACGCCCATGACGTTCATGGAGTTGTTCGACGGGCTAAGGAAGAAGCCACCGTCCGGTAAGGACTGGATGTCCTGGAAATACTCGACCCAGCCTTCATCGAGGCCGTACTTCTTGTTCCACACCACGTTCCCGGAGGCATCGAGGCGGGCAGCGAAGGGCATCGCATCGCTGACCCCGGCCACCAGAAAGCCGCCATCGTTCAGGCTCAGGGCCGTTTTGGTGTGGGTGTAGAAGCCTGTTATGTATCGGTTGGACCATTGGACTGCGCCATTCGCATCGATGCGCACGAGGTACATATCATCCTCGGCCTTTGCCGTGATCAACGCTCCACCATCGGGGGTGATCGCCGGGTCGAATCCGGGGTTCTTGAACGCGGGGTTATTCGTGGTGATGTAGTTGCGACACCAGAGCACATCGCCACTTGCATCGATGCGGGCCATCAGGGCCTTGGTCTCCAACCCGATGCTCATCATCACACCACCATCTGCAAGCACATGTGCGTTGCTGAAGCCATAATCCGGAAGGCTTCCATCGGGCATGTACGAACGGTTCCAGAGCAATGTGCCGTCGGACGTGAAGCGCAGCAGCGCATACTGCAAGCCGAAGGCGGTGCTCAGGTACCCGAAAACGGTGATGTTCCCGCTGGAATCCACCATCACCCTGCGCGCGCTGATGTTGAGGTCGGGGGCGGTGGTCTCCACCTTCCGGCTCCACATGGGCTCGCCCGTGGCCGTGAACTTCGCGAGGGTGAACGCGCTCTCCCACACGTTCTGGTACCCACCCAGGAAATAGTACTCCCCATCGCCGGTAACGGCGCCATCGATGTACGTTGCGTACTGCATGTCCCCGGGCGGATCGATGACCAACTGGAGGTCGCCTGGACCTTGTGCACGCAACAGCGAAAAGCTCACGAGGAAGAAGAGCGCGGCAAATGGTCGCATGGGAGGTGGTTTGGAAAGGAAAGATAACCGGAGATCGGATCGGACCGCCATCAGGAGAGCGGGATCATCCAACAGGACGACTCCTTGGCTCAGAGGAACAACCGCTCCAGCAGCGCGTGGATGTCGGCGGCCACGATCATCTGCGTGTCGCCGTGCAGGAAGCCTTCGTTCCGCATGTGCTCGGCCTGTTGAAGGAGCGGGTCATAGAACCCGAAGGCGTTCAATACGCCGATGGGTTGTTGGTGCAGGCCGATCTGCCGCCAGGTGAGCAGTTCGAACAGCTCGTCCATGGTGCCGAACCCACCGGGCAAGGCGATCACCGCGTTGCTCAGCTCGTGCATGCGCATCTTCCGCTCGTGCATGGTGTCCACCATGATCAGCTGGCTGACACCCTCGTGCGCGGCCTCCGCCTTTTCCATGAAGCGCGGGATCACGCCGATCACCTCGCCACCGGCCTTCATCGCCGCATCGGCCACGATGCCCATCAGGCCCACATGACCACCACCATAAACGATCCCATGGCCGCTCTGCGCAATGCTGCGCCCCACCTCAGCCGCCAGATCAGCATAGCGCGGATGCTTGCCCGCACTGGCCCCACAGAACACTGCGATACCGCGCCATGGGCGGAAGGTAGCGGAAGTTCAGAGCACGAAGGGAAGGCGGCTCACGGGCGAGGCTTCATCGGTGTACACATAGAAGGCATAACGACCCTTGGGCCAGTCCAGCACGTGCGCGGTCACCGGCATCGAGTACTGGCCGGGGGCCATCAGTTCCCGGTCATACATCACTTCCATCAGTCGCCCTGCATCGTTCTTCACGATCACGGTGAGGCGTTGTGCGCCGGCGGTGGTGTAGTCGATGATGCGCGAGATGGATTCCGGCCGGCCGCTGCACGCTGCATGTTCCGAAGGGGCATAACGCACCGTGTAACGCGGGGCAGGCTGACCGCTCAGCAGGCTCAGCTGGTTGCGCAGCGTATCCTCCGCCGAGCCATCCAACGCGCCGAGCGAACCGATGTCGTGTCCATTGCTCAGCACCCACACAGCGCTCTGAACGATGTTGTCGGCATAGTCGCTGGAGTCCACTAACTGCGCGAGAGCGATCAGCTTTTTCCCAGCCGGATGACCTTTTCGATACACCTCGCCAGCATCGGGTCCTGAGTTCGATGCCTCGCAGCAAAAGGCCCGGCAGGTCACCGTGGCCTGTCCGCGCGGCGCCAGGGCGATGGCTTCCTCGCGCATCACGATCAGGTCCTGCACCTCGGGCACCTCGCTCACGAACACCCACCCGGCGGGAATGCTGGTGCGAAGTGGGGTGGACGATGTGCTTCGCACGTCCACGCTGAGGCAATCGCCACTATGGCCGCCGAGTCCTTTGGGTTGGAGCGTTACCTGTCCGCGTTCGAGCAGTTCGATCAGCGGCGTGAACTCCACGGCCATCGCGGCTTGGAAGGGAAGGGCCAGCAGGAGGGAAGCGGTGGATGCGCGCATGGTGGTGCTGTTTGCAGGTGAACGAACAGGAATGGCCGATCCTTGTCCCGGATGTCACCAACGTTTGCGTTCATGCCAGTCGAAGGTCCATTCCGGTGTGCGGAGTTCATCGCCCTCGTTCACCTTGTACCAGGGTGAATGCTCCGATCGCTCCAGGTTGCGCAGCACATGAATGTCCTGTGCCGGCATGTAGCTCTGTGCGAGCAGCATCATCTGTTCACCACGAGCGTTCTCCGCTACATCCAGAACGATCACGGCATGACCGGGTGAACCACCATGTATGAAGACGTCCCCAGCTTGCACGGGTGTACCTGTAGCATCCTTCAATTCCCGGCTCAACGAAAGCGTTCCGGCGTAACTGAAGATCAGCTGCAAGTAGCTCATCAGGTCGGTATGCGTTGCTCCTGCGGTGCCACCGGGCACCCACACGGCCTTGTTCCCGTTCACAGAAATGCGTTCACCTTTCATCCATCGCGCAAATGGCACCGCGGTTCCGTTGGTGAAGGAGAAACAGATCTCCGCCTTTCGCTCAGATCGGAAGAGGTATTCGGCGCGAAGGCGCATTACCGCGTCAGCACATTGTTGCAGGTCGCGATCACCCACGCTCATGTCCACCACAGCAGCCTGTGCGCCTTGATAGTCCTTGGGCAGTCGCGTGTGCAAGAGCACAGGCGAACCAACGGGCTTCAGCGGCAGGTTGCGCAGGTAATGCGCGAATGAACCTTCGGGCACATCGGTCCGCGCATATCCTGTTGGAGCAGCGATGCGATCTTCAACGGTAGCGCCTTCTGTACCTTTTTCCTGGTATGCGGCCAGCTGCGCGGGCCATTTTGGCGGTGCATCGCCGCAGCAAATGAGCAGGGTGCACGTGATCGCAACTGATACGGAACGGTGACAGAAGAGCATGCCCGTTGAAATGCAGCAGGCTCCAGGAAGTAACGCCGCTCAGGCCTTCGCCTTGCTCGTCTGCTCCGTGATGTCCGCGGGCTTGGGGGCCGGGGCTGGAGAAGGAGACGGAGGCACGTATCCGAAGAGCGCGTTGTCCTTGATCATGTTGTCCACGTATGGTGGCACCATGTCCTCCCAGCCGGGTTTGCCATCGCGGATCAGCTGCAGCACGGCCTTGCTGAAGATGTGCAGCACGGAGCGGTCGTAGCTCTCGATGTCCACCAGGCGCTTGTTGCTGATCAGGTAGTCGTACAACGGCTTCAGGCGCGGGTGCACCGGCATGTCGTCCAGCGTCATGATCTCCGCATCCACGCTGGGCTTGCTGGGGTACACGTAGATCTTCAGATCGCGGGTGAAGAGGATGCCGAAGGCCTCCAGCATGCCGCCGTTCAGGTGTCGGTAGTACTTCTCGTCGAAGACCTCGATCAGGTTGTTCACGCCCATGATCAGGCCCATGCGGCTCTTGGTGTAGCGGCTGAAGTACTCCACCAGCTTGTAGTACTCCTGGTAGTTGCTGATCAGCACGGTCTGCCCGAGCGAGCAGAGGATATCGGCGCGGTCGATGAAGTCCTTCTCATCCACATCACCCGTATCGGACTGCAGGTTGTTGAGGGTGATCTCGAAGAGCACCTGCATGTTCGCACGGTCCACACGCTGTTCCTTGATGAACATGTTGTAGCCGTTCATGATCATGTCGATGTTCACCTTCGTCACCGGGCGGAAACTTCCGCGGATGGCGAGGATGTTCTTCTTGTACAGCACCTCGCTGGCCTGCAGGTTCTGTCCATCGGGGCCGAAGATCACGGCGTCGGTGTAGCCGCGCTTCACCAACTGGAGGCTCAACAGGCGGTTGTCCACCTGCGTGAAGTCCGGGCCGTTCATCTGGATCATGTCCACCTCCACCACGTGGCGGCTCACGTTGTCGTACAACGCGGTCATGATCTCCTGCGGATCCTTCGCGTGGAAGAAGCAGGCGTGCAACAGGTTCACGCCCATGATGCCGATGCTCTCCTGCTGGAGGCTCATGTCGGGATCGTGCAGGCGCACGTGGATGATCACATCGCTCGTAGGGCGGTCCGGTGCGGTCTGGAAGCGTACGCCGATCCATCCATGTCCGCTGTGCGGACGCTCGTAGGTGCTGCTCGCCACGGTGTTGGCGAACGTGAAGAACTTCTTGGTGGGGTGTTCCTGGCGATTGAGGCGCTCGAGCATGAGGCCGTACTCATGCCGCAGCATGTTCTTCAGGCGGCTCTCGCACACGAAGCGGTTGCCGGGCTCGGGCCCGTAGATGGCGTTGCTGAAGTCCTTGTCGTACGCGCTCATCGCCTTGGCGATGGTCTGGCTGGCGCCGCCCGCACGGAAGAAGTGGCGCACGGTCTCCTGACCCACGCCGATCTCCGCGAAGGTGCCATAGAGGTCCTTGTCCAGATTGATGCGCCGCGCCTTTTGCCCAGGGCTCAGGGGCACGCGGTGCAGTTCGTTATGGGTCATCAGCGCTTAAGGGGATCCTGTACAGGTACAAAAGTAGCAGCGTTCGCACCCAAAAGCCATACCCGATCAGGGGAATGGATGAACCGGGTGCGGTTCATGTACGTGTGAGGGCGAAGCGTTGGATCGGTCCGCAGGGCGATCTTCGCGGCCGAATGGACTTCATCGCGCTGGACTTTGAGACGGCCACAGCCCAATGGGACAGCCCCTGTGAGCTGGGCCTGGCCGTGGTCCGGGGTGGGGTGGTGCGCGAGGTGCGCAACTGGCTGATCAAGCCTGCGAGCTGGCCGTATTTCTCGCCGTACAATGTGGCGGTGCACGGCATCCGGCCCGAGCAGGTGGCCAACGCACCCGATTTCGCCGGCATCTGGGAGGAGGTGCTGCCCATCATCGCCGGGGGCACGGTGGTGGCGCACAATGCCAGCTTCGACATGGGGGTGCTGCGCGGCACGCTGGGACGTTACAGGCTGCAGCACCCGCAGTTCGCGTACTTCTGCAGTGTTAGCCTCGCCAAACGGGTGTGGCCGGCCATGCCCAAGTTCGACCTGAAGACCCTGTGCACCCGGCATGGCATCCCGCTGGTGCACCACCGCGCGGGGAATGATGCCGAAGCCACCGCGGAACTGGTGATCCGCGCAGGCGAACATCACAACGCGAACGACATCGGCGCGCTGCTGACGCAGATCCGGTTGAACACGGGCGCATTCTACCCCGGCGGGCATCGCACGCCTGGTGGCAAGGAAACGCGCGTGGCCTGAGGGCTACAGCTTCACGAAGCGCATGCTCTTCACCGCCGGGCCGCTACCGGCGCGCAGCACGTAGCTGCCCGCAGGAAGGTCCGTCACGTCGAAGGTCATCCGGGCCTCGGCGCGCTGTGTGTGCGAGCGGAGAATGCGCCCTTGCGCGTCCATGATCGCCACGCTGAGCTCGCCGATCATGTTCCCAGGGAGCAGGATCACATCAAGCTGCACCAAGGTACTGGCCAGGTGGAACTGCGAGGCGACATCGAGTTCCCCGATCCCAATGGAGTTCACGTTGAAGCAAGCGCTCGTGTCCACGCAGCCATTCGCGGTGACGCGCACGGCATAGGATCCATTCTCCGCAGCCGTATAGGACTGGAAGGTGGCGCCGGGGATCACTGCGTAGCCGTTGTTACAATTGAGCCATTGCCATTGGGCGGAGCCGTTGAGGCAGGTGAGCACCACACCGTTCTGCACCACGTTGGTGTTCACCTGTACCACGTTCAGGGTAAGGTTCACCACGGAATCGCACGCGCCGCCGGTGACATATGTGGTGGAGTAGACGCCAGGGCGGTGAGGACTCTGTCCATTGAGATCATAGCTCCCCCCGGGGCAGATGCTGGCCGAAACGAACGTTCCGGCGCCTGCGCCAACTACGAAGTTGCTCGTGCTTCCTGAAAGGGCAAGGCCATCGAAGGTGCCATTGCTCGTGCCCATGGCATCCGTGAGCGACGAAAGGGCAGTGTTGTCGCCGCTTGCCGTGCCTTGATCCATCGTGTAGTAAAGCTCCAACCCTGGTGTAACGAGCTCGATCCCGCTGTTCGCGATGCACTGAACTTGAACGCTCGTAAGTGCCGCGCTCCACAGGCTCACCTCATCCACCTGCCCTTGCAGCCAGAAGTTCGTGAATCGGAGCATAGAACGAATTACCGATCAGGAAATGCGCCGGGGTTGGCACTAAGTGTGCCTGATGCAGGAACTTCGGCGACCGAGGCACCATTGCGGTACAGCATCAGGGATGCTCCATCGAACACCAGCGCCAGATGGGACCATGTGTTGAACGGAACCCCATTGTATGCGATGTCGAAGGCAACACCAGCACTGTTGCGGAAGCGTGCCTCCACTGTTGTTGGACCTACCTGCGTGATGTAGAAATCAGCGCCCATATCATCGCGGAAGCCGGCGAAACCATCGAAATCGGGCCAGGCAGGGCTGGCGTTCATTGGTTTTACCCAGAGGGTCATGGAATACGCCGTGCTTCCTGCGAGGACCGCGCCTCGCATCGGATATGATCACCTGATCGTTCACCCCGTCGAAGTCAAGGGCGTTCTGGGTCTGCGCCAGGGCTGTGGAGCGATCAGCAAGCTCAAGGGGAGTAGGCGTCGTGTCATGTTTTCAACTTCAGGTCTGAAAACTAATCGCTCGCGGGGATACACATCACCGAACCTTGCCATGCCCAGGGCTGTTATTTTCGCGGCCCGTTGGAAGGGAGCCCGGCACATGCCGCCCCTTCCGGTCCAGATCGAACCCCCATGAAGATCCTCGTTCTCATCAGCCAGGTGCCCGACACCACGGCGCGCATCGCCTTCAAGGACAACAACACCGCGTACGACGGCAACGGCGTCACGTGGATCGTGAACCCGTACGACGAGTGGTACGCCTCGGTGCGCGCGCCTGGAACTGAAGGAGGCCCAAGGCGGCACCGTGACCACCGTGACCGTTGGCGGTGCGGACAATGAAGCCACCATCCGCAAGGCCCTGGCCATCGGCGCCGATGATGCCGTGCGCATCGATGCACAACCCAACGACGCCTTCGAGGTGGCCGAGCAGATCGCCGCCTATGCCAAGGACAAAGGCTTCGAGCTGATCCTCTGCGGCAAGGAGACCATCGACCACAACGGCGCCCAGGTGGGCGGCATGCTGGCGGAACTGCTGGACATGCCCTACCTGCCGGTGGTGAGCAAGCTGGATGTGACCGGAGGCGTGGCCACGTTGGAATGCGATGTGCGCGGCGGCGTGGAAGTGGTGGAGGTGAGCCTGCCCTGCGGTGATCGGCTGCGCGAAAGGCATGGCCGAGCAGCGCATCCCCAACATGCGCGGCATCATGGCGGCCCGCACCAAACCCTTGACCGTGGTGCCTGCGGCTGCTGTTGAAACCACAGCGCGACCGTTTCCTTCGAACTGCCCCCCGCCAAGCAGGCCTGCAAGATGATCCCGCGGAGGACGCCGGGAAACTCATCGAACTTCTTCACACCGAAGCCAAAGTCATCTGATCATGAGCGTACTCGTTTTCATCGATTCCCGCGGAGAGAAGGTGGCCAAGGCCGCTTTGGAAGCCCTGACCTATGGCCGCAAAGTGGCCGATGCCATGGGCACCACCGTAACCGCCGTCACCTTCGGCGATGCCGCCAACGACCGGCTTTCCGCCCTCAACGCCAACAAGGTGGTGGTGGCCCGCGCCGCACGACCGATCGATGGCCAGCAGCTCACCAAGCTCGCTTGCGCCGTGGCCCAGAGCGAGGGCGCCAAGGTCATCGTGTTCACGCAGGACAACCTGGGCAAGGCCGTGGCCCCGCGTGTGGCGGCCCGCTTGAAGGCCGGACAGGTCGCCGGCGCCATCACGCTGCCCGACATGAGCAACGGCTTCCGCGTGAAGCGCAACGTGTTCAGCGGCAAGGCCCAGGCCTGGGTGGAGATCACCAGCCCGGTGAAGGTGATCAGCATGATGCCCAACAGCCTGCCGATCGAGAGCGGGTGCGGGTGGTGCCTCCGTGGAAGAGTTCAACGGCGACCTCGGTGCGGCCCGCATCACGGTGAAGGAAATGCGCAAGGCCGGTGCGGGCATTCCGCTGCCGGAAGCGGAGATCGTGGTGAGCGCTGGCCGCGGCCTGAAGGGCCCGGAGAACTGGGCGCCCGTCGAGGAACTCGCGCAAGCTGCTGCACGGCGCCACGGCCTGCAGCCGCCCGGTGGCCGATATGCACTGGCGCCCGCACCACGAGCATGTGGGCCAGACCGGCGTGGCCATCCGCCCCAACTGCTACATCGCCATCGGCATCAGCGGGGCCATCCAGCACCTCGCCGGGGTGAACCAGAGCAAGGTGATCGCCGTGATCAACAAGGATCCCGAGGCGCCCTTCTTCAAGGCGGCGGATTATGGCATCGTGGGCGATGCCTTCGAGGTCCTGCCGAAGCTGATCGAAGCCGCAAAAAAGCTCAACGCCGAGCGCTGATAGCCGGGTCGCTGCTTTCAGCGATGCCGTTGTGAACAAGTGAGCTGATCGCCGGACAGGCATTGCGGCCTGTTCTTATCTTCGAAGCCTGCAAAAGGTGCACGCACCGAACCCTGCGGATAAGCGCAGCGGACGGCGAACGGCACTGTGAAGAGCATGGAGAAGGTCGAGCTGAAGTTCCTGCGCATCACGTACAGCCACACCCACGCGGGTGCTTACGCGCTCATACTGGCGGAGATGCACGGCGATCGTCGCCTGCCCATCATCATCGGTGGCGTGGAGGCCCAGGCCATCGCCATCCAGGTGGAGAACATCAAGCCGGCCCGTCCGCTCACGCACGACCTGTTCAAGAACCTCGCCGACCAGCTGAACATCCGCCTGAAGGAAGTGGTGATCAACGACCTGGTGGAGGGCATCTTCCACGCCAAGCTGGTGCTGGAGCAGGACGGGAATGAGGTGGAAGTGGATGCCCGCAGCAGCGATGCCATCGCGCTGGCCCTGCGCTTCGGCTGCCCGATCCACACCTTCGAGTTCATCATGAGCGCCGCAGGATTGAAGGTGGAGGAAGGGGAGGAGGACAAGGAGAAGGCATCCGAGGAAAAGGCGGAAAAGTCCGGGGCAGCCCCGCGCAAAGGGATGCGCAACGCCGATCCCGGATGAACTGAAGCGCATGCTGGACGAAGCCCTCGCCGACGAGGATTATGAGCGCGCCAGCAAGCTGCGCGATGAGTTGAAGCGCCGCGAAGGCACCAACTGAGCGGAGCGCACTCTGCTTGCATGCCGCGCTCGTCGATCACGGTTCTTTTTGAGCATCCATCATCCCGCGGCGCGGTCCGGTCGACTATGTTTAGCGCATGGCCGGGGATGAACGGAGCGTGCTGAAAGGCTTCAGCCTGGGCAAAATGCTCTTGCCGGTGTTCATCGGGCTCGCCATCACGGCGCTGCTGATCTGGAACACGGCCGACCGCAGTGTGCTGGTGAAGGTGACCTGGAGCTGGAACAGCACCTGGTGGATGTTGCTGGCCCTGTTCAGCCTGTTCGTTCGCGATTGGATGTACATGCTGCGCATCCGGCACCTCACCGACAAGCAAGCTGGACTGGTGGCGCACGTTCGTGGTGGTGATGCTGTGGGAGTTCGCCAGCGCGCTGGCTCCGGGGATCATCGGCGGCGGCTTCTTCTTCGCCATCTGGATCCTATCGCGTGAAGGCATCGATGCCGGGAAGAGCATCACGGTGATCACCTTCACCTCCTTCCTGGACGGCATCTTCATCGCGGTGATGGCGCCGCTGGTGTACTTCACCGTCGGGCGCAGCCAGCTGTTCTCCGGCATGGACACGGGCATGGGGCTGCTGGGCACGCGGCTTCTTCGTCACCTTCTGGTTGGTGTACTTCATCATCCTCGTTCTACAAGCTCTTCGTGGCCTACGCGCTCTTCGTGAACCCCTTGTTCGTGAAACGTGCGCTGGTTGGCATCTTCTCGCTGAAGTTCCTGCGTCGCTGGCGCCGCAACATGGTGACCACCGGCGATCAACTGATCATTGCGGCGGGCGGACTGAAGCGACCGGGGCTGGAACTACTGGTGGCCCGCGCTGCTCACCACCTTCGCCAGCTGGACCGCACGCTTCTCCATCGTGAACTGCATCGTGCATGCCTTCAGCACCGGCCGGGCTTCGCGAACGACCTGGTGATCTACGGCAAGCAGGTGATCATGGGCATCATCGTGCTGCTGAAGTCCAACGCCGGGCGGTAGTGGCATTGGCCGAGTTCATCTTCAACGACTTCCTGGGCATGTACATCGCGCCGGGCCTGGCACCTGCGCTGGGCTTCCTCTGGCGCCTGATCAGCTACTACCCGTACATCCTGATCGGCGCCATCCTGCTGCCGCGCTGGGTGCGCCGGAACGTGATCGCGCCCCCTGAGTGCAGCCGCTGATCATTCGCGCCGCCCACTTACATTGCCTCGCCGGTCCCCGGACTAAACACGACCCATCCCTTCATGGAACGATTCACAGGTCTCTTCGGTATCGCGCTGATCCTGGGCATCGCGTTCCTGGCCAGCAACAACCGCAAGGCGATCAACCTGCGGCTGGTGCTCAGCGGCATCGCGTTGCAGCTGGTCATCGCCGTGCTCGTGCTGAAGATCCCGCCCGTTACACGCTTCTTCCAAGGGCTGGGGCACGGCATGGAGAAGATCGAGCAGTTCGCCCGCGCAAGGTGCCTCCTTCGCGTACGGTGGTCTGGCGGCCATGCAGTTCGACGGCACCGTGGCCAACTACTGCGGCGGGCGGCTTCGTGTTCGCGATCAACGTCACGGCTACCATCATCCTGGTATGCGTGCTGGTGGCGGTGCTCTACCACATCGGCCTGATGCAGCGCGTGGTGAGCGTGATCGCCAAGGCGCATGAACTTCGTGATGCGCGTGAGCGGTGCCGAGGCCCTGAGCAACGTGGCCAGCGCCTTCGTCGGGCCAGGTGGAAGCGCAGGTGATGATCCGGCCCTACCTCGCGGGCATGACGAAGAGCGAACTGCTCGCCAGCATGAGCGGCAGCCTGGCATGCATCGCCGGCGGTATCCTCGTGGTGTACGTGAACATGGGCGCGCAAGCGGGCTTGGACCTGGCCCCCAAGCTCATCGCCGCCAGCCTGATGGCCGCGCCGGGCGCGCTGGTGATCAGCAAGATCGTGTGGCCCGAAACCGAGGAAAGCCAGACCATGGGCAACGTGAAGCTGGAGGTGAAGAGCCCTACATCAACGTGATCGACGCCATCGGCCACGGCGCGGGCGATGGTTTCAAGATCGCCATGAACGTGGTGGCCATGCTCATCGGCTTCATCGCTCTGATCGCCATGATCGACTGGATCCTCGATCCATATCGGCCACATCTTCAGCCCGGAGCTTGAACCTGAGCCTCAACTGGATCTTCGGCAAGCTGTTCACCCCGATGGCCTGGGCCATGGGCGTGCCTGCCGCAGGACGTCACCAGCGTGGCCACATTGCTCGGCCAAAAGCTCAGCGTGAACGAGTTCGTGGCCTTCAAGAGCCTTGCGACAAAAGCGTGCCCATCGTTACCGAAAAGGGCCTGTTGATCGTGAGCATCGCCATCTGCGGCTTCGCCAACTTCAGCAGCGTGGGCATGCAGATCGGAGGCATCGGCGAACTGGCCCCCGCACGCCGAGCGACCTGGCCCGGCTTGGACTGAAGGCGCTGTTGTGCGGTACATTGGCGTCGTATTTGAGCGCGACGATCGCGGGGATACTGATGTGACCGTTCGCGAGCCCGCTCTGGGGCGAAGCGATCTTGTCACTGCAGAGGCTCGCGAAGCGATCAACGCTGCACGAGGTCCCATCGACACGATCGGACACCGCTTCAACAATAGGCTGCTGGGCCTGCTCGTTCTGGGTCTGTTCCTGAGCGCTGCCGTTCGCGGCTGCTGAAACGGATGAGAAGAAAGCGGATCCTCATTGTGCTGATAGCCGCCGTTGTTGCTTCAGCAGTGCTTTGCATGCTTCGGAAGGAAGTCCCCTGCCCAGCGCCATGACACATGTCCACGGCGACCGCCTCGATTCCCTGAACGGTGTCGTGGTATTCTGCAACGGCGGCTTCAGCGCGAACAGCGGAAGGAACGTGGTCGACGGCTACAACATCGGGCTGAAGTACCAGTGCGTGGAGTTCGTGAAGCGCTACTACTTCGAGCGGTTCCACCACCGCATGCCGAACAGCTACGGCAACGCCAAGGACTTCTTCGACAGCACCGTGGCCGACGGCGCATTGAACACGGCACGTGGGCTGTTGCAGTTCACGAACAACAGCGCCACCAAACCCGCACCGGATGACCTGCTGATCATCGATGGCAGCCGGGTGAACCCGTTCGGCCACGTGGCCATCATCAGCCGGGTGAGCGATGGGGAAGTGGAGGTGGTCCAGCAGAACACCGGCAGCACGCGCGGCACCTACGATCTGGACCTGATCGATGGTAGGTGGCAGATCGGTAACAAGCGGGTATTGGGGTGGTTGAGAAGGAAGTGATCACTCCACCACCGCGATCAAAACCCCCAGCGCGCCGTTCATCTGCTCCACGCCTTCGCCGGGCATGTAGGTGCGGCTGATCGCACCGTCGAGGAACAGCGCGTTCGCGCATCCGTTCTGCTGGAAGAACAGTGCGAAGTCGTAGAGGTTCATCGGCGTGCGCGTGATCGCGAACAGCGTCTTGCCATCGGGCAGGATCCCACACCGTTGCGGATCTGCACATTGGCCGAACCCTTCGTGAACATGGCGTTGATCGCACCGTCCACAACGAGCATCGGGCCCGACTGGGTGGCATAGCGAACACCCGCGCGCTCGCCATATGCAGCAGTGGTCACAATGAACGCCGCGCCATTGCCATCGATGCCGAACACACCGTTGGGCTGCAGGTAGAAGTTGCCGTAGCCTTTCGTCTTCGTGATCAGCTTCCGGATGGTGCGGCCGTTCTCGATGTAGAGCCCCAGCGGCCGCAGGTCCTCCATGTACATGCCGCCGTTCATCGCGAAGCGCAGATGCTGGCCTTTGGCTTCCACAAAGGCTTTCAGCTTGCCGATGTTGCCCGAGCGCGTGCCCGCTGTCGTCCAAGTTGTACATCGTGATCGGCGTGGCCTTCGGATCGATCACCACGGATGCCATGCGCGGGTCGGATCCTGTGCGGAAAGCGAGAGCCAAGCAGATACCATGACAATAAGCGGGAGCAGGAGCCTTGATGCGCATCGTTCCGAAAGTAGCGATTGATGTCGCCATGGTTCAATGACGAAGGCGAATGGTATCATGAATACCAAAGCGGAAACCACCCCCGACCCCTCCTTGTCCGGGCGGCGATATCGCTCGCCAAAGCCGCGCGTTCGCACGCCACAGGACTTTAGTGTTGCGATCGGGTAAGCGAGGCTGAGCCAACTTGCCCTTGATCAAGATCACTGAAGGGAACTGAGGGAAGTAGCAGGTGAACCATATCCAGGAGAGGCTGTGGGCCTATTCCCCTATTTGGACCTGTTGCTTCCTGGTGTCCGAGGCTTGTATAGAAATCGAGGCTGCAGGCCTGTTAAAGTTCTGAAGCACAAGACGCCATTTTCTCAGTCCCCCCAGGGATCACTTGTCTAACCACAAAGAAAACGAACATGTCCGTGATCGGCATCGATGTGAGTAAACCACACTTGGATGTGGTGTTGCTTGATGACCAGGGCAAGACCTTGGAAGAGAAGCGAATTGAGAATACGCCGAGTGCGTTGCGTAGGACCCTTAAGGGATGGATCCGCAGCAAACGCTGTGCGGATGCCCCCTTGGTGTGCCTGGAGCCCACTGGGCACTATAGCACGGGTGCTGTGAAGACGCTGCTGGAGATGGCCGTACCCGTTTGGATCGCGCATCCGGCCAACATCATGAACAGTGGTGGGATGCAGCGTGGTAAGAATGACGAAGTGGATGCCCTGCGCATTGCTCAGTACGCCTTCCGCTTCAAGGATCAAGCACGCTTGGTGGGTGCGGACTTCGTGCGCCTAGGTGAGCTCAAGGAATTGCTCACTACCCGTGATCGCCTGGTGCGCGACCTGGGCAAGTACAAGGGCCAGATGAACGACAACGTGAAGTACATGGCCAAGGGTTCCAGCGCCAGTGCCAAGGTGTGCTTTAAGCAGGTGATGAAGGCCCTTGGAAGCGCCATCGCCAAGGCGGAGAAAGCCATCGAGGCCTTCATCGCCGAAGATGAAATGCTCTTCAACAAACGCGCACTGGCCATGTCCGTCACAGGCATCGGCCCCGTGTTGGCCCATGAGCTCCTGGTGGTGACCCAAGGGTTCACACGGTTCGACACGCCACGCCAACTGGCATGTTACGCCGGCACCGCACCCTTCGAGCACAGCTCAGGCACAAGCGTCAAGGGTAGCACCCGCGTATCCCACCGGGCCAACAAGTCCCTGAAAACACTGCTCCATATGGCCGCTCTGACGGCCATCCGTATCGAGGGCGACTTGCGCACCTACTACCTCCGAAAGGTCGCTGAAGGCAAGAACAAGATGCGCGTGATCAATGCCGTACGGACCAAGATCATCCACCACCTCTGGGCCGTCATCACAAGCGGCACTCCATACACACGCTTCAAAAACCACTTGCAGATGTCATAGAAATAGGGGAGAACGTCCGACGCTGACCATCGTATCCATCTGCGTACCATCGTCTTCATCCGTGGTTCAAAAAAGAAGAAGGGGACCCTCGCGGATCCCCTTCCCAACAACTCCCCCGAGTTGAATTACTTCACCTTTTCCACAATGGCCTTGAAGGCATCGGCATCGCTGTACGCGATCTCGGCCAGGGCTTTGCGGTCCAGGTTGATGTTGTGCTTCTTGAGACCGCTGATGAACACGCTGTAGCTCATGCCGTGCATGCGCGTTGCAGCGTTGATCCGCTGGATCCACAGCGCGCGGAAGTCGCGCTTCTTCAGCTTGCGACCATCGTATGCGTGGGCGAGACCTTTCTCAACGGTGTTCTTCGCGACCGTCCACACGTTCTTGCGGCGGCCGAAGTTCCCTTTGGCCAGCTTCAGCACCTTCTTGCGACGGGCGCGGCTGGCGACTTTGTTCTTACTACGTGGCATTGTTCTCTTGGTTTTTGGGCGCGAGCGTCAGTTCGTTGACTGCCTTTGGTGCTGCGCGTCCTGGTTAACCCCGCCTGTGTACCCGGCGGGAAACGGTCCTACTTCAGAAGATCGAGGATGGCCTTCTCGTTGGTCTTGTGGACCACGGCCATCTTCGTCAAGCCGCGTTTCCGCTTCTTGTGCTTCTTGGTAAGGATGTGGTTCTTGAAGGCGTGCTTGCGCTTCACCTTGCCGGTGCCGGTCAGCTTGAACCGTTTCTTGGCACCGGACTTCGTTTTCATCTTCGGCATGTCTGCTCTGCTTTATCGGGGGGTGTTGGTCTTTTCGTATCATCCGGGTACTGGCGCGAAGTTTCGCGCACCTACTTCTTCTTCTTTGGGATCAGGTACATGATCATGCGCTTGCCTTCCAGCTTGGGCATGCTTTCCACCACACCGTATTCCTCCAGGTCCTGTGCGAACTTCAGCAGCAGGATCTCGCCGCGCTCCTTGAACACGATCGTGCGGCCCTTGAAGAACACGAAGGCTTTCACCTTGTGGCCTTCCGTAAGGAACTTCTTGCTGTGCGCCAGCTTGAAGGCCACATCATGCTCGTCGGTGTTCGGCCCGAAACGCACCTCCTTCACCTCGGCCACGGTCTGCTTGGCCTTGATCTCCTTCTGCTTCTTCTTGAGGTCGTACAGGAACTTCTTGTAATCGGCGATGCGGCACACCGGCGGCACGGCGCTGGCGCTGATCTCGATCAGGTCCAGGCCCATGTCCTGCGCCAGTTTCAGCGCGTCATCGAACTTGTACACGCCGGATTCAATGTCTTCGCCAACGACACGCACTTCCGCCACACCGTAGATGCGGTTGTTGATGCGGTGCGGATCCTCCTTGATCACACGCCCACGGAAGGGGCGGGGGCCGGAGGGGCGCGGACGGGGAGGTCCAGCAGGACGATAGGGCGGACGTGTAGCCAAGCGGAAGGTTGAAGGTTCAGGTGTGGGTTAGAGACCGGCCATTTGCTGGGCGATACGGTCCTCCACCAGTTGCTTGAACTGTTGGGGGGGCATGGCGCCCAGGTCGCCTTGGGCATTGTTCGCGTACGCTCACGGTGTTGGCCTCTGCTTCTTTCTCGCCGATGATGAGCATGAACGGCACCTTGGCGAGTTCCGCGTCGCGGATCTTTCGGCCAATGGTCTCGTTCCGTTCGTCAACGGAGGCGCGAATATCGTGATCTTTCAGCGAACGCAAGCGACCTCGTTGGCCTTATCCACGTACTTGTCGCTCATGGGCAGCACGATGGCCTGTTCCGGGGTGAGCCACAGGGGGAACTTGCCGGCCGTGTGCTCGATCAGGACGGCCACGAAGCGCTCCAGGCTGCCAAAGGGCGCCCGGTGGATCATCACCGGACGGTGTTTGGCGTTGTCGCTGCCCACGTATTCCAGCTCGAAACGCTCGGGCAGGTTGTAGTCCACCTGGATGGTGCCCAGCTGCCACTTCCGGCCGAGGGCGTCCTTCACCATGAAGTCGAGCTTGGGGCCGTAGAAGGCGGCCTCGCCGTATTCCACCACCGTTTTCAGGCCCTTCTCGGCCGCGGCCTCGATGATGGCCCGTTCCGCCTTGTCCCAGTTCTCGTCGCTAGCCGATGTACTTGCCCCGGTCCTCCTTATCGCGCAGCGACACCTGGGCCTCGTAGTTCTCGAAGCTCAAGGCCTTGAACACCAGCAGCACCAGGTCGATCACCTTCATGAACTCCTCCTTCACCTGGTCCGGGCGGCAGAACAGGTGGGCATCGTCCTGCGTGAAGCCACGCACGCGGGTAAGGCCGTGCAGTTCACCGCTTTGCTCGTAGCGGTACACCGTGCCGAACTCGGCATAGCGCATGGGCAGGTCCTTGTAGCTCCGCGGGCGGCTGCTTGAAGATCTCGCAGTGGTGCGGGCAGTTCATCGGCTTCAGCAAGAACTCCTCGCCCTCGTGCGGCGTGCGGATCGGCTGGAAGCTGTCCTTGCCGTACTTCTCGTAGTGGCCGCTGGTGACATACAGGTCCTTGTGCCGATATGCGGGGTGGCCACCTGCTCGTAGCCGCTCTTCTCCTGCGCGGTCTTCATGAAGTTGATCAGGCGCTCACGCAGGGCTGCGCCTTTGGGCAGCCACAGCGGAAGGCCGGCGCCCACCTTCTCGCTGAAGGTGAAGAGGTCCAGTTCCTTGCCCAGCTTGCGGTGGTCGCGCTTCTTCGCTTCCTCCAGCAGCACGAGGTATTCCTCCAGTTCCTTCTGCTTGGGGAAGGTGATGGCGTAAAGACGGGTGAGCTGCTTGCGCTTCTCATCGCCGCGCCAGTAGGCACCGGCCACGCTCATCACCTTGGCCGCCTTGATGAAGGAGGTGTCGGGGATGTGTGGACCGCGGCAGAGGTCGGTGAAGTTTCCTTGTGTGTAGAAGGTGATCTCGCCGTCGTTCAGGCCTTCGAGCAGTTCCAGCTTGTACTCGTCGCCTTTCTCCGTGAAATAGGCGATGGCTTCGGCCTTGCGAACCTCCTTGCGGACGTAGGCGCTCTTCTTGCCGGCGAGCTCCTTCATCTTGGCCTCGATGGCCGCGAAGTCGCTATCGCCGATGGTGCGTTCGCCCAGGTCCACGTCGTAGTAGAAGCCATGCTCGATGGGCGGGCCGATGCCGAACTTGGTGCCGGGATACAGCGCCTCGATGGCCTCGGCCAGCAAGTGTGCGCAGGAGTGCCACAGGGTGGCTTTTTCCCTCCGTGTCGTTCCAGGTGAGGAGTTGCAGCGTGCAATCCCCGGGCAGGGCGCGGTTGGCGTCGCGTACATCCCCGTTCACCTTGGCGCTGAGCACGTTGCGGGCCAGGCCTTCACTGATGCTACGGGCCACATCCATGGCCGTGGCACCGGGGTCATACTGCCGCACGGTACCGTCCGGCAGGGTCACATTGATCTTCATATCTACACCTCGGCCACCATACGAGCGGTGGACAAAAGGGCCGCGAAGGTAGTGCCTGAACGCCAACGTAGTACAGGGTGCGAGCAGTTTCCGCTCCGCGACAGGTCGTGCCGGCGGAGAACGAGAACGCCGCCCGGAATGGAGCGGCGTTGTCGTTGAGGAAGTGGCTCAGAGCTTTACGGCGAGACCGAGCTGCAGCACGGAGACGCCGAAACCAGCTTCGAGGTACGCTCCGATCTTATCGGTGAAGTAGTAACGTGCCCCGATCAGGCCGGTTAGGCTAACTCCGCTGTATGTACCAGCACTGAACGAACCGACGCCGTTGGGGTAGTTGGTCTCATCCTTGAAGCTGGCGGCACGATAGGCGAGCATCAGGCCTCCGTACGTATCCAACTTGTCATTCTCATGCCATTCGTTGTAATGCCATGTTCCTCGCGCCCCAACGACCACATAGGTCCACTTGTAGGAGGATCTGATAATTGCCGTTGAGCCATATGTTGTCGTACTCGTAGCCGTAGCTCTTGTAGCCGAGGAACCCACCCAGACCCCAAATGCCGGGACCCAGGTCGCCCATGCCGTGATCGAAATGGAGGGCAATGGCAGGAGATTGTTTGACACCTGAGCCGGTGAATCCAATGCCGTAATTGCCGCCGATACCGAATCCAACACCGAGCACATTGGTGCCTTCCTGAAAGGATTGTGCGCGTGCATTCACAATGCCCAGCATGCTGACCAGGGCCGCCGCGGAAAGGGTGGGGAGGATTGACTCTCATGACATTCTGTTTTGTCGAACAAAAGTATGCGTTCAACGATCATAGATCTCTATCCATGAAAGTAGAGAAAGGGCTAGCGCACCAAGGTCACATGCCCTGCACGGAACTTCGTGTCCGTGTTGTCGCCGAGATTCTCCACGATCCAGAAATACGTACCATCGGGTGCCGGAGAACCTTTGATGCTGCCGTTCCATCCCGCCGTCACGGTCCTCGTGGTGAACACCTCCTGACCCCAGCGGTTGAAGATGCTCAAGCGCCCTTCACCAGGGAATTCGTCCAGGGGAATGAAGCTGTCATTGCTCTGGTCCCCATTGGGGCTGAACACGTTGGGCATGTCCAGATCGCCATTGGCGACCACGCGGATCAGCACCACAGCAGTATCCGTGCAACCCGCTGCATTCGTAACGACCAGCGTAACCGGGTAGTAGCCGGGTTCCACCGGAAAGGTGACCACGGGATCCTGCTGTCCGGAGAAGAACGGCGGAATGGTATCGAAGTCCCACGACCAGGAGATGACATCCTGGCTGCTGGCGTCCGTAAAGCTGACCTCGGTGTTTTCCGTGGTAACCGGCTGGGGTGCCGAGCTGAAGCTTGCGACGGGAGGGGGCACCACCGTGATCAGGGCTACGTAGGTGCTGTCGTAGGTGCAGCCATTGGCCATGGTCACCGTGAGCGTTACATCGTAGGTTCCTTGCTGGGTGTAGATGTGTGTGGGATCGCATTCAGTGCTGGTGCTGCCATCACCGAAGGTCCAACTGCAACTCTCCACAGCGCCGGAGGTGGCGTCGGTGAAATCAACCACCAGCGGCGGGCAACCGGTGAGGTCGGAGGCCTGCACAATGGGTGCGGCAGGAACAGGAGGACCCACGACCACGGCGGCGATCACACAGGCCGTATCGTTCACGGAGGCCAGGAACTGGTAGTTGCCCAAAGGCAGGTCAAGCGCACTTACGTTCAGCACGCTGTCGGTCTGTCCGATGATGGCCACCCCTTCCTGGTACCACTGGTAGCTGGTGGCCAGGCTGTCCGGATGCCCGGTGAGCACAATGTTGTCCGTGCATGTGGACCCACTGATGTCCACCGACGAGAACAAGGACGATTGATTGATGGTCATGTCATCCACCCAGAAGTAGGGGTAGTAGCCCTGGGTCTGCACCACGTCCGGCGGAACATCGCAAGGCCCACCGATCATCACGGCATTGATGTCGACGGGTGGCACAAAGTCGATCTGTATCTGCTGCCAGGTATTATCTGCTGTGAACAAGGTGGAACCAAGCACGATCCAGCCAGCCGGTACCGGACACCCGTTGTCATTGCCTACCGGGAACGTGGGACAGGTGGGATAACCAAAAATGGTGAGTTCGACCGGACCGTAGAACACGCCGATCCCCGCAAAGCCATCCCATGAGCCACCTGCAGCACCCATCTGCAGCGTTTGTGATTCGCCGGCCAGCATGGGCTCATCCAGGCAACCGCCGATGTATTCCTCATAGCCGGGGGTGATGATGAAGCCCGCGCAACCCAGCCCATCAGGAATGGGTTGAGGATGACATCCGTCAGGGAACAATCCGCCTTGGACATTCAGGAAGTAATCGGATGTGGCGTTGGTGGCCTGCTCCCAAATACTGGCACAGTTCAGTTGGCTGAAGCTGGTCGGCACACAGTCATAGTCTTCGAAAGAAGGATTCGGCAGCAACGAGGTCACCTGGCCGCCCCCGCCGATAATGGCCGAACACACACAGTCCGTGGTGTCGTTCAGGTCGATCAGCCCATCGAGGTCGTCATCGATGGCATTGTTGCAGATCTCCTGTGCATTCAGAAGGCTTGGCAGGCCGATCAGGGCGCCAATTGCGAGGACGTGCTTTATGTGCATGGTGGTGTTACTTGAGCAGAGTCACATGCCCGATGTACTCGTGGTTCAGGCGGTCCAGCTCGTCGCGGGTCTCCAGCTTCCAGACATAGACGTCGCTTTTGATCACTTCGCCGCCCATGCGTCCGTCCCAGGCCTTGTTGGGGTCGGTGCTCTCCCAGATCGGCTGGCCCCAACGGTCGAAGATCGTCAACCGGTACAGGCGCTCGTCCTGGTCCATGATGAAGGGGCGGAAGCCCTCGTTGATGCCGTCACCGTCCGGGGTGAAGGCGTTGGGCGCGTAAACACTGTAGTAGCCGTCGATCACCACGATCGCATCGGCCGTGTCCTGGCACGTGTTCGCGTTGGTCACGATCAGTTGCACCGGGTACTCGCCCATGTCGTTGCTGGGGAAGCTCAGTGAGGGGAACTCCTCGCTGCTCTGGCCCAACACCCCGTCCTGGCCGAAGCTCCAGTCCCACTGAACCACATCCACGCTGCTGCTGTCCACGAAGCTGATGTAGGTATTGAAGAAGTCCGTGGGCTGCGGGCCGAACACGAAGGCCGCCGTGGGGTGGTCGAACACCGTGATGGTGGTGGTGGCCGTGTCGCCCTCGCAGTTCTGCGGGCTGATCACGTGCAGATACACCTGGTAGATACCGGGATCGGGGTAGTCGTGCAGCGGGTTGCAATCCGTGCCCGTGCTGCCATCGCCGAAGTCCCAGATGCAGGTGCCGGTGAACAGCGGGTCGGTGGTGTTGGTGAATTCCACGGACAGCACATAGCAGCCGCTGTCCGGGGTGTTGAAGAGGCTCACCTCGGGGTGTCCGTACGCCGTGATCAGGTCGGTCTCCGTGATGTTGGCTTCGCATCCCGCAGGCGCTGTCACCGAGAGGCTCACGCTGTAGACACCGGCATCCGGGTACACCGTGGAGGGGTTGATGTCCGCGCTCGTAAGTCCGTTCCCGAAGTCCCACAGCACCGTGCCCACCTGGCCGGCCGGGGTGGTATTGGTGAACTGGATCGCCAACGGAGTGCAGCCCGCAATGGTGTCGCTATCGAAGCTCACGTCGGGGAAGGCGTATACGTTGATGTAGTCGGCGAAGGTGGTGTCGGACACGCAGCCTTGCGGACTGGTAATGGTGAGGGTCACGCTGAAGGTGTCGGCGAGGTTGAAGGTGTGCAGGGCATCGCAATCCAGCGAGGCCGCTGTGCCATCGCCGAAGTCCCAGCTGCAGTTGCCCGTGAGGGTGCTGTTGTTGGTGAACTGCACCTGCAGGCCCAGGCAGCCTTCTACCACATCAGCAGAAAAGTCGACATCCGGAAAGTCATACACCTGTATGATGGATTGATAGGTGGAATCGGTGGGGCAGAGGTCGTCGCTGATGATGGAAAGGGTGACGTTGTATGTGCCCGGTTCATCATACACGTGCGATGGTTCGAATGCGTTGGATGTTGGGCTGCCATCGCCGAAGTCCCAGGTCATCGACTGCACATCGGAGGTGTCGGTGCCATTGTCGAATACGGCGTTCAGCGGGAAGCATCCGGAAAGCGTGCCGTTCGCGATGATGGGCGTAACGCAGATCGGGTCGATGCAGATGAAGGCTACAGCGCAAGCCGTATCGTTCTGGCTGAGGAACTGGTAGCAGCCTATCGGGAGCGAGTTGCCGGAGATGTCGAGGGTGGTATCGGTCTGTCCGACCAAGGCCACGCCTTCGTAATACCATTGATAACTGGTGGCCGTGGTGTCGGATTGCCCGTTCAGGACCATGTTGTTGCCATACCACTGTCCCGTGGAATCCACGGTGGAGGCGAAGGCGGAGGTGGCGTTCACCGTCATGGCATCCACCCAGAAATAAGGATAGTAGCCATCGGGGCTTTGACTCACGTCCGCAGGAACGTTGCATGGCCCGCCGATCATGATGGCGTTGATGTCCACCGAAGGCGTGAACTCGATGCTCACGAATTGCCAGGTGTTATCGGCCGTGTACAGCACCGATCCCAGTTCGATCCATCCATCCGGCTCGGGGCAGGTGTTGGTTCCTGAAGCAGGGAAGGGAGGGCAGGTTGGGTAGCCGAAAATGGTGATCTCCACTGGACCATAAAAAACGCCCACGCCAGCAAATCCATCCCAAGAACCGCCGGCAGCGCCCATTTGCAGCGTCTGCGATTCACCTGCCAGCATGGTGGACGTAAGGCAGCCGCCTATATACTCCTCATAACCGGGGGTGATGATGAACCCCGCGCACGCGTTTCCATCGGGGATGGGCTCAGGATCACGCCGGTGGGCCACAAGCCTCCAGCAACGTTCATGAAATAATCCGAGGTGGCTCCCGTGGCCTGGCTCCACACACTGGCGCAATCCAACTGGCTGTAGGTCGTGGGTATACAATCGAAGTCCTCGAAGGACGGATTGGGCAACAAGGATTCCACCTGTCCTCCGCCGCTCAGCACCCCCGTGCACACACAATCCGTGGTGTCGTTCAGGTCGATCAGCCCATCGAAGTCGTCATCGATGGCGTTGTTGCAGATCTCCTGAGCATGCAGAAGGCTACCGAATATGTATGCCAGGAGGAAAAGAACGGGACGGATCTGCATCGAGGGGGTGGAATTGAACAAGAGACGTAACCCGAGCGGCGTAGGTTGTCGCTACCGCGAAAAAGTCTCACGTCCGGTCCCGCAAAGGTCCTTATTCTTCAGCAGACGGCCGAAAAGCCTACTTCAGCAGGGTCACATGCCCGATGTACTCGTGGTTCAAGCGGTCCAGCTCGTCGCGGGTCTCCAGCTTCCAGACATAGACGTCGCTTTTGATCACTTCGCCGCCCATGCGTCCGTCCCAGGCCTTGTTGGGGTCGGTGCTCTCCCAGATCGGCTGGCCCCAGCGGTCGAAGATCGTCAACCGGTACAGGCGCTCGTCCTGGTCCATGATGAAGGGGCGGAAGCCCTCGTTGATGCCGTCACCGTCCGGGGTGAAGGCGTTGGGCGCGTAAACACTGTAGTAGCCGTCGATCACCACGATCGCATCGGCCGTGTCCTGGCACGTGTTCGCGTTGGTCACGATCAGTTGCACCGGGTACTCGCCCATGTCGTTGCTGGGGAAGCTCAGTGAGGGGAACTCATCACTGCTCTGGCCCAACACCCCGTCCTGGCCGAAGCTCCAGTCCCACTGAACCACATCCACACTGCTGCTGTCCACGAAGGAGATGTAGGTATCGAAGAAGTCCGTGGGCTGCGGGCCGAACACGAAGGCCGCCGTGGGATGGTCGAACACGGTGATGGTGGTGGTGGCCGTGTCGCCCTCGCAGTTCTGCGGACTGATCACGTGCAGAAAGACCTGGTAGATACCCGGATCCGGGTAGTCGTGCAGCGGGTTGCAATCCGTGCCCGTGCTACCATCGCCGAAGTCCCAGATGCAGGTGCCGGTGAACAGCGGGTCGGTGGTGTTGGTGAATTCCACGGACAGCACATAGCAGCCGCTGTCCGGGGTGTTGAAAAGGCTCACCTCGGGGTGGCCATACGCGGTGATCAGGTCGGTCTCCGTGATGCTGGCTTCGCATCCCGCAGGCGCTGTCACCGAGAGGCTCACGCTGTAGACACCGGCATCCGGGTACACCGTGGAAGGGTTGATGTCCGTGCTCGTAAGCCCGTTCCCGAAGTCCCACAGCACCGTGCCCACCTGGCCGGCCGGGGTGGTGTTGGTGAACTGGATCGCCAGCGGTGTGCAGCCCGCAATGGTGTCGCTATCGAAGCTCACATCGGGGAAGGCGTACACGTTGATGTAGTCCGTGAAGGTGGTGTCGGACACGCAGCCCTGCGGGCTGGTCACCGTAAGGGTCACGCTGAACGTATCGGCCAGGTTGAAGGTGTGCAGGGCATCACAATCCAGCGAGGCCGCTGTGCCATCGCCGAAATCCCAGCTGCAATTGCCCGTGAGGGTGCTGTTGTTGGTGAACTGCACCTGCAGGCCCAGGCAGCCTTCCACAACATCCGCAGTGAAGTCCACCTGCGGGAAGTCATACACATTGATCAGGTCCACGTAGGTCGTATCGCTCACACAGCCGTCCGGGCTGGTCACTTCCAGGCTCACGTCATAGGTGCCCGGCACCGTGTAGATGTGGTTGGGGGCAGCGGCGCTGCTGGTGGGGCTGCCGTCACCGAAGTTCCACACCACGGTGCCCACCAAGGCGGGATCGGTGTTGTTGGTGAAGACGGCGTTCAAGGGTGCGCAGGCCGCGGTGGGCAAAGCGCTGAGCAGGGGGGTGGGATACACAGGACCAGGAACATGGAAGTTCGAAATGGCGCAGGTGGTATCCAAGATCGATGCGAGGAATTGATAGGTCCCCGTATCGAGGCCGAGGACGGAAAGCCCCAGCAGCGTGTCGACCTGTCCGACCAATGCGACGCCCTCGTAATACCACTGGTAGTTCGTGACCACGGTATCAGGATTGCCATGCAGAACGAGGTCATCTGTGCACCAGGCCCCTGTGGCCGTGACGGTTCCACCGAACTGGGCGGATTCGTTCATGGTGAGGTTGTCGTACAGGAAATAGGGGTAGTACTGATCGGGGTCGCTGGATGTACCATAGCTCGCCGGAAGGTCACATGGCGCCCCGATGATCACGGCATAAATGTCCTGCGTGGGGGTGAAGCTGATGGTCAGGTTCTGCCAATCTTCGCTGGGGTCATAGAGCACGCTGCCCAGTGGTATCCAACCATCGGGTTCGGGGCAGATCTGCGTATTGATGGGAAATGACGGGCAGCTTGGAAATCCGTAAACGATGACATCGACGGCACCAAAATCGATCGGGATGGTGGTCTGGAGGGAGAAGTTGTCGGCCAGATAAGCGGCCATGTCCATCTGCAGGGTGTACGATTCACCGGTAAGCATGGGTTGAAGCAGGCAGGCCCCCACATATTCCTGGTACCCATCGGTCTGATATCCGCCCACACAGCCCTCGCCATCGGGCAGGGGTGTACTGATCCAACTCGGAAAGAACCCACAGGTATTGTACAGGTCGGACGTGGCCCATGTGGCTTGCACCCAGTCCACCGCGCAGTTCAACTCGCTGTAGCTCTGCGGACAGCAGGTGATCTCCTCAAAGGAGGGGTTCGGGATGATGGATTCGACATCGCCCACCCCGAGGATCGCATTGCACACGCAATCCGTGGTATCGTTCAGGTCCACAAGACCGTCGAAGTCGTCATCGATGGCGTTGTTGCAGATCTCCTGCGACCGTGCGATCGTACCAGCGGTCAGCAGCAGAATGAACAGAGCGAAACGAGGGGTCATGGCAGGGGGCGTTGTGCGGGTGACGCGGTGAGCGCCGTGCTGGTTGGCTGGCCGACCAAATAGACTGCTGGTCCCGAACTACAAATGTCGGCGATCCCCAGCAGAAAGCCCGAAAAGCCTACTTCAGCAGGGTCACATGCCCGATGTACTCGTGGTTCAGGCGGTCCAGCTCGTCGCGGGTCTCCAGCTTCCAGACATAGACGTCGCTTTTGATCACTTCGCCGCCCATGCGCCCGTCCCAGGCCTTGTTGGGGTCGGTGCTCTCCCAGATCGGCTGGCCCCAGCGGTCAAAGATCGTCAACCGGTACAGGCGCTCGTCCTGGTCCATGATGAAGGGGCGGAAGCCCTCGTTGATGCCGTCACCGTCCGGGGTGAAGGCGTTCGGCGCATACACACTGTAGTTGCCGTCGATCACTACGATCGCTTCGGCCGTGTCCTGGCAGGTGTTCGCGTTGGTCACGATCAGTTGCACCGGGTACTCGCCCATGTCGTTGCTGGGGAAGCTCAGTGAGGGGAACTCATCACTGCTCTGGCCCAACACCCCGTCCTGGCCGAAGCTCCAGTCCCACTGAACCACATCCACACTGCTGCTGTCCACGAAGGAGATGTAGGTATCGAAGAAGTCCGTGGGCTGCGGGCCGAACACGAAGGCCGCCGTGGGATGGTCGAACACGGTGATGGTGGTGGTGGCCGTGTCGCCCTCGCAGTTCTGCGGGCTGATCACGTGCAGATACACCTGGTAGATACCGGGATCGGGGTAGTCGTGCAGCGGGTTGCAATCCGTGCCCGTGCTGCCATCGCCGAAGTCCCAGATGCAGGTGCCGGTGAACAGCGGGTCTGTGGTGTTGGTGAATTCCACGGACAGCACATAGCAGCCGCTGTCCGGGGTGTTGAAGAGGCTCACCTCGGGGTGTCCGTACGCCGTGATCAGGTCGGTCTCCGTGATGTTGGCTTCGCATCCCGCAGGCGCTGTCACCGAGAGGCTCACGCTGTAGACACCGGCATCCGGGTACACCGTGGAAGGGTTGATGTCCGTGCTCGTAAGCCCGTTCCCGAAGTCCCACAGCACCGTGCCCACCTGGCCGGCCGGGGTGGTGTTGGTGAACTGGATCGCCAACGGAGTGCAGCCCGCAATGGTGTCGCTATCGAAGCTCACGTCGGGGAAGGCGTACACGTTGATGTAGTCGGTGAAGGTGGTGTCGGACACGCAGCCCTGCGGGCTGGTCACCGTAAGGGTCACACTGAACGTATCGGCCAGGTTGAAGGTGTGCAGGGCATCGCAATCCAGCGAGGCCGCTGTGCCATCGCCGAAGTCCCAGCTGCAGTTGCCCGTGAGGGTGCTGTTGTTGGTGAACTGAACCTGCAGTCCCAGGCAGCCCTCCAGCACATCAGCCGTGAAGTCCACCTGCGGGAAATCATACACGTTGATCAGGTCCACGTAGGTGGTATCGCTCACACAGCCGTCGGGGCTGGTCACTTCCAGGCTCACGTCATAGGTACCCGGAACCGTGTAGATGTGGTTGGGGGCCGCGGCGCTGCTGGTGGGGCTACCGTCACCAAAATTCCACACTACAGTGGCTACCATGGCGGGATCAGTGTTGTTGGTGAAGGCCGCGTTCAAGGGTGCGCAGGCCGCGGTGGGAAGTGCGCTGAGCAGGGGGATAGGGAAGACAGGCGGATCGAGTGCGATACTGGCCACAGCACAAATGGTGTCCACGGTGCTCTGGAACTGATAGGTATCCGGGGGCAACCCACCGGCAGAAACGTCCAGTAGGCTGTCCACCTCGCCCACGAGGGCAACGCCGTTCTGGAACCACTGATAGGCAGTGGCGGTGGAGTCTGGGTGACCGTTCAGGACCAGATCATTGGTGCACCAACCTCCGGTGGCCGTTACCGTTCCGCCGAACAAGCTGCTCTCATTCAGGGTAAGGTCGTCGTAGAAGAAATAAGGCACCTCCGTGAATCCATTGGAGACGAAATCCGCAGGAAGCAAGCACGGCGCGCCGATGATCACCGAATTGATGTCCTGTGTCGGGGTGAACGAGATGGTGAGCTGATCCCACAGGTCATGTGCCTGGTAGCTGACGCTGCCCAGGACCACCCATGTGGGATCGAAGGCCTCCGGACATTCGTAGGTATTGAGCGGGAAGGCCACGCACGTAGGGTGGCCGAATACTGTAACGTCCACCGGCCCAAAGTCGATGGGAATGTTCACGTCTATGGCCGTGCTGGTGTTCACCCCGGCGATCCACATCTGCAAGGTGTATTCGGTGCCGGCCAGCATAGGCGACGAAAGGCAGGCGCCCACATACTCCTTGTAATCGGCCCCGGCTCCGAACCAGTCCTTGATCATGAAGCCACCTACCAGGCCATCGCCATCGGGCAAGGGCAGGGGAATGGTCGCCGGGAAGAACGCTCCGGTGTAGAAATAATCCGACGTGGCGTTCGATGCCTGCTCCCAGTCATTCGCACAATCCAGGTTGCTGAAACTTGATGGAAGACAGGTATGGTCTTCGAAGGAGGGGTTGGGAATGATGGAGTTCACCTCGCCGCCGCCCAGAATGCCATCGCATACACAATCCGTGGTATCGTTGAGGTCGATCAGCCCATCGAAGTCGTCATCGATGGCGTTGTTGCAGATCTCCTGGGCGTGGGCGCCGATGCCCACGGTGAATGCGAGGGTCAATACGAACAGGTAGCGGGTCAAGTGATCCATGCGATCCGAAGTGGGTTCGTGGTATGACGTATGTTGTGTGGGCTCCGGTGCCCGCGCTCGTAAGATATGTGGGATATGGGCAAGCGGGGCTGCGGTCCTGAGCCCCCGGACCGAATTCCCCGCCGCCCGGTGGAAAACTGACCGGCACACACCGTGGTGTGGATCGGCAACCTGCCTACGTTCGGCCCATGTTGATGAACTCGGATCCGGTAGCGGAGGACTTTGGGCGCCTGGTTCTGCGCGTTGGCGCGGGCGGCATCATGCTGTGGCAACATGGCTGGCCCAAACTGATGGGGTTTGCGGACCGCATGGACCATTTCGCCGATCCCATCGGCTTGGGGTCCATCATCTCCTTGGGGTTGATCGTTTTCGCCGAAACGATCTGTGCGGGGCTGGTGATGTTGGGGCTGTGGACACGCCTGAGCACGGTGCCGTTGATCATCGGTATGGCCGTGGCGGCGTTCATGGCCAATGGCAACAAACCCTTCGCTGAGCAGGAACTGGCCGTGTGCTACACGGTGGCCTTCGCGGCCATCTTCTTCGTGGGCAGCGGGCGCTTCAGCCTGGACCGCTTGAAGTTTCAGTGAATACTGGGTTCCGAACGACCATTGACCATTATCCTGAAATGAACAAGGCCTCCGCGTGGAGGCCTTGTTCGCGTTCGGTGCGATCGGATCAGTTGATCGCCGCGATGTGCTGGGAATTGTAGGCACCGGCCTTCAACTTGGCGGCCACTTCCTTGAAGCTCTTGATGGTGCGCTGCACATCCTCCAGTGAGTGCGCGGCTGTCGGGATCAAGCGCAACAGGATCTCATCCTTCGGGATCACCGGGTACACCACGATGCTGCAGAAGATGCCATAGTTCTCGCGCAGGTCCACTACCACAGCGGTGGCCTCGGGAACACCGCCCTTCATGTAAACAGGTGTCACGCAACTGTTCGTCTTCCCGATATCCAGGCCGGCGTCCTTCAATCCGTTCTGCAGCGCATTGGTGATGTCCCACAGCTTCTGGCTGAGCTCGGGCATGGTGCGCATCATCTCCAGGCGCTTCAACGCGCCGACGACGATGGGCATGGGCAGGCTCTTGGCGAAGGTCTGGCTGCGCATGTTGTAGCGCATGTACATCATGATGTCCGCCGGCCCACTGATAAAGCCGCCGATGGTGGCCATGGCCTTGGCGAAGGTGCCGAAGTACACGTCCACTTCGTGCTGCACACCTTGATAGTCGGCCGTACCGCGTCCATTTTCGCCCATCTGGCCGAAGCCATGGGCATCATCCACGAACAAGCGGAAGTTGTACTTCGCTTTGCGCTCCACGATCTCCTTCAACTTGCCTTGGTCGCCGGCCATGCCGAACACACCCTCGGTCATCACCAGAATGCCACCGCCGGTCTCCTTGGTCAGCTTGGCAGCATTCTCCAACTGCTTGTCGAAGCTGGCCATGTCGTTGTGCTGGAACACGAAGCGCTTGCCCATGTGCAGGCGGGCTCCGTCGATCATGCAGGCATGGCATTCGCTGTCGTAAACGAGCACATCATGGCGCGAGAGCAGGGCCTCGATGGCGCTCATGCAGCCCTGATAACCGAAGTTCAGCAGGAAGGTGTCCTCCTTCTGCATGAACTCGCTGAGGTCATTCTCCAGCTGCTCATGGTATTTCGTCTGTCCGCTCATCATGCGGGCCCCCATCGGGTAGGCCATGCCCCATTGGGCTGCGGCGTCGGCATCCACCTTGCGCACCTCGGGATGGTTGGCCAGTCCCAGGTAGTTGTTCAGGCTCCAGACCAGCACGGGCTTTCCGCGGAAGGTCATGTGGGCACCCAGTTCACCCTCGAGTTTGGGGAAGCTGAAGTAGCCATGGCTCTGCTTGGCGTGGCGGCCGATGGGGCCTGCGTCTTTGCGGATCTTGTCAAAAATGTCGTTCATCTGTAGGGTCGTGCTCGGTTCCGGCGCGAATGTAACCTTGGGCGGCCGACGGGGAAAGTGGGGCAGCAGAGGTTCTCCACACGTCGCCCGGAATTGTCCGGCCGTGAGGCCGAACGCAGAACGTTCGGGTCGCGCACCATATCAAAGGGCCATCGGCGTTCTACCCACCGGGCTACATTTGCGCCCCCGAATGAAGAAGTGGATCCTCCTGACCGGGCTGTGCATGGTGATCATGTGCCGGCTGCAGCGACTTGAACAAGGCACTGAAGAGCGATAAGGTGCGAGGTGAAACTGGCCACGGCCACCAAGTACTTCGGGATGGCTGAGCAATACGGACAGGCCGGGGCCGACCGCAAGGCGCGTCGCAAGGCCCGCAATTCCTATGAAAAGGCCCTGCCCTTGCTGGAGGAGCTGCGTGCCCTGACCCGCGGCGATACCACGTACGAGCGCGTCAGCTACATGTACGCCAAGAGCTATTTCGGCATCAAGGACTACATCCTGGGCGGGTACTACCTGGAGGATTTCACCAGGACCTTCCCGGCCAGCCAGTACGCCGAGGAGTGCGCATTCCTGACCGCCCTGTGCTATTACCCGAATCGCCCAGAGCACGAACTGGATCAGACAGGCCACGAACACGGCCATCGACCAGATGCAGCTGTTCCTGGTGCGGTATCCCGACTTCCACGCTTGAAAGACAGCTGTAACACGCTGATAGACAGCTACGGACCAAGCTGGAGGACAAGGACCATTACAACGCCATGCAGTACGTGCGCACACTGAACTACGCGGCGGCAGGGGTGGCCCTGCGGAACTTCCTGCGGAAATGGCCCAACAGCCACTACCGGGAGGAGGTCATGTACAACATCCTGCTCACCGACCACGACCTGGCGGTGAACAGCGTGGAGCAAAAGAAGAAGGCCCGGGCGGAGGAAGGATTGCGCAGCTTCGATACCTTTGCCGACGCTTATCCTGAAAGCAGGAGCATCAAAGATGCCCAACGCCTGCGTCAGGACCTTATCGATCTACTGGAACGCCTGAACAGACCACACGCAACCATGACCCTGAAGCACGCCAACGCCGCCAAGACCACGATCACCCGCGATGTGAACATGCTGGACAAGGAGACCGGCAACATTTACGAGAGCGTATCCATGCTCGGCAAACGCGCCAACCAGATCGCTGTGGAGATCAAGGAGGAACTGAGCGCCAAGCTGGAGGAGTTCGCCATCAGCGGTGAGAACCTGGAGGAGGTGTACGAGAACCGCGAGCAGATCGAGGTGAGCAAGCACTACGAGCGCATGCCCAAGCCCAGCGCCATCGCCATCCAGGAAATGCTGGAAGGCAAGCGTCGTGGTCCGTCGGCCCGAGGAGGTGGTGAAACCCAACGCCAAGTGATCACACGTACGTCCACCCGATCCCACGAGCATGGACCGCGTGTTCCCCCGCAAGGTGCTGCTCGGTGTAACGGGCGGCATCGCTGCTTTCAAGGCCCCCCTGTTGGTACGTGCACTGGTGAAGGCCGGCGCCCAGGTGCAGGTGGTGATGACGCGCAGCCGCGCACGACTTCGTCACCGCCCTTTCACTCAGTACCGTCAGCGGCCGGCCCGTGCTCACCGAACTGGTGGAACGACGATCGTCCGCCGCGCCTTACGGCACATGGAACGACCATGTGCACCTGGCGCGTTGGGCGGATGTGATGCTGATCGCCCCGGCCACGGCCAACACACTGGCCAGCATGGCCCATGGCCTCTGCGACGATCTGCTGCTGGCCTGTTACCTCAGCGCCGACATGTCCGGTGTTCGTGGCACCGGCCATGGACCTGGAGATGTACCGCGATCCATGCACGCAGGCCAACCTGGACCTGCTGCGAGCGCGGGGTGTGCGCACCATCGGTCCCGAAAGCGGTGAACTGGCCAGTGGCCTTAGCGGGGAGGGGCGCATGACCGAGCCGGAAGCGATCGTGGATGCGCTGATCGCAGCCCTCCTGAAGCCTTCGAAGCTGGCGGGCAAGCGCATCCTCATCAGCGCTGGTCCCACGCAGGAGGCCATCGATCCCGTGCGGTACATCGGGAACCGCAGCACCGGTAAGATGGGCTTCGCCCTGGCCGAAGAGGCCGCTGCCCGCGGTGCACACGTGCAACTCGTGGCCGGCCCGGTGGCCTTGAGCACAGACCGGCCCGGCATCGACCGCACCGACGTGGTCTCCGCCAAAGAGATGGCCGAGGCGTGCAAGTCCCGCTTTCCGCATTGCGACATGGCCATCATGAGCGCGGCCGTGGCGGATTGGCGACCTGCCAAGTGGCTGCGCAGAAGATGAAGAAGGGCACCGGGCTGCCGACGCTCGCAGTTGGAACCCACGGAGGACATACTCGCTTGGATGGGGGCGAACAAAGCGCCCGGCACAGCGCTTGGTGGGCTTCGCGTTGGAAACGCAGATGAGGAGGGCAACGCCCAAGGCAAGCTGGAACGCAAGAACCTGGACCTGATCGTGCTGAACTCCCTGAATGACGCCGGCGCGGGTTTCGGGCACGACACCAATCAGGTCACGTTGATCGGCCGGGACACGAACATCGTTCGACTTCCGTTACAGTCGAAGGCCGATGCGGCCCGCGCTATCTTGGACCGCCTTGAAGAACTTCGCTGACAACCGCACACCGCCCATGCGTTCGAACATCGTCCACACCTGTGCCTTCCTCCTTGCGCTGGCCTTCGCGCCGGCGGCAACGGCCCAGGAATTCAACTGCAAGGTGAGCGTGATCGCCCCCCAGGTGGCCAACCAGGATCCGCGGATCTACAAGAGCCTGGAGGCCGCCATCACGCAGTTCATGAACGCGCGCCGCTGGACCAACTACAACTACGCACCGGCCGAGCGCATCGATTGCAACCTGCTGATCACGGTGAACTCGCAGCCCACCATTGATCGCTTCGATGGCACCATGCAGGTGATCTACTCCCGGCCCGTGTTCGGCACCGACTACCTGAGCCCCGTGCTGGAGATCCTCGACAATGATGTCTCATTCCAGTTCTTCGAGAACACCCAGATCGAATTCACACCGGACCGGTTCATCAACAACCTGTCCTCGTTGCTGGCCTACTATGCCTACTTCATGCTGGGCGTGGACGCGGACAGCTTCAAGACCATGGGCGGCACCGAGTTCTATGAGCTGGCGCAGCAGGTGGTGAGCAACGCCCAGAACGCGAGCGATGCCGGCTGGAAGGCCTTCGAGAGCCAGACCAACCGGTATTGGCTGGTGGACAACCAACTGCAGGCCGTGTTCCGTCCGCTGCGCGAATTCCTGTTCAGCTACCACCGCAACGGCTTCGACCAGATGGGCACCGATCCCGCCAACGCCCGCAAGGTGATCACCGCGGCCATGGAAAAGCTGCGAACGGTGCACCAGGCCAAGCCCAGCAGCTACAACCTGCAGGTGGTGTTCAATGCCAAGTACAACGAACTGGTGAACCTCTTCAAACCTGCGGATCCGCAGGAGAAAACGAAGATCCTCAGCACGCTGTCCGTGATCGACCCCGGGCACATCCAGCAGTACCAGAAGATGATGCAGGGCTCGTAGATGAGGATCGCGGCGCCATCACGTCGAGTCCTTTGGACGACGGGACTCGGGCTTTTCATGCTTGTCAACGGCGCGGCAGGAGGGAGAGGTTTCTTCTTGAGCGCCATGGTAACGCTCTGGTTGGAGATCATCGCGGTGCTGGTCGGCATGTTCCTTTGGTGGAGTGAAGGTAATGGGCGGGCGTGAACAAAATCATCCGCTTCGCTTGTATCTTCGCACATTCGCACCATGTTGCCCCGGATCTCCATTACGAACTACCTGCTCATTGATGAGCTGGAGCTTCCGTTGCAGAACGGGTTCACCACCATCACAGGCGAAACGGGCAGCGGCAAGAGCATCCTCATCGGCGCCATCGGGCTGGCCATGGGCGAACGCGCGGACGCGGGCCTCGCGCGCGATCCGCGGAAGCGTTGTGTGATCGAGCTGCATGTGGACGTGCGCATTGCGGGCGTGGAGGCCTGGTGCGAAGCGGCCGGTGTGCCGGTGGAAGCGGAGACCATCATCCGTCGGCAACT
>CAWFCK010000021.1:0-6571 GCA_963814325.1 uncultured Flavobacteriales bacterium
ATCGACGCGCTCTTCACAGGAATTGTGCTCGGCATGGCGCTCGTGCATCCACCCACACGTTAGTTTCATACCGTGAAAACGCGCCTGATCGCAATCCTGCTGCTGATGATCGCCATGATCGGTGCGCTGCTGCTGCCCGGTGGCGATGCCAGCCTGCTGCGTGATCTGCCGGCGATGTACGCCCATTGCAAAGCCACGGAGGACAAGGATCTGACGCCTCTGGACTTCATCACCGACCACCTGACCTGCTTCGACGCATTGCTGGATACACATCCACCGGGGGATGAACAACGGCCGCATGCCCCCGCACCCACCAACCGTCCACATGTGCCCATGCCGGTGGAGGCGTTCCTTCATCGTACCCAGGTTCCGGTACCCCCAAACCTGCCAAGCGGTGGGTCCGTGGCGTCTACATCGCCATACAGCTACCTGTTCTGTTCCCAGGTCTTCCGACCTCCGGTGGTTTGAGTTCGGCACGTGCCAAGGCACGAAGGACGCAACTCATTCAAGGAACAAGACCAACGACCATGAACAAGAACATCATTGGCGCAGCCTTGCTGTCGCTATCGGGCTTGCTCGCGTGCAACGCGGCAAATGCCCAACGTCTGGCCGACGATAAAGTACCCGCCGTTGTGAAGGCCGCCTTCACAAAACAATTCCCCAAGGCCGAACATGCCAAGTGGGAAATGGAGTCCAGGACCGAGTATGAAGTGAACTTCAAGCAAGGTGGTGCCGACCGGTCGGCGACCTATGGGACCGATGGAACCTGGTTGGAGACCGAACAGGCCATCAAGGCCGACGCACTGCCCGAGCCGGTGCGCAAAGCGATCGCAGCCGGTTACGCCGACCACAAGGTGAAAGGCATCGACGTGGCGGAATCACCGAAGGGCACCGTGTACGAGGTGGACATGGAGAAAGGTGAGGAAAGCCTGGAGGTGGTCTTCGCCGCGGATGGCAAGGTGCTGGAGAGCAAGATGGAGGAGCACAAGCGTGACGCGGACGACGAAAAGGGCGAGGAGAAGGATTGAACGAACTGTGGTGATCCGGGACTTTGCCGCTGGCAAGGTCCCGGTGATCTGCACCCAGCCTCATGAACCTACTTCGAACTTTACTTCTGCTCAGCAGCATTTCATGCTTGCTGAGCCTCCACGCCCAGAACGACCTTCGCCTCGTCATTCAGGATAGCACTACCGCCGAACCGGTGGTGGGCGCCAGTGTCATATTGGTGGGCACGCCGTTGACCGCGTCAACAGATATCGATGGCAAGCTCACGTTGTCCGGCATCACCGACGGTCCGCATATGCTCCGCTGCGCCGCCATCGGCTACCGCACGCAGAACCTCCTGCTCACCTTTCCGCGCAACACCGCCGTGCTCACCATGCGTCTGGTGAATGAGGATACCGAATTGCCCGAAGCGGTGGTCACCGCCACCCGCACCAACAGCCGGATCGACGATGTGCCGCAGAAGATCGAGGTGCTCGGCGAGGAGGAACTGCACGAGGAAGGATTCCTGAAACCGGGTAACATCGCCAGTCTGATCGGCGACATCAGCAGCGTGCAGATCCAGCAGACCAGTGGCGTGAGCGGCGCGAGCACCGTTCGCATGCAGGGGCTCGATGGCCGTTACACCCTGCTGATGAGAGACGGCATGCCGGCCTTTGGCGGGCTCTCCGGCGGCTTCGACCTGCTGCGCATCCCGCCGCTGGACCTTCAGCGCGTGGAATTGCTCAAAGGCCCCTCCTCCACCTTCAACGGTGGCGGCGCCATCGCCGGCGCCATCAACTTCGTGAGCAAGGACCCCGCCGATACGCCTGGGCGGCATGCTGCTGTTGAACCGCGCTTCGCTGGGTGAGACCAATGCCAATGTGTACCTCAGCGGTCCGATCGGCAACGTGGGCTTCACCCTCTTCGGTGGAAGCACAATACAGGACGCCGTGGATGTGGATGGCGACGGCTATTCGGACCTGGCAACGGCACGCACCCATGTTGTGCACCCGCAGCTGTTCCTTCAGCCATGGAAGAACGGTCGATTGCGCATTGGCGGCATCTACCAGGACGACCAGCGGACCGGCGGTGACATGCAGGCACTCAACGCACCGAACGATACGGCCCGCTATTTCCTCCGGACCAAGGGCCAACGCACCGGGGCGGACGTCTTCCTCGAACAGAAGCTGAACGCCAAGAGTGCGCTGGTTGCGAAGGGTTCGGTGAACAGCTATGAGCAACAGGACCGTACCAATTTCGGCGGCCTTGCCCGGAGTCAAATGAACCAATATGGCGAGGCCTATTGGAACGACCACACCGACCGCCGCACATGGGTCTTTGGTGCGAACTATCTGGGCAGCCAGTTGCACGGTGACGGCATCGCGCAGCAGGACCTCGCCACGGTGGGTGCTTTCGCGCAGTTGGCACTGCATCGTAAGCGCTGGCCGGAGATCGATTTAGGCCTTCGCACTGATAAGACCTCGGGATATAATGTGCAGATCCTTCCATCCATAGCGGCCATGTTCAAGGCCACCGACCGGCTCACGTTACGCGCCAACGCGGGCAGCGGTTACCAGCTGCCGGACCGGTCGCGCAACTACGGGCTTGTTACGGAAGGCATCGTTGCGAGCGGCCTTGCCGCCAACACCGTTCCCGAACGATCCGTAGGTGGCACGGTGGAATGGACGTGGAAGAAACCGCTGAGCGAGCACACCTTGCTCTTTATAGACCAGACCTTCTTCGCCACGCAGATCACCGATCCGTTGGCCGTGGGCCAGAACGCCGAAGGTGACCTGCTGCTATTCAACCCCAGCGGCACCACGCTCACACGTGGCATCGACAACTACATCCGACTTACACACGGGCACACGGAACTTTACCTGGGCTACACGTTCACATTGCCCGAGTCCACCGCCAACGATCGTGCCAGCCTCGTTCCCTACACACCACAGCATCGCGCGGCCACCACGCTGGGCCACGAGTTCGGTGAGCATTGGCGGGCCGGCGTGGAGGCTTCGTGGAGCGGAGAGCAGGAGCGCATCGATGGCACGCGCACCCACGACCAGCTGTTCATGGCCGCCATGGTGGGTTACAAAAGCGGGCGGTGGAACGTGGTGCTGAACGGCGAGAACATCACCGATACGCGTCAGACCCGCTGGGAAGACGTTTTATCCGGCACTGCCTCAAGACCGGTGTTCGCGCCGCTCTGGGCACCGATCGATGGCCGTGTGATCAACCTGAGTGTTCTGTACCACTTCGGGTGGATGAAGGATTGACCCTTCAAGCCTTCACCACAGCTCCGGCGAACACGCGTGCCACCACATCAACGGCGCGGTCCACCTCGTCCTGCGTGGTGAATTTGCTGAACGAAAAACGCACGTTGGCCCCTGGGCGTTCCGGGTACAAGTGGCCCAGCACATGTGAGCCCTTGTTGCTTCCGCTACTGCAGGCGCTGCCACCGCTGCACGCGATGCCCTCGATGTCCAGGTTGTAGATGAGCATCTCGGCCTTGCCATCATCGGGGAAGTTCACGCTGAGCACGGTGTACAGACTGTTCTCGCTGGCATCGCCATTGAAACCCACGCCGGGTAATGCCTCCATGAGCTTCTTCTTCATCCGCTGTTTCAGTCCGGAGACGTGCTGCACGTGCTCATCCAGATCGCGGTAGGCCACTTCCATGGCCTTGCCCAAGCCTACGATCCCGTACACGTTCTCGGTCCCCGCGCGCATGTTTCGCTCCTGCGAGCCCCCGAGGATCATGGGCTTCAGCACAACGGAATTGCGCATGAAGAGGAAGCCGATGCCTTTCGGACCATGGAACTTGTGCGCTGCGCAGGTGATGAAGTCCACCGGCAGGGTGGCCAGGTCGAACCGGTAGTGGCCCATGGTCTGCACCGTGTCGCTATGGAAGAGCGCGTTGTACTTGCGACAAAGCGTGCCCACGGCCTGCAGGTCGATGCGCGTGCCGATCTCGTTGTTGGCGTGCATCAGGCTGACCAGCGCGTGCGGGTTGGCCTTCAGCAGTTCCTCCAGGTGCACCAGGTCGGGCTGGCCATCGGGATGAAGGCGGAGCCAGTGCACGCGGGCCTTGCCATCGTGTTGCAGTGCGTGGGCCACGTATTCCACGGCATGGTGCTCGATCGGCGAGGTGATCACGTTCTTCACCCCCAGGTCTCGTACACTCCCCATGATAGCCATGTTGTCTGCCTCCGTTCCGCCACTGGTGAAGATGATCTCGCCGGGCGAGCAGTTCAGCAATGCGGCCACTTTGCGGCGGGCCGTTTCAACAGCGGCCCGCGTGGTGCGACCGAAGCTGTGGATGGCGCTGGGATTGCCGTGGTGCTCGCGCATGTACACCAGCATCGATTCCATCACCTCGGGATCGAGCGGCGTGGTGGCGGCGTTGTCCAGGTAGACCTTCTTCATGGAGTGCAAAGGTGTGATGATCGGGCGATCAAGAGTCAGATGATCAGATGATCCGGGGAACCGCAGGTCAGGGATGCCCCCGCGCTCGGCTGTTTGCCGAGTGCGGCCTCTTTCCGGCCTTCTTCTGCCGCTCGAAGCGCTCGCGGAGGCGGCTGGCCGTCAAATGCATGCACCATGTTCGATGTTACTATACGAAAGTTCCAGAGACCGCCAGAGGCGGAGTGGTTCGCCGGGCACTCGGGAAACACCCTAGCGCCGGATCGTAAAAGGAGCCCGTCCCTGGCGCGAGAGTTCCGCCACCGGGATCGTGCGTTCAACCCGGCGGGTCTCTCGCATCGCCTTCGCGAAGCCGCTCCGTGCCTGCGCATAGCCGCTTCGGCGAAGGCAAGGTCGGCGGAGCAAGGTGCCATCTGATCGAATGTAGGTGAACTGTTGTACTGCGGAGACTCCGCCTCCGCCAACCCAACGTTGAACCTGATCTCTGTAGCACGTACAGATCGGTACGCGGTCACCGGCCTTCGCCATTGCTACGGCGGTCGAAGAGAGACCGCCAACCCCGGCCATCCGACCAAATCAATTACCACCTTGCAATGGCACGGGAGGACGGTCAGCCCGGTTTCGACCGCAGGCTGACCTAACTCCCGCGTCAAAAGTTTGGGGAACTCTCGCACCAGTCAGGGGAGACCATCGGGGGGAACTCTCGCGCCAGTCAGGGGATCACTGCCTTGAAGGAAATCGCCTTCTCCAACTCACCGTACAGGGGGCGTTCCATCAGCAGGAACTGGTTGGGTGTGGGCGAACCCGTCAATTGGTAGGTGGCCGTCACGTTGCCTTGAGCGTCGTGAATGTAATACGTGCGGTCCGTGAGGATATTGGTACCCGCATCATAAAGGCTCTTGCCGATGCGGTGGCCATGGGCACCGTACCCGAACTTCAGGTTGCTCAGGTTGATTCCGGGGGTGGATACTCGCCTTCACCATACCCGCCAACAGATACATTCACGCTTCTTTCCCCTCCCCATGCGCCATGCCTTCGCCCTTTTGGGCCTGCTTTCCCTCTCCCCGTTGATCGCCCAGGACACCACGGTGGTCAGCACCCTCAACTTCGATAGCATCACCACGCGTCGTGGATGGTGGGAGTTCCCCCGGCCACGGAGCAGTACCGCAAGGTGCTGATGGTGCATACGCTGAAGTGCGACCCGCAGACCACGCAGGATCAATATTCGTGCGGTGAGTGGGACTACCTCACGTACCATTTCATCCACGAGCATACCGGCGTGAACGATAGCACGGCCTTGATACATCCCTTCTTCCTGGTAGGCACAGTCGCCCCTCAGAGTGTGGTGGTGAGCGATACGCACCCGTTCAACCTGCACCAGCGCTGGCAGCGCCGGGCGAACGTGGTGAACGCCACCAACACATCGCTGAGCGTGGTGGGCACCAACGACACCACGGACACAAACTCCTTCCTGGGTTTTGCACGCAGAAGCCAGTACCTGTATACCGCTTCGGAACTGATGAGCGCAGGGCTGGTCGCTGGACCGATCCGCGAACTGCGCTTCCACCCCAACGGCACGGACGTGGCCTTGAACGCACGGTGCATCATCCGCATGAAGAATACGGCGGGTTGGGCGCTCAGCCGCTTCGATGACCAGGGCCTGATCACCGTGTTCGACGCCGGACTTGTCTACGACAGCTTGCGCCTTGTGCTGCTCGCGCCCTTTGTGTGGGATGGCACGAGCAATATCCTGGTGGACATCGCCCAGGAAGAGCTCGGACGACTTTCTGCCGGTTTCGTTGGAGGCTACACAGGTCCCGGCCGGAGAGGCTTTGCAGGAGAACGGCCCGGATGATGCGATAGCTACGAACAACGACTTCATCGGCGGAAACATGTGCCCTTGCGTCGCTCAGCGAACATGCCTAACGATCATGTTCCGGTCCTTCGGTGACCCGGTTGCCGCAGAACACCACCGTCCTCGAGGCAGTCGGCGCGAACGGCCAGCGCATACTGAACATCCACCTGCCCTGGAGCGATGGCCGGGTATACTGGGATGCCGGAAACAATGCGGCGGCTACGACCGCATGGACAAGGCCGCGCTGCACTGCGGAACATGGAGGGCAATGGAACGATTGGGCGTTCGTGAAGAACACCACCACCGGTA
>CAWFCK010000022.1:0-79711 GCA_963814325.1 uncultured Flavobacteriales bacterium
TCACCCTCGCCTACCGCAGCTACGGCCATGGCCCCCTGCCCATCATCGCCTTCCACGGCTTTGGGCGCACCGGGAAGGACTTCCATGCCTTCGAACAGGCCTTGGGCGACATCGCCACCATCCACGCCTTCGACCTGCCGTTCCACGGGGAAAGTCCTTCGCCCACAGAACGCGCGGATACGCCCTTTGAACCTGCAGAGCTGCGCGACTATTTCTCGGCCTTTGCTGACCGCATCGGCGCGAAGCAGTTCGTGCTGATGGGGTACTCGCTCGGTGGCCGCGTGGCGCTGAGCCTGCTGGAGACCATGCCCGAACGCATCGCGCGCGCCGTGCTCATCGCGCCGGACGGCCTGAAGAAGAAGCCCTGGTACCGCGCACTTGCATCATCATCGTGGGGACGCAGTCATTACGCCGGCTTCCTGGAGAGACCCCAGCGTGTGCAATGGATCATTCGCATGGCGCACCGGCTGGGCATGATCAATGACAAGATGGAGCGCTTCCTCACGGGCCAGATCGACACACGCGCCCAACGCCAGCTGGTGCATGATGTGTGGCTGAGCTTCCGGCACATCGAGGTGGACCTGTTCGATGTGGTGGAGCACGTGCGCGAAAAGCGCATTCCCGTTGACCTGATCTTCGGCGAATACGATAGTGTGATCAGGCCGGGCTCCGGTAAAAAGCTGGCGGCCTTCGCGCCGGAAGTGATCCGCTTTCACCAAGTGCCACAAGGACACCAATTGCTGAATGCCACGGTGGGCATGCTCTTGCGAACGGAACTTCTGTCGGACCCTGCCCGATAACTTCAGGGACGCAACGATACCGTGAACAGCGTGCGGAAGTTGGTGATCTGCTGCTGGATCGGGCTCACCAGGTTCGGGCTGTAGGGGAAATAATACGTGTCGCGGGTGTCGTAAACGCCGGTGAGGTCCACGCTCACGTGCGTGGCGCGGAAGCCCACTCCCCCGGTGAATGAACGGCGCGCCGTGCCATTCCGGCGATCCTCCTTCGCATAGGAATCCGGCTGAAAGCCCCAGCCCGCCCGGAAATACCAGCCGCCCGAACGCCATTCAGTGCCCAGGCGCAGTCCATGGGTGCTCACAAAACTGCGCTGGATCGTCTCATTCTCCACGTTGAAATCGTACTCATCCACCAGGTCCTGGCTCGCGCGCAAACGTGCTGTGCGGAAGTTGGTGAAGGTGTAGTCCGCACTGATGATGCCCACCTTGCCCACCTGGTACACTGCACTGGCCACGGCACGGAACGGGGTGTTCACGCGATAGCTGAACGTGCCTTCCGGCGAGAACTCCTTGTAGCTGTCGCCCGCCCGGAAGTCCGTGCGCATGTTGTAGCTGTAAGCATCCGTAAGGGCCAGCCACATGGGGCTGTGGAAGGCCGCACCCAGGCGAACGCGATCGCCTACGCGACCGATCACACCGATCTTCAGGTCGAGTCCACTGCCGGTGGTTACCAGGTCCTCGGTATAGCGCACTTTTTCCAGGTCGATGCTTTCATCCACAGTGGCCTCCTCATGCACCGTGTGCCGCTCGAACCGCACACCCACCAGGCCGAGCGTGGCACCGATGTAGATCCGGTCCTTGTAGTTGTTCGCGTAGAAGAAGCTGGACGTGTTCAGCCTTCCGCTCGCATCGATGGTGTGCACCTGCTCCACCTCGCTTCCCCACGGAATGGCCGACTGGTATTGATCCGTGGTTCCGGGTACGGTGTCGATCGCATAGGTGTACCAGGCGAGCGTGCTGGTGAACGGCAACGCATCATTCTCCAAGTCCGTATAGGATACGCCGTCCGATTCGTTCACGAAGCGCTGGATGATGGTACTGGGCACCCGCTCGCCCACCGCACGCGGGAACGAATGGAAGCTGGTCTGCCGGTCGAAGGAGAAGCCGAAGGTGCCGCCGCGCCAATCGCCACCCGCGTTCGGCACGTTGAGCATCAGCGACAGGTTGTTCAGGGCGAAGCGCTCCATGCCTGCGTTGGTGGAGGTGCCGTAGTAGTTGCTGTTGACGTTGTTGGACTCCAGGACAGGCGTGAAGCTCAGCTCCGAGGCGTTATACAGGCCAAAGCCTGCCGGGTTGATGGAGGCACTGGCGGGATCGGCACCCACGGCACCGAAAGCACTGCCCATGGCCCAGCTACGCGCGGTGCCGCCGGGTTGCGTCATGGAATACCGCAACACATCCTCCTCATTCTGGGCGTTGGCGTTCAGGGCCAACAACCCACACACCGGAAGAAGCCTTCGGAAAGAGCGCAGGGTCGTACTCATCAACGACGCGGGCGGGGGCTGGTGGACGGTGCGCTGCCTCCGCCACCTCGGCCGCCGAGATCGCGACCGGGCGATGTGCCCTGATCGCCACCGAAGGTGCGTGGGGTCTGGTCGCGGCGTTCACGGCGTTCGCGAGGCTGCGCATCACGATCAAAGGTGGGCCTGTCCTTGCGGGCGGGCTTGGCATCGGGCGAGGTGCGCGTGCCGCGGTCGGGGCTGATGAGCACGTTGCGATCGCGCCGCGGTGCCGGTGCCATCAAGCTGGGCACACCGCGGCTGGTGCGCGGTGCCGAACTGGTGCCGTTGAAGGTGGAACCACCGCTCATCCCGGGGCGGTGCGCCACCACAACGGATGATCCCGTCCCATTCCATCCGCCGATGACGTAGCCTCCGCCACAGTACGGGTTGAAGCCACCCATGTACGGGTTGTAACCACCGTAGGGCGACCAACCACCGTAGTACGGCTGGCCCCATCCGTACGGATCAATCCCTGCGTTCCAAGGGTTGTAATACCCGCCGTAGGGGTTACCGCCGTACATGCCGTAACCGCTCTGCCAGCTGTTGGCCCAGTAGGGGTCATACCAGCCGGTGGGACTGTTGAACCAGGTGTTGTTGCCGAACCCGCTGTTCCAACCCATCCCCATCCCCATCCCCATGCCCATGCCCATGCCCATGCCGTTGTAGCCCCCGAAGTTGCTGTACCCAAAGCCGAAACGGCTGTAGTTGTAGTAGAACGGGTCGTTGTACAGGCGGTTCGCATACGTACCCGAGGCATATTGCGAGGCCTGGCCGGGATCGTAGTACTCCTCCTCCTGGGCCGTTTCCGTGGCCACCGGCGCCACCGAGGCCACCAGCCTACGGTCCGGGATGTCGTACACATCATCGCGCACCGCGGCCGTTTCGCGCAGTGAGCCGCAAGCGGTCAACAGGAGCAACGCGGGCAGGGTGGCAAGGAGGGTTCTCATGGGCGTGGAACGTGGATGGTCGGTAGTGGAACGCAACGCTGAGCGCGCGAGTTGTATTCTTGCGCGTTCTATTCACCATCAAAGCTAATACCAGAAACGGCCTTCCGATGAGCGAGCAGTTGACAAAGCGGGCGGACGATTACGCCAAGTGGTACAACGACCTGGTGTTGAAGGCCGACATGGCCGAGCACAGCGATGTGCGCGGGTGCATGGTGATCAAGCCCCACGGCTATGCCATCTGGGAGAAGATGCAGCGCGCCCTGGACGGCATGTTCAAGGCCACCGGCCACGTCAACGCCTACTTCCCGCTGTTCATCCCCAAGAGCTACCTGGCCAAGGAGGCCAGCATGTGGAGGGCTTCGCCAAGGAATGCGCCGTCGTGACGCACTACCGGCTGAAGAGCGATCCCGGGCAAGGCGTGGTGGTGGATCCCGAAGCGAAGCTGGAGGAGGAGCTCATCATCCGCCCCACGAGCGAGACGATCATCTGGAACACCTACAGGGGCTGGATCAAGAGCTACCGCGACCTGCCGCTGCTGATCAACCAGTGGGCCAACGTGGTGCGCTGGGAAATGCGCACGCGCCTGTTCCTGCGCACGGCCGAATTCCTCTGGCAGGAAGGCCACACCGCCCACGCCACCAAGGAAGAGGCCGAGGAGGAAACGCGCCGATGCTCGACGTGTACACCACCTTCGCCGAGGAGTGGATGGCCATGCCGGTGATCAAGGGCGCGAAGAGCGCCAGCGAGCGCTTCGCCGGGGCCGAGGACACCTACTGCATCGAAGCGATGATGCAGGATGGCAAGGCGCTGCAGGCCGGCACGTCGCACTTCCTCGGGCAGAACTTCGCCAAGGCCTTCGACGTGATGTTCACCAGCAAGGAGAACAAGCAGGAGCACGTGTGGGCCACCAGCTGGGGCGTGAGCACGCGCCTGATCGGCGCGCTGATCATGACGCACAGCGACGACCATGGCCTTGTGCTGCCGCCAAAGCTCGCGCCCGTGCAGGTGGCCATCGTGCCCATCGCCAAGAACGGCGAACAGCTCACCGCCATCGGCGAATACATCGAGCCCACGATCAACGCCCTGCGTGCCAAAGGCATCACCGTGAAGTTCGACAACGACGACACCAAGAAGCCCGGCTGGAAGTTCGCCGAGTACGAGTTCAAGGGCTACCCCGTGCGCATCGCCGTGGGTCCGCGCGACATGGAGAACGGCACGGTGGAAGTGGCCCGGCGCGATACGCTGGAGAAGCAGGTGATGCAGGTGGCCGACCTGGCCGACAAGGTGGAGCACCTGCTTGCGGCCATCCAGGACAACCTCTTCCAGAAGGCGCTGGCCATGCGCGAGAACATGACCCGCGCGGTGAACAGCTACGACGAGTTCAAGGTGGAGATCGAAAAAGGTGGCTTCCTGCTGGCCCACTGGGATGGCACGGCGGAGACCGAGGAGAAGGTGAAGAACGAGACCAAGGCCACGATCCGCTGCATCCCCCTCGAAGGCGATCGCACCCCCGGCACCTGCATGGTCACCGGAAAGCCCAGCACACAACGCGTCATTTTCGCCCGCGCCTACTGATGAAAAAGAAAGCCGCCCCCACCCCCGCCCACGACAACGATCCCCGCGCCATGATCGTGCGCATGCTGGAGACCAAGAGCAGCATGAAGCAGGATGTGCACGCCCTCACCGTGGATGTGCTCCGCATATTGAAGGAACTGCTACAGGAGATCGCCGCGGACCTCGACGGCACCGTGGGCGCCAAGGACCGGCGCATCACGGTGAAGTACACCGACAAGGGCGAAATGGCCGCCGAACTGAAGGTGGCCGGCGACACCATCATCTTCCACATGCACTCCAACGTGTTCAAGCTGGACCAGATCGCACAGCTTATGGAAGACGAGCTACCTGACCGAAGATGAGTTGCGCGGGTACTTCGGTACCATCAACATGTACAACTTCCTCAGCGACTCCTTCAAGTACAACCGCGAGCGCGATCTGGGCTACCTGGTGGCCCGGCTGTTCGTGAACAAGGACAACCGATTCTTCGTGCAGGGCAAGCGCCAGATGGGCTTCCTCTACAACGACCTGGCGGAGAACCATATGGACCGGCAGAAGCTGAAGGATGTCCTGCTCTCGGCCATCATCTACGTGCTGGACTTCGACCTGCTGGCCCCGCCGTACGACCAGGTGAACCAGGTGACCGTGAGCGAGGTGAACGAGCTGAACGCCAACATGCAGATCAGCACGGGCAAACGCCTCGGATTCCGCTTCCAGACGGACGTGGACGACGTTACCTAGGGCTCAATGGGCCGGGTGGAGCCACGCAATATTTGCAAGCTTCCCCGAAGCCGTTACATTTGCCGCCCCGCTGACCGCCACTGCTCCGGCACGAACGACGGGGGGATTGTCATGATGGCCCGTTCGTCTAGGGGTTAGGACGCGTCCCTTTCACGGATGAAACAGGGGTTCGATTCCCCTACGGGCTACAGAAAAAGCCGGGCATCCGCCCGGCTTTTTCGTAGCCCGTAGGGGAATTTAATGCCGCCGCGGATCCTCCTCCGGATCCGCGCCGTCATTTCCTACGGGCTACCTGTTACTGCAACCAGCAGCGCCGGGGCATTTTCGTTCTCCGCCCTTCGGGGAATTAATGCCGACGCGGATCCTCGTTCGGATCCCCGCCGTCATTTCCTACGGGCTACCCGTTACTGCAACCAGCAGCGCCGGGGCATTTTCGGTCTATTGCTTTCGGATCGCTGCCCGGATCCGGTTGCTCCGCGATCCTTCGGCACAAGCTCCCGACAACCAATACCAAGGGGAGTCCACAGGGTTATCCAGCGCCTCAACGGAACCGCCGAGAAGGTGGAGCCTGGTTATTTGGAGGGGCATGATCGTTGTGGGCGCATCGTCAAACCGCACCCCAAGCGAACCGGATCATCACACGGCCCACCGAAGCGGATCAAGACCACCACACACGCAGCATCATGGACCTCAACATCGAACCTTCCCACCTGTCCTTCTTCGAGCGCAACGTAGCCCAGAAGCGCTGGCATTACGTGCATTTCCACGAAAGCGATGGCGAACTGGTGGACAACATCTGCCGCTTCCTACAACCTGCCTTGCGGCCCAAACATGCCGGGGTCGTTGTGGCCACGCAGGAACATCTGGCCGCTTTGCGCGTACGTGCGCCGGCATTCGGCCTAGACCTTCCGGCCGCAGAGGCCACCGGCCAATTCGTTCCCGTGGACGCGGCCGAATTACTCTCCCGCATCATGCTTGATGGCATGCCCGACCACACGCGCTTCCATGTGATCGTGCAAGGGTTGTTGAAGGCCGTCGCCAGCAAGCATCCGTACATGCACATCTACGGGGAAATGGTGGCGCTGCTCTGGCAACAAGGCAATGAACAGGGGACGCTGCTATTGGAGGAACTGTGGAACAACCTGGGGCGTATGCGGCCTTTCTCGTTGCTCTGTGGTTACCCGAAGAACGCTTTCCGCACCGAGGAGGATGCCAACAACTTCTCGCGCATCTGCAACGCCCATTCCCATATGTCCGCAGCCTGAAGAGTTGGTGAGCCAATTGCGCACCTCCGTGGAATTAATTCCACAATACAATTCCCCGCTCGATCCACTTATTTCGCTTAACACCCGCGCTACCACCCGCAGCCGAACATGGACACCCTTGTCACCCGCGAGGCCGACCACGAGCCAATGCTCTCCCTACCCGAGGCGGCGACCATGTTACGGTGCCATCCGAACACGATACGGGCATGGGTACGGCAGGGAAAATTGGTTCCTGTTCCCATGGGACCTGATAAGGTCAACTTGTTCCGGAAGGCTGATGTGGAACGGCTGAAGAAACCAAGGGAACGGGCCGGGGTGCTCGAGCAAGAAATTCGCCACGCCTCCTCCGAAGAGGGCAACGGTGCGTCGGCCGGGGAGTTGAACGCCCTGGCCACGAAGGAGGAGTACGCCACCATCAACGACGAACTGCGGGTCCGCAACGATGCCCTGCAGGAAAGCGAAGAGCGCCTGCGGCTGGCCACGGAGACGGGAAAGGTGGGCCTTTGGGACTGGGACATCCTCGCGGACCGCATCACGTGGAGCGATTCGCTGTACGCGATCCACGGGGTGAAGAAGGAAACCTTCGAGGCCAATGTGAAGAACTTCGCGATGCTCGTCCACGCCGATGACCGGGACCGTGTGAAGGAGGCCATCGAGCACGCCATCCAGCACGGTGCGAAGTACGAGGTCGAGTTCCGCGCGGTGCGGCCCAACGGTGAGGTATTCTGGTTGTTCACCACCGCCTCCGTGCTGCGCGTGGATGGGCGTCCGTTGCGATTGACAGGTGCCACCCTGGACATTACCGAGCGCAAAGCGGCGGAGGAAGGGCTGCAGCAACGCACGCGCTCCCTCGAACTGATGAACGCCATGGGCGACACGCTCATCGCCGAGCTGGACACACAGAAGATCGTGCAAGCGGTCACCGACACCGCGCGCGAAGTTTCCGGCGCTGCCTTCGGTGCATTCTTCTACAATGTGATCAACGAGCAGGGAGAGTCCTTCATGCTCTACACGCTATCCGGCCTTCCGCGTGAAGCCTTTGAACGCTTCGGCATGCCCAGGGCTACGGAGCTCTTCGGCCCGACTTTCCGGGGCGAAGGCGTGGTGCGCATCGACGACGTACACAAGGATCCGCGCTATGGTAAAATGGCGCCGCACCACGGCATGCCCAAGGGCCATCCGCAAGTGCGCAGCTTCCTGGCAGTGCCCGTTACCTCCCGCGGTGGCAAGGTGCTCGGTGGCTTGTTCTTCGGACATCCCGAACCCGGCCGCTTCACGCAGGAAGGCGCAGAAATGGTCTCCACCCTCGCGGCTCAAGCGGCCTTGGCGATCGACAATGCTGACCTGCACACCGCCCTACAGCGGGAACTGGAGCAGCAGCAAAAAGCGCGGCTGGCCCTCGAGGCCAGCGAGGAACGCTTCCGTCTGTTGGCGGAGAACATGGACCAGCTTGCGTGGATGGCCGAGGCGGATGGAAGCACCGTATGGTTCAATGACCGTTGGGAACAATTCAGCGGCATACCCACCGCCGAGATCGCGGCCAGGGCTCCCACGGAGCTGCATCACCCTGACCATTACCATCGGGTGATCACCTCCCTCACCGCCTCGGCCGAAAAGGGAGAGAGCTGGGAGGACACCTTCCCGCTGAAGGCCAAGGACGGGACATGGCATTGGTTCCTTTCGCGCGCCCTCCCTGTAAGGGATGCGGTAGGTCGGGTGACGCGTTGGTTCGGCACCAGCACCGATATCACCGAACGCAAAGCAGCGGAAGAGGCCGTGGCCGATAGCGAGAAGCGCTACCGCCAGCTCATCGACACGCTGCCTGCCGCGGTGTTCACGTGTGATCAGCAAGGCAAGATCCTGCTCTACAACGAGGCCTGCTCAACGCTTTGGGGCCAGGCACCGGATCCGAAGACGGATCTGTGGAACGGAGCGTACGCCATATTCACCAAGGACGGTGAACCATTACCCCGTGAGTTGAGCCCCATGGCCGTAGCCGTGCGGGAAGGGCGTTCCGTGCGCGAGGAGATCATTGTTGAACGGCCCGACGGTTCCCGCCGGAACGTCCTGGTACATCCCGAGCCTCTCTTCGACGCAACCGGCCAGGTGACCGGGGCATACAATGTCCTGGTCGATATCACAGAACGGCAAATTGCGGAGGCTGATCGTCAGCAGCTTTCCAGCATGCTGGAACGAAGTCTGAACGAGATCTACATCTTCGATCTGAGCAGCCTGAAGTTCGAATACGTGAACCATGGCGCGTTGAGCAACCTGGGATACACGCTCGAGCAGATGCGGGACATGACCCCGCTGGACATCAAGCCTGAATTCGATGCAGGGCAATTCGACGCGCTGGTGGAGCCGCTGCGCAAGGGCGAAAAGGAAAAGCTCCTGTTCCATACCGTTCACCGCCGTGCCGATGGCACCAACTACCCGGTGGAGGTCCATCTGCAGGTGGTGAACAACGGCTCAAGGCGCGTTTTCATGGCCATGATCCTCGACATCACGGAAAGGAAGCTCGACGAGGAGCGCCTGCGTGTGGTGACGGAAACCGGGAAACTCGGGATCTGGGATTGGGATATCGTGGCGGACACGATCACATGGACGGACCCCGTGTATGAGATCCATGGTGTGGTGAAAGGTGCTTTTGAGCCGAGCCTCGCAGGCTATGCCAAGCTCATCCATCCGGAGGATCGGGACCGTGTGACGGCAGCCATCAACGCCACATTGCAGGAGGATGCGCCCTATGAGATCGAGTTCCGCACGATGAACGATCAAGGCGTGATCAACTGGGTGTACACCAGTGGTGTGGTGATCAGGGATGCGGGGCGACCTGTCCGGATGATGGGTGGCACCATGAACATCACGCGGCGCAAAGAGGCCGAGGAAGAGGCCCGTCGCCTCGCGGCCATCGTCGAATCCTCCGAGGATGCCATCCTGAGCGAGGACCTCAACGGTATCATCACGAGCTGGAACCGTGGTTCGGAGCAGTTGTACGGCTATTCTGCGGCAGAGTGTCTGGGCAGGTCCATCCTCTTCCTCATCCCGGAGGGTCGCGAACAGGAGGAACGAACCCTGCTTTCACAGGTGACCAAGGGTGCGCGCGTTGCGCATTACGAGACCCAACGCAAACGCAAGGATGGCACCCTGGTAGATGTTGCCTTAAGCCTCTCGCCGATCAAGGATGAGTCCGGGAAGATCGATCGGTGCCTCGAAGATCGCCCGCGACATCAGTCAACGGAAAAAGGCCGAGTTGGCATTGCGGGAGAGCGAAGAGCGCTTCCACCTTCTTGCGGACAACATCGGCCAGCTCGCCTGGATAGCCGAGCCGGACGGGGAGATCCACTGGTACAACAAGCGTTGGTTCGATTACTCAGGCACCACCTTGGAGGAAATGCGTGGGTGGGGCTGGCAGAAGATCCACCACCCCGATCATGTTGAGGCGGTGACCGCCAAGTTCAAGGAGCACATCGAGCAGGAGAAGGATTGGGAGGACACCTTCCCCATTCGTGGTGCCGATGGTGAATACCGTTGGTTCCTCTCGCGTGCATTCCCCGTACGCGATGCCAACGGCAAGGTGCTCCGCTGGTTCGGCACCAACACCGACGTCACCGCAGAACGCCAAGCACGCGAAGAATTGCAGCAGAGCGAGGACCGGCGTCGCCTGTTGGCCGACAACATGAGCCAGATGGCCTATGTGGCGGATGGCGACGGACGCGTCAGCTGGGTGAACCAGCGCTGGATCGATTTCACCGGCATGAATGTGGAGGACATGAACGACGGCGGCTGGAGCAAGGTCGTGGATCCCGCGCACTTCGAGGGCATGGTGAATTCCTACGCCAAGGCGCAGGAACGCAAGGAAACTTGGGAGCACATCTTCCGCCTGCGCTCCACCACGGGCGAGTACCGCTGGTTCCTTTCCCGCTCGGTACCGATCATGGACGATGCGGGCAATGTGCAACGCTGGTTCGGCACCAACACCGACATCACCGAACAGAAGGTAGCTGAGGAGGCTTTGGCCGAAACCGCCCGCAACAAGGATCATTTCCTTGCCACGTTGGCGCACGAGCTTCGCAATCCGCTCGCGCCGCTGAAGAACGGTCTGCAGTTGATGGAACTGGCACCGGACGATCCGCAAATGCTGGAGACCACTCGCGCCATGATGGTGCGCCAGCTCGATCACATGGTGCGCCTGGTCGATGATCTGATGGACCTGAGCCGCATCAGCCGGGGCAAGATCGACCTGCAGAAGGAGAACATGTCGCTGCACAATGCGGTGAGCATGGCCATGGAGGCCAGCAAACCATTGATCGATCGCAACGGGCATCAACTGGAGGTGATCATGCAGGACGCCAACCTGGTGGTGCATGGCGACCTGGCACGCCTGACCCAAGTGGTCTCCAACCTCATGAACAACTCGGCCAAATACACACCACCCGGCGGCCGCATAGTCCTGAGCGTTCACAAAGAGGGCGATCACGCGGTGATCACCGTGACCGACAATGGCATCGGTATCGCCCCCGACGCATTGCCGAGGGTATTCGACATGTTCGCCCAGGTGGATCCCAACACGAAGAACACCACCACGGGTGGTCTGGGCATCGGCCTGAACGTGGTGCAGCGACTCGTGCGCATGCATCATGGCGAGGTGGAAGGCCGCAGCGAGGGCCTCGGCAAAGGCAGTGAGTTCATTGTGCGCTTGCCCATCGTGTCGGTAGCGGAAGAGCCGAAGCAGGCCATCGTGGTGAAGGATGGCCTGGCAACCCTGTCCGCGCGGCGCGTACTGGTGGTGGACGACAACGAGGACATCGCCCTATCGATGTCCATGATCCTGAAGAAGTTCGGACATGTGGTGGCCGTGGCCAACGATGGCGAACATGCAGTGGCGATGGCGGAGACCTTCAAGCCGGATGTGATCCTGATGGACATCGGCATGCCGAAGATGAACGGCTATGAGGCCTGTGCCGCCATCCGCGCCACGGAACATGGCAAACGCATGCACATCACCGCCGTAAGTGGCTGGGGGCAGGAAGAGGATCGCAGGAAGAGCCGCGAGGCCGGCTTCGATGGGCATGTGGTGAAGCCGATGGAAAAGGCCACGTTGGAACGGGTGATCGCGGAAGCAAGACCACATGGCGATTGAAGCCTTTCGGTCCCAGGGCCGCGACCTTCGGGGTCATTACCTTGTTGCACATGCATGCATTCGGCCAGCTGGATCTGCACGCAGGCCTGCTCCGACCCAGGGGCCGGATGGACCCGCGCCTGAGATCAGTGTGGGAGAAAAAATGTCCGAATGGTCGTTCAGCGCGGCAACTTCACCGTCCAGCATCCGTAGAATGATGCCGTTACCCTGACCGATGCTCTTCAACTCGATCGACTTCGCCATTTTCCTGCCGATCGTGTTCGTGCTGTACTGGTATGTGTTCGTGCATCCGGTCCGCTTGCAGAACGTCCTGCTCATTGCAACGGGCTGCGTGTTCTACGGCTGGTGGGACTGGCGTTTCCTCAGCCTGCTGTTCTTCACCGCCGGCGTCGATTTCCTGGTGGCGAAGGAACTCATGGTCACCGATGGCGCCCGTCGCCGAAAAGGCCTGCTCGCCATCAGCCTTGCGGCCAACCTGGGGCTGCTCGGCTTTTTCAAGTACTACAACTTCTTCGCCGATAGTTTCAGCCAAGGCTTCACGCTGCTGGGTTTCCATCCCGACGTTCGCACCCTGAATATCGTGCTGCCGGTAGGGATCAGCTTCTACACCTTCCAAAGCCTCAGCTACACCATCGATGTGTACCGCAGGCAGCTGGACGCCACACGTGACCCCGTGACCTTCTTCGCCTTCGTGAGCTTCTTCCCGCAATTGCTTGCAGGTCCCATTGAACGCGCCCGCCACATGGTGCCCCAGTTCGAACAGCCCCGGGTGTTCCGCATAGATCAGGCCCGCGATGGGCTCCGGCAGATCCTGTGGGGCCTGTTCAAGAAAGTGGTGATCGCCGACAACTGCGCATTCTACCCCAACCTGGTGTTCGGCGATCCCTCGGCCTACTCCGGCAGCGAGCATCTGCTGGCCACGGTGGTCTTCGCCTTCCAGATCTACTGTGACTTCAGCGGATACTCAGACATGGCCCTGGGTCTGGCGCGGCTCTTCGGATTCGACCTCATGCGCAACTTCGCCTTCCCCTATTTCAGCCGCGATGTCGCCGAGTTCTGGCAGCGTTGGCATATCTCCCTGAACACCTGGTTCCGCGACTACCTGTACATTCCCTTGGGCGGCAGCCGCGGTGGCAAGCCCATGGTGGTGCGCAATACGCTCATCATCTTCCTGGTCAGCGGCCTCTGGCATGGCGCCGACTGGCATTTCATCGCATGGGGCCTGGTGTGTGCGTTGACATTCCTGCCGCTGGTGCTCATGAGCCAGCGCCAAAAACGCCGTCCACCGCTCGCGCAGGACCGCTGGCTTCCCTCGATCACCGAGGTCGGCCAGATCCTGCTCACCTTCCTGCTGGTATGCATGGCCTGGGTCTTTTTCCGCGCCACCTCCCTGCCCAACGCGCTGATCACCTTCCAGCGGATCGCGAGTGAAAGCCTGTTCACGATGCCGAACCTGGTGGACCACAAAGCATTCAAGATCACGGCGCTGGGCGTGGCCATCATGCTCCTGCTTGAATGGGTCAACCGCGAACGACAGCATGGCCTGCAGATGGACGGCCGCATGAACAAGCCCCTGCGCATCGCCCTCTATTACGGCATCATCGCGCTGATGATCCGTTTCAGCCCCAGTGCCGGCGGAGACTTCATCTACTTCCAGTTCTGAGCCATGGTCAACCGGTTCCTCAAGGAAGTGTTCCTGCTCTGTCTGCCGATCCTCGCGGGTGTCGCACTGTATGCATTCCAATACCGAAGCACCTTCCCGGCCCCACGGATCTCCGACAACCTGTCGCTCAACGAAAAGCTCAAGTTCTACAAGCGCACTGGACCGATGCCCTTGGACGTGATCGCCGTGGGGAGCAGCATGACCTTGAACAACCTGAGCAGCGGCGCGGTGCTCGAACACTTCGGCTCTGCGCGCTACATGAACTTCGGCACCTGGGGGCAGGGCCTGGGCAATACGCGGGATATGGTATTGGCCCTGCAGGCCCACACTGGTGCCCGCACCGTGCTGATATGCGCAAACCTGATGGAGTTCAGCCAGGAGCTCCCTTCCTTGCCACTGGACACGGGCATCGTGGTCCGGTATCTCTGGAAGGACCCCGAACCCGTGGCTTACCTGCGCACCCACGAGGCCGCGTACTACCTGCGGAACATGGAATCGAACGTGATCCGCCGGAACGATGCGGCGAACTATGAATACCTAGGCTTTGATGCGAACGGCGGTGCCACGCTCGAGGTACCTCCGGAGCTGCGTGCCCAAGCGCGTTGGGACAAACAACCACCGGCACCGGAAGCCATGGTGGACAGCCTTTATCGCACGGTGGAGGACCTGGGCAGCCGGTTGGCCGCCCGCCATGTGCGCCTGGTATGGTTCCATTCACCCTTCCGCGAAGGGGTGTTGACCGACGCGGTGCGCAGCCGTGTTAAGCAGCATACGACACGGCTTCGCAGCCTGCTGCAGCCCATGGGCCACCAGGTGCTCGATGCCAATGACCATCCCTGGCCCGACTCCCTGTACAGCGACTACAGCCACCTGAACGGTACGGGGGCCTACCGGTTCACCATGGAATGCCTTTCGCGCCCCAGCACTCGCCAGCCGTGATGCTGGGCGCCACCCCATCCGAGGACGACGTAACGGCCTTGAACCGCCGCGACCCGCCCACCGACCGGCCAGACGCATCGCGCATGCGGCGTACGGCGGAAGGGGGTCGACCGGTCTCCGACCAACGGCTTATCGCCCTTGAACGGCCGCTGTGGCGCTTGCAGGGGCACCCCGCTTATCTTGCGGCGCCAAGTACCTTCCCTACCCCGCAACGATCCACCATTTCCTGCGTTCGCTCCTTTCCACCCGGCCGGACCCATACACCCTCATGAGATCATCCTCTACGCTCATCGCCCTGCTGGCCATTCTCGCGCTTTCGTCCTGCGTTGGTCGCAGGAACCTGAACTACCTCGATGATCCGGCCCTGAGCAATACGGCGAAGCTGTTCCCCAACAAGCGCTTCGAATATCGGATCCAGGTGAACGATGTGCTGAGCATCCGTGTACTGGGCCTCGATGATGTCACATCCCGCCTCTTCAACGTGGAGAACAATGCCGGCATGGGCGTGACCGACGCCGCACTTTACGTGAACGGCTTCAGCGTGGACAAGGGCGGCACCGTGCAGTTGCCCACGGTAGGGCGCGTGAAGGTGCAGGGCCTCACACCCGCCGAGGCGCAGGACCTGGTGCAGCGCAAGATCAACGACTACTTCACCACGGCCACCGTGATCCTCAAGCTGGTGAGCTTCCGCGTGAGCGTGCTGGGCGAGGTGGGCCGTCCGGGAAGCTATTTCGTATACAACAACCAGATCTCCCTCCTCGAGGCCCTCGCCCAGGCCGGTGGTCCCAATGAACTGGCGGACAAACGCCACGTGACGTTGATGCGCCAGAGCGATCAGGGCACACAAGCACTCTACCTGGATCTCGGCAAGGCCTCCGTGATGAGCAGCGACTATTTCTACCTGCTGCCGAACGATGTGCTTTACGTGCCCACTTTGAAGGCGCGTCCCGGTCGTATGAACCTCGAACTGCTCACCATCCTTTTCACTGCCATCACCAGTGCGGCACTCGTGTACAACGTGACAAAGTAGGCCCTTCATATGAACCCCTCCGGAGCACAGGATACCATCGACCTGAAGGCCATCTTCCGCAAGGTGTTGCGAATGTGGTGGCTGTTCGCCATCACCTGCACCATTGCCGTGGCCGCAGGGGCTGCCTACATCAAGACCACACCGAAGACCTACAAGGTGAAGAGCGTGCTGCGCATGAGCGAGGGCAAGCGCTCCAGCTTCGGCGCCAACAAGCAGGAATTCCTCAAGGGCGCAGGGTACCTCCAGACCGATGCGGAACTGGAGGATGAGATCACCATGATCCGCTCCGTGAGCAACATGACCAACACCCTCGAAAAGCTCGATTTCGCCATCAGCTATTACGAGCGGAAGAATTTCCTCGATCGCGAGCTGTACGATGGCAATCCGTACATGGTGCAGCTGGATACCAACTCGCTGCAGATGTGCGCCCTTCCGGTGTACGTGAAGCTGGATACGCTCACCGGGACGTTCAGGGTGCGGGCAAAGGGCAAGAACATCACCTTGTACGACCTGCGCACAAAGAAGCTGGATGAGAGCTTCCTGTCGAAAGTGGACATCGACAGAACCTTCAAGATCGGCGAAGAATGCAATGAACCCAACCTCAAGTTCAAGCTTATCATGCCCAAGGGACGCCAGGTTCATGGCGGCAGCGAATACTATTTCTATGTGAACACGATGGACGAGCTCCTGCGCCAATGGCAGGGCGCCACCTCCGTGGATCCCATGAGCGAGGAAAGCAACATCGTGATCCTGAGCAGCACGGGCGAGGTTATCGATAAGCAGATCCGTTTCCTGGACATGTTGATGGACACCTACATCGAAAGCGAACGAGAGAAGAACAACCAGAAGGGCAAGGCCACCATTACGTTCATCGACAAGGCGCTCCAGGCCAGCGGGCAGAACCTCCAACGCGCCTCGTCGGAAGTGCAGAGCGCGAATGCCGGCACCACCGATGCCTCCACACAGAGCGGCGCCATCAACCAGGAGCTGTTCCGCCAGCAGGATCAGGAGGGCCGCACGCAGAGCCAGTTGATGAGCCTGCAAGGGCTGATCGCCACCATGAGCGCCGATAACGGCGGCACCCCGAACACCGTGGCGGCCTCGGACATCAACGCGCCCAGCCTCAATACGGTCATCGACAAGTACAATGCGGATGTCGCGCGACTTCGCTCGGAGGAATTGAACGTGCGGATCGCCACGGCACCCATCATCGCGTTGCGGCGCACAGTGCAGACCGAGCGCGACCAGATCATCCAGAGCGCACAGGTGCTGGTGACCCAAACGCAGAACGAACTGGCCAGCATCCGCGCGCGCATCGGGCAGTTGCGCGGCCAACTCTATGCCCTGCCCGGCCAGGCCGCCCGCAGTCGGATGGTGATGCAGTCCTACACCCTCACCGAGAGCATCCACAACTACCTCATGGAGAAATCCTACGAGGCCCAGATCGCGGTGAACAGCGATCAGGTCGACAAGACCGTGGTGGATGCCGCGCGCCCCGAGACCATGGCCCCCATCGCACCGGACAAGAAGACCGTGCTCGGCGGCGCCTTGTTGCTGGGCCTGATGTTGCCCCTGCTGTTCATCATGGCGCGCGACTTCTTCAATGACAAGATCGCGGACGTCGACGAACTCAAACGCCTCTCCGCCGTTCCCATCCTGGCCACCATCCCCAGCAGCAAGCGCAAGCGCATCAGCGCCGACGAGCCCAAGAGCCTGCTTGCCGAAAGCTTCCGCACGGCCCGCATCAACCTGCAATTCCTCAACGCCGACGCACCGCGCCAGGTGGTGGGCCTTACGAGCAGCACCAGTGGCGAGGGCAAGACCTTCTGTTCCATCAACCTGGCCACTGTGATGGCCATGAGCGGGCGCCGCACCCTGCTGATCGATGCCGACATGCGCAGGCCGCGCGTGCATGAATACCTGGAGATCCCCGAGGGCAGTGGCCTGAGCACTTACCTGATCGGCGACACGGACCTGAACGGGGTGATCCGGCATACCGACCAGCCCGGCCTCGATGTGATCACCGCCGGACCCCTGCCGCCGAACCCGTTGGAACTGATGGAATCACCGCGACTGGCCGAGCTCATCGCCGCAGCCCGCGGCCGGTACGATCAGATCATCGTGGATGCATCGCCCATGGGGCTGGTGAGCGAATTCAAGATCCTGCTCGGTCATCTGGACGTTACCCTGTACGTGGTACGCCAGGGGCATACCAGCCGCAGCATGCTGCGCGGGCTCAACGATCTGCACAAGGCCGGCAAGATGCCCCATACCGACCTCCTGCTCAATGACGTCAAGGTGGGGGATAACGACGGCTACGGCTACTACACCAAGTAGACCGACGAGGCTGATGCTCCGTACCGAGGGGTTCCAGAAATACCTGCGCAATGTCTCGTGGCTCTTCGCGGACCGCGTGGTGCGTCTGGGCTCGGTGCTCCTCACCAGCATCTTCGTTACCCGATACCTGGGACCCGAGCTGTTCGGACAGCTCAACTATGCCAGTGCCCTCGTCGGCATCTTCTTCGCGCTCACATCCATGGGGCTCGACGACATCCTTACCCGGGACCTGGTACGCAACCCGGAGCAACGCGACAAGCTGCTGGGCACTGCGGCGGTGATCAAACTGGGAGGCTCCGTGCTCCTGTTGATCACCGTGATGGCCATCGCCTTATCCAAGGACATCCCTCCCCTCACCGTGTGGATGGTGCTGTTGATCGCCGGCGCCGAGATCATGAAGCCCATGCTGGTGATCGAGCCGTTCTTTCATTCACAGGTGCGGGGCCGCGTGGTCGCCCAGTTCAACATCGCGCAGACCGTGATCAGTTCGATCTTCAAGCTGGCGCTGGTGTTCCTGAAGGTCTCGCTGATCTGGTTCGCCGCTGCCTACATCGTGGAGCTGGCCGCCCTCGCCATCGGCGCCTACATCGCCTACCACCACAACGGCCTGCACGTGCGCAACTGGCGCTTCGACCGCGTGCTCGCCGGCAAGCTGCTCCAACAGTCGTGGCCGCTGCTGGTGTTCGGCCTGGCCCTGTACGTGCAGGCCAAGATCGACCAGGTGATGATCGGCGACCTGCTCCGCAAACAGGTGTCCCAGGCCTTCGCCGATGCCGAGGTAGGCCAGTACTCCGTGGCGTTGAAGATGATCGAGTCGCTCGGATTCGTGCCCAGCATCGTCGTGGCCACCCTGGCCCCGGCCATCACCCGTGCACGGGAGCAGAGCCGCGAACTGTATGTGGACCGCATCGTGAACCAGTACCGCCTCATGTTCCTGTTGTTCCTCGTCACGGCCATCCCCCTCTTCTTCCTGGCCGAACCCATGATGGTCCTGCTGTTCGGTGAACAGTACCGCGCGGCCGGCTGGCTGCTCTCCCTGTTCGCCATCCGCCTCTTCTTCACCAACATGGGCGTGGCCAAGATGAGCTTCATCACCAACGAGGGCCTTTTCCGCATTTCCCTGGTGATGTCGGTGGTGGGGGCCGTGTGCAACATCGGCCTGAACTATCTGCTCATCCCTCCGTTCAAGTCCGTTGGTGCCATCTGGGCCATGATCATCTCCTTCTTCGTAAGCAACTTCCTGCTCGATCTCTTCTTCAAGGAATCGCGGCCGAACTTCGGCTGGATGATGAAGGGGATCGCCACCTTCTGGCGCTTTCATCGCGCCAGCTGAACCCCCAGTCATGGCCGCAAAGCAGACCGCCAACACCCCCTGGACCATCGGTGCCGACCACGGGCCCGGGCCGCGTCTCACCGACCGGAACCTGGTGCCCCTGTTACCCCGCACGTTCAACGATTTTGACTGCCCCGTATGCGGTGCTCACGCCCCGGATACGGCCAGGACGCTTTTCATCGGCATCCAGATCCTGGCCGACCACACCTGCCGCGTCTGCGGAACACGCTTCCTGCGCGACCTGCCGGTGGGATTCCAGGTGGACCTGCCCCTCTCCTTCACACCGGACGACCGGCGCATACTGCAATCGTTCGCCGAACCGTGGATCACCTATCCCGAATACCGCACACCCACCACCTTCCAGTTCCCCATGGAACGGCGGGTGTTCCGCGAGTGCCGGAGGGTGATCATCCTGAACACGCTGGACCACCTGTACGGACATGTATTGCTGAAGCTGTACAATGCGCAGGACTACATCGATCGCTACCCCGACCATGGCCTCGTGATCATTCTGCCGCGCATGTTCGAATGGCTGATACCGAAGGGCACCGCGGAAGTGTGGTTAGTGGACCAGAAGTTGTCGCAGGCACGCGCATGGCACCCCTGCATCGACGCCTTCGTGCAAGAGCAGCTGCCGCGCTACGAGGAAGTACAATTGTCCCGCGCCTGGGGCCATCCCGACTTCTCGCGCATCGACATCGAGCGGTTCACCGGCATTGCCCCCATGCCCTTGGAAGCGTTCACCACACAGGCACCGCACATCACCTTCGTGGCGAGAACGGACCGGTTGTGGTTCGCTTCGCCCTTGGGCAAGTTCTGCTACCGCGCGCTGAACCCGCTGGGGCTGCGAAAGAGCCTGGGGCCATGGTTCATCATGCGCCAGACCACGTTGATCCGCCGGGTGATGCGCGGGATCAAGCGCCAGGTACCGGATGTCACCTTCTCCGTGGTGGGGCTTGCCCCGGCGGGCGGATTTGATGGACTGGCCGAAGACCTGCGCACCACGCGCATGAGCCGCGAGGTGGAGCTGGCCTGGTGCCGTGCCTACGCCAAAAGTCAGGTGGTGGTGGGGGTGCATGGCAGCAACATGCTGCTGCCAACGGCCTTCGCCGCAGGGCTGATCGAGATCCTGCCACATGACCGCTTGGGGAATATGGGCCAGGACGTGAGCATTCGCTGGAGTGACCGCATGCAGTTGTTCCTTTACCGCTTCGTGGACGAATTCGCCTCACCGGCCCAGGTAACGCGGCACGCCATCAGCATGCTTAAGGACCTCACGCTCTATCGGCGCAACAACCGCGCGAACATCTTCGACCCAACCGATCGGAAATGACCACGCAGACCCACCCGCTCCGCACCGCCGTGCTCTTCATCGGCTTCAAACGGTATGAGGAATCCAAGGCCGTGATCGAGGCCATCCGCGCTGCCCGTCCGCCACGCTTCTATTTCGCTTGTGATGGTGCCCGTCCGGACCGCGAAGGCGAAGTGGAGGATGTCGAGCGGGTGCGTTCGCTTGCTGCCCTGGTGGACTGGCCGTGCGAGTTCAAGACCCGCTTCAGCGAGGTGAACCAGAGCGTGAAGTTCGGCCCGCCCGAGTGCCATCGATTGGTTCTTCGAGCACGAGGAGGAGGGCATCATCCTCGAGGACGATTGCCTGCCCGTGCCCACCTGGTTCCGGTTCGCCGAGGAAATGCTCGCGCATTATCGGCATGACGAACGTGTGTGGGTGTTGATGGGCAACAACCTGATGACCGAGTGGGTGCCGAAGAACGATGACTCGTACTACTTCAGCGCGCATGGCTATGGCGCCTACTGGGGCTGGGCCAGCTGGCGGCGCATGCTGGAAACTCTACGACCTGCACATGCGCCATTGGCCGGAGCTGCGCGACGGCGGCCTGCTCGAAGGGCACTTCCTTTCCACCCGCGAAAGCCGCGAGGCCATCGCCCTGCTCGATGGCTCCTGGGATGGCACCATCCACTCCTGGGATTTCCAGCTGGACTATGCCCGCATCATGAACGGCATGGTGAACATCATCCCGAACGTCAACCTCATCCGCAACATCGGATTCGGCGACAACAGCACCCACACGGGCAGTGATCTGGACCCGCGCAACAAGGACACCAGCTCCGATATCACCTTCCCCCTGAAGCACCCGACGTTCTTCATGGTGGACAATGAGCGCGACCTCACCTACTTCGAGAAGTACATCGAACCCAGCGCCCTCCGCCGGTTCAAGAACCTGGTGAAGAAAGCCCTCCCCGAAAAGGTGGACAAGGCGCTCACGCCCGTACTTGGCAGGATACAGCGCAAGCTCGGTCTTCATTGAAACCCGCGTCCCGCACCGAACCGTGATCCAGAAGCACCAGCTCGTCAACACGCTGTTCCTGCTCGGGTTCATCACCTACGGCCTGGGATCGTACATGATGTTCGTGCCCAGCTTCAGCTGGACCACGGGACTGATCTTCGGCACGCTTCCGTTCGTGGCCATCCTGCTCTTTTACCTGCTGGACCTGCTTTATCGCGGGAGCTTCACACCTGTGCTCAACCGGACCTTCCTGGTCTGCCTGGGCGCCGTGCTCTCCATGGTGGCATCGCTGGCCATGGGGCTTCATTATCACAGCCCGGTGCTGAAGACCTCCAACGCCACGGCCATGGCCATCGAATTCTCCGTGCCCTTCCTGGCCGCCGTGGTGGTGCAGGTGTACAACCTGCGGCGCGATGATTTCGACTGGGCCGCCATGCTGCTGAAGGGCCTGTTGCTGCTGGAGGCCATCAACATCCTGGGCATGGGTGCAGGCCTCCACAACAAGCTCCACAGCTTCGAGGGCCGCGCCAGCTTTCCCTTCGTGCTCGGCATCTACGAGGCGGCCCACCTGCTGGCCATCATCAACCTCCTGCTCCTCTTCCAGCTGCGCGACTTTACCAACCGCCCCATCCGTTTTCTTGGCATCCTCGGCCTGTACATGCTGAACCTCGCGATCATCATGAGCGTGAACAGCCGACTCTCCTTCATGATCTTCTTCGTGATCACCGCGCTCTTCATCACCAAGGCCGTGAAGGCGGCCAAGGGCATGTTCACCATCTCCCTGTTCACCATGCCGCTGATGATGTCCTTCGGCCTGTTGATCTACCAGATCCTCTCCCTGCCCTTCTTCGTGGCCCTGCTCGAACGGGTGGACAAGAAGGACGTCACCACCTTCAACGGGCGCACGTACATCTGGGAGTCCGCCTTCGATTGGGCCATGCATGACCGACGCAGCATCGTGTTCGGCAACGGATATAACGGCCAATACAGGTTGCGGCTACTGGAACATGTGGCCAAGCTTTGGGGCGAACCCGACTCGTACAACCTGCATATGCACAGTGCCTTCCTCGAGTTCTTCGTGAACCAGGGACTGGTGGGGCTTCTGCTCATGTACATCGTCTATTGGCTTGGTTTCAAGCGCTACCGTGCGGACTACCAAGCGAAGACAGCGATGGCCCCGCTCTTTGCCGCGTTCGTATACCTGATGTTCTGCTGGCAGATCGACATCACCGGTTTCGGGTACAACTTCGGCTTCCTCTTCCTGATGTTGATGATGGCCCCCCTGTGCGTACGGCCCGAGGCCGTGCTCGGAAAACGCAAAGCATTGAACGGCGAATGGCTGACGCAGTGAACGAATTGCGCGGTGGGCGCCGTACCCTGGGTGTTCCTCCCGTTGGCGGCGATGGGCCGCTCGTGAGCATCGTGACCGTGGTGTACAACGGGGCCGCCACCTTGGAGCGCACCATACAAAGCGTGCTGGCACAGGGTCATCAGCGCATTGAATACATCGTGGTGGATGGCGGCAGCACAGATGGCACGGTGGACATCCTTCGTCGCTATGAGGACCGGCTGGACCTATGGACAAGTGCGCAAGCGACAAGGGCATTTACGACGCCATGAACAAGGGCATCGCGCCTGTGCACCGGCGAATGGATCGGCCTGATCAATGCCGACGATTGGTATCCGGCCGACGCGGTGGAGCGCGCCATGGCCGCCACCGCTCATGCGCCCAAGGCCAACATCATCCATGGCGACATCCTCATCCACTACCCCAACGGCACCAGCAAGGTGAAGCATCCCAAGCTTTCCGGCTTCCTGCTGCGCTATTGGGAAATGATGCTGAACCATCCCAGCTTCTTCGTGCGCCGATCCTACTACACGGGTCGCCCCTTCAACACGAACTTCCGCGTGGGTGGCGACCATCATTGGACGCTCAGGGCCTGGTTGGAGAGCTCCGCCAACTTCCACTATGTGCCGACCGTGCTTGCGCATTTCAGCGTGGGTGGGGCATCGGCCACCATCCCGTTGTCGAAGGCGATGCACGAAGGCGATGCGATCTGCAGCGATCTGGGACTTGGCCAGGTGGACCGTGTGATGGGCCGGTTGGTGAAGGTCGGGCTGTACGTTCCTGCCCGTGCGAAATTGTGGTTCAACCAGTTCGTGGCACCTTTGACGCGCAGGAACGCGCAATGATGGCCAGCCCCTTCAACATCTTCCAGGACCTCAAGGCGAACAGGAACAACCCGAAAGGGATCCTGGTGCTTACGCTCTTCCGCCTGGCCCATCTGCTGCGCCTGAACATCGTCACCTTCATCCTCTTCCTGCCCTACTTCATCCTCTACCGTGTATTCGTGGAGTGGCTGCTCTGCATCGAACTGCCGTGGAAGACACGCGTTGGCCCTGGCTTCCGCATCGATCACGGCCAGGCCCTGATCATCAACGACGGTACCGTGTTCGGCGCTGGGTGCACCGTGCGCAACAGCACCACCATCGGCAACAAGAAGTTGAAGGACGGCACCTACAGCCGCGCTCCCATCTTCGGCGACCGTGTGGACATCGGTGCCAACGCCGTGATCATCGGCCCCATCACCATTGGTGATGATTGCGCGATCGGCGCTGGGGCCGTGGTGCTGAAGGATGTTCCGGCCGGACATGTGGCCGTGGGCAACCCGGCACGCATCATCGCTCGCGCCTAAGGCAGCTTGAACGCAGAACGTCCCGCAGTTCGCACTGCGGGACGTTCCATTGCATGGTCCTTACAAGCGACTATTCCACAACCAATCGCTCTGTGCGATCGCTGCCGTCCATGATCCGCAAGGCATACACACCCGGCTTCACATGGGACGGGATGTCCATGCCCAGGCTGCCGGGCGAAAGCATCTGGCTGGCCACCACCTGACCTGCGGCAGAGAACAGCATGATCATGCCGGATACCGCGCTGGTGAAGGTGATCCGCCCGCCGGCCTCCACGGGATTCGGGAAGGCGATCGGACCGGTGATGTCTGCCGTGGAAGCACCCTCCTCCACCTCCGTGTTCAGGCACAGGTCATCCGCTTCGCGCACAAGCACCTTGGATCGGAACGCGGCCACGCTGATGCTGCCGGAATGGATCACCCCGTTCACATCGCTCCAGCAACCGGTGAGCGGGAAGCTCTGCTCGGTGGACTGGTCGTTGATCAACAGGATCTGCTTGTCCAGTGGGTCCAATTCCTGCACCTGCACCTTGTACAGCGCCACATTGTCGAGGTAGTACATCGGCTCGGTCCAGTAGTTCTTCAATTGCACCTGGTTCTGGTCCGCTACAGGAACCTGGAAGTACATGCTCAGGTCGCGGCGCTCACTGCTGAAGGGCACCAGGCGGCTGAAGTGCGTGTAGGGGTTGCTCTGCTGCGACTGGCCCTTGATGCCCACTTCCACCTGACCGGGCGCATCGCTCTTCAGGCTCAGGTCAAGACGGTACCAATCACCGGTGCTCAGGCTGAACATGTCCGGGTTGCGCAGTTGGAAGTTGTCGTAGACAGTGTTGTTCGGCAGGTTCGCCTTGAGGCAGCCATTGTCCAGCTGCGCGGTGTTGTGCGTGACCTGCGCGTTCGAGGGCCAGCCCCCCCAACCCGTCACATTGCTGGTGAAGTCGCCACCTGGGATAAGGTCGCCGGAGAGCTGGCTCACGGTGGCATACTCGTTCAAGTGAAGCGAACTGCGCGTGGTGCCGGTCTCTTCGCCGGTGAGCGTCTGCCATTCCTCCACCGAGTGGTATTTCTGCCCCGCCTGGAAGCTGAAACGCAGGATGCCCATTTCGTTGTAGGGGTTGAAGTAGCGGTTGTTGGTGTAGGTGCCATAATCAGGCGTCACCAGGCCCCAACAGCTGTATATGCGCAGCGCGATCTGGTCCTTCGTGAGGCCATAGATCACGTTACCCGAATACACATCGTCGTAGTTCGGCACATAGTACGGTGCCACCGCATAGGGACCGTTGTAGTTGCTGTAGTCGCTGATCGACATGCCGATGTCGCAGTTGAAGATCGTGTTCGTCTTGATCTGGTGACCATGCGCGTTCATGTTGTGGTCCACGTTGATGCCCACGCCCGGCAGGTTCGCGATCGTGTTGCGCTGCACGGTGACGTTCACATTGCTGATGTTGCCGAAGTAGATGCCCACGCCCAGGCGCTGGTAGTGGGGCATCACGGTGCTGCTGCCGTCAAGCCCACAGATGGGATCGTAGATGATGTTGTCCTGCACCGTAAGGCCATCGGTGTTGTCGAACGCGATGGCACCACCGTCGTTCAGCACCACCAGGTGGTGCCGCATGATGTTCTTCTCCACCAACTGATCATTGTCCACCACGATGGGCATGTAGCCCACGCGATCGAAGGTGTTGCTGCGGATGATGTTGCCCGGACCGATGCCACGAATGCCGAAATAGCCCCAGCCGCTCTCCCCCTCTCCGCTGATCACCGCGATGTCGGTGAGCGTGTTGCCCTCGAAGGTGGAGTTGTTATCGATCATCAGGCAGCCCGTGGCCAGGGTATGGGAGAAGGTGTTGTTGGTGTAGTGGTTGTAATGGCCATAGCTGCGAATACCATGATAGAGGTACTGGAAGGTGCAACCAGTGATGGAAACATGATCGGCATCGTCGATCCGGATGCCTGCATTCCGCTGGTGCTGGAAGGTCAGGTTCGAAACGCTGAGGTAATGGCGCCCGGGGTAGCAGATGATGCCCGACCAGTGCACGCTGGCCTCCACCTGTAGTCCGTTCGGGTCCGCGTTGCCCGGGGCCTGCAGGTAAAGCATGCCCGTGCTGGATTCATAGAACCACTCGTTGGGTGCGTTCAACAGATCGAGGCGCTTCTCCATGTAGAAGCCCCAATCGTCCGCGCCCATGTTGCCGTTCAAGGGCTGGGCGCTGAAGGTGAGCGTGCCATTGGTGAAGCCCGTGACGCGCAAGGTGTCGATGCTGCTGGCCGTGTTGCGCAGAACGCACCGCGCACCGGTCCAGAAGCCGTTCGCTTCCGTGAGGTTCGCGCTGTGCATGGTGTTGCCACTGCCCTGATCATTACGGTACCAGCCGCTGTTTGGCGTGCGGGCCAGGGTCATCCGCGTTCCGCCAACATACACCTGATCCACCTGCTGGCCCACATACGCCTTCCACACGTTGCCCTGGTGCTGCGACCAGCTCGTCACCAGCACGCTGCCATCGATGATGGGCGCATCGCCGGTGCCGTAAGCGCCGATGACGATGGGGGATGACGGTGAACCGGAAGTACCCCAGATGATCTCCCCGCGATACTTGCCACCGCGTTGGAAGAGGATCTGGTCGCCTGCGGAAATGGCGTAGGTGATCTGGTTCACGCGGTCGATCGTGCGCCAGGGGGTGGCCTGCGAGGTGCCGTTGTTGGCATCGTTGCCATTGAACGACACATAGTAGACCGTGGCACCCGCCAGTGGCCCGATCAAGCTTGCGGCAAGGAATCCGACTGCGCGGAGCAGCTGCCTGGCCTGGGGTGGAATGCGTTGCATGGAATGTTCGCGTTTGGGGTCCTTCAACCCCGCCCACACCCCACCGGTTCGTACTTTTCGACGAAGCCCCCGACCGCGCCCGACCAACGCCCGAATGCGCCATTCCCAGGCTTCCGACGGGGTCGGCAGCAACGCCTCCCCGGCCGGTTACTTTTGCACTCCGAACGCCGATCGCTGCCCGGAACTTCAACGTCCGGATCACGTATACCGGTGGCTCCATCCATCGCGCGAGTTCCACTTCACATGCTTCCATCCCCCCAAACGCTCCAGTACCTCCACAAGGCCCGCAACGGCTATGTGAAGCTCTTCCCGAAAAGCAGCTGGTTCGGCTTCAGCTATCACCTCGCTCAAGTGCGCGGACAAGAGGGGTCGGATACCGTGATGCGCGAACTGCTGGCCGATAAGCCCAGCATGATCTGCCGTTTCGGTAGTACCGAACTCGGCGCCCTGATCGGCTACCTGGGAGAAAAAGGCGGGTACAAGCCCTCCATCGCCAACCACCTGCGCTTCATCACCGGAGGCATCCCCAGCTATGGCTTCGAACCGGACCATCTGTGGACGATGGCCAACCTCAGTGGCTTCTTCCCACAGGAGGAGAAGCTGCTCACGAAGTTCTGCGAGCTGATGCTCGAGGATATGAAATACGTGGACATCCTGGGCAGCTGGCGACGTGAGGAACGCTTCTTCGACAAGGAACTGGCCCACGCCATCAAGGTGGAACTGCCGGACCTGGAGCCCTTCCTGCACAAGGATCCTGGAGCCGCGTGCTCGAAGGAAAAAAGGTGCTCGTGGTGCATCCCTTTGAGAAGACCGTGCGCTCACAATATGCCAAGCGCGAACTGCTGTTCGCCGACAAGCGCGTGCTGCCGGCGTTCGACCTGAAGACCATCCGCGCGGTGCAGACCGTGGCCGGCAACCCCACCTCCTTCGGCTCGTGGTTCGATGCCCTCGCGTACATGAAGGATAAGATGAGCGCCACGGACTACGATGTGGCGATCATCGGCTGTGGCGCCTATGGCTTCCCGCTCGCCGCGCACGCTAAACGCATGGGCAAAAAAGCCGTGCACATCGGCGGTGCTTCACAACTGCTCTTCGGCATCCGCGGTGCACGGTGGGAGGATCACCCCCTGATCAATGAGCATTGGGTGCGCCCCGATGAAAGCGAACGTCCTGAAAAGGCCAGCGTGGTGGAAGGCGCCTGCTATTGGTGATGCCTGTACGCGTGCTCGTTGTTGGTCAGACGCCTCCGCCCTTCGGCGGTCAGGCGGTGATGATCCAGGCCTTGCTGGATGGCCGATACGAACGCGTGCACTTGTTCCACGTGCGGCTGGCCTTTTCCGATGACATGGAAAGTGTGGGCAAGTTCGCGCCACGCAAGCTCTGGGTGCTCTTCACCACGATCATCCGCATCTGGGTGGCACGCTTCCGGCATGGAACACGTGTGCTGTACTATCCGCCAGCCGGGCCGAACACCGTGCCGGTGCTGCGCGACATCATTCTACTGTGCGCTACGCGCTGGTTATTCCGCCATACGGTCTTCCACTTCCACGCCGGTGGCGTTTCCACCTACGCACCGCAACTGCCCGCACCTTTCCGCCCCTTGTTCCATCTGGCCTACGGAAAGCCTTCATTGGCCATCCGAACAGCGCCGCAGAACCCGGACGACGGCAAGGCCCTCGGTGCGCGAACGGACATCGTGGTGCCCAACGGCATTCCGGACATGCGCGGCACAGTACCGGAACATCAGGCCCATGGCGATCAACCTGTGGTGATCCTCTTCACCGGTGTGCTCATTCCGTCCAAAGGCGTTACCGTGCTGCTCGAAGCCTTCGGGTCGCTGGTGAAGCAGGGCTGCCATGTGCAGCTCGAACTCATGGGCAAGTGGGGCGACGATGCCTACCGGCAGTCCTGTGAGACCTACGTGAACGAGCACGGCCTCGGCCATCGTGTCACCTTTGTGGGCGTCAAGCGCGATCAGGAGAAGTTCATCCACTTCGCGGCCTGCGACATCTTTTGCTTCCCGAGCTATTTCGAGGCCGAGAGCTTCGGGCTCGTGCTGGCGGAAGCGATGCAGTTCGGCAAGCCCGTGGTCACCACCAACTGGCGCGGCATCCCCTCGGTGGCACACGACGGCATCAACGGCTTCGTGGTGCCCGTGCGGGACCCCGGTGCCATCGCCACAGGTCTGAAACGGCTGATCGACGATCCCGCCCTGCGCGAACGCATGGGCCGCGAGGGCCGACGCATCTTTGAGCAACAATTCACGTTGGAACGCTTCCAGCGACACATGGAGACCGCCCTGGCGGCGGTAGCCCCAGAAGCACAATGACACCCATGCGACTGCTCATCACCGGCGGATCCGGCTTCATCGGCACCAACCTGGTGGCCCACTTCGTTGACAAGGGCACGGAGCTGATCAACCTGGATTGGAATCCCCCGCTGGATCCGGCCCAAGCGCCGTGGTTGCGCTGGTGCGACATCATGGACGAGGCACGCATGCGCACGCTCTTCACCGAGTTCCAGCCCACGCACGTGGTGCACCTCGCGGCCCGCGCGGACACGGACGAGCCTGAGGACATCCTGGCCTACCAGCAGAACCACGAAGGCACCAAGCGCGTGCTGAACGTGGTGCGCAACACGCCCTCGGTGCAGCACGTCATCGTCACCAGCACACAGTTCGTGTGCGAGTCCGGCTATCAGCCCAAGCACGACCTCGACTTCAAACCGTACACGTTGTACGGCGAGACGAAGCGCCTCACGGAAATGGTCACGCGCGAAGCAGGACTCACCTGTGCGTGGACGATCATCCGCCCCACCACCATCTGGGGACCGTGGAGCCTGCGCTACCGCGACGTGATGTTCAAGGTGATGCGCAAGGGGCTGTACTTCCACCCGAGCAAGAAGAAGGTGGTGCGCTCGTACGGCTACGTAGGCAACGTGGTGTGGCAGATCGAGCAGATGCTGAAGGCACCGGTGGAGAAGGTGGGCGGCAAGGTCTTCTATGTCGGTGACCAACCGTTCGACCTGCGCGTGTGGGTGGATGCGATCAGCCGCCGCCTTACCGGAAAACCGGTACGCTACATCCCCACCTGGCTGGTGCGCAGCATTGCCTTCGGCGGTGATGTCCTCAAACTCGTGCACATCCCCTTCCCCATCACCACCAGCCGTTTCCGCAGCATGACGAGCGACTACATCACCCCGATGGACCGCACCATCGAAGCCTTCGGCGAAGCGCCGTTCACCTTGGAACAAGGCGTGGACGACATGGTGAAGTGGTATGAAGCGGGCAGCGAGCGCATCATCGCACACACCTTGAAGGACGTGCGCATGAAGCCCCAGGACCATCCCACGAACCTGCAGGCACGCACCGTGTCAAGCATCGCATGAGCCTGCTGCCCAAGAAGCATGTGCTCGGTGTTGACCTTTCCGTGGGTTCTTTCGCCGAGCACATCCGCGCCTTCGCGGCACTGGGCCGTGCGCACACCAGCAGCTATGTGTGCTGCGTGAACGTGCATATGTGCGTGGAGGCGAAGAACGACCCCGCCCTTGCCCGCATCGTGAACGAGGCCGACATGGCCACCGCCGATGGCATGCCCATGCTCAATCGCCTCAATGCCCTGCATGGGCTGAAGCAGGAACGCGTGGCCGGCAACGACATCATGCCCGCCCTGCTAGCGGAGGCTGAACGACAAGGCCTGTCCATCTTCCTCTACGGCGGAAAACAGGAGGTATTGGACACCATCGTGGCGCGAGCCGCGAAGAAGTATCCCCAGGCCCACATCGCCGGGGTTGAATCGCCCCCGTTCCGACCTCTGTCAGAGGCGGAAATGAAACAGACCGCGGACCGGATCAATGCCTCGGGCGCTCACATCGTGATGGTCTCCCTGGGATGCCCCAAACAGGAGCGCTGGATGGCCGCTATGAAGGGCCGGGTGAATGCAGTGATGCTCGGTCTCGGTGGAGCCTTCCTGCTTTATGCCGGCGTGGATACCCGCGCCCCGAAATGGATGCGCGACCTCAGCCTGGAATGGGCGTACAGACTGGCCCTGGAGCCAGGAAGGTTGTGGAAACGGTACCTCGTTACGAACAGCACCTTTTTGTGGATGAGCTTCGTAGACCGTTTCCGCGGCCAGCGAACAACGTGACCTCCGCGCCGGGTGGCGTCCCAACCCTGCCCGACCCCGAAAAGGTTTCGACGAAACGGCATTAGTTATCGACAAACTTGACTTTCCATACGACCTCGGGTACTTTTGGCACACTCTTCGGATAACCCCCACACTCAGCACAACCGCCACCGTGGAGAGATCCCTAACACCGCCCCGCCGACTCGCCTTTGTAAAGAACGAGCGCAGACCAACCCGCCCGGAACTCAACCAGGAGTTGTCTACCTTGCTCCGTACAAGCCAACGCTCCTTCAACAGCATGCGCTCCGGCCTCAACCAAGTCCTCACCTTCGAGCCCCTGACCACGGTCAAGGATCTGATCCTCGTAGGTGACGGTCCGGCCGCGCAGGAGATCTTCCAATACTGCCAGGACCAGACCGTGCGCGGCTACCGCTTCCGCGGCCTGTTCAGCACCAAGCCGGTGGAGGGTCTGCTCGGCTCGCAGCTCTTGGGCGATGTGGAGGCTGCCAAGGCCTTCGCCGTGCAGAATCGCATCGATATCGTTTACTGCGCGCTTCCGGGCACTGAGAAGGACGCCATCACGGACCTCATGGAGTTCTGCGAGCGCAACACCATCCGCTTCCGCGTGATCCCCAGCGCCGACAGCTTCATTCCCGTGGTGCAGACCAGCGAGCTGGAGTTCCACGGCGCTGTGCCGGTGAGCAAACTGCGCAATGAGCCCCTCGACAACCGCTGGAGCCGCATGGCCAAGCGGGCCTTCGACATCGTGTTCTCCCTGGGCGTGATCGTCTTCGTGTTCACTTGGCTCTTCCCCATCTTGGCGCTGGTCATAAAACTGTCCTCCAAAGGCCCGGTCTTCTTCAAACAGACCCGCCTCGGCGAAGGCAAGCGGAAGTTCAGCTGCTACAAGTTCCGCAGCATGCGGATGAACAAGGATGCCGACCTGAAGCAGGCCACCAAGAACGACCCGCGCGTCACCAAGGTGGGTTCCTTCCTGCGGAAGAGCAACCTGGATGAGATGCCGCAGTTCTTCAACGTGCTGCTGGGCCAGATGAGCGTGGTGGGCCCCCGCCCCCACCCCCTGCGCCTCAACGATCAGTTCCGCGACATCATCGACAAGTACATGGTGCGCCACTTCGTACGCCCCGGCATCACCGGCTGGGCGCAGGTGAACGGCTTCCGCGGTGAGACCCGCACCCCTGAACTGATGGAGAAGCGCGTGGAACTCGACGTCTGGTACCTCGAGAACTGGTCCTTCAAGCTGGACATGAAGATCGTGGTGAAGACCGTGACCAACATGCTCGGCGGCAAGGAGGAGCGCGCCTACTGACCTTTTTTCCCTTCCACACTGCGAAAGCCGGGCCTTGGGTCCGGCTTTTTCACTTCTCCCCTTGTCCATATGGCAGATAGGCCTATATTTGCCGTCCTTTTCAACGAAGCTATGGCCAACCACAAAAGCGCCCTGAAGCGTGTCCGCCAGACCGAGACCCGCAACGAGCGCAACCGCTACCAGAACAAGACCACCCGGAACGTCGTTCGCGACCTGCGGGCCACCACCAAGAAGGACGAGGCCGTAAAGCTCCTCCCTTCGGCTGAGAGCATGCTGGACAAGCTGGCCAAGAAGAACATCATCCACAAGAACAAGGCCGCCAACCTGAAGAGCAGCCTACGCCTGCACGTCAGCAAGCTGAAATAAGGGCCCGCCGGTCCTCCAACACCTTCGGACAGGTCCTCGCATAGGGGACCTTTCCTATTTTCAAGCCGGATGGAACACGTCAGCGAACGCCCCGCAGAAACTCACGATCCGCGAGTGGTCCAAGGAGGACCGCCCCCGAGAACGCATGCTCACCACCGGCCCCAAGGCCATGAGCGATGCCGAACTGGTGGCCATCCTGATCCGCAGCGGCAGCACCACGGAAAGCGCGCTGGACCTGGCCCGCGTCGATCCTGGCCAAGGCCAACAACGACCTGCACAAGCTCGCTGCCCTGAACGCGGCCGATCTGATGAAGATCAAGGGCGTGGGCGAGGCCAAGGCCCTGAGCATCGTGGCCGCACTGGAGCTGGGCATGCGCCGACGCGATGGCCAGGTGGAACAACGCCCCATGGTGGGTACCAGTCAACAGGCCTACGAGGTCCTGCGATCGAGCGTGGCCGACCTGCCGCACGAGGAGTTCTGGCTGCTGATGCTGGACCGCGGGAACCGCCTGCTGCATCGTTCCAAGGTGAGCCAGGGCGGCATGCATGGCACCGTGGCCGACCCCAAGCTCATCTTCCGTGAAGCATTGGAACGCCGCGCCTCGTCCGTGATCCTCTGCCACAACCATCCCAGCGGTCAGCTGCGCCCCAGCCACGAGGACATCCAGCTGACCAAGAAGTTGGTGGAAGGTGGCCGCTTCCTGGACATCGTCGTGCAGGACCACTTGATCGATCACCACGACCGGGTATTACAGCTTTGCGGATAATGGGCAGCTTTGATGGACCGCAGATGAACGCGGATATCGTCTGCTTCTGAAATTGAACCGCAACGGCGCCACGACGCAACGGTAACGCCACGATTATTTTACCGCCAAAGACGCGAAGGGCGCAAAGAGCTCCATATCAACGGCATTAACGCAGGATACCGCAACATACATGGCTTCTCCCTTACGGATACTCACGGTGATCGGCGCGCGGCCGCAGATCATCAAGGCGGCGGCCATGAGCCGGGCCATTCGCAACGCATGCGAAGGGCCGCATCACGGAGACCTTGTTGCACACTGGTCAGCACTACGATGCCAACATGAGCCAGGTGTTCTTCGATGAACTGGGCATTCCGGCGGCGGACATCAACCTGAACGTGGGCAGCGGTGGCCATGGCGTGATGACCGCACGCATGATCGAAGGCATTGAGCAGATCCTGCTGAAGAAGGAGCACGACGTGGTGCTGCTATACGGTGATACGAACAGCACGCTCGCGGGTGCCGTGGCGGCGTCCAAGCTCCACATTCCCGTGGCGCACGTGGAGGCGGGACTGCGTTCCTTCAACAAACGCATGCCCGAGGAGGTGAACCGCATCGTGTGCGACCATTGCAGCACCTGGCTCTTCTGCCCCACCGATACCGCCGTGGAGAACCTGCGTCGCGAAGGCTTCGCTGGAACGAACAACGCACAACCCACGGCCGACAAGCCCCACGTGGTGCAGTGCGGTGATGTGATGTACGACAACAGCCTGTACTTCGCTGCGCTGGCCAAGGAGCGCTCCACCATCCTGAAGGAGCTGGGCCTTGCCGTGCACGGCTTCGTGCTCGTTACGGTACACCGCGACCACAACACGGATGATCCCGTGCGATTGAACAACATCTTCCGCACGTTGCTCGACCTGCACAAGCGCCACGCTCTGCCCTTCGTGCTGCCCGTGCATCCGCGTACGCGCAAAATGATGGACAGCCTGCTCGCACCGGACCTACGTGAGGCGCTGGCCGCTTCCACGGGCTTCCACTTGGTGCCACCGGCGGGTTTCCTGGACATGATCGCGCTGGAGAGCGGCGCACGACTGGTGATCACGGACAGCGGCGGTGTGCAGAAGGAAGCCTACTTCTTCGGCAAACCCTGTGTGATCCTTCGCCCCGAGACCGAGTGGGTGGAACTGGTGGCGCGCGATCAGGCCGTGCTGGCCGATGCCGATCCCAACCGCATTGCCGCGGGCGCCGATCGCTATCTGCGCGATGGTTCACCTGCTTGTCCGCCGCTGTTCGGCGATGGTCACGCTTCCGAACGCATCTGCGACGAACTCCTTCGTGCCTGGTGATCCGCTCCGCGCTCAGCTACGCCCGTTGCTTCACGCTGTGCCTCGGTCGTGCTGAGGAACGGCGATTGTTCCTGGCCCATCGCATCGATATTTCGCCGGATCGATCCCACGGATCGGGCTCCAGCGCTGCGCGACGCGATCACCTGGTTGATGCGTTCGCAGGATCAAGGCCGCGATGGTGGCATGGGCAGCTACCACCTGGCGGATGGTTGGGGCGCACCGTACCCGGAGACCACGGGTTACATCATACCCACCCTGCTCGCTGCCAGCACGCATCTGCAGTGGCCTGAGCCGAAGGAGCGTGCCATGCGTGCTGCCGATTGGCTGATCTCCATCCAGCGGTCCGACGGAGGTTGGCAAGGTGGCCGGATCGATGACAACAGGCCGAGCATCGTGTTCAACAGCGCGCAGGTGATCCGTGGCCTGCTGGCCATGCATGCGGCAACGAATGAGGACAAGTACCTGCGCTCCGCCGTGCGTTGTGCCGATTGGATCGTGTCGGTGCAGGAAGGCGATGGCACCTGGGCCCAACACAACTTCCTCGGCACCGCACGCGTTTACGACAGCTACGTGGATGCTCCGCTCCTTCACCTTCATGCCCTCACCAACGATGGGCGGTATCGCGAAGCTGCAGAACGCAACCTGGCGTGGGTGCTTGCACAGCAACAGGCGAACGGCTGGTTCCGCAATGCGGACAATACGATCAAGCACAACGACCGGCCGATCACACACACCATCGCCTACACCATCGATGGGCTGATCGACAGCAGCCAGCTGCTGAAGCGGGCCGATCTGCTGCTTTCCGCACAGCGCGCGGCCGATGCGTTACTCGATCCCTTCCTGCGTGATGGTGCGCTCCACGGTCGCTACGATGCGGCGTGGAACGGCAGCGAGCATATGATCACCACGGGCTGCGCGCAGTTGGCCATTTGCTGGGCGCGGCTGCATGCCATCACCGGGGAAGCACGGTATGCTGAAGGCACCTCGCGCATGACGTTGTTGCTGGAAGGCGTACAACGCCGTTCGGCCCTGGGACCAGCGGCTGTGCATGGTGCTTTGCCCGGTTCCTTCCCGCTCTGGGGACGCTACGAGAAGTTCGCCTTTCCGAATTGGGCAACGAAGTATTTCGCGGACGCGTTGCTTTGTGCGGAAGGCGTCATACCCGCCTACTGATCAACCGCTGTGTCCCGCTCCTTTGATCCCGTCGCGCTCTTCCGCCGCTCCGCGCAGCAGTGGCCGGACCGTGATGCGCTGCGGGTGAACGGCGCATCGTTCAGTTACGCACAGCTTGACCACTGGTCGGACCGCATCGCTGGTGAGCTCATTGCACGCGGCATCCACCACCAACGCATCGTCCTGGTGGCTGACAAGCACCCGGAATGCTACGCCGCGATACTCGGCATCCTGAAGGCCGGATGCTCGTATGTGCCCTTGCATCCCGACGGCCCTACGGCGCGGTGGGAGGCCATGATCGCACGGTGTGAGGCCCGCTATGCGCTCGCTTGGCATGAACATGCGCCGCCGATGGTCGAGGCCATACCCCTGCCAGGGATGGAGGGCGACGCGGCCGCGTTGCACGCGGATGCGAATGGCGAGGCGTATGTGCTCTTCACCAGCGGAAGCACGGGCGGTCCAAAAGGCGTGAGCGTTTCACGGAGCAATGTGGCCGCGTACCTACGGCACATGCTCTCCACGTACGACTTCAACGAACACGATCGCTTCACACAGTTCTTCGCGCTCACCTTCGACCTGAGCGTGCATGACCTCTTCGTGTGCTGGGGAGCCGGTGCCTGCCTGTGTGTCCCGGGCGAGGCGGACCAACTGCGTGCCTCGGCCTTCGTGCGGAATGAAGGCATCACTACCTGGTTCTCGGTTCCTACGGTGGCGGCCTTGATGCTGCGCATGCGAAGCCTCGCGCCGGATGCACTGCCATCCTTGCGCCTGGCGTTCTTCTGCGGCGAAGCGCTTCCGTGGGACGTCGCGCGGAGCTTTACCATGGCCGCCTCCAACGCCCGCATCATCAACCTGTACGGGCCCACGGAGTGCACGATCGCCATCACGGCCTTTGAACTGCACCGCGCCGACATGGCCGCTGAAGGCATCGTTCCCATCGGGTCCGTCTTCCCCGAACATCAGGCGCAGATCGACGATGGTGAACTGGTCCTTTCCGGTCCACAGGTGACCGCCGGATATGTGAATGATGAAGAGGCCACGCAGAAGGCCTTCGTTCACCTGCCACAACTACCCGGACGCTGGTATCGCACAGGGGACCGCGCAGTGATGGGCGCCACGGGCGAGCTGGAATACCTCGGCCGTATCGACGACCAGGTGAAGATCCAGGGCTATCGCGTGGAGCCTGCCGAGGTGGATGCGTTGCTGCATCCATTGCTCGGAGGCGGACGGTCGATCACCGTGCCTATGCAGGACGGCGGCGCGGCACGCGACTCGTTACCTTTATCGACAGCCCTGTGGATGTCACACCACTGATGATCCGATGCAGGGCACACCTGCCAACGTACATGGTTCCGGAACGCATCCTCCACATCCTTCGATGGCCGCTCAATACGCATGGCAAGACCGACCGCAAACAGCTCGCCCACCTCGCGCAACATGGCCCATAGCGACATCCGCACCCAGGTCCACGCTGCGCTTCTGCCGCGGCTGCAGCGGCTTGGCCTCGGTGCAGCGGACCTCACCGATGACCTCGACCTGGTGCGCAGCGGTGTCCTTGATTCGCTCGGCTTCGTGGACCTGATCGCCGGGCTGGAGGACAGTACCGGCATGCGCATCGACCTGGAAGCGGCCCTGGGCGCATCGGGCGCAACGACCTTGGGTGGCGTGATCAACCTCTTCAGCCGGTCATGAGCGAACACCGGATCCGCATCCTTACCGATCCTCATGATGAGGCGATGGCGGCTGTCGCTCCCTTGTTCGAACGGATGCACGAGGAGATGGCGTTACAAGGCATGATGCTGCAGCTTGCACCCGATGGAGCGCGTATCTGGCTGAAAGGTGTGGGGGGTGGACTTGAGCGCTTCGGCAGACTGGTCGTGGCCGAGGTCGATGGCATGGTCGTCGGATTCGCGCAGGCGGGCTTCAAGCTGGCACCGGAGCACCTCGGTGGCGGCCGCATCGGACACATCGCGCATCTGTACGTTGCGCCGGATCACCGCCGTTCGGGTATAGCCCGCGCGCTGGCCGGATCATTGCATCACTGGCTTACCGAAAAGCAGGTAGGCAGCACGGAACTGCAGGTGGTGCAGGGCAATGCGGCCGGCCTGGACTTCTGGCGATCGCTGGGCTACGCCGTGGAACTGGTGCAAATGCGGCGTTCGTGAGCACCACCGGCTTCGACCCTTCCACCTGGCCCGAACGGCTGGGCGTGCGGCGTGGCGACACCATCCAATTGATGGCCGACCTCACCCGGATGGCCTGGAACGCGCGGCGCGCTGCCCAACGCTTCGATCCCGCCACCCTGCTCGATGCGTTCGCGGACGCCGTGGGCCCCGAAGGAATGATCCTTGTGCCCACGTTCAACTTCGACCTGCGCAACGGAGATGCCTTCGATGTGCGGCGCACGCGCTCGCATCAGCGGTGCACTGGCCAATGCCGCACTGGACCATCCGCGATACCAGCGAACTGCGCATCCGCTGCACTCCTTCGCTGTGTCGGGCGGGGACACCGCCATGATCGATGAGCTGAACAACGTGAGCGGCAGCTTCGATGCCGGATCAACCTTCGGCCTGATGCATCTCCGAAAGGCCCGGCTCATCTCCTTCGACCTGCCCCTGAACAACTCCTTCACCTTCGTGCACTTTGTTGAGCAGGCCCTGAAGGTCCCCTATCGTCGCGCCCAACGCATTGAGGTGAACTACACCGATGCCCACGGTGTGACGAGCCTTCGCAGCTTCACCACCTTCGCGAAAAATCCGGCCATGTGAACGAGCTACATGCGCTGGAACCGTTGCTGGACAAGGCCGGTGCGTTGACCCGCGGCGACCTCGATGGTTCGACATGGATCAGTGTGGACCTGGGCAGGGCGTATGATGTCGTTGCCACGGACATCCGTTCGAACAAGGCCCGCAGTATCCATCGGTTCGTGCCTTCCTTGTGGTTGCGCGACGCCATGAAGGCCGCACTTCGTAGGTTCGGCTACCGAACCCGGAAAGAGCGCACCGCTCATGCTGCTCGTTTACATTGAACAGCCTTCCCCCCGCACCGCCTATGTGGTGCGACACGTCTTCGAGCGCATGCTCGGGTGGCGCGTGGCTGTGACGTCCTCGCCGGAAGAATTCCGCAGCGCCAGCGGACCGAAGTTGGGCTACACCACGGAGCTCATCGAAGGTGCATACCATGTTCCTGTGAGCGGTGCATTGCAGCAGGGAGCTCCTTCCATGCACGTGCCGGTCTACGGCCGCCGAAGGAACATGACCGTGCTGTACCCGATGCCTCACGACGGCTTCGATGTGTTCGCGTCCATCTTCCACCTGTTGTCGCTTACGGAGGAATATGCTGTCCAGGCGAAGGATGATCACGGCCGGGTTCCCGCCAGCGCGCTTTCGCTGGTGGCGAACAAACTAGAGGGCACTCCTGTGGTGGACCACTGGGTGCTCTGGCTCGCGAACGACCTGCGCGCCATATTCCCCGAACTTCCACCACCGGCACGGAGCTACCGCCATGTGCTTTCGGTGGACGTGGACAATGGATTGAAGTATGCGGCCCGCTCGTGGTACCGCACCTTGGGCGCTGCGGGGCGCGACCTGGTCGGCGGACGCGGCCAGCAATTCACGGCACGATCGCGCGTGGTGATCGGCGCAGAGCCGGACCCCTTCCTACGCGTACCGGAGCAACTTGCCGCGGTGCGCCGGTCCGTGGACCGATGCATCGCCTTTCTGCTGATGCGCGGTGAACGACCCAACGACCACGCGGCCCGCCCGGCCCATCCCCTGTTCAAGGCGCTTGTGCGCGACCTGCGCAAACATGCGGAACTGGGTCTGCATCCATCCTACGAAAGCAGCCAGCAGCCCGAGCGCATCCGCATGGAACGCGAGCTGCTCTCGACCATCGCCGTGCAACCCGTCGACCTGTCCAGACAGCATTTCCTGCGATGGTCACTGCCGTCCACGTTGCGCGAACTGGTGCAATTGGGATTCACGGAGGATCGATACGCTCGGCTTCAGCGACCGGCCCGGCTTCCGGGCCGGAACATGTACACCGTTCCCGTGGTATGATCTGGAGCGTGATGCCGAAGACACCACTGATGCTCTGGCCTTTCGCCTGCATGGACAGTACGCTGCACGAGAAGTTGGGACTCGGCCCCGATGCGGCCTTGAACGAATTCAAGCGCATGACCGATACGGTTCGTGCAGTGAACGGCACGTTCGTGAGCGTGTGGCACGATCGCTACCTCAGCGGTGACACTCCCTATGAAGGATGGCCGGAGGTGATGAAGAAGCTGGTCGAATACGCGCGGTCATGATCCGTTACATGCGCCATAACGAGATCGACAAGCGCGCATGGGACACGCTGCTGCTGCAGTGCCCCAACCGCATGTGGTACGCCCGCAGCTCGGTGCTCGACCGCACCGGCCCGTGGGACGCGCTGATCGACGAGTCCTCCGGCGCGCTGATGCCGTTGCCCTTCCGCGTGAAATGGGGCGTTCATTATCTGTATAACCCATACGGTCTTCAGCAACTCGGCGTCTTCGCGATGGAACCATCGCAACCGCTCACCGATGCGTTCTTCCGATCGATCCCCCGCCACTTCCGTTACATCGATATCTGGATCAATGCGGATGCTCAGCCATCACCGAGCGTTCCCGGCCGATCCATTCCGCAGGTCAACCAACTGCTGCTTGCGGACAGGGACATCGCAACGCTTCGTGCCGCCTATGCCAAGGGGCACCAGCGCAACCTCCGGAAGCATCAGGGCATTGCGATGAATGAGGACCTTTCGGCGGACGCGTTCATCGACCTATTTGAGCGTACCACGGGCTCGCGCTTCGGAGGCAGCCCGCCCGGTAGCCTGGAGCCGTTGCGCTTGATCATTGCGGATGCGCTCGCGGAAGGCACCGGACGCATCCTCAGCATCCGTGCGGGTGGTACGCCGATCGCCGCCGCCTGCTTCATCACGTGGGAAGGACGGAGCATCTTCCTCAAATCGGCCAACGATAGCCGGGGCCAGGAGGTGCAGGCCATGTTCCACCTCACGGACCGTTGGATAGAGCACCACGCCGGATCGGGCGCCCTGTTGGACTTCGCAGGTTCCAACACGCCCAGCGTGGCCCGGTTCAACGCCGGGTTCGGAGCAACGGCCACCGCGTACATTCGCTTCCGCGCGAACCGGCTGCCTTGGCCGTTCCGTTACCTGAGACCCTGACCTGATGACCGTCCAGCTCAACCACCAACCCTCGATCCTCAACCGCTTCATCGCGGACCTGCGGGATGAACATGTGCAGAAGGACCCGCTGCGTTTCCGCCGCAGCATGGAACGCATCGGCGAGGTGATGGCCTACGAGCTAAGCAAGACCCTGGAGCACCAGGAGCAGGAGGTGATCTCTCCGCTCGGCGCGGCACGGGTGTCACTGGCTACCGACAAGCCGGTACTGGCCACCATTCTCCGTGCCGGCCTGCCCCTGCATCAGGGATTGTTGAACTACTTCGACCGCGCGGACAGCGCTTTTGTAAGCGCCTATCGCAAGCATCGGAAAGGCGAGGATGCCTTCGACATCGAGGTGGAGTACATGAGCAGCCCGTCCCTGGAGGACCGTGTGCTGATCATCAGCGACCCCATGCTGGCGACGGGACGCAGCATGGTGATGGTGTACAAGGCCCTCATGCGCCTGGGGAAACCCAAAGCCATCCACATCGTATCAGTGATCGCCAGCGCCGAAGGACTGGAATACGTGAAGACCCACATGCCACATACCACCCGGATATGGGTGGCCGCTGTTGATGAGGAAATGACCGCACAGGCGTACATTGTACCTGGCTTGGGCGATGCCGGGGATCTGGCATACGGCGCCAAGCTTTAAAGGACCATGGGCGATCTGATCGGCATCCTATCCGTTATCGCCACCGGGGCGGTCAAACTGCTGGCCTCCACCATCGTCAGCGTGGGGCTGGGCTACGGCTTCTGGGAGACCTTCCTGTTCTCAAGCATCGGTGGCTGCATCGGCGTGCTGATCTTCTACCGGCTCAGCGATTGGTTCATCAACCGGGCGCTTGTCCGCAGGCGCCGGTTGGCCTTGCCCGACCAGCAAGGCAATGCGCGCATCGCTCCCAAGGTGTTCACCCGCCGTAATCGCTGGCTGATCCGATTGAAGCACAGCAGCGGCCTGCGCGGCCTCGCAGCGCTGACGCCATTGGTGCTCACCATCCCGGTGGGCAGCATCATCGCCGCGCGTTTCTTCCGGCATGACCGCCGGACACTTCCAGTGCTGTTCTCCTCCGTGGTCATCCAGGCCATGGTGGTCAGTGCGATCTGTTCCGTGGCCTATAACGCGGCCGGCCAGCTGGTGCAGTGAAAGCGTACACGCATCTCTTCTTCGACCTGGACCATACACTCTGGGATTTCCGCACGAACTCGCGCGTGGTGCTACGTGGTCTGTACCACGACCTGGAACTGGCCGAGCATGGCGTGCCGGGGGTGGAGGACCTCGTGGACGTGTACGAGGAGATCAATGCCGGGCTTTGGGAACGGTATGAGCGTGGCCATATCGACAAGGAGGTGCTGCGTGCGCTCCGCTTCCGCAATACGCTGCTAACCTTCGGCGTGCGCAATGACCGCCTCGCCCGCACCATGGGACATGAGTACCTGGAGCGCACACCGCGCATGGACGGGCTGAGCGACGGAGCGATGTCGCTGCTCCGCGACCTGCGGCCACATTACGGCATCCACATCATCACCAACGGCTTCAGTGCCACCCAGGCCACGAAGATCACCAGCAGCCGGATCAAGGATCTGCTCGACCATGTGATCACCAGCGAGGATGCCGGTGCGAACAAGCCCGATCCGCGCATCTTCAACAAGGCCATGCGCCTGGCCGGTGCGCAAGCATCGAATTCCCTTATGATCGGTGACAGCGTGACCGCCGACATGGAAGGTGCGCGCGCCGTGAGCATGGACCACGTTCACTTCGTGCCCGAGGGACCTGGTGACCCGCTGGCCACACATCGCGTCAAGCACTTGGACGAACTGCGGCCGCTCCTACTTTGATAGGGTACCATCGGGAATGAAGCTGTACGGCGCATTGATCCGCGTGCCCGTGATCTCACTGGCCTTCAGGAACCGCACGGAATCACCATCGGCGCGCACTTCGCCGAGGTAGTTGATCACGCCCTTGAAGCCCACAGAACGGATGAAGAGGCTGTCGTTGCGCTGCACCACGGGGCAATTGTGCACATGGTTCCAGCCGCTCTGCACGTTCTCGGTGAGCAACTCGGCCAGCTGACCGGCATACTTCTCGGTGCCGCCCACGAATGCCGCATTGCCCCGTTCGAAGAATCGCATGTAATACTGCAGGTTCCCATCTGCATAATGGTAGACACCGTTGAACCGAACGCCGGTCCCTGTGAGCGGGACCAGGTCCTTGTCCGTGGGACCGGAGCAACCGGCGATCAAGGCCAGAGCGATGAACTGTAGCGGAACGCGCATGTTTCAGGAATTGAAGCGGGCGATGATACTGGCGGACCCTTGCACCACATCACCGATGCGGACCTTCACTTCGGCATCCAGTGGCAGGAACAGGTCCACGCGTGAACCGAACTTGATGAAGCCGAACTCGGCGCCCTGTCCAGCGCTCTCGCCCACCTTGCTGTACGTGCAGATCCGACGGGCCAGCGCTCCGGCGATCTGACGGAAAAGCACTTCGCCATGACGGGGATGCCGCACCACCACGGTGCTCCGCTCGTTCTCGGTGCTGCTCTTCGGATGCCAGGCCACCAGGTATTTGCCCGGGTGGTACTTGTAATAGCTCGTGGTACCGCCTATCGGGTAGTAGTTGATGTGCACGTTCAGCGGGCTCATGAAGATGGACACCTGCCGGCGGCGCGCACTGAAGTATTCGGGCTCGTTCACCTCCTCGATCACCACCACCTTGCCATCGCAGGGCGAAAGAATGGCGAGATCATCGGGCGCTACCGTCCGCACAGGCACACGGAAGAACCACACCACAATGGCCAGCACAGTGACCAGCAGGACGCTCACCGCCCAGCCGAGCCAGGCCGGTCCCCAGTTCCACGCAGCGAACATGCCGAAGCACGTAACGGCCAGTGTGATCAATAAGGTCGGGGTTCCTTCGTGGTGGAGGCGCATGGAGCAAGGTGCGCCGCGAATATAGTCGGCGCACTTCGGCCGCTTCCGCTTCAGGCCAGGAGCTGGACCACAAGCACCATCGCCGGCGCTGCCAACAAATAGCCATCGAAGCGGTCGAGAATGCCGCCATGACCTGGAAGCACGGTCCCACTGTCCTTCACCCCGGCAGCACGCTTGAAAGCACTTTCCAGGAGGTCGCCAAGCGTGGCGGTGATCGCCACGGCTGCAGCTCCCGCGATCCATTGCTGCGCGCTCAACACGGTCCAATAACGCCCGAGCAGCCAGCCCACCAACAACGTGAGGGCCACGCCACCGGCCAGTCCTTCCCAGGTCTTACCGGGACTTACGGCCGGCATCAGTTTGGTGCGGCCCACACTGCGGCCAACGAGGTAGGCACCGGTGTCGCTCGTCCACAACAGGAACATGAAGCCGATGAACACCTTGCTGTCCATGGCCACCATCCACGGTGCTGCCGCAAACGGAAGCGCTACATACAGTGCAGTTCCCAGATGGAAGGAGAACACCATAGCTGGCTGCGCCGTGCCACTGCGCAAGAGCATGAACACCAGCAGGACCAACAGACCGAAGATCAGGATCGCGGCATGTCGCGCTTCCAACGTGGCGACCATGGGCAGCATGCCGGTGGTGAGGTAGACCGTGGCGGCCAGCGCAACAGCAGAGGAAAGCGAAGGTGCATCCTCCCGTTCACCCCAATACAACCGGTGCCATTCCCGCGCACCGATGAGGCACACGGGCAGGAATAACATCCATGTGGTGAACGGGCCAACGATCGCAGCACCCAGCGTGAGCGCCACGTAGGCCGCTCCCGTCAGTGCGCGCTTGCTGAACTCACCCACGTGCTCAACCCGCTATGGACGGGATATCGCCTCCAGCAGGCTTCTCCACCTCGGGTTTCGCCGGAGCATGCCCATTGGTGCCGTTCATGGCCGAGCGCATCACCACCTCCTCCTTCTCCCATTCGCGCTTGCCGAAGATCTTCTCCAGGTCCTCCTTGAAGATGACCTCCTTCTCCAACAGCTGCATCGCAAGGGCGGTCAGCTTGTCCTTGTTCTCGCTAAGGATCCGCTTGGCCCGAACGTACTGGCCCTCGATGATCGTGCGCACCTCCTCGTCGATGGTCTGCGCCGTGCGTTCGCTGTAGGGCTTGTTGAAGTTGTATTCGGCCTGTCCACTGCTATCGTAATAGCTGATGTTGCCGATCTTGTCATTGAGCCCGTAGATGGTGACCATGGCATAGGCCTGCTTGGTCACCTTCTCCAGATCGCTCAGGGCACCGGTGCTCACCTTGCCGAACATGATCTCCTCGGCGGCACGTCCGCCCAGGGCCGCGGCCATCTCATCCAGCATCTGTTCCGCCGTGGTGAGATGCCGCTCATCCGGGAGGTACCACGCCGCACCGAGCGAACGTCCGCGCGGCACGATGGTGACTTTCACCAGCGGTGACGCGTGCTCCACCAACCAACTCACGGTGGCATGGCCCGCCTCGTGGTACGCGATGGACTTCTTCTCGTCCACGGTGATGATCTTGTTCTTCTTCTCCAAGCCACCGATCACGCGGTCCACCGCATCCAGGAAGTCCTGTTTGTCCACGGACTTCTTCTTCTTGCGTGCGGCGATCAGTGCGGCCTCGTTGCAGATGTTGGCCAGGTCGGCACCGCTGAAACCGGGGGTCTGCCGGGCCAGGAAGTCCACGTCCACCGTGAGGTCGAGCTTCAAGGGCTTCAAGTGCACCTTCAAGATTGCCACACGCTCGTTCAGGTCGGGCATGTCCACGAAGATCTGGCGGTCGAAACGGCCGGGTCGCATCAGCGCGCGGTCCAGCACGTCGGCGCGGTTGGTGGCACCGATGAGGATCACGCCGCTGTTGGTGCCGAAGCCGTCCATCTCGGTGAGCAACTGGTTCAGCGTGTTCTCGCGCTCATCGTTGGCGCCCATGCTCGCGCTGCGCCCGCGGGCCCGGCCGATGGCATCGATCTCATCGATGAAGATGATCGCCGGCGCTTTCTCCTTGGCCTGCTTGAACAGGTCGCGCACGCGGCTGGCGCCCACGCCCACGAACATCTCCACGAAATCCGAGCCGCTGAGGGAGAAGAACGGCACGTTCGCTTCGCCGGCGACGGCTTTGGCCAGCAAGGTCTTTCCCGTGCCCGGAGGGCCCACCAGCAAAGCGCCCTTGGGGATCTTGCCGCCCAGGTCGTGTATTTCTTCGGGGTCTTCAGGAAGTCCACGATCTCCTGCAGTTCCTCCTTGGCTTCGTCCAACCCGCCACATCGTTGAAGGTGACGTTGGTGGTCTTGCTGCCTTCGAAGACCTGGGCGCGGCTCTTTCCGATGTTGAAGATCTGACCGCCTGGGCCGCCGGGGCCACCCATGCGTCGCATCATGAACACCCATACCAGAATGATAAGGCCCACGAACATCACCCATTGCCAGGATCTCCTTGCCCATGTCATTTGCAGGCTTGATCTCCACGTTCACGCCATGTGCCTCGGCATCCTGCACGAGCTTTTCCTGCATGTGATCGACTGCCGCCGGCGAAGAACACATAATGCGGACCCGCTGTGTTCTTGTCGTTGCCGGTGCGCTTCAGCTTCTTCTCATGAACGGGCTTCTTCAGCGCCGGTTCCTTCAGCGTCACCTGCACCTCCTGCTGCACGAGCACGATGCTCTTCACGTCGTTCGAATCCAGATAGGCGTAGTAGTCGCTTACCGTGATGGGCTGCGCGGGGCTACCCGCGTTGAACAACCACATCGATAGGATGACGAGGCCGATGACCCCGTAGATCCAATAGAAGTTGAAGGCCTTGTCAGGACCGCTCCGCTCCTTCTTCTGCTTTCCGTTGTTATCCTCTGCCATGTTGAAGCCCGGTCAGGCCACGTTCTCGTAAGTATTCGTGATCGCGTCACTCCACAGTTGTTCGAGGCCATAATAACCGCGACGTTCCTTGTGGAAGACGTGCACCACCACATCCACAAAATCCAGCAGGATCCATCCCGCAGTATCCTTTCCTTCTGCATGCCAAGGTTTCTCCCCGGCCCGTTTCAACGCCTCCTTCTCCACACTCCCGGCGATGGCCCCAACGGCCCGGTCGGAATCGCCATGGCAGATGATGAAATGATCGCACACCGCATTCGGCACCCCACGCAGGTCCAAATGAACGATGTCCTTTGCCTTCACCTCCTGCATCCCTTGAACAACAGCATCCACCAATCGGTTCGCGGGTGGTACAGGTCTCTTCTCCTTCATCCGGTTAACTTGCGTCGATCAAAAGTAAGCATGAACAGCGGCCTTCGCGCGGAACCCCGCGATCATGAAGCCTGAGCCCGGGGCGATGGGAACGCGTGTGATCGGCACTGTGTTCATTTCCCTGGATTCCGTGGACAGCACCAACAAGTACGCTGCCGATCTCGTTGCGCAGGACAAGGCACCTCATGGAACTGTCATCCTGGCCCGTGAGCAGACCGCAGGTCGCGGCCAACGCGGACGGACCTGGAAGAGCGCGAAAGGGCTGGACCTCGCAGCCAGTGTGGTCCTGCGCCCGGACTGGTTGAACGCCGACCGGCAATTCATCCTCGCACAGGCCGCTGCCCTGGCCGTTCATGACGTTGTGGCCGAAGCCATGCGCACGGCTGTGGACAAGCGTGGGGAACAGGTGCGTATCAAATGGCCCAACGATGTGCTGATCGACCGGCGCAAGGTGGCGGGCATCCTGATCCAGAACGAACTCTCGGGGATCAAGGTCGCCACCAGCATCATCGGCATCGGCATCAACGTGAACAGCTCCGAGCTTGACGCCGACCTGAACGCCACCAGCCTGCGCATGGAATCGGGACTGGAACAAGACCGCGAAGCCCTGCTGGGGCGCCTCTGCCAGCGGCTGGAGCACTGGTTGGACCTGGCCGAGGCCGGTGCGGGGGAGCTTGGCCTTCGGTATGCCTCTTTACTGTGGTCGCGCAACCGCTTTGCGGACATGGAGCTGGATGGGGCTCCTTACAGCGCCAGGCCGATGGATGTGGACCCTTCGGGGCGGCTGTTGGTGGAGGATGCCAGCGGCCAAGTGCAGGCTTTCGGGCTGGACCGATTGCGATTTGCAGCACGATAGTTCACCTGCTATTTGGCAACTTGGATGAAAGGGCTACATTTGCGACCCCTTTAGAAGAAAGACCTCTTAATGCCTGCGCCGGGCTAACGGCGTCCGACGCATGAAACGTACCTACCAGCCCAGCAAACGCAAGCGCACCAACAAGCACGGTTTCCGCAAGCGCATGGCTTCAGCCGCCGGTCGTGCCGTGCTCGCCAGCCGTCGCCGCCAAGGCCGCAAGAAGCTCACGGTGAGCGACGAGATGGTCGGCAAGAAGTAAGCGACCAGTTCATTCGATCCTTCCCAAAAAGGGGCCTGCGGGCCCCTTTTTCTCGTTCAGCCCAGCGCACGGTAAGGTCGCTGCTCAATTCCTAGGATAACCCTCGAGGTCGGGCATGAACGAAGAAGGCCCCCTGCTCGGGAGGCCTTCGGTCGATATCGGTGATGATCTAGTTCTCGCCCTTCACGCGCTCCACCACGAAGTCGTCCACCAGAATGCGGCCGCAGTGCTCGCAGACGATGATCTTCTTGTGGCTGCAGATGTCCAATTGGCGCTGGGGCGGAATGGCGTTGAAGCAACCTCCGCAGCTGCCGCGCTCCACAGGAACGACACCCAGGCCGTTGCGTGTGTTGCTGCGAATACGGCGGTAGGCGCTGAGGAGGCGCTCCTCGATGTGCTTGCTGGCGGCTTCGCTCTTCTTCTGCAGGTCCTTCTCCTCCTTCTCCGTCTCGGCGATGATCTCGTCGAGCTCTTTCTTCTTCAGGTCCAGATCCTTCTTGCGCTCCTTCGCCAGCTTGGTGCTCTCGTCAACGGTACCCTTCTTCGCATCCAGCACGGCCTTCGCCTCCTTGATGCGCTTCTCTGCGAGCTGGATCTCCAGGTTCTGGAATTCCACCTCCTTGCTCAGGCTGTCGTATTCGCGGTTGTTGCGGACCTTGCTCTGCTGGCCTTCGTACTTCTTGATGGACGCCTTGGCATCCTTGATGAAGTTCGTCTTGTCCGTGATCACCTGCTCCACCTCGGCGAGGTCGTCCTGCAGCTTCTTCAAACGGGTATCCAGGCCGGCCACTTCGTCCTCCAGGTCCTGCACTTCCAGGGGCAATTCGCCACGCTGGGTGCGGATACGGTCCGCCTGGGTATCGATGGTCTGCAGACGATAGAGCTCCACCAGCTTCTCGGCGATGGTGATCTCCGCCTTGGTGGCAGCATTGGTAGCTTTCGGGGCAGGAGTAGGGGCCTTGGAGGTCTTCTCCTCCTTCGCCGGGCTCTTGGTCGCGGTCTTCGCCATGGTCAGCAAACGTGAATGGGATTGGTGACGGATTCCGTCAAATGGGCTGCGAATGTAGGCAAAAACGCGCTTAATCGGCGCTGGATCAGGTGCATGGTGAACTGTTCGCTCTCGAAATGCCCGATATCCGCCAGAAGTAGCTGACCCTCAGCCTCAAAGAACTGATGGTACTTCACGTCGGCCGTTACGAACGCATCGGCACCGGATGACCGTGCCCGGCTGATCAAAAAGGCACCCGAGCCACCGCACACCGCCACCCGTTCCACCGGCTTGCCGCGCAGGGCCGTGTGCCTTACTACAGGAGCATGGAAGGCCTCTTTCACCAAGGCCAGGAATGCAGCCTCGTCCATGGGACGAGCGAGACGACCCAAGGCACCCGATCCCACGCCTTTGAAGTTGTTGGCCAACGGATAGATGTCGTAGGCCACCTCCTCGTACGGATGGGCCTTCAGCATGGCCTGCACCACTGCGCGTTCCAGCGGGGCATGCAGGATCGTTTCGATACGGACCTCGGGTTCCGTGTGCCGTACACCTTTCTCCCCGACATACGGATCGGAGCCGGCGCCCCCGCGGAAGGTCCCGTGACCTTCGAGGCCATAGCTGCACTCGTCGTAGTTACCGATGCTTCCAGCACCAGCCGCGAATATGGCGCTGCGCAACGCTTCGGCATGGGCCGTGGGCACGAAGACCACGAGCTTGCGCAGTTGATCACGCTTGGGATCGAGCACCTCGACATCCTGCAAGCCCAGCCTGGCCGCTGATCTCCGCATTCACCCCTGTGATCACGTTGTCCAGGTTCGTGTGGATGGCATAGATCGCCACGTTGTTGCGGATCGCGGCCAGTATGGTCCGTTCCACACCATTGCGTCCGATGATGCTCTTCAATCCACGAAAGATCACCGGATGGTGTGCAATGATCAGGTCGCAACCACGACGCACGGCCTCCGCTACTACCTCCTCGGTGCAGTCCAGCGCGATCAGCGCGGCCTTCACCTCCCTTTGGGGATCGCCCACTTGCAGGCCGCTGTTGTCGTAGTCTTCCTGAAGCGCGGGTGGTGCCCAGGATTCCAGGGTGCGGAGGATGTCGGATAAAAGCATGGAGTTGGTTGGAAGGGCGAAGATGCGCACTGTGCCAACCAACCCGACTTCTTCGGACCTTCGTCACCATGCGAAGCCGCACATGGCCCTACCTGCTTTCCGTGATCCTCGCGGGATCGTGCTCATTGGCCCATGCACAGCGTACCGACCTGCGCCTGTTGGCCGTGCTGGGCAGCTGGGAGCGCCATGACGACAGCAGCCGCTTTGTGGTGACGGCATTGGACACGGCCAACGCGGCCAACGTGATCACCGGCACCTGCTCCGCACGCGGAAAATGCAGGCTCAACCTGCCGTTGGACCATGTGTACCGCGTGGAGCTCTCAGGCACCGGCCATGTACCGAAGCATGTGATCCTGGACCTCAACGGCCCCACCATCAAACAGCGCAAATGGGGTTACCGCATGCGCTTCACCGTGAAGCTGATGCCCCGCATCGACTCCGTGGACTACAGCATCTGCGAGCGGCCGCTGAGCTATTCGCACTTCGAAAAGAAGGAGAACCAGTTCACCTGGGATGAACGCCATACCCACGAACTGACCCCGTATTACGAGACCATGCAGAACGCTTACGAAGAGCGTAAGCGAAAGCTGGTGACAACCCGGCCTTAAATACCTGCCTGGTGCCCGTGCGATGGCAATAAGCGTTCGTGGGATCAGGGCATCTGTTCCGACCGCACTGCCGTCGGCACCGCGCCCCCAATGGTCTGGAGAACGATATCGCGGTCATTGTTGAAACCTGTGTACTTCACATACCCATCGAGGTTCAGGTCTTCCGGAAAGTACCCCTGCACCACAGCGTTCGGTTCGGAGCCACCGAGGCGCTGAAGTATGGCATCGCGGTCGTTGCTGAGACCCGCGTATTTCACCTGTTGCGTACCAGAAACGATGCGTGCATTGCCCGGCCAGAGGCCATGCGCTGCCTCGCTCACGCCAGCCGTTCCGAAGCAGTTCGTGGCTGAATAGGTCAGGTTCGCGTATCGGCTCACTCCGTCGAATTGGACGGGCAAGGAGGTCATCGCACTCATATGGTTCCGGTGCCGAACGGCGATGTAATAGGATCCATATGGAAGCTGCGTGACAGGGTCCACCGGCATGATGCCTCCAACCCGTGTAAGTAGACATACCCGCGTGGCGATGATCACCGCAGGGTCGATCGCTGAACGGAAGTCGATCAAGACCCAATCCACCACGTTCGATGTCCAGGAGGCCTGGTCGGCCAAGAGGTCCGCCGCGACCATGGTCCCTTGTCCGCCGACCATGGCGAATCCAAGCGCGCTGTAGGGCTCCGTAAGCGGAATAAGCCCTGCGGTGCGCAGGTCATCGCGCATATGCCCATTCGCGTCGGCCAACACACCGCCCAAGCGCGCGCTCAGCGACAGGTAGCTGCGTAGTGGATCAGCATTCGGCGGGTCGATCGTCAACGTGAGATCCAGATCTGGGGACCAATTGACGGTATCCACGATCTCCCAACGCGCGGTGATGCGATGCACTCCTGTTTGATGCATGATGATGCTGCACGTGTAGCCCCATGCAGCCGAAACAGTGTCGCCATTCACCGTGTGTACAACATACCGATCCCCGCACGGGTCCCCCCAAGCGAAGTCAACTGCCAACAGCATTGTATCACCTTCGGGCAGGTGACTCATCGGCATATACAACACTGGCGGCATCACGTATGCGTTCAAGACCACTGCAACGGAACCTTGGTGCATACGTGTGAGCTGGTAGTATGTGATACACTTGGCCGAGGCGGCCTGCGCAAAGAGCATCAACACGCATAGGGTGATGAGAGAGACTGATCTCATAATGGGATGAAGTTATAAGAAAGCTAATGGACCGCGACGCGCGTAGCCGAAAGTTACCCCTGCTATCGGCATCTTTGGCGCACCGCAACAGATGGCCGCCCTTCGGATCCTGCTCCTCCCCTTCTCCTGGCCCTATGCCCTGGTGCTGGCCATCCGCCATTTCCTCTACGACCGCGGCTTTCTGAAGAGCGTTGAGCCGGAGCTGCCGACCATCGTGATCGGCAATGTGGCCTTGGGCGGCACGGGGAAAACCCCGCATGTGGAACTGGCTTTACGCACCTTGATCGAGCACGGTCCCCTGGCCACGCTGAGTCGGGGGTATGGACGGGACGGCAGCACGTTCCATGAAGTGGACCGCGAGGATGATGCACAACTGGCCGGCGATGAGCCGCTGATGATCAAGCGCAAGTTCAGCGGCGTGCGCGTGTTCGTTGGCGCCGATCGTGTGGCCGGTGTGCAAGCCATCGGCGAACAAGCACCCGAGGTGAAGGTCGTGATCCTGGACGACGCATTCCAACATCGGAAGCTCAAGGCGGGACTGAACATCGTGCTCACCACCTGGCAGAAGCCGTGGTTCAAGGACCATCTGTTCCCGGCCGGTTCCTTACGCGATCTGCCGGTGCGTGCACGCCATGCCGATGCCGTGGTGGTGACCAAATGCCCGGCGACACCGAGCGCCGAGGAACAGGCGTGGTGGCGCAGGAAACTGGGCCTGGGCGCGCAGCAAGCGCTCTTCTTCAGCGGACTTCGGTACGATGCTCCCCGGTCGTTGCACGACAGCACCATGACCGTGCCGGTAGGACCTCACGCTTCGGCCTTCGTGGTCACCGGTATCGCTGATGCCACCGCGCTCCTGGAGCATGTACGTGCCACCTTCGGAAGCGTGCAGCACATGGCCTTTCCGGACCATCATACGTTCTCCGACGCTGACCAGCAGCGCATAGCCATCCGCTTCGCTACCTTCGCGGGCCCTCAAAAAACACTCATCACCACCGAGAAGGACGCCGCCCGCCTGGGGCCCGCCCTCATCTCCGGCCCGCTTGAGGACATCCCCATCGCCGTGATCGGCGTGAAGGCCGAGATCCTGAACGAACCACATCAATTCGCCGCATTACTAAGAGCCCATGTTGCAACGCATCAAACGCATCGCTGATCACCTGAAAAAGGCCACCGATGGCTTTGCGCCCGAGACCGGCATCATCCTCGGCACCGGCCTCAGCGGTCTGGGCAAGGAGATCGATGTGAAATACGCGATCGCCTACAAGGACATTCCCGAGTTCCCGGTAAGCACCGTGCAGGGCCACCCCGGCAAACTGCTCTTCGGCTTCCTCGGTGGCAAACCTGTGGTGGCCATGCAGGGCCGGTTCCATTACTACGAAGGGTGGACGATGCCCGAAGTGGTGATGCCGGTGCGCGTGTTCAAGTTCCTCGGCATCCAACGTCTGTTCGTGAGCAATGCTTGCGGTGGTGTGAACCCCGCCCACGATACCGGCGACCTGATGATCATCACCGATCACATCTGCCTCTTCCCGAATCCGCTGATCGGCCCGAACATCGATGAACTGGGACCGCGTTTCCCGGACATGAGCGAGGCCTATGACCACTCGTTGGTGGCCAAGGCGAAGGAGATCGCCGCGAAGAACAACATCAAGGTGCAGCAGGGCACCTATGTGGGCCTCACCGGTCCAACGCTGGAGACGCCGGCCGAATACCGCTACGTGCGCAACATCGGCGGTGATGCCGTGGGCATGAGCACCGTGCCGGAAGTGATCGCCGCACGACAGATGGGCCTGCCCTGCTTCGCCATGAGCGTGATCACCGACATGGGCGTGGAAGGTCGCATCGAGAAAACAACGCACGAGATGGTGCAGCGCGTGGCCGAGAAGGCCGAGCCAAGCCTTACGTTGATCATGCGTGAACTCGTCGCTTCATGCTGAACGCGCTTCTGGCCGCATGCTGCTGGCCGCTGGCCGCTCTTCGCAACCTGGCGATGGCAGCGCGATGGGCCACCGTGGCTGCCCGAACGAAGTCCTCCGATGGCTGGGCCAGCAGCCAGAGGCCAATAGCCAGCGTCCTTTGCATTGCGCTCCTGCAACTGTCATTCGCCCAGGACAGTCTGAACGTGTCGAAGATCTACCAGTGGAGCGACAGCACGCTTCCCGGTTCCTTCCTGTACGACAATACCTACAACGCGGTATGGGGCTACGCCCGTGATGGACGCGAATACGGCATCATCGGCAGCACCATGGGCACGCACATCATCGACGTAACACCGGGCGACATCCAGGGGCCGGTGGCCTTCATCGCCGGGAACTATCCAAGGCGGCGATGTGATCCACCGCGAATACAAGACCTATCGCGATCGTCTTTACGCGGTGACCGATGAAGGACCCGGCACATTGCAGATCATCGACCTGCGCCAACTGCCCGATTCCGCACCCGTGCTTTACGACAGCAACGCGCTTTTTTCGCGTGCCCATTCCATCTGGATCGACACGGCCAACGCCCGGCTGTACACGCACTATGGCAACACGGACTTCGCCATCTGGTCGCTTGCCGACCCCGACTGCACCGACGCTTGCTCCTGAAGCCGGAATTCAGCGTGCCTTGGTGGAACGCAGCCGTGGGTGGCGTGCACGATGCCTACACGGTGAACAACATCACCTACACCAACGATGTGGACGCGATGCACATCATCGACTTCACCAACGTGAACGCACCCGTGCTGCTCGGCTCGCTCACCAACTACCCGCAACCTGGCTACAATCACAGCGGTTGGTTGCACGACAACGGCTGGCTGTACGTGATGGCCGATGAGACGCATGGCACCGACCTGAAGCTCTTCGATGTGAGCGATCCCACGGACATCCAGTTCATCGACACCATCGGCACCGACCGCGGACCGGGAAGCATCACGCACAATCCCTGCTTCCAAGGCGACCTGTTGCACGTGGCCTGGTACGAGGACGGTTACTGGTTGTGGAGCGTGGCCGATCCTGCGAACGCACAACTGATCGGTTACTACGACATGCATCCGGAGCCGTACAGCTTCAGCTATAAGGGCGCGTGGGGCGTATATCCGTACCTGCCGAGCGGACAAGTGCTCATCAGCGAGATGCAGCATGGATTGTTCGTGCTGGACATCAGCCAGGCCGTGGGCCTGTCCACGAAGCCTGCCACGGCGTCCGGACTTCATAGCTGGCCGAATCCCACCGCGTCCGTGGCGTACGTCACTGTTCCCCCCGAATTCCAGGGCGAGGTGCACATCACGCTGCGCGATGCGCAAGGCCGGGTGATCCGCGACAGGTCGGCATACGTGTCCGGTTCCGCGCTGGCGATCGATCTTCGCAGCGTGGAGGACGGCAACTATTTCGTGGAACTGAGCAACGCCGATCACCGGGCCGTTGTGCGTGTGATCAAGACGAACGAGGAATGAGCGCGCACTGGTCGGAAAAATGGGAACTGGTCGTGGGCCTGGAGGTGCACGCCCAACTGCTCACGAAGAGCAAGGCATACAGCAGTGATGCCAACACGTACGGCGACCACCCGAACACACTGGTGAGCCCGGTAACGCTCGGCCTACCCGGGGTGCTGCCCGTGCCCAACACCTACGCTGTCGATCTGGCCATTCGCCTTGGCCTGGCCTGCGGATGCACCATCGCCCCGCGCATGCACTACGCGCGCAAGAACTATTTCTACCCCGACCTGCCCAAGGGCTACCAGATCACCCAGGACACCACACCGATCTGCACCGGTGGCCACATCACCGTCAAGAGCGATCGCGCCACCAACGCGGAAGGCGAGATCGACATCAAGATCACCCGCATCCACATGGAAGAGGATGCGGGCAAGAGCATCCACGATGTGGACCCCTTCAACACGCTGGTGGACCTGAACCGCGCCGGCGTTCCACTGGTGGAGATCGTGAGCGAGCCCGACATCCGCAGTTCGCAGGAGGCCTACGATTACCTCGTTGAAGTGCGCCGCCTGGTGCGCTACCTCGACGTCTGCGACGGCAACATGGAGGAAGGCAGCCTGCGGTGCGATGCGAACATCAGCATCCGTCCCAAGGGCAGCAGCAGCCTTCGGCACGCGCACCGAGGTGAAGAACCTCAACAGCTTCAAGAACGTTCAGCGCGCGATCGAATTCGAGGCGCAGCGCCAGAGCGAAGTGCTGGAGGCCGGTGGCGCCATCCATCTGGAGACGCGCACCTTCGATGCCGCAAAAGGCACCACCATGGGCCTGCGCAGCAAGGAAATGGCGCATGACTACCGCTACTTCCCCGAGCCGGACATCCAGCCGCTCACGGTGACCGAAGCGAAGAAGGAAGCCATCCGCGCGGCCATGCCGCCGCTGCCCCGCGAGCTGAAACTGAAGTACACCACCACGCTCGGGCTCAGCGCATACGATGCGGAGATCCTCACCGACAACAAGGAGACCGCGTTGTATTACGAAGCCGTGCTGCAGCACACCACCAACGCCAAGACAGCCGCCAACTGGGTGATGGGCGATGTGCGCAGCTGGGTGAACGAACGCGGACTGACGATCGCTGAATTCCCCATTACCGCCGAGCGCCTCGCCGGTTTGATCTCGTTGATCGACGGCGGCAAGGTGAGCCACACCCTCGCCTCGCAGAAGCTGTTCCCCTTGATGCTGGAACATGCAGGGAGCGCCGAGGAACTCGCCACCGCACACAACCTGTTGCTCGACACCCGCGAGGATGTGGTGGAGGCCGCCATGCGCAGCTCCATGGACCGCTATCCCGACAAGGTGCAGGCTTTCCGCTCAGGCAACAAAGGCCTCCTCGGCCTGTTCATGGGTGAAGTGATGAAGGCCACACAAGGCAAGGCCGACCCGCGCAAAGTGAACGAAGTGGTGAAACGCATGCTTGAACAAGACCCCGTATAAATGATGACCCGACTCCTTTTCCCCGCGATCCTCGTCCTCGCCGCGTGCAGCACGCCGGAACAAGAACGCATCGTCGATGTGACCATCGGCGGAGGCGGTGGCAAGACCATCTACCTGGACCGCTTCAAGAACAACAAGCCCGAGCACATCGACTCGCTGGTGCTGGACGCCAACGGCCACGGAACCTTCCATCCGGGCAAACTGCCCCTGGATTTCTACGCCGTCTCGTTCAGCGAACAGGACATGGCGGTGATCGTGCTGGACAGCGCGGAAAGCGTAACGCTGGAAGCCACTGCCGGCAAACTGGCGGAACCGTCCAAGGTGGAAGGAAGCAAGCAGAGCGACCTGCTGTACGGCTTCTTCAAGGAAGCGAAGAAGTACGAGGAGGAGAAGCAGCAACTCGTAACGCGCGTCAATTCCGACCGTGCGGACACCGATGCCATCGACCGCATCAACAAACTGAACAGCGACTTCTACACGCGCTGCAAAATGTTCACGCAGGAGCACAAGAACAGCCCCGTCGTGCTCGCCTCCGTCAGCCGCCTGAACATCCAGAACGACCTGCCGCTCTTCCAGGAGGTGCGCGATGCGCTGGCCCGCACCATACCTCATAGCGAGTACTATCATCGGATTCCGCGACCAGGTGGGACGCATGGAACAACAAGCAGCCGCGATGAAAGTGCAGGAGGAGCAGATGGCCAAGTTGGACAACCTGATCCCCGTGGGGGGCGAAGCGCCCGACTTCTCGCAGGCCGAGCCCCGACGGCAAGATCGATCTCCCTGAGCAGCCTGCGCGGCAAGGTGGTCCTGATCGACTTCTGGGCCAGCTGGTGCAAGCCCTGCCGCATGGAGAACCCCAATGTGAAGCGCGTATATGAGCAGTACCGCGGCAAGGGCTTCGAGATCCTGGGCGTGTCACTGGACCGCGACCGGGGTGCCTGGACCGGGGCCATCGCTCAGGACGGTCTGCCGTGGAAGCATGTGAGTGACCTGCAGTTCTGGAACAATGCGGCCGCACAGCAGTACGGCGTAAGCAGCATCCCCTACACCGTGCTGGTGGACAAGGACGGCAAGAGTCCTCGGCAAGAACCTGCGCGGGCCGGCGTTGGAAGAGAAGCTTGCTGAGGTGTTCAAATGATCACGGTTCGCGGGATCTCCGCGATTCCGGCTCAAGGCCGGAATGACAACCGTGTTGTGCGCGTGAAGGGCGCGGCGGCCGCGCCCTTCACGCGCACGTTTTGCTCTGTCATGCCGGGCCTGACCCGGCATCGCGAAATTGTACTTGCCTGTGCGCTTGGTTTCTTGCTAGTGGCCTCGCCTAACGTGCTTCTCGCCCAGCCCTACTTCCAACAGCAGGTCGACTACCGCATCGATGTGCGGCTCGATGATGTGAAGCATGAACTTTTCGCATCCGAGGAGTTCGACTACCACAACAATTCGCCGCAACACACTCGACACGCTATGGATACATCTCTGGCCGAACGCCTACAAGGACCAGAGCACAGCGCTGTGCGAACAGCTTGATGGGCAGAACAGCTTCGGGTTGCACTTCGCCACGCCCGAACAACGCGGCTTCATCGACAGTCTGGACTTCCGCAGCAACGGCGCGAAGCTCGACCTGGGGTTTCCACCCTGATCAGCATCGACATCGGCTGGATCAAGCTGCCCTCGGTGCTCGCGCCTGGCGAACGCATCACGATCACCACGCCCTTCCACGTGAAGATCCCCAGCGCCCGCTTCTCGCGTTTGGGCCGCAGCGGCCAGGCCTACTACATCACGCAGTGGTTCCCCAAGCCCGCCGTGTACGATCGCGAGGGCTGGCACGCGATGCCCTACCTCACGCAAGGCGAGTTCTACAGCGAGTTCGGCAGCTTCGACGTGCGCATCACGCTGCCCGCGAATTATGTGGTGGGTGCCACAGGTGAACTACAGAACGCACAGATGAGCGCGCGCTCTTGGACCGCATGGCCTCCAGCGAATGGCGCTATCCGGAACCGTTGAAAGATGCGAAAGGCGACCCGATATGGAAGGGCTTCCCCGCTTCGTCAGCCGACGCATGAAGACGCTTCACTTCAAGCAGGACCACGTGCACGACTTCGCTTGGTTCGCTGATAAGCGTTTCGTAGTGCAGCAAGGGTTCTGTGACCCTGCCCCGAAGCGGCAACACGGTGACCACTTGGACAATGTGCACGCCGAAGAACGCGGAGCTGTGGAAGGACGCCATCACCTACGTGAACGAAAGCGTGCGGCTTTACAGCGAATGGGTCGGTGACTATCCGTACAGCGCCTGCACGGCGATCGATGGCGGCACAGCGGCAGGCGGTGGCATGGAGTACCCGATGATCACCATCATCAACGACAGCAGTCCGATACCTTCGAGCTGGACGTGGTGATCGCGCACGAGGTAGGCCACAACTGGTTCTACGGCATGCTCGGCAGCAACGAGCGCGACCACCCTTGGATGGATGAGGGCATCAACAGCTTCTACGAGCAGCGCTACGTGGAAACGCGCTACCCGGACAAGCGGATCATGGACCTGCAAGGCATTCCGCTCGGCTTCCTCACGCGGCACAAGGGCATCACCTATCGCCAGCAGAACGAATTGCAGTACCGCTTCAATGCGCGGCGGAATTGGGATTCACCGCCTGATTCACCTTCGGCGGAATTCGGGATGCTTGACTACGGAACAACGGTGTACTCGAAGACCGCACTCGTTTTCGATCAGCTGCGCTCCTACCTCGGTGACTCGCTGTTTGATGCCGAGCATGCAGCGAGTACTTCGCGGATTGGCAGCTTCAAGCATCCAGGTCCTGTCGAGCTCCGCACGGAACTAGAGCAGATCGCCAACAAGGAACTTGATTGGATGTTCTCGGACTCTGATCGGCAACAGCGAGAAGGTCTCTCTGAAAGCCAAACGCCTAGTAAGAACACACTACCTGTTCCGGTCGAACACTGAGGCACCACTGAGCTCGATGGCTTGGAATGCGGAGGACTCTACTTCTACCGGATGGCTCTCGCATCTCAGGCCGATCGCGCTACGAAAGGAAATTCGCGACTTCAACCGAGGTCGCATCAAGACTGATGGCTACTCACGCGGCACGCGCACTTACGAGGCAGGCCTCTCCAAGTCGACGTTCGACCATCTTCGGATCGATGCTGTCGCCCATACCCTCGACATCGACCGCCGCAACAACGAAGTGCGCGCATACGGCCTGCTGAAGCGCCGCAAGCTTCCCGAAGTGAAGTTCCTCGCCGGCCTGGAGCGCGAAGACCGCAAGAGCATCTACTGGCTGCCGGCGGTCGGCAAGAATTCGCACGATGGCTGGATGCCCGGCCTGGTACTGCACAACACCACGCTACCGAACCAGCGCTTCGAATGGGTGGCGGCTCCGCTTTATGGAACCAAGAGCGAGCGGCTCGCTGGTGGGGCGCGTTTCATGTGGAACCACGATCGGCTTCGGAGCGACCTGTTGCGGAACATCCATGTGGGCGTGTCGGGCTTCGCGGCCTCGTTGTGGTCCGTCGGCGATGTGGAACAGTGGTACGAGCGCGCGGTGCCGAGCATCCAGTTCGACCTGCGCTCCAAGCCCAATGCCGTGCAGAACGATGTTCGCTTCCGCAGCGTGATCCTGTGGAACCACGCCAAAGGAACCTACGCGGATGGTCCGGATGAGATCCCGGTGGATGCCCGGACCGATGACGTCTTTCACGAAGTGCGCCTTCACTCCGTTCGGAGGAATGGCCTTCACCCCTTCGAGGCGCACCTCATCGGCCTTCATCACGATGCCTTCGACCGTATCTCCCTTGAGGCGCAGTGGAGCGCGATCTACGACCGATTCAAACATCGCGTCACGTTCAGGGCTTTCGGTGGATCGTTCCTGCGAAAGAACGCACAGCAGATGACGGCCGCCATGGGGTGGCGGCTGCATTGGGGTGCCAGCGACCTGTTGTACGACCATCTGTTCCTCGACCGCCAATATGTCGGCCAGAACACGTCCAACCAGTTCGCCAAGGACCAGGGCGGCTTCAAAACGCCCACGGCCAATGGTACCAGCGATACCTGGATCGCGGCGATGAACATGGAGCTGGACTTCCCGTTCAAGTTGCCCCTGGCGCTCTTCGCGAGCTATGGCGCTGCGCCGTTCACGAGTGTCACACAAGCAGGCCGTACCACCGACTGGCGCGGATATTGGGAAATGGGCATCGGCGTCCGCATTATGCGCGATGTGGTGGAAATGTGGGTGCCGCTGACATACAGCAAGGAGATCAAGGATGAGGTGGAGACCTTGCGCGGCTTCACCTTCACCGACCGGATCCGATTCGTTGTTGCTTTGGAGAAGTTAGATCCCACGCAGGCCCTACGCAAAGCACCGCATTAATGAACGCAGGCAACAGTACGGTGCCTCAGGGTCCCGAAGCGGAGACCCTGAGGGAGAAGTCGGGCAGAAGGATATACTTCCTCTCCGACTTCCACCTGGGAGTGCCCGATCATGCGAGGAGCCTGGTCCGGGAGAAGCGCATCGTGGCCTTCCTGAACGAAGCGGAGAAGGACGCGGCCGAGATCCACATCCTGGGCGACCTGTTCGACATGTGGTTCGAGTACCGCGAAGTGGTGCCGCGCGGCTTCGTGCGGTTGCTGGGGAAGATCGCGGAGATCACGGACCGGGGGATCCCGGTGCACCTGTACATCGGCAATCACGACATGTGGATCTTCGATTACCTGCCGAAGGAGACCGGTGTGATCATCCACCGAGCGGAAGTTATGCGCGAGTGGAACGGCCAGAAGTTCCTCATCGGCCACGGTGATGGCCTCGGCCCCGGCGACAGTGGCTACAAGTTCATGAAGCGGATCTTCCGCAACCGCTTCATGCAATGGTGCTTCGCGCGGCTGCATCCGAACCTGGGGCTGGGCATCGCGCATTTCTGGAGCGGAAAAAGCCGCCTGAAGAACTACGCAAACGACAAGAAGTTCCTGGGCACCGAGCATGAATGGCTGGCGATCCACTGCCGCGAGCTGCTGAGATCACAGCACTACGACTGGTTCATCTTCGGGCATCGGCATCTACCGTTGAACCTGCCCGTGTCCTCAGGGTCCCCTACGGGAGACCCTGAGGGAGAAAGTAGGTATTTGAACCTCGGCGACTGGATCAGCTATTACACCTATGCGGTGTTCGATGGCACAACGCTGCGCCTAATGAAACGCATGAGCGACGGGCCGTTGAGCGGGGATGTGGAAACGCCCGGGGTAACGGCTTAGAGGCGGCGAAGCCACGAACCTCGCTTCGCCCGCGCTACAAGCGCGGTCGGACAGGCGGTATAGAGGCAGCGAAGCCGCGAACCTCGCCGCGCCCGCGCTAAAAGCGCGGCCGGACAGGATCACTTCCGGATCTTATGCAGGTAGGCCACCAGGTCGGCCAAGCGGCTGCTGTATCCGTACTCATTATCGTACCAGCCCATCACCTTCACCAGGTCGCCCACCACGCTGGTGAGCTGCGCGTCGAAGACGCAACTGTGCGCGTCGCCAATGATGTCCACACTGACGATCGGATCTTCGGTGTAACGCAGGATGCCCTTCATGGAACCCTCCGCGGCTTCCTTGAACTTCGCGTTGAGCGCTTCGGCCGTGGGGATGTTCTTCACGCGGCAAGTGATGTCCGTGATGGACCCATCGGGCACCGGCACGCGGATGCCACCGCCGCCGAGCTTGCCTTCCAGTTCCGGGAAGATCCGCGTAATAGCCTTGGCCGCGCCGGTGGATGTGGGCACCATGCTCACGGCCGCGGCCCGCGCCCGGCGCAGATCCTTGTGCGGCGCGTCGTGCAATCGCTGATCGCCCGTGTAGCTGTGCACCGTGGTGATGAAGCCGCTCTCGATCCCGTAGACATCACGCACCACCTTGATCATCGGGGCAGCGCAGTTCGTTGTGCAGCTGGCGTTGGAGATCATGTCCTCCGTTCCGTCGAGCATGTGTTCGTTCACACCGAGCACCACGCTCTTGATGTCATTGTCCTTGGCCGGGGCGCTCAGGATCACCTGCCGCGCTCCCGCCTTGATGTGCGCAGATGCCAGCTCGCGTGTGAGGAAGTGACCCGTGCATTCGATCACGATATCGATGCCGAGCGCGCCCCATGGCAGTTTCGCGGGGTCCTTCTCCGCAAAGGCCTTGATGGTACGGCCACCGAGCATAAGGTTCGTTGCATCATGTGCAACCGCGCCGGCGAACACGCCATGCACCGAGTCGTACTTGAAGAGATGAGCTAGCGTGTGCGTATCCGTGAGGTCGTTCACCGCGACCAGTTCAATGTCCGTGCGATCGAGTATGATGCGGGTGAATACGCGGCCAATTCGGCCGAAGCCGTTGACCGCGATGCGGATGGGTGCGTTGGTGGACATGGTCGGCGCCTTGGATCAGCTAATGCTGCGGGATGGGGAATGACAAAGAAAAGCCCCGCGACGATGGTCGCGGGGCTTTTGCGGAATTCAATTCACGGAGTTCAACGCATCACGACCAATCGTGCCGTGCGACGCTGCTCGCCGGTGCGTACTTCCACCATGTAGGTACCCACGTTCAGGCCTTCGGTGTTCAGGGGGACGTTCTGCACCGTTGCGGCCAGGTTGCGGCGGGTGTTCGAAAGCACCAGCTTGCCCTTGATGTCGTAAACGTTCACCGTGACATCGCCTGCCTTGCGCAGCGTAAAGTTGACCACGCTCTGGGTGGATGCGGGGTTGGGCATGAGCACCACCTGATCCAGGTCCACATTGGCGAGTGGGTCATTCACCGGACGAACCCCCACGAGCGATTCGGTGCGGAAAATGCCACGGCCATGTGTGCCCGCATAGATCACGTTCGGGTTCTGCACCCAGTCCGGACCCACCGGATTGTTCTGCCAGTTCCAGGTCTGCTGGCGCATGGCGAAGACCGGAACGCCTTGGATGCCATCCGTCTGGTTGGTCCAGGTGCTTCCGCCGTTATCCGTGGCCCATACACCGAACTCAGTACCGACGACAATGATGTTGCTGTTGTCCTTGTGGATCACCGCATCGTAGCAAGGCATGCCCTGCAGCTCCGTGGGAACGTTCCAGATGCTGGTCCATGTGGCCGCACCAGTTGCGTTCTCCGTGCGGCGCACCTTGGAGTTGCCACCGTACTGTCCGAACGTGGCAACGAGGCGATCGTTGTTGCTCGGATCAGGGGCCAGGCCGGTGACCGGATTTCCACCGCTGTAGATCTGCGTGGCGGTCAGCGCATATTCCGCGCTATCCACAGAAAGTTCGCTGATGCTATAGGCCGTGGCAAAGCCCGACACGCGGAAGATCTCGCCACCCGAGGTGCCATAGAAGAGGTGGTTGCCATCGCGGCTCCACTCCAGGCAGTTCACGTTGCCACCAGCGTTGGCCACCACTTTCGCCCAAGCGGGATTCGCGTTGAAATCCAAGGCCTGACGCGTGACCCACACACCTTGCGCATCGGTGTAGCCCGCCGCGAAAACACTGGTCAAACGATCCTGGAACTCAAGTGTATCGGACGTCCAGGGACCAATGATGGGCTCGGTTCCGGTATTGGTGTATTGCCCGTACTGAGTGACCGATGTGACGGTGCCAAGGAATCCGATCGGGCGGCTTTCGCCGGGGAAGATCGTGTCGCCTGCGCCAATGGAATAGACCAGGCGCTTGACGTATGGGCTGTTCAGGTCATTGGGGTTCTCGAAGATGCGGAAGTTCGTGTAGAAGTCACCCAATCCATCGCCTAGTGTGGCGTTCGGATCCACGGGCACATTTTCGTCGTAGAAGCTGCCGAAGTTGTTGCCTTGATCGTTCGAGCGGAAGATCGAGCCATTGTAGATGGAGGTGAACATGATGTTCGTATCCATCTGCGACATATCGACGTCGAATCCATCACCCCCGGTGAGGTCCGACGCCTCGTTGGTGGTGTTGCCAAGTCCATCGATGAATTTCGTGCCATTGTCCTGCGTACCACCGATCACGTGGCCGCGGGTGTTGTAGGCCACGGAGTAGAACTGCGTGATGGCCAGGTCGCGATTGCTCGCATAGAAGTTCTGGCCACCCGTGGGCGATTTGAACACACCACCATCGCAACCGATATAGGCGGTCTGCTCATCGGCGAACACGATCTCATGAACATCCGCATGCACGCAGAAGAAACAACCCGGGGATGCATCGGCAACAGCGAGCTGGTTCGGCTGGCCGCTGAGCGTGGTCTTCCACAGTTCCACACCACCGAGCCACACCTCATCAGGATGACCAGGGCGAACTGCAACGGCGTTGTCGTAGAAGCCCTGCCTGTTGTCCCTGAAAATATCCAAGGATGGAACAGCGGAACCCGGAGGCCAGATCTGGTACCACGTGGCACCGCGGTCCGTTGAGGACCACACACCGGCCATGGCACCTCCGCCCGTGCAGCCCAGTGCATACATGAAGTTGGGGTCATCAGGAGACATGGCGAGTTCCAAGCGGCCTACACTCTGCGGGAAACCAACGCCGGGTGTGCCATCCAATTTATCGAAGGTGGTACCTCCATTGGTGCTCAAATAGGCATCCCCGGATCCGGCGGCGAACAGGATCGTATTCCCATCAGCGCTCACTTCCACATCGTATGCGGCAAGCAGAGAGGAAAGGTTGCCAATGGTGGAGGCAACACCCGTGCCTTCATCATAAATACGGGCACCGGGATCCTGTGCCGCGATGTACAGGCGGTTCGGGTTGACGGGATCCGCTTTGATGCGGTTGATCACCGCCCAATCCACACCGGGACTCCAAGGAGACGAAGGAGCAAGCACCTGCGTGAACGTGGCACCGTTGTCATCCGAACGGAACAGTCCGGCGCCTACGAAGCCGCTGCCACCCGTGCCGCTGATCCCTTCCCATGTGCAGCCCGTGGCCACGTACAAATGGCCGTTGCCGAGCAGGGCGATGGAGGTGATGATCAGGTTCTGGGTGAAGGACTCGATGCGCGTCCAGGTGTTGGCACCATCCATGGAAAGGAACAAGCCACCGCTCACGCTGCCGGCCCAGATCTTCTGGTTGTTGATGGGATCGATACAGATGGCACGAACACGGCCACCCACGTTATCAGGACCCATCTCCACCCAGTTGTACACGGCCTCCTTGGCCTGCGTACGGTTGAACGACGCAACGGCCTTGGCCATGCGCAGGCGGTCCGAAGGGTCCACCAGACCGGTGGCCTCGTTGGAACGCATCATGTTCAGCCATTCAAAGGCGCCACGATAATTCTGATCGGTGGTCGTGGTGTGCCGCGGTGTGTAGTGCGGCGCCAAGGAGCGCTGGTGGTGCACGGCAATGCTGCCGACCACGGCAGCGCCGATCAAGGTGAGGGTGGTAAGTCGGGTCATCAGATGGGTTCTTCTGGATGCAAGGGTGACAAATATAGGCGCCGGTTGTTCGCGACCTAACGCAGTTATTCGGCCATTTGGGGGTCTCCGGCTACCTGTCCAACGTGCCTTGTTCAATGCACATGTTTCTCGGCATGGTAGCTGCTGCGCACCAGTGGCCCACTCTCCACAAAGCGGAATCCCCGGGCCAGGCCTTCCTCGCGGAAACGGGCGAACCGATCAGGGTGAACGAATTCGACCACGGGCAGATGGGCTTGGGTAGGCTGCAGGTACTGGCCTAACGTCACCACATCGCAGGCTACGCTGCGCAGGTCGTCCATGGTCTCCAGCACTTCGGCATCGGTCTCGCCCAGGCCCAGCATGATGCCGCTCTTGGTGCGCAGGCCGGCCTTTTTGGCCCGCATCAGCACTTCGAGGCTGCGGTCGTACTTGGCCTGCACCCGCACTTTCCGCGTGAGGCGGCGCACGGTCTCCAGGTTATGGCTGAGCACATCAGGACGGGACTCCAACATGATGGCCAGGTTGTGCCATTCGCCCTTGAAGTCGGGGATCAGGGTCTCCAGTTTGGTCTCCGGGCTGCGGCGGCGCACGGCCCGCACGGTCTGCGCCCAGATGTTGGCCCCGCCATCGGCCAGGTCGTCACGGTCCACGCTGGTGATCACGCAGTGCTTCACACCCATCAATTCCACGCTGCGGGCCACGCGGGCCGGCTCGAAGGGGTCCGCTTCCAAGGGCCGGCCGGTGGCCACCGAGCAGAAGCCGCAGCTGCGCGTGCAGATGTTGCCCAGGATCATGAAGGTGGCCGTGCCGGCACCCCAGCATTCGCCCATGTTGGGGCAGTTGCCGCTCTGGCAGATGGTGTGCAGCTTGTGCTCGCTGACGATCTCGCGCACCTTGCGGTAGCTCTCGCCGGTGGGCAGCTTCACCCGCAACCAGTCCGGTCGACGGCGATGGTGGGGGCCTGCTGGCGCGGGGGCAACAGGCGCGCCCTCGTGTTGCTCGCTCATCGGATCTTTTTGCCGCCGAACAGCAGGGCGATGTACAGTTCGAAGAAGATGTTCTTGTTCCGCATACCGGACACATCGGCCATGATCGGCACCTTGTCCGCGTAAACATCCACCGTGGTGCCTACTTCAAGTGCGCGCACGCCGGTGTTATCGCCGGCATATTCAAAGTTCATCGCCATGCGACCGAAAACACCGGGCTGAATCGACAGTTCGCCCAGCCCGCGGAACCACGAGGCCCGGCCGAAGATGTTGTTCGCAAAGTGCCGCTCGGGATCGTAGCGCTCTTCGATGATGTTGTCATACGGCGGGATCTCCCGCTCATCGATGCGATAGCCGATCTGCAGGTATACGGGCTTCAGCAAGGCCAATGAAGGCCCGAGGCACCAGAGGTAGTTCACCTCCACCCCGCTGCGGCGGATCTTTTCGGTGAGCCTGTATTTGCGACCAAAGCCAGGACGCAGGATCAGCAGGCTGTTGCTTTTGCCGTAATAGTAGCCACGCGAATCCTCATAGAACGGGTTGTAGCTCTTGATCTCCTTGGGGTGCTTCATGCCCACGAGCTCGAAACCATAGAGGTTCCGAATGCGGGCCGTGCTGTAGGTGGCATAGTAGAACTGCCCGCCCCAACCGTCGCCATGGATAATGGGCCCGCCATAGATCTCCCGGGAATACAGGGTCCTGCCTTCCTCATCATACACGCTCACCTGGGCCACCGCCAGCAGCGCGCCGAGGAAGGCGGACAGCGAGAATATGGAGCGAAGGGATGGCACGTGAACTAGGACAGGAACAACTCCGGTGGTCCAAATCTAAACAGGGAACGCCGGGTTAGTGTTCTTTCGCGTCCATGGAAACCGCAACTGTTACATACCTAGGAGGCTTGACGTGTGCCTCCGTTCACACCCTGAGCGGCGATCGCTTCGTTACCGATGCGCCCCCGGACAACCAGGGCAAAGGCGAAGCTCACAGCCCCACGGACCTGCTGTGCGTGTCCTTATGCACCTGCATCCTCACCACCATGGGGATCAGCGCCAAGGCTAAGGAAATCCCCTTCGAACGCGCCAAGGCCAGGGTGATCAAGCACATGGCGAGCGACCCACGCAGGGTGGCCAGGATCGAGATGCACATTGAACTGGATGCGGCCTTGAACGACCGGCAGCGGCTGTTGCTGGAACGGATCGCCCAGACCTGCCCCGTTTCGCGCAGCCTACACCCCGATGTGGTGCAGGAGGTGCACTTCACCTATGTATGAGGTCGGGGTACGAAATGCGAAAGCCCGGGCCATGCCCAGGCTTCGTAAAGCGCCAGGGAAGACTGGCTCAGGATGCCTTTTCCACGCTCGGCTTCGTCACCTTGCCGTAAGCCGGGCAGGACTTCGCAGAGTGGCACGAAGTGAGCAGCACCATGGCCACCGCAACAAGTGCCAGTACTTTGGTCAGGTTTTTCATCGTTGGTCCGTTCGTGAGTGTCTGTCGGTCTACGATCCATAGACAAGGTCTCGCACAAAAGTAACGGCTGATACGGAGGGAAGGGAGCAAAAGTTTCAACATCGGATACCTTGATAACACCGTGACCCTGCCCACCCCCATTCCTTCTGGTAACGCGGTGTCCATCCCGGATATTGGGTCGGGCTGGCTACCCCATTTGGCGGCTGAGTTCGAAAGTCCCTATTTCCGAGATCTGAAGGCGTTCCTGATGGCGGAACGGGAGCAGCACAGCGTGTTCCCCAAAGGCAGTGACATCTTTCATGCCTTCAAGCGAACACCTTTCGACAAGGTGCGCGTGGTGATCATCGGGCAGGATCCCTACCACGGCCCCGGACAGGCGCACGGCCTTTCCTTCAGCGTTCCCCCGGGCGTGCGGCCGCCCCCGTCTCTCCAGAACATCTTCACCGAACTGAAGCGCGACCTCGGCATTCCGGCTCCATCGCATGGCGACCTCGGGCGCTGGGCCGATCAGGGCGTGCTGCTGTTGAACGCCACGCTCACCGTTCGTGCCGAACAGGCCGGCTCGCACCAAGGCAAAGGCTGGGAACGCTTCACCGATGCCGCCATTTCCGCGCTTGCCCGCGAACGCACCGGACTCGATCTTCCTGCTCTGGGGTCGCTATGCGCAGGCCAAGGAGGAGCTGATCGGCACCGATCGCCATTACATCCTGAAAGCCCCCCACCCCTCCCCCCTCTCGGCCCACCGCGGCTTCATCGGCTGCGGGCATTTCGGGCAGGTGAACGAGCTGCTCGCCGCCCAAGGTCAACCACCCATCGACTGGAACCCGTGAGGCGATCGCTGTGCACCGCGGCCCTGCTCCTGGCCTGCCTCCTCGCGGCCGCTCAAACGCGTTGGGTGATGGCGAAGGCCGACACGGTGCTGCCGAAGAAATGGCGCGGGATAGTGAAGGTGACCGGCCCGCTCGGTGCCCCCCAATGGGCCTCCTCCGTGCGCGCCGACCTGATCGCGCGCGGATGGCTGGAGGCGTCCGTTGACAGCTTGGTGCAACACGGCGATACCACGCACTGTTCCCTGCACCTCGGCCGCGCCTATCGATGGGCCCGGCTGGGTGCCGGCAATGTGCCGCGCGAGATCAGCTCGGCCGCCCACTTCCGCGAACGTTTCTACGCTGAACGCCCGCTGAACCCACGGCAGATGGCGCGGCTGTACGAGGCCCTGCTGGATGAATGCGAGAACAACGGATTCCCCTTCGCCACGGTGGGCCTGGACAGTCTGCGCAGCACGGAGGATGGCCTGCAGGCCACGTTGCGACTGGACAAAGGACCGCTCACACGCATCGACAGCATTGTGATCAAGGGCGACGCGCGGATCAGCAAACGCTACCTGTATTCGCATCTCGGCGTTGCTCCGGGGGATCTGTACAACGAGGTCCTGGTGGCCGGCCTGGCCAAGCGCTTGCGCGAGCTGCCCTTCATTTCGCAGAAGCAACAACCCTATGTGCTCTTCACCCGCGAACAGACCAAGGTGTACCTCTTCCTTGAGCCGCGCAAGGCCAGCAGCTTCAACGGCATCCTCGGCATTCAACCCGACCCCGTCACCGGCAACGTGCGCCTCACCGGCGACCTGGACCTGCGACTGCGCAATGCGCTGAAACGCGGCGAGTCCATCGACCTGAACTGGCGCAGCCTGCAGGATCGTACGCAGGACCTGAAGGTGCGCTTCAACTACCCCTTCGCGTTCAACACGCCCTTCGGCACCGACCTCAGCCTGAAGCTCTTCAAACGCGACACCACCTTCATTGAAGTGAATGCCCGTGCAGCGCTTGAATACCTGCTGGCCCGAGGCGACAAGGTGAGCGTGTTCGTGAACGACAAGAGCAGCCAGCGGCTTGGCCAGAGCTTCAGCGCCACGGCAGGTTTGGGCGATGTGAAGATCACCTCGTACGGACTGGGCCTGCAGCGCGAACGCTTCGACTATCGCTTCAATCCGCGTGAAGGCTTCGGTGCGGACATCGACGGGTCCGCAGGTCGGAAACGCAGCACCACCAGCAGCTTGAGCGACACCGAGGCGGCCACCTTCATCAGTACCACACAGTACGAGGCGAACGCAAAACTGGTGTGGCACCTGCCCGTGGGCCGTCGCGGAACGGTGCGCTTGGTGGGACAGGGAGGCGCAATGGTGAATGAGCAGCTCTATCGGAATGAGCTTTACCGCATGGGCGGCCTGAAGACCTTGCGCGGCGTGGATGAGGCCAGCATCTTTTGCTCCAGCTTCGCCATCGGCACGGTGGAATACCGCTTCCTGTTCGAGGAGAACAGCAACTTCTTCCTCTTCTTCGACCAGGCGTGGTGGGAGGACCAGAGCCAGGAACAACTCCTCACCGATTCGCCGCTGGGCTTTGGTGCCGGTACCAGCTTCGAGACCAAGGCCGGGATCTTCAGCCTGACCTATGCGCTGGGGCAGCAGTTCGACAACCCTGTTGAGCTGCGCGGCGGCAAGGTGCACTTCGGGTTCACGAGTTTGTTCTGATCCGGGTGGATGGAACCGCAGATGAACGCGGATGGACACAGCCCCGGGTCGGACCCCCGGGACGCTTATTATGCAGACGACCGCAGATGGATGGGATGAACGCGGATGAGAGGGGATGACGCTTCGTGCGTTATTTGCGCCCCTTTGCATCCTTGCGCGCTTCCGTATACTTCCCTTTGCGCTCTCTGCGCCTCTGCGTGACCCATTGCATTCCCCGCGCCCTCCGCGCCACCGCGTGAGGCCCTCGTAACACCGTGACCTCGATCACGTAGGAACGTCACGATACCATGTTGTGCCGCTCATTCCGATCCCTTGCCTTGGTTGCGCTCTTGCTCGCGGCTTCCTTCGGAATTGTACATGCACAACCCCGCATGCCAGTGGACAAACAAGACCTGGCCGACTTCCTGCTCGAGTACATGGAAGTGCGCTACCCTGGCGTTGACGTCGATGGAGATGTGCTCTACGTCAGCGTCCGCAGCCAGACGATGTACCACGTGAGGGGCCGCAGGATGCTACGCGAGTTCGTGATCTCCACCTCGGCCAAGGGACTGGGCGAGCGGGAAGAAAGCTATCGCACACCTACCGGATTGCATTGGATCTCCGAACGCATCGGCGAAGGGCTTCCCGCCTGGAGCGTGCTTCGCGAACGCGAGGCCACCGGCGAACTGGCCGACAGCTGCACCACCCGCTCCCAGGACCTGGTGACCTCCCGCATCCTCTGGCTCAGCGGCATGGAACCCGGCCACAACCAAGGCGGCCCCGTGGATAGCCATGAGCGCTGGATCTACATCCACGGCACAGCGGACGAATGCTCGCTCGGCACACCCAGCAGCCACGGCTGCATCCGCATGGCCAATCGCGATGTGATCGGCCTCTTCGACCAGCTTCCGATCGGGACGCTGGTGGTGATCTACGATAATTGAGGGGCTACCTTCGCACTCCCCGCCACGCGGGCGCGACCTCATGCTCTGGGCCTACCTCTTCATCGGACTTCTGCTTGGCATTCTCCTGGGTGCCATCGGCATGCACCTCTGGTCACGCGGCAAAGGCGATGCGGCCCTGCGCACCTTGCTGGATGAACATGCCAGCGACAAGCGCGACTACGAACGGCGCATTTCGGAGAAGGAGGCAGAACTATCGGCACGACACGAGCGCGTATCGGCGTTGAGCGGAAGTTTGGGCGCTGAACAGGAAAAGGTGAAGGGCCTTGAAGCCCGGTTGGCCGAGCAGGTGAGCGCGCAGGAGGAGGCCCGCGTGCGGATGGAAAAGGATTTCACGCTGATCGCCGAACGGCTCATCGGCGACAAGGGCAAGCTGCTCAACGACCAACAGCAGGAGAAGCTGGGCACGCTGTTGAAGCCCCTGCACGACCGCATCAAGGAGTTCGAGGAACAGGTGCGCAAGACCTATCAGGAGGAAGAGCGGGAGCGCTTCGCCCTGAAGAAGGAGATCGGCAAACTGGTGGAGCAGAACCAGCGCCTCAGCGTGGACGCCGACAACCTGGCCAAGGCCTTGAAAGGTGACAGCAAGACCCAAGGCGATTGGGGCGAGATGATCCTGGAACGCATGCTGGAAAGCAGCGGCCTTGTGGAAGGCGACGAATACTCGTTGCAGACGAGCACCACCATGACCGACGGCAGCCGCCTGCGGCCCGATGCGGTGATCAACCTGCCCGGCGACAAGCACATCGTGATCGATGCGAAAGTGTCGCTCACGCATTACGAGCGCTACATCACCAGTACTGATGATGCGGAACGCGAGCGACTGGCGAAAGCGCATACGGATAGCGTGCGGGCGCACATGAAGGGCCTCTCGCAAAAGGACTATCCCAGCCTCTACGGCATCTCCTCGCCCGACTTCGTGCTGATGTTCGTGCCCATCGAATCGGCCTTCACCCTGGCGCAGCTCACGCGGCGCGAGATCGTGCAGGAGGCTATCGATCAGCGCATCTTCATCGTTACGCACAGCACATTGATGGCCAGCCTGAAGCTCTTCCACAGCGTGTGGAAGAACGAGCGCATCGCCCGCAACCACCTGGAGATCGCGGAACGCGCAGGAACGCTGTTCGACAAGTTCGTGGGCTTCACCGAGGACCTCGGGCGCATCGGTAAGCAGCTCGATACGGCGCAGGACAGCTATCGCGAGGCTGTGAAAAAGCTCAGCGATGGACCCGGCAACCTCGTACGCCAGGTGGAGATGCTGAAGGAGCTCGGGGCGAAGACGAACAAGTCCCTACACCCTAAATTGCTGCAGCGATCACTGGAAGGGACGAATTCCGTGGAACCATGATGACAGTCGCCATCAGTCGGCAGGCCAAGGCAAGTTGGCAGTTGGCAGGATGCGCCTGCCTCCCGACTTCGCCGGGACCTCCGGCCTGCCAACTGCCTACTGCCTACTGGCCCTGCTCCTGCCCCTGCTCCTAATGACCGGTTGCACCACCTACGTGCCCGTGGCCGGTGGCGACAACTTCGCCTACCTCTATGGAAAGGGTGCTGCGGCCATTCGTCTTCGGGCCCGGGTCTATCACGCTTCCGAAAGTCGCAGCATCATTTACTTCCAACTGCGCACGCAGGACCTGCTGTACCGCAACGCAGGTGGCGGCGGTCCATTCCGCGCGAACGTGGTGCTGAAGTACGAGGCCTACGCATCCATCGGCAGCACGCAACTGCTCGATAGTGCCAGCACGTATGTGAAGGACACCAGCACCGACCCCACGGAGGACAAGGAGCTGATCGGCAGCATCGACATGAAACGCGATCCCGAACGCTCCTTCGTGCTGAAGGTGACCGCGCGGGATGTGAACCGTGATGCCGAGAGCAGCGTTTTCATAACGGTGGCAGCGCAGGCCACGGGCATCCGTGAAAGTTTCCTGCCGATGAGCGAGCGGGGCATACCACTTTTCGGGGATCACGTTCCGCCCGGAACGAAGCTGCGCTTCCGCTGTGAGCAGTTCGCCGGTGACACGCTGATCACTGAATATTTCCGCGCGACCTCCAAGCTGCCTGCGCCGGTCTTCGCCATCAGCGCCGAGGGCACCCCCATGGCCGAGTTGGACAGCACGGGCCCTGTGATCGTGGGTCCAGCGGGTTCCTTCGAGTTCACGGCACCACCCAATGGGCTCGTCCACTTTGTCACCGACACCGCTGCGCAAACCGGCTACACCCTGTTCACCTTCGATGACGCCTTCCCCTTGGTGGACCAGTCGAGCGACATGCTGCCTCCCCTGCGCTACATCACCAGCCTGCAGGAGTGGGACCGCTTGACCACGGCGGAGAACAAGCGCGCGGAGATCGAACGGTTCTGGACCGATGCGGCCGGCTCGCGTGACCGTGCGCGGGAGGCGATCAATGCGTTCTACACCCGCGTGGAGAACGCCAACCGCCACTTCAGCAGTTGGACCGAAGGCTGGAAGACCGATCGCGGCCTGGTGAGCATCATCTTCGGCACGCCCAACAGCATCCGCAAGAACGACACCGGGGAGATGTGGACCTACGGCGAGGAAAGCAACATGACGAGCCTTTCGTTCATCTTCGAAAAGCGCAAGAGCATCTTCAGCGACAACGACCTGGTGCTGCGGCGCGACCCGGTGCTGAAGAGCGCCTGGTACCGCAACGTGGAGAGCTGGCGCAACGGACGCATCAACCAGAACTGAACGAACAACATGGCGCTCTCGAACGAACTGGTCTGCGGCATCCGCCCGGTGATGGAAGCCCTGCACAGCGATGTGCACGTGGAAAAACTGCTCATCCGCCGCGACATGGGGGGCGAGGCGATCAACGGCATCAAACAACTGGCGCTGCAACGCGAGATACCCTGGCAACCCGTGCCGCCCGAAAAGCTCGACCGCCTGACCAAGGCCGCGCACCAGGGCGTGGTGGCCTACATCAGCCAGGTGGCCATGCAGGACCTCGACGAGGTGATCCAGCAGGCCTATGACCGCGGCGAGGACCCGCTGATCGTGGCGCTCGACGGCGTTACCGACGTGCGCAACATGGGCGCCATCGCCCGCAGTGCCGAGTGCTTCGGCGCACACGGCCTGCTCGTGCCGAAGCAGTTCAGTGCGCGGCTGGGCAGCGATGCCATCAAGAGCAGCGCCGGCGCGTTGCTGCGGAAGCCCGTGTGCCGGGTGATGGACCTGGTGGAAGGCATCACAAGGGCGAAGAACCACGGCCTGCGTATAGTGGCCTGCACGGAAAAGACCGAACGCACGCTGGATGAACTGGACCTGCATGGTCCGCTCATGCTGGTGATGGGCGCTGAGGACGTCGGCATCTCACCGGAGATCATGCGCCTATGCGATGTTCAGGGTAAGATCCCGATGGCGGGGAGCATTGCTTCGCTGAACGTGAGCGTGGCCTCGGGCATCGCCCTGCATGCGATCCTGAAGCAGCGCGGCACCCCGGCCTGACCCGTTCCATCGGGCTGAAATCGGCTTTCTTCGGGCATTTTCGAACATCCGTGGAACCTTCTTCGATGCTCAGCGGTAAAAGGAGGTGATCTGGGAACGACTCCGTTCCAAGACGATAAGATCCACGCTCCATGGATAACCGCTGCTCCCGTCCGCTCGTCCTTCTGGCCTTTGTGCTCTCCGCAGGTTTTGCCCGCGCGCAAGCGACGCAACAGGACCCGCTCATTCTTCACATCGAGGACCTGACCCCGGCGGAAAGCGACGCCCTTGGCAAGGAGTTGGAATTGCGCGGCCATGCCCATGTGGCCTTTGCCTGCCTTCCTACCGGTATGCTGGTACTGGAACCCACGGAAGCCGGACAATCCCCTGCGGCCTTGCGCTTGCACGCCATGCCGGCTCTCCTGAAGACCATCGCCCCCACCCGGATCTCCGTTACGCACTTCAGCGAGGCAAAGGCGCAGGAACTCTGCGCCCTCGCTCAGAATTGAACCATGCTCTGGACGCTGCTCAACTTAGCGATCCGCCTGATCCACGCGGTGAACGGCGCCTGACCTTCGCACGTGTGTTCCGGTCGATCCGCGCGTCATGCGCGTCGCGACCTCACTTGGAGACCCGACGCGCCTGCGCGGCGACCACGTCGGCGAACTTCGTTCCGTCCACCTTCGAACGGGCCCACGAGAGGAAGTCGAAGTACTTCAGCACCGTGCCTTCGTTGGGGTCCTTCATCAGTTCCTGAAGCCCGCTGAGCAAGGCCTTTGCGTGCTCCCGCTTGGCACTGGGCTGCTGGGCACGGGCCATCTTCTTCACGCTCTCGATCAGCAACGTTTCCACCTTGTGCGCGCGGTGACGTTTGCTCAGGAAGCGATGCGTGCTTCGCACGATGTACTCCAGCAGATCGAAATTGCCGAGCTCGTAGTGCACCACCAGGTTGACCAGTCGGGCGTAAACGAAGATGTCCTGACGTAGCGTGGGCTCCGGGTCGTTCAGCACCTTGTTCAACCAGAAGAGCGCCTTGTTCACCTGATCGGCGCCGAAATGCGCACAGGCCAGGTCATGATAGAATTCCAGCAGGTGCTCCTTGTGCAGGCGTGGCCCGTATTCCTCGAGGCCGCTGAGTGATGGCGCCACCAGTTCCAGGGCTTTGGCATGCTCGCCCATGCGGTCCATCAGTCGCAGCTCGCTGAGATAGCTCGCGTGGAACACCTGAACGGCGATGTCCATACCGGAAAACCCGGGTTCCGTGTGCAGCGCTCGCATCACCTTGATGTTCGCCCGCGCCTCCTTGAATTCCCCCAGTTCGATCTGGCACTGCACGATGTAGTGCATGCGCCCGCACGTAGCGCTGCGGCAGGTCCGATTTCAACTGCGGGCTGTTCGTCCAGGATCTGGCGCACCCGCTTGAACTTCTCCAGGCTCGGTGGCCCAATCGCGCTTCGCCCAGTGGCAGAAGCCCTGCGTGTAGTAACAGATGGTGGCCGCGCGCTTGCTCAACGCCGTGTTCTTTCCCTTGATCAACGGATGCTCGCTGATCTCCTCCACCATGGCGTGCTCCTCATCCGTGCGCACGTAACCGCCGCTGCGGAACACGTAGTTGATCTTGCTGTACAGGATGTGGTAGGCGGCCAGGTTCCGCAGCTTCTCGATCACCTCGCGCTCCTCCTCGATCAGCGCGTCCAGGTCCTTCGTGAACTCCCCGCTCTCGTAGGCCTCCTCCAGCAACTGCTTCTCCCAGTTCAGCAACTCGAACCAGTAGTAGAACCGCTCGTTCTCGCGCGCGATCCGCTTGGCCCGGTGCAGGGTCTTGTTGCCTCCTCGTACAGCGCTTTGTCGTAGAGGATCTCGATGTTCTTGATCTCCATCTTCAGGATCCCGCTCACGGTGGCCTCCGCGTGGTAAGGCCCGCAGCGCCTTCAGGATCAGCTTGTACAGATGGTTCTTCTCCGAGGGCAGGTGCTTGATGAAGGTCTCGCTTCGCGAACTGCGCTCTTGATCGCCTCCTCGTCGTAGTCCTTCTGCTTGTCGATGGCCTCGAAGATCCGCAGGTAGTTCTTCGGCCCGCTTTGCAGCGCGCTGTGCAGCTTGAAGAATCGCTTCTCCGACTTGGTGAGCGACTTGATCAGGTCGTACAACTCGGTACTGGGTTTCATGCTGTGCGGGGTCTCTCCAGATGGAACGCGTTAGGATAGCAAGATGTTCTTCAAATGTAGGGATCCTATCGGGCCTTGGCAGGTCCATGGTCTTTTCACTCGCATGCCTACCTTCCCGGTCCTTCGTTACGAAACGCATGCCGTCCCTCCCCCGCTGTTACCTTCGGCCTTCCCGTGGCCCTGGCGTTCGGCTTTTGCCCAAGGACCTGGGCAGCATCACCCGCAGCGACAGCATCGACCTGCTCCATACACGCATCGAGCTGGACCTCACCGAGGCTGAACTCCGGTATCATCCGTGGCAACGCTACCATCCTCTTCACACCCAAGGTCGACGGCATCTACGCACTGCCCTTCGATCTGCTTCAGTTGACCGTGGATTCCGTGGTCATGAACGGCGCTGTGCTGCCCTTCACCCATGTCGGCGAATACCTCAACATCGACCTGGGAACGATTCGGGCCCCGGACACGCGGAGGTGGCCGTGTATTATGGTGGCGACCCCGCCGTGGATGCCAGCGGGTGGGGCGGTTTCTACACCCTGAGCAGCTACCAGTACGACCTGGGTGTGGCCTTCGACGCCGTGCCCCATTCCTACGGCCGCTCGTGGTTCCCGTGCTTCGACAACTTCGTGGAGCGCTGCACCTTCGAGTTCCTCGTCCACACGAACAACGCCCGAACGGTGTTCGCGAACGGCGTGCTGGAGGATGAGCAGGACCTGGGCGGTGGCGAGCGTATGTCCCACTGGCGCATGGCCGGACCCATTCCCTCCTACCTCGCATCGGTGGCCAGCACGAACTATGTGGCGGCGCGCGACACGTTCCCCAGCATCAGCGGACCAACCATCCCGGTGACCCTCGTGGCGAAACCCGCCGACACCACGGACATGAAGAACTCCTTCATCCATCTGCGCGATGCGTTCGACACCTATCGAGCAGTGGTTCGGCCCGTACCGCTGGGAACGCGTAGGCTACTGCCTCACGACCCAGGGCGCCATGGAGCATCCAACGAATATCAGCTACCCCGCATCCATCGCTGATGGCACGCTCACAACGAGGACATCATGGCGCACGAGCTGGCCCACCATTGGTTCGGCGACCTCATGACCTGCAGCGTGCGGAGGAGATGTACATCAACGAGGGCTTCGCGGAATACTGCAGCTACCTGTTCGAGGAGGCGCTTTACGGCCGGGCACGCTATGAGCAGGTGGTGGCCGATGTGCACCACACCATGGTCTCCAAAGCGCATTTGATCGATGGTGGCTGGTATGCCCTGGCCAATGTGCCGCAGGAGGACACATATGGC
>CAWFCK010000023.1:0-74069 GCA_963814325.1 uncultured Flavobacteriales bacterium
GAAGGGGTGGGCGTGGTCCAACGCTGCAAGGGTTCTGCCCCGAACTAGCTGGTTGAACGTATTGGGATCGGTGAAGTTCACCTATCAGGAGGCGACCGCGATCCTGTTTTTACATACCCTGCCATCATCGTCATCAGTGCTTTCACTCCGGTTTGCCTCAATTGGTGATAATGAATCTTACCGTTCCGGTGACTTTCCTCAGGGTTGCCGCCTTTCTATGAACCGACCTTCATGATGGTAATGAAGAAGTAACACGAACCAGAACCAACCCCAACATGAGGAAGTCTACGCTCGTTCTGACGCTCAGCAGCTTGGTGCAATTGCAGTGGAGCGCTGCCTGTGTGCAAGCCCAGGAACCTGCCCGCTTCCAAAAGGCTTACGGTCTTGATAGCAGCGAGACCGCGAGCGATGTCGTCCAACTCCCGGATGGAGGGTTCATGCTGGTGGGCACTACCAGCTCCAGCATCTCGGCCGGAGGTTCGGATATCTATGTGGTGCGCACGGATGCCCAAGGTGAACTGCAATGGGCGCGCAGTTACGGGGGAGTGGGCAATGAGGTTTATGGTGGGATCGCCACCACGAGCGGCGGGGGGATCGTTGTGGCCGGTAGTTCCGCGAGTTGGGCTTCACCCGGACTCGATCGAACCCTACCTCTTGAAGATCGATGCGGCAGGTGACCCCGTATGGTCACGCACCTATGGAAGCTGGGGTGGGTTCAATGGCGTTGCATCGACCCCTGACGGTGGATTCATCCTGGCCGGCTCGGATGGAGCCTGGCCATCCGATTCCTCGCCTGATATGCTCGTCGATACGGGCCGATGCCGATGGTGACACCTTGTGGACCCGACTGTTCGATACACCTTCTTCCCCACCACCGTTCGGCTCGTGGTCATTTGTTCGATTTATCCGCGCAACAAGCGGTGGTGGCTGCATTATTGGTGGCGGCGTTGCATCCGTTTTCGTTGGAACCGGGTCGCCGTTCCTCCTCAAACTGACTGCGGATGGAACGCTGTCCTGGTCGAATTACTATGCATTCCTGCAGGTCCATGATCTGCGGATCACTGCGGACGGCGATCTTCTTGTCTTGGGGACCGAGACCGATCAATTGTGGTACTACACCAGCTTGGAGCGTATTACGGCAACTGGAGATCCCGCTCAGTCATCACCAATATTACCCAACCAACCTCGGTCGCAGCAGCCTGTATATCCTCGACGATAATAGCATCGCCATTTGCGGAGACAACTCCATACTCCGGACCGATGCGGCCGGTGATGTGCTATGGGCGAAGGAGATCGTGCCAGGATCCCATGTTGGGTTAGGTAAGATACTGGTCGCAGCCGATGGTGATCTGGTGACCGCCGGATACTTGACCGATACCATGGGCTTGAGCACATATGCTTTGCTGATCAAGACCGAGGACGGCGCGAACGGATGTGGCATGGAACCATTGGCGGCAAGCAGTGGCTCATACAGCACGGCCTGTCACCATTACCCCTGCCGCTGGGCCTCTGGACGGGTCAGGTGGAAGAGGTGGTCACTCAAGTAGGGTCAGGCGGCACCACCACCGATATCTGCATCGGCTCGGGCGTACCGGAACTTCCTTTCGCGCCACCCATCACCTTGTTGATCGATGCTACGGCGGTGTGTGTGGCCGGTGCGCAGGTGGGTGAGAGCTACGCATTGATCGACGGCATGGGCCGCGTGGTGCGCGAAGGGCGTGTACCTGCCGATCGATTAAGTATCGATCTGGCGGATGTTCCATCCGGGGCATACACCCTGGGAATCGCTGGCAAGGATCATGCACAAGCGAAGCGCTTCGTGTGGGTGGCCCCATGATCACGTTCATTCATGCAACCCATGCCTGGATCCCCAACTGTGTTCGGCGTGTGGGAGGCTGGTCAACAACATCCATTCCTCTGACTTCGATCAGGTTTGCCGCCTTGCACTTAACGGACCTTTATATTAAGGATGAAGTAACACCAACCAAAACCAACCCAACATGAGAAAGTCTACACTCGTTCTTGCGCTCAGCGGCATGATGCAACTGGCGTTATATGGTCAATGGACTGAAACGGTCATGCCCGAGCCCCGTGGTTATATGAGCTCGGCCACGATAGGCTCGAAGGCCTATTTCGCCGGAGGATGGACCGGCTCTTCAGAGACAGCGACCGTGTTCGTGTACGATGGCGTAAATGGCCAATGGACCACGTTGATCATGTCCGTTCGAAGGTCTTTCCCAAATGCCGTTAGCAGCGGTAGCAAGCTGTTCATTGCGGGCGGCTCGAACGTAGGTCAAACCGTTGGTGTTGTGGATATCTACGACACGAACACCCAGCAATGGACGGTGAACCAGCTGTCTCAAGCACGCTTCGGAATGGGCGCTGCGAGCAACGATGAGAAAGTCCTTTTCGCCGGGGGCGTTCAGTTGCCATTACCGAGTTCCGTTGTCTATGATGTCGTCGACATCTACGATATCGGCTCTGGGACGTGGTCGACCACCAACCTGTCCCAAGCCAGAGGGTTTGCTGGCGGAGTGGTCACGGCTGGCAACAAGGCCTTTTTCGCTGGTGGCGAACAGGGGGATGGAACGCAAAGCGATCGCGTGGATATCTACGATTTCGGGACGGGAGCCTGGAGCACCGCTACCCTTTCGCAAGGACGGAATTTCATCGGCGCCGGAACAGTCGGCGACAAGGTCCTCTTCGCCGGAGGAGTGAAGAACGATGGTACGCTGACCGATCGGGTGGATGTTTACGACCTGACCACCGGAACGTGGTCCATCGATTCCATCTCCGTGGCGCGTGGCTTCACCGACAATGTGGCAACTGTTTGCGGGAATCTGTATTTCGTGGGCGGCGTGGGGCTGGACATAGATACAGAGGAGTTCAATGCGGACTTCAGCGAGATCGACATCTATGACGGTAGTACATGGACCGTGGACCAGTTGCCCTATGATCTTTGGCTGCATTCAGTGGAGGCCCTCGACAACGAACTGATCGTTGCAGGTGGGCTCACGGGCTTCGGCATGAACGTCCAGGTACGCAATACGGCCAGGATCTTCACATGTCCCAGCGCCATCAATGAGCGTGTATCCGGCGGGTCCTTCACCATCTTCCCCAACCCGGCCAACGATCAGATCACCGTGGTATTGAATGCATGTCAGCGGGGTAACTACTCCCTGATTCGACGCCGCCGGACGCACGGTCCAGCAGGGTCGTTTGGTCGGTGAGCGCACCGTGCTGCCCACCGCACGCATGGATCGCGGGATCTACATGTTGCGTGTGGAACACGATGGCGTGATCGCCAACCAGCGGGTCGTGCTGCAGTAGGCCTTCATACAGGACACAGCGAAGGGCGCACCGGTGGGGCGCCCTTCGTTCGTTCAGTTCTGCCTATTTCTTCAGTAGCTTGAACGCATGGTTCCATGGTTCCGCGCGAAGCCGGGGATGCACCAGAGCATGCAGAGCGGCTCGATGGCCCGTGCGCCTTCCACGCCGCCCATGTCCTCGCTCTCCCAGCCGAACTGGTCGAGGATCGCGGTCACTTCCTTCTTGGCGTTCGCGTCGTTGCCGCAGATGAACATCGTGGGCTTGTGCCGCCGAAGTCGGGGTTCACCATGAAGGCGTTGCCCACGCTGTTGAAGGCTTTCACGAAGTTGGCCTTCGGGTTCGCCTTCTGGAGCTGCTCCATCAGGCTCTCTTCGAGCGTGGTGAAGTAGTGCAGCACGCCATTGGTGGGGGTGGCGTCCGCGATCGGGTTGGTGGCGTCGATCACGGTCTTGCCGGCAAGATCCGCGCTATCGCAGAGGCGGATGGCCGCTTCGGCAGCTGTGCCTTTCGTGGCCAGCACGATGATATCCGCCCACTTGGCCACTTCCTTGTGGCTGCCCACGGCCCCTTCCGGGTTCTTATCCAGCCAATCCGCCACCTTGTCCGGCGTGCGCGTACCGATCATGACCTGGTGGCCGTGGTTGAGGAAACCGCTGGCGAGCACTTGGCCCACCATGCCGGTACCGAGGATGCCGACTTTCTTGTTCATAGTGAGGGATGGTTATGCGGTCCAAAGGTGGCGACAGAATGGGGATGTTCCGTGGGTGAAGTAGGTGAGCCCACCAGCCCCGCCTATTCAACCGCTCATGTGATCCCATGCGCTGTTCCTCGGCCATGACCCATCTTGCCGGCGCAAAACCCCTTTTCCCGCATGGACCTCATCATCCAAGGCCTCAGCAAGACCTACGGCAACGGCGTGAAAGCGCTGGACAACGTCAGCCTCACCATCCCCACCGGCATGTTCGGGCTGCTCGGGCCCAACGGAGCGGGCAAGAGCACGCTGATGCGGATCCTCGCGACGCTTCAGGAGGCGGACGCGGGCACCGTTACGCTCGGCGACCTCGACGTGTTGAACGAGAAGGACAAGGTGCGCCGCGTGCTGGGCTACCTGCCGCAGGAGTTCGGCGTGTACCCGCGCGTTAGCGCCTACGAGATGCTCGACCACATCGCCTTGCTGAAAGGCGTGACGAACACGGGCGAGCGCAAGGGCTTGGTGGAAGCGCTCCTGCAGAAGGTGAACCTGTGGGATCAGCGCAAGCGGCGCCTCAGCGGATTCAGCGGTGGCATGAAGCAGCGCTTCGGCATCGCGCAATCGCTGATCGGTGAGCCCAAGCTCATCATCGTGGATGAGCCCACCGCCGGCCTTGACCCCGGCGAGCGCAATCGCTTCTACAACCTGCTCACGGAGATCGGCGAGAACGTGGTGGTGATCCTCAGCACGCACATCGTGCAGGACGTACAGGAGCTCTGCAGTAACATGGCCATCATCAACAAGGGCAAGCTGCTCTACGCCGGTGCACCGAACGACGCGCTGAAGGGCCTGGCCGGCAAGGTGTGGGAGAAGAGCATCGCCAAGAGCGAACTGGAGCGGTTCGTCGCGAGCGGCACATTGATCAGCAACAAGCTCGTGGCCGGCAAGCCGGTGATCCATGTGCTGGGCGAACAGCGCCCCGAGGACGGTTTCGCCTCCGTTGAGCCCACGCTCGAGGACGTGTTCTTCAGCGCGATCCATCGTTCCACCAACGAACCGGTGAACGCATGATCGCCCGCTTCTTCCTCTTCGAGGTGCGCTATTGGCTCCGGCAGCCGATGGTGTACATCTTCCTGCTGATCAACGCGCTGCTTGTGTTCGGCGCGGTGACCACGGAGAACGTGAACATCGGCGGCGGCACGGGCAACGTGTTCAAGAACGCACCCTTCGTGGCCTACCAGTTCTACGGCGCCATGTCCTTCATCGGGCTGCTGATGGTGACGGCCTTCGTGAACGGCACCGCCATCCGCGACTTCACCAGCAACACCGCACAGATCGTCTTCTCGACACCCGTATCAAAGGCCGGTTACCTGATCGGCAAGTTCCTCGGGAGCACCTTCGTTGCGACCCTGCCGTTGCTCGGCGTAACGCTCGGTATGCTCGTGGGCAGCGTGATGCCCTGGCTCGATCCCATCCGCGTGGGGCCGAACATCCTGGGCGCGCACCTGCAGGCCTTCGTGGTCATCGCCCTGCCCAACGTGCTCTTCAGCGCCGCGATCATCTTCGCCGTGGCCGTGCTCGTGCGCACCACCATGGCCTCGTTCATCACGGCCATCGCGCTCATCGTCGGCTACTCCGTCGCAGGCAGCTTCATCACCGACATCGAGAACGAGACGCTCGCGGCCATGCTCGACCCCTTCGGCAGTGCGGCCGTGGACCTGGTGACCAAGTACTGGACGGTGGAGGACAAGAACACGCTGCTGCTTTCCACCGGAGGGGTGATACTTTGGAACCGCCTGCTGTGGATCGGTGTGTCCGTGGTGATCTTCCTGATCGGCTACTTCCGCTTCTCCTTCACGGAACGCGTGCAGAAGGCGAAGTCCGCGAACGGCGACCTCGACGTGAAGCCCGCTTTCGCATCCGTAGCACTGCCTCATGCGTCGCTCGACTTCTCGGCCAGCGCTTCACGCCGGCAGTTCCGTACCCTGTTCACCAGCGACCTCAAGGGCATCCTGAAGAGCACGCCGTTCATCATCATCATCACCTTGGGGCTGTTGCAGCTCTTCACCTCGCTGGCCTTCGTCACCAGCATGTACGGCAATACCACCTATCCGGTAACGTACAGCGTGATCGATCTGATGCGGGGCTCATTGTTCATCTACCTCATGATCATCGTCACCTTCTACGGTGGCCAGCTCGTGTGGAAGGAACGCGACCCGAAGATGGACGGCATCACCAACGCGCTGCCCATGGCCACGCGCACCGGGCTGCTCGCCAAGCTGGCCGCGTTGATCAGCGTGGTGTTCGTGGTGCACCTCGTGGGCACGGGCGCCGGCATGATCACGCAGTTGATCCACGGGTACACGCGGCTGCAGCCCATGGTCTATCTCACGTACTTCATTTTGCCCGGCACGCTCACCTTCATCCTGTGGGCGGTGCTGGCCTTCCTCGTGCATATCCTGGTGAACAACAAGTACCTCGGCTTCTTCGTGTTCATTGTGGTGGTGGTGCTCAACATCTTCGGATGGAGCGGATTGGATGTGGAGTCGAACCTGGCCATCCTGAACAGCTCCTCCGGCCTGACCTATTCCGACATGAACGGCTTTGGTCCCTTCCTGAAGGGATGGTTGTTCTTCAAGGCATACTGGCTGGCATTCGCTGCGCTGCTGATGTTCGTGAGCTACCTCTTCCTCGTGCGCGGCAACGACACCAGCTTCAGATGGCGTTGGCATGAAGCGAAGCAGCGGCTGGCGGGATCGAGGGCGATGGCGATCGGCCTGGTCGGGCTGTGGGTGTTGCTCGGTGCCTGGGGTGTGTACAACACCAAGTTCGTGAACACCTACACCACCAGCGATGATGGCGAGCAGCAGCGCGTCGACTACGAGAAGACCTACAAGCGCTACGAGCACATGGTCCAGCCGCATTACTCGGCAGTGGACTTCATCATCGACCTGGTGCCGGAGGAACGTGCCATGACCTACACTGCGGAGATCACCCTGAAGAACAAGAGCACCGAGGCGATCGACACGCTCTACTTCAATGTCCCCGGTGACATGGACCCGGTGCTGGATATTCCCGGCGCTGCGCTCGTCCTGAACGACACCGTGCTGGACCAGCGCTTGTACCGCTTGACACCGGCCTTGGAACCGGGAGCGGAACTCGCCCTCACTGTACGGGGCGGATGGCGGCAAAAAGGCTTCGCGAACGATGTGGAGTTCACGGGCCTGGTGAACAACGGCTCCTTCTTCAACAACATGGCGTTGTTGCCTTCGATCGGCTACGGTGCTGGTGGCGAACTCACTGACCGTGCCGACCGGCGCAAGTATGACCTGCCGCCCAACGACCGTATGCCCAAGCTCACCGCCGATCCCGCGCAACGCATGCAGAACTACTTGATGGCGAATAGCGACTGGGTGAACGTACGCACCACCATCAGCACGGCGCCGGACCAGATCGCCATTGCGCCCGGAAGCCTGCGCAAGGAATGGAACGCCAATGGCCGTCGCTACTTCAACTATGAACTTGATCATCCTTCCCTGAACTTCTACTCGTTCATGAGCGCGCGCTATGAAGTGGCCCGCGAGAAGTATAACGATCCGGCGAATGCGGGACAGGTCGTGGACCTGGAGGTATACTACCAGAAGGAGCACGGTGTGAACGTGCCGCGCATGTTGAACTCCATGAAGAAGTCGCTCACGTACTACAGCGAGCACTTCGGTCCGTACCGCCACAAGCAGGCGCGTATCATCGAGTTCCCGCGGTATGCCTCGTTCGCGCAGGCCTTCCCTGGCACCATGCCCTACAGCGAGAGCATCGGCTTCATCACCGACCTTACCGCCGAGGAGGACATCGACATGGTGTTCTATGTGGTGGCGCACGAGATGGGGCACCAGTGGTGGGCGCACCAGGTGATGGGAGCCGAGATGCAGGGCAGCACCATGCTCAGCGAGAGCATGGCCCAGTACAGCGCGCTGATGGTGATGGAGAAGGAGTACGGCAAGGCGCACATGCGCAAGTTCCTCAAATACGAGGGCGACAAGTACCAGAATGCGCGCGGTTCCGAGGCCATCGGCGAAACGCCGCTGATGCAGGTGGAGAACCAGGGCTACATCCACTACAACAAGGCCAGCGTGGTGCTCTACTGCATGCGCGACTTCCTCAGCGAGGATACGCTGAACAAAGCCTTCCACGCGCTGGTCGATTCCTTCGGCTACGCTGAGCCGCCCTGGCCCACGGCGCTGGACATGTACCGCGAGATCCGCAAGGTGACGCCTGACAGCCTCACGTACCTGCTGGAGGATAATTTCAAGTACATCACGCTGTATAACAACGCGATCACCAGCGCCACGGCGAAGATGAACTCGGACAGCAGTTGGACCGTCAGCGTGGCGATCACGGCGGACAAGGTGCACGCCGATTCACTCGGCAAGGAGACCAAGGTTCCCGTGAACGATTGGATGGACATCGCGGTGGAGCGCAAGCCGGCCTTCGGGAAGAACGTGAACAAGGAGTTGAACGATGTGCCGCTCGTGCAACAGCGTGTGAAGCTGCGCTCAGGCGCGAACACCTTCACCTTCATCGTGAAGGAAAAGCCCCTGGCCGTGGTGATCGACCCGGACCATCTTTTCTTCGATCGACTTCCGGAGGATGACCGGAAGAAGGTGGAGGTGGATTGATCAGATGATCGAGCGATCAGAAGATCAGATAATAGAATGCCCTTAGCCAGTCTGGCATTGGTAAGCCAATAGAAGTGGGAACGTGACGCCCTGATAGGGATCGCATTCCATCTGTGCTCATCCCTGGTTGAATGACCTCCCGCATCATCCTCTTCGAGTTGCGCTTCTGGCTGAGGCAGCCACAGCTGTGGATCTTCCTGGGGCTTTCGTTCGCGTTCTGTTCCGCGATCGCGGTCCTTGAGGGGGGTGGGGAGGGAAGCCCGGGCATGGTGCACGCCAACTCACCCTTGCATGTCTATCAACTCTATGCGAACCTCGCGTTCCTCTGGCTGCCGATGGTCACGGCCTTCGTGAACGCCACCGCCATCCGCGACTTCGCCTACCGCACATCGGACATCATCTTCAGCACGGTAGTCACACGCAGGCAGTACCTCCTGGGGCGCTTCCTCGGCAGCACGCTGGTAGCGCTCATTCCCGTGCTGGGCATCTCGCTCGGACTGGTCGTCGGCAGTTGGGTCCCGTACGGCGATCCCATCCGCTTCGGCCCGAACAGTTGGGCGGTGCATGCGCAAGCGATCCTGTGGTTCGGCTTCACGAGCATCGTATTCCAAAGTGCGCTGATGTTCGCGGTCGCGTCGCACGTGCGATCGACAGCGGCGGCCTTCGTTACCTCGGTTGCGCTTGTCGTGCTCAGCGGCATCGCCTCGGCCTACTCAACGGAAGTGGATAACGCTCTGCTCTCCTCGTTGCTCGATCCGTTCGGCAACCGTGCGCTGGATCAGGTAACGCGCTATTGGAGCGTTTACGAGAACAACACAAGCCTTCTGCCATTCATCGGTCCACTGACGTGGAACCGCCTGCTCTGGCTGGCGATCGCGGCCCTCGTGTTCGCGGTGGGCTACTTCCGCTTCTCCTTCACGGAACACAGAAGCAACTCACCGGTCCTGGCGAATGCGCCACTGCACGAGCAAGCGGGCCTGGCCTCGCTACCCGTCGTTCGGCCAACCCGTGGATGGGCCATGGAACTGCGCCAATACGTCGGGCTCGTACGCTCGGACCTGCTGGGTCTCTTACGCACACCGATCACCTGGATCATCATCGGTCTTTGTCTGACGATGCTCGTCTTCGCGCTCTCGGAGGTCGCGGACATGTTCGGCAACTACGCTTGGCCGGTCAGCTACAACGTCATCGACCTTATCCGCAGTGTGTCATTGGTGATCATGATGGTGATCATCACCTTTTACAGCGGCGAGCTGGTCTGGCGCGATCGGGATGCGAACGTGGACGGGATCGGCAGTGCCCTGCCCGTTCGGCTGCGCACGCTTGTGCTGGCGAAGTACACCGTGCTCCTTATCATCGGCCTTGGCCTGCTGGCACTGATGAGCGCGGCAGGTATGGGCCGACAGCTCTTGGGAGGCTACACGCGTTTGCAGCCGATGCTCTACCTCACCTACTTGATCGGGCCGGGACTGGTCGCCTTCGCGTTCTGGTCGGCCATTGCGCTGGCCATTCAGCTGGTGGTGCACAACAAGTACATGGGCTTCGGGCTCTTCATCGTGCTCTTCGCGGCCAACTCCATGGTCTGGGGCTTCTTGAAGATCAGCTCCAACCTCGTTGTCCTGTTCGGTGCGCCACGGCTGATGTACAGCGACCTCAACGGGTTCGGTCCGTTCCTGCTGCCATGGCTCTTCTTCCGAACCTATTGGCTGGCCTTTGCGGCGTGCATCCTGTTCCTGTCCGTCCTGCTGGCCGTGCGCGGCGGAGAGGACAGTTGGACGTGGCGCATGCGCATCGCGGGTGTTCGTTGGAAGCGGTCGTGGTGGATCGGGGCGTTCGCAGCCGGCGTGTGGTGCGTGCTGCTGGCCATCGGCTTCTACAACACCCGCATCGTGAACACCCCGGTCACGGAACAGGATTCGGAAGCGCTACAGGTCGCGTACGAGCGGACGTACAAGCGCTATGCGGACATGGCCCTTCCGCATTTCACGGCCGTGGACATCACCGTGGAACTGGAGCCCGAAGACCGGTCGATCCGCTACACGGCGAAACTCACCCTCGTGAACAAGGGCGATGATCCAGTGGATACGCTGTGGTTCAGCCTGCCGGATCATATGCGTATGACCTTCGACGTGCCCGGTGCCCGCGAGGCGCTCAACGACAGCGCGCGTTTCCAACGGATGTTCCAGTTGGACCGTGCGTTGCTTCCTGGTGATTCGATCCGTGTTGTGGTGAATGGCGATTGGGCGCCGAAGGGATTCGCCAACGATGTGGAGTTCCTTTCGTTGGTGGAGAACGGCACCTTCCTGAACACGCTGGATCTGTTGCCGATGATCGGCTATCAAGAGGGAGTTGAACTCGGCGATCCGGGGTCGCGCCGGAAGCTCGGGTTGCCCGTGAAGAGACGGATGGCACTGTTGAGCGAGGATCCCCGCGATCGCCTTACGAATGAAACGATGGAACACGCGGATCACATTCGCTTCGCCTGCACCATCGGCACCGCGCCGGATCAGATCGGCATCGCTCCCGGCACCTTGATCAAGGACTGGGAAGCGGAAGGCAAGCACTGGTTCCGGTACGAAAACGATGCCCCCATCTTCAACTTCTGGTCGGTGCTCAGTGCCCGGTATTCGGTATCGCGGGAGCAAGCGGGCAACGTTACGCTCGAAGTGTACCACCATCCGGAGCACGCGACCAATGTGCCCCGCATGTTGAAAGGGATGCGCGATGCGATCACCTACGCCTCGGCCAACTTCGGTCCTTACCAGCACAAGGTGGCGCGCATCATCGAATTCCCGCGTTACCGTCGTTTCGCGCAGTCCTTCCCGGCCACCATGCCGTACAGCGAGGCCATCGGCTTCATCACCGACCTGCGCGACACCTCGCGCATCGACATGGTGTACTACGTGGTGGCGCATGAGGTAGCGCACCAATGGTGGGGCCATCAAGTGCTAGGCCCGCGCATGCAGGAATCCACCATGATGGTGGAGAGCATGGCCCAATACACCGCGCTCATGGTGTTGGAGAAGGAGTACGGCCGCACCGCCATGCGGAAGTTCCTCAAGTACGAGCGCGACAACTACTTGCGTGGGCGGGGCCAGGAAGGTACTGGCGAGATGCCGTTGATGAAGGTGGAGAGTCAGCAGTACATCCACTACAACAAAGGCAGCGTGGTGATGTACGGCTTGCGCGACTTCATCGGCGAAGTGCGCGTGAATGCGGCCTACCGGGCCTTCGTGGATTCGTTCGCCTTCCAGGGCGCTCCATATCCCACCACACTTGACCTTTACCGCTCACTGGAGCTTGTGACGCCGGACAGTTTGCGCTACTTGCTCGAAGATGGGTTGAAGCACATCACCTTTTATCGCAATGCCGTGACGGAGGCCAAGGCCGAAGCGAACAGTGACGGCACTTGGAACGTGATGGCCACGATCACGGGCACGAAGCTCCACGCGGACTCACTCGGCAAGCAGACCGAAGTGCCCATGCATGACTGGCTTGATGTGGCCGTGGAACTGGAGGGCGGCGGTGAGATGAAGCAGCGGACCGGCTTCGCTCCGGTACGAATGCGGTCAGACTGGTCGCAGCGCGGAAACCGAAGGCCGTGGTGGTGGATCCCGATCACCTGTTCTTCGACCGGGAGGCGGAGGACGATCGGAGGAAGGTGGAGTGAGTGGGTCAGGTCACTTCTGCTCATACCTCGCATCCGGCTTTCCATAGACCGCGACTTCGTAGTTGTCCCCGTTCATGATGTAGTACTGCTGAAGAACGGCGATGAACGGATGATCGCCCATCCGGCTCGGCATGAGGTACGCGACGAAGGAGGAGCTCACGTTCCCGATCAGGACCGATTGGTCGTTGCCCGTTGTTGATGCGATGGCCATCTGCCAGTTGATGGTGTCCTTTTCGATGTAGACGGTATCCATCTCTGATACCGTGGTCCAGGACCATGATAGTGTCCATCATGTTGTTCTCGCTGTCGGCGAGTCTGTTCGTCCTGCCGTCATCGAGCCGCTGTTCCAGGATCTGCAGGGCCGTATCACCGCGAGCATCACCAGGAGGTATTCCGGGTTCGACCTCGACACCGAATCGAGTTCGCTGATCGGCCCAGTTCTCATGACCAGCGTCCGACCGCCTGAAGACGGCTGTTCCGATGTGTGTGCACTCATACGTGTGTTCCTTATCGTGGCATGCCGACACCGGAGCATCGGCAAGATGCGACCACCGGAACGCGGCATGGCGATTTCAGTGGCATGGATTGAGGAGGATGCGACCTGTAATTCGTTGGCTCGAATCTATGGCCTACTTCGCCCCATACCGCGGATCCGCCCTCCACGGCAGCTTCTCGATGGACTGCGTGCGCAGATCAGTGGCCGAACTCCTCTTCCACGATACCGTAAAGCGGTATACGCCGCGCCCGCGGAACGGATACTGCGCCGCCACGGAGGGGAACTGGGTGCTGTCCCAGAAGTCGCCGGCGGTATCGATGAAGGAACCGAAGCTCATGTAGGATCCGCTGTTCGTGGTGGTGGTCTTCACGTGGATCATGTAACCGAGCATCTCCACTCTTTTGCCTACGCACGAGTGCATCTCCCGCGCGAGGATCGCCTTGAGCTGCGACGCTTCGAGCCACGAGCTTAGGCTCACCGAGCTCGAAGCTCGCAGCTCCGGGCTCGAAGCTCGTGGCTCGAAGCTCGTGGCTGTATTCACCAGAGAGAACGGATCGCACAGCGGGAAGCCCAGCAGGTCGAGCTCGTCATAGGCATCGGCCAGCGGGTAGTGCTGCAGGTCGGGCAGCTTCGGTTCCTCCACCTTGGTGATGAAGAGGTCGCCGTTGGGATCCGCGCTGGAGGGGCGGTGCAGCAGCGTGAGGTCCCACAGCAGTTGCGGCTTGCCCTTGCCGGTGAAGCGCAACGCACCCACGCGGATGAGAATGCGCGCCTGCTCCACATGCAGCGGGACGCGGCGCAGCAGGTCGGGCAGATCGGCGAAGGGTCCGTGGCGGCGGCGTTCATGTAGGATCAGTTGCACCGTTTCATTGTTCAGGCTTTTGATGTTGGCGAGGCCCAAGTAGATGCACGGCTTGTTGGTGGATGAAAGAGCTTCGAGCTTCGAGCCAAGGGCCACGCGCTTGCTCCCGGTCAAGCTCGTGGCCCGTGGCTCATGGCTCATGACTTCATCGGCTGATCCGCCATCTTCTGATCTTCTGATCATCTGATCTTCTGATCGGGATAACAAGCACAGCTCCTCACTCGCATTCAAACACGGCGCCTCGATCGTTGCTCCCGCGCGCTTTGCTTCGTGCAGGTAGAACTCGGTGTTGTAGAAGCCGCCGAAGTTGTTGGCCACGCCCACCATGAACTCCAGCGGGTGATGCGCCTTCAGGTAGAGGCTCTGGTAGCTCTCCACGGCGTAGCTGGCGCTGTGGCCCTTCGCGAAGCTGAAGCTGGCGAAGCTCTCGATCTGTCGCCACACCTCCTGCGCCTCGGCATCGGGGTGTCCCTTCGCGCGGCATCCGTTGAAGTACTTCTCGCGCACCGCCGCGAACTCCGGCCGCTCGCGGAAGCGACTGGTCATGCCGCGCCGCAGCGTGTCGGCCTCATCGAGCGTAAGTCCTGCATAGTGGTGCGCCACCTTGATCACATCCTCCTGGTACACCATCACGCCATAGGTGTCGGGCATGATGTTGTACAGCGACCGCGGGGCGAGCTTGCGCCGTTCGGGATCGTTGTGGCGCAGGATGTACTCGCGCATCATGCCGCTCTCGGCCACGCCGGGCCGTATGATGCTGCTGGCCGCCACCAACGTGGGGTAGTCCTCCACCTGCAGCTTCTTCAGCAGCATGCGCATCGCCGGGCTCTCCACATAGAAGCAGCCGATGGTGTTGCCCGTACGCAGCAGCTCCTTGATCGCGGGATCCTGCTTGAACGCGGGGATGTTGTGGATGTCGATGCCTGCCGCACGTTCCTCGCGCACGGCCATGAGCTGCGAGCCGCGAGCCACGTGCTTATGCTCGGCCAAGCTCGCAGCTCGCAGCTCATGGCTCGCGGCCGCATTCCCATCAGCTGATCGTCCCGCATTCCCATTTTCTAATCGTCTGATCGTCGATCTTCTGATCCAGCATTCACCAGCTCCACCGCATCGCGTATATGCCCCAGCCCGCGCTGGCTCAGGATGTCGAACTTGTGCAGGCCGATGTCCTCCGCCTCGAGCATGCTGAACTGCGTAACGGGGAAGCCCTTCGGTGGCCGGTGCAGTGAAGTGTAGTACGTCATGGGCAGTTCGCTCACGAGCATGCCGCCCACGTGGATGCCGAAGTGATGCGGCATGTTCAGCAGGTGTTGCGCGTACCGCACCACGGCCTGCGCCACCTGGTCGATGTCGCCCGTGCGCACGCCGCTGCTCATGCGCCCGCGACCGTAGTAACCGGTGTCGCCCTCGCTCAGCGCATCGATCTCCGCGGGCGGCAGTCCCATCGCCTTGCCCAGCTCGCGCACCGCGCCGCGCCATTGGAAGGTGGTGTAGGTGGCCAGCTGTGCCACGTGCCGTTCGCCGTATTTCCGGAAGAGGTAGGCGATCACCTCGTCGCGGTCCTTCCAGCTGAAGTCGATGTCGAAGTCGGGCGGTTTCTTGCGCGCGGTGCTGATGAAGCGTTCGAAGTAGAGGTCCAGTTCGATGGGGTCCACATCGGTGATGCCGAGGCAGTAGGCCACGAGGCTGTTGGCGCCACTGCCCCGGCCCACATGGAAAAAGCCCTTGCTGCGCGCGAACTGCACAAGGTCCTGGTTGATCAGGAAGTAGCTGACGAAGCCCATGCGCTCCACCACGGCGAGTTCCTTCTCGATGCGCGCGAGCACGGTGGGCGAGGGCGTGGGGTAGCGCCGCAGCATGCCCGCGTAGGCATCGGCGCGCAGGCGTTCGCGGTCCAGCGCTTCGCTGGTGCCGAAGACCTTGCGCGTTTTGTCGGTGCCGAACTCGAAGTCGATGGAGCATTGCCTCCAGCAGTTGTTCGGCGTTGCGGATCAGGTACGGATGGTCGCGGTAGAGCTTCCGCACATCCTCATCGCTGCGGAACCGATCGTCCGGTGATGCGAGCTCTTCCGCAGGCAGCATGCTCACCACGGTGTTCTTCGCCATGGTGCGCAGCAGCCGGTGCGTGTTGTGGTCGCGCTTGTGGCGGAAGGTCACGGGCAGCAGGGCCACCAGGTCGTTGGGCCGTTTCGCCCAAGGGCTGAAGGGCAAGTCGTGTGAGATCGCTTGGTTTGATGCCGATGCGTTCGTTGGGGTGAAGAATGCGCGGCGCTGTGTTGAAGGGGAGGATGAAGAACACATCGGGCATTGCGGGCGCGTGTTCGGGGATCGCTTCGCCATCGAGCAGATGCGGACTGAGCAATTCGTTCAGCTGTTGGAAGCCGGCGTTGTTCTTCGCCACACCGATATAGAGGAGCCGCGCGCCCTGGCGGAATTCGATGCCCACCACCGGCCGCACGTCGAAGCGCGGGGCCAGCCGCACGAAGTCCAGCACACCGCCCGTGTTGTGGATGTCGGTGAGGGCGATGGTGCGCACGCCGCTGGCCTGGGCCTGGCGCAGCAGCTCTTCGGGACCCATCAGTCCGTACTGGAAACTGAACCAGCTATGGCAGTTGAGGAACATCGGGGATTTGGAAAATCCGGAAGTGCAATTACCTTTGACGCGGAAACCGTCATTTATCTGCCAGTAAAATAGTCAATAAGTGAATAGGATGAGCACCGGCAAGGAAACAGGAACACGGGCCTTGATGCTGGCGGATCAAGAGATCCTCGGTAAGATCCTGGTCATCCGCGACCAGAAGGTGATGCTGGACCGGGATCTGGCGGAGCTATATGGTGTAGCACCGTTCCGCATGCGTGAACAGGTGAAGAGGAATCTCGAACGCTTCCCCAAGACCTTCATGTTCCAACTGACAAACAAGGAGTTACGTGGAGTGGTATCGCAATTTGCGATACCATCCCACACAGTATACCGGAGGCTCAGTGCCTTACGCATTCACCGAGCATGGTGTACTAATGCTCGCCAATGTGCTGCGTAGTGAGCGTGCCATTCAGATGAGCATCCGCATCATCGAACTTTTCGTTCGGATGCGGGAGATGGTCTTCACGCATCAGGACATACTGCACAAGCTGGAGCGTATCGAGGAAAAAGTGGCCGCCCACGATGAGGGCATCGGGGTGCTGTTCGACCACATCCGGCAATTGCTTGCGCCGAAAGAAGAGCCGGAGATTCCGCGCTTGCGCATCGGCTATAAAAAGGACGAACTGTGATGGAACGCACGAAGGCCATGAACACCACAGGTGGAGCGGATGTGATGGAAGCGATCTCACTCGAGCAGGAGATCGAGCGGGAAGATCCATGCTGTGAAGGGGCACCGCGTGATGCTCGATACGGATCTGGCCGAACTCTACGGGGTGGAGACCAAGCACCTCAAACGGCAGGTGCAGCGGAACATCGAACGCTTTCCGCCGGATTTCATGTTCGTACTGACGGCCAGGGAGTTGGCAGGTTTGAGGTACCAAATTGGCACCTCAAACACGTTAATCGATTCAGAACGAGGAGGTTCCAGGGTTCTGCCTTTCGCCTTCACCGAACAAGGCATTGCCATGCTCAGCAGCGTGCTCAACAGCGAGCGGGCGATCCAGGTGAACATCCGCATCATCCGGATCTTCACGCGGATGCGCGAGTTGCTCATGGCGCACAAGGACATCCTGCACAAGCTGGAGCAGATGGAACAGCGCATCTCGCTGCACGACGAGGACATCGGCACCTTGTTCGATAACATCCGGCAGCTCCTTACACCGGAAGAAGGACCGCGATCGGACCGGCAGCGGATCGGATACAGGAAGGAGATCAACTCTAACGCACCCTCGCACCCTCGCACTCGTTCTCCCGCACCTACAAAACACACACGACCATGGCAGGCAATACCACCTTCGGAGCGAACATCAAACTGCTGCGCGCGCGCCGCGGCCGCAGCCAGGAAGAAACCGCCATCGCGCTCGACGTGAAACGTCAGCAGCTGGAGCGGCTATGAGAACGGCAGCGCCGAGCCCAACCTCGACCTGCTGATCCGCATCAGCGAGTACTTCAAGATCAGCGTGGACAAGCTGGTGAAGCACGACCTCACGGCCCTCAGCGAAAGTCAGCTCGGGATCCTGGAGCGCGGGGGCGATGTGGACATGAGCGGCAAGCGGCTGCGTGTGCTGACCACCACGGTGGACCGCAACGACCGCGAGAACATCGAACTGGTTCCGGAGAAGGCCCGCGCCGGTTATGCGCTCGGCTATGCCGATCCGGAGTACATCGGGGTGCTGCCCACCTTCCAGATGCCGTTCCTGGGTCGCGACCGCAAGTACCGCACCTTCCAGATCAGTGGCGACAGCATGCCTCCGGTGGGCGAGGGTTCCTGGGTCACCGGCGAGTACGTGCAGAACTGGCACACCGTGCGCGATGCACAGCCCTACATCATCGTCACCAAGGAGGATGGCATCGTGTTCAAGGTGGTGTACAACAAGCTCAAGGAGAAGGGCACCCTGCTCCTGTGCAGCACCAATCCCATCTACCCGCCCTACGAAGTGGAGGTGGGCAACGTGCTGGAGGTTTGGAAGTTCGTGCACTTCATCAGCCAGGAACTGCCCGAACCGAACCTCACGCGCGATGAACTGACACGGAGTGTGCTGGACCTGCGGAAGGAGGTGGGGCAGCTGCGGATGACCATGGAGCAGCAGGGGCGGCTGGCGCTGTGAGCCTTGTTCCCCGATAGGGGTGTGTTCCGGCTGTGCCCGCCGATCATTGGGGTGGGTGCAGTGCCCGGCATCGTGCGCGATGGTTACTTTGCGGCCATGCTCATCGCCATGCGCGCCATTTCCCTCATTCGATCGATCCGGAGCTGGGCCTTCCTTGGCGGGTTATTGCTCCTTTCCGGCTGCCTCACCATCGAGGAGAACTACACCTTCAAGAAGGACGGTTCGGGCACCATGGAATATGTGTTGGATATCAGCGAAATGGCCGAATTGATGAAAGGCCTGCCCGGTGGCAGCAAGGGCAAGGATGATGGTGCGGGGGCCATGGACCTGAAGGACAACCTGGTGAAGCTCAGATCACTTCCGGGCATCAGCAAGGTGAAGCTGAAGAAGGAAAAGGACGGCTTCGTGCAGCGCCTGAGCTTCAAGTTCAAGGATATCGCTTCGCTGAACAGCGCGCTGAATCAGTTGATGCCGGACAGCACCAATGCTGCACAGGAGTTCTTCCGGTGGGAAGGCAGCACCCTCGTGCGCACCAACAACCGGCACGCGCAGGAGCTCGGTGGTGACATGGGCGGGGAAACAGGTGACAGCACGGACGTGACCGCCATGCTGGAGATGATGCACTACAAGTACAGTTTCAAGTTCGCCAAGGACATCGGCGCGGTGCAGGCGGTGGACGGGATGACGCGGGAGCCCAAAGGCGCCAAGGAGATCAAGTTGAGCACCGATTGGTCGGTGATCTCCAGAAGATCCCACCGCGCTCGATCTGCGCATTGAATTGAAGTGAGGGCCTGACGATGGAGAACCTATTGGAAAGCGCCATTCGCCTGGCGGCCAAAGTGCACAAAGGCCAGGTGGACCGGTTCGGCAAACCCTACATTCTGCATGTGATGCGCGTGATGATGCGCGGGCATGATCTGGAGGAACAGGTGCTCGGCGCCTTGCATGATGTGCTGGAGCGGTCCACGCTCACCATGGCCGACCTTCAGAAAAAGGACTTCCAGCCCCGCGTGCTGAAGGCCCTGGACTGCATCACGCGCCGCAAGGACGAGGACTACGACGGGTACATCGAACGCGTGATGGAGGACGGACTGGCCATGCGCGTGAAGCTGCACGACCTGGCCGACAAGATGGACCTGCTGCACGTGGAGGAACTGAGCATCGCCGACCTGAAGCGTTACAACAAGCAGCTCGCCGCCTACCACCGACTGAAGAAGTTGGTGGAGGACGCCCGTGCCAACATGATGATCCAGGCGCGCAGGGTACGCCCGGGGGCATGAGGCGCCCATCCCGATCACGTTCTTCCGCGCCGGGCGCGGGTCTATCTTCGCCGACCTTCCACCAACACATCATGAAAAAGTCCCTTCTCCTTCTCGCGGCCGTGCCGTTGTTCCTCGCCTGTGGCGGTGGTTCAGGAACGGCCTCCAGCCGGTCCCAGACCGACAGCCTGGCCACGGACACCTTCACCTGGCAGACCGAGCAGTTCGCCGATGTGCGCATACTGCGCTACCAGATACCGGGTTGGGAGCGTCTCAGCCTGCAGCAGAAGAAGCTCGCCTACTACCTGGTGATGGCCGGGCTCAGCGGGCGCGATATGATGTGGGACCAGAACTACAAGCACAACCTGAAGATCCGCAAAGCACTGGAGACCATTCTCAGCAGCGACAAGGTGCAGCGGACCGGAGCGGATTGGGACCATTTCCTCACGTATACCAAAGAGGTGTTCTTCAGCAACGGGATCCACCATCATTATGGCATGGACAAGTTCACGCCGGAGTTCCCGCGTGCGTATTTCGAAGGGCTTCTGGCCACCAGTGGTGCCACGTTGGACAAGGTGGTGGTGGATGTGATGTTCGATCCGGCGATCGACGCCAAGAAGGTGAGCCTCGACCCGAGCAAGGACCTGGTGCTGAGCTCGGCGGTGAACTTCTACGGCGATGACGTGAACCAGAAGGAAGTGGAGGAGTTCTATGGGAAGATGAGCGTGGAGGGTGACACCACACCCCCGAGCTACGGCCTCAACAGCAAGGTGGTACGTGGCAAGGACGGCAAGCTCACCGAGCAGGTGTACAAGGTGGACGGCATGTACGGTGCTGCGCTGAAGGAGATGGTGAAATGGCTGGAACTGGCGAAGGGCGTGGCCGAAAGCCCCGAGCAGGCCGAACGTGATCCAGAAGCTGATCGAGTACTACACCACGGGCGACCTGCGCAAGTGGGATGAGTTCAACATCGCCTGGGTGGCCCTGAAGAACAACACGATCGATCTGATCCAGGGCTTCGTGGAGGTGTACAACGATCCCCTGGGCAAGCGCGGCAGCTATGAGAGCTGCGTGGAGATGATCGACCCCGAGGCCACCAAGCACATGAGCGTGATCCAGAACAACGCGCAGTAGTTCGAGGACAATTCGCCCCTTGATGCCCCAGCACAAGAAGAGGAACGTGACCGGCATCACGTATGGATTCGTCAACGTGGCCGGTGAAGCAGGGGATGCTGCGCCCAGCACACCCGTGGGTGTCAACCTGCCGAACGCCGATCTGGATCCGTGCGAAATACGGCAGCAAGAGCGTGAGCCTCGGCAACATCTCAAATGCCTACGACAAGAGCGGTGGCAAGGGCGCGCTGCAGGAGTTCTGCAACGACAGTGATGAAGTGAGGCTTGCGGTGCAACACGGCGCGCTGGCCGGCAACTTGCACACCGCCCTCCACGAAGTGATCGGCCATGCCAGCGGCCAGATCGAGCCGGGTGTGGGGATGACGGATGAGACCCTGAAGAACTACGCCAGCACCCTGGAAGAAGGCCGCGCTGACCTCGTCGCCTTGTACTACATCATGGACCCGAAGCTGGTCGAGTGGGGCGTGATGCCTTCACTGGAAGTGGGCAAGGCCGAATACGACGGCTACATCCGCAACGGCCTCATGGTGCAACTGCGCCGCATCAAGCCGGGCAACGATGTGCAGGAGGCGCACATGCGCAACCGCATGTGGGTAAGTGCCTGGTGTTTCGAGAAAGGGGCAAAGGACAGCGTGATCGTGAAGTTGCAGCGCGAGCGGGAAGACCTATTACGACATCCGTGACTATGACAAGCTGCGCGCGTTGTTCGGCGAGCTGTTGCGCGAAGTGCAGCGCATCAAGAGCCAGGGCGATTACCAGGCCGGCAACGACCTGGTGGAGAACTACGGTGTGAAGGTGGATCAGGCCATCCACACGGAAGTACTGGCCCGTTCGGAGAAGTTGAAGACCGCGCCGTATGCCGGTTTCATCCAGCCACGCCTGGTGCCCATTACCGATGCCGAGCGGTGCCATCACTGACATCAAGGTGGAGTATCCGATGGACTTTATCGGACAGATGCTGGAGTACGGAGCAGAAGTACGCGTTCCTGCCAGCGGAGAACTGAAGCGATCCTCATTGAACTGGAGGGGCGGCCGCGAGGTCGCCCTTCTTTTTTGCCCTAGGCCCTAAAGGCCCCGGAGGGTCTTCAAAAGAAAATTCCAGGGAGATGAAACCCTTCCTGACAAGGTCCCGTTACAATGGCTTGTCCAAGTAGTTCAAAGGTCAATCTGAAGAGTCACGTCGCCCCTGCCTAGGTCCCAGACCGGTGGGGGCTTCGTGCGTCCGGACGGTTCTACTGGCACAGCACGTTCGCCGCCCAGGTGGCCATCAGCAGGTCCGGTTTCGTATGGGCATCGTAACCCTGGGCGCGCACGTAGCCCACGGCTGTGGTGTGCAGCCTGTGCGAGCCGAATCGGGGGTCGCTGTTCAGGTCCATGTCGATGCGGCTCACGCGCACTCCGCCCTCGTCCCGCAGGGCGCGGGCCACATCCAAGCTGCGTTCCACTTCACCCCAGAGACGGGTCCACAGGTCGCGGATACGGGCCTGCTTTCTCGCGGCGGTAGACCACATGGGCCCCGTTGCGGTGGTAGCGCAGCACCACGGTGGTGGTGTAGATGGTATGGCCGCTACCGGTTCTGGCTGTCGCTGCCCACGGAGCACCTCCACATCGGGACGCGCGGCCAGCATCTCCTGCACATGCTGCAAGAGCTGCACCGGACGTCCGTCGTGCATGATGTGGAATCCGTTCATGGAGCGAGTTCCTGCAAGGTATGATGCGGTCGACATTTCGGCGGCGATATGCGACGGAACGCTTCCGCGTCTATATTTGCGCCCCGCTTCACCAGCGAGACCACCTACCGAAGTGGCGGAATTGGTAGACGCGCACGTTTCAGGGGCGTGTGACCGTAAGGTTGTGCGGGTTCGAGTCCCGCCTTCGGTACTGACAAGGGAGCGGCGAAAGCCGCTTCTTTGTTTTTGGTCCCTGCCCGCTCCTTTCTTGCTGATGTGAATACCTCGTGCGGTACGCTGCTTCATGGGCCCGAGGACAGCGTATGTACCGCCTCATCATCGGTTGGGCGATCAGCTCGCGAAAGACGGGGGATCCTGAAGCCATGTTTACCTTTAGCACGCAACGCGGGAAAGCATGCCGGCCAAACGGTTCAAGATCAAAAAGCAGTGGACCAACAGCAAGGTGTGGGCCTTTTCAGCCATGCTGCTGATGCTTGCCGCCGTGGCCCTCACGGGCATGACGGGTCATCTGTGGATCCTGGTGACCGCGCTCGGCATTTCAGCAGCAGGCTTCATCGTCAGCTATTGGAACGACAGGGCCGGCAACGTTTCGTACGGTATCGAGAACGGGCAGTTGGTGCTCAAGCGGAACGGGGTGCAGGAGCGCATTCCATTCGAGATCATGCGAGACGCCAGTTTGTTGGATCGCGTGGCCGCGCGGGATCTGTTGCGACAGCTCGTTGAGAACGCCAAGGCCAGAGGAGCGGGCGCCGAAACCCAGAAAGCGATACGTGAGCGCTATGTACGTTACTGCACCGTGGACATCGGCCTGAACAGCCTCACCTTCGGCATTGGCAGGTACCTGGTGGATCAGCGTCCCGATGCCAAGAACGATCTGGTCCTGATCCGTACCGCGGATGGTCGAGCGTTCCTGCTATCTCCCGTATACAACCAGGATACTGTGGAGTCGTTGAACCGGAGCCTCCAGCGGGATATGCCGTTGGGAAGAAGTGCGTAGGTCGCTCCGTCAGATCTTCAGCCGCTGGCCTGGACGCAATTTGCTCGAACGCCCGATGCGGTTGGCCTTGCACAAGGCGGGGACCGAGGTGCGGTAACGACGGGCAATGGCAGAGAGCGTATCGCCTCGGCGCACCACGTGCCAACGGTGGGTACGGGCGGCAGTAGTGGCCTTCCTGGGCACAGCGAACAAGCCGGGGTGCACGTGCAACGTGGTGCTTCGCAAGGTGCCTTCGGAAAGGTCAAAGAGCAACTGCGGATCAATGGGGTGACCCAGGTAGCGTGTTTCGAAATGCAGATGCGAGCCTGTGCTGCGACCGGTGTTACCACCCAGACCGATGACCTGCCCGGCCTCCACCGCATCACCCGCTTCCACATTGCGCGCGCTGAGATGTCCGTATAGAGTCTCCAGGCCATTGGCATGCCGCACCACCACCACGTTGCCGAACTGCGGATGATAGCGGGAGATGCGCACCATGCCATCGAACGCCGCCTGCACGGGATCGCCCTGCTGCAATTTGAGGTCAACGCCATAATGCATGCGCTTATGGCGATGCCCGAACGGTGATGTGATCTTTCCGCAGATCGGCATGGCATTGTCGCACGCGGCGTGGCTCAGGTACAGCGTGCTGGTGTCCGTCACCAGGGTCGACTTACGGTCGAAGATCACATCCGTGTCGAAGTCGCCGTACAGAAGATGGCTCGGTATGTACCGGGCGGAATCCTCCGAGGTCATCACTTCCGCCTCGTGATCCTCCTCCGGCAACATAAGGTCATACCCTTCGTAGGGCGTGCGCCCCTCCGGACCGCCGGCGGATGGGATGCTATCGCTTTGCCCGAGCGCCATTGCGCTCAGCGCGATGCCCAATGCGAGGGAGGTGATATGTGCAAGGCTGGCCATGCAGGTGCGGCGAATGTAGCCGCGTGCTCATAGTACATATCCCTAAAAATGTCAAGCGGTCAACAACGTAACGTTCATTGCGTGGGTTCATGTCAATTGGTCGATTGGAACGGGGGGGCTCATCGCGAATATGGATCACTTCGTGGGTCCGTTGATCCTTGTTAATGAACGCGGCGAAAATGGGTCCGGACCGCCGTGATCGGCGCTTCGGTGGGGGAGTGATCGAACGCCGATATGAGGCTTCCGACGTGTCGAGCGGTTCTTCGTATAGGTAGGCCGATTATATTCAGGCCATGCTGCAAGGGAAATTCCATATCGCCTTCGCCACCACCGACCTCAAACGCGTCAAGGCCTTCTATGGAGGCCTGTTGGGCTGTCCGGAAGGGCGCAGTTCAACACACTGGGTGGACTATGACTTCTTCGGTCATCAGCTTACGATCCAGGAGGTGCCTCGCTTGGAACGCGTGAAGCGCGTTTACAATCCGAAGAGCAATGTGCCCAGCGAGCATTGGGGCATCGTGCTGAAGCTCGCGGATTGGAAGAAGTTGCGGGACAAGTTCAAGAAGGTGGGCTTCACCTTCTTCATCGAGCCGCATGTGGTGATGAAGGGTGAAGTGGGCGAACAGCACAGCCTGTTCATCGAGGACCCGGACGGCCACGCGATCGAATTCAAGGCGTTCGAGGAAGAGGACGCGCTGTTCCGGAAGGACTGAACTGCCTCATCACGGCATCGGCATAAAGATCAGTAACTGCGGCTGGCCACCAAGCCTTGGGCCGGGTCGAACTGCTCGCCCTGGGCCAGGTCACCTTCGCTATACGTGAGCCTACCCTTCAGTTCATTCTGTGCATCCCTGAATTCCCAGATACCGTTGCGGCGGCCATCCTTGAAGAAGGCCCGGGCGAGCAGGGCACCATTCTCAGCGTATTGCTCCCACACACCGTCGCGGCGACCATGGCGGAACGTGCCGGTCTCCTTCACGCGACCGCTCTCGTAATAGGTCATGAAGCGGTCGACACCCTCCACGGTGAACCGGGTGCATTTCAGTCGACCATTGGGGAAGCTCTCCTGCAGCGGTTTTTCCTGCGCGAACAGGGAGGTTCCCAGGATCAGGAGAACGAGGAGAAGAGGGGTACGCATGGTGCTTCGTTGCGCTTTCTACGTTGCAAGGTAACGCAAGTTGCGCAATGAGTTAACACAGGCTTAACATGGAACTTTCCACGCGTACCCGTTCATGACCGGCTATTTTGCGCTCGCCCAAGGCGGCCCCGATGGTCTTCAGCTCCCCGGTATTCCTGTTCCTGTTCCTGCCCATTGTGCTGCTGTTGGTGGCCCTTGTGCGCGACCGGGGTGCGCAGAACACCGTGCTGCTCATCGCCAGCCTGCTCTTCTATGCGTGGGGCGAAGGAGCGTTCGTGCTGCTGATGCTGGGCACGGCCCTGTTCAATCACGTCTGCGGCATCCTGCTTGATCGCACGGGATCACGCAAGGCGGTGCTGGCGCTGGCGGTGACGGTGGATCTGGGTACGTTGATCTGGTTCAAGTACGCCATGTTCATCGTGCAGTCTATCACGCCCGTCTTCACGTGGCTGGGAAAGCCTGCCCCCCACATCGATCCGGTACATCTGCCCATCGGGGTGTCCTTCTTCATCTTCCACAGCCTGAGCTATGTGGTGGACGTGTACCGAAGGACCGCTCCAGCGCAGCGCGTCCCGGGGATCACCGCTTTGTACATCGCACTGTTCCCTCAATTGGTCGCTGGTCCGATCATCCGCTATCACGATGTGGCCGACCAGTTCGTGTCGCGCGTGATCAACATGGAAGGATTCGCGTGGGGTGTGCGCCGGTTCATCGTGGGGCTGGCCAAGAAGATCCTCATCGCCGACCTGTGCGCGCGCATTGCCGATCCGGTCTTCGCCTTGCCTTCGGCGGATCTCACACCGGCCGTTGCCTGGCTCGGCGCGGTGGCCTACGCCGTGCAGATCTATTTCGATTTCAGCGGATACAGCGACATGGCCATCGGGCTGGGTCGCATGTTCGGATTCCATTTCCTGGAGAACTTCAACAGGCCTTACGTGGCGGCCAGCCTGCGCGAGTTCTGGAAGCGCTGGCACATCAGTCTCACCAACTTCTTCCGCGATTACCTGTACATCCCCCTGGGTGGCAACAGGCGCGGGCCGGCGCGCACCTATGCGAACCTGTTGATCGTGTTCTTCCTCACCGGCCTGTGGCATGGTGCCAGCTGGAACTTCGTGGTGTGGGGCATGATCCATGGGACCTTCATGCTGGCCGAACGCGCGGGTTGGGGGCGTGTGCTTGATCGACTTCCTGGCGTTCTGGGTCGAGCGTATACCTTATTCGTGGTACTGCTGGCCTGGGTGTTCTTCCGTGCACCCGATCTGGCTGCGGCAGGGGCCTATCTGGATGCCATGTTCACCATGGGACATGGGAATGCAGCGCTGGTGTACCCCGCCTATTACCTGACCAACGATGTGGCCCTGGCGCTGGCCATCGGTCTCTTCGGTGGCTTGGGTGGATACGACGCGCTGGTCCGCTGGTATCGAGGAATGGAACCACAGGCCAAGGCCATGCGCCTGGCCGGCGTTTCGCAGGACCTCGGTCTGTTGCTGCTCTTCGTGTTCTGTGCCATGGCGGTGGCCACGCGCACATTCGATCCGTTCATCTATTTCCGTTTCTGATGAAGAGTCGCCCGATCTCAACCCTACACTTGGTGGCCGTGCTCATCGGCCTGCTGGTCGCTGGGCTGGTGTGGCGCTGGCAGCGCGATCCGGTGGGCAACGGCGTACCGCGCATTGTCATTACGGCTGTGGTGTCTTCCGCCGATACCTACCAGATCTTCCTCGACGATGGTCAAGGATATTCGCCGGACCGCGTGCTCGACCTGCCTGTACATGGCTCGGCGGATGAGCAACTGCTTACGTTCAACCTGCCGGCCGGCACACGCCACTTCCAAGCGTTCAGGTTCGATCCCGGTGATCGGTCTGCGCTGTTGCGCATCAGCCGCGTGGAACTGGTGGGGCCCTACGATCGGTGGACCTGGGAAGGGCAGGGGCTCATCGACCTGTTCGCGACCGCGAACCGCGCAGAACTGCGGGCTATGCAGGATGGCCGGGTGGAGCTGGCATGCACCGGCCAGGACCCTTGGATCGGCACAGGGAAGGACATGCTGCTGCTGAGCGCAGAAGTGCTGAGCGGGCGACCTCCGTTGATCCGCGCCTTCGTCCTGGCCCTCGTTTCGTTGGTCATCAGCTACGGGCTCGTGCTCCTTCTTCACCGCATCTGGCGGAGGCTGTCACTACCCGGCGTCTCCGCACCGCGACCCTCACGGGCGTTGGTGGTGCTGTTGTGCATCGATGTGTTCGTGTTGCTCGCCGTGATGGGCGTGGTGCAACGTATTCGCGAGCAACCCAGCGGACTTCAGTTGCGCATGCAGCTGATCGCAGGGGAGCCCGATGTGTTCCAATTGTTCTACAGCGACCGGCAGGGCGAGTTCGACCAGCAACGGTCCGTGTTCACCCATACGCTGCGGAGCGAAGGTCCTCAGTGGGTCACGTTCAAGCTGCCGCCTGATAGCCTGCCGAAGTTCCTGAGGTTCGATCCCGGTTCGTTGCAGGACAGCTTGATCATTCAACAGGCAGAGCTTGTGCTGAACGAAGGTCGCGTGCCGGTGGAGCTGAAGGCGATGCACATGGCCATCGGGCAGCGTCATCAGGTGGGACCTGTGCAACTACGTGCTGCGGACATGCTGATGCCGATCAATGGTGATGATCCCTTCCTGTACCTGGGCCTTGACACCAGTGCGCTCACCGAGGGTCTGCGCTACCGCACGCTCCCGCTCACCTGGGCCTTGCTATCGGCATTGCTGGCAGTGAGCCTGGTGCACGCGGGCCTTTGGCGCTCCGCAAGGTTCCAGGCTTTTGTACAGCACGCGAGCACCCGTAATGCCATGTTCGCGGTGTCCTTCCTGATGTTGTTGACCGTTCCGTTGACCGTCACATTCAACCCTGTGCTGGAGCCGCCACAGAACTTCAGCGAGAAACGCACATTGGCCAAGCTGCCGGAGCTTGACCTTCGAGGACTGGGCGGCTATGCGGCGCAGTATGACACCTGGTACCGCGATCATTTCGGTTTCCGTGGCGAACTGTTCCGCTGGAACTCCTTGGTGCATATCGCCGTGTTGCGTACTTCCCCGTTGCCCGATAAAGTGATGGTGGGCAGGAATCGCTGGCTGTACCAGTACCATACGCTGCTGGACGGGTATTATCGCGGGTTGCCGGCGTTCAGTGCGGAGGAGATGGAACGCGTGCGAAAGTTGTGCGAGCAGCGCCAACAGTGGCTGGCAGCGCGGGGGATCCGGTATTACATCCTGAATCCCGCCGATGGGGGCCACCGTGTATCCGGAGCATCTGCCCACACGCTTTCATCGGTTGTCCGATACTACATGGCTGGGCGAGGTGAAGGCGTATTTCGACCGGTATTCCACCGTGCCCATCATCGACCCCACCGCGCAATTGCTGGAGGCGAAGCAACACCGGGATGTCTACTTCTCCTCCGACATCCATTGGAATCCGTATGGTTCCTACTTTGGATACAAGGCCTTGATCGATCGGATCCGGCAGGACGATCCCCGCGTACCGGCGGCCTGGCCGATCGGGGACCTGCAGTTCACCAACGACACGAACACCTCGGCCGACATGGCGAACATGCTCGGGTTGAACGACGTGCTTCCGCGCATCGAGCCGATGGTAAAGCCCGTGCACCCGCGCCGCGCGGCCTTCAGCGATTTTCCCGAACTGCAGGGTTCCAGCCATTTCCTGGACCGGGCGATGCATTATGCCAACCCGGACACCACGCTGCCGCGCCTGCTCATGTTCCACGACTCCTTCGGACTTTACCTGAAGCCGTTGCTCAATGAACACTTCTCCAGCGCGACCTACGTCTGGTATCCGCTGTACCTGCCGGATGTGGTGACCCAGGTGAAACCCGACGTCGTAGTGCAGGAGTTCATGGAGATGTTCGTCATCAACATGCCGAAGGATTCGGTACCGCCCACGCGCTGATATCAGGCCAGCCGAAAGTCGTGCGCCCCGCGCGTGAGGTGAGGATTGTAGCACGGATCATCAGTGATGTACTTGGCCCAGCGCTCCTTGAACAGGCCCACTTCGCGCAGATGTCGCTCGTAGCTCTCCTTGGTCATGTGCGGATGTCCGCGGGTGAGGCTTTCGTAGTGGTACAATGACACGTGTGGCAGGTACACGTTGTTCAGTCCATGTTCCCGCAATCGCAGGCAGATGTCCACGTCATTGTATTCCACGGTGAAGAGCTCCTCCCATCCGCCGATCGCTTCCAGCTTCGAGCGCTCCACCATCATGCACGCCGCGGTGACCGCGCTGTAATTATTGATGGTGTTCACATAATTGAAGTACCCCGGGCCGTCCTTGTGGGTACCGGTGAACACATGCCCTGCCACGCCACCTAGGCCGATGACCACCCCGCCGTGCTGGATCGTGTCGTTGTGGTAGAGCAGTTTCGCGCCCACGGCGCCGATGCTGGGGCGTTGGCTCCATTCGTGCATGGCCCGCAGCCAGTCCGCGTGGATGATCTCCGTGTCATTGTTCAGGAAGAGGATCTGTTGGCCGCTGGCCTTGGCGATCCCCACATTCATCAGGTGGCTGAAGTTGAACGGCTCGTTCACCTCGTACCAATGGAAGTTCCCCGGGTGCGACTTCCGCATCTCTTCCATCAGTGCGAAAAGTGAGCGCTCGGAACTGTTGTTGCTCAGCACGATCACCTCGAAGTCGGGATGGTCGGTGAGGGCGAAGAGCGAACGCAGGCAGGTGGTGAGCACCTCGGCCTTGTCCTTGGTGGGGATGATGATGCTCACGCGCCCCTTCAGCGGAGATGTGAACCGGATGCCATAACCACGGAAGCCGTAGAGGAAGGAAACGTCCGCCGGTTCACCGCGGCGCACCATGGCCTCGGTGAGGGCGCGTTTCGCTGCATCGTATGCGTAAGGCTTCACCTCCTCGCTTTGGGCTGCGCTGCCGGCATGGATGCGCCAGTGGTAGGCCACGCGGGGAATGTGCGCGATGCGCTGGCTCCGTTCGGTCAACCGCAGGATGAGGTCGTAGTCCTGACTTCCCTCGAAGCCCACGCGGAAGCCACCGACCTCGCGAAGCAGGTTGGTGCGCACCACTACCAGGTGGCCGAGGTAGTTGCGGCTAAGCAGATGATCCGGGCACCATTGGGGCTTGAAGTGCGGATCGCTGTGGCGACCCTCCTCATCCACCTTGTCCTCGTCGGTATAGATGATCTCCAGCTTCCTGTCCAGGTTCAGCCGTTTCACCACGTGGTAGATGGCATCGGGCGCCAGCAGGTCGTCATGGTCCATCAGCGCGCAGAATTCGCCGGTGGCCAGTTCGAGGGCGGAGTTGGATGCGCGGCTGATGTGCCCGTTCTCTGTGCGGAACACGACCTTGACACGTGGGTCCTGACGCATCCAGCGATCGAGGCATTTTCGCACGTCGGTGGATGGTGAGCGATCATCGGCGATGCAGAGTTCCACATCGGCATAAGCCTGTGCAAGCACGCTCTTGATGGCCGCATCCAGCAGTGCCACTGGCGGATTCGTACACCGGCATCACCACGCTGATCTTCGGTCGATAGGTCCATAGCCCGATATCGTCGCGATAGTTATCCAGGTCGGCCGGGCGGGCGGCGTGCTGCGCGAGCCAGTGTGAATACGGGTCGCTGTGTTGGGCCTGGAGCACCTGCAGTTGTTCATCACCGACCACGATGCGTACGGGCCGCACCTCTGTCCACAGGTACAAGGCCTTGAAGATCTTGGCGAGGAACTTCCGCAAGATGACGCGTCCCTTGTTGCTGACGAGGAAGGCGATGCGCCGGATCCATTTCGAGCCTTTGCGTGAGCGGTCACTTCCGGTGCGGAGCAACGCGCGCATCTTGTGATAGGCCCGGCGCATGCGCCAAAGCCGGCTGGACTCGAACGACCTTGATGCGTTCCTCGTACTGTTGGAGGAGGGCCTGCAACGCGTGACCGTGCTCACGGTGAACATCGAGCGCACGAAGCGCCTTGTCCACTTCCCCCACGAGCCGGTGGGCCTCCACGGAAAGCGCGCCCTTTTCCTTGGCAAGCGTTTCGATGGAACGTGCCAGCTCTTCATTGTGGGCCCCCAGTTCGGCATGTTCACGGCGAAGCGCCACCAGTTCATCGCCCGTATCGCGCGCTTTCTGTAGCGCTTCAGCTGCGCTGGCCTTGGCGGCCTGCACGGTGGCCTCGGCGTTCAGCACCAAGAGATGATCGTTCGCCTGGATGCCGTGCAGTTCGCTGACCACGGCGTTCGCGTGTTCCATGAACAGCTGGCCATGTTTCCGGACCACGTAGGCCACCACGCTGGTGCGCAGTTCGGGCTGGGACAGCCGGGAGACCAGCGAGGACTGCCGGACGCGGTAGTGGAATAGTGGCTCGGGTATGTGGGCGAAGCGAAGGCCACGCGACATCAAGCGCAGCCAGAGCTCCCAATCCTCATAGCCGTCCACCATGTGCTCATCATAACCGGCCTCCCCGGCCAGCACGCTGCGGCGCACTACGGCGCACGCATCGATGCGGTTGCCCACCAGCATTTGGGCAAGTGTCGTGGGCGGCTGATCAACGCGGCTATGGCGCTGTCCGAACTCCAGTTTGTCGCTGTAGACGACGGCGACATCCGGCTCGTGTTCGAAGATCTCCGCAGCGCGTTCCAACAGGGCAGGTTCCGCGCGGTTATCGGCATCCAGGAACAGGATGTAGGGTTGGTCGCAGGCTTTCCAACCGGCATTGCGTGCCACCGGCAGGCCACTGTGCGGAAGGTCGATCACGCGGAGACCGCGCATGCGCAGTCCGGCGAGGACGTCCAGCGTGGCTTCATGGGTGCTTCCGTCGTTCACCACCACAACACCTTCGCCTCCTGCGCGATCCGCACCCAGGCTGGCGATCGCTTCCAGCAGGTATTCACCATCGTTGTGGCAGGGGATCACCACGCCGACGAGGGCGATGAGCGGTGTCTGTCGATCGTGGGGGACCGCTTCAACACCCGGTATGTTCGTCGATACCGCGTTCATGGTAACGGTGTGATGCCGAGAAGTCGGTGGTAATGCATGCCCACCTCGTGCGGGTGGCCCACGCTCACGATGCGTCCGTCCTCCACACAGGCGGCGCGATCGCAAACGCGTTGCACTTCGCCCAGCGAGTGGCTCACCAGCACCACGGTGCTGCCGTTCCGCTTGAGCTCACCGATCCGCGCATGGCAACGCTGCTGGAATTCCGGCATCGCCCACGGCGAGCACCTCATCGATGAGCAGGATGTCCGGATCGTTGGCGGTGGCGATGGAAAAGCCCAACCGTGCGGTCATTCCGGAGCTGTAACGTTTCACGGGCATCTGCAGATCCTCCTCCGAAAGGCCGCTGAATGAGCGCACGTTGTCAATGGTGAATTGTGTGGCCGTTCGGTCGCAGCCCATGAGCGCGGCGCAGAGCCGGGCGTTCTCCAGTCCTGTGAGCTCTTGCTCCAGTCCCACGCCAAGGGCGAGCATGGGGGCTACGCGGCCGCGTACATGCACGTTGCCGCGTGAAGGTTCCAGGATGCCGGCCAGCACGCGCAGCAAGGTGCTTTTTCCGCTGCCATTGCGGCCAACGATGCCGAAGCATTCGCCCGCATGGATGTCCAGGTCCACCCCGCGCAGGATGTGGTGGCGCTCCAGCATGCGCGCCGCACCGAACGAAAGCACGAACTCCTTGATGCTGCGCATGCCATGGCGCAGCACCACATAGTCCACATGAACATCGCGCAGCTGGATCGCGGTGGCCATGCCCTCAGTAGTTGGCGATATATCCGCGCCGCAACAGGCGGTGGGTGAGCAGGCCGATGCATCAAGGCGAACAGGGCGATCCACAGGCTGGTGATCCATGCGGCCGGTCCGGGTGCCATCCCATCGACGATCACCGAACGCACCAACCCGATGAAGTGGTAGAGGGGATTCAAGGCGGCCACCCACCGCAAGCTTTCAGGCACCAGGTCCGGTGGATAGGCGATGGGTGTGAGATAGAACAGGGCGGGCAACAGCGCGGACCAGAGCAGGCCGATGTCGCGGAAGTACACGTTCAATGCGCATAAGGCCAGGCCGAGTCCGAAGGCGAACACGGCCAGCAGGCCGGTGATGGGCAGCACGAGCAGATGCACCAACTGCGGTCGCCAGCCGAAGGCGGCCAGGATGAAGGCGAACGGGATGAAGGAGAGGAGCAGGTTGAAGAGCCCTGCCAGGATCTGGGCAAGCGGAAAGGCCAGTGGTGGCACGGCCATGCTCTTCAACACCCCGGCATTTTCCACGAGGGCACCCAGCACATGGCCGGTGGAGGTGGAGAAGAAGGCCCAGAACACCAATCCGCTCAGCGCAAAGACGGGATAGTTGGGCACCTGCGGAAAGGCATGGCGGAACACCAGCAGGAAGATCGCCAGGAACAACAGGGGATTCAACAGGCTCCAGGCAAAGCCGAGCACCGAGCTTTTGTAACGCAGCCGCACGTTCTTCCACGCCAAGGTGATGAGCAGGGGAGCATGTATCCGGCCCAGGTGGGTGGTGACAGGGGACTGTTGGGCCAGGGAGCGCATCAGGAGCGCAAGTTAGAAGAGGGCGGGTGGCCTTGCCGCCTACTTTCGCTTGCGCTCCATGGCCCTGTTGATCAACGGTCGTTTCCTGATGCGCCCTGTTACCGGGGTGGAACGCTATGGTCATGGCCTGTTGAAGGCGATCGCGGCGGAATGGCCGGATGCGCGGGTGCTGGTGCCAGGCCGCTACGACGGCCCCGATCGAGTCCATTCATTGCAGGTCGTGTCCGTGGGCCGGGGCACCGGACATGCGTGGGAGCAATTGCAGCTTCCGCGACATGTAAAGACCGGCGATGTGCTGCTCTCGCCGTCGAATACGGGTCCAGTGCGCTGCGCCCGGCATGTGATCGTTGTGCACGACCTGGCCTTCCTGCGGCATCCCGAATGGTTCAACAAGCGCATGGCGCTCTGGTACCGGATGATCGTGCCGCGTTCGTATGCTAAGGCGAAGGCTGTGATCACGGTAAGCGGGACCGTTCGCGACCAGCTGCTGCACTATTTCGGTGGTGAGCCATCGCGCCTGCAGGTGGTGCCCCCGTACTTCGATGAGGCGGTGTTCCGCGGCCCGGAGGCCGGTGTGAACGAAAGGCCCTTCTGCCTGATCGTGGGATCCATGGACCGGCGCAAGGGGCTCGATGACGCGCTCGGCTGGTACGGTTCATTGGAAGCTCCACGCTTCGATCTGGTGATCGTCGGCCGGCGCCATCGTGCCTTCGCCCCACAGGAGCTGAACTTCCCCGTAGGTGTGCGGGTGTTGAACGATGTGGATGATGCCCGCTTGGCCTTGTACTATCGACAGGCCCTGGCCTTGATCCAGTTGTTCGCATGAAGAAGGCTTCGGCCTGCCGCTGCTGGAGGCCATGGCCCTCGGTTGTCCGGTGATCGCCCGTCGACTACCGGTCTTCGAGGAGCAGTTCGGCGATGCGGTGCGTTACACGGACATGGATGCACCTGCTGATATCAGCCAGGCCCTGGAGGAACTGGACACGCCAGCGGAACGGCATCGTCGCGCGGAGATGGGCAGGGCCGTGGCCGCGCGCTTCACAATTGAACGTACGCGCCTCGCGCTCCGCAGCGCACTTCAACCCGTGATGGAAACCTGATGCGGGTGGCGGTGGTGCACGATTGGCTGGTGGTGAGCGGCGGTGCCGAGAAGGTGACGCGCGAACTGCAGGATATGTACAAGGCCGACGTGTTCGCGCTGGTCGACTACCTGAACGATGAGGACAGGGCCTTCATTCTCGGCGGTAAGCACGCGCGCACGTCATTCATCCAGTTGCTGCCCTTCGCGCGCAAGCATTTCCGCATGTATTTGCCGTTGTTCCCCGCGGCCATGGAACGGCTGGACCTGCGCGGCTACGACCTGATCATCAGTGCCAGCTATGCCGTGGCCAAGTGCGTGCGCAAGGGTCCGGGCCAACAGCACCTGTGCTACCTCCACACGCCCATGCGCTATGCCTGGGTGAATGAGGAAGGCTACTTGCGGGACCATCGGTTGCGTGGGTTGAAGGCCTGGTCCGTTCGCAAGGTGATGCACTACTTGCGGAGGAAGGATACTGGCCAGCAACGCTGGGGTGGATCGCTTCGTGGCGAACAGCAGGAACGTGGCCGATCGCGTGAACCGGTTCTACGGGCGCGAGGCGGATGTGCTGGTTCCTCCTGTGGACATGAGCAGGTTCGCTCTGTACGAAGGACAGCGCGAAGGTTACGTCGTGGTGTCGCGGCTGGTGCCGTACAAACGTGTGGATCGTATCGTGGAAGCCTTCAGGAGCCTGCCGGACCGGAAACTGACCGTGGTGGGGGACGGGCCGGAACGGATGCGCTTAAGGTCCATGGCTCCGGAGAATGTGCACTTCACGGGGCATGTTCCGGCAGATGAGGTGGTGGGCCGACTACAACGCAGCCGGGCAGTGATCTGTGCGGCGGATGAGGACCTGGGGCTGGTGCCCATGGAGGCTCAGGCCTGCGGAACACCATGTGTGGCCTTGGGAAAAGGAGGATACCTGGAAACGGTGGAAGGGGGCAGGAGCGGGGTGTTCTTCACGAGCGACCGGCCAGAGCATATCGCCCAGGCTGTTCGCCAATTCGAGAGGACGAGCAGCCTATTGCCGCCCGGGGCCATGCGCGAGGGCATGGAACACTGCTCGGTCGAGGGGTTCCGTACGGGCCTTCGCCGTATCGTTGCAGAGATGTTGCGAGGGGATGCGTGATACTACACTTCGCCGGTACGTGGAGGCATTGGTGCCGTTGAGCACCCTGCTCCTCGCGTTCATGCCCATGCTCGGCATGCAGGCGATGGTATACGTCACGGTTTTTTGGTTGCTGGTGCTTGGCACGCGTGCGGCCCTGGATCCCTCGCCGTTGGAGACCAACGCATGGCGATGGACCCTCTTCCTGGCCCTGCCCCTGTTCCTCATGATCCCCGACGCCTTGCGGGCTCCCGATCTGATCTCCGGATGGCATTTCATCGAGCGGGCCGCATCCTTCCTGGTGTTCCCGGTGGGCTTCCTGCTGCTCGGTGGTCCATCCTCGGACCGCTTTCGCGAGGCCATGATGGATCTGTTCACCATCAGCGCCCTGATGCTTGCGGCATATGGGAACAGTAAAATGGTGGTCTACGGGATCGGACCCCGGCTCGTGGGCGATGATTTCAGCATGGTCTATCGTTCAACGTTCGCTTGGTACACCGGCATTCACCCGCCCTACGCCTCATATTTCTTTCTGGCCGCTGCGGTGTTCCAAATGGAGCGGGTGTTGGACCGGGCGAGGCGACCGATCCTTCGGCTGATCGCCATCGTACTGTTGGTACTGGCAGGACTATTGATCGCCTCGCGCATGCCCTTGATCGCATTCGCAGGGGCGGTGGCAGCGGTGTTCTTCCTGCGGATGCCTGCTCCCAAGGCCATCAGTCGCGCAGCCATCATCCTTATCGTCCTGCTCGTTCTGGCCGCTCTCACGCCCAGTTTTCGGGAACGCATGGCCGAGGTCTTCTCACTCGCCCAGGAGCGTTCCCCGAAGCGCTCGATGAATTCGATGGACATCCGCGTTCCCATCGCGCATTGTTCGTTGGCGCTGATCGAGGAGCATTGGCTGGTGGGCATAGGTCAGGCCAACGTGCAGCCTGCGCTGGATGGCTGCTATCAGCAATTCAACATATCCAGGCTGCAGGACGGCAGTTTCGGCACCCACAACCAGTTGTTGCATTGGTGGTTGTCGTTCGGCCTGGTGGGCGTGCTGCTGTATGTGGTGTTCTTCGGGGCCTTGGTGATCCGCGCATGGCAGCGGCGCGATGCGGCGCACATGGGCTTCCTGGTGCTGCTGATGCTATGTTCGGCCACGGAGAACCTGTTGACGCGTCAGTGGGGTGTTGTGCTCTTCACCAGCTTCAACGCGTTGTTCATGGCTGCGGCGGAACCGGTGCAGCCGGGCATTCGCAAGCGGCCCGAGGTATAGACCCACTTTTGAAAAGTTATACACGCGAGCCCCGTTCACGCCGGGCACGGGGATACTTTCGCGGCCACATCGAACGCGTTCATGAACATGCCACAACCCGCGCTGATCAAGGGCGCCAGCCCGTCCATCCCCGATCTGGAGCAGATCGCTTCCCAGATCCGCCGCGACATCGTGCGCATGGTTCATGGTTGCCAGAGCGGTCATCCGGGTGGATCGCTCGGATGCACGGACTTTTTCACCGCGCTCTACTTCAGTGAATTGCGGCACGATCCCGCGCGTTTCACGATGGATGGCACAGGCGAGGACCTGTTCTTCCTGAGCAACGGCCATATCAGCCCGGTGTTCTACAGCGCCCTAGCGCGCAGCGGCTATTTTCCCGTGGATGAGCTGCGCTCCTTCCGACGCATCAACGGCCGATTACAAGGGCATCCCACCACCCATGAGGGCCTGCCCGGTGTGCGCATGGCCAGCGGATCGCTCGGGCAAGGCCTGAGCGTGGCCATTGGTGCGGCACTGGCCAAGCGTCTCAACAACGATGATCACATCGTGTACAGCCTGCATGGCGATGGCGAACTGCAGGAAGGGCAGATCTGGGAGGCCATGATGTTCGCCGCAGGAAAGAAGGTGGACAACCTGATCAGCACCGTTGACTACAACGGGCGGCAGATCGATGGCGACGTGGATGATGTAATGCCCTTGGGCGACCTGAAGGCCAAATGGAAAGCCTTCGGCTGGGAGGTGCTTGAATGCAACGGCAACCATATGGACGAACTGGTGGGCACCCTCAGGCTCGCCAAAAGCCGCACAGGCAAAGGAAGACCCGTGTGCATCCTGATGCGGACGGAAATGGGCATGGGAGTTGATTTCATGGTGGGCAGCCACGACTGGCATGGCATCGCACCGAATGATGAACAACTGGCCCGCGCACTTTCGCAGCTTCCGGAAGCGTTGGGGGATTACTGATCTCCACATGCGTTCATACCTGCTCGCGCTGTTCCTGATCTCGCTCCCTTGTTGCCGGCCCTGGCGCAGACCAAAGGCAAGGGCGCGAAGGAACCCGATCTCACGCGCATCCTCTTTGTGATGGACGCGAGCAACAGCATGAACGCGTTCTGGGGAAATGAGCCGAAGATCAACGCGGCCCGCCGCATCCTGCTCGCGGCGCTGAAGCCCTTGGAAGAGGCGCCGAACCTCCAGCTTGCGCTGCGGTTGTACGGACACCAAACGCGGATCGAACCCGGGCAACAGGATTGTGATGATACCAAGCTGGAGGTGCCCTTCGGCCCTTCCCAAGGCGATGCCATCCGACGGGTAATGACCGGGGTGCGTTGCCTGGGCACCACGCCCATCGCCCGATCGCTGGAGCGGTCAGCCACGGACTTTCCGGACACGAAGGCACGCAACGTGATCATCCTGATCACCGACGGCATCGAGGCCTGCGACGAGGATCCATGCGCGGTGAGCCGTGCGCTGCAGTCGAAAGGCATCATCCTGAAGCCCTTTGTCATAGGCATCGGCCTGGAGGATGCCGGCAAGTACAACCTGAAATGCGTGGGCAACTACTACGATGCCACCACGCCCGAGATGTTCGAGCGCGTGCTTGCCGTGGTGGTCGATCAAGCCTTGAACACCACCACCACGCAACTGCTGCTGGTAGCGGATGACACGAAGCCCACGGAGACCGACGTGCCGGTGACCTTCTACGACCAAAGCACAGGCCAGCAGCGCTACAACTTCGTGCATACGATGAACGTGCGTGGGCGAGCCGGACACGCTAGCGATCGATCCCGTGTTCACCTATCGCGTGGTGGCGCACACCGTTCCGCCAAGCGTGAAGGAGAACGTGACCATCGAGGCCGGACAGCACAACGTGATCGCGCTCGCCGCTGGCCAGGGCGATCTGGAGCTGCATGTGGAAGGGGGGCCGGCCTTGGGCGGCGAAGATCCAATGCCTCGTGCGCAAACATGGCGAAATGGCCACACTGAACGCCCAGCGCATGAACATCGGCGAAGCGTTACCGCACCGGTTCGTATGACCTGGAGGTGCTTACCCTGCCGCGCCTCTTCATCCCGGACGTTCACATCAAGCAGAGCACCACCACGCCGGTGATCATTCCGCAAAGCGGCGTGGTGAACGTCAGCGCTGCTGTGCCGGGTCCCGGCGCCATCTTCCAAGCGATCGGGCGGCGAACTGGTATGGGTGGTGGACCTCGATCCGAACGAAGCGCGCGACCAATTCCGCCTGCAACCCGGCGATTACAAGGTGATCTACCGCAGCGCCAACGCGAACCAGACCATCTTCTCCATCGAAAGCGACATCACCGTGAAAAGCGGACAGTCCGTCACCATCGACCTATGACCAACCATCGCCGGAGCCACCGGCACGATCGACCATGAACTATCCAGTACTCGATAACAAGGACACCCGCGCGGGCTTCGGCGCGGGCCTGCTCGAATTGGGCCGAACGAACCCCAACGTGGTGGCGTTGTGCGCCGACCTCATCGGTTCGTTGAAGATGGATGCCTTCGCGAAGGCCTATCCCGATCGCTTCTTCCAGGTGGGCATGGCCGAAGCGAACATGATGGGCATTGCGGCCGGCCTCACCATCGGCGGCAAGATCCCCTTCACCGGCACCTTCGCCAACTTCAGCACGGGCCGCGTCTACGACCAGATCCGCCAGAGCATCGCCTACGCTGGCAAGAACGTGAAGATCTGCGCCAGCCACGCCGGGCTTACCCTCGGCGAGGACGGGGCCACGCACCAGATCCTGGAGGACATCGGCATGATGCGCATGTTGCCGGGCATGACGGTGATCGTGCCCTGCGACTTCAACCAGACCAAGCAGGCCACCATCGCCATCGCTGCCCACGAAGGCCCCGTGTACCTGCGCTTCGGCCGCCCGAAGTGGCCCGTGTTCATTCCAGCCGACATGCCCTTTCGAGATCGGCAAGGCCCAGCGTGCTGGTGGAAGGCACCGATGTGAGCATTTTCGCCTGTGGCCACCTGGTGTGGAAAGCCTTGCAGGCGGCGGAGGAACTGGCCAAGCGCGGCATCAATGCGGAGGTGATCAACGTGCACACGATCAAACCTCTGGACGAGGAGGCGGTCCTAGCTTCCGTCGGGAAGACGCGATGCGTGGTCACATGCGAGGAGCACAACAGGTATCGGCGGCCTGGGCGATGCCATCGCCCAGGTGCTCGCGCGTGCAGTTGCCCACACCGCAGGAATACGTGGCGGTGAACGACAGCTTCGGCGAAAGCGGAACGGCCGACCAGCTGCTGGAGAAATACGGATTGGACACACCCGATGTGGTGCGCGCCGTGGACCGCGTAATGGCCCGGAAGTAAGCACCCTGCACTCGCTCCGTCACCCATGAGCGAGCACGCCGACGACGAACTGCTGGTGCTCTTCCGCGAAGAGTCCACACGTCATTACGCGTTCAACCTGCTGGTCCGGAAATACCAGCAGCGGCTCTATGCCTTCATCCGGCGCATGGTCACCGACCACGACGAAACAAAGGACGTGCTGCAGAACGTGTTCATCAAGGCCTGGAGCGGATTGGAGACCTTCCGGGGTGATGCACAGCTGTACAGCTGGCTCTATCGCATTGCGCACAACGAGAGCATCACGCACATCAAGCGGATGAAGCGGGGTCTGTTCACCAGCGATGCCTCCGTTACGGAACGGCTCACCACCAGTTTGGACAGCAGCGAGCACTTCAGCGGAGACCATATCCTGAAGGAGCTTCAGCGGGCTGTGATGCGGCTGCCGGCCAAGCAGCGGGCCGTGTTCACCATGAAGTACTTCGATGAGATGAAGTATGAGGAAATGAGCCAGGTCACCGGCACCAGCGTGGGTGCCTTGAAGGCCAGTTACCATATCGCCACGAAGAAGATCGAGGAGCTGATCGACCCGGCCCTCATCCCATTCCACAAAAGCCGATCAAACCTGAGGGCACTTTGTGCGTCCTACCCACCGAACGCCATGAACGACACGAACGAACCCGACGACCTGAAGCGCAGCGCTCCCACGCTGTTCGGCCTGCCCAAGGCCGATCCCTTCGTGGTGCCCGAGGGCTTCTTCGATCGTTTCCCGCACGAAGTACAGGGCTTGGTGACAGCGAAGAAGCATCGTGGGTCAACCTGGTCTGTCATGGAAGCGTATGGCGATCGCCCTTCCCGCTCTGGCCCTTCTCGGCCTTGGGGTGTGGTGGGCGACCCGTCCTTTGCATCAGCCCGAACATCTGGCTGGGATAACCGCTGCCTCCCTCACCGATGGCGAGTTGGACGCGCTGGGTGATGATGAGCTGGCGGCTCTTACCGAGGATGTTATACCCTTGGCCGATCTTGAACAGGAGCTGGGTCAAGTCGGTATCCGGCTGAATGACGATGAACTGATCGCCTACTTCGAAGGCGAAGGAGTTGACATGAACGAACTGATCACAACCGAATGAGAACGATGCTGAACATGATGACCCTGTCCGTTGCCTTGATCGCCATGCCCTTGGTGAGCCTTGCGCAGGAGGACGAAGTGCCCGCGATCCCCCAGGAACGTGTGCAGGAGATCAAGGCCCAGCGGACGGCCTTCCTCACGCAGCGGCTCGACCTGACGCCCGAAGAGGCCCAGAAGTTCTGGCCGGTGTACAACCAGTACGACAAGGAGTCCGAGGCAGTGCGGAAGGAGATGCGCGAGGCGCACAAAGCCACCAAAAAGGACAGCGACCTCACGGACGCAGAGGCATCGGCGGCCATCGACAAGGAACTTGCCGGGCGCCAGAAGGAACTTGACCTGCGTAGGAAGTACTCCGCGGAGTTCAAGAAGGTGATCGGTCCGGTGAAGACCTTCAAACTAGGCAAGGCCGAACGCGACTTCAACAAGGAACTGATCAAGCGCATGCGTGATCGGATGGAGGACCGGCGCGGCGGTGGAGATGGTGGTGGACGCCGGCCCGGAGGTAGACCGTGATGATCTGGTCATGAAAAGCCCGGTGCTCACAAGGCATCGGGCTTTTTGTTGTGCGATCTTCGCGGCGATGGGATCCTTGCAGAACGACTTCCTGGCGCACCTTGCCCAGACCAGCCCGCATCCGCTGGCGCTGGACATTGTGAAGGCGGAAGGCTGCCACTTGTTCGATCGCGATGGCAAAGGCTACCTGGATCTGGTGGCCGGGCTGGCCGTGAACAATGTGGGCCACCGCCATCCGAAGGTCATCGCGGCGATGAAGGAGCAATGCGATAAGTACTTGCACGTGATCCCGTATGGCGAGTTCGTTCAGCAACCCCAGGTGCAGTTCGCCTCGAAGCTTGCCTCGCGGCTCCCGTCCACGCTCAATTGCGTCTACTTCGTGAACAGCGGTACCGAAGGCATCGAAGCGGCGCTGAAGCTTGCCAAGCGCGTCACGGGTCGAACGCAACTGATGGGCTGCCGCAAGAGCTACCACGGCAGCACGCACGGGTCGCTCAGCCTAACGGATAATGCGAAGAAGCGCTACCGCAATCTGCCGCTGCTGCCCGATACCGATCACATCACCTTCGGTTCCATTGGACAGGTCGAGGTAGCGATGACGGATCTATCGCTGATCACCGAACGTACGGCCTGCGTGGTGGTGGAACCGGTCCAGGGAGATGCCGGCGTGCGGATACCGGATCGCGCGTGGATGCAAGCCTTGCGGAAGCGCTGCGATGACACAGGTGCGCTGTTGATCTTCGATGAAGTGCAAACGGGCTTTGGCCGGACAGGGAAGCTCTTCGCGTTCGAGCACCTCGGCATTGTTCCCGACATTCTCGTGCTCGGCAAGGCGCTCGGAGGCGGCATGCCCATGGGGGCGATTGTCAGCTCGCGGGAACGCATGCACCTGCTCACGCACGATCCGGTGCTCGGTCACATCACTACGTTCGGGGGGCATCCGTTGCCGTGCGTGGCCGGGCTTGCTGCGTTGAACGCCCTCCTCGATGAAGGAATGATAGCCAATGCGCAAGCAATGGGTGCGCTCTTCAAGGAGCTGCTCATTCACCCGAACATCAAGGAAGTGCGCGGCGAAGGGTTGATGCTTGCCGTGGACCTCGATGATGCGGACCTGGTGAAGCGCGTGGTTATGGGATGCTTGACAGAGGGCGTGCTCGGCTTTTGGTTCCTGAGCTGCCCCACGGCGTTCCGCATTGCGCCGCCATTGGTGATCGACCGATCAGCAGGTGCGCCATGCTGCCCAGGTCATCCTGCGTCAGTTCGAGGTGGCGTAAGGCAGCAGATCCTCAGAACTGCCCCGTTCCCAACATCACCAACGTGCACCCTTCCACCACTTCGATACCGAGATCGGATGCGCGCTCCTCCAGTTCGGCGTTCTCTGTGCCGGGATTGAAGATGATGCGCTGGGGCTTGAGCTGGAGAATGCGATCGGTCCAGACCTCCTGGTTGTGCGGGTTCAGGTAGAGCGTGACGGTGTGAATTGGCGTGGCCTCGGGGATATCCGTGCGTATGGGTTGATCACCGATGGAACCGACGCGATGGCCAACGGCGATCACCGGATGTCCGGCCGCCAATAGCCTGCGTACGGCCTTGTTGGAGTAACGGTCCTCTTTCGGGCTTGCGCCGAGCACGAGCGTTGTCTTCACTTCCATGCCGCAAAGGTCGGAAGGGACAGTGCTATACCTGATGCAGGTCAGCCATATTCTTCAAGTGCCAGTAACATTCCGACCACATGGGCGGGTGTCCTTTGTGGCCCAGGATGAAGAAACGTACGATCGAGGTCCTGGTCCTGAGCGACCTGCACTTGGGGAGTTATGGATGCCGCGCCGGCGAACTGCTGGGATATCTCAGGAGCATATCACCGGGCACGGTGATCCTGAACGGCGACATCATCGACATCTGGGCGTTCAACAAGAAGTACTTCCCCAAGGAGCATATGCGTGTGGTGAAGAAGCTGCTCAAGTGGAGCTCGAAAGTACCGGTATACTATATTACGGGTAATCACGACGAGGCCTTGCGGCGATACAGCCCGGCGCGTCTCGGCAACCTGCAACTGGTGGATCAACTTGTGCTGGAACTGGACGGCAGGAGCCATTGGTTCTTCCACGGCGACATCTTCGACGCCACCATGAAGAACGCGAAATGGCTGGCCAAGCTGGGTGGCTTCGGATACGACCTGCTGATCCGGATCAACCATCTGGTGAATGTGTCGCTCGCGTTCTTCGGTCGCCCCCGCATGAGCTTCAGCAAAAAGGTGAAGGACAGCGTGAAGAGCGCCGTGAACTTCATCAGTGATTTCGAACGGACCATGGCCGAGATCGCATTGAACGATGGTCATCAGGCCGTGGTGTGCGGCCATATCCACCAGCCGTGCATGCGCACGATCGAAGTGGATCGCGGCAGCATCGAATACCTGAACTCGGGTGATTGGATCGAGAATCTCTCAGCATTGGAATACACCAACGGTCGTTGGGGTATTTACCACCATGAACTGTTGAAGCACGAGGCCAGTGGGGAGGAACGGTTCGTCGATGAGGAACTCGTCACGGCGTAACGCCGGAAGAGGCTTCATTCATGCCACGGCGCAGGTCCTCCACCGTCTTCTCAGGAAGCTGCGTCAGGTCGAGCAGCATCAACCCGTCGAGTGCATCGTTGAACTTCGGATCGCTGTTGAAGCCGATGATGCGCGCGCCGAGGGAGAGGTAGCGTTTGAGCAGCACGGGAATGGCCGATGCCATCCTCCTCGATATCGGAGATGATCTGGTCGAGCTTACGGATGTCCTCGCCGCTGGCCTGCAGCAGGGCATCGCCGTCACGCTGTTCCAGATCCACGTGGAAGCGATTGCGCGGGCGAACGCTTTGGGCGAGCACTGGATCGGAGCGATGCGCCCGCAGGAACTCGATCATCAAGCTCCGGGAGAAGTGGCTGTACCGACCGCTGATGCTCACGGGGCCGATCAGAGTAACGATGATCCGGGTGCGAGGTGACATGGATCAGCAGCCCGCGCCAGAGCATGAACAAGGGCAGGCGGTGCTTTTGGTATTCGGGCACCACGAAGGAGCGTCCGAGTTCGAAGCTGGAAGCAAGGATCCGTTGCATCGGGCGCTCCATGCGGAAGAGCGTGCTGATATAGAAGCCCCGTTTGCCATACCGGTCCATGATGGCCTTGCCATCGCCGATCCGATAGGCACCGGCGAGGCATTTCTTTTCCCGGTCCCAGAGGAACAGGTGATCATAGTAATGGTCGAACTCGTCGAGGTCGGTGCGCTTGTTCGTGCCTTCGCCCACGGCACGGAAGGTGAGCTCGCGCTGACGACCGATCTCCTGAAGCATGTGCGGAATGCGGTCGCTGGGCGCCAGGTACAGGTCGAACTCGCCCTGTGAACTGATGCGTTTGTCGGTAAGGGCCAGCAGTTCCCTCTCCAGGTCCGAGGTGAGTTGGGCGGCCACCACATCCTTCGGCCTGCTCAGCACGCGCAAGGGCCGGAAGTGTTCTCGGCGTACTTGAACACCGCTGCCCAAGGCATATGTCTTCGCCCGGAGGAATCGTGCAAGCTGTTCATTCGAAGCGAACGCGGCGATGTCCTTGGCGGGAATGGGTTTGCCGATGCGGAGCCGGACGGAGCGACCGCGCATGCGCATCATTTCATTCGGGAGGCGAAGTGTGCGCAGCTCCGGGTGGATCATGCCCAGCATCTGGAAGATCAGGCTGTTGGCCCCGTCGAACCAGATGGGCACCACCGGAACACCTGCACCTTTGATCAGTTTGATGGCCGGGGTCTTCCAACGGGGATCGATGATGGTCTGCAGGTCGGTGCGGTAACTGCTGACCTCACCTGCCGGGAACACACCGAGGCAACCTCCGGCGCCGAGGTGCTCCAGGGCCTGTCGCATGCCTTGGTAACTGCTCAACGAGCGGATCTGCTCGAACGGATTCACACCGATGAACCGGTCCTTCAGCGGTTCGAGCTGTTGGAGCATGAAGTTGGCCATCACCTTCGCATCGGGCCGTACCATGTCCAGGACGTGTAACAAAGCCAGACCGTCTATCGCTCCATAAGGGTGGTTCGCCACCACGGCCAGTCCGCCTTCGCGCGGAATGCGTTGCAGGTCGTCGGCATCCACTTCCACCCGGATGTCCATGTGACGGAAGAGCCCCTGAATGAAGGCCTCTCCGGGTTGGAGCTCCAATTCGTTGTAGAAGCGCTCCAGCCGGTTCAGGCCGCTGACCTCCGACAGCACGCTGATCCGGGGATCGCCGGGCCGCATGTGGCTGGCCTTGGCCAGTTCGGAAGGGTGTACGAGCTTTTTTGCCATGAGGGAGCTTGTCAAATGTAGAAGCGGCGCCTCAAGTCCGCCAGGAAAGTCACAGGACCGACATACCCTCTGTGATATCCACTATCTTGCCGTGCTATGGGGTCCTCCGCACCTGATCACGCCCAACAATGAACACTATGCTCCGCTCTGCAGTGCTTTGTGCTGTGCTGTCCGCATCCACATCGGTTCTTCCTCAAGCTACCTATTGGGGCATGGCCTCCACCGGGGGAGCGAATGGGATAGGAACGATCTACACCGTGGACGAATCGAACGTGTTCACCAAAAAGCACGATTTCTTTCGGTTCGAAGGCGGCGCTCCGAAAGGGGAGGTGGTGAAGGCATCGAACGGATCGTACTATGGCGTTACCGAGTTCGGCGGTAGTGCGGGAGCGGGGGTGCTGTTCAGGTACGATCCCGCCACCAGCGTGTACACCGTGCTGAAGGAATTCAATAACACTGCCTCATCGGCCTCCACTGCCTATGGTGCCCGGCCCGTTCGTGGCCTTCTCATCGCCTCGAACGGGAAGATCTACGGCACCTGTTCCGAAGGTGGGTTGAACGGCTTCGGCACTTTCTGGGATTACACCATTGCAACGAACACGATGGTGAAGCGCGTTGATTTCGAGAGCACACAGACCACAGCTGGGAAGGGCCGCACACCCAAGGGCCGCCTGGTGCAGGCGAGTAATGGATTGATCTTCGGCACGTGCCAGTTGGGCGGCTTGAACGGTCGTGGAACGATCTATCAGTTCAATACCAGCACCAATGCCTTCACCAAGCGCTATGATTTCGCAGCCTTCCCATCCCCTACGGGAGGCACACCGTTCGCGGGCCTGATGCAGGCCAGCAATGGTCTGTTGTATGGCCTGGCCTCGAACGGTGGATCGGCCTCCGGCGGAGTGGTGTTCTCCTTCACGACGGCAACGCCCTTCACCTATACCGTAGTGCACAACTTCGCGCAGGCCACAGGTTGGCAGCCGCTGGGAGAGTTGACGCAGGCCTCGAACGGGTTGTTGTACGGGGCCACCTCGTCGGGCGGAGCAAATGGCGGGGGAGTGCTGTACAGCTTTGCGCCGACCGGTGCGGTATATACGGTCCTCCGCGATCTCGGTGGTCTGGATGGGGCAAATCCATTCGGGCGCATGATCGTCGGTAGCAATGGAGTGCTTTACGGTGCTACTACGGCTGGCGGACTGTTGGGTGCCGGTGTGATCTATTCATATACGATCGCCACCGCCACCTACGCGGTGGTGTACAACATGAGCACCGGAGGTTACGCGAACATGTGGAGCGGCATGATCGAGGATCCGGCCGGAACATTGATCGGTTTATGCGGCGATGGCGGTGGTGCCTCACAAGGTGCCCTGTTCAAGTTCGATATCAATTCAGCGCAAGCCACACAGCTCGTTGCATTCAGCTTGTCCTTCGGTGCGAATCCCAAGGGCAGGCTGATCAAGGCAACGGATGGGTTGTTCTATGGTCTTACGAGCAGTGGTGGTGCCAATGATGGTGGCGTGGTCTTCAGTTTCGACCCCACGACCAACACGTTCCTGAAACGGCAGGATCTCTCATCAACACTGGGTGCCAATCCCCTGGGCACGTTCACGCAGGTCGGCGGCAAGCTGTATACACCTTGTCAATTCGGAGGAACGAACAACGGAGGGACGATCATCGAATATGACCTGGTAAGTGGCGTGGTCACCAAGCTGAAGGATCTGGCCGTTGAGGTGGGCAGCCTGCCCTATTCCGGCATGTTCAAAGCGAACAACGGCAAGCTTTACGGCACCACGAGCGCGGGTGCAGCGGGTGGGTACGGTTCATTGTTCTCCTATGATCCTGCCACGAATACACTGGTGAAGTTGCATGACCTCATAGAGGCCGATGGTACGCTGAGCCTTGGGGAAGTGATGCAGGCCAGCGATGGGTTGTTATATGGCACCTGCACGTCCGGGGGGCAGTTCGGCTTCGGGTCGATCTGGACGTACAACATTGCCACCTCCACATTTGCACGGATCTACAGCTTCAATCAAGCGCAGGGGTCAACTCCGGCGGGTGACCTGCTCCAAGCGACGAACGGCAAACTGTACGGCACGTTCCGCGAGGATGGTCAGGGCTTCAGCGGGGGGATCTTCAGTTGGACGATCGGAACGAACACCTTCGCCGATGAATACAGCTTCAACATCCCTCCGGTGACAACGGAGCCGAAACTGTCTGAATCGAACCTGATCCAAGGCACGAACGGGCTGCTCTACGGAACGTCGCCCCAGGGGGGCACAACCGATCAAGGGACCATCTTCAGATATGACCCCACGTCCATGGTATTGACCACTGTGGCCTCCATGGACGGCTTGCTGAAGGGCCAGTATCCATTTGATGGTCTGGCCCGCGAAACCCTGCCTACCACCAGCGTTTCCCTTGCGCCCAAGGTGTTCCTGGAAGGTCCGTTCGACGGCGCCACGGGAAAAATGAACGCCACGCTGCGCACCGTGGTCGGCTTTCCGACCACCGAGCCATACAGTTCAGCAGGGTTCGCGATCGTCGGGGGCGGCGGGGAAACGATCAACCCCTCGGTACTTTCCACCACGGGGGATAATGCAGTGGTGGACTGGATCTTTGTGGAGCTGAGGGACAAGAACAACAGCAGTACCATCCTGCGCACGAAGGCCGCATTGCTGCAGAGCGATGGCGACATCGTTGAGGTGGATGGGGTCTCTCCGTTGACATTCCCACTGGCCCCGGACAACTATTTCGTGGCGGTGCGCCATCGTAACCACTTCGGCGTGATGACCGGCGCGGCCGTGGCACTCTCCGGCACGGCACTTCCGTTGAACTTCACAACAGGTGCATTGGCCACTTACGGTACCAACGCCCAGAAGCTGGTGGGCGGCTTCCTGGTGCTTCGCGCTGGCAACGCACTTCGCGATGGGTTGATCAAGTACACCGGTGCGAGCAACGATCGCGATCCCATCCTCGTGCGTGTTGGCAGCACCTCGCCGAACAATACGGTACAGGGCTATTTCATCGAGGACGTCACGCTGGACGGTTCGGTGAAGTATACCGGATCGGCCAACGACCGTAATCCGATCCTGGTGAACGTTGGCAGCACCACGCCGAACAACACCATCACCGAGCAATTGCCGTAGGCGCTGGAACACCTGCGTTCGGAAAAGCCCGGCGGAAGTCGGGCTTTTTCACATGAGCTCAAAGCTTGAGGATGCCCCGGATGTTCTCGTCCAGCACCTCACCGCCGGGATACCTGCGGGTGTAATCCAGGTTGATCCAACGATCGCCGTTCTGGTCGGTGTGGTAGAAGAGCGTGGCATGGCGCGCCACGTCCGGGAAAAGCACTTCGCGCACGAGGTAGGCCGCTCGCGCCATCGCCTTCTGGTCGCCGATGTGCATCTCGGGATAGATGTGACCTGTGGTCCGCACCAGTCGCACCTCCGCGCCAATGGCTTTAAGGCAGGCGGCCATGAGGATCGCATGATCGTCGCAATCGCCTGCGAGCAACTGGGTGCTTTCGCTTGCAGGCGCGAAGTACTCGCCGTCCTTCACATCGCTCACGTACGTCCAACTGGAATTGATCACCTTGAAGATGGAAAAGGCCTGCACCAGTGTGAACTCGTCCGGTCGCACATCGGCGGTGGTGAACCAGGTGGTGGCGGCACGCACCGCGAACGAACGCACGGCCGGGTCGTGGTCGTTGATCCGTGAGCGCAGGATGTCGGCATCCTCGAATGGCCCGATCTCCTGGATGAGCATCGGCATGGATTCGGTGTTCGCACGCAGGGAGCCTAGGAACACCCCGTAGTCCCGGTACATGTCGCGGAAGCCGTAACGGCCCGTGAGACTGGTGAAGGTGAGGCTGGCGAGGCCGATCACGAGCACGGTGTAGACGGCAAGCTGGAAACGCCGGACCAGCACGATGATCGATACGAGGACGATGACGAAGGTCAGCAGGTGATCGATGCGCCAGCCCGCGCCGATGGGCAGCACCAATCGCGGCACATGGGGGAAGATCAGGATGAACAGCGGGAGCGTAAGGAGCAACGCAACGAGGTAAAGCACCACGCCATGCGCCACGCCCTGCCCTTCGACGTCCACATCCGGTCCCGATGGTCTGATCTCCGCCATGCAGGTTCACCGCTTGGGCAGTCCAAGCACATCGGCGCCTTGTTCGAACACGACGTCCACGGGGATGGCCGCGTTCTGCAGGCGGTCCAGGTCGGCCTGCAATTCAGGTCGTACCGATCCCATGGTGGCCATCAGTTCCTTCAAGGCCTTCAGGTCGCCGTTGCCCTGCAAGGTGAGGATCAAGGCGCTCAGTTCGTTCATGGCGCTGGTCATCTTGTCGGCATCCACACGGTATGTGCCACTTCCTGCATCGCGCACAAAGGCGCCGCGGTCCAGGAAGAAGTTGAAGCGCAACATGTTCGCACGGCCATGTGCGCTGCTGGCGCCAAAGCGTACCGAACGGAAGACACCGGCCATGAAGGTCACATAGTTGTCCAGCAGTTCACCGCCCGTAAGCTCGCCCTTCTCGCGCAGCATCTTCACCATGTACAGCCCCAGCATGTCGGCCTTGCCTTCCTCCAGTGCACCAGCCTCCTCCAGCAACGCGTCGCGCACGCTGCCCTTGCCGTTGATGGTGTTCTTGATCCCCAGGCCGTGGGCCACTTCGTGGAACATGACGTCCTCGAAGAAGGCATCGAAAGTGATGTGCCTACGCTGCGACTTGTCCACGAGCGCCTCGCTGATGGGCACCAGTATCTTGTCGAACTTGGCCTTCATGGCGTTCTTGAACTGCAGACGGCGGGTTCCCTTTTCCAGCTGCAGCTTCTCGTCGTTGGGCAGGTTCACGGCGATGGTCTTGCCACCGGCATTGCAATCGCCGGCGTAATACACCACATCATACGCGCCGAGTTGCGAGTCGCTTCCCGGTGTTTCAGCCTTGTACGCATCGGGCACAGGCAGTCCGCGTTGCAGCTCGGGCAACAGAGCGGCGAACTTCTCCAGTTTGCGGCTCCAATCCATGTCCTTCACCGCGACGTAACACGCATGCGAGGCCTTGTATCCGTAAAGCTGATCCTCGTACGTCTCGATAGGGCCTATGATCACATCAATGGTGTTGTTGCGCATATCGAGCCAGGCGCGGTCGCTGGCATCGTATGAATCGGTGAGGAGTGCGTCGGCGCGGGCGAGGAGGTACCGCTTCAACCCTGGATCGGAGGCCAGGGAGGCGGACTGCCGGAGCAGGTCGCTGGCCCTGGCGATCTCTGCGGCGAACATGGTGCGGTAGGGCACGGTCACCAACTCGCCCTTCGCATTGCGTCGAAGGAAGGTGTACAGGCTTTTCTTGGCACTGTCCGGGCAGGCTGCGAATTCCTCCTTGGTCATATCCACCGGATAGAATCGTGCGCCGGGTGGTTTCGGACCAACGCCATCGATGAAGGGCACGTCGCCGGCCAACCTGTCCCACGGCCCATAGTTCAGTTCGAAGAAACGCCGGGCATCCGCAGTGAGCTGCCCGGATGGCAGGCTGTCCTTCTTGCCCCAGGCCTCGCGCCAGAAGAGCTCGTTCATGATATCGCCGGCCTTGATCAGCAGGCCCAGCATGCGTTGGTCGTTGGCGCTCAGCTTGCTCAGATCGGTGGTGAGCTTCACGGTGGCATAGATCTCCGGTCGCACACGGTCATCGCGACCGGCCTTGTCCTGATGCAGGGTGTCGGTTGCGCCGGTATTGTCAGAATGGCCGCATGAGCTGCCGAGCAGAACTAGGAAAGCGAAGGGAATGATAGGCCTCATGGTCGAATTGTACCGTAAAGATGAGGCGGGAGGAACGAACCATGAGCGGGCCGGTGGACCGACAACATCATTTGGGTCTTAACGTGAACGCCGCCCGGTAGGGGCGGCGTTCGCACGATTCACGGTAAAGGTCGATCAATCCTCGTCCTCGTCCTCATCAGCGGATGCGTCGGCGTCGGCGTCCTCGTCATCCTCGTCGTCCACGTCAGTATCCTCCTCCTTCTCCTCTTCATCATCGGCGCCATCCACGCCCTCCAGTTCGTCGCCATCCCCGGCCTCGATATCCTCGGCCACGGCGGGGCCACCTTCCTCCTGATCGAGGAACTGCTCGATCTCCTCGCGGCTCTCGGCGTTGATCTTGATCAGGTAGATGGCATCGGCTGGTGCGCAGCTCGATCACGCGCAGGCTTTCGCCCTTGGGCGTGTTGAGCGTGCGGATGTGGCTGTTGTCGATGCCATCGGGGTACTGCTCCTGCAGTTTATCCCGGAGCTCATCGGTGAGCGTATTGAAGGAGCGTATCAGTCGTTGCATGGGAGTGTGCGCGGCTTACATGTCCAGGATGTATGCGAAGATCAATGGTGCCACAATAGTAGCATCGCTTTCGATGATGAACTTCGGGGTATCGATGTCGAGCTTTCCCCAGGTGATCTTTTCATTCGGCACGGCACCGCTGTAGGAACCGTAGCTCGTGGTGCTGTCGCTGATCTGGCAGAAGTAGCTCCAGAAAGGCGTTTCGCGTTCCAGGTCCTGCTGCAGCATGGGCACCACGCAGATGGGGAAGTCGCCTGCGATGCCGCCGCCGATCTGGAAGAAGCCGATGCCCACATCGCCTGCATTGGCGGTGTACCAATCGGCCAGGAACATCATGTATTCGATGCCGCTCTTCATCATGCCGGGCTTGCAGTCGCCCACCATGCAGTGGCCGGCGAAGATGTTGCCCAGCGTGCTGTCCTCCCAACCGGGGCAGATGATGGGCAGGTTGCGCTCGGCGGCGGCCACCATCCAGCTGTCCTTCGGGTCGATCTGGTAGTACTGCTTCAGCACACCGGAGTTGATCATCTCGTAGAAGTACTGGTGCGGGAAGCGGCGGTTGCCGCTCTTGTCGTCGGATGTCCACAGGTCCACCGCGTGCTTTTCCAGGCGGCGGAAGGCCTCATGCTCGGGGATGCAGGTGTCGGTAACGCGGTTCATGCCGCGGTCCAGCAGGTCGCGTTCCTGTTGCGGGGTGAGGTCGCGGTAGTTGGGCACGCGCTCGTAGTGGTCGTGGGCCACCAGGTTCATCACGTCCTCCTCGAGGTTGGCGCCGGTGCAGCTGATGATGTCCACCTGGCCCTGGCGGATCATCTCCGCGAGGATCTTGCCGAGCTCGGCGGTGCTCATGGCCCCAGCGAGGGAGACGAGCATCTTCTTGCCTTCGGCCTTGTGTTTCTTGTAGCCCTTGGCCGCGTCCACCAAGGCGGCCGCGTTGAAGTGCAGGTAGTGCTTCTCGAGGAAGTTGGAGATCGGTCGGTTGCTCATGTTCGTTGTTAGGGCCTCGCCCGACGAAGCGACATGCATATGTCGCGAAGTCGGGGTCGAATATAGAGGCGCGATGTGATGCGTGAAGGGGGAAGCGAAAATCTGTTCATGAATGTGACTTGTCGAGGGTTCTTCGATGCGGTCGCGACATCTGTCGGCAGTGCGCGCATGGGCTTCCGAGCTCGGATCAGTTTGGAGGTACCAGCATCGCACAGGGATGGCGCTAATCGGTGTATTTCGCAGGGTGGTCGCGTGGGCGCGACGGAATAGGACCCGCTCGGCTGGGGCCGAGCTGGAGCCTTCAAAGAACGTAGCTGTGCTGAGTGTATAAGTCGATCATCTCGGATCCCGCCAGAAGTCGCGTTCGATCATGGTAGCGCGGTTCTTAGGTAACATGACCAGGAAGAAGTAGGCAACGCAGAGTAGAAAAAGTTTGAACAGGGACAAAAAAAGGAGTCGTCCCGAAGAAAGCCCCTTGGCCATATCGGAATACAATCCAACAATATCGTTCCTTCCGCTCCCTGAGTCAAAGGAGATGCTGCCAATAAAGGATAATGACACCAACGACCAGCAACGCGATCGCATTGAAACGGTACATCGAGACCGAGGTGTACCAATTGGCAGCAGCAGCGGCCGATGGCCGCGACGTTCATCCCGGTGTCTACGCAGATGCCCAAGACCAGTTGGCGGAAAGAGCAGTATTTGTTTAAAGAGTACTTCTGAAAAGGTCGACGATGCCTCTTTCCTGTATTTGAATGCATGGAATGCACCGCTGATCAGGCAGATGACGAAGTACGAGATGAAACCTGCAACAAGAAACACGCGGCAGCGGTGTAGGAAACTTCTATGGCCAATGTAATGGCGGAATGAACACGGACCGTGCGCCTTCCGGACCTGGGTCATTTCCCCACCAACTCCCCCTGCGGTAAATACCCCAACAGCTCCATCATCCGCTCGGCGCTCTGCACTTCGGCGAACACGCGGTCGGTGAGCGTTCCATCGGGCAGGCGATCGATGAGCACGTGCTTGGGTTTCGGGATCAAACAGTGCTGGATGCCGCCGAAGCCGCCGAGTGAATCCTGGTAGGCGCCGGTGTTGAAGAAGCCGAGGTACTGTTTGCGGTCCGCACGATACTTGGGCAGGTAGATCGCGTTCACGTGCTGCTCGCTGTTGTAATAGTCGTCGCTGTCGCAGGTCATGCCGCCGAGGAACACGCGCTCGTACTCATCGCTCCAGTTGTTGATGGGCAGCATGAGGAAGCGCTTGTTGATGGCCCATGTATCGGGTAGCGTGGTCATGAAGCTGCCGTCGATCATGTTCCAGCGTTCCTTCTCGTTCTGCTTCTTCTGGCCGATGGATGCTGAAGAAGGTGGCGCCGCTCTCGGCCACGGTGAAGCTGCCGAACTCGGAGAAGATGTTCGGTTCCTGCACATCGTTCTCATCGCAGATGTCCTTGATGCGCCCCACGATCTCGGTGATCATGTATCGGTATCGAAGGTGTAGGTGAGGCTGTTCTTGGTGGGCAGTCCGCCGCCGATGTCCAGCGTGTCCAGCGTGGGGCAGAGCTTCTTCAGGTCGCAGTAAACGTTCACGCACTTGCCCAGCTCGTTCCAGTAGTAGGCGCTGTCGCTGATGCCGGTGTTGATGAAGAAGTGCATCAGCTTCAGGCGGAATTTCTTCTGCTTGCTGATGTTGCGCATGTAGAACGGAATGATGTCCTTGTACCCGATGCCCAGGCGGCTGGTGTAGAATTCGAACTTCGGCGCTTCCTCCGCGGCGATGCGGATGCCGATGTCGCAGGGACTCTTGATCACCTCGTCCAGCGCCTGCAGCTCGCCCATGTTGTCGATGATGGGGATCACGCGTACGCCGCTGTTGGCCAGCCGCCCGATGTTGCGGATGTACCGTTCGTCCTTGTAGCCGTTGCACAGGATGGTGGCGCTGCGCGAAAGCTTGCCGCGCTCCATGAGCAGTTCGATGATCTCGATGTCATAGGCGCTGCTGGTCTCCAGGCTCACGCCTTTGTCCAGCACCTGTGTCGATCACATAGCTGAAGTGGTTGCTCTTGGTGCAGTAGAAGTACTCGTACGTGCCGTTGTAGTCGTGCTCCTTGAAGGCCTTGGCGAAGAGGTCGCGTGCCTGCATCGATCTTCTCGCCGATCTTGGGCAGGTAGGTGATCCGCAGCGGCGTGCCGTGCTTCTTGAGGATGTCCATCAAGGGCAGGTCATTCCACGTCAGCGTTTCGTTCTCGAACTTGAACTCGTCCTTGGGGAAGTCGAAGGTCTGCTCGATGAGGTCGATGTAGCGGGTCTTCATGCTGCGGGAAGGGGAGCGGAGTTGCTGAGGTGGACCACAAGCCTCAAGCCACTGGCTGCAGGCTTAACGCTGAAGAAGCCTGTGGCCTGAAGCCTGCGGCTTGCGGCTGGAATTGGAAAGCGTGAGGCTCGGTGGGCGGGTGCGGGAGGCGCACAGTTCCGGAGGTCACGCAGGCGATCATCAGCGGAAAGCGGAGTGAAGGCCCAAAGGACCGCCCATGGCGATGAGCAAGGCCGACCATGTCTGGTCACAGATACCGGTGGCGCGCTTGCGGTCCATGCTGTGCTCGCCGAAGCTCGGCGAAGGCGTGATGATGGGTGCAAAGTAAAAGGTGCGGGGACGCGGAAGGGCAGTGCGGGCAAAATAAACGGAGCACCGTTCCCATGTCCTTGTTCAGGTGTTGCCCTGGCGATCACGCCCTTCGCCTGTCAGCCGATCAGCTCACAACCACCTCTTCCGCCGGAACCACAACAACATGATCACAGAGATCATGAGCATCGCGCCCATCACCACGAAGTAGCCGTACTTCCAGTGCAGCTCGGGCATGTGGTCGAAGTTCATCCCGTACACCCCCACCACGAAGGTGAGCGGAATGAAGATGGTGCTGATGATGGTGAGGAGCTTCATCACCTGCGTCATGCGTGCGTTCTGCCCGGCATGGTAGGTGTTCTCCAGGTTGGTGAGCATGTCGCGGAAGGTGTTGATGCTGTCCGCGATGTAGACCGTATGGTCCTGCAGGTCGTTGATGTAGCGACGCGTGCCTTTGTCGATGAGTTCGCTCTGGGCCGTGTTGAGGCGGCCGGCGAGTTCGCGCGTAGGTGTGACGTAGCGGCTCACGGTGATGAGCAGGCTGCGGATCTCCTGGATGGTCAGCAGATCCTCGTTGCCCGGTCGCACGGCGATCTTCCGCTCGAGTTCCTCGATGCGCTCGCCGAGGTCCTCCACGATCAGGAAGTAGTTGTCCACGATGACATCGAGGAGGGCGTAGAGCAGGTAGTCGGCCTTCTTGCGCCGTACGCGACCTGTTCCATGACGGATGCGGTCGCGGATGGGGTCGAGAATGTCGCCGGGTTTTTCCTGGAAGGTCAGCACATAGCCACGACCGAGCACCAGGCTGATCTGCTCGCTCACGATGCCATCGGTCTCGTCGTCCAGGCTCAGCATCTTGGCCACCACGAAGAGGTGGTCCTGGTATTCCTCGAGCTTGGGGCGGTGGTCCGTGTTCAGCACATCCTCCAGCAGCAGCGGATGCAGGTTGAAGCGTTCGCCCGCGCCTGCCACCACGCTACCATCGTCCAATCCATCGATGTCCAGCCACGTCACCTCATGCACCGGATCGCCAAGGACGAGTTCCTGCATGTTCCGGAGCTGTCGTTCGAGGTAACTAGGTTCATTGTACGTGAAGACCTTCAGGCTCGTGACAGTGCACACATCCATGCTCACCCCGACCATGGAGCCCGGCGGTAATCCGGCTTTTTGTGATCGCTTGTGTACGCGCTTCATTCTACTGCAGGGGATACGTTGATGATCTTGCGGGTGGGCAGGGGGATCTCCACCCTTTCCGCTCGGAAGCGCTCCACGATGGTCTTGTTCAGGTCGTAGTGCATCATCCGCGCTGCGTATGGGGTCCTTTGCCCACACATAGGCGCGCAGGATAAGGCTGCTGTCGCCCATGCGCACCGAGCCGCACGGGCAGTGCTTCATGCATCTGTTCCAACTCACCCGCCGTGCGCCGGTCGATGTGGTCGGGATGTGCAGCGCAGATATCGCGAAGCAGGGCCATGGCCTTGTCCAGGTCGGTGTTATAGGCCACGGGCACTTCCACGTACTCGCACGTGGCCGGGTCGCGGATCGAACTGTTCACGATGAACTCTTCGCTGATGACCCCATTGGGAATGATGATGCGCCGGTTCTCGAAGGTGAGGATAACCGTATGACGCAGGGTGATGTCCTCGACGATCCCGCTGCGCTCGGGATTGCCCGGACCGGTTGCGCTGCTGCCGATGAGGATGTTATCGCCGACCCGGAAGGGTTTGAAGGCCACGATGAAGATGCCGCTGATGATGTTGCTGAAGGCCTTCTGTGCACTGAAGCCGATGAGCGCGGCGAGGATCCCAGCACCTGCGAAGAGCGTGACAGCGAGCGAGCGGATGCTCGGAATGGTGTACGCGATGAAGCCGAGCGCGAGCAGCGCCATCACGCTGCGCACCGCGTTCCGCATGAAGCGATAGCGGGTCACCTCATCATGCCCTTTGGAACGGGCACGCACGTAGGCGCTTCGCAGCAGCCCGAAGATGATGCGCTCGACCACGAACGCGGCAAGGATGATGAGCGATCGACCTTGAGCAACACCAGCAGATGCGGCCCCCAATTGCCCAAGTGGGCGAAGACGTCGTTCAGTTCCTTCAGCATGAAAGGTCAATTCCGCGATCAATGAGCGCGACGAGGCGAACTTAGACCCATGTCATGGACCAGTTACGCTGGTGATGGTCGAGGAATGAACAGCCGCCGGTTCACGCCCCCGTCAACGTCGTCCGCAGCGCGGTGCCGCCTGGAATGTCCTTGGGTTCCGCACCGCTGCGGAAGAGACGCAGTCCTGCGCCTTCCACGCTCATCAGGTCGTCGTTCACGTTCAACAACGCACCCTCGCGCAGGCCCACCACGGTGCTGCGCTGGTTCAATGCGAGGAACTCGGCGATGCGCTGGTCGCGACTTTCGCCACCATGCCCGGCGATGCGCGCATCGGTGTAGTGCGGATTGATCTGGAAGGGCACCAGGCCCATGGACCGCAACGTGGGCACTTCGGTGATGGGCATGTCGTTGGTGGTCATGATCGTGGGGCCCGCCACGTTGGCGCCGGCGCTCCAGCCAACATAGGGCATCCCGCCCATCACGCGTACGCGGATCGCGCGCACGAGCTCCGTGTTGTACAAGGTGCGCAGGAGCTGGAACGAATTGCCACCTCCGACGATCACGGCGTCAGCGTTCATCAGTGCCTTCACCTTGTCCACCTCGGTGTGCAGGCTGAACAGCTCATGCCCCAATTCGCTCAGCGCACCCTGCGTCAGTCGCGTGTATTCGTCCATGCTGAACGAAACGGCCGCGAAGGGCACGAAGGCGATGCGCTTGCGTTCACCCAGGAATTCCTGGATGTGTCGACTTGGCCCAACCGAGGTACGGTTCGCCGGGCAGGGTGGAGTTGGACAGGAGGAGAAGACGCATGTGCTGGAGCAATGACCGCCAAAGTAGGCAGATGCGCCGAGGGATGGATGAGCCTTGAACGCAGGATACGAACCGAACGCTTGTGGTAGCGGAGGAGCGATACCCCGTTCAGAAATGCGTCAACACCCCGGTGATCACCAGGCGTATGGTAGCCGGCTCGCCATCGGTGAAGATCGTCACACCTTCTTCAGCGGACCCTCGGGACCGCGGCCGTTGAACTCCACGATCACTTCGGCACTGCCGCCGGGCGGGATGGCCTTTTCCGGAAGCTCGTTCACCACGGTGCAGTCACAATCCGGACGCATGCGCAGTAGCTTCAACGGGTTTGGTCCGCTGTTCTTCACGGTGAACGGGATCTTCCGTCCTTCCAGTTGCGGCAGCGTGCCGATGTCCCGCGTAAGTTCCATCGCCATGGAGGAGCGCGCACGCTCCGGCTCGCGGTGCAAGCATCACCTGTTCGATCTCGATCCGGCGCTCCATCGATGCGCCCACGCTGTACACCGAGCCCTTCAGGTCCTCCAGCTTGTCGCTGACGCCGCTTGCGCTCTGGTCCTCCCCAAAGGGCGACTTGCGGATTCTGCAACGGCACCGGAATCAAGGTAGGGACGCAGGACGCCGCCCTCCACCGCGCGCAGGTAATTCACCATGCTGCTGATGCGGCGCAGCGAGAGGTTGGCGTTATAGTCGCTCTTGGCCAGTGGGCTGGCGAAGCCGCGCACCTGCAGTTCGATCCGCTGCCCTTCGCCCAACGCTTGTTTCAACAGACCGATGAAGTCGTTCAGCTGCGCGAAGCCATGGTCCACGCGGTCGCGGAAGAAGCCATCGATGGCCGTGATGCCCTCGTCGTTATCGCCCCAGGCGGTGTGATAGTCGGGCACCAGGTCTTTGTACGAATGATAGGTCTGCTCGTACGTGAGCGTGGTGAGCGTATCCCAGGAACGTGGGTTCGGTTCGTCGTTGTGGAAGTAGAGGCGGATGGGCAGCTTCTCGCGCAACGAGGTGATGCGACGCTCGGCAACGGTCAACGTGTCTTTTTTCTCGGCACGTTCGGCAGCTGCGAGCGTGGAATGTGGCAGGCTGAACCGATAGATGTCGTTGCAGCAGGTTGCGCCTTTCTTCGCCAGCGAACCAATGCGGTTGCTGGTGAACCAACCCACCCGCGCAGCCGCATCGTAGGTGGCGTACAGGTCATTGGCCGGGCTGTTCAGCGGAAGGCCGGCGTTCACCGGCGGTCCGGTTTTGTCGCCGTTCAGGTCCACCCGGAAGATGTCAAGCCACCGAGACCTGGCAGGAAGTCGGAGCTGAACCAGAGCGTGCTCGACGCTGCGTCGAACCAGGGCGTGCATTCGTTCCCCGGCCCATCCAATTCGGCATCCACGGGGCGGATGTTGGTGAGCGTGGTTCCATCCAGATCAGCGCATCTGAGGTTCATGTCACCGTGATCAACGATGTCCTGCCAGGTGAAGAAAAGCGTCTGCTTTCCGTTCCAGTTGGCCACCATGGGTTGCGTGAAGCTGTGGCCATATTCACCATGTACGATGGCCGGGACCTGTTCCGGATGCGACCGGTCAATGCGCCATGAGCGCGAAGGCGCCGCGGCCATCATCGCGGGCGAAGTAGAACCAGCGTCCATCCAATGACCAGGCGCTGTTGGCGTTGTTGTGCGCATCGTTGATCGCATCGGATAGGCCGGTCGCTGTGGACCATTTCTCCATGGCTTCCTTCGAACTGAACAAGCGCGCATGGTAGTTCGCGCTGTCCTTCACCTCGTCGTCATCGGTCAATTCGCCACGCAGCGAGGTGAAGTAGAGCAGGCTGTCGGGTCCGGTGCGCGGGGCGAATTCGCTGTCGAAGGAATTGACGGGCTCGGGTAGATGGTCAACGGTGATACTATCCGCGACCGCATTGTTCTTGGCCATGCGGATGCCTTCCAACGCATTGTCCGCGCGTTGCGAAAGGATGCTTCCCTTGTCCTTCTCCTTCTGTTTTACCTTCTGCCAGGTCTTCTGCGCCTCATCGTACTGGCCGCTGCACAATTGCATTTCACCGAGCCAGCGCAGCGCCTCGGGATGACTTCGCCCCAGGTCCTTGCGGGCCACCTTCTCATAGCTCGCTGCGGCCTGTGGATATTGGTTGCTCAAGCGGCAGGCCTCGGCATATTTCCACTGAAGTTCAAGTCGGCCGGCATCCTGCTCCAGTGCTTCACCATAGAACCGGGAAGCTCCGTAGAAGTCGTTGCAGTCGGATGGCGTTGTCGCCCCAGATGATGAACTGCGCAGCGCTCTGTGCGAATGGAGGCCATCGCAGCACAGCAGGCCGACAGACGACGACCACCGCCCGCGCATCCGTCGCTCGCACGATCAGCTCGTTCGATCATGCGATCACAACTGTGTTGGGCACGCCTTGAACCTTGCGGGCACCATGGGTCTCTTGCGGAACACCCGCACAGCGGTGAGCTCGATGCCACCGCGGTTGCGACTGGCCGGCACCAGGTCGCTGAAGTTGATGTCGTAGCTCAGTCCCACGGTCCAATCGTCATATTCGCTGCCCACGAACACATAGCCGGCATCGCTTGCGCGCCAGAAGAGCCCGGCCTGCACGGTGCGGAGGTACGCGTACCGGTCGAGCAGGATGTAGCGCACGGTACCGCCAAGGTCCAGTTCGCGGAACTTCGCCTGACCCATGTACTGCAACATGGGCTGCACGTCCACCTTGGTCGCTCACCGGAAAGCGCGTGATCACATGGAAGGCGTTACGCATATCCAGCGGCGACGCCACCGCATCATTGAACGCCACGTTCGGTCGCGTGAGGTTGAAGAGAGAAAGACCGACCTGGATCAGATCGCGCTTGCTGGGCGTGTAGCGATACACAAGTCCGGCATGAACATCAGGATGCGAAAGACCGTTGCGCGTGAACTGCTCATCGGTCGGCAGGGAAGGGTCGTAGTAGAAGCCATTGTACTGGGCATCGAAGCGGAGGGCGCTGTAGTCGATGGTCACGGAGGTGAATCCGAATTGAAGGCCGCCCGTAAGGCTCTGGTCCCGCGCAGTGCCGAACTTTTTCGTCCAGCTCCCTCCGAGGCTCAGGTGGAAGGTGTTCAGTCGCGAGTCGCCGGCGCGGTCGTTGTACAGCCAGGCCCCGCCCCCCAGCCCACGCACACCGCCTACGTCCGCCGCATCACCACCGAGCCCGAATGTGCGGTATGGCGTGGTGACGCTGCGCCATTGTTGACGGAAGATACCGCCAACCCGGTACTGGCCGTCGAACACGCCGATGTTCCCCGGGCTCAGCGAATAGGGAGCGTTGAAGAACTGCGAGAAGTGGATGTCCTGGGCTGCAAGCGGAAGGGTGATATGTGCGCCGAAGGCCATGAACCATAGACACAGGGTTGAGACCGTGAATGAGCCTGCGGCCTGAAGCCTGCAGCCTGAGGCCGCATGTCGGTAGGAGCGAAGCTTCATCGGATCACCGTGACATTTCCCTTCTTGAAGAACGACTGGCCTTCCACGCACAGCACGTCCAACCAATAAACGTACACCGCCGGATCCACCGGCTTTCCCTTGAAGGTGCCATCCCAACCCTGTGACTGCGCCTGGGTTTCGAAAACGAGTTCACCCCAGCGATCAAAGATCTTCAGGTCAAGGGCAGTGATGTGGCGACCGCGGACGAACAGGATGTCGTTGTTCTGGTCGTTGTTCGGCGTGAACGCATCCGGTATGAACACATCGGGCTCGGCGCAGTTCAGTTCATAGACCGTGACGATCACCGTGTCGTTGCGGGTGCAGATGCCGTCGGTGATGGTGAGGGTGAATGCCGTGGTCTGGGTGATGAAGGCCGTGGGGTTGGCAATGGTCGGGTCGCTCACGGCGGCGGCAGGTTGCCATGTGTAGCTCACTCCGGAGGTGGGCGTGGCCGCGAGCTGCACGGTGGTGCCGCTGGTCACAATGGCCTGGTCCACGGAAGCGCCCACGCTGCTTCCATACAGCGGAGAAACAAGGACATTCGCCGTTCCGGTCCACGAACAACCGGTGGGAGAGGTGACCTGTGCGGTGAACTCCTGGGCTTCCGCAGGGCTTACCAGGACCGAGGTAGTTCCTTGGCCGGCGTCCACCTCGATCCGCCGGTGTCCATGCGATGGTGGAGCCCGGGTCGATGCCCGTAAGGGTGAGTGTGGCCGTGTCATCAGCGCAGATGGAAACATCCGGGGTGATCGCCGCGTTCACGAGGGAAACACCGATCACCAACTGGTCCACCGCGGTGCAGGAACCGGGTGTTGAGGCCTGCACATAATAGGTGCCGGGGATCGGCGGGGTCAGCAGTGCCGTGCTGTCCGCTAACGTGGTATTGAGCGTATCACTGAAGTTCGGGCTGGTGGACCACACGAATTGCGTGGCCGTGCCGAAGCTCGTGCAGGAGAGCAGGCTGCTCGGTGTTGGTCCGCACAGGGCGATGTCCGCGTCGGCTTGAAGCAACGGAGCAGGCGGAAGAACGATCACCTGGATGCTGTCGATGTCCTGCAGGTTGCAGGCGTTCGGGTTGGAAGCCGTGAGCGTGACCGTGTAGGTTCCGGGGGAAGCGTATGTGTGGGAAGGCGCCACCGCCGTGGAGGTTCCGGTATCACCGAAGTCCCAGAGGTAGGTGGCGCCGAGGACGCTCTGGTTCTGGAATTGCACGGTGGCGCCGGTGCAGAGTGTGGACGGCCCCGCCGGATCGGCGATCACCAGGGGCGCATTGAAGTCGAACTTGAACACGCCCAGGTTGCAGTTCGGACTGTTGTTCGTGGAGGACCAGGCACCGGGCGTGATGCGGAAAGTCATCGTTGCTGCCGCAGCCAGCGCAAACAGCCTCGTACACACGCCCTCGCCGATCGAAACGACTGGTGCCACCATCCACATGCTCTTCACTGAGACTTCCGCCGAAGTACGTGCCGTAGGACAATGCGCTCATGTCCATCTCGAACACGGCGAGGTAGAAATCGTTGACCATCGGTGGTGGCTTGATAGGCGTCACCGGTCACCGGCATGCCGCTGGTGCTTAGCTGCACGTAGATCGGCGCTGCCCCAACCGCTCACATAAAGCTTGTTGCAGTAGTCCACTAGGAACGCTGTGGGACTGATGTCGAGGTCCACCACGTTGTTCAGGTCGCCGAAGCGTGCTCCCATGTATCGGGTACCGAGCAACGGATCCAGCTTGCAGATGAACTGGCCGCCAGTGGGGTCGGTATACGCCGCGTTCTCGACCAGTTCACCGCTGCCCGCGAGCGTTTGGCCGAACAGGAACGGGTTGCTCTCCTGGTCCAGGTCCATCAGGTAGGCCTGGTCGTATCGGCTGCTTCCGTAATACGTGCAGTTGAGGATCGCACTGCCGTCCGGTGCATAGCGCGCCACGAAGGCATCGGCCTGGCCACCCTGGAAAGCGTGTCTGGTAAGCGCCGGCTGTTACAGGAAGGTTGGTGCTGGTGGTGCCGCCACAGATGTAGAGGTCGCCGCTGGGGTCCAGTTCGCCGCTGAAGGCCGCGTCCGCATCGTTGCCTCCAAAGAACGTGCTCCACTGCAGGGAGGTGAGCGTGCTGTTCAAGCGCGAAACCACGCCATCATGCGTGCCTCCTCCGAAGGTGATCTGCGGTGCGCCTGCGGTGGTCGGATAGTCGGGACTGGTCGAACAGCTCACGATGACCACGTTCTCCTCGTCATCCAGGAGGACTTCGCCGCGCATCTCATCGGCGTAGTTCACCTTCAAGTTGGCGGCACTGTTGTGGCCGTCGTTGAGCGAGCCACCGAGATAGGTACTGCCCAGCAGTTGGGTGCCATCCGCCGAGAACCTCGCCACCACCATGTCCGCACCCAACGGATAGCTCACCCCGATGCCTTGCGGAGTGTAGGCCGTTCCGCCGCCGAAGGAATTGTCATAGGTGCCAACGGTCGTGGGCAGGTTCGGCGATCCGGTGGTGCCCAGTACATACAGTTCGTTCGCGCTGTTCACGATGAGGCTGTGCGGCAGATCATCGCCGCTGCCGCCGTACATCGTGCTCCAGATCAGGAAGCTGCCCGTGGTATCGAACTTCGTAAGGGCCATATCGGTGCCCGGAATGCTTCCTTGACCATCCCCACCCGCCCAGAAGGTCTGATAGGCCCCGATGGAGGTGGGATAGCCATTACCGAAGGATGAACTGCCGGCGTATAGGAATCCGTCGTCATCGTAGCTCGCGCTATAGCCGAAGTTGTCCGTCGTGCTGCCGCTGTAAGTGCTGAACTCCAGCGTTGGGATCGATGATCACGGGAAGTGCTGGATCGTATGCGCCAAGGTTGAAGCTGACCTGAGCGCCCTGGAGTCGGTAACGGCAGGCGATCTTCTCCTGCGCACCGTTCCGTTCCTGATAGGCCACCGGGATGCGTTCGATCACATCGCCGAGCGAGGTATGGATCACCAGGTGATCATCCTTCAGCTCGATCCCATCGCAACCGCCGTAGGTGAAGGCGATCACACCGGGGTCGGCGCCAGGGGCGATCAGCAGATCATATTTCAGCGTACCGCCTGTGGTGCGCCAGCGCAGGTCTATCCCCGGATACACATCGTGTTCGATCACGGCGGAAAAGGCGTGCGCACCGCTGGCCCATTTCGTGTGATCGTTGCCGACAAAGAAGTTGTAGGCCCCTCGTTGCACGCCGAGGCCTTCGCTGCGTGTCGACCGGCCGGCGTTCTGGAAGGCGAGCTTGATAACGTGGTGGTCCGTTACCAACGGCCGGGGATGCGGGCTGCCATCCGGCGGGCCATAGCGATGCATGTACCGATCGAGCACGAGGGCCCCCTGTTCGCACCACACGGCCGCACCGGGCAGGTCGGCCTTGAACGTCACGTTCGAGGGCCACTGGCCGCGGTTCTCCACGAAGGTTCCGCCGCCTTGGGCGAAGAGACCCGGGCAGGCGAACAACGAGGAGAAAAAGAGCGATCGGCGAAAGGGCATCTGTGTGTAGACGCCCGAAAGCTAACTCGGCGATGCCTGAGGCAGGAGCGCTCCGGTCAGCGCTTCTCGTTGGCCTGTTCCTCGCGGATCACCAGGCGGAACTCCACGCGGCGGTTCTTCGCCCTACCCGCCGCGCTCTTGTTGTCCGCGATCGGATGGTTCTCGCCATGGCCCACGGGCACCATGCGTTCAGCGGTCGTGCCCTTCGCGATCAGGTAGTCCATGATGCTCTGGGCGCGCTGTTGCGACAGCTTCAGGTTGTCCGCTTCGGTGCCATTGGCGTCGGTGTGCGCCTCGATCACCACGTTCATCTGTGGGTGGTCGCCCAGCAGTTTCACCATCTTGTCCAACGGCGCCTGGAAGTCGGAGCTGAACGTGGCCTTGCCGGTCTCAAAGAGCACGGTGCTTGCGCGGACCACGCTGTTGTTCATGTCCTCTTCGCTCAACAGGGACAATGCGCTGAGGTCGGTCACCTTTTCGGTATGGATCACAGACACTTCGGCATCCATGAACTTCAGTTCAAGCACCTTCTGGAACACCTTGTACATCTCTTTGAGGTTCTTGGCCTGACCAACGCTGTAGGTGTATTCACCCTTCACTGGATCGTAGCGTTCGAATACGGGATAGAACTTCCGGATCTCCGTGAAGCGGGCATCCTCCAGGCTGATCCGTTCCTTGCTGGCGAAGAGCTGCACGGTGAAGCGCACATCCTCGTTCTCCTTCACGGCCATCGAGAACTGATCGAAGGGCAGGGCCTGGAAATTGAAGTCGTGCATCTTGCCAGCAGCGTCCTGGTATTGTGCGAAGACGGCTCCATCCTGACTGTCCTCGAAGCGCTTGATCACGGTGATGTGCTTGGTGATGCACTGCACGGCCAGTATCACGTGTACCGCGTTTCACACCCAGGATGGCCAGTTTTACGGTGTATTCCCCCGGGGCTTTCCAATCATGTTTGATCACCGCGCCTTGGTCCGTTGTTCCGTCGCCCAGGTCCCAATGGTATTCCTCCTTGGTCTGATCAGGCACCATGGAATGGGTGGCATCGAGCACCTCGTTCCTTCCGCTCCGCAGGCTGTCCGAGCAGGTGATGTAGGGCTGCACGATGTCATCGATGACCAGTTCATAGGAGGCCTGTTCAAAGAAGACCTCCTTGCTGGCGTTGTCCACCAGGTCCAGCGACACCACATACCGGCCCGGTCCTTTATAGCAATGCTGGGCTTTTTCACCGTCGAGGATCGTTCCATCACCCATGGTCCAACGGTAGTGCACGGGCAGGTCGCCGATCATGTTGTTATCGGGTTGGGTGAAGGAATAGCAGTAGTTGTTCTCCACTTGCTCGGCACAGGAGACGAATAGCGGGACGGTCCTACGGAACGAATAGATACTTATCGCTGCCATCGCGGTCGCTGCTGAAGAAACCGCTGCGGTCCGTGGCGAAGGAGGTATAGCCGATGTCGTTCCCGGTGGAGTTCACGGGAGCAGGGAGCGCTTGTGGTGTGGTCCAACTGATCCCCTTCGGTCGGGTGAAGTATATATCCATGCGCCCCAGGCCACCTTCACGGCTGCTGCTGAAATACAGCGCACCGTCCGGTGCTACGAAAGGGAAGAGTTCGCTGGCCACACTGTTCACCTCCTTGCCGAGGTTCAGGGGAATGCTCCATCCATCGCCCTCTTTTGTACATCGGTAGAGATCGGTTCCGCCGAAGCCGCCCGGCATATCGCTGGCGAAGTACAATTCCTGGCCATCCCTGCTTAAAGCGGCGTCCAGTACATTGTACACCTTGCTATTATAGTTGAATGGTACAGGTTCCGTCCACTCACTATTCACCTTGTTGGAGAAGAACAGGCCCAGGTGATCGTCGTCGCGATTTTTCTTTTCATCAACGGTGCTCTGGTTGCGCGTGAAGCAGATCATGTTGCCATCCCTGCTGAAGGTGGCGGGCCCATCATTGAGCACGGTCGATAGTTTCTCGCTGAGCAGCCTGGGGCTGCTGGCGCGCAGTCCGTCCCATGTGAAGGTGTACATGTCACTGAACGGATCCTCGGTGCGGGCATTGCGATAGGCCACCGTGCCTCGGTCGCGGAGCGAGCACATGACCACGGTGCTGTCCGCCAGGATGGTCGGTGCAAAATCAAGCCCTATGGGCACGAAGTTCACCGGGGTTACCACATAACTTTCCTGTGCGGCCACAAGGCAAGCGGCTGTTGCGGAAAGGAGAAAGGGTCAGGTAACGCATGCTCAGAAGTATCTGGGGTCACGGACCTGCAACCGTTTGCCGAACTCATATTGCACCGTGAGCTCGTGACTGCCGCTATGGTAGGGAGCTAGTTTGGAGAGACCCAGGTCGTAAGCATAGCCCAATCGCCATTGGGAGGTGGGGACCACTTCGAAAGCTGCCTACCAGAGCATCCATGGTGCGGTAGCTGATGCCGGTCCAGATGCGGTCCTTGATGATGAGGTTCGCGTTGAGGTCCGCCTGAACTCCACTGGCGATCTGGTAACGTATCAACGTGCTGGGCTTCAGTTTCAGATCACGGTTCAGCTTGAATACATAGCCACCGGTGACCATGGGCTGAAGCTGCGTCTTGTTGGTTCGAATGGTCCAATTCGCAGACTCTGCATCGAATCCGTGGGACATGACGAAAGGTACGGACGCACCGAAGAAGTAGTTCTTCTTGTAGAAGAACGCCCCGGCACTGAAGTTGGGCTGGATCACACCATTGGTATTGGTCGCAAATTGAACGTCACTTCGGTCCTGCAAGGCTACACTGGTCCAATTGGCTTGGAGGAGCGTGGCTCCAGCACCGATCCCGATGTGCAGCTTACCGCGCCGGAAGGGAATGCGATAGGCGAAGTTGGCCAGGGCCCCGGTCTCCCGGCTCACCCCGATCTGGTCGGTCATCAGAATGACGCCCAGCTGCGAGGTTGGTCCGGTTGATCGGGCTGTGCGCGCTCATCATCTGGGTGGAGGGGGCTCCCTCGAAGCCCACCCACTGCTGGCGCCAGGTGAGGTTCGCCGTGAACGCATCCCGGGTGCCTGCATACGCCGGATTGATCAGCAGTCCGTTGAGCAGGTACTGGCTGGTCAACGGAGTATGCTGCGCATCGGCGGAAGCCACCAGCAGAGCGGCGATCGCGAGGAATGCTGTGCGTACTGTTCTGGTCATCGTTTCAGGATGATGAAGCCGTTATACGTCAGGTCCGCCGTTAGGTTCAGGATGTAGAAGTAGGTGTCGTCCGGCAGCATCTGGCCGTTGTTGCTGCGGCCGTCCCAATCGTTCTGGTAGTCCTTGCCGGACGAACACCTCCAGACCCCAGCGGTTGAACACCTTGAACTCGTTGCCCGGGTACGCATTGATGCCGGTGATCTTGAACACGTCGTTCGTACCGTCACCATTGGGCGAGTAGCCCTGGGGTATGAAGAGGTCGTTCACCTCGATGATCAGGGTGTCCACCCCGGCAGCGCAGGGGCCAAAGCTGGCTTGGAGCATCAGCATGTTGGTGCCGATGGACAGCCCGGAGATCGTCGTGCTCAGGTCGGTGGGGTCGTTGAACACGCCGGACCCGGAGAGTACGCTCCAGTTCACCGTGGTGCCAGGAGCCGCTTGCGCATCGAGCGAAGTGGTGGTGCCCAGGTCAAGCACCTGGTCGGGACCCGCTTCCAGGAAAAGGTTGCCCACAGGGGCCTGGAAGGTGATCATGACCGTATCGCTCGCCTCGCAAGGTCCGTTCGAGACATTCCATACCAGGCTGTACTGACCGCTGGTGGTCACGGTGGCCGTGGCCAGCGGATCGGTCACGTCGTTGAAGCTGACACCTGCGGGTGCGCTCCAGGTGCCGGAACCGACCGGCGCGAGGGCCTGCATCGCGTAGCTCAGTCCACAGACACTGTCATCGTTGCCTGCGTTTGCCAGGGGAACGGGATTCACCACCACGCTGAACTCGGCGATGTCCATGCCGCAGCTGTTGGTGACGGCGTAGGTGTAGATGCCTGACGTGCTCACCTCAGGTCCATCGCTCCACACACCGCTCGCATTCGCACCGTTCAACAGCGTGTTGAGGTCAATGCTTTGGCCTTCGCAGAGCACGGCGGCCGCATCCTGCCCGGCATTGGGCGCCACACCCAGGAGGATGGTGAAGGTCGCCGTGTCGGAGCCACAGGCCGTGTTCAGGATGTAGGAATAGGTGCCGGCGATGCTGACCACCGGTCCAGCGCTGTAGGAACCACCCTGGTCGCCGCTCATCAGACCGGCGAGGTCAACGGTTCCGCCCGGACAGAGCGTGGTGGTCGCATCAGCACCAGCGGTGGGGAGGGCACTGACGTTCACGTTCACCGTAGCCTGATCACTACCACACCCGTTCGCTATGCTGTAGGTGTATGCCGCGGTGGTCGTTGCGACGATCAGGTTGCTGCCACCGTTCCAAGTGCCACCTTGATCGGCACCGCTGAGGAGGGAGTCGAGGTCGAGGATGGTGCCAGGGCACACGGTGGTGGAAGAGCCGGTGCCGGCCGAGAGCAGTTGCGTAACGCCCACGGTTACCGTGGTCGCCGCACTGCCGCAGCCGTTGCTCACGGTGTAGGTGTAGCTGTTGGTGCTATCAGCCACGATCGTGTTGCTGCCATTGCTCCAGGTTCCACCTTGGTCCTCGCCATTGAGCAGGGAGTTCAGGTCGAGAGTTGAGCCAGCGCACACGGTGAGGTTCGTTGCTGTACCTGCGCTCGGGGGATCGGTCACACTGATGGTCACTGTGGTCTGTTCACTGCCGCAGTCATTGCTCACTGTATAGGTGTAGCTGCCGGTCGTGTTGGCGGTCACCAGAGCGGTTCCGTTGCTCCAGCTGCCGCCTGCGGCTGCACCGGTGATCAGGGTATCCAAGTCCACCTCGGTGCCAGCGCACACAGTGATGTTGTGTCCGATGCCGGCCGAGGGCGCGTTCATCACGTTCACCGCAACACTGGCGGCATCGTTTCCGCAGACCGAGGATACACTGTATGTGTAGAGTGCATCGTTGTTGGCCACGATCATGTTGTCGCCCGTGCTCCATGCACCACCAGCATCAGCTCCGGTGAGGAGGGTATCGAGGTCGATGACGGTGCCGGTACATACCGTGATGGTGGTACCCGTGCCAGCGGTCGGCTGTGCCATCACCTCCACGGTGAAGGTGGCCTCGTCGCTGCCGCAGCTGTTATTCACCACGTAGGTATACGTACCTTCCGCGTTGACGATCGGGCCGGCGCTCCAGCTTCCACCCGAGGTGCCAGTTACCAGGGTGTTCAGGTCGATGCTTTCACCCGGGCAGATCATGGCCGAGGCGTCGCTGCCTGCGTCCGGTGCGGTCAATACCTGCACTTGCACTGAGCCGTTACGGTGCCGCATCCTGTTGTCACAACTACCGAGTACGTGCCCGTGCTGGCACCCACCACCTTCACATCCGATCCGGTCTGACCATCGAGGATCTGACCTTGGCCGCTCCAAGTGAAGGAGTAGGGACCCACACCCGTTACAGTGGCCTGGATGAACACGGTATCGCCGGGGCATACAGGGCTGTTCGAACTCAAGGAGATCGTGGATACGCAAGGTGTTCCAATGCACTGGCAGCTGCTGTTGATCACATCGTTGCTGGTGTTGGCATTGCCATCGTTGCAGGGTGAACCGATCTGACCGGCGATGCTGGGGCAATTGTCCTGGCAATCCACAACGCCGTCGCCATCGCTGTCCGCGGTGTTCGGAGTTCCGACGCACTGGCAGTTGGCATCCAGCACATCGTTGATCGTGCATGCATCGCCATCGATGCAGGGGGAACCGATCTGTCCGGTGACGTTCGGGCAGTTATCCGAGCAATCAGGCACGCCATCACCATCCGTATCGGTGTTGTCCGGGTTCCTATGCACAGGCAATTCGCGTCGAACATGTCGTTCAGCGTGCAGCTATTACCATCGTCGCAGGCAGTGCCCGTCACAGCCGTGATGGTGAGGTTGAGCACCTCGGTCACACATCCCACTACGGCGCTGTAGCTGCCGCTGGTGGTGTAGGTCTGACCGTTCACGTCCACACATAGCTGTCGCAAGTCGATGCAGTCGTGGTGTTGGTGCTGCTCGGGGTGATGGTCAGGTTGAGCACCTCGGTGACGCAGCCCACCACGGCGGAGTAGGAACCGCTGGTGGTGTAGGTCTGACCGTTCACGCTCCAGGTGTAGCTGTCGCAGGAAGCAGCAGCTGTCGTGTTGGTGGGGCTTGGCGCGATGGTCAGGTTCAGCACCTCGGTCACGCAACCCACCACGGCGGAGTAGGAGCCACTGGAGGTGTAGGTCTGACCGTTCACGCTCCAGGTGTAGCTGTCGCAAGAAGCAGCGGTGGTCGTGTTGGTGCTGCTCGGGGTGATGGTGAGGTTGAGCACCTCGGTGACGCAGCCCACCACAGCGGAGTAGGAGCCGCTGGCGGTGTAGGTCTGCCCGTTCACGCTCCAGGTGTAGCTGTCGCAGGCGCTAGCAGCTGTCGTGTTGGTGCTGCTCGGCGTGATGGTGAGGTTGAGCACCTCGGTCACGCAGCCCACCACGGCGGAGTAGGTGCCGCTAGCAGTATAGGTCTGCCCGTTCACGCTCCAGGTGTAGCTGTCGCAGGCGGCAGCACTCGTCGAGTTGGTTGAGCTCGGCGTGATGGTGAGGTTCAGCACCTCGGTCACGCAGCCCACCACAGCGCTGTAACTGCCGTTAGCAGTGTAGGTCTGGCCGTTGACGCTCCAGGTGTAGCTGTCGCAGGCGCTGGCAGACGTCGTGTTAGTGCTGCTCGGCGTGATGGTGAGGTTCAGCACCTCGGTCACGCATCCCACCACGGCGGAGTAGGAACCGCTGGTGGTGTAGGTCTGGCCGTTCACGCTCCAGGTGTAGCTGTCGCAGGCGCTAGCAGTTGTCGGTGTTAGTGCTGCTCGGCGTGATGGTGAGGTTGAGCACCTCGGTGACGCAGCCCACCACAGCGGAGTAGGAGCCGCTGGCGGTGTAGGTCTGCCCGTTCACGCTCCAGGTGTAGCTGTCGCAGGCGCTAGCAGTAGTGGTGTTGGTGGAGCTCGGCGTGATGGTGAGGTTGAGCACCTCGGTCACGCAGCCCACCACGGCGGAGTAGGAGCCGCTGGTGGTGTAGGTCTGGCCGTTCACGCTCCAGGTGTAGCTGTCGCAGGAAGCAGCAGCTGGTCGTGTTAGTGCTGCTCGGCGTGATGGTGAGGTTGAGCACCTCGGTCACGCAGCCCACCACAGCGGAGTAGGAGCCGCTGGTGCTGTAGGTCTGCCCGTTCACGCTCCAGGTATAGCTGTCGCAGGAAGCAGCAGCTGTCGTGTTGGTACTGCTCGGCGTGATGGTGAGGTTGAGC
>CAWFCK010000024.1:0-81869 GCA_963814325.1 uncultured Flavobacteriales bacterium
TGCTTACCAGTGCCTTCGTTGTGTCTGGCCGAATTCCTAAGCAGATGCCCCCATGAAGTCCCAGAAACGCCGTCCGACATCCAGCCGTTCGGGGTATGACATTTGGCCATGCAAAAGTAGAGGACCAGGCCGCCACATTAAACGCGCAGCAAATGCTGTTAAGATTTGCCGTGCGTGAGGTGCGGAACGCGGGTGCGTATTGCTACAATTCTGCCTATTGCGAGTCTGGCGCGGCGCCAGGCTCAGTCCCGCGCGGACCCTTCGGATGCAACTCAATGACACGATTCCAATTCACAAGCGGCGTGGCGATCCTGCTAGCCGCGGCGCGCCATTCGGCGCCGCCAGCTCTGCGCACGCGCAGGCAAAGAAACCCAACATCGTCTTCATCATGGGCGACGACGTCGGCTGGTTCAACATCGGCGCCTACCACCAGGGCATCATGTCCGGCAAGACGCCGAACCTCGACAAGCTGGCCTCGCGAGGGCATGCGGTTCACCGACTACTACGCCGAGGCGAGCTGCACGGCGGGCCGGGCCAACTTCATCACCGGCGAGATTCCGCTCCGCACGGGCCTGACGACCGTCGGCCAGGCCGGCGCCGACGTCGGCATGCCGGCCCAGGCCTGCACGCTCGCCACCGCCCTCAAGGCGCAGGGCTACGCCACCGGCCAGTTCGGCAAGAACCACCTCGGCGACCTGAACAAGTTCCTGCCGACGCTGCACGGCTTCGACGAGTTCTTCGGCTACCTGTACCACCTCGACGCGATGTCGCGACCCGTACTGGTACTCGTTCCCGAACGACCAGGCCTACCGCGACAAGTACGGCCCGCGCAGCCTGGTGCATTGCTAGGCGACCGACACGGACGACCCGACCGAGCATGCCGCGCTGGGGCAAGGTCGGCAAGCAGAAGATCGTGGACGAAGGCCCGCTGCCGCCGTTCCCGGACATGTCCAACGTGCCGAACATGCACGACATCTCGCAGAAGGCCAAGTACGACATGACGACCTTCGACGAAGTGCTGGTCAAGAGCTCGAGCGACTTCATGGACAAGGCCAAGAAGGACGGCAAGCCGTTCTTCGTCTGGCACAACACGACGCGCATGCACGTCTGGACGTTCCTCTCGCCGAAGTACCAGGCGATGATGAACAGCCAGACCAACTACGGCCTGGAAGAGGCCGGCATGGCGCAGATGGACGACAGCATCGGCGCCCTCCTGAAGCACCTGGAAGACATCGGCGAGGCCGACAACACCATCGTCGTCTTCACCACCGACAACGGCGCCGAAGTGTTCACCTGGCCGGACGGCGGCATGACGCCGTTCAAGGCCACCAAGGGCACCGTCTATCGAAGGCGGCTTCCGCGTGCCGTGCATCGTCCGCTGGCCGGGCAAGATCAAGCCGGGCACGGTCGAGAACGGCATCTTCTCCGGCCTCGATTGGTTCCCCACGCTTGTGCGCCGCCGCCGGCAATCCGAACATCACCGACCAGCTCCTCAAGGGCGTGAAGCTCGGCGACCGCGACCTACAAGAACCACCTCGACGGCTACAACCAGATGGACCTGCTCACGGGCAAGGGGCCGTCCAAGCGGCACGAGCTCTTCTACTTCGGCGGGCCGCAAGCTCGGCGCCGTTCGCCTCGACGACTTCAAGTTCCAGTTCTACCAGCAGCCGCAAGGCTGGCCCGGGCCGAAGGTCACGACCGACATGCCCGCGCATGGTGAACATCCGCCAGGATCCGTTCGAGCGGACGCCGTCGATCGGCGGCGAAAGCCTCAACGACCTGGGCGGCGGCTACATGAACGACTTCTATCGCCCGCGAGTTCTGGCGGTTCGTGCTCGTCCAGCAGCAGGTGGCGAAACTGGCGAAGACGGCCATCGACTACCCGCCGATGCAGGACCCGGCCTCCTTCAACCTGGATGCGGTGAAGAAGCAGATCGACGACATGATCAAGGCCCACGCGGGCCAGTAAGTCGTTGATCTCCGCAGCGGGCGGCCCAACCTGGCGCCCGTTTTTTCCGTTCGATTTACAGTGACTATTTTAGTATGAAGCTCCTTGCCACGGTCTCGTGCGCAGCATGTTGATCTACAACGTTGCCGTTCCCACGCTGCTGATTAACGCCATGATCGGCTTCGGCCTGCAGGGATTCGCATTCTCGCCGGGTTGCATTTTGCATTCGGGTTTGTCAATTTGGTGCGTGCTCTGCCTTAAAGGTCATTAGAAACCGCTGGAGGTACGTCCATTGAACCCCATCGTCACATCCCTTTTGGTATTTGCGTATCTTTGGCGCAGCTCTGGCGGGCATGCTGCTTCGCTCCGTACTCCCCGCACACCACTTGGCCTCGGATACTAAAGACACAGTTAAGCTCGCGATGGGGCTGGTCGCGACAATGGCGGCCCTGGTCCTTGGCTTACTCGTGGCCTCGGCGAAAAGCACCTACGACACCGAAAGCAACGGCGTCACCCAAATGGCTGCCAAGATCATTTTCCTCGATCGAATGCTCGCCAATTTCGGGCCGGAAACCAAGGAAACGCGCGAGCGACTTCGCGGCCTCGTTCAACGCGTCTAACAGCGAATGTGGCCGGAGAAGGTGAACTGTGCAAGCCCAGTTGGATCCGAATGCATCGCGTGCCGAAACGTTTTACGCTGAAATCGAAAAACTGGCTCCCAAAAACGAGTTGCAGACAGCATTGAAGTCTCACATAGAATCTACTGCTTTCGAGCTCGGCCAAATGCGCTGTCTACTCGAGCAAGCAGACTCAGCAACTGCTTGCCGTTGCTTTACATTATGACAATCTGGCTCGCTATCCTGTTCGTAAGTTTCGGCCTGTTCTCGCCGCTCAACGGAACCGTAGTTACCTCACTTATGCTCGCGGCTCTCGCCGTAGCCGGAGCCATTTACCTCATCATCGAGCTGAACAGCCCTTTCAGCGGGCTGATGCAAATCTCCAATTCGCCGTTCGTACGGACCGGCACCTCGGGCAATAAGCGGATAACAGTTGATCCTGCCTGATCGTCAGAAAGCGATCGGCGTTCAAATCAAATACCGACGGAATCTCCCCAAGATGAATACCATCCGACGCCATTTCGCAGAGCGACGCTCTCCTTCGGTCGCCTAGGCCCCCTCAGGATGACAATTTTGTTTGGCCGACGGTCGCCCGCAAACTAGCGTGGCTGATCAATCGTCATATCGTGGCCGTGCGTAGCCGTGCGAGCGGGCGGAGCGGCAGCCGGCGCCGAGATGATTCCAGACGCCTGCCCACGATCGTGCCGGCCCCACCAGGCGTCGGCGTCTTCGATCGACCATGCGGTCGCTTCCGCGCAACGCGAGATCAGCGCCGCCAGATCGCGGGCCGTTTGCGGCCGCTTGGCCCGCGACTTTTCCAGGCACGCCAAGAGTCGCGCTTTCCAGCTCCGGCGGAATCGCGTGCCGCACTGCGCTCCGAAGGCGGCATCGGCGGCGTCGCGACATGCTTCTGGCACAGATCGACGACGCTATCCGCCTCGAACACCGGCTGGCCGGTCAGCAGAAAATAGCCGACCGCGCCGACCGCATACAGATCGCTGCGCGCATCGACCGAATTCGGCGTTTGAATCGCCTCGGGCGACATATAGAGCGGCGTGCCCGTGAGCGAAGCTTGCTGCGTCAGCCCGGCCTGCTTGCTGGTCGTCGAGCGCTTTGACCAGACCGAAGTCGAGCACCTTCACCACGTCCGGCTCGCCGCCGCGGCGATTGAGCATGATGTTGGCCGGCTTGATATCGCGATGCACCAGCCCCAGCGAATGGGCCTCATACAGCGAGCTGCAGACCTGCAGCAGGATGTGAATCACGCGCGGCACCGGCTGCGGGCCGTAGCGCTCGACGAGCGCCTGCAGGTCGATGCCGTCGAGATATTCCATCGCGTAATAGAACACGCCTTCCGGCGTGCGGCCGTAATCGTAGATCGCCACCGTGTGTGGGATTGTTCAGCTGGCAGGTGATCTGCACTTCGCGCTCGAAGCGCTCGATCGACGCCTTCGTTGACCTTGTCGACGTCGAGCATCTTGATCGCCGTCGGCCGCCGCAGCATCGCGTGATGCCCCTTGTAAACGACGCCCATGCCGCCCGAGCCGAGCTTGTCTCCAGCCTGTATTGGCCGATTTGCTGGGCTTCGATCGCGGCCTTCTGGGCTTCGCGCCGCGCACGGGCCAGCACGATCGTGAACACAAAGATCGCCAGCGAACTGAGCGCCAGCAGGGCGAACAGCCCCCAAAACGTCCACTCGCAAAATCGTCAGCGGGCGAAACGCTTCGGCATAGTCGATCTCGGTGGCGACGCCGATGTTGGCCATCCGGCAGCCACTTCCAGGCCCCACGACGGCACGCCGCGATAGTCGCGATAGCCGGCGACATCGACGCCCGCCTTGCCCGGCGATCGCTTCGGCCGCCATCTGCGTCAGCGGCAGATCGTGCCGCCGCACGCTCGGGACGATGACCCGCCGTCATGTTGCCGCCCGGATCGCGGACCAGCAGCTTCAAGATCGAATGCGAATTCTCCTGGTCGGGCAGCAAGCCCAGCAGAATCAGACTGTCGTCGAACCGGCTGTTGGAAACCATCCGACCGTTCTTGTCGAACGCATAGGTCTCGCCGGTATCGCCGAACCGGCCCAGCTGCAGGATTCGGTAAATTCTCTGCTCCGGGGCGAATGCGCAGTCCCAGCACGCCGACGACTTGAAAACTCTCGTCGCGAATCGGCGCAGCAGACGAACATCGTCGGCACGCCCGTGCGCAGCCGGCCATTTTCATCCTTCAGCGCCACCACGCTCGGAAACGGCGCGGACACAGCCGTCTTGCCGTCGCAAGGCACGCGTGAGGAACGGATCGTATTCCGGAATATCTTGCTGCCCGATCAGTTCCGCGCCGCCGGCCGCGACGATCCGCTTCGATTTGTCGGCCACGAGGTAGCCGAGCATAGTCGTGCGCCGTAAGCGCCGGGCCCAAGCGATTTTATCGAGCTTGTGCCTGACGTTGGCCGACCGACTTCTTGATCCTTCGCCTGCGGTGCTGATTCGACGCCGAGTCGTCGAGCAGCTGGATACACCAGTTGCCGAACGTCGACTCCGTTGGCCAGCGACTCCGCGTTCGACTGCTGCGACCTGGAACCACGTTTCGAGCATCGCCGTCTCGACGTCGAGCAACGTTTGCAGCTCGCGACCGCAGACCTTCTCCATCGTGGTCTACAATCGCATGCCGAACACCGAGGCCAACGATCGACAGAAGCACGACGGCGATGATCGGCCAAATCCAAATCTGCTTCCGCAGAAACACGCCGGTGCGGGAGATGGTTCGGCCGACGCTGGTCCTGGCAAACGTCATGTGCGCACGGCCACGCCGCTTGCCATCCTGCGACGCGCGAAGCCAAGCCATAGGGTTCAAATTCATAGGTGTCGAAGCGCGGTGCCCGGTCAGCGGACGGATTCCGCCAACCACAAGTATAGTTGACGCAAGTGATCGCGTGTGTCGCCGGAGGCAATACACGACGCTCGGACAGCACGATTCAGCCCGCCAAAGACTACCGGCAGTACGTCGGATCGCACCGGTCTTGCGGGGGTTTCCCCTCGACCCGGACAAGGTCCGACCCGGCTCGTCGCCAATTTTCCGGCCGCCATAAGTTGTTTCCTTGTAGATAATCCACCGCGATTTCAGCTACATTGAACTTTCGTTTCCGCATCCATCTGCAAGTTCGAATGGACCGTATCATGAAACGCATTTTAGCTTTGGTCGTTGCTCTGCTGTTTGGCGCGTCTGCCATGAGGGCACAGGTAATCTACAACAGCGCCTCCACTGCCGCCGAAGGTCGCCGCCAACGGCATGAGCAACGTCATCGCAGCCCAGGGGCAGAAAAACTGTCCGACTCGCAGGCGGCAATCAATTTGACCCAAGCGCGCTCCAGTCAAATAGACAATCAAGTGAAGTCGGTCAATGCCTTTTGGGAGAAGAAAGCACATCTACAGTCGAGCATCAGCAACAGGAGTTCGCCAACATTCAGCAGCAACGCGACTTCTATCTCTCCCGTCACGGTCTGACGTCGTTGACGCCGGAAGAATTCGATCGGGCCACCGGCGCGGTTAGCTGGCCCAGGGTCTTGAGCAAAAGCAATACGATCAGTATCGCGTGGTGCTCGACAAACTGATGAAGCAGCGTGCTTACAACGGCGCGCTCACGAGCGATGAATACATGGAAGCAACCGCCGCCAACAAAGATTGGCGGGCGATGCTTGCCAAGCAAAAGGGCGTTTATCCGGAGCAAATTCTCAGCCAGATGATTCGGTTCATTTTGAAGGTTAATCGAGAGGTCAACGACAACCTGGGCTAGCATACGCGGCACGACGCTGCGCGTGTGGCTCACGATGAAATTTACCCAATCAGGTTTTTGGAGCCATTTTTCATGAACGTGTTTTTCTATCGGACTGATCGCATCGTTTGTCGGAGTCGATGCTGTTGTCCGCTGCCGGGCGTCGCTGCGGCGGAGGAGGATACAGCCAAGAATTTGTCGACTGCCACCGGCGGAAGCGGCAAGGCGCAGCTGAAGGCGATCGATCATCTTGGCGAACTGCACGAGGCAGCGCGGCGGTTGTGCCGGCGCTGTACAAAAATTGATTAAAAGTGATGATGACCAGGTTCAATGGCATCACGCTGGGCAACTGGGAGATTACGGCGCGGCGCTCGCGAAAGACGCGGCGGGCGATCTCGTCAAAATACTGAACGACAATGACCCGGTCGTCCAATACCACGCAGTTGCGTGGCGGTCGGCAGGATCGCAGTAGTACTTGCCTTGCTCTCACTGAACAGCTCCTCGAGGATGGGCTCGAGAGAGACCACTGGTCGAGCCGCATGCAGTCGATGATGAAAGAACACGCGCCGCCCGCCCTGCAGGTGCGGCACCACCGCGTGGCTGGACGACGTCGGTCGAGAGCAGCGGGCGCCGGCTGCCCTTGCCGTGCACCCAGCCCGGGTAGTGGTCCTCGATGAAGCGCCCGAAGTCGATGTTGAGCCGGCTGCGCCGGAATCGGCGTGCGCCTGCTTCAGCCCGGCTTCCTGCGCGTGTCGAAGCGCACGTCCCAGCGCGCGACGTCGACCGCGAGCTCGACCCAGCCGCGGCCAGTCGAGGCGCCGCAGGTCGATGCATCTGCCAGCGCTGCATCTCGGCGACGTAGTCGCGGCGCGCTGCGAGTCCTGGATTCGCTGGCTCTCGAGCACCGCTTGCAGGCGAGGAAGACCTGCGAGGGGTTCACCGGCTTGATCAGGTAGTCGGTGATGCGCTTGCCGATCGCCTCGTTCATGAGCGTCTCTTCCTCGCTCTTGGTGACGAGGATCACCGGCGTGGCGGGGTCACGCGCCTGGATTGCGTCGAGGGTCTCGAGCCCGCCCATGCCCGGCATCATCTCGTCGAGCAGCACGACGTCGAACTCCGGCTTGCCGAGCGCGCCCAGCGCGTCCTCGCCGTTCGGCACCGCGGTGACCTCGAAGCCCTTCTGCTCGAGGAAGCGGATGTGCGGCCGCAGCAGGTCGATCTCGTCGTCGGCCCACAGGATGTTTCGCGTTATAGTTGAGGCGGCTTTGATGCCCGAGCGGTTAACGTGCCGGAAAAGCCGTCTATTTTCGGTGCGTGAAAATACGCCCTTTTACCGCGGCTGCCGATAAGCCGCGCCGGGGCTGGACCAAACACCCGTGGCTGCAGGGGAAAAAAGATCCTCAACGATCCCATCTACGGCTTCATCACGGTGCCCCATCCCACGGTGCTGGCCCTCATCGACCATCGGTGGTTCCAGCGGCTGCGCTACATCAAGCAGTTGGGGCTCTCCCACTTGGTGTATCCCGGGGCCTTGCACACGCGCTTCCACCATGCGCTGGGCGCGATGCACCCCATGGGTCAGGCCATCAGCGTGCTGCGCTCCAAGGGCCACGCCATCAGCGAGGAGGAATGGCTTGGCGCGCACATCGCTATCATGCTGCACGACATCGGCCACGGACCCTTCAGCCACGCGCTGGAGCACAGCCTGGTGGAAGGCATCGGACACGAGGACGTGAGCGCCGTGGTGATGGACGCCTTGAACACCGAACTCGGCGGCGCGCTCACCACGGGCCTCGCCATCTTCCGCGACCAGCACCCCAAGCACTTCCTGCATCAACTGGTGGGCACCCAGCTCGATATCGACCGCCTGGACTACCTGAACCGCGACAGCTTCTTCACCGGCGTAGCGAAGGCGCCATCGGGACGACCGCATCATCGCAATGCTCGAGTGGTGAATGGTCGACTGGTGATGGAGGAGAAAGGCGATCTACACATCGAGAAGTTCATCGTCTCGCGCCGGCTGATGTACTGGCAGGTGTACCTGCACAAGACCGTGGTGGCTGCGGAGGTCATGCTGGTGCAGGCCCTCAAGCGCGCCCGCGAGCTCTCCACCTCCGGCACCAAGGTATTCGGCGCACCGGCCCTGCAACGCTTCCTGCGCGCACCGCACGAACGCGCCAGCTTCCGCGACCCCGCCGTGCTCGGCGACTTCCTCCAGCTTGGACGACCACGACATCATGGGCGCCGTGAAAGTGTGGACCAGCCATCCGGACAAGGCCTTGAGCACCTTATGCAGCGACCTCGTTGAACGGCGCACTTTCCGCATTCGCCTCCAGGACCAGCCGTGGGACGAGAAGATCATTGCTCGCGTTCGCGCGGAAGTGGCGCGGGTGCTGGGCCTGAGCGAGGCAGCCGCCAGTTGCTTCGTCCTCACCGACCGCATCGTGAACAACGCCTACGACGCATCACAGGCCGGCATCCAGCTGCTGTACAAGGATGGCTCGTTGCGCGATATCGCCGAGGCCAGCGACAACTTCGGCATACAGGCCATGGCCCGTCCCGTGGTGAAGCACTACCTAGCCTTTCCGCGATGGTTGGGGGCGGAGTGGTTCGGGTGAGGTGTAGGCAGCGCAGAACGGCCTATTCGCGTCTACCTTTCGAACAACACCACTGGCCATGAAGAAGCGATACGCGTTCGTGGGCATGCTCACCCTGAGCATGTTCGCATGCCTCCCGACCAAGGCGCAATCGCCGTACCGACCTTTTCCAGAGAGCAACGCGGGATGGATGGAAACGCATAGCTGGTTACAGGGTGCAGGTGGTTCTGGGTATGAATGGCACACTTGCCAACGCAGGATCCTCTTCGGGTCGGACACGATGATCGCTGGCACCAACTATCACCGCTTGCGATCGTGGGGCGACTGTTCGGTACAACCGATCCCGCCCACCAGCAACCCAAGCGATTATTACAACTACCTCGAGCCATGGACGGACGTGCAGTTCTTCCGGCAGGACATACCCCAACGCAAAGTGTACTGTTGGGATACGAACACCGCTTCAGAAATGCTCTGGTACGATCTGTCATTGCCCGTTGGCGGATATCCATACACGTTCAATGCGCATTTCGGACCCAACGCGCTCGAGGTAGTGGCCTTGGACAGCATGGAACTGAATGATGGCTGGCACCGCGCATGGGTGCTGGGCTTTGTTGGGGGTAACCCTTCCGACTCGGCCTTTTGCAAGGTGATCGAAGGGATTGGCAGCACCTATGGGCTTTTCGCTGAATTGATCACCCCGTTCGAGAACGCGGAGCAGTTGGATTGTCACCAAGTCTCTGGGCAAACGACCTATCCGCTGGGTGCGTTCCCCTGCATCATCAACGTTGGTTCAGACGAACCACCTGTTACGCTTGGAACGGAGTTGTTCGCCCAGCCCAACCCAACGAGCGGCCACATCCGGCTCACCGGTGAACTGCCGAAGCAGGGATCGTATGCTGTGTTCTCGATCGCAGGGGACCTTGTAGCGCAAGGCAGTATTACTAGCGCTGATCTGGACCTTACCGATCTTGCGCCTGGGATCTACTCCGTCATCATCAACGGCCACAATGGCCGACGGGTCGGACGCGTGTTGGTTCTGCGGTCGGAATAGCGACCTCCCCTTCCCACGCAGGCTGGGGACCGTGTGGTTCGGGTAAGTTGACCCTTCAAGGCAGCGCATGATCAGCCGTTCGCGTCTACCTTTCGAACAACACCACTGGTCATGAAGAACCGATACACCTTTTCAGGGGTCATCGTCCTAGGCTTATTCACTTTCGCCCCGGCCAGGGCGCAGAACTACCAGCCCTTCGGTAGCGAGAGCCGCAAGGTGTTCGCGACGCTCGACCATTCCGCCACGTACAGCCTCGCATTCGATTCGGCCGTGGTGGCGGGCGACAGCACGGCGTACTTCAACTTCTTCGATGTGCAGGACACCATGGTCGAGACCTCGTGCGTGTGGTGGGGCGGCCCGTACTGCGCGCTACAGGACAAACCCACCTGGGCGGGGCCGCGCATGGTCTCACGAACCGATGGCTCGCACACCTTCTACAACGTGTGGGGTGAAGCGCTGAACATCGCCTTCCACACGGATGCGCAGGACACCACGCTGATCTATGCGGACAACACGCAGCGATTCCGCCTGGTGTATGACAACACCGCTTCCACTGTGGTATTGGGGCAAACGGACAATGTGCGCCAGTGGCGCATCCTGCACACGGATCTTTCCGGAACGCCCATCAACTCGCCCTTGAACAACGGATCGATCACGGTGGGTGAAACGATCGGCCTCATCCGCTTCTTCCGTGTGGATTCCTTCCCGCAGGTGCTGCAGCCGCTGGAAATGGTGGGGCAGGTTGAACCGGCCTTGGGCATCCACGTGATCACACCGGCTACCCTTGAGGATCATCAGCCCGGTGATGTGATCCAGTTCAACGAATCGTCACAGTATTACCTCGGTCCGCCCTGGCTGAACTTCGACCGCTACCGCAAATGGACCTACCTGAGTCGGACCGAAGGCATGGATGCTGTCTACTACAGCGTTCGTCAGGAACTCTATGATCCGGCGGACAACACATTGGCCATCGACACCATCGACCAAAACTTCGATCGCTCCACCATCATCGCCAGCATTCCATTCGAACGCTTTGATGGAACGCATCCCACGCTGAGCGAGTTGAACTATTGTGGCCTTCCGCTATGGACCTATGTACATACGCTGAACCAAGGCTCCGGATACTGCCCGGAGGAGAACTGCTGGGGTTCGGTGGATACAGGCGGCCCTCCTCCCTACGGGGACAACACTTACGTGCCCGGTTTGGGCGTGTACCATTCATCGGCAGCAGTGACCTCCCCCAATGGATATGCCGTGAACAACCAGGTGGTGTACTTCGAGAAGGACGGTGTGGCCTGCGGCCAGGAGATCGTGATGAACGTGCCCGCACTGAGTGCCGCTCCCACGCTCACCCTCACCCCGAACCCCACGGATGGCCTGTTGTCCATCAGTACCACGCGCGCGATGATGGCGATCAGCCTGCGCGATGCCGCCGGGAGGATCGTGCTGCAGGCGGCACTCCGCGGACGCAACGGAAGCGTGGACCTGGGCGCGCTACCACAAGGCGTTTACCTCGCAGAGGTGCTCTTCAGCAGCGGTGAGCGGGCCACATCCCGCGTGCTCGTTGGTATGAAATGATCACAGGCGATCGGCGGTGTTGGCGATCAAGGCGCCGGACGGCCTGTGCAGGCCCGCGTCGGAAGCTTAGCTTCGTGGACTGCAACACCACCACCCCATGAATAATCCCTGGCTCAAGATCCTCGTATTCGGTCTCCTTTTCGGCATTGGCGGTTTTCTGATCGGACGTTGCTGCGGAGGCGGCTGCGGCCATGACCGCGGCGCCTGCCACAAGGAAATGAGCTGCTGCAAGGACGGACTGTGCGAACATGGCGGCACTTGTTGCAAAGAAGGTGGCAAGTGCGACAAAGCCGGATGCGATCATGCGGCCATGATTGGCGGGCATGGCAAGGCTGCTGTAAGGGCGGACATGGCGAGATGGGCGGCTGCAAGAGCGGCAATGGCCCCGGCATGTGCAGCGCGCATGGCGATGGAGACAGCGACGACAAGGTGCACACCGTGATCGATGGCCTGAAGGCGTCGAACTTCCAAGGCGATACCACCATCAACATCGAGGGCGGCACGGTGAACGTGAAGCGCACCGGCGAAAAATGGAAGTGAAGGTGGAAATGCGCGACAGCGTGCAGATGGAGCGCACCGTGGAGGTGCATTGATCCGCGCCTTACCTTCTTCGCACGCCACCATTACGCATCATTCAAACCACCTTTCCCATGAACAAATTCCTCAAGTGGACGCTGATCATCATCGGCCTCCTGATCGCCATCGGCGCCATCGGCATGAAGGTGCTGAAGACCCAAACCAAGAAGGCCAGCCCCGAAGCCACTGTTGCGTATGAGAAGAACGGTCTGAAGGTGGATGTCTTCTACTGCCGTCCCTCGAAAAAGGGGCGCGAGATCTTCGGGGGCCTGGTGCCCTATGACGTCACCTGGCGCACGGGCGCGAACGAGGCCACCACCTTCACCACGAACAAGGACCTCACCATCGGCGGCAAGACCCTGCCTGCCGGCAAGTACACGCTTTGGACCATCCCAGGCTCGAGTGAATGGAAGGTGATCTTCAACAAGGAGATGTACGACTGGGGCGTGGACTTCAGCAGCAAGGCACTTCGCAAACCGGAGTCCGATGCATTGGAAGTAGCTGTGGTACCTGAGGTGCTCCCGGAAGTAGTGGAGATGTTCACTATAACGGTGGCGGGCGACTCCGTTCCGACCATGGTTCTGGCCTGGGACCGCACGCGCGTTTCGGTGCCGTTGCAGTAGGTCATCACGTATAGGCAGGTCCCTGCTTCCTTTGCTGCATGAAGCGGATCATTCTCGTTACCGGGGCCACAAGCGGTTTTGGCGAAGCAACGGCGCGTCGTTTTGCTGCGGAAGGCTGGCGGGTGATCATCACCGGCCGTCGCGCGGAGCGGCTGGAAGCGCTGCGGCGTGAACTGGAAGGGCTGTACGGAACCATCGAGGGTGGCGCGGTTGCGCATGTCCTGCATTTCGATGTGCGCGACCAAGCGGCGGTGGACAAGGCCATTGCTTCGCTTCCGGAGAACTGGCGCAATATCGAGGTGCTGGTGAACAACGCGGGGCTGGCAGCGGGCTTCGGGCCCTTGCAGGATGGCGCCACGGACGATTGGGACCGCATGATCGACACGAACGTGAAAGGCCTGTTGTACGTGAGCCGGGCGGTGGTCCCCGGCATGATCGAGCGCAAAAAGGGCCACATCATCAACCTCGGCAGCACGGCCGGGAAGGAGGTGTACCCCAACGGCAACGTCTACTGCGCCAGCAAGCACGCGGTGGATGCCCTGACCAAGGCCATGCGCATCGACCTACTGGCCCACGGCATCAAGGTGTCGCAGATCTCCCCGGGCCTGGCCGAAACGGAGTTCGCCCAAGTGCGCTTCCACGGAGATGAACAGCGGGCCAAACAGGTGTATCAAGGCTTGGAACCGCTCCACCCCGAGGACATCGCCGAGCTGGTGCATTATGTCACCTCCCTGCCGGCCCATGTGTGCGTGAACGACATCCTGGTAACGCCCACGGCGCAGGCCAACAATCACAGCATCCTTCGGAAGGGCTGAAACCGCTGGCCGAAGAGCGGGCCGCCTATCTTCGCGGGCCGCCTCATGCAATTCTCCGCAGGACAGATCGCCGAGCTCTTGGAAGGCACCGTGGACGGTGACGCCCAGGTATTGGTGATCGACGTCAGCAAGATCGAGGAGGGCCGCCTGGGCACGCTCACCTTCCTCAGCAATCCGAAGTACACCGAGCACGTGTACACCACGGCCGCCAGCGTGGTCATCGTGGAAAAGGGCTTCACCCCCACCAAGCCCATCCCCAAGCACACCACGCTGATCCGCGTGCAGGACCCGCGCGCGGCCTTTGCCACGCTGCTGGAGATGCATGAAAAGCACCAGTATGAGCGCAAAGGCATTGAGCAGCCGAGCTACGTGAGCCCCAAGGCCAAAGTGGGCAAAGGCGTGTACATCGGGGCCTTCTGCTACATCAGCGATGGGGCGGTGCTGGAGGACGGCGTGAAGGTCTTTCCGAACTGTACCGTGGGTGACAATGTGCGCATCGGGCAGAACACCCTGCTCCACGCCAATGTCGCGGTGTACACCAAGTGCATCATCGGCGCCAACTGCATCATCCACAGTGGCACGGTGATCGGCGCCGACGGCTTCGGCTTCACCATCAATGCGAAGGGCGAGCACGAGAAGATCCCGCAGATCGGCAACGTGATCATCGAGGACGATGTGGAGATCGGCGCGAACTGTACCATCGATCGCGCAACACTTGGCAGCACCATCATCCGCAAGGGCGTGAAGCTGGACAACCTGATCCAGGTGGGCCACAACGCCGAGATCGGCGAGCACACGGTGGTGGTCTCGCAGACCGGCATCGCGGGCAGCAGCAAGGTGGGCAGGCACTGCATGATCGGCGGCCAGGTGGGCATCGCCGGCCACCTCACCATCGGCGATCGCGTGAAGATCGCAGCACAGAGCGGCATCGGCAGCAACATCCCCGATGATGTCACCGTGCAGGGATCGCCCGCCTTCAACATCGGCGAATACAAGCGCAGCTACGTGCTCTTCCGCAACCTGCCCGCGCTCAAGAAGCAACTCGACGAGATGGCAAGGGCGATGCACGCATCGCCCCAACCGGAAAAAGAATGAACCCCGACAAGCAACACACCCTGAAAGGCAGCGCCACCCTGAAAGGCGTCGGCCTGCATACCGGAGAGCCGGTAACCCTCACCCTGCGCCCCGCGCCCATCGGCCACGGCTACAAGTTCCAGCGGACCGATCTGGAGGGCGAGCCCATCATCGACGCCGATGCGGAACTGGTGGTGAGCACCGAACGCGGCACCACACTGGGCAAGGGCGATGTGCGCGTGAACACCACGGAGCACGTACTGGCCGCACTGTATGCCCTGGCCGTGGACAACTGCCTGATCCAGGTGAGCGGTCCCGAAATGCCCATCATGGACGGCAGCGCGCTGCCCTTCGTGAACGCCATCGAGAGCGTTGGGCTGGAAGAGCAGAACGCCGCGCGCGATTGGTATGAGCTGAAGGAGCCCATCTGGTTCGAGACGAAGGAACGTGGTACTGAAATGCTGGGCGTACCTGCGCCGGGCGGCGAATTGCGCCTCACCGTGATGGTGGACTACAACAGCCCCGTGCTCGGCACGCAGCACGCGAGCATGTACCGGACCGAGGAGTTCAAGACGGAGATCGCCCCCTGCCGCACGTTCGTGTTCCTGCGCGAACTGGAGCAGCTGGCCAAGGCCGGACTCATCAAGGGCGGCGACCTGAACAACGCCATCGTGCTGGAGGACCGCGAGGGCACCACCAAGGAACAGCTGAAGGACCTGGCGAAGGCGCTGGGCCGCGACTACCAGGAAGTGGAGATCCGCCGCAACGGCGTGCTGAACACCACCGACCTCAAGTTCTTCAACGAACCTGCACGTCACAAGCTGCTGGACATCCTGGGCGACCTGGCGCTGGTGGGCCGCCCCATCAAGGGTCACATCCTGGCCGCGCGTCCGGGGCATTTCGGCAACACCAGCTTCGCGCGCCGCATCAAGGAGATCATCCGCGAGGAGCGCAAGAACGCCGGTGTGCAGTTCGACCTCACCACCACGGTGTACGACATCAATGCGATCGAGAAGATCCTGCCGCACCGCTATCCCTTCCTGCTGATCGACCGCATCGTGGCGATGAACAAGGAGACGATCACCGGCTTCAAGAACGTTACCTTGAACGAGCCCTTCTTCACCGGTCACTTCCCCGGAAACCCGGTGATGCCGGGCGTGCTGCAGGTGGAAGCCATGGCGCAGGTGGGCGGCATCTTCGCGCTGAGCCAGGTGCCAGACCCCGAGAATTACACCACCTACTTCCTGAAGATCGACGGCGTGCGCTTCAAGCGCAAGGTGATCCCGGGCGACACGCTGGTGTTCCACCTGTCACTGCTCACCCCGATCCGCCGCGGCATCGTGCACATGAAGGGCATCGGCTACGTGAACGGCCAGCCCGCCGTGGAGGCCGAGATGATGGCGCAGATCGCCCGCGACAAGGCGCCCAAGGAAGAATCCGTAAAAGAGAAAGCCACGGCATGAGCATCTCCAAGCTGGCCTGGGTGCACCCCTATGCGAAGGTGGGTGCCAACGTCACCATCGAGCCCTTCGCCACGGTCTATGGCGATGTGGTCATCGGTGAAGGAACGTGGATCGGGCCGAATTGCACGTTGATGGATGGCGCCCGTATCGGGTCCAAGTGCCGCATTTTCCCCGGCGCGGTGATCAGTGCGATCCCACAGGACCTGAAGTTCGCCGGTGAGCGCACCACGGCCGAAGTGGGCGACGGCACCACCATCCGCGAATGCGTCACCATCAACCGCGGCACCGCAGATCGTGGCAAGACGGCCGTGGGCAACAACTGCCTGCTGATGGCCTACGTGCACCTGGCGCATGATTGCCTCATCGGCAACAACGTGGTGATCGCCAACAGCGTGAACGTCGCGGGCCACGTGACGATCGACGACTGGGCCATCCTGGAAGGCAACGTGGCCGTGCAGCAGTTCATCCACATCGGTGCACACAGCTTCATTGCCGGCGCATCGCTCGTGCGCAAGAACGTGCCGCCCTTCGTGAAGGCCGCGCGCGAACCGTTGAGCTACATCGGCGTGAACGTGGTGGGCCTGCGTCGCCGCGGCTACAGCGATGAGGCCGTCACGCGCATCGAGGACATCTACCGTGAGATCTTCGTGCGCAACAGCAACCTCGACCGTGCCGTACAGAACGTGGAGCAGACCATGCCCCGCAGCGCCGAACGCGGCGTCATCCTGGACTTCATCCACAACAGCCCGAAAGGGATCATGAAGGGCCTGGCCGAATGACCAACCGCTTTCGCGAGGGCGTCCTCGACCGAAGCGATCTTCGATCGAATGCGCGTCACCCTCACTGCTGTCACCAAGTCCTTCGGACGCGAAACGGTGTTCAAGGGCGTGGACCTTGTATTGGAACCCGGCTCGCGCACGGCCATCCTCGGCCCGAACGGCAGCGGCAAAAGCACCTTGCTGCAGGTGATCGCCGGTGCGGCCATGCCTACGAGCGGAATTGTCGCACATGAACTCAACGGAACCGCGCTCGAAGCCGACATGGTGTATCGCCACATCAGCATCGCAGCGCCCTACTTGGGCCTTTACGAGGACCTCTCGCTTCAAGAGGCCATCGACACGCACTGCGCGTTCAAGCCTTTGCGCGGTGCGCCTTCGGTGAAGGACGTTGCCCGAACAGCGCTGCTGGAAAAGGACCTGCAGAAGCCGGTGCGCAACTTCAGCAGCGGCATGAAGCAGCGCCTCAAGCTCACATTGGCCATTCTCAGCGAGACGCCGCTTCTGCTCCTCGATGAACCGGGCAGCAACCTGGACGCAAAGGGACTCGAGTGGTTCCGCGCCCTGTTGAACGCGCACCTCGATGGTCGTACGGTGGTGGTGGCCAGCAACCGGCAGGCGGAGGAGACGTTTGCGTGTGAGGCAACTGTGGAAGTGGGCCAGTGGAAATAGAGCCGCTCGTTCCGACCACCTGTTTCAGATCGATCGCCCGATCCTTCTCCAGTGAAGCAGGGAAGCACTGGGTTCTTGGCCGGCAGCCCCCGTTTACGAGTTCCATCGGCAAAGCGGTCATTGTCCTTAATTATGTAATGCCTTGTGTCTATGCAGGCAGCATTGTGAACCTGACCCCGGTCTACCCCTTGAACAACCTGATCATGAGATATTCCACCCTTTGTTCCACGGCCGGGCTCTTCATCGGCCTGTCCGGCCAATTATCGGCGCAGACCATTCAATATGCCTTGGATACGAGCAGTACCTCGCAACCGATCTTGAATAAAGCAAGCGTTCTGGAGGATGGCAGCAGCGTTTTTCTATTGAACACGGCGAATGGTCATGCCTTGGTGCGCACAGATGCGCTTGGAGCGCCGATCTTTTACAAGCAGCTGCCGCCGGATAACAACCGGAACACGCTCGCTGCGGATCCAACAGGTGGCTTCGTGTTTGTCAATGACCTTGCAGCACAAGTGTTCAACTCTAACATGTTCGACAACGATACGGTCGTTTCCGCCATTAACGTCTCTCATTACGCGGAGAACGGGACCATTGATTGGAATGAACGGATCGGCTGGACAATGATGACAGCGGGGGCTGCTTGTCTTGGTGCTGCAAACCATTCGGAGGTGGATATCGATGCGAACGGAAACATCCTTGTGTGGACCGAGGTCGGTTGTGGAACCCGTATGTTCCATGTCCTGGCTCTCGGCGATGAAGGACAACTCACATGGGCAAGGAACTATGGACGGTACGCACCCGGCGTCTCACCCATTTGGGATACGGATATTGTTGACATGGGACTGGCGATCCCAAGTGCGGGAGGCGCATTCATTACTCGCTTAGCCAATGGACCTCCGAGTGACCTGAAGTGCTCATATTTAAACGCGACCGGAGACCTTGTATGGGCTAATCAATATCACTACATAGGCACTGTGGATGGCCGTGGGAATCATGGTGCAATTAAGGATGTTGAAGGTCACCTGGTCATGACTGGCGCCGTGTCGATCAACCTCGAGAGTTATGGTACTACAACGATCATAGGCACCAATGGCGATCTTTTGGGATCTCATCTGTACACAGGAGCAAATTGGTACAACCGATTCAAAGGCGGTGCGCCATCCGCTTCCGGAGGAATGATGTTCAATTGTGGAACTGAGTTTTTTGAAACTGATGCCTCAGGGGAGCCCATATCCGCTGTTCGTCTCACCTCGAGCTCTACACCCCCTTTCGATCACACCTATCTGCCTATCGCATTCAGCTATGCCCAGGAACGTGTGAACCTGCCCGGTTACATGGACACCTATCATCAGATCTTTGGAACCCACAATTACGTTCCTCAGTTTTGGTCCTTCAATATCGCCCAGCCTGACGGGTGTATGATGGAACCCTTCAGTGTTGGACACATTGTTGTACCTGATTCGCTGTTCCAGATAAGCCCGGACACTGTGCTCGTTTCCGAGCCTTCCGGAGCCACCGTCCAGATCATCCCCTTCAACATTGAGGATGGATCACTGATGAGCACGAGCGACGGCTGCTCGTTGATCAACACTGTCCATGACCCAGCGAACGGCCCATCCTCGTTCAATGTTGCCATTCAACTTCTTGCTAGTGGCGAACCGATCACTGTGCACTCTACAGAGCCTGCCCAGTTCATTCTGATCAACTCACTGGGGTCCATGGTCAGTAGCGGTCCTTTGGTAGCCCAAGGGACGATCCTCGTGCCGACCAATGGATGCGCAGCAGGCATGTACACCTTGGTGGCCAATGACCGCGCGGGCCGCCCACTGGGAGCGGAGCGTATTATTGTCTATTGACCCTGCTGCTTGGCCGCGATCGGCAGGCGGAGGAGACGTTTGCGTGTGAGGCAACTGTGGAAGTCTCCCGCTTCAAATAGGCTTGTTCTTCGGCGCGGCCCAGCTACATTCGCGGCCCGTTAACCCTTGCCGAGGCAATAGCCGGAGCGGAACAAGAAAGACCCCCATCCCATGGCCAGCACCGCCGACATCAACATCGGATCCTACATCCGCTTCAACAACGACATCTGCCAGATCATGGAATGGCAGCACCGCACGCCGGGCAACCTGCGCGCGTTTTACCAGGGCAAGATGCGCAACCTGCGCAACGGCAAGCTGAACGAGCACCGCTGGCGCAGCGGCGAAACGATCGACGTGCTGCGCGTGGAGATCCACGAACTGCAGTACCTCTATCGCGAAGGCGACAACCTGGTGCTGATGAACCCCAACACCTTCGAGCAGCTTTACGTGCCCGCCAGCCTCTTCGGCGACGCCATGGGCTTCATGAAGGAGGAGATGATCATGCAGGTGGGCTTCGAGAGCGATACGCCCATCTTCGCCCGCCCTCCCAAAGTGGTGGAACTGGAGGTGACCTATACGGAGCATGCCGTAAAGGGCGACACCAGCAACAAGGTGATGAAGGCCGCCAAGCTGGAGACCGGCGCCGAGATCAGCGTGCCGTCGTTCGTGGACATTGGAACGGTGGTGCGCATCGACACCGAGACCGGCGAATACCTCGACCGCGTAAAGAAATGATCTGCCGTCGACCCACCGGGTCGACACAGGCGAACCCCGTGGCCACCACCGCGGGGTTCGTTGTTCTGTAACGCTGGGTACCTTCGCCCCGAATGGACCTGAAGGAATCCCTCACCGCCGACCGGATCGCCGAGCTCATCGGTGCGAAGGCCTTGGGTAACACCCAACGGCTGGTCACCGGCATCAACGAGATCAACCGCGTTCGCGAAGGCGACCTGGTGTTCGTGGACCATCCGAAGTACTACGCCAAGGCCCTGAACAGCGCCGCTTCCGTAGTGCTCATCAACAAGGACGATGTGGCCATCCCCGAAGGCAAGGCGATCATCTTCTGCAGCGATCCGTGCGCGGACTACAACAAGCTCGTGCTGCATTTCAGCCCGCGCCTGGGCTGGGACGGCATTGGCCCCTCCATCGGGGAGAACACCCAGGTGCATCCGACGGCCGTGATCGGTCCGGACGTGCGCATCGGCAAGGACTGCCGCATCATGCCGGGTGTGGTGATCTACGGCCCGGCCACCATCGGCGACCGGGTGATCATCCATGCGAACGCGGTGCTCGGTGCGGATCCGTTCTACTTCAAAAAACGGCCGAGCGGCTACGACAAGATGATCCCGTGCGGCAGCGTGGTGATCGAGGACGACGTGGAGGTCGGTGCGCTGTGCACCATCGACCGCGGCGTCAGCGCCGACACGCGCATCGGTCGCGGCACCAAGATGGACAACCATGTGCAGGTGGGGCATGACACCCTCATCGGTCCGCACTGCCTGATCTGCGCCCATGTGGCCATCGCCGGTGCCGTGGTCATTGAGGAAGGTGTAACGCTGTGGGGCCAGGTAGGCATCCCGAGCAAGGTGACAGTGGGCAAAGGCGCCACCATCCTGGGCCAAAGCGGCATCATGAGCAGTGTGGAGGGCGGCAAGAGCTACCTCGGTTCGCCCGCGAGCGAAGCCAAACAGAAGTTGCGGGAGATCGCGCTGACAGCCCGTTTACCGGAGATCGCGAAGAAGCTCGGCATCTGATGTTCAGCAGCCAGGTCACGCCCGTCCAGCATCCACGTTGCGCTTTCCGTTGCGCCGTTGCGCCTGACTGGCCGGTAGGCAGGTCGAGGCGGTCCAACACTGTTCGCGCATGACCCGCCTGGACCGCATCAACGATCGGTTGAACCTGAAGGAATTCCAGCTGAAGGCGCTGCTGGACATCACCAAGGCCATCAACAACAACCTGCAGCGCGAGGAGCTCCTCAAGCTGTACGGTGGCATCATGCGCGAGGACCTCGGTATCACGCGGCTCATGCTCTTCGAGAACGGCGAGCAATGGCACTGTGTGCAGGCGTACGGAGCCGACGACCTACAGATGAACCTGGATGTATCCACGGTGATCGGCCACTACAAGGACATCCAGTTCATCGGATCATCGGATGAGGCCTTGCTCAGCGGCTTCGACATCGCCGTGCCGGTCTTCCACCGCGAGCAGCCGTTGGCCTTGTTGCTCATCGGCGACATCGACGAGGCGGAGCGGCGCGTAAGCCCTGCGGTGAAGCACCTCAACTTCATCCAGACGCTCACGAACCTCATCGCCGTGGCCCTGGAGAACAAGCGCCTTGGGAAGATGGCCTTGCTGCAGGAACGCGACAAACGGGAGCTGGAGCTGGCCGCGGAGATGCAGGCCATGCTGATCCCGCGCGAGCTGCCCAACGACGAAACCGTGCAGGCCGCAGCCTGGTACCAGCCGCATAGACAAGTCGGTGGGGATTACTACGACCTTCTGCGCCTCAACGAGCATGAGCTTGCGCTGTGCGTGGCCGATGTGAGCGGCAAGGGCATCGCGGCAGCACTGCTGATGTCGAACTTCCAGGCCACGTTGCGTGCGGTGCTGGCGCAACGACACAAGGAACTTGACCGCCTGATGGCTGACCTGAACGAGCTGGTGATGGACCGCGCACAGGGCGAGCGCTTCATCACGCTCTTCATCGGCGTGGTGGACACGCGCAGCGGCACGATCCGCTACGTGAACGCCGGTCACAACGCGCCCATCCTCTGGCGCAACGGGCAGTTGAGCGAGTTGCGCGACGGCAGCATCGCACTTGGCATGCTGCCCCAGTTGCCCACGTTGAAGGTGGGCGCGGCGCAGATCTCCGGCGGCATGCTCATCAGCTACACCGATGGCCTGATCGAACAGGAGGATGCATACGGAACTCCGTTCGACACCCTGCCGCTGCAAAAGGCTTTACGTGACTTCTCCGGCGCCGGTCCGCAGGCGGTGAACGAAGCGCTGATCGCCACCTTCGAGGCGCACCGCGCAGGGCTCCCCTACCTGGATGACATCGCGCTGCTGACGTGCAGCTTCGCCTAAGCCGGTAACGCTTCGACCTCCACCGGCTTGGCGGGGTACTTCAGGTCCATCACCACCAGCATGGCCGTGAATCCCCAGAAAGGCACGCTGGCCTTGTCCAGGTCCAGGAAGTTGTTGAGGATACCGTGTATGTAGTAGGTGACCAGCCCGAAGAAGGCAGCGCCCACCATGCGACGATCGATACCCGGTGGCATGCGCAACCAGAGCGTTACCGCCACCGCAACAGCTCACCGCCACGAAGGCGATCACCAGCAGCAGGCCCGGCACACCCTGTTCCGCCAGGGGACCCAGGAACTCGCTGTGCGCATTGCCATTGGTACCGAAGTTGGTGCTGATGATGGTGCGGTCCTTCGCGGCCTGGAAGGGCGCATACTGGAACATGTAGGTGCCCGGTCCCCAGCCCATGACCGGCCGTTCATTGAACATGCGCAGCGCTGAATTCCACCGGTTGATGCGCTCCAGGTTGCTGGCGTCGCTGCTGATGTTGCTGATGGAGCTCACGTGCTTGGCCAGGTCATCGCTGCTCTCATCGCGGTTGCGCTCAAGCGCGATGGTGATCTGGTCCATGTTCACGATGAGCACGATGCCCGCCACGGCGGCCACGAGGCCCACGAACCACCCGGGCACCCGCAGGCGCAGTACCAGGAAGACACCTATGGCGCCCAACACGCCCACCCACGCTGCCCGGGTGTACGAGAAGATCATGCCCGCCGTGATGATCAGCAGGAACAGGCCGGCCAGTAGGCGACGCAGGAAGGAATAGCCGGGCATGGAGACCGCAGTGAACGCGAAGGGAAAGAAGAACGCGATGATGGCCCCATAGCTCGTGTGGTCCTTGAAGAAGGGTTCCATCACCCAGTGCGCCGGGTCATGTTCAAAGCGGAAGCCGGCATGGCGGATCAGCGTATAGCACACCACGATGACCAGTCCGGTCATGTACAGCCAGGCGAAGCGCTGCATGTTGCGCCCGTCCTGGAACAGCCGCGTGGCCATGAAGTACATCGTACAGACGAACCACAAACGGGCTGCGAGGTATTTGGCGCTCACCAACGGCATGCTGCTCGGGATGATGCAGAACGCCATCCATACCAGCTGCGCAATGAGCACCACGGTGATCGGGTGGCGCCACACGCGCGGATCGATGACATTGCGCTCCAGTCCGAGCTTCAGCAGGAACAGCAACATGATGGCCACCATCAACGGCTCCGTAGGTATGCTCACGCCGATGCCGCCGAGTTCCAGTTGCTCCAGGTTGATCGACAGCGGTGTGGCGAAGACGATGAAGAGCAGCACCTTGTCCGATGCGGTCACCAGGGCCCACGCAACGAGCAAGGCCAACGGCAACAGGTTCAGCCAATAGAACTCACGCGCGACCAGCAGGCCGTTCACCAGCACGAATAGCACGCAGGCGATGGCGATCCAATGGTCCCGGAGCGTGCGGGTGAGCATGGTTCAGCGAGTGGTGGGTTTCCACAGGCCACGATCACGCACGGCCACGAGCAGGAAGCACAGGAAGACGGCGCTTACCAGGGATACCAGCACGATCAACCAGCGTAACGGGTACACCTTCTTGTCCGGGCACCTCCGGGTACACCACCACATTGGTGTACGTGAGCTGCTTCGTCATGTCGTTCACCGCATGCTCGTATTCCTCGAGCGACTTGGTGTACTCGCCGCGGAACATGTTGCTCAGATCGGTAAGGCTGCGGAACTCGCCGCCCTTGGTCTCCAGGCCGGTGAGCATTTTCTGCACGGCGTCCTTTTGCGCCTGGCTTCCGCCGCTGGTCACCAGCTTCATGTACGCCTTGGTCAACTCCTTGGTCTGCGCATCGTAGGCCAGCAGTCCCGACTGGTTGCGCAGGGTGTCCAATCGTTGTTCCACCTCGGCAAGCTTGGCTTTGGTGTTGGCCAGGCTGCGTTCAGCGATGCGCAGCACCTCCTCCGACTTTTCGCGCTGCAGCCGGCGGGCCAGCAGGTTCACCTGGTCCAGGATGGCCTGCACCATGTCGCGGGCCACCACGGGGTCCTCGTCGGTCACTTCCACCTGCACGCTCTCGTACCGCGTCTTGCTGATCTCCACGCGCTCCTTGTAAAGCGTTGTAGAGCACATGGCGGTCGCTCACCTGCGTGGTATCGATGCGGTAATGCTTGCGCAGGTCGAACTTCTGGATGAGGCTGTCGCGGATGCTGTTGCTCTCCAGCAGCTGCAGCAGCTGGTCGGCGCGCGTTTCGATGGAATAGCTGCGTGAGGTTCACCGGATACACGATGGCCATGGAGCGGTAACGCGGGCGGATGAACGTAGGGCCGCTGAGCAGTGCGGACAGGGCCACGGCCAGGAAGGCGACGCCCACGAACAACTTCCACCGGCGCGCGATGATGTCGACGAAGTAGGCGAAGGAGAAGCGCTCATCCATGGGCCGGACGGAATTTGGCGATGTTCTCCTGGGCAATGATGAAGAGCAAGGCGAGCAGGAAGGCGCTCACCGTGCTGATCGGCCGTGACGAGCCAGCGCACGGGGTAGCTCTTCTTGTCGGCGGGCAGGGCCTTGTTCACCACGAACTTGTGGGGCAGGTCGCTTTCCATGTCGGCGCGGGCCTGGGTCCAGTTTGGTGCGCAACTGGCTCAGGCGCCACAGTTCATTGTCCAGTCGGCCCTGCAACGTGACGTAGGCTCCTCCATATTGCGCGAGCACCTTGAACTTCTCGTCGAACATTCTTGATCGGCGCGGTCATCGCCCTTCACGATGGCAGCGCCCATGTATTCGTTGTAGCGCTCGCTCTGCGTGTGGTAATCCTGCACGCCTGCGGCCCGTATGCGGCCCAGGCTGTCGTTGAGGTAGGTCACGTTCCGCTCGGCCTCCTGCAATTTGCTCTCCACAAGGCGCACACCGATGCTCGCGCGCTCCATCTGCATGGTGTTCCAAACACTGTCCACTTCGCTGGCGATGAAGTTGGCCATGTCGGCGGCACGCTGGCGATCCTCATCGAGCACGTCGACGCGCACGCTACCGAACTTGGTGTAGTCGAAGTTGACGTGGTCCTCATAGGCCTCGCGTAGTTCGGCCTGTTTGTGGTGCACCTTCCTTGTCGATGCGGTAGGCCGCCATCAGGTCGAACTTGTTCGCCGGTACGGTCGCGGATCTCGTCGCTCTGGAGCATCTGCAGCAGCTGTTCGGCATCCTCTTCATCACCCAGCGCCAGGATGTCGTCGCGCGAGCCGCTCTGCTCGTTCAGCAGGGAGCGGCTGGCGCTGTTGCTGATGGCGGGGTACATGATCACCTCGCTCTTGTAGCGCTCGCGGATCACGAAGGACGCGATGACGCCCGTGAGCAGGCCGAGGAGGGTGATGCCGATGATGAGCCTGCGGCGGTTCCAGAGGAAGAGCAGCAGATCGAGGGAGCTCCCGCTGCGCGGCGGGCCGGTTGTCAGCCATGAAGTGCGTGGGAAAAATGGACGGCGAAGATAGGCGCGGGAGGGCCTCAGGTACCGGTACGGCCCGGGAGCAGGGCAAGCACACGTTTCCACGGGAGAAGTCCGGTGGCGGCGGCCAGCACCAAGGCCAGCAGGCCCAGGGCGGCCGCAGCCGGGAGCAAGGGAACTTCCTGATGGCGAAGCACCCAGGCCAGGGCGCAGAGCGCCAATACGTAGCCCAGTGCGCCGATCCACATGGCCGCGATGCGGCCGCATGTGGTACCGGCGCGCGGCGATGTACAGCTGCCCCAGGGCCATGGCCCACTGCGTGATGGGTCCTGCCCACGCCGCACCTAGCGCCTGGAAGCGGGGGATCAGTACAGGTTGAGCACAACGTTCATCACCATGCCGCCGGCCGCCATGCGGTTCAAGGTCCGCAGATCGCCGCTGGCGGTGAGCAACGTGCCGAACACATAGGTGATGCACACGGCCACGAAGCTCCAGATCATCACCGCAAAGGCCGGCGCTGAAGCCTCCGTGTGCTCGTGGTACCGCAGGTCCATGATGGGCCGCGCATACCAGGCTACCGAGGACCGCCGCGGCCACGGTGCCCGCCAGCACCAACCGCAGGGCCAGCCCGGCGAGCGGGCCAACATCGGTGCCCTCCTTCAGCATGCGGGCTGAACATCGGCAGCAGCAGCCCGGCCAGGAGGAAGCCGAGCATGTTGAAGGCCTCGAAGAAGCGGAATCCCTGGGCGTAGATGCCGGCCTGCAGCGCACCATCGGGCAGCAATCGTTCAAGCAGCACGGTATCCATGCGGTAGTAGAAGGTCATCAGCAACACCAGCAGCGCATAGGGAAAGCTCTGGCGCAGCACATTGCGGAAGAAGACCGGCTCCCAGCGCGGCATGGGAGCACCGGTCCTGCGCATCACCACGGACAAGGCCACCATCGCGGTGATGGCATAGGCCGCCGTCTGCGCCCATGCGAACCAGGTGATGGGAAAGGCAGCACCTGCGCCGCGCCCCCAAAGCAGCCAGGAACAGATCGCGATGAGCAGCACCCGGTCCAGTACCGAAAGCAGGCTGTCCTGCGCGAAGAGCTGCGCCCCGGCGATGTTGCTACGCAGGTAGAGAATGAGCGCCACGAGCGCCTGGTTGAGCACGAGCATCGCCAGCAGATGCAGTTGTTCACCCCGATACCCGAGGACCAGCGCGGCCACGGTCATGATGCCCGCGTAGAACAGCACCAGCAGCACGCGCAGCGTGAGGATGCCGTTCACCTGCGCGCGCATCATGCCCGGTGTTCTGGGCGATGTGGCGCGTGTTCCAGTTGGTGATGCCCAGGTCCAGCAGGATGTTCAGCAGGAAGCTCAGGCTGAGCAGGGCCGCGTAGCCGCCATAGGCCTCCGTTCCCGCGCGCACCTGCACCTCCGCATCGATGCCCAGGATGTAGAAGGGCTTCACCAGCAGGTTCAGCACCAGCACCAGGGCGAGGTTGGTCACGAATACGCGGCGCATGCGGCCGCAAAATAGCTCCATGCCCACACTGGCTGTTGAAAGGAACATCGCACAGGGCATGCCTGTTCCGATCGGCACTAGTAAGTTGGCCTGTCCTTTTGGATTAGATCTTCGACATGCCCGCATTGAATACCAAAGACGCAGCCCGTGCCAGGATCGCTGAATTAACCACGCGTTTCCGTGAACAGTATCAGAGCTACAAACGCTCGGACTACAACGAAACCCAGGTGCGGCGTGACTTCATCGACCCCTTCTTCAAGGCCTTGGGCTGGGATGTGGACAACAGCGAAGGCAATGCCGAGGCTTATCGGGAAGTGATCCATGAGGACAGAGTGAAAATTGGAAAGGCGCTGAAGGCTCCGGACTATAGCTTCCGGCTGGAGGGGGGTAAGCGACTCTTTTTTGTAGAGGCCAAAAAGCCATTCGTGAAGGTAAAGAGCGATGTGGAACCAGCCTACCAGGTCCGGCGCTATGCATGGAGCGCCAAGTTACCCATCAGTATCCTCACGGATTTTGAGGAGTTCAGTGTGTACGACTGCACCAAGCAGCCCAAGCCGACCGACCGTGCCTCCACGGCGCGCATCAAGTACATCACGTTCGAAGAATACGACACCGAATTCGACTTCATCTGGAGCACCTTCAGCAAAGAGCAGGTCCGGAAGGGAAGCTTCGATCAGTTCATTAAAAGCGATCGGGGTAAACGCGGCACCGATTCCGTTGATGCGTCCTTCCTGGAAAGTCTGGACAACTGGCGTACGTATCTGGCCACCAGCATCAGCCTGAAAAACAGGGACCTGGATGAGGAGTCCATGAACCATGTGGTTCAACAGACCATTGACCGGATCATCTTCCTGCGCATCGCAGAAGATCGCGGGGTGGAGCCATATGGAGAACTTGCGGCGGCCATTAAGGAAGGAGGAGACCTGTACCAGAATCTCTTTCAAGTATTCCTTCGCGCTGACGCCAAGTACAATAGCGGCCTCTTCGACTTCAAGAAGGACAAGGTCAGCGCGAATGTTGTGGTCGACAACAAGGTCGTGAAGACCATTGTGGAGGAGCTCTACTATCCAAAGAGCCCCTATGAGTTCAGTGTGCTGAGCGTGGAGATCCTCGGCAGTGCCTACGAACAGTTCCTTGGCAAGCGCATCCGCATTGATAGTGGTCATCGTGCTCGTATCGAAGAGAAGCCTGAAGTGCGCAAGGCCGGTGGAGTTTACTACACCCCACAGTACATCGTGGACTACATCGTGCGGCAGACCGTGGGCGAACTAGTGAAGGGAAGACTCCGAAGGACGTGGCTGAGCTGAAGGTGCTCGACCCTGCATGCGGAAGTGGCAGTTTCCTTCTCGGGGCCTATCAGTTCCTATTGGACTGGCACAAAGACTGGTACCGCGTGAACGCGCCTGCCAAGGGCAAGAAACGTGACGAGGTGCTTCGACCCGATGGCGAGCTGACAAGTGCAGTAAAGAAGCAGATCCTCATCAACAACATTCACGGCGTAGACCTGGACGCCAACGCTGTCGAGGTCTCCAAGCTGAGCCTACTTTTAAAGTGCATGGAGGGTGAAACCGCCGCTAGCATCCAGCACAGCTTGGCGTTCGAGCATGAACGGGTGCTACCGACAATGGATGAGAACATCCAGTGTGGTAATAGCCTTATCGACACTGACTATTACGATTCCGAGTTGGACTTCGGCGGCGACAAGAAGATCAGACCGTTCAACTGGGGTCGGGCATTCCCTTCGGTTTTCAAATTCCGCAAGCCAAACATCCAACAGGAATTGTTGGCCCAAGCTCGTCGTGTGAAACAAGAGACCGAGGAACAGCAAGCACGCGCCCTTGGATTGCTCCGAAAGCAAGGTCTCAACCTTGCGGAGGAACCCAAAGCACATTATCAGACCTCGAGCGGAGGTTTCGATGCTGTGATAGGGAACCCGCCCTATGTTCTGTTGCAAAACATGGATACAAAAGAGTTCTTCACCTATGCAGCCAATCGATACAGCACCGCGCGCTATAAGATCGACACATACCAACTCTTTGTCGAGCGTGCTGTAAACCTAATGGCACCGAATGGACGCCTCGGGTTCATCACACCGAACACCTTCCTTAAGAACATCCACGCAGAACCAATGCGCCGTTTATTGCTGGACCGAACCAAACTGAACGAGATCCTACTATTCAATTACAACGTCTTCTCCCAAGCCAGTGTGGACACTTGCGTGTTCATCTCCACCAAAACGGACGCCACCGCCAAAAGCAAGTTTGAGGTATTTAAAGTTGATGAGGCGTTCAATCCACGATCGCTTGGTCTTGTCGAACAATCGGCATTAAATGCGAATCCGCGCGCTGACTTCATCCTCGATGTGAGCCACGCTGAACAGAAGTTGATCGATAAGGTTCTTCGACAATCGCGTGCGCTAGGTGAACCGTGCGGTGCCTATTTCGGCATTCAGGCATGGGACCGCAAGAAGCATGTCGCTGAGAAGAAACTGAACAAGAACTACAAGCCCGTTGTCGATGGCGCCAACATAGAACCGTTCGGCCTTCGTTCGCAATCCCTGTTCGTTCTGTTCAACTCGGAGGGCGTGAAGAGCGGAGGCAACGAAGCGATCCACCAACAAGAACGCATATGCGTTCGACAAGTCGGGCACTATCCCATCGCGACGGTAATACCGGCAGGCCTGTTCGCGATGAATTCACTTTACAACGTCTACCTGCGTAAGGCAGGAGCGGAGAACTTGTACTTCGTGCTCGGATCATCAACAGTCACTTGAACCGTTTCTGCTGGATGAAAGTACATTCTGATCAGAAGAAGACCTTCCCGAAAATCAAGAAGGAGGCGCTTCTTTCCATTCCTCTCAAGCACATCAAGACGAAAGCCGAGCATGACCTGAAAGACCGTATTGCTTCAACAACCAAGGATTTGGTTACCTTCAAGAACGAGCATTTCGCGAAGTATGGTGGACTGAAGGATCGGGATGCCAAGGACAAAGCCGCGCACTTGGAAGAACGGATAAATGAGGCGGTGTTCGCTCTCTACGGCCTGACTTCGGAGGAGGTACTCCTAATCGAGTCTATACAAATGGCTTAGACCTGGACTGGCCGCACATGCGCATCGCCATCAACACCCGCCTGCTGCTGCCAGACAAGCTCGAGGGCATCGGCTGGTTCACGCATGAATCGCTGCGGCGGATCGTGAAGGCGCACCCGGAGCATCGGTTCATCTTCCTGTTCGACCGGCCCTTCGACCAGCGCTTCATCTACGCGGAGAACGTGGAAGGGGTGGTGGTGGCGCCGCCCACGCGCCATCCCCTCCTCTACCGCATCTGGTTCGAGTGGATGTTGCCGCGCGCCCTGCGCCGGAACAAGGCCGATCTCTTCGTGTCGCCCGATGGCTTCCTGAGCACGCGCACCGCCATACCGCAGCTGGCGGTGATGCACGACCTCAACTTCGAGCACTACCCCGCCGACCTGCCTGCAGCCTACAGCCGTTACTACCGCACCTGGTTCCCGCGCTTCGCGAAAAAAGCGGCGCGCATCGTCACCGTATCGGAGTTCAGCAAGCAGGACATCGTTACGCGCTATCAGGTAGAACCGGACCGTATCGATGTGGTGCACAACGGCGTGGGCGACATCTTCTCTCCGCTCAGCGCGGCGGAGCGCACCACGGCGATGGATCGGTTCACGAAAGGCCATCGGTATCTGGTCTGTGTGGGTTCGCTTCACCCGCGGAAGAACACCGCCAACCTGCTGGCCGCATTCGATCTGTTGGCGGCGAACGTACCCGACGTGCACCTGCTCATCGTGGGTGAACGCATGTTCCAGGATGCCCGGATGGAGCGCGTGCTGGCCGGCATGAAGCACGTGGACCGTGTGGTGTTCGCCGGTCGGCTCGGTCAGGCCGATCTTCGTCTGGCGATGGGCGCTGCCGTGGCACTGGCGTATGTGAGCTACTTCGAAGGCTTCGGCATTCCCGTGGCCGAGGCGATGAAGTGCGGCGTGCCGGTGATCGCCGCGAATGCGACCAGCCTGCCCGAAGTGGCCGGGGATGCCGCCGAGTACTGTGATCCATTCGACCCGGCGGATATCGCGCGGGCCATGCGCAACGTGATCGATGATGCGGCGCTGCGCGCCTGGCTCATCGACGCGGGGCTCGTACGCGTGCAGCGGTATACATGGGACCGCACAGCCGATGGCCTGTGGGCGAGCATTGAAAAGATGATCCTCAGTTCGGAACGCAGATCACGCTGATGATCATGATCGACGCAGATATGAGACCGATACGTGCAACGAAGGCTACTCTCGGAACAGCGTTGATCCGTGCCATCTGCGCCTGCCTGGCCGGTGGCCAGGTTCCATCCGCCCACATCAGATCAGCGTTCATCTGCCCGATCCGCGTCATCTGCGTTCCATCAACCCTGCCCACTTCGCGATGAGACTTTCAGCCTACCATACCAAAGGCCTGCTGGAAGCGGGATGCGACGAGGCAGGCCGCGGTTGCCTGGCCGGGCCCGTGGTGGCCGCTGCGGTGATCCTGCCCCCGAAGCTGCGCCTGCCGGGCCTCAACGACTCAAAGCAGATGAGCGAAGCCGAACGCGAACGACTGCGCCCGCTGATCGAGCGCTCTGCCATTGCGTGGTGCGTGGGGTACGCCACCGTGGAGGAGATCGATCGCATCAACATCCTGAATGCGTCGTTCCTGGCGATGCACCGCGCGATCGATGGACTTGTTACAACGTCCGGAACTCCTGCTCATCGATGGAAATCGCTTCACGCCCTACCTCGGCATCGTGCATCAATGCGTGGTGAAAGGCGACGGCAAATACCGCAGCATTGCCGCGGCCAGCGTGCTGGCCAAGACGCACCGCGATGAATTCATGCATGGCCTGCACACTGCACATCCGGCGTACAACTGGACCTCGAACAAGGGCTATCCCACCCCTGATCATCGCGAGGCCATTGCACAGCACGGGCCCTGCGACCATCACCGCCGCAGCTTCGCCTTGTTGCCGGAATTGGCCTGACCGCCCGGCCGTCCACATCCGCCTGTGGGCAGGGCCATCATCCAGGCTGTTCAATGCTCGTCGCGCGGATGCACCTTTGAGCGCTCGCCATGCGCCGCCCGCTCATCATCCTTCTTCTGCTCGCCATTGTCGGTGCCATCGGTTGGTGGCTCTTGAAATGGAACGGCGGCGCAACGGCCAAGGCCGATCCATGGACCGTTCTCCCGTTGAACGCCGCAGTGGTGGTGGAAGTGCCCTCGCCGGTGAGCACCTGGGACCACTTCACCAGCACATCGCAATGGTGGACCGCGTGGGACAGCACGCCGGGTTCTGCCGCGGTGAACACCGTGTTCGGGAAGTTGCGCGATCAGGCGGAAGAGGATGCGCGCCTCAAGCAGGCGTTGGAGAACAGCACGCTGCTCATCGCCTTCACCCAGGTCGGTGAGGATGTTTCGACCTTGCTCGTGTGGCCGCAGATGACCGATGCCAAATTGTTGGAGCGCGTTGGCAGTGCGCTGCATGTGGACCTTGGCCCCGCGTCCGAATTCGCTCGCATGGACCGTACAACGTTCCGCCCCGATCCGGCATTCCCCGAACTGCACCTGGCGCGGTCCGGCGGACTGATGCTCCTCAGCGATAACAGCGCAACACTGCAGGACGCACTGAACGGAACGAATGCCAAGGCCGGTCTTTCCCGCGATAGCACCTTCCTCCGTGCGCGCCGCTCGCTTGGCGCGGGTTCCGATGCGCACGTGCTGCTGCACAGCGGACGGGCACAGCGGATGCTGGCGAACTGGCTGATGCCCGCCGCACTTGCCGGCCTCGCGGACATGGAAGGCTGGGTGGCGTTGGATGTGCGCGCCAGACCCGAAGCGGTGCTGTGCAGCGGCCTTTGTTTCCCCACGTCACCGATGATCGACCTTGAACGCGCTCCGGTCGCAGGATGCCGGCCGAATGGCCATCGCCCGTGTGCTTCCCGATAACATCCGGTCGCTGCGACAGGTCATCATCTCGAACGCGAAGGCCTATTGCAGTGAACTGCGCGGTGAGGCCTTCGACCCCACGCTCTTCGACGCATACGGGGCCTGGTGCTACGGAGCCGCAGGCACGGCCATTGCGGGACTTGCATCGGACAGCAGTCTGCATCACTGGGCCGTGTTCCAGGCCGAGGATCCCGATCGCGCACGGCGCGCACTCGACGCACGGTGCACCAATGGGCTCGATACGCTGAACTACCGCGGTGTGCGCATCACCCGCACCGCCGACACCTCGGCCCTTGCTGCGGTCTGGGGCAGCGACTTCATCGAGCTGGAACGGCCCTGGTACTGTGTATTCAACGACAAGGTGGTCTTTGCCGACGAAGTCTCCGCCATGCGCATCTGCATCGACGCATGGACCGATGGCAGCTCCTTGTCGCAGGATGCGAAGGCGGGCACGTTCTTCCAGCGTTACGCATCGGACGCGGGCCTTACGTGGTGGTGCGATGTGCCCAAGGCCACGCGCGCACTTCGTGCGCAGGCCAAGGAGCGGGGCGTTGCGCTGTTGGACCAACATCAAGCGGCGTGGGAACAGATGGGCGCGGCCATGCTGCAGGTATCGCCGGATGAAGGGGGTACCTACCAGATTCTCCGCCTGCTTCTCGGGCAACGGCACGCGGCAACCGAGCCAGGGCAATGCGGGACTGTGGAGCGCCACCGTGGGTGCGCCGATCATCCGCGGGCCCTACCTCCTCACCGATCACCTGAGCCGCACATTGCAGGTGCTCGTGCAGGATGCGAAACACCGCATCGCGCTCATTTCCTGCACCGGCAAGGTGATCTGGCAGCGCGAACTCGATGGACCCATCATGGGCGAGGTGCACCAGGTGGATCGCTATCGCAACGGCAAGCTGCAGATGCTCTTCAACACCGAAGGGAAGGTCCACCTGATCGATCGCAACGGCAAGGACGTGGAACAATTCCCCATCACGCTTCCCGAAAAGGCGAGCGCCCCGCTGAACGTGTTCGACTACGAGGGAAGGAAGGAATACCGCATCCTGCTGCCCACTGTGGAAGCACACTTGTTGAACTACGGCCTCGACGGAAAAGCCGTGCAGGGCTGGGTGCCACCGACCACACCCGCCACGTGCAGCGTCCCCGTGCAACACCTGCGCAGGAGCAACAAGGACTACCTGATACTGGTGGACCACAGCGGCGGCGTGTCGGTGCTCGACCGCAAGGGCGCCCCGCGGTACACCAGTGCCTTGCGCATGACCGCTACGAGGACCATCGCCGGCATCAAGCCCGCGATGGACATCGGCGATGTGGCCATGCTATGGACCGACGAGGCGGGCAACAAGCTGATCGGTGTGCTCGCCGGTCGTGTGGATACGCTGGCCAAGGCCGCAGATCCCGGTCTTCCGGCCGACGCAGCGGATGCACTGATCGTCACCGACGTGGATCACAACGGGCAATGGGATGTGGTGCGCATGCACAACGGCGAAATGATCCCGGTGGAAGGTGCGCTGGCCTATCCACCCTCATTCGAGGTCGCGGAGGGACAGCGAGGAATCGCAGTGCGCGACATCAACCTGGACGGTGCGTTGGAGAAGGTGATCGCCCATTCCGATGGACGCGTGGTGGTCGGCTCATTCACGCCATGAAGGATATCGATGGCCCGGAGGATGTGAAGCTTCTCGTCGAGGACTTCTACCGGAAACTGGTGATCGATCCACAGCTCGCGCACTTCTTCGAGGGGTTGGACCTGGCGCACCATCTGCCGCGCATCCGCTCGTTCTGGGAGATGATCCTCTTCGGATCGAAAGGCTTTGAGGGCGATCCCATGACCAAGCACATCCAGCTGCACCATCGCCTGCCGATGGAGCCTGCGCACTTCGACCGCTGGCTCGCGCTCTTTCACGCCACCATCGATGAGCACTTCAGCGGTCCAATCGCCACGGAGGCGCACACACGGGCCACCACCATCGCGGCGGTGATGTTGCACAAGGTGCAGCGCTCCTGAGATCAGCGCCGTGGCTTGCGCAGCCACACCTTCTGGCCGGGCTGCACAGTGTCAGCGATGCCCACGCCGTTGTATTTCGCGAGCTTGCCGAGCTTCACACCATAGCGCTGGCTGATGCCCCAAAGCGTTTCCCCGGCCTCGGCCACGTGGAACTCGGCGGCCTTGCTCTTGTTGCGCTTCGGCTGGATGAACACCACCTGACCTTCGTCCAGCTTCTGGTCGCGCGCCATGTCGTTCCATCCGGCGATCCAGCCCGGCATCTGCTCCAGTTGTTTGGCGATCACCTCCGCCGTCTCGCCCTGCTTCGCACGCACGAACTTCACGTGGGCATCGGACACGAAGACCTCGCGACCGCTGCCGATCGTTACCGTATTGTCGTCGCGTGTTGGCTTTTTGCGCGATGGCTTCCCGTGTCCCTTCGAGCTGTTGTTGGTGCTCACCTTGGGAACGTAGGTCACGTCGATACCCTTGTCCAGCTTGTCCAGCCCATATCGCTCGATCAGGTCGATCAGCTTCTGCGGATACCGGGGATCGGTGGCGTATCCGGCTTTCTTCAGCCCGTGGGCCCAGCCTTTGTAATCGGTGGGCTTCAGCGTGAAAAGCGCAGCATAACGGGGGCGTTGCAGGAACTTGCTGTGGTCCTCAAAGCTGTCTTCGGCCCGGCGGTACTTGCGGAAGCAGTCGTTCTTGCGGTCATCATCGTGGTACACCTTGCCACCATCCCAGTCAGGCGTGCACTTGATACCGAAGTGGTTGTTGGCCTCGGTGGCCAGGATGCTGTTGCCATTGCGGCTTTCCAGCAGGCCTTGGGCCAGGGTGATGCTCGCCGGGATCCCGTGTTGCGCCATTTTCATCGTGGCCACATTCTTCCACTGCTCGATGTAGCTCTCCGGGGTACTGCCGGGCGGCGGCGGCTGGGCCATGCCCAGCTGGGCGGCAGCGGCCAGGGACAGGGTCGAGGTTATCAACAAATGAACGATCCGCATGGGGTGGGTGGTGCAGTCTTCCGCAAGGGCCGAAACTATTGGCCTTCCAAGGGCTTTTCCACGATCTATACACGACGCTGTGAACCGTGGATCGTGAATAGAACGCGAAAATCAGGCCCATATGCGCCTGATCGTCCGATCTTTATGGCCGCAGATCGAACAGATCGGCCAGCCCAGGCGTTACACAGGGCATGAGATCAATGAGCGACAAGCCCATTTCCGCACCCAGCCCCTCGCCCGATGAGCGTATTCAGCGCTTGGGCCTGGAGCCGGACGACTTCTACTGGTCGCCCGAGGGCTATATGATCTTTACTGAGAAGTACCACCTGAAGCGCGGGGCGTGCTGCGGGAACGGTTGCCGGCACTGTCCGTATGGGCATAAGGCCGTGAAGCGGGTGCAGGGCTGAATTCGTCCGGCCGGGCAGCGTTCGGCGCAGCGTTGCTATCTTGTTCATGATGAGGCGCTGGTTCCTGCTTGTTCTCGTGAGCGTTCTGTCGCTCGGTGCGGTACACGCGCAGAACTGGGCCTTGCTCAACCCAACCTACAAGTACAATTACAGCAAGGACGGCAGCGACACGATCAGCAACCAGATCTTCGTTACGCACATCGATACACTGGGGGTGGATAGTTTCAGGTATGAGCTGAACAGGATCGGGGTGGTGTGTGATACGTGCCCAGCTTCCCTCGGCGGGCCATGTGATGGCTGTTTCGTGTGGGCGGATCAACCGCAGTTCCTTCGTCGGTCTGTGATCGTCGGGACCGAGGGATGGTACTTCGTTGACCCGGACACGATCTTCATTCGAACGCAAGGAGAGTGGAACGAACCATGGCCATTCCTTCCGGACAGCAGCATTCTCGGAGTTGCTTCTCCACCGGTAGCCGCAACAGTCCTCGGAGTGGAGGATTCTGTTCGCACGATCAGCCTTTCAGACGGGAGCGCCATTTCCATCAGCAAGGCATTCGGCATTCTCACTTTCCCTGCTCCTGGCAGCAATGAGTTTTCGTTGATCGGTATCCATGGCCCGGACATAGGGCGGCTCATACCGGAGCCTCTTGACTACTTCGACTTTCAACCGGGCGACATCATCGGCTACCGCATGGGACAGGTCATCGGCACGCAATTCCCTCCTGAAGTTGACTGGCAAAAGTACTGGCGGGTGATAATTGAAACACGAACGGATGTGCCAGGTGGGATCCTGTTCACGTATGATCTCGATATTGAATATTTCCTTGGTGTCGGTGCCACGACGCCGCTGTGGCTGGATCAGAGCTTTTCAGGTACATGGCTCTTGCTCGATTCGGTCCTGCGGGCATATCATCCGCTGCTCGCTTCGTATCCGGGAGAATTGGTTGATTGGGCATGTGCAATGTACCCCACCTCCATCAACGGACCTTTCAGCAGGCGGGTCTTGGCAGAGCACCGCATCGATCCTACGGGACACTACAGGGTCCAAGCACAGCGCACCGAAGCTGATTCCTGGTGCAGTAGCACTGGCCGTTCCGTTCTACATGACCCGTATGAAGTGCTACCGGGTTTGTACTCGTTCGACGATGTCGATTGTGTTGATCTATGGTACGAGCAAGGGACGGGCGTCATAGTGCACGATGACTTTGGATTTGAATGGTCATGTGGCTTACGCAGCCGCTTGGAGGGCCATGTTGGCATTGATCCGGCCACGAGGTCAATGACCAGCCTCTTTCCTGATCCCGCCTCTGACCAGTTGGTGGTCGGAACTATGATGGTCTTGCCATGCATCTATCGCATCTTCACTGTCGATGGCCAATTACTGTCAACCGGAGTTGTTACAGAACACCCAACACAGACCATCGATGTATCCTCACTGACCGAAGGCATCTATCTACTGAACCTGACCACCGCGCAAGGCATCAGTTCACAGCGCTTCATCATCGCCCGATGAGAACACTGCTCCTCTCCATCGCTGTTGGCAGTTGTGCTATCGCTCACGCGCAGAACTGGGCCTTGCTCAACCCGGCCTACACGTACAACTACTCCAACGACGGCAGCGACACGATCAGCAACCAGATCTTCGTTACGCACATCGATACGCTGGGGGTGGATAGTTTCAGGTATGAGTTGAACAGCGTAGCGAAGCTCTGCGACACCTGTGCCGGACCGCAGATGTACCTCTGGACCAATAGCCCGCAGTTCCTTCAGCGGTCCGTGAATGTTGGATCAGGTGCCTGGCATTTCCAGGATCCAGGCTCATTCGTGGTATTGCCCGGTGCCCCGCTCGGAGCCAGCTGGCTTTTCGACACACTGGCCAATGTCCAAGCTACCGTGACATTGATCGATACGGTCGATCAGTTCGGCTCACCGGTGGGGCGTAAGACGATCACACTTTCGGACGGTGGGCAGCTGATGATCAGCGAAGCATTTGGCATTCTGAGTTGGAGCGATCATGCTTTGATCGGTGTGCAAGGGCCGGAGGTGGGCAGGGTGATCCCGACGCTCCAACAGTTCTTCCCCTATTCACCGGGCGACATCCTTCAGTACGCATGGGGCTATGTAAGTTGTCATCCCTGTTACGGAGAGGATGGTGTCTTTCGGAACACCATCACATCCACGAACACCACCGATTCCTCGATCGCTACAGCGTGCGACCACGTCGCGTACACGCACCATTTCCAATCCGATTGGAACAATAACACAACACACTGGTACACCTATGCAAATGAACCTTCAACATGGGAAGCGGGCCGAAACGAACTTCCCTTCTTCGATCTGACTTACTCCTATCCGGGCCAGTTCATTGCTCCCCGTACATCCATCTCCACCTATGGAAGTCAGTGGGCGTGCATCGCCCGCCACGGGCTTACGGAGGATGGCCGATATCGGATCAGTTGCGATACGCTGAGCGGTGATCCCGGCCCAAGCCACTTCCTCGAGGTCTGGTACACAGGCAGCGACGACCTTATCCAGTTCCAGCCCATGAACTACCCCATACTACCCGACGAGGAAAGTGGTGCGGTCTATGAGGAAGGCGTTGGCCTGAAGCTGTATCGTGCTTCGTTCTTCGACGGATACCAGTCCTATGTCCTGGATGCAGCTGTGATCGCAGGGGATACCACGGGCACGCTCCTCACCGATGATCAACTGCTGACGGTCAGGGAACGACCCGCGACGGCCGATGTCACCCTTCACCCCAACCCTGCGGAGAACCTTCTGATCATCGAAAGCTCATCACCGCAGTCGATGGACTGGCAGATCGTGTCCATGATGGGTCAGCACCTGCTGAGCGGGCGACTGGACCCGCACATCGAGCGGATCATCAATGTTTCCACGCTGCCTGCCGGCAATTATCTGATCCAGCTGTCCACGGCGAAGGGGGTCGAACGCAGGCAATTGATCATCGCCCGCTAGCCATTCGTCCAAACCTCGCGAAGCCCGATCTTCGCACCATGTCCGTCACCACTGCCCCCGACCCCACGCTTCTGCGCCGCACCATCCTAGAAGGCATCCCCGATCAGCTGCCTGCGCCAAGGCCATTGGACCCTCGGTGAGCCACGCGCCCAAACGCAAGGACATCCTTAGCCCTGAAGAGAAGAAGCTCGCCCTGCGCAACGCGCTGCGCTACTTCCCGAAGAAGCACCACGCCACGCTCGCGCCCGAGTTCGCCGCGGAGCTGAAGGAGCATGGCCGCATCTACATGTACCGCTTGCGCCCCGAGCATCCGATGCATGCGCGGCCGATCGACGAGTACCCGGCGAAATGCAGGCAGGCCGCGGCCATCATGCTGATGATCCAGAACAACCTGGATCCCGCCGTGGCGCAGCATCCGCACGAGCTGATCACCTACGGCGGCAACGGCGCCGTGTTCCAGAACTGGGCGCAGTACCGCCTGGTGATGAAGTACCTCAGCGAGATGACCGACGAGCAGACGCTGGTGATGTACAGCGGCCATCCGCTCGGCCTCTTCCCCAGCCAGCAACGAAGCGCCGCGCGTGGTGGTGACCAACGGCATGGTGATCCCCAACTACAGCAAGCCCGACGACTGGGAGCGCATGAACGCGCTCGGCGTTTCGCAGTACGGCCAGATGACCGCGGGCAGCTACATGTACATCGGTCCGCAGGGCATCGTGCACGGCACCACGATCACGGTACTGAACGCCTGCCGCATGATCAAGTCGTCACCCGGGACGAAGGGCAAGCTCTTCGTCACCAGCGGCCTCGGCGGCATGAGCGGCGCGCAACCCAAGGCCGGCAACATCGCCGGCGTGGTCACCATCTGCGCCGAGGTGAACAGCCATCGCCGCGCACAAACGCCACGCGCAAGGATGGGTGGATGAGGTGATCAGCGACGTGGACGCGTGCATCGACGCGGCATTGGCTTGTCAGAAGAAAGGCGAAGCGCACAGCATCGCCTTCCTCGGCAACGTGGTGGACCTGTGGGAGCGACTGGCGGCGCGCAGCATCCACGTGGACCTCGGCAGCGACCAGACGAGCCTGCACAATCCGTGGGCCGGCGGCTACTACCCCGTTGGCCTGAGCTACGAGGAGAGCAATGCGCTGATGGTGAAGGACCCCGCCGCGTTCAAGCAGCGCGTGCAGGAAAGCCTGAAGCGGCAGGTGACGGCGATCAACACGCTCGCCGCGCAAGGCATGTACTTCTTCGACTACGGCAACGCCTTCCTGCTGGAGAGCAGGCGCGCCGGGTGCTGACATCGGTGGTGCGAAAGGCGAAGAGTTCCGCTACCCGAGCTACGTGGAGGACATCATGGGCCCCATGTGCTTCGATCACGGCTTCGGGCCTTTCCGTTGGGTGTGCACCAGCGGCGATCCGAAGGACCTCGCGACCAGCGACCGCATCGCCGGCGATGTGCTGGAAGCGATGCTGAAGGAGGCGCCCGGAGAACATCCGCCAGCAGATCGCCGACAACCTGCACTGGATCCGCAGCGCGCAGCAGAACAAGCTGGTGGTGGGCAGCCAGGCGCGCATCCTCTATGCCGATAGCGAAGGCCGCATCCGCATCGCCGAGGCGTTCAACGCGGCGATCAAGGCCGGGGCCATCAGCGCGCCGATCGTGCTGGGCCGCGACCATCACGACGTGAGCGGAACCGACAGCCCGTACCGCGAGACGAGCAACATCCGCGACGGCTCGCGCTTCACGGCGGACATGGCCGTGCAGAACTTCGTGGGCGATGCCTTCCGGGGCGCCACATGGATCAGCCTGCACAACGGCGGCGGCGTGGGCTGGGGCGAAGTGATCAACGGCGGCTTCGGCATGGTGCTCGACGGCACAGCCGACAGCGACCGCCGGCTGAAGAGCATGCTGCACTGGGACGTGAACAACGGCATCGCCCGCCGCGCCTGGGCCCGGAACCCCAACGCCGTTTGGAGCATCGAGCAGGAGATGAAGCGCACGCCGCTGCTGAAGGTGACCCTGCCGAACGAGGCGGACGATTCGTTGATCGACGGGTGCCTGTGACGGAACGTGCGCCATTTTTCTGAACCAAGCAGCGAACCGGGATGTTCCATCGTCATCAGAGCGAACAACCCGAACAGCTCAACATGATCGCACGCATCACCACCGGCCTTCTTGCCCTCCTGTTGGCAGCAGGTCTCCACGCACAATACACCCTTACGGTGAACGGTTCGTTGCCGAACTGTGTGCCGAACACCATCGTGCAGATCTCGGACTCGCTTTCGGGGCTGTACACCATCGCCGAGATGGATGGGAACTGCACCTTCAGCGCCACGTTCGATGCCTTCGCTCCATCTGGAGATCCTCCTGGTCCAGGGTCTTTGCTCCAACGGCACCCTCGCGAGCGGTTCGATCAGCTACCAATTCGACCAACCGGGGGATACGCTTGCGATCACGGTCGCATTGGTTTGCGGTCCCGATCCGGTCGATTGCCTCGGCGTGACCAATGGATCGGCGATGCCAGGGTCCGCCTGCGACGATGGCGATCCCACCACGAATTTCGACATGTGGGGCGCGGATTGCATCTGCATGGGCTTGGACTCCACCGCGGTGTTGGATTGCCTGGGCCAGCCCAACGGCGGGAACCTGCCCGGCACGCCGTGCTTCGATCCGAACAACCCGGTCTTCCCACTTGGCATTTGGAACACCGCCTGTGCGTGCGAACCGGACAGCAGCTTCCTCATTCCGGATTGCCTCGGCATTCTGGGCGGTCCGAACCAGCCCGGCGGATATTGCGATGATGGTGATGCGTCCACGGAGATCGACCTGTGGGACAGCAACTGCGTGTGTGTCGGCTTGGACAGTTCTCAGGTCGTGTTCGATTGCCTTGGTCTTCCGAACGGTGGCAACCTGCCTGGCACACCCTGCATCGCCGACGGGAACCTGCCGTTCCCCATCGGCACATGGTCGGCGAATTGCGCCTGCGAGGCGGATTCAACCTTCGCCTTCTTCGACTGCCTCGGTATAGAAAATGGCCCGAACATGCCGGGCATGCCGTGCGACGATGGAAACCCGTTCACGGCGTTCGATGCATGGGATGTGAACTGCATTTGCGCCGGACAGGACACCACCGGCACACTGGATTGCCTGGGTATCCCGAACGGTCCCAACCTCCCCGGCCTGCCATGTACCATCCTCCCCGACTCGTCGAACACCGTAGTGGGCAACTGGGGACCGGACTGCATCTGCTATGCGACCATGTTCGATTGCACCGGCCTACCGGGAGGTCCGAACATGCCGGGTGTGGCCTGCGATGACGGCAACCCTTCAACATTCAACGATGCGTGGAGCGCGAACTGTGCGTGCATGGGCATCGATACCACCTTCACGACTGATTGCGCAGGAATACCAGGCGGCCCCAACCTGCCGGGCACACTGTGCTTCGATCATGAACGATCCATCCTTCTTCGGCATCTGGACAGTGGATTGCGTCTGCGCTGTGGATAGCACATGGTACCCCACGGATTGCCTCGGCATCCCCGGTGGTCCCGATCAGCCCGGCGCACCGTGCAACGATGGCGACCCTGCCACCACCTTCGACTTCTGGAGTGCCAATTGCGCGTGCATCGGCCTGGACAGCACACAGGTGGTCTTCGATTGCCTCGGCCAGCCAAACGGTGGCAACCTGCCGGGCACACCTTGCTTCAACGGGAACGATCCGTTCCTGCTCGGCATCTGGACGCCGGATTGCGTCTGCGGTCCTGACTCGTCCTGGATGGTCCTGGACTGTCTCGGCGTACTGGGTGGGCAAGCCGCTCCAGGTCAACCCTGCGATGATGGCGATCCGGCGACCGATGCTTACTGGACGGTTGACTGCCAGTGCGCAGTACCCGTGCCACAGCCGTGCACAGCGGGCTTCGTGGTGCTCCCGATGAACGTGGATACCACGTCAACCGAGCCGATCATGCTCTTCATCTTCAATACGAGCTTCGGTGGCGACGGCAACTACAGCTTCCTCTGGGAGTTCGGCGACGGGGCGACCTCCACAGACCCCTGGCCGGTGCATGCCTATGCAGGCAACGGTCCCTACGTGATGTGCCTGACCCTCACCGATGGCAGCGGATGTTCCAACACCTTCTGCGACACGCTCTCGTTGGATGAGTTCGGCATCTTCGGTATGATGGCGGATGATGGCCGTTCCTCCGGCTTCATGGTGGCGGTGCAGTCCGGAATCGGCGCCGACAAGCGTGCAGGAGTCTCCTGGCTTGAACGAACTGTCCGCATGGCCGAACCCGGTGGCCGATCAACTGACGATCCAACTCAACAGCAACATGGTGGGTGCTGCCGATGTGATGGTGCTGGACATGAACGGCCGGATGATGGACCGCCGCAGCTGGGCCTTGGGCCGCGGCAACAACCAGTTCATCCTTCCGACCGCAGGGCTTGCACCTGGTGCCTACATCGTGAGGATCAGCGCCGCGTCCGGCACGGTTCAGCAACGCATCGTCCGAATGCCGTAGGACCGAGGAGTTCCATGGCAAGGGCGTGATCGGCGACGATCGCGCCCTTGCTGCTTTCGGGGATGAGGGGCGCGCGGATCTTGCCCATCTTTGACGGTGTGAGTGGTCACGGTCGCTGAAATAAAACTGCTTCCCCACCCAACCCCCACCCCATTCCCTGCGTGTATGGAAATGAACCCCACATGAAACACCTCTAACGACCATGAGATCCACCGTACGTTCCTTGACCTTCGGCTTGGCCGGCCTGCTCAGTGCCGGCGCCATGGCCCAATACCCATATACCATCGCGCTCTCGGGCACAGTGACCAACTGTTACCCCGGACAGGTGGTGACCGTGCAGACCATACAGGGCACCCTGCCCCAGCAATCCTTCACCGTGGCGCTGGACAGCAACACCTGCAGCTATTCGGCCTTCGTGTCTGTTTCGAACGAACCAGCCTGGCTGGAGGTGACCACGCTTTGCGGCGGCATGATCCAGGTTGGAGCTGACTCCTCCCAATTCGATTTCGTGGGCGATACCGCAACGAGCGTCATTAACCTGTCATGTGGCGGTGGACAGGTCTATGATTGCACCGGTATGCTGAACGGCCCCAACATGCCCGGCACGGCATGCGACGATGGCAACCCGGCCACGATGAACGACCTGTGGAACTCGGCTTGTGTGTGCACGGGCGCTGATTCCACCGGAACGTATGATTGCCTCGGCTTCCTGAACGGTCCGAACATGCCAGGGACCTATTGCATCAATTTCTTCGGTGATACCGGCGTATGGAGCCCCAACTGCATGTGCGAGGTGAATTCCGGCGGCTACGATTGCCTCGGTCAATTGAATGGCCCGAACCTCCCGGGTACCCCATGCGTCTATACGAACGATTCCATGAGCTACACCGGCACGTGGAGCCCAGCTTGTGTGTGCGGACCCGATTCCACGTTCCAGCAATACGACTGCCTCGGCATCCTCAACGGGCCGAACATGCCCGGCACGTCGTGCAACGATGGCAACCCGGCCACATTGAACGACACATGGAACTCCGCGTGTGTGTGCACCGGCAATACGCCGAACCCCTGCACTGCCGACTTCTGGGTGCTGCAAGCCTATGGCAACGACAGCCTGCCCATCCCTTATGAGCTCTGGGTGTGGAACCTGAGCAGCGGAGGCAATGGCAACTTCACCTACCTCTGGAGCTTCGGCGATGGAACATCATCCACCGAGGCCTATCCCACCCACACCTACAGCGGCAACGGTCCGTACGTGTTATGCCTCACGATCGCGGACAACAACGGTTGCACGGATCAGCACTGCGACTCGATCTCCATCGACGGCAACGGCATGTACTCCGGTATGGTGGGAGGTGGCACCGATCGTCAGGATGGGTTCACCATCAACGTGCAGGACCCCAGCGGCGCGAACAGCATCCAAGAGAACGCATTCGGTGACATCGTCGCCTGGCCCAACCCTGCGGTGGGTGAACTGAACATCGCAATGGTGAGCGACATGCATGGCGCGGTGGATGTGACCATCACGGACCTGAACGGTCGCGTGGTGAGAACGGAACGTCGCACCTTGAACAGCGGCCGCAACCAACTGCAACTGAACACGGAGGACCTTGGCGCTGGACTCTACATGTTGCGCATCAGCAACGATGCCAACGCCGTGAGCCTGCGCTTCGTGAAAACGAACTGATCGACAATGAACAAGGTGCGGGGGCGCTCACGGCAACGTGGGCGCCCTTGTGCTCTTCGCAGATGATCACCGACGCGCTCATAGCCCGTTGCGCCCGCCAGGAGCCGAAGGCCCAGTACGAACTGTACCGGGCGCTTCACGGTCTTATGATGTCGATCTGCACGCGCTACGAACGCAACCCGCAGGACGCCGTGGCGCGCATGAACCAGGGCTTCCTGAAGGTGCTCAACAACATCAACGCGCGTCGAGCCGATGTTCCGTTCACCGCCTGGGTGAGCCGCATCCTGATCAACACGGTGATCGATGACTTCCGCCGGAACAAGGACCGCAAGGCGCATGAGGTGCTCAATGTTCCGCTCGAGGACCATGGCTCCATGGAGGTCAACGAATACCTGCATCACATGGAGGCCGATGCACTGGCCGATCTGATGATGAAACTGCCCCCCATGTCGCGCAACGTCTTCAACCTCTTCGCCATCGACGGCTATGCGCACGCCGAGATCGCCGAAATGCTCGGCATCAGCGAAGGCACCTCGAAATGGCATGTGTCCCATGCGCGGGAGACCCTGCGCAAGGCCTTGGCCGCACTTGCCCAAACCAGTACCATCCGAACCACAGCACCATGAACGATCCACGGGAATTCGACGAGTTGGCGCGGCAGAAGCTGGCCGAGCGTCAATTCGCCTTCAAGGAGGGCGACTGGGCGGGCATGCAGCGCTTGATCAACGACCAGGGCAAAAAGCGCAGCTGGCCGCTATGGACGCTGGCCGCCGTGCTGCTTGTGGCCACTCCTGCGGTCTGGTGGGCATTGCGCGAGGAGCCGGCAATGATCGCTCCCGCTACGCCAGCGACAGCGCAGGTGGAAGAGGCCGCAGTGACAGGAACGGCGCCACTGGATGCTGCTTCTAACTCCACTGCCACCGAGCAGCCGGACAGGAAGGTCAGTGAGCCGGTGCCCGAGGCCATCGCTCCTACTGAAACAGTTGCTGCAGCCGAGCACGGAACTGCTCAACAAGCACGTGCTCGAACGGCGGGTGAGCCCGCACATCGTGAACCGCCGAAACACCGCACACGCAACACCTCCGCTGTGATGACCGGAACCGGAGTGTCTTCCGCAGAGGTGAATGTGAAGACATCAAATGCGTCGGCAACAGCCGTAGTGCAGGCCGGTACTGCGACCGGTAAACCTGCGACCGCTGGAACAGAAGGTGGGGCAACTGCGGGAGTTGTTGATGAGGTGACCGCACCCACTGCGGTCAACACTTCCGTTGTGCCTCCTACGAACGACACGGCAGCAATACCGGATATATCGCCCACTTCAACGACCTCCACTCCGGCGAACACCGGTTCCACAGAGAGCACGAACATCGTTCCTCCGAACAGTGGTGTTGTCCCGGCATCAGCGGACAGTGTGCGGACCACAGTGGTCACACAGGACAGTGCGTTCGTCCTTCCAGCACCAACGCCGACGCAATGGCTGACCACATCCGGCAGCCATTTCGAGTTCAGCCTTTTCGGTGGATTGAGCCTTTCCACCAGTCGCTATTCCGCGACGTCCGCGGAGACCTGGCGCACCGACAACAGCGGCCAATGGTCGCCGAGCTTCGGCTTCGAGGCCATGCGCATGAAGGAGCACTTCGGCTACGGACTGGGCGTGCATCGCGCACGGTACGAAGAGCAGCTCCGCGCGGAACAGATCTCCCGGACGGACGACATCTATATCACGACGTATTTCCTCGATCCGGTGCAGATCATCACGCCAGTGGTGACCGACACGATCTAATCCGGCGGAAGGTGGACTACTACGTGACCACACCCACGACCGTGACGGTCAACCAACTGATATCCGACACGGACACTTCGCAGCAGAACATCATCCTGCGCCAAGCCCGTACCGTAGTGAACCGCGTGGATTATTGGGAAGTGCCCGTGCTCTTTGACCTGCACACAGCGATAGGCCGATGGTGCTTCGGGGTGCGAGGTGGGCCGAGCATCGGCTTCCTCAGCATACGAAAAGGAGCTATTCCGAACACAGAGGGAGATGGGTATGCTGACCTTGGCAGCGCCAAATACCGTAGCACAATGTTCGGTTACCAGGCCAGGATCTACGCGCGTTATCGCTTGAGCGACCATTGGTCCATCGGGCTTGAACCCGTTGTCCGTGGCCACTTCGGCAACGCCTTCGAAGGAAGTGCACCCGTGCGTAGCAACATGGCGATGGGCGGTTTGTTCAGCCTGACTTTCCGGCTGCCTTAGCGAACAGCGGAAACGTTGTGCACCTTCGGGACCACGATGAACCTCGAAGAACTATCGGCCGTGGTGCGGCCCGGCGTAGTGCGTGCCGTTATCGAGATCCCGGCCGGCTCGGTGGATAAGCGCCAATACGATGTGGCCACGAACACCTTTCCGATCGACAACCGTAACGGGAAGCCGCGCCGCATCGCCTTCCTACCCTATCCGGCGAACTACGGCTTCATTCCGGGTACGAAGATGGATAAGGCCGAGGGCGGCGATGGCGATGCGCTCGACGTGTTCGTGCTGTGCGCCGCGCAACCCAGCGGCACGGTGATGGAGGTTGAACCCATCGGCATCATTGAACTGCTCGACGCCGGGGAGCGTGACGATAAGGTGATCGCATTGCCCGTGGATCGATCGCTGCTCACCATGGACGTGAACGACATCCACGAACTGCCCGATGCGGCGCGTGAGATCCTGGTGACGTGGCTGTTGAACTACGATCCCGTTGATGGTGCGAAGTTGATTGGGGTTCGCGGGCGCGATGCCGCCTTCGCCGCGATCGAGCGTTGGATCCGAGGATGATGATCAGCAGGAGAACGGATCAGCCCCGCAACTCCGCTCCCACTTCCTTCTCGAAGGCTTGGCGGATACGGCCCATGGCCTTCTCCACCTGCTCATCGGTGAGCGTCTTTTCTGCATCCTGGAGGATGAAGCTCAGCGCGTAGCTCTTCTTGCCTGAAGGCAGCTTGTCGCCCTCGTACACATCGAACAGGTCCACGGTGCGCAACAGCTTGCGTTCGCTCTGGCGTGCCAGTGTTTCGAGCTGTCCGAAGGTCACGGCCTTGTCCAGCAACAGGCTCAGGTCGCGTCGTACCGAGGGGAAGCGTGATACTTCGGCGTACTTCACGCGTTGGCTCTTCAGCCAATTCACCCAGGTGTCCACACCCAGCTCACCATAGAACGCTGGCTGATCCGAACCCGAATGCCTTCAGCACATCCGGACGCACAACACCGATCCTTGCCGCTTGGCGATCCTTCTGTTTCCATTCAAGCACCGCGCTCAGCAACGGATGATCCGCTTCCACGAGTTCCACTTTGGGCGAACCGAAGCGCTGCAGCAACAGATCCACCTCGGCCTTTGCATCGGCAAGCGAAGAAGCTTCATCCTTGGCGCGCCAGCTCTCCTTCTGCCGGCGTCCGGTGATCAGGAACGCAAGTCGATCCTCTTCCTGCGATACACCGTTCACCACACGGTAGACACGCCCCAACTCGAACAGCCGCAGGTCACGCTGCTGGCGTGCGGTATTGTGCGCAGCGCTCTGCAACAGCCCGAATAACATCGTGGGTCGCAATACATCGAGCTCGGCGCTCAACGGGTTGCGCAAGCGGACCAGGGCCTGCTCCTCAGCCACACCGCTCTTCACGGTGCGGTCGCCGTTCACGAGTGAAGCCGTCATGACCTCTCGGAAGCCGTTCGCCGCGAAATGCAGGGCCAGCTGGCGTTGCACGCCCTCGAGCGACACCTCCGCACGAGGCAGGGCAGGCATCATCAATCGCTCGGGCAGCGGCACACGGTCGAAACCGATGATGCGGATGATCTCCTCCACCAGGTCGGCTTCGCGCATCACATCCACGCGGTACGGCGGCACGTCCACATCCACATGCGTATCGGTGCGCTCGCCGATGCGGCAGTCCAGTGCCTGCAACACGCGCACCACTTCCTCCGCGGCGATGGGTGTGCCGATCAGTCCGTTCACCCGCGCGAAGGACAGCTTGACGCGCGACCAGGTCCGTGGCGCAGGGTTGATGTCGATGATGCCCGATGAGATGCGCGCACCGGCCACCTCGCGCAGCAACAAAGCCGCACGCTTCACTGCTACTACCGTGATCTCGGGATCCACACCCCGCTCGAAGCGGAACGATGCATCGGTGTTCAAGCCGTGGCGCCGCGCGGTGCGGCGGATGGTGGAGGCGTCGAAACAGGCGCTCTCGAGGAAGACGGTGCTGGTCACCTCCGTGACGCCGCTGTGCGATCCGCCGAACACACCCGCGATGCATGCCGGCTTTTCAGCATCGGCGATCACGAGGTCCTGTGAACTCAACGTGCGTTCCTTCTCATCGAGCGTAACGAAGCGTTCGCCTTCGGAAGCCATACGCACGATGATCTTTCCGCCCGCCAGCTTGTCCGCATCGAAGGCATGCAACGGCTGCCCGAGCTCATGCTGGACGAAGTTGGTGACATCCACCACATTGTTGATCGGCTTCAACCCGATGCTTCGCAAGCGCTCCTGCAGCCATTCGGGCGATGCGCCTACCTTCACCTGTGTGAGCGTGAGACCTGCGTACCGCGGACATGCATCGCCACCGTTCACCTGCACAGCGGTTGAACGCGCACTATCGTCCTGCGCAAAAGCGGACAGGTCGGGCATGTTCATTCGCGCCTCTCCAAGCCCGCGGATGCGAAGTGCGGCTGCGAGGTCGCGTGCAACACCATAATGGCCCAACGCATCGGAGCGGTTGGGCGTAAGGCCGATCTCCAGAACGAAGTCGCTCTTCAACTGCAAGTGGTCGGCCGCGGGCATGCCCACCTTCGCTTGCGGATCGAGCACGAGTATGCCCGCGTGGCTTTGTCCAAGTCCCAGTTCATCCTCGGCGCAGATCATACCGTTGCTTTCAACGCCACGGATCTTCGAGCGCTTGATGCTGATGGGATCGCCTTCGGCCGGGTACAACGTGCTGCCCACGGTGGCCACCAACACCTTCTGACCTTCGGCGACGTTCGATGCGCCGCAAACAATGCCTACAGGCTCACCCTGTCCAAGGTCCACCTGGCACACGCTCAGGCGATCCGCATCCGGATGCTTTTCTCGCTTCAGGACATGCCCAACGACCACACCGGCCAGCATGCCTTTCACGGGCTCCAGCGGCTCCACGCTTTCCACTTCGAGCCCGGTGCTGGTGAGCACGGCGGCCGCTTGTTGGGGCGTGAGCTCCGTATCGATCAGGGTGCGTAGCCAGTTCCAGGAGATGCGCATCGGTTCCGCCGCGGATGCGGCACAGGTTTCGGGTGGTTGAAAAGCAGGGCCGCGAAGATACCCACGGGCATGGCAGCGGTAAATTCGCCGCTCCATGGAGTACATCGTCCTGTCCATACCGCTCTTCTTCCTGCTGATGGCAGTGGAATTGGGGTGGAGCGCCTGGACCGGTCGGAAGGTCTACCGCTTCAACGACTTCGTGGCGAACCTGGGCTGTGGTATCGGGTCGCAGGTGGTGGGGGCCTTCACCAAGTCCATCCTGTTCGCAGGTTACCTGGCGGCCTATGACCACCTGCGGTTGATCACCATCCCCACCTCGCCCGTGACGTGGGTGGCGGCCTTTCTCCTGGTGGACATGATGTACTACTGGTTCCACCGCCTGAGCCACGAGGTGAACTTCATGTGGGCGGCGCACATCGTGCACCACCAGAGCGAGGAATACAACCTGAGCGTGGCCCTGCGACAGAGCTGGTGGCAGGGCTTCTTCAGCTGGTGGTTCTACCTGCCGATGGCCGTGCTGGGCATCCATCCGTTGGTGATCGTCACGGTGGCGGCGTTCAACACGCTTTACCAGTTCTGGATACACACCAAGGCCATCGGCACCCTGGGACCCTTGGAGGCGGTGTTCAATACGCCAAGCCACCATCGCGTGCACCACGGCAGTGATCCGAAATACCTGGACCGCAACCATGCGGGCACCTTGATCATCTGGGATAGGCTATTCGGAACCTTTCAGCGCGAGGAGGAGGAGCCTACCTATGGCATTACCACGCCGCTTAACGGCTGGGACCCTGTGCGCGCCAACTTCCACTACTGGGGCGATCTGTTCGCCATGGCGAGGGCCACGCGGCGCTGGCTGGATAAGGTGTTGGTGTTCGTGAAACCACCGGGGTGGAGGCCGCAGGACCTCGGCGGTCCAGTGGTGCCGCACGCATGGGATCACGACCACTATCGCAAGTTCAACACCCAGGTCCCTATGGCCATGAGGACCTATGTGGCGATCCAATTCGCGCTGCTCCTTGCCTTCACCTCGTACTTCCTTTTCCGACAGGCCGACATTGCGGTCATGCAGCAATGGACCTGTGCGGGCTTGATCCTTATCTGGGTGATGGACATGGGTCTACTGATGGAAGGCCGACGCGTGCCTTTGGTGCTGGAGGCTCTGCGGATCGTGGCGCTATGTTCGTGGCTGCATGCGGGCCATATACCCATGGCGCTGATCATCGGTGTGGCGCTTGTCTCATTCACAACGCTGGCAGTGGCCTCTCGCTCTGCTCTACCGGACGAGAAACCCGCATGATCCAGCTTCCCCTGCCTTCGATGGAAGGGTTCGCCACGGAGCGGCTCAGGTTCCGTCGGCTCACCAACGCCGATCGCACGTGGTGGTCGGGCTTTCTGGACCAGCCCGAAGCACTTCGCTACCTGTTCATGCAGCCCGGTGATCCGGCGAACGTGGCGACATGGTTTGAGCGCACATTCCATCGATACCAGCAATACGGTACTGGCCTGATGGTGGTGGAGGACCGGGGCACAGGCGAGGCATTAGGGCAATGTGGCCTCCTCGTCGCAGCAGGTGGAAGGCGCGCGGGAACTGGAGGTCGGTTACCACTTCATGCCGGCCCACTGGGGAAAAGGCTACGCCACAGAGGCCGCTCGTGGGTGCATGGACTTCGCTGCGAAGAATGCCTTAGGCCCATCGGTCGATCTCGCTGATCCATCCGGAGAACGCGCGCAGCCGGGCGGTCGCACAGCGGAACGGGATGAACTATGACCGTATCACGATCTGGCGGGACCACGTGGTGGAAGTGTACCGCCTCAGAATGGCAGCCCCGGCACATTAACTTGCCCGCGATCACCGCAACCGCACGGCATCAACGATGGACATCAAACGCAACACCTGGCTCAACGGCGGCGCCTATGTCCTGGCGCTCATCGGCACGCTCGTGGCCGAGGCGAAGGGCATTCATGCGTTGGAATATGTCTGCAAACCTGCCCTTCTGCTGATCCTGTCCTCGTGGTTCTTCTTCAACAGCCGCCGCTATGGGGATCGGTTCACGCTGATGATACAGCTGGGGCTGTTCTTCTCGCTGATCGGAGATGTGGCGCTGATGTTCCTTCACCTGGACGAGTTCAACTTCCTCATCGGGCTGGGGGCCTTCCTGCTGGCGCACATCTGCTACACCATCGCATTCGTACGCAACATCAGCGAGGTGGGCGGCACGGAAGGCTGGATCCTGAGCAGCATCCTTTCCCTGGTGATCGCACTGTTCGCGATCCTCTTCAGCTGGGAGCTCCAGCCGAAGTTGGATGAGGACATGACGCTGCCGGTATTAAGCTACGTGGCCGTTATCGCGATCATGGGGATCATGGCCTGCTTCCGGTACATGCGGACATACCCCCGCAGCTTCTGGCTCGTTCTGGCCGGCGCACTTTGCTTCATCGCATCGGACAGCTTGTTGGCCATCAATCGCTTCATCCGCCCCTTGTCCTGGGCACCCATGGTGCTCATGGTGCTTTACGCCGCCGCGCAGTTCCTGATCGCCTCCGGCTGCCTACTGCATGTGCTGGACCCGGATACCATCCGCCGCAAACAGGCGATCGCGACCTAGCTGATGCGCCCCCACACGGGCTTGTCGCGCATGCGTTCGGCCAGGGTCCCTGCGATGTTCGCCTGGCGCGGGTCCAACAGATCGGGATCCGCATCCAGGATGCGCTGGGCAACGGCGCGCGCCTGCTGAAGCAGTTCCACGTCGGCGATCAGGTCCGCGATGTGCAGCTCCGGGATCCCGCTCTGCAGTGTGCCCATCAGGTCTCCGGGCCCACGAAGGCGCAGATCCACCTCGCTGATCTCGAAGCCGTCATTGGTGCGCACCATCGTGTTAAGGCGCGTCCGGCTGTCGTTGCCAAGTTTGTCGCCGCTCATCAGGATGCAAAAGCTCTGGTCAGCCCCGCGCCCCACCCGGCCGCGCAACTGATGCAATTGTGAAAGCCCGAAGCGTTCGGCGTTCTCGATCACCATCACGCTGGCATTGGGCACATCCACCCCCACTTCGATCACCGTGGTGCTCACCAGTACATTCGCTTCCCCCTTCTTGAAACGCGCCATTTCGTAGTCCTTCGTGGCCTGGTCCATGCGGCCATGCACCATGCCCACGGCATACTTCGGCAGCGGGAAGCGGCGCGAGAGGCTCTCGAACCCGTCCATCAGGTCCTTCAGGTCCTTGGCGGGATTGCTCGCGGCATCGCCCTTGGTACTTTCCTCGATGAGCGGGTACACCACGTACACCTGCCGGCCTTTCGCGATCTCCTCCTCCAGGAAGGCGAATACGGCATTGCGCGACGAGTCGAAGCGGTGCACCGTCTTCACAGGTTTCCGGCCCGGCGGCAGCTCGTCGATCACGCTCACGTCCAGATCGCCATACAGCGTCATGGCCAGCGTGCGCGGAATGGGCGTGGCGGTCATCACCAGCACGTGCGGCGGCACCTCGGCCTTCGCCCACATCTTCGCCCGTTGGGCCACGCCGAAGCGGTGCTGCTCATCGATCACCACCAGCCCGAGCTTCGCGAAGACCACCGGGTCCTCCAGCAGCGCATGCGTGCCGATGAGAATGTGGATGTGACCGAGCTTCAATGCGGTGAGCAGGCTCCGTCGGTCGGCTGTCTTCGTGCTGCCCGTGAGCAGGCGCACTTCCAGCGGCATGTCCTTCAGCATGCGCGATAGCGTGGCGAAGTGTTGCTGCGCCAGGATCTCCGTGGGCGCCATGAACGCACATTGGTAGCCATTGTCCAGCGCGATGAGCATGGCGAGCAGCGCCACGAGCGTCTTGCCACTGCCCACATCGCCCTGCACCAGGCGGTTCATCTGCCGACCACTGCCCATGTCCTTGCGGATCTCCTTCACCACGCGCTTCTGTGCATTGGTGGGCTCGAAGGGCAGGTGCTTCGTGTAGAAGTCGTTTAACAGGTTGCCCACCTTCTCGAATCGCACGCCATGCACGCTGCGGGCCATCAGCACTTTCTGCTTCAGCAGTTGCAGCTGGATGAAGAAGAGCTCCTCGAACTTCAGGCGACGCGTTGCCTTGTCGAGCAGGTGTTGATCGCGCGGTGCATGTGCGTGTCGGAACGCTTCCTCACGTGACATGCCACCGAGGAGCGCCACGATATCGGCGTTCAACGTTTCGGGCAGGTACAGGTCGGGCCGCATCAGCAACGCCGCCGTCAGCTTGCCGATACCGCGACTGTTGAGGCCCTTCGCAGATGCCTTTTCGGTGGTGCTGTATACCGGTTGTAACGCATTGTCGAGTCCGGCCTCCCATTGCGCCGCGCTCTCAAGCTCGGGGTGTGCCATGTTCAGCCGCCCATTGAACTCGGTGACCTTGCCGAACACGATGAACTCCTGCCCTTCCTTCAGCACGGGCTGCAACCAGCGGATACCCTTGAACCAGACCAGATCGATGCTCCCTGTGGCGTCGGTGAGCTTGGCCGTGAGCCTCCTGGCCATCTTCTCCCCGAGCGTTTTCACATTGTGCACGGTGCCACGCAGCTGCACGCCATCGGCTTCGCCCTGCAGTTCGCGCACCATATGGAATCGGCTACGGTCCACATAGCGGAACGGGAAGTGCAGCAGAAGGTCGCCGAAGGTGCCGATGCGCAGTTCGGCACGCATCAGCTCCGCCCGCTGCGGGCCTACGCCCTTGAGGAATTCGATCGGGGTGTCGAGGAAACCTTGCACGTGCCGAAAGTAGGCAGGCGCGTGACGAAGTACGTTTTTATACCACTTGGTATAATACCACTTGGTATAATACCTTTGCAGGGAAGCACAGCACACATGAGCGACCCGCACGACACCCCCTTCGGCTTCGGCAGCACCGTGAGCCGGGCCACGTTCACCAACCGCAGGGAGGACCTGCGGCGCCTGAAGGGCAACATGGCCGGTGGCATCAACACCATCCTCATCAGCCCCCGTCGTTGGGGCAAGAGCTCCCTCGTGGAGCAGGCCACGCTAGACCTGGCCCGGGAGCGGAAGAACGTGCGTACGGCGGTCATCGACCTGTTCACCTGCAACAGCCTGGAGGAATTCCTGGAGAACCTCAGCCGCGCCGTGATCGACGCCAGCAGCGACAAGTGGGAGGACCGGGTGCGCAACGCGAAGACCTTCTTCAAGGCCATCGTCCCCAAGGTGAGCATCGGCACCGAACTGGAAGGCGAGGTCTCCATCGGCTTCGACTGGAAGGAGGCCCGCAAGCACATGGGCGACATCCTCGACATGCCCGAGCGCATCGCCGCGGCGAAGAAGATCAGGCTGGTGGTGTGCATCGACGAGTTCCAGCACCTGGCGGACTGGCGCGACGATCTACGTACCCAGCGCCTGATGCGGGCACACTGGCAGCGCCACAAGCACGTGACCTACGTGCTCTACGGAAGCAAGCGGCACATGATGACCGAGCTGTTCGACCACAGCGGCAAGCCATTCTATCGCTTCGGCGACATCCTCTGGTTGCAGCGCATCGGACTGGACCACTGGAAGAGCTTCATCGTGGACCGCTTCAAGAGCACCGGCCGCACCATATCCGTGGACCTCGCGGCACGCATCGCGCTCACCATGAAGTGCCATTCCTACTACACGCAACAGCTGGCGCATTTCACGTGGGACAGGACCAACAGGAAGGCCACCGAGGCGAATCTGCGGAACGGGCTTGAACTGCTGCTTTCGGTGAACACGCCTCTCTATCAGCAGCAATGCGAGCAGATGAGCACCAGCCAGATCAACCTGCTGAAGGCCGTGGCGGCCGGCGAGACCATGCTCACCAGCGCCGATGTGATGAACGCATTTCGCTTGGGCACTCCGCGCAATGTGCAAAAGGCCCGCGAAGCCTTGGAGCAACGCGATGCCATCGAGCGGACCACCACGGGTTGGGCCTTCCTCGATCCCGCCTTCGAGCTCTGGTTCCGCTGGCAGTTCATGGGCGGGGAGCCGGTGCTGGCCCAGGCCGAATGATCGGTTCCGGTATTTTATACCAGTCGGTATAATACCACCTGGTATAAAACCCGTTCCGAAGCCCTCCATCACCAGATCCCCGGGAACAACCGCGGCACACCGCGCATCACCTGTGGATAGTCCGGGTGCTTCGCCGTGAGGTGGCCTTCCTCGTAGCGCACCTTCAGCACCAGCACCACGCAGCAGAAGCCCAACGCGCTCCATCGCGCCAGGCTGGGTGCCCCGCAGGACACGGCGATGCCACAGAGAATAACGGCCGTGTACATGGGGTGACGCAGGAAACGATAGATGCCCTGTTTTGTGAGCGTGTTGCCTGCACGCGGATCGGGCATGATGGTGAAGTTGTTCCGGCCGAGCGACGCCGCTGCCCAACCAAAGACCGCAAGTCCCAAGCCGAGGATCAGCCAGGCCCACCAAGGCAGGGCCCAACCGCCGCCGAACAGCAGCACGGCAATGGAGCCGAATTGGCCGAGGACGAGGAGGCGCGACATTGAACGAAAGTAATGGAGCGCTCGACCTATGGACTCTCCGCGGGTGTTGCTACTGAACGTGATAACGCACCAGTTTGTGCCGGTAGTGAACCCCGCTCGCCAGATAAACGCAGTCGTCCTCGATCGAGTCCGACCCCAGCTGCACGATATCTGCGCATGGTGCGCGGTGGAAGTCCCGCATACTCAGTAACGCCGGTCGTGACGAAGGACATCCACGTTCCCGCCGGAACCGTGTGCGAGATCATGTCAGGCGATGTGCTCCACGTGATCGTACCTTGAGGTGGCAGATCCACCATGTACAGCACCTCCCCCAGTCCCGAAAGGGAAAAGATCAAGCTGCCATCAAGGTTGATCAAACAGTCCGCAGAATCACGCGCGTAGTAGCGATAGGGTTGACCATGCGGCGTATCACATGTGCCTTGCAGAACGAAAAAGGGCTGACCGTTCGCTACGGTATCGCCGACCACCACCAAGCTGTCCTGGGAACCCAGTATGGTTTCGTTGCCCAGACTGTCATAGCGATAGCGTTCATAAACCCAATAGTTACCGAGAGCCAGCTGCGAGTACTGGTGAATGGCGATCGCGCTGCTCTGCTCCATGACCTCATCGCCCTGTTCCTTTTCACATGCGCCCAGGAACATCAGCGTGGGAACAAGGAGAATGATGATCCGGCGCATGATGTGGTCAATTCCAACGAATGTAACGACGGAAAGACCGAGGCATTGCCTTCTCCCTCTGAAAGACATCATCACTCCGCATTGAGCAAGGCCAATACCGAGTCCACCCGATCGAAGCTGGCCTGTAGTTCGGGGCTCATCGCACTGTCGCCCCGTTGAAGTGCGACCTCCAGGAGTTCAGCATTGCGCAAGCGCTCTTCGGAGTAAACGGTGAACAGTTCCCGTCTGCGTTCCATCGCATCGGACAGGTCAAGGTCCTTCATGCCGTGGAGCAGATGCACACCGCTGCGCCATGCTGGCAGACTGCTGTCCTGCACCAGCTTCAACTGGTCCGCGCCTGTGGCGCCCTCAGGCATGCGGTACGCGACCAGCCCTTGTTCCTCGATCCGTTGGAACGCGTCCATCCGTTCGATGAACAGCTGGTCCTCGGCAGGCAGCGACCGGACCACACCAACACCAGCACCCATGAGCACCAGCGATGGCACCGCCAGCGTGAGCCATCCCAGCGAGGGTTGCTCCGGCTTGCGCAAGGCGAGGTAGGTGGCGAAGCCGATCAACAGTCCGCTGACCAGCCCACCGATGTGCGCGGCATTATCCACACCGCCCTTCAACCCGTAAACGAGGTTGTACACCACGAAGATCCCCATGCTCGACAACAGGCTCTTGCGCACATCCTTGTGGACCAGGTCCGTCATCAGCAAGGCGATGAACACGCCGTACAACCCGAAGATCGCGCCCGAGGCACCGGCGCTCACGGTGTTCTCATGCCACCACAGGCTCGTGAGGCTCGCACAAATACCCGTTACCGCGTACAGGGCGAACATCCGCCAACGGCCCAGCAGCGGTTCCAGGTAAATGCCCACCATGACCAGTGCGTACATGTTGAGCAGCAGGTGCATCAACCCGATGTGCTCGAAGCAGCAGGTCAACAGCCTCCACCATTCTCCTCCGAGCGTAGCTGCACGGTAGTTCGCGCCCCATTTCAGCAGATCTTCCGTGGTGGGCTCCATGAAGTGAACACCCGTGGCCACCATCAGGATGTACACCAGCACGCTGGCATCGATCAGGAGCGGTGTGGCCCAAAAGCCTTCACGCGGAACGAAAAAGGTGCCGATGTCCTTCCAATGGAACTCGTTGGCCCGTGCGGTGCTTGCGTCCTGATCCATCACACCGCTTTCCGCAAGCTCCTTCAGCTCGGCCTGCATCACCTCCGGCGCAGCGCTCACACGCGCTTCCGCAAAGGCCTCCATCAACTGATCAAGGTTCTTCTGATGGCGACTGCCGCGCGCAAGCGGGCTCCACGAGGTGGGCTTGCTGCTGATGGTGATGCCGGTATCATCCAGGTCGATGCCGATGTCCTCACCCTTTGAAAAACCCTTGGGCGGTGTGTTCGCTACCACGCGCAGCGGATGCAAGTGTTCCAAGCCCCAGCCCAGCTTGCGGAAAGCCAGCATCAGGAAAATGATGACCTCGGAACGGCTTTGGCCTTCGGTGGACAGCCGGGCAGTGGGACGGGTGTCGGACATGGATCGGCGTTATCGCGCTGAAAGTAGCGACACGCTGCGGAATGCGATATCTCAGATCGCCCCCACCCCCAGCAACAACGCCGGCTCCTCCATCATCTGCTTGAAGGAGTTGAGGAATGCCGCGCCCGTGGCGCCATCCACCACGCGGTGGTCGCAGCTCAGCGTCACCTTCATGATGTGGCCGGGCACGATGGCGCCGTTCTTCACCACCGGCTTCTCCATGATGCCACCGATCGCCAGGATGCACGCATCGGGCGGATTGATGATGGCGGTGAACTCCTCGATGCCGAACATGCCGAGGTTGGAGATGGTGAAGGTGTTGCCTTCCCATTCGGCGGGTTGCAGCTTCTTCTCCTTGGCCTTCTTCGCCAGGTCGCGCACTTCAGCGCCGATGGCGCGCAAGGACTTGCCATCGGCGAAGCGGACAACGGGAACGAGCAGGCCATCTTCCACGGCCACGGCCACACCGATGTGCACGTGGTCGTTGTACCGGATGCGATCGCCGAGCCAGCTGCTGTTCACCTTCGGGATTCTGCTTCAGCGCAACGGCCACGGCTTTGATCACCAGGTCGTTGAAGGAGATCTTGTCGGGTGCGATGCTCGCGTTGATCGCCTCGCGCACTTGCATGGCCCGCGACATGTCGAGCTCGATGGTGAGGTAGAAGTGCGGCGCGGTGAACTTGCTTTCGGCCAAACGCTTCGCGATGGTCTTGCGCATCTGGCTCACGGCCACTTCGGTGAAGCGCTCCACCTGCGGGCGGCTGATGCCACGCCACCACCCGTAAATCCTTCCACATCGCTCTTCGTGATGCGGCCATCCGGACCACTGCCGCGCACACGGCTGATGTCGATGCCTTTTTCTTCTGCGAGGTTCTTGGCGAGCGGGCTGGCTTTTACACGGCCGTTGGATTGAACAGGAGCGGCAGCAGGGGCTTTTGCAGCAGGCAGCAGGAGCAGGGGCCGCAGCAGGGGCCGACCTGCACGGAGCAGGCTTCGGCAGCTTCGGGCAGCGGAGCAGGGGCAGCGGCAGGGCAGCAGCGGGGGCACCCTTCGCGGCATTCAGCCAACAGCGCGGTGATGTCCTCCCCTTCCTTCCCGAAGATGGCGAGCAGGGAATCCACCGGCGCGGCCTGGCCTTGGGGCACACCGATGTGCAGCAGCGTCCCATCGAGGTAGCTCTCGAACTCCATGGTGGCCTTGTCGGTCTCGATCTCCGCGAGGATGTCGCCGCTCTTCACCTTGTCGCCCACCTTCTTGTTCCACTTCGCCACCACACCCTCGGTCATGGTGTCGCTCAACTTGGGCATGTTTACGATCTCGGCCATCTGCATGTTGTGTTTACCGCAAAGGACGCGAAGGGCGCGAAGAATGCGGATCCTGGTCGTCCGCTCTTGGCTTTGCTCTTTGCGTCCTTCGCGCGCTTTGCGGTATGTTCTTCAGTCCTTGATGAACGGATAATCCGGTGTCTTGTACACGTCGTTGTACAGCTCTTCCGCACCGGGCAGCGGGCTTTCCTCGGCGAACTTCACGGCCTCCTCCACTTCCTTCTTCACGGCCTCATCCCACTTCTCCAGCTCCGCCTCGCTCGCCCACTTGTTCTGCAGGATCACCTTGCGCACGGCCTCGATGGGGTCCTGCTGCTTGTATTCCTCCACCTCCTCCTTGGTGCGGTACTTCTGCGGATCGCTCATGGAGTGACCGCGGTAGCGATAGGTCTTGATCTCCAGCAGGTACGGGCCATTGCCTGCGCGCACGAATGCGCAGGCCTTGGCGATCGCGGTGTGCACGGCCTCGCAGCTCATGCCATCCACCGGTTCGCCGGGCATGTCGTAGCTCTCGCCCAGCGTGTACAGCTCGTGCACGTTGCTGGTGCGCTCCACGCTGGTGCCCATGGCGTACTCGTTGTTCTCGATGATGAAGATCACCGGGAGCTTCCAGGTCATCGCCATGTTGAAGGTCTCGTGCAGGATGCCCTGGCGCACGGCACCATCACCCATGGAACAGAGCGTCACGCTGTCGTTGCCCTTGTACTTATCGGCGAAGGCGATGCCGGCGCCCAGGCCGATCTGCCCACCCACGATGCCGTGCCCGCCGAAGAGGTTGCGCTCCTTGTCGAAGTAGTGCATGCTGCCACCCTTGCCTTTGCTGGTGCCGGTGGTGCTTGCCGTAGAGCTCGGCCATCACGTTCTTCGCCGGGGTGCCCAGCACAAGCGGATGCGCATGATCGCGATAGCCCGTGATCACCTTGTCACCCTTGCGGATGGCGGTGATCATGCCTGCGAGGATGGCCTCCTGCCCGATGTAGAGGTGGCAGAACCCACCGAACTTCTGCATGGTGTACAGTTGCCCGGTCTTCTCCTCGAAGCGGCGCATCAGGAGCATGTCCTTGAACCAGCGCACGTAGGTCTCCTTGCCGAAGCTCGAAGCCTTGTCGGCGCTCTTTTTGGGAGCGGTCTTGGTCGTCATGGTGTCGGGGCGAAGATACCGGCCTTGCGCACAAGGCGATAAAGGTCGTTCAGCGCTTCTTGGTGCGCTTGCCCGGGAGGTGGGCGCTGTCGAAGGAAAGCGGCAGGAGCGCTTCACTGCTGAAGGATCTCGAGGACCGGCCCACGCACGATGCCCATGAGCAGCCGGATGGGGCTTTCCTGGCGGCGTTCCTGTTCAACCAGCGCCTGGCGGCAGATGCCGCAGGGGGTCACCGGCTTCTGTCCGCGCACCTGGGGCACCACGATGGCCACGCATTCCACGGTGCCCTTGGGCAGTACGGACATGGCGGCGTGCAGGGCGGTGCGCTCGGCGCAGATGCCGGCGGGAAAGCTGGCGTTCTCCTGGTTGCTGCCTGGCACGATGTGGCCATCCTCCAGACGCAAGGCCGCGCCCACCTTGAACTTTGAATAGGGTGGCGTAGGCGCTGCGAGCGGCGCGTGCGGCCAACTGCAGCAGTTCCTGATCTTCCTTGGGAAGTGACGACCAGGTGGGGTGCTGCATGTAGTGCAGCGTGATCTTGCGCGTGGATGCCATGTTGTAAAGGGGCGTGAAGGTAAGCAAGCGGCAAGTGCCGAACGCGCTGCCAGCGGGCGATCCATAGATTTGGCCTTCCTGCCATGAGCGCCACCCCGGACCTGAAGGACCTGCTGCATCGATTCGAGCCCATCACCCTTGCGGAGATGGACGCTGTGAAACTGCAGTCGCGCATGGACACCAAATACGTGTTCCGGCTGGCCGACCTGCCGCGGATCCTGCAAGGCATCATGCCCGAGTATCGGCTGCTGGAGGTGAACGGAATACGCGGCGTGGAGTACCGCTCGTTGTACTTCGACACACCGGGACGACAGCACTACCTGGCGCACCACAATGAGCGCACGTTCCGCAGCAAGGTGCGTTTCCGCGAATACGTCGGCAGCGATCTCTGCTACCTCGAAGTGAAACGCAAGAACGGCCGGGGCGACACTGACAAGGTGCGTAAGCGCGTGCCCTCGATCCCTTCGCAGCTCAGCGCTGAACAGCAGGCTTTCGTGGACCGGTCGAGCGGCTGCACCATCCCGCTGGAACCCACGTTGTGGAACCACTTCACTCGGCTTACGCTGGTGCATCGCGTACGCCATGAGCGGCTGACCATCGACCTGGGCCTGACCTTCGCCACCGCCACGGACAAGCGTTCGCTCGATGGCATCTGCATCGCGGAGCTCAAGGAAAGCCGCAGCGAACGGGGCTCGCCCTTCAACGCGCTGATGAAGAGCATCGGCATCCGGCCGGCGGGCATGAGCAAGTATTGCATCGGCCTGCTCATCATGGGGCTGGCGCCGAAACACAACAATTTCAAACCTGTGCTCCTGCGCCTGCAAGGCTTGCAGCGGGCCGCCTGAACGACGACAAGAACAGATGACGACCAAGATCTTCGGCATGCGCCTCTTCCACCCCGACCTGTGGGAGCTGCTCTTCAAGTTCGGGCTCGATGCCATCGTGCTCTTCATCCTCATCCGGGTGATCTACTACCCCATCCACCGGAAGAAGGAAAACCTCTTCACCTACTTCGTCTTCAACGTGCTGATCTTCTTCCTGTGCGTGCTGATGAACAATGTGAAGCTGAGCATGGGCTTTGGGTTCGGGCTGTTCGCCGTGTTCAGCATCATCCGCTATCGCACCGAGCAGCTATCGCGTGAAGGACATGACCTACCTGTTCGCGGTGATCACCCTGGCGGTCATCAATGCGTTGGTGAGCAAGAAGGTGAGCCTCGTGGAGCTGCTCTTCACCAACCTGATCATCCTGTCCTTGGTATACGTGATGGAGCACCTGTGGCTCACGCGGCACGAGGCCATGCGTCTTTTGGTGTATGAGAAGATCGACCTGATCAAGCCGGAGAACAAGCTGCGGCTCATGGCCGACCTGCATGATCGACTCGGCATCAAGGTGAGCCGGGTGGAGATCGGGAAGATCGATCTGCTCCGCGACACGGTACAGATGCGCGTATTCTTCTTCGAGGACGAGCAGAGCCTCGCCGGCTTCACGGAGATCGCGCAGGACAACGACGACTAAAGGGCCACCGGCTTCCAGCCGGTGAGCATCAACCCCGGCTGATCAGCGCCACGGCATAGGCGCACACGCCTTCCTCGCGGCCCACAAAGCCCAGCCTTTCATTGGTGGTGGCCTTGATGGAAACGGCATCCCTTCCCTGTCCGATCAGGGGGGCGATCGCATCGCGCATCGCTTCGATATGCGGCTTGATCTTCGGGCGCTCAAGCACCAAGGTGCAGTCCACGTTGCCCACCTGCCATCCGCCCTCGTTCAGCAGCGTGCATACATGCGCGAGCAGCACCTTGCTGTCCGCACCCTTCCAACGCATGTCGGTATCGGGGAAGTGATGACCGATGTCGCCGAGGCCGGCCGCACCGAGCAGCGCATCGCAGATCGCATGCAGCAGCACGTCCGCATCGCTATGGCCCAGGGCACCCTTGTGATGTTCGATGCGCACACCGCCGAGCCATAGCTCACGGCCTTCCACCAACTGATGGGTATCGAACCCGAAACCGACCCGGAAGGTCATTCCACGTCGCTTTCCTTCTTCTTCGCCTTGCCGTCGAAGTTGAAGCCGAGGGTGAATCGCAGGGTGTTGGCCAGCGGGCTGCGCTGCGTGTTGGCGATCAGGTAGCTGAAGTCCAGCGAGAAGATGCTGTACTTCACGCCCAGACCCATGGTGAAGTACTTGCGGTTGCCTTTGGTGAAGTGCTCCCAGAAGTAGCCCGTGCGGAAGGCGAACTGCTTGGCATACCAGTACTCCAACCCACCACCGAAGTTGATCTCGCGCAACTCCTCTTTCAAGGGGCTACCGGAGATGATCTGGTTGTTCTCATCCAGATACCCGGGCGCATCGCTGAAGGAGCCGAGAATGCCAGCGGCCACGCCGCGGGTCGGGTCCTGGCCATAGAGGATCGTATCGCCGGTGGCGTTGTAAATGGGCGGCGTGGGCACCAGCAGCTTGTTCACATCCACGTTGAACGAAAGGCTGTTGTACTGGTCGAAGTCCAGCGTGAGGCAGGGCCCCAGGCGCATGTTGCCCGGAATGAAGTCGCGGCGGGCGGCATCGCTGTAGGACATTTTGGCGCCGATGTTGGAGATGTTCACACCGAAGGCGAAAGTGGCATCGTTGCCACCCAGCTCAAAGCCCTTCTTGCGGTAGTAGAAGGAAACGTCGGCTGCAACGGACTGACCAGCCTTGGTGTTGGCGCCGCTCACGTTGAGACCGCCGGTGAGGTTGCTGTTGACATAGCGGAGCGCGATGCCGCCGGAGAAGCGGTCGCTGAACTGCTGTGCGAAGGCCAGGTCCACAGCGAACTCCGCCGGCTTGAAATCGCGGATCACCTGCCCGTTCACATCCGTAAAGGTGATGCTGCCGAGGTTGAAATAGCGCAGGGATGCGCCCACGGCGGAGCGCTTGTTCTTCAGCTTCCGGTAGCCAGCGAGGTACGCCAGGCTCATGTCCGGCACCAGGTTGCGCAGCCAGGGAGAGACGGACAGGCGGAACTCGCTCTCATTCTCCGCAAAGGCCAGTTTGCTGGGGTTCCAGTGGATGGAATTGGCGTCAGCCGGTAGGGCCACACCGGCATCACCCATGCCACCTGAACGAGAATCGGGGCCGATGATCAGAAAGGGCACGGCCGTGGTGATGGTGTTCAACACCTTGTCACAGGCCTGTCCTGTAAGTTCATTGATGCAATCCGTGTTGACCTGGGCCGTCGCCGGGTGTATCAGCAAAGCCAGCGCAAAGGGGACGATCAGGGACCTGAAAATGAGCTTCATCCGGGGGCGTTCAGAAAAGGGGCTGCGAATATACGTGGGCCATAGGGCCATTATTGTCCGGATCAGCGGAGGACCACCAGCTTCTCCACCTTGTCCGCCGCTTCCCCATTGTCATTGGAGACGCTCAGGCGGTATACGTAAACACCTCGTCCGATGCGGTCCCCTTGGTCGTCCAGGCCGTCCCAGGCCAGGGGCTCGCTGCGGAAGCCATCGCAGGCCAGGCGGCGGCTCAGGGTCTTCACCAGGCGACCGGCCACGGTGAATACCTGTACCTGCACGTCCAGCTCGCTACAGGGCCGGTTGTGTTCGAAGTAGAACTCGGTGTGCGTGGTGAACGGGTTCGGGTAGTTGAGCACGTGCTCCAGGGCGAGCGTGGCACTGGGCGCCACCACGAAGTCGATGTTCTTCTGGCTGCTGTTGTTGTTCACGTCCCAGGCCTTCATCGTCAGCGTGTGCGCGCCTTCCGAAAGGTTGTTGAGGCGATAGCGCACCTGGCCGCTCTTGTAGGTATTGAGGTCGGTCTCGTAGACATCGTTCAGCACGATGGCGTTCTCGGTGTTCTGGTCGATCACGGCCGTTAGGTCGTGGCCGATGCTGTTGCCCAGGGTATTGATGCCGTTGTCATCGAAGAGCTTCGCGAAGAGCAGCGGGTTCTCGTTGGTGGTGCCACCGGGAACGAAGCGCTCATCGTTCATGAACAGGCTGATGGCCGGCCCGGCCTCATCGTTGGGGGCGTTAGGGTCGGTTCCGCCCACCAGACGAGTATCGTCATACCCACAGGCGTTCGACTGCAGGCTTTCGGCATAAACGCTCACGCGTCCATTGCCCACTTCATAGTTGATGTCGCGCGGCACCACGAAGGTGAAGCTGAACACACCGTTGGTAACGCTGGCCTTGCCGCGGTAGATGATGTTCTTGCGCAGGTTGAAGGTGTAGGGTGATCCACCATCATTGGCCAGTGTGTTCACCACGGACTTCTTATCGAACACGGTGGGTACCACCACGCCGTTGAAGTCGGTGAGCACCTGGCCTTGCTCGTTCACCACTTCGCCGGTGATGCGCACGGTGGCCAGCGCCTTCATCGTATCCACGGCAGTTCCCAAGGTGTCGGTGACGGCGGTGATGCGGGCGCTGCTGCGCGAATAGGCCAGCCGTACGGTGGGATCGCCGAGCAGACAGAAGTTGCGGTAGTTGTTGCCGGAGTTGGAAACGGCGGCCTTGGTGCGGCGGTAGATATCGCCCAAGTCGTTCCGCACGCCCTTGTTCGTCGACGGTCTCGAAGACGTGGTCGAAGAATTCGCGGGCCAGCGCCTGGTTCGCGCCGCTGTAGGCGATCCGCGTGGTGGTCATCAGTGCGATGCCACCGCCGTTCGGATTCAGCAGCACGAATTCGCCTGCAGAGGTCCGCGCGGGATCATCCCACCGGGTGAACTCGCACGTGGCGGTCATGAACAGGGGCAGGCGGTCCTTGTTGGTCCAGCCCAGAATGGTCTGGTTGTCCAGCAGTCGTTCATGCGCCCAGCCCACCTCGCCGCCATGGCCGATGTAGTTCACCAATAGCAGGCCTTTCTGCACGCGGTCGCGCAGCGCGTCGGATGCATCGGGATAGCGCTGCCCGCCCGGCGTGCTTTCCTGCACGTAGGCGTCCATGTAGATCTTGGCCACGTTCAGGCAGGGCTGCTCGGTCTCCACGGTGCCTGCCAGTTCATTGCTGTATTGCATGTGGATGGATCCCTCGAACCCATCGCCGGTCTGGTCGTCGCTCACGAACAAGGCCCAGTTGCGCCAGTCGTTGGCGCCACCGTCCGAGCCTGTGGTGCACGACGTCCCGTTGGACGTGCTCAGTAGGAAGCGATCGTAGTTCAGGATCTTGTCCACCATATCCCGCGCCTGACCGCCGTCACTTACTGGGATCCGTCCAACCCCGATGTCCACCAGGTCGGTGAGCGACTCGCCCTCGCTGTCATCCAGCAGGCAGTAGTAATCATCGGTGGTGTAGCTGGCGGAGGGCACCCAGCTGTTGGCCGATTGGAAGGAAGGGATCAGGTTCTGGTTGGTCTCCGAGAGATTCACGTTGTTGTAGGATCCATCGCCGAAGAGCAATAGGTACCGCGGGAGCGGGCTGCCGGAGTCGGCGGCCCGGTCATAGATCATCTTCATGTAGTACTTGATGGCGGTGGCATCACGCTGGCCGGAGGAGAATTCATTGTAGATCTGCTGCGGGCTCACCATCACGACGGTCAGACCTTCGTCCGCCCGGCGCTCCGCCAGTCGCTGAGCTTCTCCCTGGAACGCATCGGGACACACGATCACGAGGTCGGTGGGCACCGCCGTGGCATGCAGGTCCTGGTTGGCCACGGGGCCCACTGCGGTAGGCTCCAGATAGCCGCTGCTGCGGAAGGCGACGAAATCGCGCATTTGCTCAGTGGACACGCGGAACGCTTTCTGCGACCCGTTCGTTGTGTACTGCACGCGGGCAACATTGGTGGGGTCGGTGATCTCCCAGATGCGTTCCACGCTGGAAGCGAGGTCCATGGTGAATTCGGCCACACGTCCGGCTCCAACGGTGGCGGGATCGCGGAAGATCAGTTGATCACCGGTCATCTTCAGGTCCCGACGCGCTGTAATGCTCAGGTAGTTCATCCAGCCCACGGAGCTGATGGGATCGTTCTTGTCGAAGGTCACCGAAATGGGCAGTGAATTGCCGGTGGCGTTGAAGCAGAACACACGACGTGATGAATCGGCATAGGCACCGGAATAGATGCCAGTGACGCCAGCATCATTGAAACTGAAGGGTTGTGAGGCCGCTGTGACGTTCCACTGGCTGCTATTGCCCGTGCCGATGGTGCGGCTGAGCACATCCACGGTAAGGCACTGTTGCGCGTCGGACCGCAGGTTGGGAACGCTGAAGCTGTAATTGTAGGCGGTGGTGATGTCGTACGTATCACCGAACCAGGTGCGCCCGGTCTTCAACAGGTTCACCAGGTCGCGATCGATCACCTGACGGTCCGTGAAGGCGGTCACCTGGTCGGTGGCGGGATCGCTACTGAGCACCGCATCGCCTATGCGTTTTGCGGGTTCCACATCAATGCCCACGAAATACGTGGCGCTGTCCGTGTAGGTGTTCTTGGTATGCGCGTAGCGTTGTGTGGTGCTGTTGAACGACCATCGGTCCGGTCCGGTGGCATAGAAAAGCAGGTAATCGTTGGGGCCGAACTGCCCATCACCGCCATCCACCATTTCGATCGCATTGGTCAGGAGGTCGTTGGCGGGCAGGGCGCTGTTCTGTGTGGGCAGTACGCCGGCATGGTTGCCATAGATGTTGATGCGGTCCGATTGAAGGTCGGACACTGGCCACACCGAGCTGTTGCAGGAACGAATACGACAATTTGTACACCCCATCCTTGGAAAGCTGGAAGCGGTACCACTGACCACTGGCGAGCTTGGACTGGGCGGGATACACGCCACTCTTGGGACGCCCCGCGCCCGAACGACGCTCCTCGGTGATGCTGAGCACATAGCGGACCAGGCGCTCCACCTGTCCTGTAGCGGCATTGCGACGGTAGGGGTAGATGTCGATCAGGGCCTTCGGCTGGCGGCGTTCGGTGCCCAACAAGGTGATGATCTCCGGCTCCGTCCCGGGGCTTCCCAGCCCGGGCAGGGACTTCAGGTCAGCCTCGGTAAGAGGGGTGTATTGGGCTTCCGCGAGCTGCGCGGAAAAGTTCGTGGTCCCCGCGCCCAGCGGCCGCATCTCATGGATGAACGGAAGGCCTTGCCGGGCCTCGTCAAGCATCAGTCCATCCTTCCAGTTGGCCGAATTTTCCTTCGCCTCAGGAAAAGTCGCAGGGCGGGTTGCAAGGGGCGCCACCGTGCCCGAGGGGGTAAGCCGCTGGGAATGAACAGATCCCGCCAGCAGTAGCAGACTGAGGATCAAGGCGTTGCGGAAAAATGTCATGGACAGGTTTGAACAGGTTATCAACAGGGGAAGAACGAATGTACTACCTTCGGCCTTCGTGTTTTGGAACACACGACCAACGGCTTCGGTTCTCGCTTATTGCGGGAACGATGTCCCGAACCCCAAGCCCAACTCATCCGTATACTTGGCGCTTCGACGGGGAATAGATCGAATCGAGCGCATGAAGAGATGGACCGTTAGTCGTGCGGCCTTCGGGCTTGCCTTGGGCCTGTTGGGGCCTCTCCTGGCCTTTGGTCAGGACCCCCAATTCACCCAGTTCTATGCCAATCCACTGTACCTGAACCCAGCGTTCGCAGGTACGGCGCGATGCCCCCGTGTGGTGCTCAACTACCGCAACCAGTGGCCTGCGCTGTCCGGCACGTTCGTGACCACCAGTGCCAGTTACGACCAGGACGTTCGTGGCATCATGGGCGGTCTGGGCTTGTTGGTGACCAATGACCAAGCGGGCAAAGGCACGCTGACCACCACCACGGCCAGCGGCATTTACTCCTACACGCAGGCCATCAACCGGAAGTTCTCCATCAAGGTGGGCTTTCAGGCCACCTACTTCCAGAAGTCGCTGGACTGGAACAAGCTCACCTTCGGCGACATGATCGACCCGCAGCCGGGGCTTCATCTACCAGACGAACGATGTACCGCGCGGCGGCGGTGTCAGCGGTGCCGATTTCTCGGCCGGTGTGTTGGGCTACACGGACATCTTCTTCGTGGGCTTCGCTGCGCACCACCTCACCGAACCCAATGAGTCGCTGATCGTGGGCACCAGCAAAATGCCGATGAAGCTCACAGGCCATGCCGGTGCCGCTATTCCCATGGGCATGAAAGGCAAGTACGGCGTGCCGAAGACGAAACTTTCGCCGAACATCCTGTACATGCAGCAGGCGGAGTTCCGCCAGCTGAACCTCGGATTGTATGTGGACCACGGCCCGATCATCGCGGGTGTGTGGTACCGGAACAAGGATGCCTTCATCGCCCTCATCGGCTTCCACGGCGACCACTTCAAGTTCGGCTACAGCTACGACGTCACCACCAGCAAGCTCACCACAGCCACCGCAGGGTCGCACGAAGTGAGCCTCACGCTTCAATTCAATTGCAAGAAAAAACGCCGCCGGGTACGCACTGTGCCCTGTCCAACGTTCTGACCATACGAATCCACGTCCCGGCTGCAAGCGGGACATGAAACCAGGCAAGACCATGAACCAGTTAAGGAACTTCAGCCTCGCCATCGGCGGTATCGCGCTCCTCAGCGCCTGCCAGTTCGAGAAGAGCGGCGCCACGGGTTGGAACTACAACGACTCCAAGAACGGAGGCTTCGAAAAGGCCCCCTTTGAGGAACAGGAGAACGGCCCCGGATTGGTGCTCATCGAGGGCGGCCAGTTCACCATGGGACGCGTTACCGACGATCTGAACCACGAGTGGAACAACATTCCACGTACGGTGACGGTCTCTTCGTTCTACATGGATGAGGTGGAGGTGACCAACTTCTACTGGCTGGAATACCTCTACTGGTTGGACCGTGTTTACGGCGCCGACTTTCCCGAGGTGTACAAGAAGGCATTGCCGGACACGCTCGTGTGGCGCAGCAAACTGGCCTTTATGGAGCCCAAGGTGGAATATTACCTGCGCCATCCGGCGTACCGGGACTATCCTGTTGTGGGCGTGAACTGGTTGCAGGCCTCGGACTATTGTGCATGGCGCTCGGACCGTGTGAACGAGGTGATCCTCATCCGCGAGGGCCTCTTCGAACACTACCCGAACCAGATCAACGAAGACCACTTCACTACGGACAGCTACCTGGCCGGCCAATACGAGAGCGGCAAAAAGGTGGACGGTGTGCAGGACTTCAACCCCAACAAGGACACGCGCAACGTGCGCTTGGAGGACGGCATCCTGCTGCCCCGTTACCGACTGCCGACAGAGGCGGAATGGGAATATGCATCCTATGGCCTGGTGGGCAACACCGTGGATGAGCGCGTCGTTGAGCGTCGCATCTATCCATGGAACGGTCACTGGGTGCGTTACGACAGCCGTAAAAAAGGCGGAGCCTTTTATGGTGACTTCCGCGGCAACTTCATGCGTGGCCGTGGTGACTACATGGGCGTTGCGGGCAGCCTGAACGACAACGCCGATGTGACCGCACCCGTATTCAGCTACTGGCCCAACGATTACGGCCTCTACAACATGGCCGGCAACGTGAGCGAGTGGGTGATGGACGTCTACCGCCCGTTGAGCCCCGAGGACAAGGACGACCTGAACGCCTTCCGTGGCAACGTGTTCAAGACGAAGGTGCTGAACAGCGATGGCGGCGTCAAGGACAAGTACGACAAGGTGATCTACGACATCGACGGCATCAAGGTGTTCCTCACCGAGTTCCAGAAGCGCATGGCCGGCCGCGCCACCGAAGAGGAAGGCAAGCTCATCGACGACCTGCTCACCAAAGTGGACCAGGCCGTGGAGATGAAGAACACCCGCAAGAGCGATCCAGCCAACCAGGTGGTTCAGGACATGGTGGACATGATCAAGGGACAGGACCTGGAGATCTGCCCGAAGCTGCTGGCCGGGATCAGCGACTACCAGAGCGATCAGCCAGGCGAAGTGCAGATGCGCAACGTAACGCTGGAGGAGAACATCGATCGCCGCACTTACCAGCAGTCGGACAATATCAACTTCAAGGATGGTGATCTGGAGAGCAGCGTGTTCTTCGGCGAACCGGACAAGGAAGGCAACGTGATGTATGCCAGCGAGGGCAACTTCCCCAACACCTACCTCACGCTCATCAACGATCATGCACGCGTGTACAAGGGCGCCAGCTGGGCCGACCGCATCTACTGGGCGAACCCCGGCACGCGTCGCTTCCTCGACGAGCGCCAAAGCACGGCCACGCTCGGCTTCCGCTGCGCCATGACGCGCGTGGGCAGCCCGAAGGGCCTGGGTGATGACAAACGCCGCAAGAGCCTGCAGAAGTAACCGCTCCTTGTGAGCATCCAACGGAACTGAAGGACCCCGGCCATGCGCCGGGGTCCTTCTTTTGTACACATGCCTTCGATCGACGAACTGCACGCCGCCTTCCTGCGCAGCACGGGTGCCTGCACGGACACGCGCAAGCTCCTGCCCGGCGGCATGTTCTTCGCCCTCAAGGGGCCGAACTTCGACGCGAATGCGTTCGCCGCGAAGGCCCTGGAGGCAGGCTGCGCCTTCGCCGTGGTGGATGATCCCGCTGCGGCCACCGATCCGCGCTGCCTGCTGGTGCCCGATGTGCTGAAGGCATTGCAACAACTTGCCCTGCATCACCGCCGCACCTTCACCATTCCCGTGATCGGCATCACGGGGACCAACGGCAAGACCACTACCAAGGAACTGGTACTGGCCGTGCTCTCAGCCGATCGATCGACGCTGGCCACCGAGGGCAACCTCAACAACCACATCGGCGTTCCGCTCACCCTGCTGCGCCTTACGCGCGAGCATCGCATCGCCATCATCGAAATGGGCGCGAACCACGTGGGCGACATCGCCGAACTGGTGAACATCGCGGAACCCACGCACGGCCTCATCACCAACATCGGACGTGCGCACCTCGAAGGTTTCGGCAGCTACGAAGGCGTGATCACCGCGAAGACGGAGATGTACACCTTCCTCCGCGCGCATGCCGGCACGCTCTTCGTGAACGCCGATGACCCGTTGCTCATGGCGAAGAGCGAAGGCAGCACACGCGTCACGTACGGCACCGGGCGCATCGGTGGACGTGCAGGTGCGCGCAGTGGACGGCGGCGCCTACATGGCGCATCGCCTGGACGGGAACGGATGGACGCGAGCGCACAGCCGATCACACGGCTGATCGGCGCCTACAACCTGCCGAACGCAGCTGTGGCCGTGGCCATCGGTCAGCATTTCGGTGTTCCGGATGACAGCATGGTCTGCAGCCCTGCAGGCCTACATCCCCTCCAACAACCGCTCGCAGTTCATGGACACCGGGCGCAATCAGCTTGTGCTGGACGCTTACAACGCGAACCCCAGCAGCATGCAGGTGGCGCTGGAGAACTTCGCGGCCATGCGCACGGACAGGCCGAAACTGGCGGTGCTGGGCGGCATGAAGGAACTTGGTCCGGGAAGTCGCGCCGATCACGAGGCACTGGTCCTGCTGGCGCGAAAGCTCGGCGTGGAGACCTGTTACGTGGGGCCAGAGTTCATGGAGCTGAACGGCATGGGCATCAACGCATATCCGGATGCGGAGGCTGCGTTGGCGGCCCTGCGCTCGGAACCCGATCAGCGGCCAACTGCTGCTGATCAAGGGCTCGCGCGGCACGAAGCTCGAGACGTTGCTGCCAGCGCTTTAACGGACCTACGACGTAACGCCGCGGCCGATCACGATGCGCTGCACCTCGCTGGTGCCCTCGTAGATCTGCGTGATCTTGGCATCGCGCATCAGGCGCTCCACGTGGTACTCCTTCACGTAGCCGTAGCCGCCGTGCACCTGCACCGCTTCCACCGTGGTGCGCATGGCCACTTCGCTCGAGAAGAGCTTGGCCATGCTGCTGGCCATATCGTAGTTCAGGTGCTGGTCCTTCATCCATGCGGCCTTCAGGCAGAGCAGCCGGGCGGCTTCGATCTCCGTGGCCATGTCGGCCAGCTTGAACTGGATGGCCTGGTGATCGCAGATCGCCTTGCCGAAGGCCTTGCGCTCCTTGCTGTAGGCCGTGGCCAATTCGAAAGCGCCGCTGGCGATGCCGAGCGCTTGTGCAGCGATGCCGATGCGACCACCGCTCAGGGTCTTCATGGCGAACTTGAAGCCGAAGCCATCCTCACCGATGCGATTGGCCTTGGGCACCTTCACGTCCTGGAACATCAGCGTGTGCGTGTCGCTGCCGCGGATGCCGAGCTTGTCCTCCTTCGCCCCCACCACGAAGCCGGGCATGCCCTTCTCCACGATGAGGCAGTTGATGCCCTTGTGTCCTTTCGCTGCATCGGTCTGCGCCATTACCAGGTAGGTGCTGGCCGAGCTGCCGTTGGTGATCCAGTTCTTGGTACCGTTAAGCAGGTAGTGGTCGCCCATGTCGATGGCGGTGGTGCGCTGGCTGGTGGCATCGCTGCCCGCCTCGGGCTCGCTGAGGCAGAAGGCACCGATCACGTCGCCCTTGGCCAGGGGCACCAGGTATTTGCGCTTCTGCTCCTCGTTGGCGAAGGTCTCCAGGCCCCAGCACACGAGGCTGTTGTTCACGCTCATCACCACCGAGCAGCTGGCGTCCACCTTGCTGATCTCCTCCATCGCCAGCACGTAGCTCACGGTGTCCATGCCGCCGCCGCCGTACTCGGGGCTCACCATCATGCCCATGAAGCCCAGTTCGCCGAGCTGCTTGATCTCGTCCTTGGGGAAACGCTGTTCGCGATCGCGGTCGATCACGCCGGGCTTCAGCACGTTCTGTGCGAAGTCACGGGCGGCATCGCGCACGGCCTTTTGTTCCTCGGTGAGCTCGAAGCTGAATCCTTGTTGGGTGGCGGTGTCTTGCATGGAATGAGGGGTGCTGAAAGCGGTCCCAAAGGTAGAGGATGGTCCATTGCCAATGAAAGCTGCTCATTCGAGGCAACCATCAAAAGCGCACCTTCGCACCATGCGTGTGATCGGCGTCATGAGCGGCAGTTCCCTGGACGGCATTGATCTGGCCTGCTGCGACCTGAACAAGGGCGGAGATGGTTGGGACTTCCAGGTGGTCGATGCACTCACCATCCCCTTCCCTGCTGCGCTTCGCGAGGGCTTGTTGGCGGCCTCGGGCGCTTCGGCCCTGGACATGGCCCGCCTGCACCGCGACCTGGGCCGCATGATCGGCGAGGCGTGCAGAAAGATGCACGGCGACCATCCGTCGGAGCTCGATCTCGTCCCACGGCCATACGATCTTCCATCAGCCGTCCGAAGGCTTTACCACGCAGATCGGTTGTGGGGCCACCATCGCTGCGATCAGCGGGCTTCCTACGGTGTGCGATCTGCGTTCGAAGGATGTGGCCTTGGGCGGTCAAGGCGCGCCGCTCGTGCCCTTGGGCGAGCGGCTGCTTGTTCCCCGGCCATGATGCGTTCGTGAACCTGGGCGGCATCAGCAACATCTCCGTGCACCGCGCGGGTGTGGCGAAGGGTTACGATGTGGGTCCCTGCAACCAGGCGTTGAACCTGCTGGCGATGGAAGCGGGCAAGAGCCTACGATGAGAACGGAGAGATGGCCCGGCGGTGGTCAGCGTCCTGCCCACCCTGCTTTCGGCCCTCGACGGCCTTGACTTCTACGCGCAACGACCACCGCGCTCGCTGGGCCGCGAATGGTTCGAGCAGCACATGTCGCCGCTGCTGACGAACGAATGCCGTAAGCATTCAGGACCGCATGCGCGACCGTTGTGGAGCACATCGCCGGTCAACTTGCGCAGTGAGCTGCAACGAGCAGGTGCCACGCAGGCGCTGGTGACCGGCGGCGGCGCGCACCATGGCTTGCTCGTGGAGCGGTTGCGCGCACTGAGCGGCATCCGCATCGACGTACCCGAACGGCAGCTGGTGGACTTCAAGGAGGCCATCATCTTCGCGTTGCTGGGTCTGCTGCGGTGGCGGGGCGAAGCGAACGCGCTGGCCAGTGTCACCGGCGCAACCGCGACAGCGTAGGCGGGGCGCTGTATCTGCCCAATTAACAGGGCAAGCAGGATAACCGGGGCCGCGCGCCGGGTGCACCCATCCATGCCCGGCTACTTTTGACCCTGCCCTGCTGCTCCAGCGGGGCCCTGCAAGGCACCGTGATGAGAGAAGCACTCCGCAAGTTCGAAGAGAAGGCCCCCGAGATCGTGTTCGAATGGAACGACCACCCCACCGGCGCAAAAGGCTGGGTGGTGATCAACAGCTTGCGTGGCGGTGCTGCCGGTGGCGGCACGCGCATCCGCAAGGGTCTTGACCGGCGTGAGGTGGAGAGCCTGGCGAAGACCATGGAGGTGAAGTTCACCGTGAGCGGCCCACCGATCGGTGGCGCCAAGAGCGGCATCGACTTCGACCCGGCCGACCCGCGCAAACGCGAAGTGCTGGAGCGCTGGTACAAGGCGGTGATCCCCTTGCTGAAGACCTACTACGGCACCGGTGGCGACCTGAACGTGGACGAACTGCACGAAGTGATCCCGATCACCGAGCAATACGGCCTTTGGCATCCGCAGGAAGGCGTGGTGAAAGGGCATTTCGCGAGCAGCCAGGGCGCGCAGGTGCGCATCGTGGGCCAGTTGCGCACCGGTGTCTCCAAGCTGATCGAGGACCCGCAGTACACGCCGTTGATCGGCCGCTATGCCGTGGCCGACATGATCACGGGCTGGGGCGTGGCCGAAAGCGTGCGCCACTTCTACCGCATCTACGGCGGCAAGGTGAAGGGCAAGCGCGTGATCGTGCAGGGCTGGGGCAATGTGGCCAGTGCGGCCGCATACTACCTCGCGAAGGAAGGCGCCCTGATCGTGGGCATCATCGACCGTCATGGGCGGCATGCTCAGTCCCGAAGGTCTCACCGCCGATCGACGTGAAGGACCTCTTCCTCTAGAAGTCCGGCAACGCGTTGCGCGCGCAGGACCAGCTCAGCTTCGAGGAAATCAACGAACGCATCTGGGACGTGGGCGCGCAGGTATTCCTGCCCTGTGCCGCTTCACGCCTGGTGACGCGAGAGCAGATCGACCGCATGTGCGTGGGCGGGCTGGAGACCATCGCCAGCGGAGCGAACGTGCCTTTTGCCGACAAGGAGATCTTCTACGGCCCCATCGCCGAATACGCCGACGACCGCGTGAGCGTGATCCCCGATTTCATCGCCAACTGCGGCATGGCACGCGTGTTCGCCTACTGCATGCAGGAAGGCGCCGCGCTCACGCGATCAGGGCATCTTTCGGCGACGTGAGCAACACCATTGCCAAGGCCTTGGACCGCACCTACGCGCGCAACAAAGAGCGCATCCACCTCACGCGCACCGCCTTCGAGATCGCGCTTGAACAATTGACCTGAGAAAATTTCCGGGGCACCTGCTCCGTTCAACAGAAACAACCGGACCGATGAACTTCACCCTTTTCGCACAGGACCCGCAACAGACCCTGGAAGCCGCCAAGCAATTGGTGGATCAAACGGCCACGGGCATCACCGCGGCAGCCCCCGTACAGGACCAGCTCACCGTGTGGGACCTGATCAGCCTGGGCAGTTGGTACATCATGGGCCCGCTGGCGCTGATGAGCCTGGTGACCATCTACATCGTGATCGAGCGCATGCTCGCGCTGAGCAAGGCCAACCGCGAGGACAAGGACTTCATGAACAAGATCCGCGACTACGTGCACGAGGGCAAGATGGACAGCGCGAAGAACCTCTGCGCCCAGAGCGCCGCACCCAGCGCGCGCATGGTGGAGAAAGGCCTGCAGCGCATGGGCAAGCCCGCGCAAGGAGATCGAGAGCGCCATGGAAACGCGCGCGGCCGCATCGAACTCACCCGACTGGAGAAAGGGCACCTCGCACGCTACGCCTGGTGGCCCGCCTCGCGCCGATGTTCGGCTTCATCGGTACCATCATGGGTGTGATCAAGATCTTCTACGACATCTCGCTCACCGACAACATCAGCATCGCGGTGATCAGCTCGGGGCTTTACCAGAAAATGGTGACCAGCGCCGGCGGCCTCATCGTGGGTATCGTGGCCTTCGCGGGCTACCACCTGGTGCATAACATGGTGGAGCGTGCTAACCGACAAGATGGAGCGCACCAGCCTGGCCTTCATGGACCTGTTGCAGGAACCTACCAAATAACCCGGCCCCATGAACCTGCGCCGCAAACAACAGGAGGATGCCGAGTTGAGCACCGAAAGCCTCAACGACATCATGTTCTTCCTGCTGTTGTTCTTCCTGATCATCAGCACGATGGCCAACCCGAACGTGATCAAGCTGATGCTGCCGAAGAGCGCCAACAACGAACAGCTCCAGAAACAACAGGTGAACCTGGGCGTTACCAAGGACAAGCAGTACTCCATCAACAAGAAGCCGGTGCCCTTCGATCAGCTGGAAGCGGCCATCCGTGATGAGATCGCTGGGCTGGACCAGCCGACCATCGTATTGAACTTCGACCGGGAGCTGAGTGTACAGGACCTGGTGGACGTGATGCAGATCGGCACCGAAGATCAAGGTGAAGATGGTGCTCGCCACGCAGAAACAGAGCTAGGTCCATGACCGATGCGCCGTGCAGGACAGACCCCGTGCAACGCACGACAGCATCGCGGTCACCGCATGGCGTTGACGGTGCATGCGCTCATTCTCCTGTTCTTCATCTTCTACAAGATCATCACGCCCGATTCCACCGTTCCCGGAGAAGGAAGGCGGCGGCAGCGGCTATGAGCTCGCACTGGGCTTCAGCGAGCTGGGCATGGGCGACAACAGCAACGCGAGAACCCCAGCACGCCCGCCGCCCAACAGGCAACCACACCCCCGCCCGCCGCCGAGGCCGAAGTGCTGACCAGCGAAGTGGACGACAACAACGTGACCACGCCGCCCAAGCCCGGACAAGCCGAAGACGGACAAACCGAAGACCGAAAAGCCCAAGCCCACGGCAGAAGAACCGACCGTGAGCAGGCCTTCAAGGACAAGCGATGAACGACGTGTGGAACAACAAGGGCACTGGCAGCGACGGGCAAGGGCAATTCGATACGCCCGGCAATGCGGGCGGAATGCACCGGTACGCCCAACGGCACGGGCATCGGCAATGGCACCGGTTCATACAAGGGCGATGGCTGGGCCGTGGACCTCGCTGGCCGCACGATCAAGCGCAAGCCGGTGATCAACGACAAGCCCGATGTGGCGGGCAAAGTGGTGCATGGACATCTGGGTGGATCCCGATGGAAAAGTGGTGCGCGTGAGCCAGAACACCGGCAAGAGCACCACGCTCGACCAAACGCTGGTGACCATCGCCAAGCGCGCCGCGCTGGAGAGCAGCCTTCTACCCCGACCCGAAGGCGGCGGGCGAGAAGAAGGGCACCATGACCTTCGTGTTCGTACTGCGAGTGACGCATGGACTACGAGCGCACGCTGGCGTACCTCTACGCGCAGCTGCCGATGTATCTCGCGCATCGGCAAGGCGGCGTACAAGGCGGACCTGGACAACACGCACGCGCTGATGCGCATGCTCGGCCATCCGGAGCGACGGACTGAAATGCGTGCACATCGCGGGCACCAACGGCAAGGGCAGCACCAGTCACATGCTGGCCAGCGTGCTGCAGGAGGCCGGATACAGGACGGGCCTGTACACCTCGCCGCACCTGAAGGACTTCCGCGAGCGCATCCGCATCAATGGCGCCATGGTCCCAAAGGACGCGGTGACGGGCTTCGTGGAACTCTACCGCGACAGCTTCGACCGATCCAGCCTTCGTTCTTCGAATGGAGCGTGGCCTTGGCCTTCCAGTGGTTCCGGGAGGAGCGCACGTCGACATCGCCGTGATCGAAACGGGCCTGGGCGGCCGTTTGGACAGCACCAACGTGGTGACGCCGGAGGTGAGCGTGATCACCAACATCGGCTGGGACCATGTGGACCTGCTCGGCGGAAGCCTGGAGGCCATCGCGCAGGAAAAGGCGGGCATCATCAAGCCCGAGCGTGCCCGTGGTGGTGGGCGAAGCCGGCGGAGTCCATCGCCGACGTCTTCCGCGAACATGCCGAGGCCGTGCGCACGCCCGATCCATTTCGTGGACCAGCAGGCCGCGCAACCCTATGCCCTGGACCTGGCCGGCGAGCACCAGCAGCGCAACGCCCGCACCGTCGCTGGCCACGGTGGAAGAGCTTCGCACCCGCGGCTGGCGCATATCCGATGCGCACGTGGCACGCGGCTTGCACGCACCTGTGCGCAACACGGGCTTCGCCGGTCGCTGGCAGACCATCGCCACCGACCCGCTGACCATCGTGGACGTCGGCCACAACGAAGATGGCCTGCGCGTGGTGAACGCCATGCTGGCCCAAACGCCCCACGAACAGCTGCACATCGTGCTGGGCGCGGTGAACGACAAGGACATCGACCGCATGCTGGACCAACTGCCCCGAAGGCGGCGACCTATTACTTCTGCAAGGCCGATATCCCGCGGGGGCTGGCGGCCGAGGAGTTAAGCGCACAGGCGGCCTCCAAAGGACTGCATGGCCAGGCCTATCCCAGCGTGAAGGAGGCCTTGGAGGCGGCCCGGCAAGGCGGCGGGCAAGCAGGACCTCGTGCTGGTGACGGGCAGCGTGTTCGTGGTGGCCGAGGCGCTTTAGCCCGGAAGGCCGGGAGTGGTTCACACACAAAAGGGAAGATCTATATTCGCGGCCCGTTCCACCGAACGGTCGTTCTTTTTCACCTGGAGGCATAGCTCAGCTGGTTCAGAGCATCCGACCTTGTCGGGAGGGTCGCTGGTTCGAGTTCGGTTCTTTAGGTAGTGAGAAAATAAAATGGAGGCATAGCTCAGCTGGTTTAGAGCATCTGCCTTACAAGCAGAGGGTCGCTGGTTCGAATCCGGCTGCCTCCACCCTCAAACACGAAGCCTTGGCTTCGTGTCTTTCACTCATGGGATGTTAGCTCAGCTGGTTCAGAGCGCATGCTTCACACGCATGAGGTCACTGGTTCGAATCCAGTACGTCCCACCT
>CAWFCK010000025.1:0-17246 GCA_963814325.1 uncultured Flavobacteriales bacterium
GCCGAGCCGCTTACAAGAACTGTCGGCCAGTGAACTGGAAACATACCGGTTCATGGCCTGAAGTGGTGGGACCTATCGTGATGAAGACGCTGACGGATATCACGAAATATCCGGACTACGTGGCCCGTCTGACGGAACTGATCGGTATTGATCAAGCGTCACGGATAAACAGTGGTTCGCGAGCCGAACTACTGGGTTTTCCAGGGTAATCCGAAGTATTACGATGCCGCTGGCGCGCTCCGGGCAGGAGCGGCAAAAAGTTGGACTGTAACGGCGCATCAAGGTAAAATCCGGCCTGGTGACAAAGCGATCATCTGGGTAACTGGTCCACAGGCGGGGTGCTACGCGCTTGCTACGATCACTTCGGACGTAGTCGAAATGGTGATCGATGGCGGACCGTGTATTCGTCCTAGACCAAGCTCAGGTCTTGAAACAGAAACGTGCGAGGATCCGGGTTGAACATGAATTGAGCCAACGCCCAGTGGGTTGGACTGCCATTAAGGATTGCTCGTCAATGGCGGACTTCAAAGGTGGCGATCAAGGCGCGACGAGTTCACAGCCAGCAAGGAGCAATATGATGCCATTCTTCAAATAGCGATACCCAACAACAGGACAATGAGAGATCCGCTGAACAGATCCTCTATGGCCCTCCGGGCACGGGCAAGACATACAAACTGAAGGCGGAGTACTTCGGGCGTTATACGACCCATGTTGAAGCGCTGACCCGGGAACAGCGTCTCACCGAAATGGTGCAACCTCTTACTTGGTGGGAGGTGGTCGCGATGGTGCTCTTGGATCTCGGTCCATCGAAGACCAGTGCGATCATGGACCATGAACTGCTCAGGACCAAGGCCGCACTGAGCAATAGCGCGAACGTACGCGCAACGGTGTGGGGTACCCTGCAGATGCACACGGTGACTGAGTGTGAATTGGTGAAGTACACCAACCGCCAAGAGCCGCTGGTCTTCAATAAGAAGGAGGATTCCGTTTGGGAAGTACTGCCAGCAGAAGCGGATGCGCTCGTTCCGGAATTACGAGTACAACTAAAGCATACCAAGCAGAGCGACACGCCGGGAGCCCATCAGATCAAACGTTACGAGTTCATCACCTTCCACCAAAGCTTCAGCTATGAGGATTTCATCGAGGGATCGAGCAGGGACTCAAGGGTGAGGAGTTCGCCTATGACATGGTCCCTGGCGTGTTCAAGCAACTCTGTAGTCGCGCGGAGAAGGACCCTGCTAACGACTACGCCATCTTCATTGACGAGATAAACCGTGGCAATGTCTCGGCCATCTTCGGCGAGCTCATCTCATTGATCGAAAGACAAACGCGCGGGCATGCCGCACGCGCTTTCTGTCCTGCTGCCTTATTCGAAGAGGCCCTTCAGTGTGCCGCCCAACCTGCACATCATCGGTACCATGAATACCGCTGATCGCAGCGTGGAGGCACTCGATACTGCATTACGGCGCCGCTTCAGCTTCGAGGAATGTCCAGCTGATCACACCAAGCTCACGGGGCTGAACGTTGGTGAAGTAGCGCTCGACGTTCTCCTGCAGGTGATCAACGCACGCATCGAGATGCTCCTGGACCGGGACCACCACATCGGCCACAGCTACTTCATGAACTGGCCTGCAACCAACTCCGAAACCAAGTTGCGGCAGGTGTTCAAGAACAACATCATTCCGCTCCTGCAGGAGTACTTCTATGGCGACCCGGTGAAGATCGGGTTGGTGCTCGGGGACGGTTTTGTGAAGGAGCTTAAGAACAAGGAAGAAGGCAAGATCGAGTTCGCTGCAGCCTACCGCAAAGCCATCGATATCGAACCCAAGCCCCGGTACATCTTCCAAGATGTGCTGGACCCTGCGGCAGTTCCATTAGGAGCTTTCAAGGTGATCTGCGATGGCCAGTAAGCTCATTACCCTGTTTGAGCACCAGCGGCTCAAGGTCGGTGAAGAGTATCGCGTCCTGCACGACGTTCAACGCGCCGCACGCGGCGAGATCAGGACGGATGAGATCGAAGTGGTCAAGTTCAAGGAAGAGCACTTCAGCGCGTTGGTCAAGTACAACGAACAGAACGAGAGCCGCTTCTTCACCGTTGGCTACAACAATATCAAGTTCAACCAGTACGTCGGCGTAATTGCGGTGGGCGGAATCACCATTGAGGTGCTGCCCAAGGCGGATGGTGTGGAAGATGAGGTGAAGTGGCAAAAGGCCCTGATTCAAGATGCTGAAGGTGCGCCCACGGGCTGCCTCTGCACGAGGCCGGCCATGCCCAGCTGGCCCTACGCCGCACCAGCGTGCTGGAGTACTTCCTGCGGCTCTTTGTGGAAGAGGTGCATCACTTGGTACACCATGGGTTGGTGAAGCGATACTATACCCAAGCGGGTGTCACCACCGCCCTGAAAGGTCGTCTGGACCTCCCGCGCCACATCCGCCATTCCATTGTGCACAAGGAGCGCTTCCATGTGATCCACCAGGTGTACGATACCAACCACCTGCTTCACAGCATCCTGAAGCAGACCCTGGCTGTGGTGGAGGACGTGACCCGCAACCCCATTACCATGGGTCTTGCCCAGGACATGCAATGGGCCTTCGAGATCGTGCAGGATCAGCGTATCACAAGTGCCAGCTTCGACCGCATCCACTTGGACCGCAAGACCAAGAGTTACACGGATGCCATCCTGCTGGCCAAGCTGATCCTGCTGAACTACGCCCCGGACATGAAAGGCGGACGGGAGCATATCCTGAGCCTACTATTCGACATGAACAGGCTATTTGAGCTGGTGGTGCTGAAGCAACTGAAGAAGGTGGCGGTGAATCGACCTGACCTGAACATCACCGGCCAGACCAAACGCCCGTTCTGGAACGGTCAACAAATCAAGCCGGACATCCTCAATCGAACAGGACGGGGCGGTGAAGTGCATTATTGACACGAAGTGGAAGGTGCCCAAGGACGACAAGCCCGCCGATCCGGACCTGAAGCAGATGTACGCGTACAACCTCCCAATTCGGTTCAGACACAAGCGTACTCCTTTACCCGGGTGATCCGTTCGGAGCCTGCCCATAAAAACTACACGCATGGAGCAAGAGTGCAGGTGCCGCACGGCTGCTCCATGCAGGTTGATTCACCTGTTCGATGCGAAAGGTGAGATCCAGCTTAATGACCTGCACACACTACTAGGCGATCTGGTGCCGCTAACATATTGAAGGGTGCACCACTCTCTAAACCGGGCAAAAGGTGACCACCATCACCCGTGCTCTCGTGTTTCGCGCGTGCGCATTCCTGCCATGGCCACTGGTCACCAATGCTTCACAGTCTGTTGTACTTCGTCGTCACGCCCTTCGCCTTATCCATAGGGTACTTTGCTGCGTTGGTCACCAGCTTCTGTCGCACGGCAGTTTCGAGGTCCACGTGCAGGTCATGCGCTAAGTATGTGAGCAGGATGGCAATGTCGGCCATCTCCTCGGCAAGGCATCGCGGTGCTCGGTGGCCAGCGTGGCAGATGGCATCCTTGCCCATTGCGTGTGCTCCATCAGTCGGCGGCTTCCAGCGTAATGCTCGTGGAGAGGGTCCGCAGGTTGTGGAACTGCTCCCATTCGCGCTCCTTGCGGAAGGCCAGCAGTTCATCGCGCGTATTCATTGATCATGGGTGGTAAGGTCGTTTATCCAACAAAACGTTCGGTCAGGTGCCAGCGCAGGAACTCGGAATCGGCCGCTGGCTGTCCAGTTTGGGGATAACGGCCAGCGGCTGGTCATGCAGGCGGTAGTAGGCCTTGCCGTTGAAGTATTGCTCCTGGATGCGGTCGCTCACCCGCACCCGCAGCTCGGGCGTCACGGTCACAAGACCGGCATCGAAGAGCTTGTGGAAGTCGGAGCGAAGCAGCATGCCGTTGGAGATGCGGTGCGGCCCACCAATTCGTACGACCGAATATGCGCCGCCTCCAGCACAGGAAGGTGGATTCGCCGTGATGGCGCAACGCTTTGGTAGGCTTCACTCACCAGACCCGGAAAGCCCCTGCCCGAGCCGCGCTCGCGTCAGGAACAACTCGCCATAGCGCGGCCCTCCATATTCAGCCGCAGGTTCCGCCACCAAGTTCTGGATGGCTTTGTCTTGCAACCGCAGTTGCACTTCGTTCCAGAGCCACGCGCCTTCGGTGGTCTCGGTGTCGAAGGTCTTGCCTTGCACCACGGACTTGGGCCACGTCGGCAGTTCGGATCCATTGTTCCTTCGGGAAGAAGAACGGCTGCACCAGCACATTGCAGCCCATTTCCAACGGTCCCTTCGGCAGATTCCGGTACTGGCGGATTTTCCGGTCGAAGTCGCGGAACGTGGGCATCCCGTTCTTCTCGCCGAACGCATCCCACGCCATCTCCAGCGGCAGGGACGAATACTGCACGAAGAAGCCGCCACCCGCGATGTGGTTATTCGGCGCCTTCAAGTTGAACAGGAAGGGAGTGCCCGCAGGCAGGCTCGTGAAGTAGGCCCCGGCGATGGCCGCCAGAAGTTCACCTCATCCAGCCCACGCGCTGCGAGGAACGGAAACCATTCGTTGTCGGTGACGCCGGCCCAGAATTTCATGTTCCTCAAAGAAAGCAAGCGCAACCGGTTTTCCCCGCAACACCGCCTTCACCTCGACTTCGAAACAAGCACCGGTGCGGGTACTTGGCGGCGTTGGTCACCAGCTTCTGGCGCACGGCGGTTTCAAGGTCCACGCGCCTACGGCAAGCAGCCGCCTGTGCGCTAGTCGCGCGCCTAGCTTCGCCTCAGCCCGCGATCCACCATGCGATCCACCGAACGCTTCACCGGCCTGGCCAACATCTACGGGCAGGCGCGGCCCACCTATCCACAGGAACTGGTGCGTTGGTGCTTGGAACAGGCACCGGCCCCCGGCTTGATCGTGGACCTGGGCTGCGGCACAGGCATCTCCACGCGCCTTTTCGCAAGCACCGGCCACCCGGTGATCGGCATCGACCCCAACGCGGACATGCAACCGTCCCTTACATTGGAGAACCGTCGATCGACGGAGATCCCGGCAAAGCAGGGACGACTAAGGAACAATGAACGCGTCAGACATCATCTTCTACACCACGCCGCAGGGCGAAGTGCGCATCGAGGTCTTCTTCGAGGACGAGACCTTCTGGCTCACGCCAGAAGAAGATTGCCGAACTCTTCGACGTGGAAGTGACGCACCATCAACTATCACCTGCAAGGAGATCTTCCAAAGCGGTGAGCTGATCAGGAAGAGGCAGTTATTCGAAAAATTCGAATAACTGCCAGCGACGGCAACGAGACGTACCGCGACTCGAGCCACTACAACCTCGACGCCATCATCTCCGTCGGCTACCGCGTCAACAGCCGCCAGGCCACCCAGTTCCGCATCTGGGCCACCCAGACGCTGCAAGGAGTTCATCGTCAAGGGCTTCGTGCTCGACGACGAGCGGCTCAAGCAGGGCAAGCGCTTCGGCAAGGACTACTTCGACGAGCTGCTCGAGCGCATCCGCGAGATCCGCGCCAGCGAGCGGCGCTTCTACCTGAAGATCACCGACATCTACGAGCAGTGCAGCATCGACTACGACACGGACGCCGAGATCACCCAGACGTTCTTCAAGACCGTGCAGAACAAGCTGCACTGGGCCATCACCGGCAAGACGGCCGCCGAGACTCATCGCCGAGCGCGCCGACGCCGAGAAGCCGCAACATGGGCCTGACGACCTGGAAGAACGCGCCGGCCGGCAAGGTGCTCAGGAGTCCGACGTGACCGTCGCCAAGAACTACCTGATCGACGAAGCGAGATCAAGGAGCTCGAGCGCATCGTGACCATGTACCTCGACTACGCCGAGAACCAGGCCGAGGCGCCAGATCCCATGAACATGGCGGACTGGGCCGAGCAAGCTCGACGCGCTTCCTGCAGTTCAACGAGTACGAGGTGCTGAAGGACGCCGGCAAGGTGAGCGCACGAGGTGGCCGAGCAACTCGCCGAGGGCGAGTACGAGAAGTTCCGCGTGCGGCAGGACCGCGACTAATCAGCGACTTCGACAGCGAGGTGCGGCGGCTAACTGGTGTGAGTCCCGCAGAACACGACGTGAGCAAGCCGAAGGCACGAAAGAAGAAATAGGACTAGAGCCGGTCAAGCAATCGCTATCCCGGGTCTAAGCCCGGGGCACGCTTTCGCCTTTTGCACAGCGTACTTGGTAGCGTTGGTCACCAGCTTCTGGCGCGGCCTTATTTCCTGGGCCTCCGCGCAGCTGATCGTCGACCTGGGCTGCGGCACAGGCATCCCGACGCGCCTTTTCGCACCCACCGGCCACCTGGTGATCGGCATCGACCCCAACGCGGACATGTTGGCCACGGCACGCGGGGAGGGTGCGCAGGACGTGGTTGCCGTGTGCCGTATCTTGCAGCCAATGGAACGTACCCTGCGCATCGTGCCGCTGAAGTCCCGCGCGACCGACCGGGCCTACTGGCAGCGCCAGCCGGTGGAGGCGCGTTTGGCCGCGATCGAGTTCCTTCGTCAACAGTTCATGGGCCCCACACATGCTGAGCAAAGACTTCAAAGAGTTTGTCGCGTTGCTCAAAAAGCATGATGCGGAGTACATGATCGTCGGCGGCTATGCTGTAGGCGTTCACGGCTACCCGCGCTATACCGGCGATCTGGACATCTGGTTGAATCCCACTAAAGCAAACGCGGAAAGCGTCCTGCACGCGATCTCCGGATTTCGGCTTCGGTTCCTTCAAACTCACCGTTGCCGATCTGACCAAGGAGGGCAATGTGATCCAGTTCGGACAACCACCCTTGCGCATCGATCTGCTCACAAGCATCGATGGTGTCACCTTCGACGCCTGTTACACGAACCGCAAGGAAGTGACCTTCGACGGCTTGGCCATGAACTTCATCGGTTACCACGACCTGGTGACGAACAAGAAGGCCACGGGCCGCCACCGGGATCTGGACGATGTTGAGAATATGGAGCCGGACTAAGCCCGCTCGATCGCCAGTAGGTCACGACTTGGAAGCCACACCGGCATCTCACCCCGACACACCGGCCACCCGGTGATCGGCATCGACCCCAACGCGGACATGTTGGCCACGGCACGCGCGGAGGGTGCGCAGGACTATCGTGAAGTGTGGCATCCACGAAGTTGGTTAACTGAAAGACTCGCCCCTATTTCTTCTTCGGGCAAGGCGGAACATGCGCGACGTAGCGGTTGCTACGGCGAAATGTTCCAACGCAGCAGGAAGGAGAAAGAGGGGTGGAGATAGTTGAGGAACTTCGTGGTTGCCACACTATGCACCAGCGAGCATACCGACCTGCTGCGCCTTCGCGCCTTGCCTTCGGCGGAGCAAGGCCCGATGCGTGGGCGGTAGGTGATCAGCTATGCGCCGAAAGCGACACGCCTGCCAACTCTTTGGCCACTTTCCGGATGCCGACCAGGATGCGTTCGGTCTGCTCCTCTGAAGGCATCTTGGCGCCGCTCACGTATTGCGAGAGCAGTGTGTGGTTCATGTCGATGCGGCGAGCCAGTTGCCTCGCGTTCAGAACGCGGTACTGCTTGAAGAAGTGGCGCATGTCCATGAAGAAGTGTATCTCCTTGGTCGTCACTTTCTTGCGCGGTGTATCGAGCAACAGCCCCAGTGCCTCGGCGGCGTTCTTGCGCAGTTCGTTCAGCGATTCGCCGGTGGTGGCTACCGCGTGATCTTTCGAGTAAGCGGAGAAGCCGGTCTTGGTCCACTCCACGATGAAGGGGTATGTCTTCCCCGTTACTGCTTTCTTCTTGGCGGTTTTCATGGTCGTTCGGTTCAGAGTCCTGCCTTCTTGATGATGCTACGAGCAGTGCCGGATGCCAGTTCTTTCGAGCCGTGGTCAGGCACAACCACTTGGCCCTGTTTGGTCGGGTGTTCCATGAGCACATGCGAGCCGCGTTGCCTGACGACGAACCAACCATCGCGTTGGAGTTTCCGCATCAGTTCGCTGCACTTCATGCCGTTCCGGTTACCGGCCAAAAGTAAACAATAGTTGACTATGTGCAAGCCAGCAGACCTATCTCCGGACTTGCCCCCCGGTCTTGGACGGCGACCAGATCGGTCAGTGCAGGCCCACGCGAAGGACGTGGACCTGGGCTGCGGTACAGGCATCTCCACGCGCCTTTTCACAACCACCGGCCACCCGGCGATCGGCATCGACCCCAACGCGGACATGTTGGCCACCGCACGTGCGGAGGGTGCGCAGGTTCTTCGAGTTGATGGACTGCGAACACGTGGTCAGCCTGTTCGAGAAGTACGAGCTCGGCCTGAAGCCGAAGACCGTGTACGAGTTGGTGCCGGAATTCTTCAGGAGTTTCGAGAGTTGAGGGCGACCATCGCCATCTTCTTGCGCGCGTTGTCGCTCAAACAGGGCAGACGGCTTACTTTTGGTAGCATGAAAGCCCCGATGCGCTACGTGAACGATGCCGAAGGCAACGTGCAAGCCGTGCAGGTCCCCGTGGAGGACTGGAACGACCTCTTGGAGAAGCTGCGCCACTACGAGCAGTTGTTGAAGCTCCGTTCCACGCTCAGCAATGCGCTCGGTCAGGTAGCACGCATGCGTTCAGGGAAGTTGAAGAAACGGACCCTGAAGGACGTGCTGCGTGAAGCATAGGGTCATCCCGACACCAGCCTTTGAGAAGGAGTTGCGCCCGTTGCTCAAGCGTCATCGTTCGCTGGGCAAGGATCTGTTGAAGCTGGAGAAGGAACTGGAAGCGAAGCCGACCACGGGTACCGCGCTTGGCCATGGTCTTTACAAGGTACGCATGGCCATTGCCAGCAAAGGCAAAGGCAAGAGCGGAGGCGGACGTGTGATCACGTACGTGGTGACCGAGGATGCTGAAGTGTACCTGCTCAGCATCTACGACAAGAGCGACTACGACACGGTGGATACCAAGGCGATGAAGCTGTTGGCCAAAGAGTTGCGTTCCAAGAAAGAAAAGTGACGCCCGGAATGCCTTGAGCTACGGCTTCCTCGGTTCCATCGAGCCGCGCCGTGAAAGGGCTGATCCTCACCACCGGTCGCTTCACGCAGGAAGCACAGCAGGAGGCCAACCGGGATGGCGTCCCTCCCATCGAGCTGATCGATGGGGAGCGCCTCGTGAGCCTTTTCGACAAGTACGAACCAGGCCTGAAGCCGAAGACCGTGTACGAGCTGGTGCCGGAGTTCCCGCTGAAGCGGGATGAAACATCTTCAGGAGCTTTGAGAACCAGGTCCCGTTCTCAGTTCGCTCCTGTCATCGCACGGGTCGGTTTGAGCGGAGCTCGTGCGCCCCGATCGGCCTTGCCATTGTAGAGCCCCACCCGTTACCGGGGCCTCCATCCCGTGCAGATTAACATTCGCTCGCCGCAAGCAGCGGATCTGCTGGATCCGTCCCACCTTCGCAACTTTCCATCCACATCATGCGGCAAGCAGCACCTCTCCTTCTCATCCTGTTGATCACAGCATGCAACAAGCCCACACGCACTGCTGACAATTCCTCCATGGAGCGCCGTGTGGAAACCGGCCTATGTACTCCCACAGTGATCGAAGGCGACAGCACGTGGACGATCGAAGAGCGCATGAAGCACTATGGTGTAATGGGCATGAGCGTCGCTATCATCGATGACTTTAAGATCGTGTGGACCAAGAGCTATGGCGTGATGGACAGCACGAGCATGCGCCCGGTAACGGACAGCACCTTGTTCCAGGCGGCGTCCATCAGCAAGCCGGTGTTCACCATGGCCGTGTTGAAGCTCGCCGAGATGGGCGCCGTACAGCTCGATGAGGATGTGAACACGCAACTCAGAACGTGGAAGATCCCCGGGAACGAATTCACCGCAACGAAAAAGGTCACACTGAAACGCCTGCTCGGACACGTTGCCGGCACCACCGTACATGGATTCGGTGGCTACGCGCCGGGTGATCCACTGCCATCCCTGCTGAACATCCTGAACGGTGAAGCACCAGCGAACTCGCCACCCATCGTGGTGGATCAGGCGCCGGGCAGTGCATGGCGTTATTCCGGCGGTGGTTATTGCGTGGCCTCGCAAGTGGTCCTCGATGCGAAGGGTGGCACCATCCCACAGCATATGCACGACCTTGTGCTGGAACCGCTGGGCATGTCGCGCAGCACGTATGAGCAACCCCTGCCAGCTGCCATGGCTCACAACGCCGCCAGCGGATACCTGCCGGATCACACGCAGGTCAAGGGCAACTGGCACGTGTACCCGGAGCTTTCACCGGATGGTCTGTGGACAACGGCTACGGACCTCGCCCGTTGGATGATCGACCTACAGAAGACCATCGCTACTGACAGCGGCAAGGTGCTGAACCATGCTTCGGCCATGCAAATGGTGGAGCCGTTCGTTGAACCGTATGCTGCGGTGGGTCTCATGCTGAAAGACATGAAGGGCGAGCGTTACTTCGACCACGGCGGTTGGAACGAGGGCTTCTGCGGATGGCTCGTGGGGCACGTGAAGAACGGCAAGGGAGCAGTGATCCTCATCAACGCCAATCAACCGGACATCATGAGCGAGGTGGTACGTTCCATCGCGCGAGCATACGATTGGCCTGAATTCGTTCCGATCCGAAAGGAGGTACCCTTGGACAGTACTACGCTGGATACGTTCACCGGTCGCTATCGCAATGGCAGTGATGATCTGGTAACGATCACGCGCCAGGGCAACAAGTTGATACGGCAGCCGCTTCGCCAGGAGGCCGGTGAGCTCGTGCACATTGGCGACAATGTGTTCGTAAGCCGCATGGACGAACGTTTCCGGCGCTTCGTAAAAGACTCCACCGGAGCGATGACGGTGCGTGTGATGGATGCGATCGATGTCACAGAATTCTCCACGCTGCGGCGCATGAAGGACGATGAGCATATCCCGTTAGAGCTGTTACAACGCGGCGACCACGATGCTGCCGTGCGGGCCTATGCCGCACTGAAGGCTGCGGATTCCAAGGACGAAATGATAGCAGAGGAACGGTTGAACACTGCTCGGCTATGAACTCCTGAACGATGGCAAGGTGAAGCAAGCACAGGACATCTTCCATGTGAACGTGCTGCTCTACCCGACGAGTGCGAATGTGTACGACAGCTACGCGGAAGCCAGCCTGAAGCTTGGGGACAAGGCACTGGCATTGACCAACTACAAGCGCGCGGCAGCGATGGATCCGAAGAACACGAATGCAGCACGCGTTGTGCAAGAGTCTGGAGAAGGAACTGGCGAAGCCGATGAGGTAGAACGGCCTTCCGTCACTTCAAGGCAGCGAGGATCCCCGGACGGACCGCGCTTACCGTGGCGCTCAAGTGAGCTGCGCTACCGCCACCACAGCAAGGCCGATCATCATCACTTGTGCACCGATCACGGCGAGCGCCTCGTGAGCCTGTTCGAGAAGTATGAACTGGGGCTGAAGCCGAAGACCGTGTACGAACTGGTGCCGGAGTTGTCTGGTGCTTGAGAGCTGACCGCTGATGATCCGCAATTCCAACGACCGTTCACCCAGCGCCACGCGGATCGCCATCAGCGTCGCCACAAAGGTGATCGGCGTGAAGATCAACGTCTCGCGTTTGTCCGCGGCGATGCTGTTCACATCGGAGATCAGGGCGAACAGGATCACTACGGGCAAACACCGCCCTCATCCACCTGTCCGTCGCAATTGTTGTCCTGCGTATCGCAACTGGTCTCGTTGGGTTCGTAGGCCGGTGCCCCGATGGCGTAATCGGAAGTGGCGCACGTGAGCCACGTGCCACCTACACAGAGGTTGCTGGTCTTCTGCACACCGTTGCACACGCCGATCTGGTTCTCGCATTGCACCAGCACCAAGCTGGGGTCGGCCGCATCGGTGAGGCCGTCGCCATCGTCATCGACCCCGTTGCAGGTTTCCGGTGCGCAGCCCTCATCCACCTGCCCGTCGCAATCATCGTCCACACCGTTGCAGAGTTCAGGCCGCGCGGGATTGATGTTCAAGTTGTTGTCGTTGCAATCGCCTTGGCAGGTGGTAAAGCCGTCGGCATCGTTGTCGGTGCACGCCGTGCCGATGCAAATGCCACTTCCATTGCAGATATCGTTCGTCGTGTTCGGGTTGCCATCGTCGCATGCCGTTCCGAACGGTGCATTGACACCACTGATACAGTTGCAGGCGCCATCCTCCGTGTCGTTCACCGTGCAGGCATTGCCGTCGTCGCAGGGTGTGCCTGCTGGCGCGCATCCACAAACCGCACCTTCGTTCACCAGCCCATCGCAGTCGTTATCGAGGCCATCACACACTTCCACTGCGCCGGGATTGACGCTGGCGTTGTTGTCGTTGCAATCGCCCTGGCAGGTGGTGAACCCATCACCGTCATTGTCCGGACAGTTCCCGCAGTCCTCATCGGCCTGACCATCGCAGTCTTGTCGAGCCCATCGCCGCAGAGTTCGGTCGCGCTTGGGTTCACGTTGGCGTTGGTGTCGTCGCAATCGCCCTGACAGGTGGTGAAGCCGTCGAGGTCATTGTCTGGACAAGGGTTGCAGTTCTCATCCACCTGTCCGTCGCAGTCATTGTCGATGCCATCTGCACAGATCTCTGTGAGCAAGGGTACACTGCACGTGGTTCCGCCATTGCCATCGCAGATCAGCACACCTCCGCACCCGCAGGGGGTGCCCAGGCCCAGTGCCTTCGTCCACCTGCCCGTCGCCGTCGTTGTCCACACCGTCGCAGATCTCCTGCGGACCGCAGCCTTCGTCGGTCTGCCCATCGCAGTCGTTATCGAGTCCATCACACACTTCCACTGCGGCGGGATCGACGCTGACGTTGTTGTCGTTGCAATCGCCCTGACAGGTGGTGAACCCATCACCGTCATTGTCCAGACAGTTCCCGCAGTCCTCATCGGCCTGCCCATTGCAGTCGTTATCGAGCCCATCGCCGCAGAGTTCGGTCGCGCCTGGGTTCACGTTGGCGTTGGTGTCGTCGCAATCGCCCTGGCAGGTGGTGAAGCCGTCCGCATCGTTGTCGGTGCAGGGGGTGCACACGTTGCCCTCATCGATCTGGCCATCGCAGTTGTTGTCAACTCCGTCACAAACCTCCACGGCCCCGGGATCGATGTTGAGGTTGCTGTCATCGCAATCGCCATCGCACGTGGTGAAGCCGTCGGCATCATCATCCGGACAGGGGTTGCACACATTGCCCTCGTCCACTGCGCCATCGCAATCGTTGTCGAGCGTATCGCAGACTTCCGCGGCACCGGGATGGATGGCCGCGTTGTTGTCGTTGCAATCCGAACCGGAGGGCCAGCCATCGCCATCAGCATCCGTAAGGCCGAAGCACTGCATCAGCCCAGCATTGCAACCGGCTGTGTTCATACACGCTTCGCACGCCGCCTGCCCTTGCAAACATGCGTTCAGGCAGTTCGTGCGCACGCAGAGCGCCCACGTCACACCACAGGTGTTGCAATCGTCGCTCAACGGGAAGCCGGATTGCGCCAGAACGCCCTGGATGCAATCATTGGGGTTATTCGTGAAGACGCAGTCGCTGAACGCGTTCATCAGCGCGTCGCGGTAGTCCACGAAGTTGGCGTTCACCCAAGCGGATTCGGCTGGTGTGCAGAACGCGCTGCAGTTCTGGCCGGGGAAGATGGCAGGGTCGCTGTCGTCGCAATCGCCGTCATTGGGTACGAAGCCAGCTGGCTGCATGCAGGCGCTGCTGCTGATGGCGGCATCGCCGAAGCCGTCGCCGTCCACATCCGCATAGAAGAGCACGAAGGACAATGGATCAGTGTTGTTGTCCACTGCGCCATCGCAATCGTCATCCTTTCCGTTGCCACAGATCTCTGCCGTACCGGGGTTCACCAACGGATCGGCGTCATTGCAATCCAGCGGTGGACAGCCGGCGTTGTTGTAGAAGCCGTCGTTGTCCAGATCCAAGCAGCCGCCGTTGGCGGCGCTCATCCCGGGCTGGATCAGGTAGCAGCCGTTCCCATAACGCACGGTATCACCCAACAGCGAGACCGTGGGGCAGGCCACGCTGCCTGCATGCAGCGCATAGGGCACGCTGAGCAATTGTGTGGTGCCCATGTCCGTGTAGCTGCTGCCGCCGCTCGCATCCAGTTCCACTTGCAGAAAGTGCGAAGCGCTACCCCAATTCACATCGGCAAAGACACCTTGCACGGTGCTGCCCTGCCCCACCGCAACGCTGAACAAACCGAAGGCATTGGTGCTGACCGCATGTGTTTCCTGATAGGCGATGGCACCACCGGCCGTGCCGCTGTGTACCGTTAGGCGTACGCTCACGGGCTGCGCGCTCAGCACGTTCCCGCTCGCATCGCGGGCCACGGCTTGGAAATCGAAGGCCTGCGGTACTTGCGCGGCCAGCGCACCAGAGAGCAGTGCGGAAAGGAAAAGTGTGGAAATGCGCATAGGTGAATGGTTCAAGGAAGAGGTTGGACCCGCACGTTGTTGGGGGTTGTGCTACCGACGGTCTGTAGGATGGGATCACGGTCGTTGCGTGCGCCAGTGTACTTCACCGTGCCGTCCAGGTTCACGTCCGTAGGCAGATAGCCACTGGCCGTGTTGTTGGGCGTGGTGCTGCCCACGTTCACCAGGACAAGGTCGCGATCGTTGCTCGCTCCAGTGTATTTCACGGTCCCTTCGCCGTTCACATCGCCCTGCCACAGCAGGAAGCGACCGTCGCGCAGCACTTCGGCATTGGGTACGTGCAGCGGCACGTTGCCCATGGTGAGGTCGAGCGCGTTGGCACCCGCACCAAGCACCACCGGTGTTTGTGTGAGCACCGGCAAGTGGTTGCGGTGAAGCAGGGCGATGCGGTAGCTGCCGGGAAGCGCCGTGATGCGCACCGGTGACACGCCGTCCATGTCCACCACATCGCCATCGCGCTGCACCACGGCGGAGCGGGCCGCATCGATGCGGCTCGCATCATCCGCGCCGCGCAGTTCAACGAAGACCCAGTCCACCAGCGCATCGGGTCCGGTCGCGGTCAACGCCGACGGTGTGAGCTGCGCGCCCGCTTGCAGGCCCACGGGCGGATGGCCCAGCGCACTGAAGGGTTCCAATAGCGGCAGCAATCCGCGCGTGCGCAGGCTGTCGTGCATCAGGTCGGTAGCGGCGTCGTAAGGTCCATCGAGCAGCGCGTCGATGTGCAGCGACAACAACACCCCTTCCGGCTGTTGCACACCGGCGGTGGCCAGCGTGTTCCCAGCAGTGAAAGTGGCGCTGGAGGGTTGGCCCAGGGTCCAGCTCAGTGCGGGGTTCTCCCCACCGGCGGGCAGCACGGCGCGGGGAGCGAGTGTCTGCGAATAAGCCATGTTGCTCGCGCCATGTAGCACGATGAGGCCAAGGAGAAAGGGTGTGCGCATCTGTTTCATCCCGTTCTTGATGGTAGTGGACCGTGTTGGCCAAAGCCGTGATCATGGTAGGCCGCCGGGAAATACCGGGACAATAGAACGTGCGAAAAGGGAGCTGCACCACGGCTACCAATACCATCCGAGCCTTGCGCATCCAAGGCCCGGGCGATCAAGGGACGACCAACGGCGTGTGCTTTGGCAGAAGCGCACGTGTTGTCCACACTCGTGCCCTAACTCGGTGCCTGCCGAACCGTCAGGTAGGCGCACCTGCTCGCAGCGCACCTTTTACACGTCGTTGGGCGTAGCCGCCCGATCGCTCCTCACCCATTCGGCACTCATTCCCGATATTCGTTCATGCCCAACCTGCTCCACACGCTCCGTGAGCGCCTCTTCACCGAGAACCGCTTCACCCGCTTCCTCGCGCATGCCGTGGGCGAGATCGCGCTGGTGGTGATCGGCATCCTCATCGCGCTGCAGGTGGACAACTACAAGGACCAGCGGAGGGCCCGCGCGGAGGAACTGGAGTACCTGCGCGGCATCCGGACCGACCTGCAGGCGAACGTGGAGAAGGCGACCGGCGTGATGGCCAAGCGGAAGGGCAGCATCGAAGCGGCCCAGCGGGTGGTGCTGAAGATCGACGGCGAGCCGATCACGGACTGGAAGGCCTTCAACGAGGATTGCATCAAGGTGTACGCGTGGCAACGGTATTATCCGATCAACTACACCGTGGAGGAGCTCCTGAACACCGGCGGCCTCACCAGGATCACGAATGACAGCGTGCGCACCTCGCTCCTGGTGCTCGAATCGCTCTACAAGCAGGCCAAGGCGGAAGAGGACCACTTCCGCTTCGACTCGGAGGAGATCATCTTCAGGCCCATCTACCACCTCATGGACCTGGAGCCCGTCATCGGCCTGCACACGGGTAAGGACACGGTGCTCAACCGCGCCGACTACGACGTGTACTTTGCCGACAAGCGCACCAAGAACGGCTTCCTGATGGTGCAGATCGAGTTCGGCACCTTGAACGGCCAGTTGCAGGAGATCGTGGACCGGAGCGAAGGCCTGGTGGCGATGATCGACGAGGAGGTGGCTCGGAAGGAATAGTCGCGATCGACTCCGACCATCTGAATGCCATTCACGCGTGCATCCACCAAACAGTTCAGTAGCGCTCAAGGCCAGCGCAAGAATGACGCCCAGCATTTGTAGGCGTTCAATTCGGAAAGGACAAGGCCTGCAGTGAGACCCACAGGCTATTCAGCCCTCTCGAGGGTGAACCACGCACGCCACTCCACCACCACTCCGTTTAAGTCTCCCCAAGAGGACTCTGCGGTTTCCATTGACCACGTATGAGCTGTGAGTGGCAAACTCGCAGCAGCGGGGGAAACGGCCAGCGCGATCCAGGTATCCTACTTGCGAACCATGTCCGTTACCAACAACGGATCGCGCACGCGCAATTCTTCGATCAATGTCGCCACCGCCTCCACGCTGGGATCGGCTTGCAAACGCTCGAGTTCGGCGGTGGTAATGCCCACCATTTGCAAGAAGTTCACTTCGCCGTGCGGTGTAATAGTCTTCCCCAACCGGGATCCAGCGCGAACACCACTCCGGTGATGTCCGTTTCCATGTCCGTACATAACGGACCACCTGCCGGAACGAACTGGTTCACATCGAACCACCGACCGCTCTTGTGGAGATACCGGGCCAGGTTGTTCATCACCACGGTCACCCATGTGGGTTCCAGCGTTTCCCCTCGATCCGTTTCATCCGGAAGGTGAGTTCGATCCCCAGCTTGCTGAACTCCTGCCCTACTGCTTCCTCGTCGTAGTACAGTTCACTAAGGCCATAACTGACCACATGGATGTGGCCCGACGCACCGGGATGGTCGTAGTAGCTCGTCCCGTC
>CAWFCK010000026.1:0-74803 GCA_963814325.1 uncultured Flavobacteriales bacterium
CCGCTCGCCTGCCGGTAGGCAGGCTCGCGAACACGGGGATCAGAGTTCGCTTCGCGGCCACACGTTTTCGCAGATCGATCGGGGCCACTCCGAATGCGGGATTTAATTATCGCTTGGCGTCTGGACGACTGCGTTCAACCAAGCGCCCGGCCCGGCCGTCGATCCAAAGCCCTTTTGCTCGAGGTTTTCACCGGGATTGAGGGCAAATAACGGACGGCTATGACGAGCGATCGATCTAAGTTGATCAACCCCTTACCCCATCGCTCCGATCAAATGCGAAACGATCCTTTCGTTGGCAGCCTTGTTCCTGCCCATCCTCGCCACCGCCCAACGGAACGTGTGGAGCGAACTTCCCACCGAACGCGCCGCCGGCCACGCAGGTGAACGCCACCATCGCACCTGACCAAGCCCGCACGCTCACCCTCGATGTGTCCGCCTTCCCGCACAGTGTTGGAGGAAGCCCCCGTGGGCAGGCTGGGCCGAGGTGGCCACTGCTGCCCGCATCGTGGAACTGCCGCTGCCCGATGGCGGCTTCGCGGCCTTTCGCTTCCTGGAGGTGCCCGTGATGCACCGCGCGCTGCAGGAGCGCTACCCCATGATCCGCACATACACCGGTGTGGGCATCTCCGATGGTGCCCTGCTGAAGTGCGACCTCACGCCGCACGGCTTCCGCGCCGTGGTGCTGTCCGTGGCCGGCGATGCTTGGTTCATCGACCCGCTGGTGTCCGGCGATGTGGTGCACTACCAGAGCTATTGGAAGCACGACTTCCACAAGCGCCTGCCAGCGGACTTCCAGGGCTGCCGCTACGACAGGTGAACGATATCGACGCCGAACAGAAACGCACGCGCCAATGGATCGCGCAGGCCGCCGCCGATCGTGTGGGCGACTGCCAGTTGCGCACCTACGACCTCGCCCTGGCCTGCACCGGTGAGTACGCCAACTACCACGGCAGCAACACCACGAACAACAACAAGACCTTCGCCGCGGCCGCCATGGCCACCTCGTTGAACCGCGTGAACGGCATCTACGAACGGGATGCAACGCTCACCATGGTGCTTGTGGCGAACAACGACCTGCTGATCTACCTGAACGGCACCACCGACCCCTACACGAACAACAGCGGCAGCACCATGCTCGGGGAGAACATCAGCAATTGCAACAGCGTGATCGGCTCGGGGAATTATGACATCGGGCATGTGTTCAGCACCGGCGGCGGTGGTGTGGCCTACCTGAACAGTCCGTGCACGGGCAACAAGGCGGGCGGGGTCACCGGCTCGGGCGCACCGGTGGGCGATCCCTTCGACATCGATTACGTGGCGCATGAGATGGGCCACCAGTACGGCGGCAACCACAGCCAGAACAACAACTGCAACCGCGCCGCCAGCGCGGCCGTGGAGGTGGGCAGCGGCATCACCATCATGGGCTACGCCGGCATCTGCCCGCCCGATGTGGCCGCCCACAGCATCGCCTCCTTCGGCGGATACAGCATGCAGGAGATCGCGGCCAACATCACCACCGGCGCCAGCAGCGGATGCCCCACCACCGCACCCATCCCCAACAGCGCACCCACCACCATCGCCGAGTGGACCGCACCATCCCGCGCTCCACGCCCTTCATCCTCACCGCCTCGGCCACCGATTCCAACGGCGGCAACGTGCTCTCCTACAGTTGGGAACAGATGGACAATGCTGTGGCCACCATGCCACCGGTCGCCACCAACACCGGCGGACCGGCATGGGTACCACTCTTGCCGCTGAGCACGCCGGTGCGTTACATGCCCAACCTGCCCGCGGTGACCGCGAACACCACGCCCACGTGGGAGGTGCTCAGCGGCGTGGCCCGCACCTACAACTTCCGCCTTACCGTGCGCGACAATGTGCCCGCCGGCGGCTGCAACGGCCAGGACAACATGGTGGTGACCGTGAGCGGCACCACCGGCCCCTTCCTGGTGACCGCGCCCAACACCGCCGTGAGCTGGACCGCCCTCAACACCGAGACCGTGACCTGGGATGTGGCCGGCACGGCGGGCGCACCGGTGAACTGCGCCAACGTGGACATCCTGCTCTCCACCGATGGAGGGCTCACCTATCCCACCATGCTGGCGAGCGCCACGCCGAACGACGGCAGCCAAACGATCGCCGTGCCGAACTCGGCCACCAACACCGCACGCGTGATGGTGCGGGCCAACGGCAACATCTTCTATGACATCTCCAACAGCAACTTCACCATCACCGTGCCCAGCACGCCGGACTACGCCCTGGCCGTAACCAGTGCCACGGCCAGCGCCTGCCAGCCGGCCAACGCCACTTACGCCATCCAGGTGGGCAGCATCCTCGGATACAACAACACCGTCACCCTCGGCGTGAGCGGGCTGCCCCCGGGCCTCAGCGCAGGCTTCAGTCCCAACCCGGTGATACCGGTAGGCACCAGTACGCTCACCATCAGCGGCACGAACAATGTGGCGCCGGGTGAATACGCCTTCACGCTCAACGCCAACAGTGCCAGCGGGGCGAAGAACCTCGCCCTCACCCTGGACGTCTTTGCCCAACCCGCGCAGGTGTCCTTGAACGCACCCGCCAATGGCGCCACGGGCGTGGGCGGCGGCACGGCCCTGACGTGGATCGCCGATCCGAACGCGGTGAGCTACGACATCCAGATCGCCACGGATGCGGGTATGACCAACATCGTGGAATCGGGTTCGGGGATCACCTCCACCAGCTTCATCACGGCCGTGGCCACGCAGCCGCTCTTCACATACTACTGGCGTGTGCAGAGCGTGAACCCCTGCGGATTCGGTCCGCCCTCGGCCACCTGGTCCTTCACCACCAGCGATTGCCAGTTGGTCACGATCCGCATCGTGCTGGACCGCTATGGCTCCGAGACCACATGGAGCCTACAGAACAGTGGCGGCGGCACGGTGGCCAGTGGCGGCCCGTATGCCGACCAGGCCGCCAACGGCGTCTACCCGCAGCCCGATGTCAACCTCTGCCTGCCCACGGGATGCTACACGCTGATCGTGAACGACGCTTTCGGAGATGGCATCTGCTGCGCCTATGGCAGCGGCTACTTCGTGCCGCTGGATGCCAGCGGCACGCCCTGGCTACACCGATCGCCACGTTCACCAGCACCGCTTCCACCGGCTTCTGCCTGGGTGCGGCCTGCATCAGCACGTTGCCGTACAGTGAATCATTCAGTGCAGGCCTCGGTGCATGGGTGCAGGGCGTGAGCGATAACATGAATTGTACGCTACTGTCGGGTTCAACACCCACCAGCAGCACCGGACCCACCGGTAATCACACCGGCGGCGGCAACTATGTGTACACCGAATCCAGCAGCCCGAACAACCCGGCCAAAGTGGCGGAGCTGTACGGCCCGTGCATCGACCTTTCGTCCGTCTCCGGCGCGGAACTTGGTTTCTGGTATCACCTGTACGGCGCGACCATGGGCACCTTGAACGTGGACATCTGGAACGGCAGCGCGTGGACGCTCGGCGCCTGGACCTTGAGCGGGAACCAGGGCAACAGCTGGCAACAGGCCACCGTATCGCTGAACGCCTATGTGGGTGGTTCCGTGCGCGTCCGCTTCCGGGGGATCACCGGCACAGGCTCCACCAGCGACATGGCCATCGATGACATCCTCATCAGTGGCGCATCCGAAGTGCAGGTCGCTGTGAAGGTCGCGCTCGAGGGAGCCTATGACGCCACCACCGGGCTGATGCGCGACGACCTGCGCGCGCTTACCACGTTTCCGCTGACCGAGCCATACACGGCATTGGGCTACGTCCATGCGGGTGGTGGCGGTGGCGAGGCGGTGAACCTCGCGGCCCTGAGCGTGAGCGGTGCCAATGCCATCGTGGACTGGATCGTGGTGGAACTGCGCAGCGTGGCGGCACCGTCCACCGTGCTCGCATCACGCTCGGCCCTTGTGCAGCGCGATGGCGATGTGGTGTCCGCCGATGGCGTGAGCCCCGTTCCGTTCGATATGGCGAACGGGAATTATCTCCTGGCCGTGCGGCACCGGAACCACCTCGGTGTCATGACCGCCAACCCGATCGCGCTCAGTTCCACCGCCACATCGGTCGACCTTCGCTCGGTGGCCTTGGGCACCTACGGCACACTGGCCCGGAAGAGCATCGCCGGGTCCTTCCCGGTGGAAGCGCTCTGGTCCGGGGATGTGTCCTTCAACGGCGCAGTGCAGTACACCGGCACGGGCAACGACCGCGATCCCATCCTGGTGACCGTTGGCAGCACCACGCCGAACAACGTGGTGACCAACACGTACAGCACCCGCGACGTGAACATGAACGGCAACGTGCAATACACGGGAACCGGTAACGACCGCGATCCGATCCTGGTGAACGTGGGCAGCAACGTGCCGACCAATGTGCGGCTGGAGCAGGTGCCGTAGTGATCATCCGTCATTCAGGCGTGGAGCCGACCCGCACTACGCGACGGAACGCGGATGCATGCGGAACGCGCTGTAGCGCGGTGGTCAACCGCTGATGGATGCAGATGCCCCGGCCTTCGCCGAGGTCAGATGAACCAGGAAAGCAGCTGAACCATGGATGAACGCGGATGAATGCAGCCTACGTTTTCCCCTCCTTGCTGATCGCCGCGCCCCCCGGCGCAAAGCCGGGGGGCGAGCGAACGCGATTAGCGATCAATTCAACTGCTCGCCAAATGCAGAACGCTGGCAGATCTGCACCTGCCAGCGTTCCGGAAAAAGAGGATCAGCTTATTCCGCTGTCGTGTAGTACGTGATCACGGGCGGGCCTTCCACACCGGCGCCCATCATCAGTGCCTTCTTCTTGTCAGAACTGATGCTCGCTTTCGCCAGGGATAGGTCCTTGATGTCGAACACGATCTGCACCATGTTCGGGTCATCCACGCCGCGGGCCAGCACAACGTCGTACAGACCTTCCGCCTCGCGGGTCGCTGTGCCTTCGGTGTCATACACCTTCAACCAGGCATCATAGTCCTTCACGCGGTGCGTGATCACCACCCAGGTCTTCTCCTTTGCATCCGGGTTGAAGCGGAGCACATGCCAGTAGTTGATGTCGGGCTTGGAGATAACGCCGTTCTTGTCCATCACCTCCTTCAGCCGTGGATCGGCCGCGAAGGCCTTGGCCTTGGCCACGTCGGATGCTTCCATCACCACCATCAGGTTGTTGGCCTTGCTTTCCTCCCTGCCGATCACGAGGAACTTCAAGCCGTTGGCAATGCGCGCCGCTGAATCGTTGTCGAAGGCCGTCTTCCAGGTGCCATAGTCCTTCACCGCATGCACGATCTCCACCATATCAAAGGGCGTGAACGCTGGGGCGGCCGGTGCTGCGGTGTCGGGCGCGGGCGTTACCGCTGGCGTTTGTTCGGCGGTTTTTTCCGGGGGCGCGCTGCAGCTCTGCACAGCGAGCAGGGCAACGGTACTGAGCGTGATGGAGAGGGTTCTCATTTGGGTGGGTTTTTATCAAGGTTACGGATTTGGACCGGCATGCCCGGAAAGGGACGTTCAGTTCCGTGTTCACGGAGCAGGAACCCACGTATCAGGGTGTTGACAAGGCCGATGGGGCGCGTCGCACGTGCAGGCGATCGGTGGCGTCACAGCCACCCCAGTTCGCACGCTTTCCGGATCAAGGCCGGTGTGTTCTGCACCGACATCCAGTGCAGCAGGTTCCGGCGATGCGTGGAGGCCGTGTGCTGGCTGATCTTCCCGGAGCACACGACCATCCTCTTCCGCGTTCTTCAGAAAGAGCTGACCAACGCGTTGAAGTGATATGAGTCCTGCCCCTGGCTGTTCGTTCAACCAATTTGGGGCATTCCCACCCGGCGGGACGGGGGGTATTGCTTGCCCATTTGGGGTATCCGGACCCCCTGGCCCGGAATGGGTCCCTGTGCTTTCTACAGCGCACGGGGGGCTGCAAGCAGCGATGCGACCATCGAGGTTACGTGGAGCCAAACTTGACCGTATAGGCGCACAAAGCACTGGAACGGGCATGCCCCCGCACTGCAGAAAGGAGGCCACGCACCGTATGACGACACTGAAGAAGTTGTGGCTGGGTCTCGGCCTGTTGACGGCCGTGCTCGTGGGCTCCGGTGCTTACATCGCACTGGACATCCGACCTGTGGATTGGACGGCGTTGTGGTTGCTCGGCCTCTCCGCAACGATCGTGCTGGTGACGGCCTTGGTGATCAGCCGTGCCATCGTGGTCTCGGAGCGGAGCCTCGCAGATGCGCGCAACTTCGCCGACAATATCGTGGAGACCGTGCGCGTGCCCCTGGTGGTGCTGGATGGTGACCTGCGGGTGGTCCGCGCCAATCACGCCTTCTATCACACCTTCAAGGTGACCGCTGCCGAAACAGGCAAGAGCCTGCTGTACCATGTGGGCAACGGTCAGTGGGACATCCCCGAGCTGCGCACCCTCCTGGAGGAGATCCTCCCCCAGCACACCGAGGTGGAGGATTTCCAAGTGGAGCATGAGTTCGAGCACATCGGTTCCAAAACCATGCTCCTTAACGCACGCCGGTTGATGCAGGCCACCGACCGCACGCCGCTGATCCTGCTGGCCATCGAGGACATCACCGAACGCAACCGCCTGGCCGCTGAGCTGCGACACGTTGCGGCCGAGATCCATGAGTACACCGCGAGCATCGTGGCCACCGTGCGCGAGCCCCTGTTGGTGCTGGACGCCGATCTGCGCGTGCAGTCCGCCAGCCGTTCCTTCTATGAGAACTTCCGGGTCACCGCCGCCGGCACGGAAGGTCGCCTGCTCTACGACCTGGGCAACCGCCAGTGGGACATCCCCGCGCTGCGCAGGTTGCTGGAAGAAGTGCTGCCGCAGGAGAACCAGGTGAACGACTTTTCCGTGGAGCACGTGTTCGAGCACATCGGCAAGAAGACCATGCTCCTGAACGCCCGACGCCTGATCCGCACCGCCGACCAGGCGCCCCTGATCCTGCTCGCCATCGAGGACATCACCGAGCGAAGCCGCCTCGAGGACGAGCTCCGCCAAGTGGCGGCCGCCATGTCGGAGGCCTCGCGCCGCAAGAACGAATTCCTCGCCCTGCTCGCGCACGAACTACGCAATCCCCTCGCCCCCATCCGCAGTGCCGTTCAGCTCATGCGGCTCACCAATGATCCCGAGACGATCCGCCTCTCCACCGGCATCATTGAACGCCAGGTGGACCAGATGGTGCGGCTGGTGGATGACCTGCTGGATGTGAGCCGCATCAGCCGTGGCAAGATCGAGCTGCGCAAGGAGCGCGTCGACCTGGGCTCGGTGATGGAACAGGCCGTGGAGGATACCCAGCCAATGGTAGCGAGCATGGGACACACCTTGAGCGTGAGCATGCCCACCGTGCCCATTGTCCTCTTCGCCGACCGCAGCCGCCTGATCCAAGTGTTGGGCAACCTGCTCAACAACGCCTGCAAGTTCACCGATCGGGGAGGACGCATCACGCTCTCGGCGAACGTGGTGGGCGACGAAGCGGTGATCACCGTGCGCGACAACGGCATCGGCATCACGCCTGAACAATCCACCCAGGTGTTCGACATGTTCGTGCAGGCCGACACGTCCATCGAACGGTCCGTGAGCGGCCTGGGCATCGGACTGGCCCTGGTGAAGAACCTCGTGGAGATGCACGAGGGAACCGTGTCGGTGGCCAGCGATGGGCTCGGCCAAGGTTCCACCTTCGAGCTGCGGCTGGCCTTGATGCAGGCCATCCCCATCGCGGAGAGGACAAGTGCCCGGCCCCAGGATGTATCCACGGCGAGCGCACAGCGCATCCTGGTGGTGGACGACAATGTGGACGCCGCCTTGATGCTCGAGCGGATCCTGCAGTTGAACGGGAAACAAACGCGCATCGCGCATAACGGCCTCGAAGCCCTGAAGGTGGCCGAGGAGTTCAGGCCCCACCTGGTGCTGCTGGACATCGGCCTGCCGAAGCTCAACGGATACGAAGTGTGTCGACAGCTGCGCCAACAGCCCTGGGGTAAGGACATGGTGGTGATCGCCCTCACCGGGTGGGGACAGGAGGAGGATCGCCAACGCTCGCGCGAGGCGGGCTTCAACGCGCACTTCGTGAAGCCCCTCGAACGCGCCATGCTGATGCAGGTGCTGGCCGGTGACCATCCTGCTGCGGCTTAACAGGGTTGGCGGATGCCCACTTACCCGAGCTCATGCCTACATTCTGAGCTGGCCCTTGCCAAGTTCCACGTCGATCATGCAACTCTTCCGCGAAAAGGCACTGGTGGTGTACGACGGTCAGGTGGTGCCGGTGCTGAAGCGCTACGTGTATCGCGACGGGGCCTTGTACGTGGTGCATACCCGCGACCACAAGGGTGATCTGCAACGCCATTACCAGGTGACCTTCGGACAGCTGGTGTCGGCGATCAACAGCTACGCGCGCTTCTGCGTGGGCGACAAATTGGAACTCGGCACCTTCGACAAGTATGTGAAGGCCCGCTGGTGGAACTGCACGCGCGGCACCGTGGTGTACCGCATCAATACGCTGTTCGATGATGGTGTGAGCTGGTGTACCACGCAGGAAGAGTTGATCAAACGGGTGGAGCATGTGACCATGTGAGCATGCGGGCATGTGGGCATGATGTTCTCCGAGAGGGCGTAGAAGTGACTACCGTAGCAGAGGCCGAGGCATGTGCTCATGTGGGCATGTGAACATGTGAACATGATGTGCTCCGAGAGGGAGTAGATGCAACTAAGGTCGCAGTGGCCGCGAGCTCGATCGGACGCCATGCGCACATGTCCACATGGCGCGTAGGATCCGCGCGTGGGCCTCACATGAGCACATGGGCACTCGTCGTTCTCCGAGAGGGCGTAGAAGCGACTACCGTAGCAGAGGCCGAGGCATGTGCTCATGTGGGCATGTGAACATGATGTTCTCCGAGAGGGTATAGACGCAACTACCATCGCAGAGGCCGCGAGGGTGATCGGACCTCATGGGCACATGTCCATGTGACCATGTGCACATGTGGACATGTGGGCATGATGTTCTCCGCTAGGGCGTAGAAGTAAGCAAGGTAGCGGCGGCCGCGAGGGTGATCGCACCTCATGGGCACATGTCCACATGGCGCGGAGGCCAAGCGCGAGGACCGCACATGAGCACATGTCCATTTGACCATGTGCGCATGTGGCCATGTGAACATGATGTTCTCCGAGAGGGCGTAGAAGCAATTACGGTCTCCGCGGCCGCGAGGGTCGATCGGACCCCATGGGCACATGAGCACATGGTGCGGGGACGGTGCGCGGGCCGCACATGCGCACATGGCGCGGGGATCCGTGGGCGGGCCTCACACGGGCACATGTCCACATGGCGAGGGGACGGTGCGCAGGCCTCACATGTCCACATGGCGCGGGGATCTGTGGGCGGGCCTCACACGGGCACATGTCCACATGGCGAGGGGACGGTGCGCAGGCCTCACATGTCCACATGGCGCGGGGATCCGTGGGCGGGCATACCTTCGCCACGCATGTCCCTGCGACACACGCTCGACCGCTATTACGGCACGCTCCGCCAGTTCAAGCTGGGCTATACCGTGCTGAACCTCTTCAACCTGAAGAAGCTGCGGCACGCACAGGCCATGTACCGGAAATACGGTATCCAGCGCAGTGTGCTGCTGCCCATCAGCAGCGAGACCCTGCCCAAGACCACCACCGAAGCACCCTGGCTCGATGCGCCCGATGCCTTGGAACGATTGAAGGCGAGCGCGGGACTGAAGCGCTTCGATCCCACTACTCAGGAAGCATTGTTGCGCTGGCCCACCGATGGCTTCGTGGTGCTGCGGGGATTGTTCACGCCGGAGGAGGTGAGCGCCATCAACGCCGAAATGCAACGGCTGATCGACACCAAGGAGGTGGACTTCAACTTCACCGGTCGCAAGGTGATGTTCGCCTTCCACCACAGCGAACTGCTGCGCAAAGCCGTGCATGACCGCCGCATCCTGGATGTGATGGACTTCCTGCTCGGCAAGAAGGTGAAGGTGTTCCAGAGCATCAACTTCCTCACCGGAAGCGAGCAGGCCGCGCACAGCGACAGCATCCACATGACCACGCATCCGCTGGGTTACATGATCGCGGCGTGGATCGCACTGGAGCCCATCACCGCCGATAACGGTCCGCTGGAGTACCACGTGGGCAGTCACCGCCTCCCCTACTTGTTGAACGGCAGTTACGACCATGGCGGCAACCAGTTCATCATCGGCGAGGATGCGTATGCCCGGTATGAAGAAGCCGTGGACCGGTCGATCGCCGAAGGGCAGTTCGAACAACGCGAGTTCCATGCCCAGCCCGGCGATGTGCTGTTCTGGCACGCGAACCTGTTGCACGGCGGCAAGAAGATCACCGGCTCAGGGGCCGGTGTGACAGGTTCATCGGTATCGCGCAAAAGCATGGTGATCCATTGCTTCGCCGATGATGTGCTGTGCTATCATGAGCTGACCCAGCGGGTGGCGATGATGGAGGAGTGAGGGTGCCGCAGGCTCTGTGTTGGCCACAGGCTGCAGGCTTCAGGCTTATGTGCCGCAGGCGCGTCATTGGCCGCTGGCCTTTGGCCTCTGGCTACTGGCTCAGGTGCCGCAGGCTCCGGTTCGGCTACTGCCCATTGCTCCTGCTCCTGCCTACTGCGCCTGCACCTGCCTACTGCCAACTGCCTACTGCTTCCCGACTTCGCCGGGACCTGCGGCCTGCCTACTGCCTACTGCGCCTGCCCACTGCCTCCCGACTTCGCCGGGACCTGCGGCCTGCCTACTGCCTACTGCGCCTGCCCACTGCGCCTGCACCTGCCCCTGCTCCTGCACACCGCGCCTGACAAAAGCCCTGCGACAAAGCCTACCTTTGCACCCCTTTTCCAGCACACCCTCCGGGCCCGCACCATGAACTGCCTTTCCATCGAACGCCTCGGCAAGCGCTACGGCCCCCGCCTGCTCTTCAGCGACATCTCCTTCGGACTCGAAAAGGGCCAGAAGACCGCCATTGTGGCGCGCAACGGCACTGGTAAAAGCACCCTGCTGAAGTGCATCGCCGGCTTGGAGAAACCCGATGAAGGCAAGGTGACCTTCAACAAGGGCCTGCGCATCGGCTACCTCGACCAGAACGTGCACATGACCGCCACCCACTCGCTGGTGGACGAGATGCTCGATCAGAACGATCCCGTTACCAACGCCATCCGCGAGTACGAGCACGCCGTGGCCCGTCACCTCGGCGATGAAGAGCTGCACCGGGCCATCGAGAAGATGACGGAGAACAACGCGTGGGACCATGAGGCCCGCGTGAAGCGCCTGCTCTTCCAATTCAACCTGAAGGACGTTGAGCAACCCGTGAACACGCTCAGCGGCGGGCAGCAGAAGCGCGTGGCCATGGCCAAGGTGCTCATCAACATGCCCGATGTGCTCATCCTCGACGAGCCCACCAACCACCTCGACATGCAGATGATCGAACAGCTCGAGGACGAGCTGAGCGCATCGAACGTGACGCTGTTGCTGGTGACGCACGACCGCCACTTCCTGGATAACGTGTGCGACGAGATCATCGAGATGGAGTTCGGCAACTTCACCCGCTTCAAGGGCAACTACAGCTATTACGTGGAGAAGAAGGCCGCGCTGGACGAAGTGCGCGATGCCACCCAGCAGCACCTGAAGGGGCTGATGAAGAGCGAGCTGGAATGGGTGCGCAAGATGCCCCGGGCGCGTGGCACCAAGAGCAAGAGCCGCCTGGACAAGTTCGAGGACATCAAGGCCCTGGCCACACGCGATTTCTCGCGCGAGCAGGTGAGCATCGATGTGCAGAGCACGCGCCTCGGGGGCAAGGTGATCGAAGCGCGCAACCTCACCAAGAGCTTTGGCGACCCGTCGCAGCCCGATACCTACAAGCCCATCGTTTCACACTGGAACTATTCGCTGAAGGCCGGCGACCGCGTGGGCATCGTGGGACCGAACGGCATCGGCAAGAGCACCTTCCTCGACCTGCTCACCGAGAAGATCAAACCCGATGCCGGCACCGTTTCGGTCGGCTCCACCGTGATCCTCGGCATCTTCGGCCAGCAAGGACTGCAACTGAAGGAGGACAAGCGCATCCTGGACGTGGTGCGCGACATCGCCGAGGTGATCCCCTTGAGCAAAGGCAAGACCCTCACCGCCTCCGGCCTGCTCGAACGCTTCCTCTTCGACAAGGAACAGCAGTACCAGTATGTAAGTACGTTGAGCGGTGGCGAGAAGCGACGCCTCTACCTGTGCACGGTGCTGATGAAGAACCCGAACGTGCTGGTGCTCGATGAGCCCACGAACGACCTCGACATCCCCACGCTGAACGCACTGGAGGACTTCCTCAGCGAGCTGGACATCTGCCTGCTGGTGGTGAGCCACGACCGCTTCTTCATGGACAAGCTGTGCACGAAGCTGCTGGTGTTCGAGGGCGACGGCAAGATCAAGGAATGGGTGGGCAGCTACACCGAGCTGCGCGAGATGCAGAAGATGAAGGCCGCCCAGGCCGCGGCGCAGAAGAACGCGAACACCGCGAAGAAGAAGGAGGACGCCAGCGTTACGGCAGCAGCACCCGTTGTGAGCAATGGCACCCGGAAGAAGATGTCCTTCGGCGAGAAGAACGACCTGAAGAAGCTGGAGAAGGAAGTGCCCGCGTTGGAGAAGAAGAAGGAGGACATCCTGGCGAAGATCGCGACGGGTGGCACCGATCACCATGCCATCATGAAGCTGAGCCTGGATCTGGAGGCCACCGCGAAGGAACTCGACGAGAAGACCGAGCGCTGGTTGATCCTGATGGAGAAGGCGGAGGCGGAGGCGAAGAACTGATCAAACAAACCAACGGGCAGTCGCTGAACACGTGAGCGCCTGTTCAGGACCATCTCGGGGATCCGCGTCCGTGCAGGCAGTCAAGCTGAGGGACCCCGGCCATTGCGGGGTCCCTCATGCGTGCCTGCGTTCATTGCTGATAAGCGCTGACCTATTCGATCTCCAAGCTTGCCGCCAGGTTGTCCATCAGCTGGACGTTCACCGCATCGTAGCCCATGCCAACGGTCGTGGTCAGCATGTCCACACCGTTCACGAGCTCGTCCACGTGCAGGTGCAGATGCATGGACGTGGTGCCGCCGGCGGTGATGGTACCGGAGAACGCACCGGAGATGCTGCGGAGCGCGGCGTCCGTGGCACAGTGGTAGACGAACTCCGGGTCGCCCGCATCCACCACACCGTCTCCGTCATCGTCCACACGGCCTTCGAGCAGCAGGAACTTGTAGCCCGCAGCGGGGTTCCAAGCCCAGTGCATGGAGGGGTCGTTCAGCGGCTCTTCGGCCAGGGTCGGATCGGCGTGGTTGGTCGCGCTGTCCAGACCGATCACGATCTCCACGTTGTCGAAGGTGCCGGGTGATGCCGTACCGATGGTATGGGTCGACTCCTCCGCGGCGTCCGCCAGGATGAAGCTGTCGTGGAAGTCGGCGATCACATTCCCCCCGCTTTCCAGATGGGTTTCGCTCAGATAGAATTTGAGCGTGCTGATCTGGATGGCATGTCCCGCACCGTCGGTGTAGGTCGCGCCGATCTCGAAGTCAGGAACGCCCCAGTGGAAGCCGAGGTTGATCTTCACCGTGCCCGTTGTGGGGGCAGGCGTAACAGGCGGATCCTCCTCGTCCTTCTTGCATGCGGCGATGCTCACCGCCAGTACGGTCAGCAGGACCGCGATCTTCATGTTGTTCATGTTCAATTGTTGTTGATGTTGCAGGTAAGTCCCACTACCACGCGGTGGCGTGTGGGGGTGATGTCGATGCCCTCATTGTTCAGCAGGGCGGGCTGATAGAACGCGGTAAGTGCGAAGCGCTTCCACCAGACACGTACGCCGGTGTGACCGAAGACGGTGACGCCACCCGTACCGGTCTGTGCTTCTCCGTGGACGGCGTCGTAGCCCATGAACTCGGTGTAGCCACCGAGCACCGGAGCGATGCTCAAGGTGTCGGTTCCAAAGCGGTGGAAGACCTCGCCCGTGATGCTGAGGCCATGGCCGAGTTGATAGCCCTCCGCGTTCGCCGTGTTGTAACGGCCAAGCACTGAAAGACCACCGCCGGTGCGGCCGCGGCGTACAGCATACTCCACGGACGCGAGTGCATCCCACGACCCGGTGCCCAGCTGGATGTCCGGACTGACCAGTTCACCTTGGCTGCGCAGATCGTTGCGCCCCAACGGGAATTTCGGCCCCGCGCCTACCATGAGGCGGTGGATCGTGCGCACCTCATCGCTCTTGCATTTGGTGTTCACCAATTGGTAGCGCAGCAGCGCGAACGGATCACCGAGGCCGTAAGCGTCCACCATCCGGTAGCCGTTGATACCGCGGTATGTGTTGGTGAGCGGTACCGACGCGAGGAGGAAGAAGCGCTCGCTCATGCGCAGGTCCGCGCGCAATTCCAGCACGTTCACCAGTTCGGTCATGGGCACCTCCGTGGAGGGCACACCGGCTTCGACATGGTCGCCATGCTTCAGCACGAGCAAGGGCGAGGTGTTCGGCAACAAGGTGGTGCCGCGCATCAGTCGGGTGCGCCAGAAAAGTCCCACGCTGGTGCGGCGATCATTGGGCAGCACGCCCAAATAGATGCCGCACACGTCGCAGGCCGTAGCCCAGAGCGATCCACACAGGAGCGCACCGAGCAGGAAACTTCGTTTCATGCGGTTGTAGATTGAAGTTCAACAAAAGACCCCGCGAGCGGAGCCGTTGACCTTCAACCCCAAGGCACCGGATCAGCGAGCGACGGATAGCCCTCACCCATACGGGAATGTTCCTCTGGCCCGAACGATCGCGAACGCACTTGCGGGATCGATAAGGAGATCCCTGCCTGGCTGCTGATCGCAGGCTCCATGCGCAACTCCAACCTCGGCAGCGCAGGAAGATCCTGCGGAGCCTCCTGGGCCTGAAGCTGCTTCTTCAAATGGCACTGCCCGTGACAGGTCTGCTCGGCCGCTGGCAGCGCCCGTTGGACGCAGAGTTCTTTGATGATCCGATCGCGTTCCAAGTGGAACCGGATCAGGACGGTCGCGGTGAGCACGAAGGGCAATGCCATCGCGACAACCAAGTAACCGGCGACCATTCGTTTCATCGCCCGCGAATCTAGCCCATGCGGAAAGAAGTGACCTGATGCTGGTCATATCAATGAACCGCTGGAGAAGATCGCGGCCAGCACCACGGACCACCACGCCATCATGAAGCTGAGCCTCGACCTGGAGGCCACCGCGAAGGAACTCGACGAGAAGACCGAGCGCTGGTTGATCCTGATGGAGAAGGCCGAGGCGGAGGTGAAATAGTACCGCCGCACGCGATGCGCAGGTCGCATCCTTGCTAACTTCACGTTCGTGGCCAAGAAGGACATCCTCTTGATCAAGGACCTGGCCGAGTTCGAGAAGGTCGTGAACCACGACCCGCGCGCCAATGACATCAACCTGATGGTGATGCCCGGCACGCTCGAGGACAAACACCGGAACGTGGATCCCGCCATCGGCATCCGGGCCCTGCGCCGTGTGTTCAACCTGATCTATCTTCTGAAAAGCGGTGGACACGATGTTCAGCTCGGTTCCGAGGAGCGCTGGTTGAAACCGAACGATCTGGTGATCGTCCCGGAGAACACCGTGTACGCGTCGCGTTACATCCATCAATGTACCGGCTTCTGCATCCACTTCCGCACGGAGTTCATTCAGCCGTTGCTCAAGGGTCCGCTGGCGGCCGAGTTCCCCTACTTCGATCTGGAGGCCGAACACATCGTGAACGTGAGCGATGAGGAGAGCGCGCTGTTGGAGCAGGCGTTCCGCGACATCATCGCCGAGCATGAACGCTTCAGTCACGAAAAGGACAATGTGCTGCGCAACCTGGTGCATATCCTGTTGCTCGGGTACGCGAGATCCACCGGCCGCACGCGCACCAGTTGAAGGAAGGCGCCGATCGCGCGACGGAGATCACCAACCGCTTCAAGCACCTGGTGGAACGCAACTTCATCGAGCACCGGCAGGTGGGCTGGTACGCCGGCGAGCTCAACATCACGCCCAAACACCTCGGTGACGTGGTGAAGGACACCATCGGCCGCACCCCAAGACAGGTGGTGGCCGACATGCTCCTGCTCGAGGCGAAAGTGCTGCTCGGCTCCACGGACCTCAGCATTTCCCAGGTGGCCCAGGAGCTGCACTTCGATGATCAGGCGCATTTCGCCCATTTCATCAAGCAGCGTTCGGGCATGTCACCGACCGAACTGCGGTCGAAGCTCTGAAACGTACAAGCTCTCCCGTGTTCCGTCCAAGCATCGGGGCCCGGCGTGCGCGCACTTTTGATGGCACAGACCAGAACACATGAACACCCGACCGACCTCCGCGCTACGAGCCATCGGCATCAGCGCGATGCTTCTTCTTCAACCCCACCAACACGTGAACGCCCAAACACCCGACACCATGGAAACCCTCCTTGCCAAGAGCGAAGCCAAGAGCTTCGGAACACCGGACGAGGTGCGCACCTTCCCCAAAGGCCGCATCGAGCTCGTGAAGATCGGTGGCGCCACCATCGGCCGCGCCATCTTCGAACCCGGCTGGCGCTGGAGCACCAGCGTAATGCCCATCGCCAAGACCAAGAGCTGCGAAGCGCCGCACTTCCAATATCATGTGGCCGGCGTGCTGCATGTGAAGATGGACGACGGCACCGAATACGATCTGAAGCCCGGCGATGTATCCCTGCTGCCCAGTGGCCATGATGCCTGGACCGTAGGCGATGAAGCTGTGATCGTGGTCGACTTCCAAGGCATGGTGGACTATGCCACCGCCGCTCATACGCATTGATCGGTGATGTGCGAAAGCCCGGCTGGAACACGCGTTCCGGCCGGGCTTTCATGTTGATCGGGTGCGGTTCTTACACGGGTCCTTTCCCGCATTCGATAACCGGGATGAAGGCCTACTCAGCCTCTTCTTCCTCTTCCTCCTTGTGCACCAGCCCGCCTGCGGCATACTTGCGCCACTTCTCCACCAACTGGCTCATGTCCGGCGGCAGCGGGCTTTCGAAACGCATGCGTTTCCCCGTGGCCGGGTGTTCGATCTCCAGCAGTGCCGCGTGCAGCGCCTGCCGTGGGCAGATCTCGAAGGCGTTCATCACGAACTGCTTGTACTTCGTGAACACCGTGCCCTTCACCACGCGGTCGCCATCGTACTCGGCGTCGTTGAAGAGCTGATGGCCGAGGTAGCGCATGTGCGCGCGGATCTGGTGCGTGCGACCGGTCTCCAACTTGCATTCCACCAGCGTGACGTAAGTGAAGCGCTCCACCACTTTCCAATGCGTGATCGCGGTCTTGCCTTGTTCGCCTTCCGGGAACACCTGCATCACCGTGCGGTCCTTGGGTGAGCGGCCGATATTGCCCTCCACCGTGCCTTCATCCTCGGCGAAGTCGCCCCACACCATGGCGAGGTAGCGGCGGTCGTTGGTGCGATCGAAGAACTGCCGTGCGAGGTGCGTCATGGCCTCGTCGGTCTTGCCGATCACCATGACGCCGCTGGTGTTCTTGTCCAATCGGTGCACCAGTCCGGGCCGCGCTTCCATCTCCCCCACTTTCTTCGGCTGCTGGCCGAAGTGGTGGAGCAGTGCGTTCACCAGCGTGCCCGTCCAGTTGCCATGACCGGGATGCACCACCAGCCCCGCCTGCTTGTTGATGATGAGGATGTGCTCATCCTCGTAGAGCACCTCCAACGGAATGTTCTCAGGCTTGAGGTCCACCACGCGCACGGGCCAGGGCAGGACCATGCTGATGTCGTCCATCGGCTTCACCTGGTAGCTGGGCTTCTGCGCCTTTCCGTTCACGCGCACATGCCCGCCGCGCGCAGCCATGGCCACGCGGTTGCGGCTCACGTTCGGCAGGCGCTCGAAGAGGAACTTGTCCAGCCGCATCGGGTTCTGCCCTTTGTCGCACTGGATGCGGTGATGCTCATACAGCTCCTGTTCCTCCGTGGGCAGCGCACCTTCCGGCTCGTCCTCGGGGAAGCGGAACTGCGGGGCCGGTTCCACCGGTTTTTTCAATGCGGCGCGTTGTGCGCGGGTCAGTTGGCTCATCAGCGTTGCACGATCAGGCGTTGTTGTCCGAGGGTCCGGCCTGATGCGTTCAGCGTCCTTACCAGATAAAGTCCAGGGAAAGGTCCGATACGTTGATCGGCGCACCATCGCGGTAGGCCGTGCGAAGCGCTGTTCGCCCTGTGGCATCGCATATCTCCACCACCTCGGCGGATGGATCCGAAGGTCGTACCCACAGTTCCGTTGCAGCGGGATTCGGATGAACGGTCATCGGCCCCGCGCTTGTGCGCTCTTCGACCCCCGCAAAGGAATCCACCGCGCTCACCATCACCGGACGGATCATCCAGCTGCCCAGCACCTGGCTCTGTGTCCAGCCGTTGCCCACGTTGTAGAACATGCGGTCGTTGTTCACCCGGTTCTTGTCCAGCCCCAGGTTCATGCGCACCGCGTTCTGCGTCCAGCCCACGTAAAAGGTGCCGCCTACCGCGATGGTGTTGTCCAGCGGATATTCCACGAAGTAGTTCGGTCCCCAGGGACGATACTCGGGTGAACTGAAGGTGATGTTCTGGTAGATGGGCTCACTATCCAGGTCGCTCCACACCGTGATCAGGAAGTTGCCGTCCAGCGGATCGTTGGGGATGTCGCTGTACGTGAAGATGGGATCGAAGTACATGCGAACGGCCCTGAGCGAATCCGAGCCCTGGGTGTCGAAGCGATAGGCGATGCGGCCACCTTGCGCATTGACCAGCGAATAGCCCGATTCGGCGCTGCCATCGTCGTAGGCGTAGTAGTTGCTGATCTCCTGCACCACGCGTGTGCTGTCGTTGTAGGATCAGCGCGTCGGGCGAAGCGTTCGTCCAGAACACCGCTTCGGGGAAGGCCGCATCGGTGCAGCCGGACAGGTCGTAGATGAAGTTGTTCGGGGCCGCGTTGATCGGGTGCGCACTGTTGAAGGTGGTGCTCGCGTTGGCGCTGATGTTGTTGCCGTAGTTGTCGAAGGAACCGCCAGCGCCGCAGTCCGTTACCTCATATCCCCAGGTGATGAGCTTGTCATCGATGTCCAGGTTCTTCTGCTGCAGGTCCACGTTGCCAGCCATGTAGGTGGAAGGGGATGCGACGAACTTGGCGAAGGGTACCGAGGTGTAGGGCGACAACAGCGTGTTCACCGGATAAGTGAAGGCCACATCCTGCAGCACGGAGTCAGCGGCGCTGCGTTGGGCATACAGCCGCACGTAGTCGATGTGCCACAGGTCCACCTGGCCCCCGAGCTGCCCGCGGTTGCTGAAGCGCATACGGAAGCCGTTCTTCAAGAAGTCCTCGGAGATGATGGGCAACAACACCTGCTTGAAGGGCTGCGGGGCGGTGCCCGGGTACGGCATGCTCCACGCCAGCGACCAGGCGTTCACCGGAGCTGGCGCGAAGAACTCCAGCCGCAGGCTGTCCGTGGAATCCGTGTCCGCATCGCCGCTGAAGCCCCGGGGCTGGTAGAGGAAGCTGAGGTACATGCTGTCCGCGGGAAATGCGGTGAGGTCGATGGGCACGGAGGTCATCACATCCGCGATGCCTTGCAGGTTCGGGAAGTCGGGCGAGTAGGGATACCCCGTGCGATCAAGTCCGTCGAAGCTGGCCACGCCGATCGTGGGCGGATCCACGCCGAACGTGTTGTTCACATACGCGCGATCCTCCTCCCAAAGGATCAACGGCTGCTGCGTGTTGTCCACGTTGAGGAAGGTGCGCGTATCCGCGGGAACCTGGTACACCAGCAGCGAATCCTGCACGATCTGGGGGGTGAGGAAGGTGGTATCCGTGGTGGCATCGCCCACCGTGTCCAGCATGGAATACGGCGGCCACATGTCCACGACGACACCGTTGGCCGGGTACTGGTCCATTTCGTACCGCATCACCTCGATGGACGGCAGCGGTTCCACATAGAAGGTATCCACACCCACGGTATCCACCGTGGCTCGGAAGGTGGTGTCCAGACTGAAGGCCATGTCCGGCGTGCTGACCCCGGCCACTTCAAGCCGATAGATCGTGGTGATGAGCGTAACGCCTGCATCGCTGCCGGACGCATTGAGGTGGCGCGTGCGATCAACGGAGAAGTCATCCACCACGGGCAGGCTGAGCGGCAGATAGTCGTATAGGTAGATCTCATTCGCCGAGGCCGCGCGCGCCGGTGCTTCCGTGGCATTTGCCGCCGGACGCGCATGCAACGCCTCCTCGCGTTCGGCCCCGATGGTCTGCGCCTGGGTGCCGCAGGCGATCAGCAGGAAGGTGAAGAGCCCACTAAAGCGTTGTATCGATCTCATTCGTTGTCTTTTGATCCCGCTTGTTCTCCGGCACATCCTCCGGGTCCGTGGAAAGCCATACATCGATCATGCCGCCCGCCCCGATGGTGTTGTTGCGGAAGGGCTCGGGCGATTGCCGCACTACACGCGCCAACGCCGTATCGGCGCTGGTATTGCACCCCGTGCATTCCACCACCACGCCGATGTTCAGCGAGGCCATGTTCAGCGTGGCCTTTACCTCGGCGAAGGCGAGGCCGATCACATCGGGCACCTGCACGGGTTCGCCCTCGGTGCCGCTGCCCAGCACCAGCGTGATCGATTCGCCCTTTTGGATGCGGGCTTCCGCCTTGATCGGCTTGCCCTGGTACAACTGGGCCACCACACAATCCACACAGGGGTCGGGGCGATATTGCATCTCCTTCACCTTGATGCCGAGGATGTCCAGCACGCTGATCGCCTGCCGCTTGCTCAGGTTCACCAGCTGCGGCATGTTCAGCATCTTCGGCTGGCTGGCGTTCATCACCAGGAACACGATGCGGTCCGGTTTCACGGTGCGTCCCGGGTCCGGATCCTGGTCCACCACCGTGCTCTGCGGCACCTCATCGTTGTACACGGAGTCGATCACCTCTGCACGCAGGCCTTTGCCCTCAAGGGCGGCTACGGCCTCCTCCATCGTCAGGCCCTTGATCGCTGGCACCTCCACCTTGGCGTCGTGCCGGGTGTACATGGCCAGCCAGAGCCAGCCACCGATCAGGAGGAGCAACGCCACACCGAAGGGTGCGAATGTGCGGGTGATCCGCTTCTTGTCTGCCATGCGCTGTACCACGCGCCATGCCTCATTCGCACGTGGTCGGCGAAGATAGTGGCCCCTCCCCTTGCCGCCCTCCGCCACATTCCACAGCCCGTGGTTCGCAATGCCCGCAGTTGCCGCACACGGGGCGCGGCAGGGGCCTCAACTTCGCCATCGTTATTCCTCCGGCCATGCCCCTCCCCTTGATCGCCGTGTTCCGCGGCGGCTACACCGGTGAATCGGTGATCAGCCAACAAAGCGCCCAGCGCATGATGGACGCCATCGACCGCGCGCTGTACGAGCCCGTGTTCATCGACCTGACGCGCGAAGCCTGGAGCTGCAAAGCACCCGATGGCCGCGCGCTGCCCCTGGACCGCGGTTCGTTGACCGTGGACACCGGCAGCGGTCCGCGCGGCGTGAACATGGCCCTGATCGCCATCCACGGCCCCCCGGGCGAGGACGGCCGTTTGCAGGGCCTGCTGGACATGCTCGGCATACCCTACCAGACCGGTGGCGTGCTGAACATGGCCCTCACCTTCAGCAAGTACAGCACCACCGCCATGCTGCGCCAGCTGGGCTTCCCCGTGGCCAATTCGCTGCTGCTCCCCGGGCGCGATGCCGTGAACGAACAAGCGGTGATCGACCAGGTGGGCTTGCCCTGCTTCGTGAAGCCCGACCAGAGCGGCAGCAGCCTTGGCGTGAGCAAGGTGAAGACCGCGGCCGAGCTGAAACCCGCGCTGGACAAGGCCTTCAGCGAGGACGGCGTGGTGATGTGCGAGGCCATGGTCAGCGGCCGCGAACTGACCTGCGGCGTGATCCGCCTGAACGGCATCATTCAGGCACTGCCCGTGTGCGAGATCCGCCACTCGCATGAGTTCTTCGACTACCAGGCCAAGTACCACGCCAAGGACACCGAGGAATTGATCCCGGCACCGCTGCCACCGGAAGTGACGCGCCTGGTTCAACAGCGCAGCGAGGCGATCTATCGCGCGTTGGGTTGCCGCGGCATGGTGCGCGTGGACCACTTCTTCACCGGCGAACCATCAGCGCCGAACGGTGGCGTGGTGACCATCGAATTGAACACCACGCCCGGCTTCAGCGGCGCCAGCATCTTCCCGAAGATGTTGGAGGTGAGCGGCATCGGCGTTCCTGCGGCCATCAACGGACTTGATCGCCGAGGGCCTTCAACGCGGCCGATGATCCTCCATCAGCCAGCGCACCAGCTTCCACACGGCCTGCCCGCGATGGCTGATCGCGTTCTTCCGCATGGGATCCAGCTCCGCGAAGGTGAGGTCGCTCATCTGTGGCAGGAAGACGGGATCGTATCCGAAGCCGCCCGCACCGCGCGGCGCATCGATGATGGTGCCGCGCACCCGGCCCTCGAAGACCTGCTCTCCACTGGCATCGATGTAGGCGATCGCCGTGCGGAAGCCCGCGCTACGATCGGCCACACCTTGCAGTTCCTTCAGCAACAGCGCCATGTTCGCACCGGGGTCGCGGGCCGGGCCGGCGTAACGCGCACTGGACACACCGGGCCTTCCGCCCAGCGCATCCACCTCCAGGCCCGTGTCGTCGGCGATGCACGGAAGTCCGCACCGCTCGAACACGTAGCGCGCTTTCTGCAGGGCGTTCGCCTCCAGCGTATCGCCCGTTTCCGGAAGTTCCTCCGTGATGCCCAATTCGGGCAGTCCGATCACGCGCCACGTGTCGGGCAGCAAGGCGCGCAGCTCGGCCACCTTGCCGGGGTTGGAGGTACAGAGGACGAGGGAGGCTTCCATGGGCGCAGAGTTACGTCCTGTTCCGGCAAGGTGTTCACATGAGCCCGATCAGACGAAGCATCGAAGCGGTGAAGCGCGACCTGGCGTCGGCGCGGCACAAGGGCAGTTTTGCGCGGAATGCGATGTTCACCGTGGGCGATGCGGCGGTGAACATCGGTACGCAGATCATTCTGACGCCGATCGTGGCGCACCTCTACGGTCCTGTGGCGTACGGCATCTATGGCCTGTTCACCACCATTTCCAGCAACATCGCGAGCCTCGGGGGGCTGGGCTATCCTCCTGCCTTCGTGCTACCCGCGGAACGGTCGAAGTTCCTTGCGCTCTTCCGGCTATCGTTCTCGCTCTTGCTGGGAGCGGTCACCCTCACGCTTCCCTTGTTCCTCTGGCCATCCCTGTTGTATTCCATCGTTCCAAGCTGGTCGGTGCTGGGCAACTGGTGCATGCTCGATCCCCTGGATGGCCCTGATGTTGGGTGCCACGCAGATGATGGCCAACTGGAACATGCGACACAAGGCCTTCGGCTTCAATGCGAAGGTGAACTCCTTCACGAACATTTCACTGCGCCTGGTGAACCTGGGCACGGGATATCTGACGCATGGGGCGCATTGGGGATTGATGTTCGGCGATGTGTTGATGAGGTCCATCGCCGCGGTGCTTCAAGTGATCGGCCTGCGCAAGCGCGGGGCCGCGGACCTGTTCGACCCCAAGGCCCGGGGCTCCATGAGGGCCGTAGCCGTGGAATACAAGGCGTACCCGCTGTTCAACCTGCCGAGCATCTGGCTCAGTGGTTTCGCCCTGCAGCTGCCCATCTTCGCCTTGAGCAGCTTGGGCGATAATCGGGCGACCGGCTGTTTCACCCTGGCCAGCGCCTTGTTGTTGATGCCGCTCCGGTTGTTCGGGTACAGCCTTTCCTCGGTCTTCATTCAGAAGGCCACCGGCTTGACCAACGACCCTCCGGCATTGCGCGAACTGGTGCGGCGCATGTATGTGCGGCTGCGCATGCTCGGCCTTGTCCCCTTCGTGTCGCTGATCTTCTTCGGGGATGTGGTCTTCGCCCGCATCCTCGGTCCTGAATGGGCCCTCGCCGGAGCCTATTGCGGCGTCATGGGCCCTTTGTACCTCTTCCGCCTGTTAAGCGAACCGATCGTATCCATCTACAACGCTCAGCGCAAGGAGAAAGCGTTGCTCAAGTTCAACCTTGCCCAATTCGTTCTGAACCTCGCAGCCATGTTGCTGGGCACCTGGTTCATGCAAAGCGCCTGGATCACCGTGCTGCTCTTCGCATGTGTGAACGCGTTCGCTTACGCGTATCAAAGCTCGGCGATACTCGCACACTCTGGCAACGACCGGTGGCGCTCCACCGGGATAACCGTGCTGGCGGCGATGGTGGTCGGCGCCCTCATGGCCGTGCTCCGCTTCTTCCTCATAGGGAACTGGTGGCCCTCGTTGATCTGATCACCGGATGATCATGCCACCACCCCTCACATCCAAGGCCCGCACATGCGTACCATTGACATTCGTTACTTGCAGGAGCCCTGCACCCATGCAAGCCCTTGACCCGTTGCAAAGTTCAAGCGCCATGGCCCCATATCCGGTCATCGTGCATTGCGCAGCGCTGAGCGATATTCGCCCCGCCTGATGAAGAAGAAGAAGATCCTCTACATCATCTCGAACGTCACCGACAGCACGGAGTACGAGCTGTTGGTGAAGTATTGGGACCGGGATCTCTTCGATCTGGAGTTCGTGCTCCTGAACCGGGAATCCGATTGCACCATGCAACAGCGCATTCGTGCAGCGGGCTTCGTCAGTACCACCTATGTCTATCACGGTCGCCGCGAAGCCATCGGCATTGTTCGCACGCTGATGCGGCACCTGCGGGCGAGCCGACCGCACATCATCAACTGCAACCTGCTCGAGGCCACGGTCTACGGTCTGCTGGCGGCCTGGCTCACCGGGATCGGCAAGCGCGTCTACACGCGGCACCTCGCAGCGCATAATCATAAATACCACCCGGTGAAGGGCGTGTTCTATGATCGCTTCTGCAACCGTCTTGCGCATCGCATCATCGCGATCTCCAAATGCACCGAGGAGGTATTGATCGATTGGGAAGGCGTGAAAAGGGAAAAGGTGGTCCTGATCTACCATGGCTATGAACTGGACCGCGCGCCCGCTGCGGATCCAGGTCGGCTTGCCCGACTTCGAACGAAACACGGGATGGACGAACCCGGTGTGGGCCCCGTCATCGGGATCATCTCCCGTCCCTTTGGCCTCAAAGGGCTGGACCAGAGCATTCCCGCCATCGGCAGGCTGCTCACTCGCTGGCCCGCGCTACGTGCATGGTTCTTCAACTGGAAGCCCACCCCCCAGAGCGATCATTTCGAAGCCCTGCTGAATGAACTGCCATCCAGCTCCTATCGCAAGGTGGAGTTCGAGCCGGAGGTGGTGGAGCTCTATCATGCCTTTGATGCGTTCATCCATGTTTCGGAGGACAAGCATGCCGAGGCTTTTGGGATGGTGTATATCGAAGCCGCCGTTGCCGGATGTCCCTGCGTTTTCACGCGGTCAGGGATCATGCACGACCTGGACCCGGAACGCATGGGAGGTGTCAAGATCGTACCCTTCAAGGACGAGCAGGCCATCGCGGAGGCCACGGCGGCCTGGCTCGAGGCCGCCCCAACGATCGAGGAACGCCGTGCCTTCGCCGATAAGAACGTGGCCTACCTGCGCACCATCATCGACATCCGGGAACGGATGACCACACTGAACAAGCTCTACGCCGAGCTCTGATCCATGGACCTCCGCAACAAGAACATCCTGATCATTTCGCCGGAGGGATGGCGTGGGCTGCACATGAGCAAACATCATGTGGCCCAGGGACTGGTCGTGCGTGGGAACCGGGTCTTCTGGTGGGGACCGGTACGCGCACATCATCATCACATACCCCCACCCGAAGAACTCGGTGTGCGCGAGGTCCATGCCAGGCACTGGTTCAAAGGAGTGAACCGCATGCCGCCCTTCATCAATCGCTGGTATTATGGGCGCATCATCCGGGCTCTTGAACGCAACGCCGGGGTCCGGTTCGACATCATCTGGTGCTTCGACACCAGCCGCATGCAGGTGTTCCCCGAACACCCCGCATTCCGACTGCTCCACCTTGTTGACTACGATATCCTGTACAGTGGCCACGGGCTCATGCGCACGGCGCACCTCATCGTCACTACCGCGGACCCCATCAGTGAGAAGGTGCGGACCATTGCACCCGATACACCCATTCACAAGGTCGGCCACGCCCTGGATGCCCGGTGGTTGAAGGATAACGCGAACGCCCCCGAACCACGCCGGACGGTACCGCGCACGGTCGTGTATTCCGGGCAGTTCTACAACACCTATATCGACTGGCCTGCGCTGTTGGAAGTGGCCGATGACCATCCGCAGCTCGAATTCCGTTACATCGGCATCGTAGACCCCCATTACCCGAGCAAGGAGTTCCAGTTACTGAGAACACGCCCGAACGTGACGTTCATGGGGTTAAGGACCAAGGATGACCTCATTCCATTGGTGCGCGAGGCCGACATCCTGACCTTCTGCTTCATGACGGACAGCAAGCTGCTGGAGCGGGCCAATCCGCACAAAGTCCTGGAGTACCTCAGTACCGGTAACGTGATCGTGGGCTCACGTACACTGGAGTATGACGGACGTGAGGACCTGATGATACAGTCCATTGAACGGCAGGAATTCGTACCGCGCTTCCACGAGGCGGTCCTTCGCTTCACCGAATTGAATACGCGTGAGGCCAGGATGAAGCGGATCGCCTACGCCACGGAGCGGACCATCGCTCATCTGCTGGACCATATCGAACGATTGATCAAGGGTGTGCGACCCTGAACCACGTGAAGAGCATGTCCGCGATCGGTGACCCGCTGGTATCCGTGATCATGCCGGCATACAACGCCGCTCCATGGCTTTCCGAAGCGGTGCATTCCGTGTTGGATCAGGAGCACAGGGCACTGGAACTGATCATCGTGAACGATGGGAGCAGCGATGCAACGGCGCGGATCATGGCCTCCTTCACCGACGCGCGCATCATCACCATCCACCTCGACCGGAACCAAGGCGTGAGCAACGCACGCAACCTCGGCCTGGACCGGGCCAAAGGAACGTTCGTCTGTTTCCTGGACGCCGATGACCGCATGCCCCCTCGCAGCATCGCCGCACGGCTCGACGTGCTCCGCCGCGACCCCGGCCTGAGCTTTGTGGACGGGGTGGTCGAATTCCTTGATGCCGACATGAGCAAAGTGACCCGCACATGGCGACCCGCCTTCAGTGGCGAACCCCTGCATTGCCTCATCCGCTTCGACCCCTCGTGCTTCTTCGGCAACACCTGGTTGATCCGGCGCAGCACCATCGGTTCCGTTCGGTTCGATACAACGCTGACCCACGCCGAGGACCTGCAGTTCTATATCCGTATCGCCCCGCACAACCGATATGACCATACGTCCGAAACGGTGCTCCACTACCGTATTTCAGGTACGAGCAGCATGAGCCGTCTCGAACACCTCGAAGCATCCTATCGCACCTTGCTGGCCTGGATGCGGTCGCACCCGGAACTGGTTCCCCGCAGGCTCCTGCCGGTGGCCGGCTATCGTGTTCGGCGCATGATGTCCGGCGCTTATTGGAAGAGCGGGCAACGCTGGAAGGCGCTATGGGCCTGGCGATAGCTCAGGCGGTACGGAACGCGCTCCCCAGCACCTCGCGGTACACATCCCGCGTGATGTCCATTGAGCGATACCGATCCGCGAGGGCGGCCGTGGCCGCTCGTTGACCGGGACCAGCGATGATCTCCATCACCCGGAGCAGGGCCGGTTCCAGATCCCCGCCTTCCGGATCGAACAAGGCTCCACCCAGCGGCTCGTTCATGATGATCCCGGAATCATCGCCCACCCCACGTGTGAGCAGCACGGGTAGACCGTTCGCCCAATACTCTCCGACCTTCATCGGGCTGATGCAAGCGCTGCTGGGCGTGCCGCGATACGGCGCAAAGGCCAGATCGGCGGCGGACAGGTACGCACCCACCTCGGCATGCTGTGCGTACTTCACCACCACCCGATCACCGGTATAGCCGGATGCGCGGAGCCCCTGCAGGATCGCCTCCTTGTCATCCGGGCTCAGGATCAACAACCCGAAGCGCTCACCTATGACGCGTTGCGCCATGGTGAATGCACGGAACGCCTGCTCCCGGTGATAAAGGCCGCCGAACTTGCCAGCATACACACCGATGCACGCGTCGCCCCAACCCAGCTGTTGGCGCATGCCATCACGCGCGCCCTGATCGAACCTCATCCGAACTTGATCGACCGGGCAAGGGGCCGTGCGCAGGCGACCGGGGTCCGCACCCCCGGCGATCAGCTGAAGGCGGTAGTTGTTCGAGACAGTGATACAGCACTTCGCCGTTCGGATCTGCTGCGCGATCAACCACCCCAACCCCCGGTCCAGCGGTCCACCAATACTCCATTCCCCCACATCCGTCATGTACCGGTTATGTGGCTCGAAGTAATCAACGGCATAGCTCAGGCCGGCCCGGGAGGAAGCAAAATCCGAAAAGCCACCGGCCACCACTCCGCGGGCCATGATAAAACCGGCCTGCTCCGCCTTTGCGATCCGTGCAATGCGTCCCACCATGCGAAGCAGATCCCAACCGCGTGCCAGGATCGGGGCAGCCCGGTTGTGGCGACGAAGGGAACATGTGCGATCCCTTCCGCCAGTTGACCGGCCTGGTCCACCGCGCGCATACCACGTTCCACGGTGACCAGCACCACCCGGTCGGCCAGGCCCTCTGCCATGACCATCCGCAGCGTTGGCAGCACGGTGGCCTGCGTGAGCGGCTCGTGCAAACTCCAGTAATCAACGAATAGCAAGGTGCGCATCGGAGCCTGCTGATAGCTAATGGATGGGCACCCCGGTCTTGGTCCGGGCAACATGAGGATCGCCGCTGCGATAATCGCGGAACCTGAAGGTCTGACCCTTCATGCGCAACCGCTTGCGCTCTTCGGCCAGGAATATCACAATGTACATGCCGCCCACGAAAAGGGGCAGCAGTGGGATCTTGAATCGCACCAAGGCCCCGAAATTAGGCGTGGTGATACCCGTGACAAAGCCATACAGGACGGTGAACACGAAAGACATGATCAACAAGGGATTCCCGGTCACGCTCGAAATGAAGAAGACGACCCGCGTCTTGATCAACATTCGTACGAACAGCCCCAGAATGAACAAGTTCTCAAGCCCGGACAGGACCATCACGAAGTTGTTGCACTCGGTGAGAAATGGCCTGAACAACGTGGCCGTTGTGGCCACCGGGAATTTGGATATCACGCTGGGCCACGTGGGTTCCATCACACCAACGTCGAACCGATTACTACCATACTCAACGTTGCTCACAAGGTCTCTCTGGGTGGACAGGATGTTCTCCAAGGCATTGTCCAGGGAGAATTGTCCGAATTGATTGCCCAGGAAGTTCAAGGCCATGAGCATGACGACCGTCAACAGAACGGCGCCAATGGGCAGGGTGAGATACTTGATGATCGCATTCCGGATGTTGGCGATCCTGGCGTAGCTGATCCATGTAGCACAGGCCGGCATCATCACCATGAATATGTACGGTTTGATCCAGATGATGAGCAGGCTGCAGATGATCATGGCCACGATGTTCGATACCTGTTCCACCTTCCGGAACCAGACATTATCGAGGGCGTGCAGGAACCAGCAAAAAGCGGAAAAGGTGATCGTATCCTTCAGGATGGAAGAACCCCACATAACGCAGGACGGCATCAACAGGACCGCTATGGCGAGTTGCTTATGGATCCGGGGGAAATAACGGTACAGGGTCTGGTAGAACTTCCATATACCTATGTAGGACACGCTTGAGAACACCACGGTCGTGATGAGAAAGCTCTGAAGGCAGACCAGTGTGAAGGGTGTCACCATGCGCACCACCATGTACTGCCGGTCATCCAGGAAAACATACGCATACGGCTTGCCCGTGGCCTCGGTGAAGACGTCACGTGCGGCAAGCGTGTTCTCCCCCAGCCATACCGACAGACTGGCAACGGGATCAACGAAGAACAACTTGACCACCGCTACGGACGAGAAAAAATACGCCGTGGTATCACCCCCTCCCGTGTAGTAGAAGAAGTAGATCAAGCTGAAGAATACCGCTCCCAACAACTTCGCGAACAACCCTGGAATGAACCAGCGATACTCCGGGTTCTTCTTGATCTTAAGGTTCTTCTGGCGGGCGAAGTAGATATAAACGATGACCAGATAGAAGAACAGTACCAGGTATTCCCAATACTGGATCGTCACCCAGCCGAAGTAGGTGACATACATGACTAACCGGGAATGTGCAACGTTTGAAGCATGCAGGCAGGCCCGTTCAATGATGATATCCGCTTCCCCTCAGGATCGCGTGAGCGCGGTACAACTGCTCTGCGAACAGCAGACGCACCAATTGGTGGGGGAACGTCATCGGTGACAAGGATAGCACCAGATCGGCCCGGGCACGTAGCTCGTCCGTGAGGCCGTATGCGCCGCCGATGACGAACGTGACCTCGCGGGTGCCCTGATCGCGCCAGCGGCCCAGTTGCGCCGCGAACGTCCGGCTGTCCATGTTCTTCCCCGTCTCATCCAAGGCCACCACGCGCCCCTCATCGCCCAGCGCCTTCAACAGCGCCTTGTTCTCCTCGAGCCGCTGCACCGCTATATCGGCATTGCCCGAGCGCGGCACCACCACCTCCTTCACCGCGCTCCAAACGCCCACCCGTTGCAGGTAGAACGCCACACCCTCGCCCACGAACCCCCGTTCCGTGCGGCCCACCATCAACAATCGTGTGCGCATCATCCCTTCCTTGTTCACAATTCGGCCCGCTCCTTGCTGTATGCAGGGCCGATGTTCGCGAATTTCGCTAACGTTCCCCTTCCATCCATGAAACGCACCCTTCTTTCGTTCATCGCCCTCGCCACCTTCCAGCTCACCTTCGCCCAAGCCGATGTGAAGGATCGCGTGGTGGCGGCCATCAGCAGCGGCAACGTGAACGCCCTCGCAGAACAGTTCGTGCCCAGCGTGGACCTCACCGTGCTGAGCAACAGCGACCACTACAGCAAGGCACAGGCCACCGGCATGCTCCGCAAGTTCTTCGATGAGCACGAGCCCCGGAGCCTCCGCATCGAGCATGAAGGCGCCAGTAAGATGGGCGATTCCTATTACATCGGGCAGCTCACCACCGCCAACGGCACCTTCCGCGTGACCTTCTTCCTGAAACGACAGGGCGAAAGTTCCCTGGTGAAGCAGCTGCGCATCGAGAACATCACCAAATAGAGCCGCTTTGCTACCCGCGGGTACCCTTGCCATCGTCCATCAGGCGCTTTCCGAGGATATCGGCATGGGCGACCATACCGCGCTGGCCACCGTGCCTGCCGCGGCCCGCGGGTCGGCCCGTCTGCTGGTGAAGCAGGATGGTGTGCTCGCCGGCGTTGAGCTCGCCGAGGCCATTTGTGCCCACTACGATCCCGCGCTGAAACTGCGGGTGCTCATCCAGGATGGCGCTGCGGTGAAAAAGGGCGATGTGGCCTTCACCATGTCCGGACCCGCGCGCAGCATCCTCACCGCCGAGCGCACGGTGCTCAACTTCATGCAACGCATGAGCGGCATCGCCACCCTCACCCACCGCTTCGTGGAGGCGCTGGAGGGTACCGGCTGCAAGGTGCTGGACACGCGCAAGACCACCCCCACCCTGCGCGCCATCGAAAAGTGGGCCGTGCGCATCGGCGGCGGTACCAACCACCGCTTCGGGCTGTTCGACATGGTGATGATCAAGGACAACCATTCCGACCTTTCGGGTGGCATCCCCAAGGCCATCGAGGCGGCCAAACGTTATCTCGCCGACAACGCGCTGAACCTGCCCATCGAGGTGGAGACCCGCAACCTGGAGGAAGTGCGACAAGCCCTTTCCATAGCCGGCGTCCACCGCATCATGCTCGACAACTTCGGCCTCGATGATCTGCGCGCCGCCGTGAAGTTCATCAACGGCGCCCTGCCCACGGAGGCCAGCGGCGGCATCACCCTGCAGAACGCCCGCCACTATGCCGACTGCGGCGTGGACTACATCAGCGTGGGCGCGCTCACCCACAGCGCTGGCAGCCTCGATCTGAGCCTCAAGGCGATGATCTGACATCATGTTCAACCGGCTCTGGCGCAAACTTCTCTACTCCCGCCCGAACCGACGGGTGATCCAGTGGACGGACAAGCTCGATCCTGCCAGGCTTCGAGGGATTCAGCCTCTACCGCATCTCCCGCTTCTTCTTCAAGGCACTGGTTGAGGGACGCGTGGACACCCGGGCCTCCGCCATCGCCTTCAAGCTCTTCATCGCCTTCTTCCCGGCGATCATCATGCTGCTCACCCTCATTCCGTTCATACCGGTGCAGGATTTCCAGGAGAAGCTCATGGGCTCTTTCCGCGAAATGTTGCCCTTGGAGGTGTACGGTTTCATCGAAGGTCTCTTGCACGACCTGCTGGTGCGCAAGCACAGCACGCTGCTCAGCCTGAGCTTCTTCATCGGCCTCTACTTCGCCAGCAATAGCATGGATGCCATCCTCCACGGCTTCAGTGGGAGCAGCAACATCACCCGGTGGCACAGCCCCGTGAAGCAGCGGTTGCTCAGCCTGGGTCTGCTGCTCGCGCTCACCATCATGATGGCCGTGGCCATGGCCCTGCTCACGCTGAGCAGCGTGGTGATCGAATACCTGCCGGATCTGGGCATCGCTATCGGCTACCTTGAACAACTCGGCCTTGTGGCCGCCAAGTGGGTCATCACCCTCTTCCTCATGCTCGCCAGCATCAGCCTGCTCTATGCCGCCGGTGATACCCACGCCCGGCGCTTCCGCTTCATTACGCCCGGAGCCATCCTGACGCTCCTGCTCACCGTGCTCCTATCACAGGCGCTGGCCTTCTTCTTCGGCCGCATCACCGATTACAATGCCCTGTACGGCTCACTTGGGGCCATCCTGGCCGTTCAGCTCTGGCTCTATCTGAACATGATGGTGCTGCTCATCGGCTTTGAGCTCAATACCAGCATCTACAGGGCCCGCGCGGAGCACACCGCCACGCTACGGGTGCCCCAGGACATCGTGGCCTGATCTGGTATCCGGTATTTTCACCCCCGCCCTATAGCCGGCGGGAACCATGCGGACGCTTTTTCTGATGTTGATCGTGCTTTGCAGTGCGCGCCTCCCGGGCCAGCGCTTCGACCCCCTGCACCCGCCCAACACCTTCCGCAACGCCGACAATCCGCACTACTGGAAGAACGCGCCGCCGTACGCCGGATACTGGCAGCAGGACGTGCACTACCGCATCAAGCTCCGGCTGGATGAAGGCACCGACATCGGCACCGGCCAGCTTTCGCTCACCTACTGGAACAACTCGCCGGATACGCTGCGCGAGGTGTTCTTCCACCTGTACCAGAACGCTTATGACAGCGGAAGTTATCTGCAGGACCTGGAAGAAGGCCAAGGTGGCTGGCATGACTTCAGCGCCGAACGCCGACGCGGCACCGACGTGCTCTCCATGCGGGTGGACGGTGCGGAACTGGAGCGTGAAGTGGACAACACCATCCTGCGTGCCCAGCTGAAGAACCCGCTACCTCCTCAGGGCCGTGTGATCTTCGAAGTGGAGTTCCGCACGTTCTGGGGCGGCGATGACCGCCGCATGAAGCTCTTCAACGCCTGGGGCTACAAGCATTACGACGGCACGCACTGGTACCCTCGGATCAGCGTGTACGACCGCAAGTTCGGATGGGACACGCAGCAGCATCTCGGCAGCGAGTTCTATGGCGACTTCGGTGCGTATGACGTGGAACTGGACATGCCGAACGACCAGGTACTGGAAGCCACCGGCTGGCTGCAGAACCCACAGGAGGTGATGCCTGCGGACCTGCGCGCCAAGCTCGACATCGCGCAACTTCAAGGACAAGCCGTGGAACGAACGACGCCAAGCGTGATCGACGCCATACGATGCCGCTGTCCGCAAGGTGTGGAAGTACCACGCCGAGAACGTGCACGACTTCGCCTTCACCGCCGATCCCACCTACCGCATCGGCGAAGCGCAATGGAACGGCATCACGTGCATCGCCGTGGCCGAGGAACCCCATGCGAGCGGCTGGCAGAACGCGGCCGACTACTGCGCCAAGGTGATCCGCTCGCACAGCGAACAGTTCGGCATGTACGCTGTATCCGAAGATGGTGGTGGCCGATGCGCGCGATGGCATGGAGTATCCCATGCTCACGCTCGACGGCGGCCGCGAACCCGACTATCGTGGGCTGTTCGTTCATGAGGTGGGCCACAACTGGTTCTTCGGCATGGTGGGCAACAACGAGACCTACCGCGCCATGCTCGATGAAGGCTTCACACAGTTCCTCACCGGCTGGGGACTCACCGACATCGACGGCGATACGCTCGTGAGCGACGCCCTTCCACCGCATACGAACGTCGCTACCTGCAACCGGAGCTCGCCCGCGAAGAGCGAAGTGTACGGCGGATACATGCGCGATGCCATCCGCGACCAACTGCCGCCCATCAACACGCATAGCGACGAGTTCGGCTACTACGAGCACCAGGGCATGGCGGATACGGTCATGTTTACTTCAAAGACCGCCATGATGCTCTACAACCTGCAATACGTGCTGGGCGATACGCTCTTCCTGGCGGCCATGCGGCACTACTTCGACCAGTGGAAGATCGCGCATCCCTACGTGGAGGACTTCCGCCAGACCAGATCATCCTTCACGCACGTGGACCTCAACTGGTTCTTCGACCAATGGATCGACACCGACAAGCGCATCGACTACGCCGTGACCGGCGTGAAGCACCGCAATGCCGACAGCGGACAGCAGATCATCCTGCGTCGGAAGGGGTCCATGCAGATGCCCATCGACCTTCACGGTGGAGGCCCGCGACGGAACGACCCACAACTTCCACATACCCAATACCTGGTTCGTGAAGCGCACCGACGCCACCGTGCTGCCGCGCTGGATCGGGTACGACGACATGAAGCGCGAGCACATCGTCACGGTGAACATCCCCTCCGGCATCGCCGATGTGCGCATCGACACCACCTTCCGCCTGGCGGATGCGTACCAGCCGAACAACAGCCTGCGCCGGACCGTGGAGACCACCTTCGACCATCACATGCCGAACCGCCCGGACCGGCGCGCGTACGAAGGCTTCGTGCGGCCCGATGTCTGGTGGAACGGACGCGATGGGGCCAAGGTGGGCGTGCACTTCCACAGCGACTGGATGCGCTACAAGCACAAGCTCTGGTTCTCCGCCTGGGTGAACACGGGCATGGGCCAATACCTGAGAGAAGGTACTCCCCGCGTGGGCTATGACCCGCTCAGCTTCAACCTTCGTTACGAGAACGGCACGGAAAAACTGTTGCATGGCTCCAGCGTGCGTGTTGAGGCCCGCGTACTGGATGGACTGGAGCGCTATGCGGCCGCCTTCAACTGGAACATCCGTGACACACGCACCACCCTGACCATGGACGTGCGCGTACATGCTCCGGCGCGACAGCACGGACCTGTCCTACCTGATCTACCCGGAGCTGTGGACGTTGAACGCCTTGAACGGAACGTCGGACCTTACGCTGCAACACCGATACGATAAGGGACGTGTGGCGACGGTGATGTACTTGTGCGCCTGCGCATGCCGGCGTCAGGTTCCACCGCCGCGGACTCGAACCTGCGCGTGATGTCCATCGACAGAATGGGACTCGGTCGTTTCGAACTGCGCACCCGCTGCCTGATCGCACAGTATCGGCACCAGCACGGCCACCGGGCATCCCGAGACGGACCTCTTCCTCGCCGGTGCCGCACCGGAGGAGATGGTGGAGAACAAGTACACCCGCAGCGTTGGCTTCATACCCTACGACTGGGCCGGCATGGGTACGGATGTGAACCATTTCCACCAGGGCGGTGGCCTAGGTGTCCGTGGTTATGCCGGTTACCTGGCACCCGAGATCAACGCCAACGGTGATGTGATCCTCACCTACGTCGGCAACACCGGCGCTGCGCTCAACGCGGAATTGGACATCGACGGGCTGTTGCGTTTCCGGCCCAAGGCCACGCGCCGGTGGCTCCACATCGATGCCTATCTCTTCGGCGATATCGGCAGCATGGGCTACCGCATGACCACGGACGCGGGGTCAACACAATTACGCCTGGCATCACCCCGCTCCGACGCCGGAGCAGGCGTTGCGCTCACGATCAAGAAATTCGGACCTTTGGTGGACATCAAGCCGCTCACCATCCGGTTCGATATGCCGCTCTTCCTCAGCAACCTGCCCGCAGGTCAGACGGAGCATCTCGCGTTCCGCTACGTGGTGGGCATCAATCGTTCGTTCTGATCATGCGTGCGCCACTGCTACTGATCGCCCTGTTGTTCACCGCCTTGCTTCACGGCCAGGGCATCACCGGCCGATGGACCTCCATCGATGATGAAACGGGTAAAAAGAAAAGCGTGGTGGAGATCACCGAACGCGGAGGGCGGTTGTTCGGCCACGTCGATCCAACTGTTCCGCGAGCCCCACGAGGAACAGGATCCGGTGTGCAAGGAGTGCGATCCCAAGGACGACCGCTACCGGAAAAAGGTGATCGGCATGGAGATCATCCGCAACATGGTGAAGGATCGGGGAGGAATGGGTTGACGGCACGATCCTTGACCCCAAGAACGGCAGCGTGTACGAATGCAAACTGTGGCTGGAGGATGGCAAGTTGAAGGTGCGCGGGTACGTGGCCTTCTTCTATCGGACACAGACGTGGGTGCGGGAGTGACTTACCGCAACAGCGTTATGTGACCCGAACTATGGACCACACGTCCATCACATTGATGAAGATATTGTAATAAGTAGAAGTAGGTGCCATCCGGTATAGGCCTGCCTTTATAGAAGCCATCCCAATCCATTTCCGGATCGGTACTATGAAAGATGCGTTCACCCCATCGGTCAAATACCGAGAATTCGCAGTGGTCAGAATCGATTCCTGATATGGTGAATTCGTCGTTCCATCCGTCAGCATTTGGTGTGAACACGTTAGGAACAAATGCAAACCGATCATTCAGAGGCTCTGACACGTTGTACACCGTAATGCTATCAGTGCGTGAACAGCAATCCACTGTTGCTGTTGCCCAGTATAAGCCAGGGGTCACAACCACAAGTGAGTCATTCGTCGATCCGTCCTGCCATATGTAATGTGCACCTGGTACTGAGGCGTACAAGGTCAAGGAACCACATATAGCAGTATCCGGCCACAGATCAAGTGCTATATCGCACTCCTCAGCCAAGAAGGATTGGCGAACAACCGAGGCGTCGTCATTCAGCGCGATTGAAAGTGGCAGAGGCATCGTGGGAGTGTCAAAGGTCAACTCGGGCAGTTCAGTGGTCACGACCTCGATATCAGCCACATCACCGCAGGAGATCATGCCATTGACATCGGTGCGCGCGAGAAGTATATCATCGTCGGACCCGTTCCTATCAGCCAATGTGAACATGAAGCCATCATCCAATTCGATCAGATTCTTGAGGTATGTATGTGGCGCCACGTGCATAGTGCCAGCCTGGCCATATACCCGTGACCAAAGAACCTCGCCTGCAGGGGAGACCGCTAAAAGGAAAGCATGTTGAAATTCGGCCGCTGTCGTGCGGCCTGCCACAACATATCCAAATGATGTAGCGAGCACCTTGGTCGAAAGCTCGCTCGAGCTTGCCAACAACGTCGTAGTCCTTTGCCCACGCGATATTCCCATCGGTGTCCAACCGTATGAGTCCGATCGTATAAACCCCGCTAGAACCGTTGATGTTGCCGTAATAAGCTATCATCAATGAATCATCGTTGCTGATGATATCAGTCCCGTACATGCGGCGATCCACATTATTAGGGTACAGCAGGTAGCGGGTCCATAAATGCTGGCCTTGAGAATCGATCATTGTCAGGTTCACGCGGCAGGTTGAGACAGAAGAACCATTCGTGTAAATGCGACCTGTCGCAAAGTAGGCCCCATCATGTCTCAGAGCGGATGTGGCATCATCCACATATGGCACAGAACTATAAAGATCCTGACGTTCCGATCCAGGTAGCCATGCCTGTCGATGTTTCGACAATGGATTGAAAGTAGTCCGTCCATGTCGTGCCATTACCGCTCTCATAGTAGCAGCTCAACAGGAGCAAATCATCCCTGCCGTTCCCGAAGATGGCGCGGTTATATACAGCAGGGTCGTTCCAGTGCCGGATCCACTGGAAAACCCCGTCCTCACTGAACTTGAAATGGAAGGCTTCGCGTGGTTGCCCCGTTGATGAGACCCCATTGCCGCAGCCGATGATCGTACCATCAGGCGCATCTGAGAACTGAAACACCATATCAGGTTAACTGGCCTGGTATCCTGAATGCGCGAGACCAGATCACCTGTCCAGTGACATCAATACGCAGAACTAGTGCGCTATCGCCCACATTCCCACCTAAGAAGATAGCACCCGAAGCCGAACGGTGCAAAACGAGACCATGCTCCTGTCGGTCCGGTAACCCATTGGTCCGGAGAAAAGACTGTGCCATCGCCACATTCAGGAACATATGGCCAGCGCAAAGAGCGAAGGTGCTATAGGTATTTAGCGATGACGGCACGCGTGCCAAGGTAATATGTCCGTGATGAACGATGTAACGCCTATTCCATGCAAGCTATAGTGAGTACCCCGTGGTGCCCCGTGATCACATCCAACAGTGATCACGGCACATTGATTAACTTTGCTCCAAGATGAATCGGAATGAAGCCGTGAACAATGATGGGAGCACTCCACATCAAGCGGATTCCATCGAGAACGGCACCTCGGTAAGTGATTGGTACGATGGATTTTCCGAGATTCAAATGGATCACGGCATCAACATCCGTCACCGCACAATAATGCGCGCAGCGAAGACCGCCGGATATCGCGATGGAATGCGCGTGCTGGAGATCGGCTGCGGCATTGGCACAGTGACATCGCTACTTGCCCATCATAATAGCTCTGGCCTGATCCTCGCGCTGGACATCAGCCCAAAAAGTGTCGAATTCGCGAAACGCAACCTTACACACAGGCCGAACGTGCGCTTCATGGTCAGCGACATGAGTGACTTTCAACATGAAGGATTGTTCGACTTCGTGGTCCTTCCGGATGTCATCGAACATATTCCGCTTGACCAGCATCCAAAATTGTTCGGGACCATTGCTAAATACATGGCACCTGACGGGAAGATCCTATTAATGTACCCTGTGCGCAACTACTTGAGCACCTGCACCTCCATGATGCCAAAGTCTTGCAGGTGATTGATCAGCCGGTCCATATTGATAGGTTGATCAGTACGGTGTATACAGCTGGATTCGCCCTTGTCGCGTTCTCCTCTTACAGTCTGCAATTCACACATACGGAGTATCATTCAATCGTGCTCAGGCCCGCGTTCAGCATAGATCGCCTTGATCGCAAGAGCAAATGGGCGTTGCGTTGGGCTGAATTGAGGTCTCGGATGCCTTGACATGTCAGAGCAAAGGTTGGCGATCGGTCGGGGCCGCCCTATCCTCCTGTACTGCTTCCCCAAGCGGTCCACCTTCATCGATCGCGACGTTCATGCGCTTTCCGCCCGCTACACTGTCCGGCAGCATGAACTGAACACAGGAGCGGACCTGATGCTCCCGATCCGGCTTCTGCAACAGCTGATCTGGTTGCTGGCGAACAAGGCGTGGCAGCGTGATGCGATCTGCCATTTCAGCGGGTACCACGCCGTGTTCCCTGCGCTCCTGGCGCGCAGATGCTTCATCATTCTCGCCGGTAGCGACTGCGCGAGCATTCCCGCGATCGGGTACGGGAACCACGCGCGCAAGCTGATGGGCTGGGCCACCCGCTTCGCAGCGCGAAAGGCCACACGCCTGCTCCCCGTGCACGCATCGCTCATGTCACGATCCAGCGACTACGCCGACATCGTGCCGCGGGAGCAAGGCATTTCCGCCTTCGCACCGGGCTTGAGCACGCCGTGGAACGAAATTCCCTACGGATTCGACGGCCAGTACTGGTGTCCGGAGGAGACCACCACCCGATCTCCCGAACGCTTCCTGTGCGTGGCCGGGCCCGCAGCACCCAACAACCGGGTGCACTTGCTCAAAGGCGTCGATCTCCTGCTGCAGATCGCAGAATGCACACCGAAGGCACACTTCCAGATCGTGGGGCTCGCCGATTCCGACGCCTATGGCCTTGCTCCAGCGAACGTGACCTTCATCGGCCGCGTGGCCCCCGATCAGCTGCGCGACCTGTACCGGCGAACTGCCTTCTACGTGCAGCTCTCCCTGTCGGAAGGCATGCCCAATGCACTGTGCGAGGCCATGCTCTGTGGGTGCATTCCGCTGGTGAGCCATGTGGCTTCCATGCCGTCGATCATCGCGGAACACGGGCGGGTGCTTCACAAGCGCGATGCTGAACTGGGCAGCCAGGCCTGCCGCGAGCTTCTTTCCTTGAGCCCTGCCGATCGGGCGCTGCGTTCGCAAGGTTCCCGCGAGCGGATACTGAGCGCATTCCCCATGGACCGACGTACGAAAGCGCTGTTCGCCGTGCTGGCCTCCGTCGGCTGATGCCCCGGACCACCCAACTCGCCTTTCTTTGCATCGCATGAAGAAGGTCCTTGTCACCGGTGGCGCCGGGTTCATCGGGAGCCACACCTGCGTGGAGCTCATTGGCGCCGGGTACACGCCGGTGATCATGGATGACCTGCGCAATTCCGCCGAGCGCATCCTGCAAGGACTTCAGGAGATCACAGGTGTGGCACCCATCATCCATCGTGCCGATTGTTGTGATCCCGACGCCATGGAACGTGTGTTCACCGCAGAAGGGCCCTTCTTCGGGGCCATCCACTTCGCCGCGTACAAGTCCGTGAATGGAAGTGTCGATCGACCGCTCGACTACTACGAGAACAACATCGGTTCGCTCATCACCCTGCTCCGTGCTGCTGCACGCCATGATCTTCACCGCATCGTGTTCTCGTCCAGTTGCGCGGTCTACGGGCAGGCCACGGTACTGCCCGTGACGGAGGAAGCGGCGGCCGGCAAGGCGAATTCACCCTATGGCTACACCAAGGTGGTGTGCGAACAATTGCTGCGCGATGCGAAAGGCAGCGATGCCACATTGAACGTGGTGCTCCTGCGCTACTTCAACCCGATCGGTGCGCACCCGAGCGGCCTGATCGGCGAATTGCCCGTGGGCGTTCCCAACAACCTGGTACCGTACGTGGTGCAGACAGCTGCCGGTGAACGCCGATCGCTTACGATCTACGGCAACGACTATGATACGCCCGATGGCACCTGCCAGCGGGACTTCATCCATGTGGTGGACCTTGCCATGGCGCATGTGAAGGCCTTGGACCTACTGGCCGCGAGACAACTTGACTCCTGTGAGGTGATCAACCTCGGCACAGGGCGGGCGGTGAGCGTGATGGAGATCGTCCGCACGTTCAAGGAAGTGACCGGCGTGGACGTTCCCTTCACCATCGGTCCTCGCCGGGCCGGAGACGTCGCGAGCATCCATGCGGAAACGTCAAAGAGCGCGCGCGTACTGAACTGGACCTGCACGTATTCGCTGGCCGATGCGTTGCAGGATGCGTGGCGATGGCAGCGGCACCTGTCGACCACGCCCGCCGTTCAGCGCGGTTAAAGGAACCGGCGCCGCACCTTGTCCAACTGGGCCAACAGCTCCGGCGCCAGGCCAGCGCGGCCCACCAAGGGCCAGAACGTTGCCGAGATCGCAATGCACCTCAGACCTGCATCGATCACCACCACGCCGGTCGAAGGAATCCACCAGGTCCAACAGCTCAGCAGCGAGATCCCAACGAGCAAGAGCACGGCCCGCAATTCGTATGGCCAGAGGTCATGACGCCTGCGCAAATAGCCCACCCGCCAAGCCGTTACGATCAGCATCGCGAGCAATGAGCTCCAGGCCACGCCCACCATGCCCATCCATTTGATGAAGAGGAAGTCGAACAGGACGTTCAGCCCGAAGTACAATACACTTGAGCTGGCGTCGAACACATAGTTCCGTGAGGTGCCGATGATGCTACCGCTCAGCCCGCCGGCGAGCGCCACGATATTCGTAAAGCCCAACAATACCAGCACGGGGCGACCGGCCGCGTATTCGGGCTTCAACAACGCGAACAGTTCATTCATGTTCAGTATCACGCAGAGCATCACGTACAGACCCATGACCAGGAGCAGCATGGTGGACCGTGCATAGACCGAGCCGATGCGTTCGTGATCGCGCTTTCGCCAAGCCTCTGCGAGCACAGGCAGTGCGGGCATCACCAAGGCACGAGCGGGGACCGTGATTCACGCTGGCCAGGAACAGGGCCACGGCGTAGTAAGCCACGTAGTTCAAGCCGTTGGGCAGCATCGCTGCCAGCATCATCTGGTCCACGTTCCCGGTGGCCACACCGGCCACGCCCACCCCCAGGCCGAACAACGCGTAGCGCGCCATGTGGTTCGCCAACCGGCGCGGCACCTGTACGTTCGCCGCTGAAAGACCGAGTTTGCCGGCCCGCCAGAGGTCCAGGAACATCAGCAGCGTGGTGAGCACGAAGGTGCCGGCGAAGGCCGCAAGGAACCACCCGAACGGCCATGGCGTGAACATGTGCATCACGATCAACGCGGTCTGCAACAGGCGCACCAGGAACTCGCGCAGGAACACCGGCGCGATGCTCCGGCCCACGGACCGACTGATCCGCGGAGAACGAGAAAATGCACCTCGGCCAGGACCAGGGCAATACCACCAACCCATAGCGGCCGTAAAGCCCTTCGCTGTCGTTGAACCACTGCGCGAACCGATCGTGAAAGAGGTAGAGCACCGCCATGGCCAGCACGGCACCACCGGTCGCCACCAGCAGGGCGATGCGAAAAAGTCCCCCATGGCGATGCGACCGGTCCCGGAGGTAAGGGAAGAAGCGGATCACCATGGACTCGAGGCCCACTTGCGCGAACTGGGCGGCCACCAGGGCCACCGATACCACTAATCGGGTAAGGCCGAACTCGGCCGCAGGCAACACCTTCGGATAGAGCAGGGCCATGTTGACGAACCCCAACGCCATGCCCCCCGATGTCAGCACCGTGATCCAGGATGATTGACGTGCGAGCGATCCCACGGTGTGCAAGCTAATGGACCTCGCTCGTGGGGGCGGTCATGTGCATGGATCAGACGGAGAGCACCCCCGCCATCCGCTGCGCCACCGCAGGGCGTGCATAGGCCAAGGCCTCGGATCGCACGTGATCCGGGAGATCGAACAGTGCACGGACGTTGCGCGGATCGATGGTCCCCCGATCCACCAGTACATGCGGGGCCTTCAGCACCCTTGCCACATCACCATCCTTCGGACCCACGGCCAGGATCGGGCGGCCCACGGACATGTACTCGAACAGCTTGCTCGTGAGCACGCCTTTCGCGTTCGCAGTATCGTTCACGCTGAGCAACAACACGCGTGCACGTTGCATCTCACGCATCGCCTGTGCATGATCAACGTTGCCGATACGTTCCACCTTCGCGGAAAGTCCCGCCGCCTGAATGCTCGCGAACACCGCCTGATCAACAGGGCCAACGAACCGCAGCGTGAGCTTCTGAGCGAACGCATCGTCCGTGCGGCAGAGCTCGGCGAGCGCCTTCCAGAGACCGGGCACATCGCGCGTGGCCGTCATGCTGCCCACATGCACAAGGCTGAACGCGTCATCCACAGGTTCAAGAGGGAACGGCACATCGGTCGGGTCGTATCCGTTGGTGATCACCTCGGTCCGGCCTGATCCAGGGCCTTCAGTTCCTCGGCCATGGTCCAGCCGACCACCACATTGACGTCGGCGTGGGTGATCACCTCCTTTTCCAGCCGATGATGTTTGCGATCGGCCCAGGCGGTGAGCTTGAGCTGATCGTAGAAGTCGATGTTCGTCCATGGATCGCGCCAGTCGGCGATCCAACGCAGCTGCGGGAACTTCTTCTTCAGACCCAATGCAATGAGGTGCATGCTGTGCGGCGGGCCTGTGCTCACGATCGCATCCACGGGATGATCGCGCAGGTACCCTTCAAGGAACTTCACCGAAGGGTGCACCCACCACACACGTGCATCCGGCACGAACATGTTGCCGCGGATCCAGACCGCCAGTTCCTCCCGCCAGCTCTTCTTCCCTTCCTCCTTCAGGAAACCCAGATGCACCTTGTCATCCTTCCTGCGCCCGGTAAGGCGCTTGTACAGTGTGTACGGCTCGATGATCGGCCGTTTGATGACCTCGACCAATGCCGGTATCTCCTGCTCAAGCCCTGGATCGGCGGTGATGACCTCCGGGTCGCTCGGTGTGTAGATCACCGGCTGCCAGCCATGCTGCGGCAGGTACTTCGCCATCTTCAGCCAACGCTGGACTCCCGCACCACCATTGGGCGGCCAGTAGTAGGTGATGATCAGCACGCGCTTCATGGCTCAAGGCTGATGTGAACCGCAGAACTGCCTGCCGAGAGGCCGACCGTGGCAATGAACCGCGAAAGATGAAGTGTGGCACCGGTCATGGGATCGGGCCCGAACATCATTTCGTAACAGGCTCGTTCATCGCACCACCGCGCAGGACCATGCCGATGGTCAACAATACCAGCAGGAGCAGCGCCCACGAGCTGATCGACGCGATGCGTCCACCCGTGATGAACGGCTTGCTCACGATGTGGAAGCGGACCGTGTGTTCGCCCGCCGGCACGTTCATGCCGCGCAATACGTAGTTCACACGGCCGTGCGGCGCAGGCGCTCCGTCGATCTCCGCCTGCCAATCGGGGCCGTACCAGATCTCGCTGAACACCACCACACCGCCATTCGCGCTGCGCACGTTGTACACCATTTCGTTGTTGCGGAAGCTCTTCAGCGACACCGTGGCGGTGCTGTCCGCGTGTGCGGCCTTCACGTCGATCTGCTGGGTGAAGCGCTCATCCACCAACGCTGTGCGCCTGGGGTCGATGGTGCCCAATGCGGTGATCTCCTCGTCCGCGTTCTTCACCACGCGCGCCTCATCCACGAACCATCCCGCGCCCAAGGCGTGTGCATTCCGCAGCGGAGCCTTGTCGTTCGCATAGATGAGGTATTTCATGTTCAGCATGTTCAGCACGCCCTGACCGGCGAATGCGCTGTCCGATGGAGCCGAGCGTTGCGCCCCTTGCAGACCGGCCACCACCTCCTGCATCTCCTTGTTGATGTGGAACTCGATGAGCTCCTGGTAACGCTTGAGCTTGGCGCCGTGGTAGCCACCGAGGCTCTTGTGGAAGTAGCTCACGCGTGAATCGTTGAAGGGGTTCTGCAGCGTAAGTACCCGATAGTGGGTAGTTCGGCGAAGGCTGCCGAAGCGGTTCACCATCTCCTCGTCCTTGGTCACCGTAAGACCCAGGGAGCCATCGGCCTGTTTCGCGGCACGCAGGCGGTTCAGGGCCTCCGCCAGGTCGGCCTCGGTGGCCGCGTTCTGCTCGGACTGCAGGATGGAGAGGTCCGCCGGCTGCGGCTTGAACGGCAGGCGGCTCTGCGAAGCGTCCTCCCAGCTGAGGTAGCGACCGCGGTCCATCTCGTTGTTCAGGTAGCGCTTGTCAACGCTCCATAGGTCCACCAGCATCAGCAGGCCCAATGCGGCGAGCAGCACCCAGCGCCCGATGAGCCCGCGACCGAAGACGAAGAGCGCACCCGCCGCCAGCACCACGAAGCCGAGGCTGCGCCATGCATCCGCCGTGAACACCCCGATCCTTGCGGACCTCAGGCCGTCAACGTAGGTCTGCGAGCCGGTCGCCAGTTCGCCTTTTTCCGTGTCGCTGAAGAAGTCGACGAAGGTGGCCGGCATGATCGCGAAGGCGAGCAGCAGCAGCGCCAGTGCACCGGCGGGGATGAGGAAGCGGCGCTCCATCACCTTGTCCCATTTGCCTTCGCGCAGCACGCGATCCAGGTACAACACGGCGAGCACCGGTGCAGCCAGCTCAACGATCACGAGGATGATGGTGACCGCACGGAACTTGTCGTAGCCGGGCACATGGTCCAGGAAGAAGTCCGTGAGCGGCATGTAGTTCTGTCCCCAGCTCAGCATCAGTGTGAGCAGGAAGGACGCGAAGAGCGCGTAGGCCAGCGTGTCCGCCCAGAGGAATATACCCGCTATCAAGTAGGCCAGCAGCAGTGCACCGGACAGCATCGGCTGTGTGATCATCAGCATCACGGCGGTGAGCGGGATCGCACCGAGCACCCACCAGCGGGCCATCCCCTCGGCACGTGCCAGCATGAGCAGCATGAGCAGGAGCACGATGGCGCCCACGTACACCGGTCCGCTCGTGAAGCTCTGGTCGCCCCAATAGCTGTTCACGTAACCACCTTCCTGGTATTTCTTGGTCACCTCCTTGCGGAAGGCCGGGTCCTCAATGGCCTGCAATTCCTCCTGCGTCCTGATCAGCGAACCGCTCGCACCGCCTTTCGCATCGGGTATCAGCAGCGACAAGCTCTCCTGCTTTCCGTAGCTCCACTGCGTCACATAATCCCGGTCGAGGCCCGAGGTCCGGTTCTCCTGGGCGCTGGAACCGTCAGGGTTGATGGTGAGCTCGCTGGGACCGCGGGTGGTGAACTTGCCGTATTCGTAGGTGCTCCAAAGCAGACCGGTGTTGGACAGCAGGGCGAAGGCGACGCCGACCACGGCGAGCGCTGCCCGGGTCGCAAAGTCGCCGAGGTGCTTTTCGCGCACCGCGCGCCAGGCCTCGGCCAGGCCGAACAGCACCAGGACCATGCCCAGGTAATACGCCACCTGCACGTGGTTCATGTGGATCAGGAGCGACAGGAACAATGCGAAGAGCGCCGCTCCCAGCCACTTGTTCCCGCGCAACAGCACGAATAACCCGCCCAGGACGGCCGGCATGTATCCGATGGCGTTGGCCTTGCTGGTGTGACCGGCCTCGAGGATCACGAAGAAGTAGCTGCTGAACGCAAAGGCCACGGCGCCCACGATCGCCAGCCAGGGATCCACCCGCAGGCACATCAGCAGGATGTACATGCCGATGAGGTACAGGAAGAGGAATCCCGCCGGCAACGGCAGGAAGCCATGGAACAACTTGTCCACCGCCGACAGCGCACTGCCGCTCCATTTCACACTGATCTGGTAGGCCGGCATGCCGCTGAACATGCTTTCGGCCCAAAGGGGTTCCTCGCCGTACGCTTCGCGGTGCTCCACCACATCGCGCGACATGCCCAGGAAGTTGCGGATGTCGCCTTGTACCAGGTGCTTGCCCTCCAGCACCGGGCTGAAATAGGCCAGCGCAAGGATGACGAAAAGGACGACGGCCGCGCCTGCGGGCAGGAGCTTCTTCCAGTTGATGGCGTTCATGTGCTGCTGTGTCTTACTTGATCTCTTCAAAATCGGCATCCTCCACCGCACCCGGGCGCTGCCCTGGCCGGGCCTCTCCGGCGCGTTCAATGCGCACCTCTCCCTTGGTCCGTTGGTCCGGTGGGCTCCATTGGGTGCCCTTGGGCGGACCGGAAGGCGGCTGTTTGCTGCGCATCCAGGCCCGAAGCAAAAGCCATACGATCATGAGGATGAGGATGGTACGCATCGTTCCCAGCGGAATAACGGGCGCGAAAGTAGCCGCCACAAGGCCAGCATGGCGTTGGAACCTCCCACCCTGCTGCCCAATAGGTTACCTTCGCGATCCCTAAGCCGAGACCCTTGTATCGGCAGGGGTCATTCTCCACGCCATGTCCACCTTCTCCGAACTCGGTATCCGGCCCGAGATCCGTCAGCGCCCTTGCCGACCTTGGGTTCGAAAACCCGACACCTGTTCAGGAAAAGTCCATCCCGCACCTGCTCACCAGCGAGAAGGACGTGGTGTCCCTGGCGCAGACCGGCACCGGCAAGACCGCCGCCTTCGGCATTCCCCTGCTGCACAAGGTGGATCCCGCCCAGCGCGCCGTGCAGGCCCTGGTGCTCGCTCCCACCCGCGAGCTCTGCGTGCAGATCACCCGTGACTTCGAGAACTTCAGCAAGCACCTCCCAGGCGTGAAGTGCGTGCCCGTATACGGCGGCGCCAACATCCGCGAGCAGATGCGCGGCATCCAGCGCGGTGCCAATGTGGTGATCGCCACCCCCGGCCGCCTCATCGACCTCATCGACCGCCAGGCCATCGACCTGGGCCAGGTGAAAGTGGTGGTGCTCGACGAGGCCGACGAGATGCTGAACATGGGCTTCCAGGAGGACCTCACAACGATCCTCGAAAAGACCCCGCAGGAAAAGAGCACCTGGCTGTTCAGTGCGACCATGAACAACGACGTGCGGCGCATCGCGAAGAACTACATGCGCGCGTTCGATGAGCTGAGCGTGGGCCGCAGCAATACCACCGCCGACGCCATCCAGCACAGGTACGCCGTGGTGATGATGCGCGACCGCTACCTCGCGCTGAAACGCTTCGTGGATGCCGAGCCCGACCTCTTCGCCATCGTCTTCTGCCGCACCAAGCAGGACACGCAGGAACTCGCCGAGAACCTCACGCGCGACGGGTACAATGCCGATGCCATCCACGGCGACCTCAGCCAGCAACAGCGCGACCGCGTGATGGAGCGTTACCGCAGCAAGAGCCTGCAGATGCTCATCGCCACGGACGTGGCCGCACGCGGTATTGATGTGAGCAATGTGAGCCACGTGATCCACTTCGACCTGCCCGGTGAAGTGGAGAGCTACACGCACCGCAGCGGCCGCACGGGTCGCGCAGGCAAGACCGGCATCTCGCTCAGCATCATCGGCAGCAAGGACGTGCACAAGATCCGCAACCTCGAGCGCCAGCTGAAGTCACACTTTGCGTTCACACGCGTGCCCGGCGGTGCGGAGATCTGCGAGCGCCAACTGCTCACGCTGATACACAAGATCAAGGAGGTGGAGGTGGATGAGGACGGCATCGCCCGCTTCATGGACGCTGTGCAGCTCGACCTCGCCAACTTCGATCGCGATGAGCTGATCAAGCGCGTGGTGTCCCTGGAGTTCAACCGTTTCCTCGAGCAGTACCGCGATGCACGCGACCTGAACGTGGACCTGGCCCGCAAGGACCACAACCCCAACGCTCGCGTCCGCGAAAAGACCGAATACAACCGCGAGGGCGGTGGCGGCCAGATGCGCTCGATGTTCATCAACCTCGGCACCGCCGATGGCTTCGACAAGGGCAAGATGCTCGGCTACCTATGCGGCATCACGGGACTCACCAACCAGCACATCGGCAAGATCATGCTGAAGGACATGTACTCGTTCGTGGACATCGAAACGGGTCATTTCGACGAGGTGCTGGGTCACTTCAAGGGGGCGAACTACAAGGGACGCAAGATCCGCGTGGACGAGGGCAACGGTGGCACCAGCGCTCCGCCCCGCAACACCAGCGCTCCCGGCGACCGGGCGAACAACGGCTACAGCGAGCGCCCGAAGCGGAAGTTCCACAAGGAGAAGTACTGACCTGTACCGCTGGGTTCTGCGCCCAGGGCCAGAACAAATGGTCAGTGCTGCACCACGAAGCGCAGCACGGCCTTCACCCCTTCCGCATCCTGCTCCAACAGGTAGGTGCCTGCTGCAAGTGGGCGGGTATCAAGGCGGTGCCGACCTCGAGTGATCATCGCGCGCATCACCTCGGCACCGGCCAACGTGCGCACGACGAGTGCACCTTTGGCAGCTTGTGTTGTCACATACAACACGTCATTCGCGGGTGAAGGCCAGGCCGCGATCGCCGTCGGCGACTCCTCCGGCACACCCACGGTGGGGCTGTAACACACGCAGTTGTTGTTGAAGATCTCGTCCGTGGTCAACGGATTCCCATCGTCGCAAGCTGCGCCGGGGATCGCGGCACCACCGAGCATTCCCAGGCAATCCTCCACCAACGCACCTTGCGCAACGGCCAGGGCACCGAGCGACAGGTCGTAGTATGACCCGGACGGCGTGGTCACCAGCTTCAAGGCACGCACCATGTACCGCGCCCCGGGAATGAACTGCTGCGTGGATGTGAACGACGTGCTAACTACCGGTTCTTCGGTAATTCGCGTGATGCTGCCGCTCGCATCATCGATCCGGTAGATGTGATAACCCTCCACGGCTTCGGGGGAAGCAGCCCAGGAGAAGCTCGCATACCATTGATCGTTGGTGGCCACCAGGTCCGTTGGCGGGGCCACGTACTGCATCCGCACGGATGGATCGCCCATGAGGCCCATGTGCGCCTGGCCCATGGACTGGCCCTGCCAGCCGCCGTTCAGCAGGCTGTAGTCCTGGTTGGTGTTGTTCATGGTGCGCAAGGCGCAGTATCCGATGGGTTCGCCCATGGCCATGGGATGCAGGAACCAGTTCGGCATGCCGCTCCACATGTGCGCCAGGCAGTTGCCCTTGGCCAGTTCGGCACGCAGGAAGTTGTCCGGATTGTCCCAATCGCCGAAGTAGCTCCCGATGGCCATGTTGAACACGCCTCCGGTGGTGCAGCCCACCAACTGCTGGCTGGACAGCCCGTTCTCCGTGCCGGGGAAAGTGGCCCCGTTCGCCCCGGCTCCCTGCAATCCGGTACTGGCCTGGAAGGTGAACAGGTCGTTGGTGCTGAGGTAGTGCTGGGAGAATTGGGCCTGCGCCGGATCCAGGTCCGTCAGTGAATCGATGCCTACGCAGGGTGCGGCGCTCATGTAGCCCGAACAGGCCAGCGGATTCCCCACCCAGGTCAGGTTATCCCACACAGCAGCCGTTCGCGGCACGGTGAACTGCGCCGTCTTCCATGCGTGGGCCTTGCTCAAGTATGCTCCAAGCAATTGCGCTTCGCTTTCTGAAAAGACATCGAGACGCGACAGATCCACCCGGCCCACTTGCAGTTCCAACGCGGTGGGCAGGTCATTCTGGTCGAATTTGCCGTCGCCCGGGACGTTGTGGTTCCATTGGAAGCTTGACCCTGCGTTATTCACGCTCGCATCCGTCCACGTACCGTTGATGTCACCGTAGTAGCCATCACAGGCCCAGGCGCCTTGGTGGTATCCATGCCCGTCCGGTGCCATGTTACCACTGTACGGCACCGGCACATGGCCCAGGATGTACACCGCCTTCACTTGCGATGGTGCCGCATTGAAGTCGGCCGCTACGAGGGTGTGGACACTGGTGGGTGTGGCGTTGACATCGATGGTGTGCTGGATCACCAGCCAGCCGTCGCCGTTCAGGTCGTTCGCGCAGCTGTTCCAATTCGGTGGGCAAGGCGGAGGCTACGGCGCTTTCGACCAGCAGGATGAGCTTTCCACGCACTTCCGCCGGAGGTACGGCAATGCCCGAGCGCACATAGCCATATCCCGAACCACCGGCATTGCGCACCACTTTGTATTCGTAGCCCACACCGGTCTGCACGGTCGCATCCAGATACTGCAGGACGGTTCCGGGCAGCGCGGCGATGGAGTTGCCCCAGGTGGTGGCCCCTGCGGCGCGTCGGTATATGGTGAAGCCGGTGGTGCCGGGAAAGGCCTGCCAGTGCAACGTGATGCTCGGTGCGTCGGGTTGCACCGTGGCCATGATACGCACAGCACTGCGCACAGAGGTGGTCTGCCCGCAGGCGCCCAATACCAACGCCAGGAGCAAATGGACGATGATCGCTCTTTTCATTCGTAACACGTGGATGATCCCAAGGAACTACCCGCAAAAAACGGTCCGCGAAGGTCGTTCTTTTTCACACGCCAGTCCAGCAGGTCCGCATGAGGGAGCAGGCCTACAATGCCGTCCATGTGGAGCGACCGAGGTGCATTGTCCTCGTTCGTGGGCGATGTGAGGCGCCGATCCCACACCCAGCAAGCACAAAATGCCTTCGTGCGCTTCAGTGGACCTTCGGCATAGGGCATGCACACTGTAGAATGAAACCAGACCAACCATGAAAACATCACCTAACCTTCGCCCCGCGATCCAGGGCTCAACCCTTATTGCGGTCGCCCTTTCAAGTGCATTGTTCCTGGGCGCCCTCCCGATAATGGCCCAGGAAGTGCCCGCCGCTGCACCCGCACCCGCTGCTCCTGAATCCGCCTCCAAAGGCATGCAGAGCGCTTTCGGTGTGAAAGGCGGTGTGAACTGGAGCAACCTCTGGGTGAAGGAGGTGAACGACCAGAACGCCCGCTTCGGATTCCATGTAGGTCTGTTCGGTCGCGTGGCCACCAATTCCTCGCTCGGCTTCCAGATCGAAGCGTTGTATGACCAGAAAGGGAACTCGGTGCACAAATCCTACGGCGTGATCGATCAACAGATCACCTACAAACTGGATTACGTGACCGTGCCCCTGCTCGTGGTGATCCCCCTAGGCGAAGTGGCCGAACTGCAGGGTGGAGCCTACCTCGCTTACATGGTGCTCTCCGAGACACGCAGCACCGGCGACCTCGGCAGCCAGAGCACGGATCCGCGGGACAGCCGGTTCAACGGATTTGACTACGGATTGGTGGGCGGCCTCGGCATCAACATCGGCCTCGCCCAAGTGGGCGTGCGTTATGAGCATGGGCTGAACGAGATCGCGAATAACAACGCATCGCAATACGTTCTTGGCACTTCGAAGAACTCGACGCTTCAGGCCTACCTCGCCTTGGCGTTGGGCAAGTGACCCTGGCCCGATACCCGTGCCTTGGAACGCCCGCTGGTCAGCGGGCGTCCCTCGTTACTGCACTCCCCGCCCCGTACCAAATGCATGATCATCCGTCGTTCGAGGAGGGCCACAACTGGCAAGTACCATGACCCCACCCTCAATCCGATCTACCCGACTCCTGGTAGGAGGTGCATCTCGGTTAACCGGTCCAACAACGCGAATGCATCAAGCCGGTTATGGTACCGCGCAGTGCGGTTCAGTTCGATGATGTGGCCGAGACGCTCAGAAGGTTGCAACTCAAGCAACTCCACCAGGTCCTGTGACCCCAAATCCATCAGGACAGGTTCCTTGTCATCGATAATGGTAAGATTCCCCAGGTGGATCATGATGCCAGTTCGTTGATCGCGACCCAAAGTTCCACAGGGGGAACAGCCCACACATCATCGCAGATGACGAAACCGGGATGGACGCCGACAAAGCTGCAGAGATGGGCTCCGGGCTGTTACTGCCGCTATCCGGCCGTAGACCTTAACGAGGCGCTGCCATAGACCGGCGTTCCGCCATTTGCTGCTTCTTCACTTCGGCCAGCTCAATATCCCGGCCATGGGCGTATTCATTATCCCAAAGGAACTTCTTCTCGCGCTTGTCGAAGCGGCAGATGGCCACTGGGATCTTATAGGCGGAATAATCCACGTTAAGGAGCATGGGGAAGAGCGTGATCTCCAGCGACAAGGCGTTACCACCCTCCCGTTCTTTCTCCTTCACCTTCATCAGGTCCACGATCACACGCTTGGCCACGTGCCCCTGTGACCAGTATTCCACCATGTACACGTGGTCGTAGGGCAACGACATCTTGTATTTGCCCCGCTGGTCGGTGCGTGTGCGAACGGAATGGTCCGACCCACCTTTTTCCAATGTATCGGTGGCGATGATGGTGGTCTTGGCCAATACCATGTGACTGTCCCGGTCCTTCACCACGCCGTTCAACGTAAAGGTCTCGTCCTGGAGTTCCTGTGCTTCGCAGGATATGATCGCACATTCGCTGCTACAGAGCAGCACTAGGGCGGGAATGAGGCGGGAGGCGTCCATATCCTTGAAAGTTTACGGTCGCGGTAATGCGACCATCATCGTTTCATCATACGGGAGCATCCCCGGTGAGGTTACGATCAGGGATCAGGTGAACGCGGCGCACCGTATCTCCGTATAGAAGGTATTCAAGCATGTTCATTCCGGCACCCGTCTTGCTGGCCATCGCCATTCAATAACTGTCCTATCACACGTTTGCATGCGGATACTTGTAGTGGACGATAATCAGGATGCGGCCAGAAGCCTCGCGGCCATTCTACAGCTGAAATGACATGCGATCCGCGTTGCCTTCAACGGTTCGCTCGCGGTGAAGGAGGCTGGCATGTTCAAGCCCCACCTGGTCCTGATGGATATCAGCATGTCCGGCATGGACGGGTTACAGTCCTGCCGCATCATGCGCCGGGACCTGCCACACAGCATGTGCATCGTGGCGATCACCGGTCATGACGCTCCTGAGGACCGGCAACGCACGGCCAACGCCGGATTCAATGATCACCTGAGAAAACCCGTGGACTTCGCTCGGCTCGATGCGATCCTGCACACCCTCGACGCACGCGTCTCCGATGAGACCTGCAACAATGCCGCCGAGCAAGGCTGAGCCAAGGCCCTAAGGAACCTCAACCTCCAAGGGAATCAGGGGGCTCACGTCAACTTCCGCAACGCCTCGCGTTCGCTCAACGGAGCAAGCTTGTGCGACCGCACGAAGGCTTTTACCGCAGTGGGATCCGTTTCCGCCAGTGCCCGCAACGACCACCCGATGGCCTTGCGGATGAAGAAGTCCGTGTGCGTGACATGGCGCTCGATGTTCGCAAACAGCAATGCACGGTCGGTTTCCGCTTTCCATGTCAGCTGAAAGATGATGGCCGTGCGGTTCAACCACATGTCATCGCTCGTGATCCAACGCTTGTTCCACTTCGCGATCTCCTTCGGGTGCTTTTTCAGGATCACGCCCACCACATGCACGGCCAGGGCATCCACGCTATCCCACCAGCTCTTCGTGGTGATCGATCTCCTCCAGCAACGGCAAATGATCGGGCGTTAGCTTCTTCGCGTGTTCCATCAACAGGTCCACCGCGACCTGGTGCATCTCACGCTGCGGAAAAGCGAACGCCGAACGGGCGATCGCGGGCAGCTCCTCCAACGCTGGTGCGCCATGCATCGCGATGTGTTCCTTCATCAGTTCACGCCGCTCCGTGGTCATGATCCCGAAATACGGGAAGTGATCCTTCATGTACGCGCTCATGGCCGGTGCGCGCTCGGCGTTCGCGTGGCGTTTGAAAGTTGCATGGAGCGGGGCAAGCCAGGGATGCATGTAGCGAAGGTCCGTACGCGAAGCGGGAAGTGGACGTGTGTTCTTCGGAGAACGACTGCAACGTTCAGGCAGGAACAGTGGCCAGCTCGGTGCTGAGCAGCCAGGAACGTGCTTCTTCCATATCGCCGAAGTACCCGACATCCAAGGGCATCACGGCCGTCCCAACGGACATGATGCGATCAACGCTCATCTGGTTGAAATAGTCGGAGCTCATCAAAAAGGCCATCCGCCCCACCTGCGTCCTTCCCAGCCGGGGGAACCAATCCTCCTTCGTCCATTTCTCATCGTTCTGCAGAATGGCCCCCATTTCGCGCAGATCGGCGAACCACCTTTTCAAGCCGAAGTGCGTCGCATGACCGATGGACTCATCCATGATCTCGCGGTAGGTGGCGCTGGGTACATAACCCGTCCAACGCTGCATCATCATGCCATCCGCCGTAACGACACGCATGGTGACGTGCTCGTCCTTCCGAAGCACCAGGTCCACAGATCCCGAAGACATGTTCATGACATCCTAAAGTTAGCATGGAACGAGCGGAAATCAAAGCGATCAAAAGCCTCGCCAGGAACCGGCGGAAAGCGAAAGTGGCCCGTCTCCGGGCCACTTTCCTACCATTCATGATCCGTTGCGGTCAAGCCAGATCGAAGCGATCCAGCTCCATCACTTTCACCCAGGCCTTCACGAAGTCTTTCACGAACTTCTCCTTCGCATCGTTCTGCGCGTACACCTCAGCGATCGCGCGCAATTGCGAGTTGGATCCGAAGACCAGATCCACACGCGTGCCGGTCCACTTGCGGTCACCGGTCTTGCGATCATGACTTCCGAAGATGCCCTCCTCACCTGATTTCGGCGCCCACGCGTGGCCCATGTCCAGCAGGTTCACGAAGAAGTCGTTGGTAAGCTGGCCAACGCGATCGGTGAACACGCCGTGCTTGCTGCCGCCCGTGTTCGCTCCCAGCACACGCAGACCACCGATCAGCACCGTCATCTCCGGCGCGCTCAGGGTAAGCAGCTGCGCACGGTCGAGGAGCATCTCTTCGGCAGGAACACTGTACGTCTTCTTCTGGTAGTTGCGGAAGCCATCGGCCTGGGGCTCCATCACGGAGAAGCTTTCCACATCGGTCTGCTCCTGGGAGGCATCACCGCGACCAGAATGGAAAGGCACGGAGATGGCCTGTCCGGCGTCCTTTGCCGCCTTCTCAATTGCCGCGGAACCGCCCAGTACGATCAGATCGGCCAGCGACACCTTTTTCCCGCTTGCATTGAACTCACCCTGGATCTTCTCCAACGCGCTGAGCACCTTGCCGAGCTGTGCCGGATCGTTCGCGGCCCAGAACTTCTGCGGGGCAAGGCGAATACGCGCACCGTTGGCACCGCCGCGCTTGTCGCTGCCACGGAACGTGGAAGCGGAAGCCCAGGCCGTGGCAACAAGTTCGCTGACGGTCAACCCGCTTGCGAAGATCTTGCTCTTCAAGGCCGCCACATCAGTGTCGATGAGCGATGTTCCCGCCGGGATCGGATCCTGCCAGATCAATTCCTCCTTCGGCACTTCCGGTCCGAGGTAGAGGCTCTTCGGCCCCATGTCGCGGTGCGTCAGCTTGAACCACGCGCGGGCGAACGCATCGGCGAATGCCTGCGGGTCCTGGTGGAAGCGGCGGCTGATCTTCTCATACGCGGGATCGAAACGCAACGAAAGATCCGCCGTGGTCATCATCGGTGGATGTTCTTTGGACTTGTCGTGCGCGTCGGGGATCAGGTGCTCTGGCTTGCAGTTCTTCGCCACCCACTGGTGCGCGCCGGCGGGGCTCTTGCTCAGCTCCCACTCGTAGCCGAAGAGCATGTCGAAGTAGCCGTTGTCCCATTGCGTGGGGTTCGGCTTCCAGGCACCTTCGATGCCGCTGGTGATCGCATCACCCGCCTTGCCGCTACCGTGCTTGCTGATCCAGCCGAAGCCTTGGGACTCGATCGGTGCCCCCTCAGGCTCAACTCCCACCAAGGCTGCATCGCCAGCGCCGTGTGCCTTGCCGAAGGTGTGACCACCAGCCACCAGCGCCACGGTCTCTTCATCGTTCATGGCCATGCGCTTGAAGGTCTCACGCACATCGCGACCGCTGGCGACGGGATCGGGGTTGCCGTCCGGTCCTTGCGGGTTCACATAGATGAGACCCATCTGTACAGCGGCCAAGGGATTCTCCAGCTCACGATCGCCGCTGTAGCGGCTGTTGGCCTTGTCGCTCGTGGCGAGCCACTCCACCTCGGCGCCCCAATAAACGTCCTCTTCCGGCGCCCAGATGTCGGCGCGGCCGCCACCGAAGCCGAAGGTCTTGAAGCCCATGCTTTCCAGGGCCACGTTGCCGGCCAGCACGAACAGGTCGGCCCAGCTAAGGCTGTTGCCGTACTTCTTCTTCACGGGCCACAGGAGGCGGCGGGCCTTGTCGAGGTTGCCGTTATCGGGCCAGCTGTTCAGGGGCGCGAAACGCTGGTTGCCGGTGCCGGCGCCACCGCGACCATCGGCCGTGCGGTAGGTGCCCGCTGCGTGCCAGGCCAGGCGGATCATCAGCCCGCCGTAATGGCCCCAGTCCGCCGGCCACCAGTCCTGGGAGTCGGTCATCAGCTTCGTCAGGTCAGCTTTCACCGCCTTGAGGTCGAGCTTCTTGAACGCCTCGGCGTAGTTGAATCCCGGGTCCATGGGGTTGGACACCGACTGATGCTGGTGCAGGATGCCAAGGTTCAATTGCTCGGGCCACCATTCGCGGTTACCGGTGCCGCGGCCGGCCACGGGGTTGCGCATGGCACCGTGTATCACAGGGCATTTGCCCGCTCCATTCGTGGGGGCGTTGGCGGCTTCGAGGGTGGCGCCGTGCTTCGCGCCGTTGGGGGTGTCGTTGGCCATCGTGGGGGTTGATAGGATCGTTGCGGGTGCGAAAGTAGGAACCACAACAGCCCCGGAACTGTTCGATGTCATTCTCCCCTGTGTCCGTTCCGGTCCTGACATCCACCGGCTCCACCTTCGTGCGGAGCATGATCCATCCGCAGGGGTTAATTTTCGGGTTCAACCCACTCCGCTATGAATGAACCACAGGCCAACACCAGCACGGTCCGTCTGCATCGCGTGCTGAAGGCACCTCCGGAACGCATCTACAAAGCGGTGCTCGACCCGGCGGCGAATTGCAAATGGCTTGCACCCTACGGTTTCACCTGCACGGTGCACCACTTGGAGGCCAGGGTCGGTGGCGCCTACAAGATGTCCTTCACGAACTTCAGCAGTGGGAAAAGCCACACCTTCGGAGGGAACTATCTGGAGCTGATCCCCGGCGAACGGATCGTGGCCACCGACGTGTTCGATGACCCCGCGCTGCCCGGGGAAATGAAGACCTCGTGGACCTTTCGAAAGGTCTCCGTGGGTACCGAGGTGATCGTGGTGCAGGAAGGAATCCCGCCATGATCCCCGCGGAAGCGTGCTACCTCGGGTGGCAGGAGTCGCTGGAGCAACTGGCGAAGCTGGTGGAACCCGAGATCCCGGACGCGTGAGGTGGAGGGATCGTGAGCAGGCTCACCTATCCTTCACGCACCGCACGGCGTAACCGTCCGCCTTGTTCGTGTAGCCTACGCCAGTGATCATGGCCGGAAGGTCGCGGAGGTTCTCATCATGGATCAAACGACCGCACCACGCCTCGCTCACGCTGCCTTCTACAGCGGTCCAGTATACTGCCGCACTTCCCGCATGGCTGAAGGCTCCGCCGTCTGAACGCTTCCCGTTCGGCAAGCCGGAGAACCCGCTGCTGTTGTCGATGGCCGTGGCCGGGCCGGGCCATTTCCCCGCAGCCCGCATCCGGTAACCAACGGAATCCTCACCCAGGCACGTTTCCATCGCGTCCCATTCCGCGTCGGTGAACACGTGCCAGCCTTGCGGCGCCAGACCACGCGGATCGTTCACCGCATACCAATTGTAGAGCCTGCCGTACCGGTGATACGTGGCCGAATCGTTGTTGTACCAGCACCACGCGCCGATCGTCAGGTTGACCCACGCAGTGGGGTCTGATACCTGAGGAATGGGATCGCCGTTGCGGTAGGCGGCCACATCGAGGTTCCGGGTGGTCCACAGCGCTCCGCAGATCGTGGTGGACGAGGACTGGGCATCCGCGTTGGCCGGTATGCGTGTATCATCGGTCTGTGCGGACGAACAGGCGGCGAACAACAGAATGGGCAGCAGGACGGTGAGCGGCGTGCGCATGGCCCAAAGCTACTTCCGGCCACATGCTCAAATGCAGCGGACAGACCCGGCGGCGATTTGGGCGGACATCCTTACGTGGTTTACTTTTGATGCACAGTCACCTGTCATGAGCACCCTTTCACTCCGCTCCGAACTTTCCGAACTCATCGCGAAGGAGAAGAATGCCTCCCTGCTCGAGGTGCTGAAGGACATTCTCACCGGCGGTTCGAAAAATGCTCTGCTGAAAGCCAAGCTCATTTCGCGTGCCTTGAAGGCGGAAGAAGACCTTGCCGCTGGCCGTGTGTTGAGCACAACGCAAGTCCGCGCCCGCCTCGTAGCCCGCAAGAAGAAGTGAGGCTTCAGGTTTCCGAGTACGCCGCCGCGCGACTCGATGACATCTGGGACTACTACGCCGCCGAAGCCAGTGAGCGCGTGGCCGACCGCATCACCAAGAAGATCGTGGACGACATCGACTGGCTGATGGAACGCCCGCGCGGTGGACAATACGAGCCCCTGTTGGACCATCTCTGCTCATCCTCCCGCAGGGTCTCCGCAACCCGATCGTGCGCTCAAGCAAACTACGGGACCCTGCGGCCACCGGATCACTCAGCCAGCACCAACTCGAAGTGCTCCACTGGTGCTTGGGACAGCTCGCCCCGCTCGTAGAAGCCCATGCTCGAATGCGGGTAGTCAAGGGCGTTCTCGGTTAGCGACCATTTTCCACTTACCGGGTTGGCGTGCATATACTCCAACTTCTGCCGGATCATCGCCTCATCAAAACACTCACGGATATCGGATGAGGTGGTGAACGCACGATGCTCCTGTCCGCGCTTCGCATCGCTTGGACGCACAGCCGCCTTCAATTGGTCCAGCAGTTCTTGTTCATCTTCGTCCTTCAACCGGGCGATGATGTCGTAGGCCAAAAACCGTTTCGCATTTGCGAGAAGCGCATTGATGGATGGACCAGCCGGAGCGAACAACAACAGGTGCACATGGTTCGGCATGATAACAAAGCCGAGGATCCGGAAGCCTTTGCCGCGTGCAATATGCATCCAGTTGTACACGCGGTCGTACGTCTGCGTGCGCTCGATCAACGGCAGCCAAGCCCAGCACGTAAAGGTGCAGAAGAAGACTGCGCCATCAGTTCGTTGGATTTTTCTGACGGACATGCGCGGAAGGTAACCGCAAGCGAGCCATCACGCCGCAGGGTCCCGAGGCGGAGACCCTGCGGGAGGGAATATGCATCCAGTTGTACACGCGGTCATACGTCTGCGTGCGCTCGATAACGGCAGCCAAGCCCAGCACGTAAAGGTGCAGAAGAAGACTGCGCCATCAGTTCGTTGGATTTTTCTGACGGACATGCGCGGAAGGTAACCGCAAGCGAGCCATCACGCCGCAGGGTCCCGAGGCGGAGACCCTGCGGGAGGGAAGGAGGGCAAGTGCATCGAAGGTGATCAAGACCATGTAGCGTGCAGCCCTATCTGAAGCGGCCGCACACTGCGCATCCTGAAGCAGTAAGGTGATGGTTCGGGAGGACGAACAGCATTGACCGATCCGCATCCTTCCCGATCACCTATCCTTCACGCACCGCACGGCGTAACCGTCCGCCTTGTTCGTGTAGCCTACGCCCGTGATCATGGCCGGAAGGTCGCGGAGGTTCTCATCATGGATCAAACGACCGCACCACGCCTCGCTCACGCTGCCTTCCACAGCGGTCCAGTACACAGCCGCACTACCAGCATGGCTGAATGCTCCGCCCTCTGAACGCTTCCCGTTCGGCAAGCCCGAGAACCCACTGCTGTTATCGATCGCGTTCGTGGGTCCAGGCCATTGCCCCGCACCTGCCGCCCGCATCCGGTAACCGACCGAATCCTCGCCCAGGCATGTCTCCATCGCCTCCCAATCCATGTCAGTGAGCACATGCCAGCCTTGCGGTGCGAGGCCCCGCGGATCGTTCACCGCATACCAATTGTAGAGCCTTCCGTACCGGTGATACGTGGCCGAATCGTTGTTGTACCAGCACCAGGCACCGGTCGTCAGCTTCACCCACGCCCCGGGGTCGGTGACCTGCGGAATGGGATCGCCATTGCGGTAGGTGGCCACATCCAGGTTGCGGGTCGTCCAGGTGCGGCCGCAGATCGTTGTTGACGCGTTGGATGACGGGGTGTCCGTTCCCAGCTCTCCCGTCGGGACGGGCGCGCATGAGCAGATCGGCAGGAAGATCACAAGGACCGGAATGAACTTCATAGGGTGGATCGCCGGGTAGCGACAGGTTTGGACGCAAGGAACGAACCAAGCAGCAGGAAGAGCACGCCAGTTGCACCCAGCAAAAACTGCAGGAACTCCATGTCATCGTTGCGGCCCGGTTGTGCGCCGACCCACAGGCTCGTGAGGAAGAGCACCGCGCCGAACACCAGCACCACCACCCGCTGCCATGGCCGTCGCTTGAACAGGTAGAGCACCGTGATGATGAGCCCGGAGACCACCGCGGCCACGACCACCGCACCGAACAGGACCGCAGCAGCGATCGCATTCTCCGTGCCTTGGGCGCACAACGGCATTGCGACCAGCGCCATCAGGACAGCCAACGAAGAACGCAGGTGATGCGCGGCGTGCATGGTGACAAGATAGCCTTGGCATGAGCAGCGGTCACAGCCACAACCGCAGGGGCGTCCGTTATCGCATCAGCAGCGGGTGCACCCCGGGCCAACGCTCGAACCGGAGCGACCGGCCCATTGCTTGCCGGCCAACGATGCCGTATCATTGATCGGAACGGCCGAGGAGAGCGTTCATCCCGGCCAAGACCCACCCCCATGCGAAAGCTGCCTGCCTTGATCGCGCTTCTGCTCTCCTTCAGCACCGATGCCCAGGTGGAAGGGAACACATGGTACTTCGGTGATGACGCGGGTCTTCGCTTCAACGAGTGCTCGGTCACCGTGCTCACCAATGGAGCAAGCCCTGGGTTCGAAGGCTGTGCCACCATCAGCAATGCGTTGCTGGGCATGCTCTTCTATACGAACTCCGAGACGGTGTGGAACCGGCAGCATCAACCCATGCCCAACGGAAGCCTGATCCCCAGCGGCGGCACGCTGAGCCAGGTGCTGATCGTGAAACGCCCCCTCTCCGAGTCGCTCTATTACATCATCACCACGCGCATCCAAGGCCAGGGGACCGAGTTCCTGAAGTACCATGTGGTGGACATGTCGCTCGCGGGTGGACTTGGGGATGTGAGCTCTGCCAACAACGTGCTCACCACCGATAACATCACTGAATCCGTCACCGCCACGCGTCACGCCAATGGGACCGATGTGTGGATCGTATCGCACACCTACCCCGGCAACACCTTCCAGGCCTGGCTGCTCACCTCCTCCGGCATCGCCCCCACACCCGTGATCAGCAACGCAGGCCCTGCCTACGTGCCCTGCAACTCGAACGTGAACGCACGGGGCGAACTGAAGTTCTCGTTGGACGGCACGCGCATCGCCCTGGCCGGTGGGGGGACCGGCAATGAGCCCAACACCGACATGCTGGCGGTCTTCGACTTCGACGCGAACACCGGGGTCGTGAGCAACGCCCTTGTATTGCCTCCGGTGCGGGGCGACTTCGGCGTGTCCTTCTCGCCCGACGGCACCAAGCTCTACGGCGCCACCTGGAAGGCGCTCAACTTCTTCTCCACCGATTCCAACTACGTCTACCAGTACGACCTGTCCAGCGGCGACTCCGCCACCATCGCCAGCTCGCTCACCATCCTGTGGTCGAGCACGGTGAGCGAAGCGTATGGGTCCCTGCAGCTCGCGCCCGATGGACGCATTTACTCCGCCCGCAACAACAGCGACCACCTCGGCGTGATCAACGACCCCGACCTACCGGGCAGCGCATGCACCTATGTGCACAACGGCCTCTTCCTCGCCGGAATGACCAGTCGCTTCGGCCTGAACAACTTCATCCAATACGTGAACTGTGGGCTCACCACTTCCGTCAACGATGTCCCGTCACCCCGGAACGAGCTCTTCGTCCACGCCGAGCCGGGCAGCGGCACCCTCACCATCGGCGGTACGGCCCTGGCGCCCGGCATCGCGGTGGGCCTACGCGTAACCGATGCAGCAGGTCGCATCACACTCACCGTACCACGGATGAGCGGCTGCACCTGCAACGCAGCGGGCCTGTTGGCCGGGGTATACGTGGCCACCGTGCTCAACGAGCGGAACGAACGGATCGCAAGCAGATCCTTCGTGTGGTGCCCGTGAGGTCCGACCGATCCGCTGGCCACGATCGCGTAGCCTGAAGGGCACAAGTGGCCCGACCGCTTGCTCCGCTGCGCGATCGGAACACTTGCGACAATGAGAGGAACACCTGCGACGATCAGGGTTACAACAACCCGCCCACAGGAACCACCGGACGCATCAGAATTCCGGCAATACGGCAACTTTCCTCGACCACAACAAGCCTTCCGCACCAAGCACCTTGATGTGCAGGATGCCCGTCGCAGTGGAGGGCAACCTTACCTGACCTTGAGTGGATGGCAACGACCAGGTGCCGATGGTGCGACCGAGGCCATCATACACCTCGAGGCTGCTCCCGGCCGGATACCCCGATGCCGAGATGGTCCGCGAAAGCGCCTCGTACACCAGCGAAACCGGTGAGGCCGTGTACTGTTCGACAGGGACGTCGCCACACACTGTCTCCATGAGCGTCCCGGCAGGTGCAGAGACCGGCAAAAAGGGCGTGCACGAGGACGACCCCAACTCCGCCCCGAAGTTCGTGAGCTGCCATTCGGTCGGGTATGATACCGGTACTGAACTCTCACTCTCACAATCAGCGCCCATGCCGTTCTCGTCCGCGACAACAAGAAGATGGTCGCGGCTCCCCGGACCCAAGGTCCACGAAATACCCAGCAAGGCAATGGAACCATCTGCAAGCTTCGCGGCCGTGCCGTTCCCGCTCTGGGAATCACCGGCATAGAACCCTTTTCTCCATACCACTTCACCGGCTTCATTGATCAGCATGATGAAAGGCGTTGCATAGGCGCCGTCCACCACACCACCGATGAGGTAGCCACCAGGGACCTCTTCCACCGTATGGCAGCGGCCGCCCAACAGGTCCAGCCGTCCTGCCCACAGGGTGTCACCGGTCTCGTCATAGCGGACAACCAGCGGTCTGTATGAAAAGGCGTAGGTGCTCCCGACCGCGAGGTAGCCGCCGGCACTGCACTCGCAAACGTCATTGAACGCGTCGAAGTCCCCAGGCGGACCGATGGTACGGGACCACTGCAGTGCACCAGCGGCATCCACCTTCATCAACAGCGCGTCGTACTCACCCCCACCTGTCAAAGTCTTGCCACCGAGAACAGCGCCACCATCGCTGGTGGCCGCAATACCATTGACCTCGTCACCGTAGCTCGTTCCATAGCGCCTGCTCCACACCAATAAGCCATTCCCGTCGAACTTCTCCACGACCGCATCCGCGTTGGACCCACTTGAACTACCTGCGGCGTAGATCATCCCACTATCCGAGATGCTTACCCCAACGAGGCGCTCCGCGACGGCGGAACGCCAGCCCCAAATGGGGATGCCCTGATCATCCACCTTGAACAGCACACCGTCCAAGCCGTTGTCCGATCCACAGATGACCAAGCCCCCACTGTCGGTGGCCGTAAGGCCCAACGCATAGGATGCGATCCCGCAATCGTAGTGCCTCGACCAAAGCATGTCCCCGTCGCGGTTGAACCGCGTTGCGTACAACTCTGATGAGTTCGCCCCCGTGACGAATCCATAGCTGGCGCCACCAACAACAAGACCACTATCGGGCATGGCCGCGACAGCATATCCATCGTCATCGACGAAACTGCCCATGGCCCGTTGATAGTAAGGTTGTGCACAGATGCTGGCCACCGACATGGCGATGGCGAGGATCAGCGAGAACTGTCGTAATTGCATGCGGTCGTGGCGATCGCTTGTTCGCAGTAGCCAAGGTAATGCCTCGACCCCACCCATGTCGCAAGTGTTCCCGCCCAATCCATGATCCCACCACTTAGGCGGGGCCACTTGTGACATCCAAGCCGACCAAACCGGAGGCAGGCGCGCTCGCTCAACCCATGCACGCACACACGGAATACTTGCGACAATTAGGGGCCAGTCACAGACTGGCAACCAAGCCCGCAAGAGCCTCCTGAGTCGACAACTTGGAAGTCACAAGTGGCCCGACCGCTTGCTCCGCTGCGCGATCGGAATACTTGCGACAAGCAGGTGTCGATTAACTTCACGCCGACACACCATCAGCCATGGGCATCTTCGACAAGCTCCTCGGTAAAGCACCGACGCAACCACCCACCTCCGTACCATCCAATACTCCCGTATCAGATGGACTCCCGGCAGTTGTTTCCGTCAAGGGTCTCACAGCCCTTGAAGAGATCCAATTCGGGGAGGATGACCTGGACCTACCCGTTCACTTATGGGGGCACTTCGACAAAGCCCTCTGCCACCCTTGGTCGAACGAGATCGTCCTCACCAGCAGCAGGACAACTCCGCCAACCTTGAGCCATATCCGTGCGCTCTTCGACGACCTTCATGCGCACTTCGGTACAGATGGCCATGGCGACGGGCCGTTCGACAAGAAGGACCTACTTCAGTGGGACCAATTCCGCGAGGTGAACAGGTTATTCTACTTCTATGGAGAAAACTTTACCGGTGTGCGCTATCAAAAGGGCCAGCCATTCGCGGATGAAGATTTCTTGAACAAGCCGTCCATCAGCGTCACCATCAAACGCGATGTCAGCGATCCCGAAATGGACTGCGTAGTGAAGCTGACGCACTTGGATAAGATCCGGGCGCGTTACCTGGCTTGATAGCACTCTTCCAGGCCAGCGACATTCCCAGGCGCATGCCCACCCGCGCGGAACACTTTCGAAAAGGAGGGGGCCTTATTCGTCTGAAAGAAGCCTAAGGAATTCAGCCTCGAGCTCCTTTCGTGTGGCGGGAATTACCACACGCACCTTCTCTGCTGCCTTACGAAACTCATCAATCGCTCCTTTCGCATCGAACGATATACTCCTCTTGTTGTACTCAATACCCGACAGCCCTTCGACCGCTGCAAGTCTCAGCGTTTCCAGTTTTGCACTTGCTTCATCCTTCAGTAGCCATCCTTTCTCCAAAGACAGCTCAATGAACTTGTTGTATGAATCAACAGCACTCTGGAAATCCTCACTCCAAATCTCTTGGTCCCTCTTCTCATCTCCTGTGAGTGATCTGATACCAACAAGCTTCCCAAGTGCTAGATTGAGTTGGGTGATAGTGGTCATAAGCTCCTCAATTGCCTTCAAGCGCAAATCATGCAGTCGAGAGTGCCTGTACGAGCCTCTGGTCAATTCAGCGCGCTGTCTTTCAAGCGCAGTCGTCTGTTCCGCACGCAACACCGCAAGGTGCCTTGCATTCTCTGCACGCAGATTCTCCACGCTACGTGATGCTTGGTGATCAATCCAAGCCTTAAACAGGAAATTGATAAGCGCAGCAATCCCTGCTGACACACCATAGATTTTTAGCAACTCAAGCATACTCTACCTGCTCAGATACATACTCCGCTCCCCATACACCTGCCGGAAGAACGGATCCTTTAGGTCCTTGATGAAGTAGATCGCCTCGCCGGTATTCCTCATCGTTCAACCTACTTCGGCAAGACCGTGTAACGAACGCCAAAAGGCAACTCCACCGTGTCTGAATAACCACGCTGGTCAGGCACTATGATTCTGCCGACCACAGAGTCACTACAAACTTTGTTTGGAATGAACCATACATGCCACCCTGTACCTTCATTTTTCCTGATACTCGTTGAGTGCTGGACTTCCCCTGTTCGTGTGATCTCAAGAACGGGATCTTCATGCCTGAAATACTGGTGAAGGTCATTCCCCGCAACAAGAAAGACGTCAAGAGCGCAAGTGTCCCCAAGCTTGACCTCATAATCCTTCATCTTCACCAGACTCGAGACGGTATTAAAGGTCCAGTAGGTCTGGACTTGCTTCAGGGAATCACGATAGGCTCTAAGGCTATCCTGCAGCTCCACAATACGTGCGCTCATCTCGTAATTCGCTAGCTCCATCTGTACAACCCAAGCCATAAAGCATTGCGAAAAGCACTATAGCCGTAAGTCCCACATGTCTTCATCTGCTCAAGTACATGCTCCGCTCCCCATACACCTCCCTGAAGAAGGATCCTTCAGGTCCTTGATGAAGTGGATCGCTTCGCCGGTGCTCTTCATTTCCGGCCCGAGGCTCTTGTCCACATCGGGGAACTTATCGAAGCTGAAGACGGGCACCTTGATCGCGTAGCCCTCCAGCTTCGGCTTGAAGGGGAAGTCCTTCAGCTTGGCGCCGAGCATGACTTTCGTCGCCCAGTTGACGTAGGGCTCGCCGTAGGCCTTCGCGATGAAGGGCACGGTGCGGCTGGCGCGGGGGTTGGCCTCGATCACGTACACCACTTCGTCCTTGATGGCGAACTGGATGTTCACCAGGCCCACGGTCTTCAGGGCGAGGGCGATCTTGTGCGTGTGCTCGCGGATCTGCTGAGATCACCTTCTCGCTCAGGTCGAACGGCGGCAGCACGGCATTGCTGTCGCCGCTGTGGATGCCCGCCGGTTCGATGTGCTCCATGATGCCGATGATGCGCACCATCTCGCCGTCGCAGATGGAATCGCTCTCCGCTTCGATGGCGCCATCGAGGAAGTGATCGATGAGGATGCGGTTGTCGGGCATGTTGCGCAGGATGTCGAGCACCTGGTCCACCAGCTCCTCCTCGTTGATCACGATCTTCATCTTCTGCCCGCCGAGCACGTAGCTGGGGCGCACCAGCAGCGGGAAGCCGAGCTCGCGGCTGAGGCGCACGGCTTCCTCGGCGTTGTTCACGCGCAGCGAAGGCGGGATACGGGATGCCGAGGTCGCGCAGGAGCGATGTGAAGCGCTCGCGGTCCTCGGCCATGTCCAGCGCGGCGAAGCTGGTGCCGATGATCTTGATGCCGTACTTCTCCAGTTTCTCGGCGAGCTTCAGCGCGGTCTGTCCGCCGAGCTGCACGATCGACGCCCTCGGGCTGCTCGTGCTGGATGATGTCGTAGATGTGCTCCCAGAACACCGGCTCGAAGTAGAGCTTGTCGGCGGTGTCGAAGTCGGTGCTCACGGTCTCCGGGTTGCAGTTGATCATGATGGTCTCGTAGCCCATCTCCTTCGCGGCGAGCACGCCGTGCACGCAGCTGTAGTCGAACTCGATGCCCTGGCCGATGCGGTTGGGGCCGCTGCCGAGCACCACGATCTTCTTCCTGTCGCTGCGGATGCTCTCGTTCTCCTCCTCGAAGGTGCTGTAGTAGTACGGCGTCTTCGCGGGGAACTCACCGGCGCAGGTGTCCACCAATTTGTACACGCGTTTGATGCCGAGCTCGTTGCGCTTCTTGTACACCTGGCTTTCCAGGCAGCCGAGCAGGTGCGCGACCTGTCGGTCCGCGTAGCCCTTCTGTTTCGCTTCGAAGAGGAGGTCGCGCGGGAATGGTGTCGAGCGTGTACTTCTCCACTTCCTTCTCGGTGAGGATCATGTCCTCGATCTGCTTCAGGAACCAGATGTCGATGCGCGTGAGCTCGTGGATCTTGCTTGAAGGGGATGCCGAGCTTGATGGCGTCGTACACGTGGAAGAGGCGGCTCCAGCTCGGGTTCGCGAGGCTTTCGAGCAGCACGGCGGCGTCGCGTCGTCTCCTTGCCGTCGGCACCCAGGCCGTTGCGCTTGATCTCCAGGCTCTGACAGGCTTTCTGCAGCGCTTCCTGGAAGCTGCGGCCGATGCCCATCGTTTCGCCGACGCTCTTCATCTGCACGCCCAGGCGGCGGTCGCTGCCTTCGAACTTGTCGAAGTTCCAGCGCGGCACTTTCACGATCACGTAATCGAGCGTGGGCTCGAAGAAGGCGCTGGTGCCGGTGATGGGGTTCTCCAGCTCATCCAGGCGATAACCGATGGCGAGCTTGCTGGCGATCTTGGCGATGGGATAGCCCGTGGCCTTGGATGCGAGCGCGCTGCTGCGGCTCACGCGCGGGTTGATCTCGATGGCGTAGATGTGCTCGTTCTCATCGGGGCTCACCGCGAACTGCACGTTGCAGCCGCCCGCGAAGTCGCCGATGGAGCGCATCATCTTGATGGCCTCGGTGCGCATGCGCTGGTAGGTGCGGTCGCTGAGGGTCATCGCCGGCGCCACGGTGATGCTGTCGCCGGTGTGGATGCCCATCGGGTCGAAGTTCTCGATGGAGCAGATGATGGCTGACGTTGTCGTCCTTGTCGCGCAGCAGCTCCAGCTCGTACTCCTTCCAGCCGAGCAGCGCCTTGTCGATCATCACCTCGTGGATCGGGCTGACCTGCAGGCCGTGCTTCAGCAGCTTGTCGAAGTCCTCGGCGTTCTTCACGAAGGCGGCGCCGGCGCCACCCAGCGTGTAGCTCGCGCGGATCACCAGCGGGAAGCCGAACTCCTGCGCCACCTGCTTGCCTTCGAGGAAGCTGGTCACGGTCTTGCTGGGCGCCATGGGCACACCGATGCGCTCCATCAACAGGCGGAACTGCTCGCGGTTCTCGGTGATGTCGATGGCGGCAACGTCCACGCCGATCATGCGCACGCCGTACTCCTTCCAGATGCCGAGCTTCTCGCATTCGATGGCGAGGTTCAGCGCGGTCTGTCCGCCCATGGTGGGCAGCACCGCGTCGATCTTGTGCTTCTTCAGGATCTCCTCGATGCTCTCGACGGTGAGCGGCTTCAGGTAGATGTTGTCCGCCGTGACCGGATCGGTCATGATGGTGGCCGGGTTGCTGTTGATCAGCGTGACCTCGATGCCTTCGTTGCGGAGGGAGCGGGAGGCTTGGGAGCCGGAATAGTCGAACTCGCAGGCCTGGCCGATGACGATGGGGCCGCTGCCGATGAGTGAGGACGGACTTGATGGAAGTGTCTTTGGGCATGTCCGGTGGATAACCGGGGCGCGAAAGTAACCCGGCGCAGGCTGCTGGGAGGGCGATTGTGGATAAGGTGGGTGGATCAGTGGACAACGATGCCCAGGAAAACCGCAACGTGCGCAACGAACGCAACGAAAGTGCCGCAGACGCTAAACAGATCTTGGTGGCGTTCCCCTCCCGCCAGGGTCTCCGGCAGACACGCATGTGCATTCCAGCGAACGAACGGGACCCTGCCGGCCACGGTTCATTCCCGGAGAGAACCGCCTCGGAAATGTTAGACCGGCACCAGGGAAGGGGCCCAGACGCCACTCGTCGAAGGCCATGCTCGAATGCGGGTAGTCAAAAGCATTCACGACCAGCGCCCACTTCCCACTGACCGGGTTCCCGTGCATGTCGTTGTCCAGTTTTTACTGTCGTATGATCGCTTCATCAAAGCACTGCACAGGATGTGCGAGGAGGTGGTGAACACACCAGATTGCTTTCCTGGCCGCGCTTCGCATCGCCGGGACGAACAGCCGCCTTCAGTTGGTCGAGCAGGTCTTGTTCACCTTGGTACTTCGACCAGCAAGGATATCATAGGCAAGGAAACGCTTCGCATCTAGCAAGAAGAGCATTGATAGAAGGACCCGGAGGAGCGTACAACAGACAAAGTGCACATGGTTCGGCATCATCACAAAGCCCAGTATCCGGAAGTCCTTGCCACGAGCAATGTGCATCCAGTTGTACACACGGTCGTAAACCTGCGGTGCGCTCGATCAACGGCAGCCCAGGCCCAACACGTGAAGGTGCAGAAGAAGACCGCGCCATCCGTGCGTTGCAGTTTGCGGACAGACATGGACGGAATGTAGCGCTCAAGGGGTCGATCGAGGCCGCCAGGGTCCCGAGGCGGAGACCCTGCGGAAGGGAAGCTTGACCGATGACGATAGGGCCTGATTCAGATGATCGAGGACGGACTTGATGCTCAGTACTCCTTCGGCATGAACTGGAGAAGGTGAAAGCGTGCGAGGGTGCGAAAGTGCGAGGGTGCGAGAGCAGGGATGCTGTTCTCTCGGCACGCGCTTGCACCCTCTCATTCTTGAACTGTAAATGGCTAACGCCCGATCGACCTCAACCAACCCGATCAGCAGGGCGAACTTGATGTTGTTGTCTTTGGGCATGTCCGGTGGTTAACCGGAGCGCGAAGGTACCCACTTGGGTCCTGCTGGAAAGGGATCGATGGAGAAGTGGGGCGAATGCGTGGAGAAATGCCCTTCCGGCACTGCTTCGTTAGACATCCGTTCTGACAGATCCCGCATAGATTCGGGTGCATACATAGAACCAAAACTTCGTTCCTTTGTTGCGCTTAACATCACGACCATGCATACTTCCCGCGCAGCACTCACGTCCTCGCTCGCGCGACTGGCCATGCTCGTTCAAGCTCAGCAACGAACCCAAAAACTCGTGTTGCAATGAGACCGGAAAACGTCATCGTTTGTTTGGCCAGTTTACTCAGTCTTCGCACTAAGTAGGTCACGGCCCAGTGCTTTCCGGATTCCTCAGCCTCGTGGTGCTTCATAAGCGCCGATAACTCGGAGGCGGTTAACACCCATATGGTCATGGGACCGGATTCCGGATACGCTGAATTAGTGGGCGGGTCTATCAGCGGATAGAGCGAGTATAACGATGCTTTGGGTTTCGAGACGTGGCAGTTCGTGAAACGCTCCCTACGTTCGCTCTGATACCAGTGGGAAGGGATACCTGTTTCTGTTGAACTCGGATGCAGGAAGTATCTGACAGCCGATGTAAATGCCTTGGCAGGAAATATCATGTACAACGTGTTGACTGCTACCTACCTGGGGATTCGGTCAGGACTACTGGCTTAATCGAGTAATAGTAGATTCAGTCGTTGTCTTCACGAACAATGATGTTTCAGTTACGCGTCGATTCGTAAGTCGTCCTGAATGGGGTCTCAGCTACCCAACAAGTACTCAAGATTCTTTGGCAAACTGGTATGGGGAACGGCTACGGTCCGGTCTTAATTGAAAACGTAGCCAGCTCTTTCCATCTCTTGCTGTGTTTACGCGAACAGGACACCTACGTCTATTCGTCTCAATTCGGCGTGCCCTACTTGCCAGGCATTCCGTGTGATTGTCCAGTTGGAAGCGCCGTTAGGAGTTGAAAACCTATCCAATGCGGGTCGTCCTATCGTGGTCAGTCCCAATCCATCGTCAGGGTTCTTCGAGTTAAGCAGCCCGGCTATCCGGACCATCGAAGTACGCGACATGCAGGGGCGGGTCGATCACCGTTTCCCAAGGATCTCGGATCGAAATCTAAGTGTGCACCCTCCGGTGTGTATGCGGCGGTGTTAACGACCAGCGCGGGCAGGCAGGCGGTACCGTCTGGTGGTGGAGCGATGAATACTCCGCCCATGGTGGGCAAGCTCGGCGTCGATCTTGTGCTTCCCGATGGATCGAGATGAAGACATCTTCAGGATCTCCTCGATGCTCTCGACGGTGAGCGGCTTCAGGTAGATGTTGTCCGCCGTGACCGGATCGGTCATGATGGTGGCCGGGTTGCTGTTGATCAGCGTGACCTCGATGCCTTCGTTGCGGAGGGAGCGGGCGGCTTGGGAGCCGGAATAGTCGAATTCGCAGGCCTGGCCGATGACGATCGGACCTGAGCCGATGATGAGGACTGACTTGAGGCTGGGATCTTTGGGCATGTCCGGATCGGGTTCCGGGTCGCGAAGGTACCCTTGCGCACCGAGGCACAGGCGGAATGTGGATAAGGTGGGGGATCGTGGAGAACTGGGCTCAGGAAACGCTCAGTTCTTGATGAAACGCCCGTGCAGGATCCGACCGCCGTTGGTTAATACCAATGAGTACGACCCTGGTCGAAGAACATGGACATCAAGTTCGACCTGGGCACCCGTTGGCCGGATCGAATAGTTCAGCACCTCCTTACCGCTAATGTCGAAGATGCAGAGTACCGCATAGCCGTCCGCTGCCGCACCCAAGTGCACAACCAGGCGCTCGAGTACCGGTTGAGGGAAGATCTCCAAGCCTGATACCTGTTCAGGTCCACTGATACCAACGGATCCCGCACACTTGGGTGACGACGGGGTTGGCGGGATAGAACGTTGCGGAAATGGGCTGCGGAATGACACCGTCCGTTACGGTGAATTGCACAGGATCACTGGACACCAGGATCGTGGTATCGCCGCTCAGCTCCACCATACCACCACAATCGCTTGGATCCTGAGTAAGCTGACCAAAGACGATCACATCGATAGGCTGCTCCAAATTCGCAATTGCGAATTCCCCGTTTGCGTTCACGTCGAATGGAAACAGACCTGGTAAAGTGGACGCCACGTTGACATACGGGCTGGCGCTCCAGGTGACGGCGCCGCTCATGTCGTGGAAAGCAACGACACGCGAGGGCATGTCATTCATGGAACTACTTGTGAATGATGCATAACCAAGGTCGCCTACGGGTTCGACCTTGAGGATCCGGCTACCCGAATGTGCCATTCCGCCCGAGGGCGACCCGGCCAGGTCCACCAGGAACCGGACGTCCGTTCCCTTAGTGGCTCCGACGATCATGTGCTCGTCATCCTTGGGTGCGATGTAAGTGCCGTGCCAATTACCGACCGGCGAGATCAGGTAACGCTTTGCCCATGCCATTTCTCCGTCAGGATCGATCCTCACCACAGAGGTCCAGAAAGGCGTTGGTGCACTCACCGTGAGCGTTGAACAAACGAAGATGGAATGACGTCCTGGGTCATGCTCCGCGGCTGACAAGGCACAATGCGGTGCAGAGGCGTACACGTTGTAATTGAGATCATAGCCCTTCGTCCAGAGCAGGGTCCCATCGCCAGCGAAGCGGATCAGTTTCAGCATGAAGCTCCAGTTATAGCAGATGGTGACATCGCCGTTGGAATCCACCAGCAGATCGGAGCTCATGTTAGGTTGGAACGGGTCAATGTCAGGTATCTGCTTTGCCCAGATGATCTGACCGGTCGTATCCATTTTGATCAAGGACTGATCGGCCTGCACATAGATCTTGCCATCACCCGCGTCCTTAAGCGATACAACGCGGCGGAAATCACTTGACTTAAAACTCCAGGACAATTCGTGTAATGGGTTCATCCCGAATACAGCGATCGCAGAATCAGGGTACAAATAAGCCCCGGCTATACACGATCCATTTTCCAACAGGTCAAGTGCTGTGATCGGGCTCGTTATGCCATGACCAAATGGATCGACCCGATAGATGGAATTCTGGCATTGCCCGCTCAGCGGGATCGCTCCAAATACAATGACCATGGTGATCCAATGGAAAAGATCACGAACTGCGGCTGATCCGTAGGCGCTCATCCTCTCGAGGTGACCCGACCAGTTTCTTTTAGCGCTGTGCATCATTGTCGGTAATCCAGGGTCTTTCAAACTGGCGAGGAATGTCACTCCTGTAAAGGTATCTCGCCGCGAGCCTCGCGCGTTCGCAGTACTTGGTGCCGGTTCAATATTCCCATGAACGGATCTGCCGTGGACACATTATCAGACCTTCGTGGCGTTACCGTTGCGACATAGCGCCTGCCTGACCGGTAGGCAGGTCGTTGCGGTTCAAAACCCACCGAGCCTCCGGTGCCTTCATTCAGCCACG
>CAWFCK010000027.1:0-260363 GCA_963814325.1 uncultured Flavobacteriales bacterium
CGCGAACAATTGCGATGGATCCGTATCGGTGATATTCAATTGCACCAGTGGTCCCTGCGAGATCGCCTGGTACAACGAACAGGCCCAGTTGCTCGCCTCGAACCAGTTCACACTAGCTGACCTATGTGTGGGAACCTACTTCGTGCAGGTGACCAACGGCGATGGTTGCAATGTCATCGATACCGCATTCGTGCTACCGTCCCAGTTGCTCGTTCCGAACCTGTCCACATCGCCGGTCTCCTGTTCCGGTGCATGTGATGGTGTGGCCACCGTAGGACCTACGGGCGGCATCGCCCCGTACACTTACGATTGGACACCGGACCCCCCTGGCGGAGACAGTACCGCCACTGCCACGGGCCTGTGTGCCGGCCTCTGGTCCGTGAGCATCCGCGATTCGCTCGGTTGCGATACCACGATCACAGCGCTCATTCTTTCGCCCGATCCCCTGCAGGTCAGCGGTCAGGTCACCGATGTGTCCTGCAGCGCTGCATGCGACGGGTCTATCTCCCTCCTCGCAGTTGGTGGCAATGGTCAGTTCACCTACCTCTGGAACCCTTCCCCGCCCGTGGGGCAGGGCACTGCGGACGTAAGTGAGCTTTGCGCAGGAACGTGGAGCGTGCTGGTGAGCGCCCCGGCCGGTTGCGATACGTCCATCACGTTCACGGTGGTGGAGCCCCAGCCGCTTGCGTTGGCCACTTTCAGCACGCAAAGCACATGCGGTGTGTGCAGCGGAACGGCCTCTGTTGTGGCCTCCGGTGGGACACAGCCCTTCTCATACGCGTGGACCCTGAACGGACAACTGCTGGGTACGGATAGTCTACTGACCGGAGTGTGTGCCGGGTTCTATGAGGTGACCGTTACGGACGGCCAAGGTTGTTCATCCGTTGCACTTGTGCCTGTGAGCGACGTGGATGGCGAAGTGGTGAACGCCACCGCCGATATCGTTACCTGCCCGGGCAGCTGTGATGGTACGGTGGAGGCCGTCTTCACCTGTTCGGAGCCGACCTGCACGGTGGCGTGGTTCGATGGCGTTGGAAATGATCTGGGTGTGACCACTTCAACTATCGACAGTTTGTGCCATGGTACCTACTTCGTGGTAGTAACGAACGGCCTCGGTTGTGTTTCCATCGACACATCGCTGGTCACCGAGCCGCAGCCGATCGTGCCGAACCTCGGCACCACCCCAGCCTCCTGTGCTGGTGCTTGTGATGGAACCGCGACCGTGTCGCCCACTGGCGGCGTGGCCCCGTTCACCTATGATTGGGCGCCGGATCCCGTGAACGGTGACAGTACTGCTGCTGTCTCCGGGCTTTGCGCCGGCACCTATACGGTGCTGATCTCCGATAGCGTGGGCTGCAGCATTCTGCAGGATGTGCTGATCCTCGAACCACAGCCGCTCACGGCGGATGCGCAGATCACGCCGGTGACCTGCAACGGCGTGTGCGATGCGGACATCGTGCTTGATCCCCAAGGAGGCACCGGCCCTTACACGTTCCTGTGGACACCGGTTCCTTCAAATGGACAAGGTGACAGTCTGGCCATCGACCTGTGCGCCGGTACGGTCACGGTATCCATCTCCGATGCGAATGGCTGTGATACGACCTACACGTTCACCCTCACCGATCCCCCCGTGCTGGATGTAACGGTCGGAGTGACCGATAATGTTTGCTTCGGCGATTGCAATGGAGTGGCCATTGCCTCGATCACCGGTGGCGTGCCGGGCTACACCGTCTCCTGGCTCGATAACATGGGTCAGGTGATCTTTGTGGGTGATACGATACTGTCGGGACTTTGTGCCGGCGACTTTACCGTCATCATTGATGACGCCAATGGTTGCCAGGTGCTCCGTCCGTTCGCAGTTGGTCAGGGTGTGGAGATCACATCCGGACTTGTGTTCCTTGGGGAGACCTGTCTGGGTCCGTGTGATGGAACCGCCGCTATCTCACCGGGTGGTGGCGCTGGCGGCTTTGGCATCGTGTGGAATGATGCGAACGGTAACGCGTTCGCCAATGATGTGACGTCGGTGAACGGTCTATGCGCCGGCAACTGGTCCGTTACGATCACGGATTCCTTGGGATGCGCCGCCACCTTCCCGTTCGCGATCCTGCCTTATACCGATATCAGCGACAATGCCGCCGTCACCCAGGTGCAATGCAACGGGGCCTGTGATGGCACCATCACCCTGTCGGCCACCGGTGGTATCGGACAGCTCGGCTTCGATTGGGAACCCGCACCGCCCAATGGTGATGGGACCAACGTGGCCACGGGTCTCTGCCCCGGAACATGGATCGTTACCGTCACCGATGCCGTTGGTTGCGATACGACGTTCAGCTACGTGATCACCGAGCCCGATGCGATCACCATTACCATTGACCAGGTAGTGGATGCCAGCTGCAGCACTGCGCCGGATGGATCCATCGCTGCGACCATCACAGGTGGTACGCCAAACCTGAACGTTCAGTGGAACGGACCGGGTGGGTTCACGTCGAGCGCCGAGGATATCGCCGGGCTCCTGCCGGGCAATTACAACGTCACGGTCACCGACGCGAACGGTTGCACGCAACAACTGAACGTGCCCGTGGCCGCCCTGGTCACCGTGGTCGCCGATGCAGGTGCTGATGTGCAGCAATGCTTTGGAGCAGCCGTGGTGCTCAATGGCGCCGCCAGTCAAGGCGCAGTGAATTATCTCTGGACGGATGACCAGGGTGTGACCGTAGGTACCCAGCCCACGCTTGATCTGGGTGTTCCGGGCACGGGTGTTCACACCTATGTGCTCACTGTATCCGATGGCCCCTGTGCCGATGTGGATACCGTGCAGGTGATCGTGCTCCAGCTTCCTCTCGCGAGCGCAGGTCCTGACCAGAGCATCTTCCTTGCAGGGGAGGTCACCTTGGGTGGTTCACCCAGTGGGCCCGCAGGTAGCAGTTTCATCTGGTCACCCGACTCGTTGGTCAGCCAGGCGACAGCCGCGAATCCCACGGCCCTGCTAACGAATACCACCCTGTTCATTCTGTCCGTAACCACCCCGGACGGTTGTACCAGCCTCGATTCGGTGTTGATCACCGTCGTGCCCGAGGTCTTCATTCCGTCAGGCTTCACGCCGAATGCCGATGGATCGAACGACGCGTGGCAGATCGACCACATCGATCAATTCCCGGATTGTACGGTGGAGGTTTACAACCGATGGGGCGAACTGCTGTTCACCAGCACGGGGTATGCAGTTCCCTGGGATGGCAGGTACAACGGCGGCCTCGTTCCTGTCGGCACCTATTACTACGCCATCGAGCTGAACGATGAGCGCTTCCCCGAGCCCTATACCGGTCCACTTACCGTGATCCGCTAACACCACATGACCATGCGTCGCACACTGTTACTTCCGATCGTCGCGCTGATCGTCAGCGGTTCGTGGGCTCAGCAACTGCCCCAGTTGAGCCAGTACGTCAGCCACGACTATCTGTACAACCCCGCCGTGGCCGGAAGCCGTCCCTGGTTCGAGATCCACAGCGCGCATCGCAATCAATGGGTGGGCATTCAGGACGCCCCGCGCACCTTCATGCTGAGCGTTACCACGCCCATGGGGAAGAACATGGGCCTTGGGGGATACATCTACACGGACAATGTTGGACCAACGCGGCGCACCGGTGCACAGGCGAGCTATACCTACCAATTGCGCTTAAACGATCGGATCCGTTTGGGATTCGGATTGTCATTCGGTCTGCAGCAGTTCCTGATCGATGGTTCGAAGATCACTTTCCATGATGGGTATGACCCGTTGATGGATGGCCAATTGCGGGGTAAGACCGTGCCGGATGCCACATTCGGCCTGTTGTTGCATCACGACAATTGGTGGATCGGTGCGGCAGCACCCCAGCTCCTGCGCAACCGCATCTGGTTCTATGACCAGTCCGATAATTCCATGAGCACGTTGGCCCGGCATTACTACGCAATGGGCGGTTATCGATTCCACTTGAGTGATGATGTGCGACTGGAGCCTTCCTTCCTGGTAAAATATGTCGATCCGGTACCGATGAAGATCGACCTCACAGCCACGTTGCGCTACAAGGAAATGATCTGGTTGGGTGCTACGTACCGAACGAATGATGCGATCGCCATCATGCTGGGATATTGGATGAAAAAAACCTTCCGGTTCGGCTACAGCTATGATGTGACCACCACGAACCTGAGCCGCTACAGCAATGGCACGCACGAAGTGATGTTGGGCATCACGTTCGGAAAGTCTCCAGCTGCATCAGCTCCATCGCCAGCAACGGCGACCCCTTGACAGGGCAGGTGAAGAAGCCCTGCCGTTGGTCAACTGTTCGGATGTGAGCACGGGGCGCCGTTAGGCCTCATTCTTGCGTCAGCGCAAGGCATGGGTGATAAGGCGGAAAGACATTTTGGTTCGTCGTTGGAATTACAGTATTCGTCGATATGCGCGAGCCGCAACAGCACTTCCCTGCCCCGATGTAGTGGCGCTCCGCAGGGCTTAGGCACTAACTTGCAGCCCCTTTGCATCCGGCTGAAAAGCCCCTACGTGCCTACATTCTCATCATATATCCCGATCATTCGAGCGGCCTTGTTGCTCGTGGTCACCTGCGTGGCAGCTCCGTTGATGGGCCAAACGTTCTTGATGGCCGATGGGGCCAATTGGGAGACCTGTTCGGGAACGTTCTACGATAGCGGTGGCGCTGCTGGTAATTATGCGAACGGTCAGACCATGACCGCCGTACTGTGCCCTACAGGTGGTGCGGGGAGCGGACCCGTCAGTGCAGTGGAATTCACGGCATGGTCGGTTCAGGCCGGGACAACGGATGTACTGACCATTTATAACGGTGTAGGCACCACAGGCACGGTGCTGGGTTTCGGTAGCGGTGCGCAATCGCTTTTGGGTCAATCGTTCACCTCCTCGGATCCGAGCGGATGCCTCACGTTCGTATGGAGCAGCGATGCCAGCATCACGGCAGCCGGTTGGTCCGCCGCCATCCTTACTGGCGCTGATGCCGGGGGTAACGGCTCGGTGACCGTTTGCAGCAATGCCGCCGCGTTCGACCTTTTCCAACAATTGACCGGCACTCCGGATTCAGGCGGACAGTGGACCCTGAGCGGTTCCAACGTGTCCAACATCTACACCCCCGGCAGCTCATCGCCAGGTGTCTATCAGTACACCGCCCCCGGCACACCGCCATGTCCCAATGCCACTGCAACGGTGACCGTGTCGCAAACCCAGGCCCCAAACGCCGGCACCGGACAGAGCATCAGCGTCTGTTCCAACCAGCCCGCCTTTGCGCTGATCGGTGAATTAGGGGGCACACCACAAGCGGGTGGTACCTGGTCCGGGCCAAGTCCCGTGGTGAATGGGCAGTTCGATCCATCCACCATGTCCGGTGGGAATTATGTCTACACCGTTGCCGGAACTGCGCCATGCGCGAATGCCACGGCCACACTGACCATTACCCGGTCCATTGCGCCGAACGCCGGGACCAATGGTGCCATCACTGTGTGCAGCAATGCCCCAGCGTTCAGCCTGTTCGCACAGTTGGGCGGAAGCCCTGAGGCGGGAGGCCAATGGACCTTGAGCGGTTCATTGGTGAGCGATCTCTTCACCCCGGGCACATCGACGCCCGGCGCATTTGTCTACACCGTTCCGGGTGTTCCGCCTTGCGCCAATGCAACGGCCACCGTTACGGTCACGCAGGTGCAGGCCCCGAACGCCGGACAGAACAGGAGCATCACGGTCTGTTCGAACGATGCGGCCTTTGCCATGCTCCCTCAATTGGCCGGCTCTCCGCAGTCCGGTGGTACCTGGTCCGGCCCGAGTCCGGTGGTGAGCGGCCAGTTCAACCCTGTAACGATGCTGGCCGGCAACTATGTGTATACGGTGAACGGCACCGCTCCTTGCGCCAATGCCACCGCCACGCTGTCCATCACCATTCGCACAGCGCCCAATGCCGGAACGAACGGAACCATCGCGGTCTGTTCCAACTCCGCGAGCTTCGACCTGTTCGGTCAATTGGGTGGCACACCGGACGCGGGAGGAACATGGACCGCGCCGGGCGGGGCCTCCCACAGCAGCACGCTCCAACCCGGGACGGATGTGGCCGGTGCATATGTGTACCAGGTTAATGGTATCGCCCCATGTGCGAATGCCACGGCTACGGTGACCGTGACGGTTCAAACTGCGCCCAATGCCGGGATCAGCACTACACAGACCGTCTGTTCGAACGGTGCATGCTTCAATATGCGGACGGCTCTCGGGACCACCGCCATTGGCACGTGGACGGGCCCCAGCCCCGTGACCAGCAACCAGTATTGCCCGACCACGATGTTGCCCGGAGTGTACACCTACACTGTAGCGGGAGTGGCGCCCTGTGCCAATGCAACGGCCACGGTGGATGTTACGGAGATACAGGCGCCCGAAGCAGGAACGAACGGGACCAGGACCGTGTGCAGTTCGGCTGCGAATTTCGATCTGTTCTCCTTGCTCGGTGGAGCTCCGGATCCTGGCGGCAGCTGGACCAACCCATCCGCTCAACCTTTCCCGACAGGCGTCTACGATCCCGGCACCAGCACACCCGGCGTGTACACGTACACCGTGGTAGGAACTTCACCCTGCGCCAATGATGTTTCCACGGTAACGGTGACGGAGGTGGCGCCCCCCAATGCCGGCACGAACGGCAGTGTGACCCTGTGCAGCACCAGTGCCCCCGTCGCCCTCTTCACCTTCCTGGGCGGAGGCGCACAGACGGGGGGGACATGGTTCAAGCCGACAGGACCTACGTTCAGTGGCACCTACGACCCGGCCAACGTGGGTCACCCTCAAGGTGTTTACACATACGTGAAAGCAGGTAACTCATCCTGCCCATCGGATTCAGCCACGGTAACCGTTACTGAGTATGCCGCCCCGAACGCCGGTACGAACGGCGCACGCATCCTGTGCAATACCAGTGCGCCGGTGAATCTGTTCAATTCCCTGGGCGGTTCACCCGGGGGTAATGGCACATGGTACACACCCTCCAACACATTGCTGGGTGGAAGCACGTTCAACCCGGCCACGGGCGCTTCCGGTGTTTACAAGTACGTCATTGTCGGTAACGCGCCCTGCGTCAACGACACGGGCTTCGTAACGGTCACGGTGAACCAGCAACCCAGCGCAGGTGCGAACGCTTCGATTTCGGTATGCAGTAATGGCTCAGCCGTGAACCTGTTCAGCCTGCTCGGTGGAACCCCTGCCACTGGTGGAACATGGAGCCCTGGCAACGGCACCTATTCACCCGGGGTGACCGCGGAAGGCATATTCACCTACACCGTTCAGGCGATCGCCCCCTGTGTGTCGGCATCGGCCACGGTAACCGTGAATGAGGAACGCCTGCCAGTGGCCGGAGGCAACGGTGCCGTTACCGTGTGCAGCACCGATCCCGCCCTGAACCTCTTCAGCCGTTTGGGCGGTACCCCCGATATCGGTGGAACATGGAGCCCCGGTGCGAGCAATGGTGTTTATTCGCCTTCCACCAGCGACCCGGGCGTGTTCACATACCTGGTTGATGGTATCGCTCCGTGTCCGGATGCAACAGCCACGGTGACCGTTACGGAAAATGCGGCGCCCTATGCGGGCGAGAACGGGACCATCACCATCTGTGTCGGTACCACCACGGTCAACCTGTTCCCCGTCCTGCAGAACTCGCCCAATTCGGGTGGTACATGGGCGGCCTTGGATAACATCACGCCAGGGAGCCTTTCCGGTTCAACCTTCATCTGCACGGACGTTCCTCCGGGCGAGTACGACTTCAGCTATACGCTGCCCCCGAACGGACAATGCGCAGGGGATGTAGCTGAGGTGAAAGTGCGCATCGAGGCCATCCTGGAGGCCGGCAGCAACGGGAACTGCAACGTGTGCAACGCGAACACGGCTTACAACCTGTTCAACTGCCTGGGTAGCAACCCGCAGCAAGGTGGAACCTGGAAGCGACTTCCCGAGAACCAGGTAGTGAGCCAGTTCTATAATGCTTCCGCCGATGTTCCGGGCACTTATCAGTTCCGCTATGTGCTGGGCGGTGCCGTGGGATGTGCTTCTGATTCGGCGACGGCCACGGTGACGGTGATAGCGCGTCCTCAGGCCGGGTCGGATGCTTCGGTACAGATCTGTAGCAACTCCAGCCCCATCACCCTGTTCAACTCCATTACAGGTGGTCAGGGTGGGGGCACGTGGCGTCGGCAAACGCCGCCATCGAGTTTCAGCGGCGTATATGATCCTGCGGTGGAGAGCAGCGGCGTGTTCTTCTACATCGTGCAAGGCACCGCTCCCTGCACGGCGGATACAGCCAGAGTGACGGTAACGGAAACAGCCGCACCCAATGCAGGTCAAACGGCCGGAAAGACGGTCTGCGAGACAAGTGCTCCGTTCAATATGACGGCCCAGTTGGGTGGATCCCCGGCCACCAATGGGCAATGGACCGATCCGGGGGGGCAGCCACATGCCGTGACCTTTGTTCCTGGTCTCGATCCAGAGGGCACCTGGTCGTATACCGTGGCGGGCACCGGTAGCTGCGGTGCCGTTTCAACCCAATTGACCGTTGATGTGCGCGACCAGGCTTTCGCCGGGTTGGATGGTGATACCGTGGTGTGCAGCAACAACTCGCCATTTCTGCTCTTCCAGGCCCTGAACGGTTCCCCGGACCCCGGTGGAGTTTGGCGCGATGGGAACAATGTGGTCATCAGCAACGGCATCTTCACTCCTGGCACAACACCGCAGGGTGATTTCACCTATGTGCTGGCGGGCGATGCCTTCTGCCCCAACGACACGGCCAACGTTTCGGTATTCCAGAACCAGCAGGCCAGCGCAGGCATCTCATCCACCACCTCCATCTGCCCCACGGGCGGCCCCGTGCAATTGATCTCGCGCCTCGGCGGAATCACCGGCGCTGAACGGTACATGGGCGAACAACTTCAACGGGACCTATGTGCCGGGAACGAATACACCTGGTGTGTACACGTATACCGTTCAAGGGATCGCCCCTTGCGCCTCGGCGTCGGCGTCGGTGACCGTGCAGGAAGTGCCGGTACCGAATGCCGGGAATAACACGTCCATCTCGGAATGCACAAGCTCGTCGTCCTTCAGCATGGTGCAACGGCTCACAGGCAACCCCACGCTGGGCGGCGACTGGTTCCAGGGGACAATGCCCCATGATGGGATCTTCTCCCCGAACTCAACGCCCGCCGGCGTTTACGTATACACCTATGTGGTGGAAGGACAATCGCCTTGTGCCAATGACACAGCGCGATTGACCATCACCCTTTATCCAAAAGTGGATGCCGGTGAGAATGGTACGGCCAGTTTCTGCTCGAACAGTGCGGATGCGCCGCTATTCCCATTCCTCACCGGGACCCCGCAGACCGGCGGTACGTGGCGTAAGCCTGGCGGGCAGACGCACTCGGGTACCTTCCAACCAGGTCTCGATCCCGCCGGCGTTTACCGCTACAAGCGCACGGCCACGGCCCCCTGCTTGTCCGACAGTGCCACGGTAACCGTGACCGTGAACCAGCTTCCCGTGTCCGGGAGCAATGGATTGCGTGTGGTCTGCGGGAACGAGAATGCATTCCCGCTGATCAACTCCTTGGGCGGAAACCCCAGTCCGGGGGGATCCTGGAGCGGACCGCCGGGGAATCCGGGTGTGTACATCCCCAGCAGCAATTCGCCCGGCGTGTTCTTCTATACCGTGCCGGGTGTCGCTCCCTGCCCCAATTCCATTTCCTCCGTCACCGTGCAGGAGAATGCGCCAGCGGTCGCCGGAAATGATGCCTTCCTTTCCCTGTGCACCAATGATGACGACCGCGCCTTGTTCACTGTGCTCGGCGGATCGCCCAATGCCAATGGGAACTGGTCGGGCACCACGGGTCAATCCTTCGACGGCGTGTTCGATCCCGGTGATGATGCAGCTGGCCTGTATACCTATGTGGTCACGGGGCTTGCGCCTTGCGCGAACGACACGTCCAGGGTGCAGGTCTTCACCTCGCAGGCCTTGGATGCGGGCATCTCCACCGCGCAGCTGATCTGCAATACTTCGGGCCAGTTGGTGCTGGTCGAGTTGCTTGGCGGTGACCCCGATGCCGGCGGTTCCTGGAACTACCCGCTGGGTACACAGCACGGTCCCTTCTTCGATCCGCAGGTGGATCCTTCCGGAACCTATTTCCACATCATCTCCGGCGATGCGCCCTGCCAGCCGGATACGGCCAGCGTGACCGTCACCTTGGTGGCCGCGCCTGACGCGGGTGAGGATGGGGCGCTCAGTGCGTGCGTGAATGATGAGAGTGTTGAGCTGTTCGCGGGCCTCTTGGGCAGCCCTCAATCCAACGGAACGTGGATCGGCCCTCAGCAGAACGGTATCTTCGACGCGAGCGGTGTGCAGCCGGGCACCTACTCCTTCACCTATGTGGTGGGCGGCAACGGATCCTGTGCCCCCGACTCAGCAGTGGTATTGGTGACCGTGAGCACGGCCCTGGATGCTGGTAACGCCACCACGGCGAACGTGTGTCAAGGCAGTGTGGTGGATCTCTTCTCCCTTATCTCCGGCAGCCCGCAACCCGGTGGTGTTTGGGTGAATACTGGAGAACACCGGCGCCATCGATGGCTTCGGACAGTTCCACGCTTCCGTTGCCGGGGTGGGCAGTTGGGACGTTCGCTATGTGCTGAGCGGATCCGCGAATTGCCCCGGTGATTCCACCCTGTTGGTCGTGAACGTGATCCCCGGACCCGATGCGGGTAACGACAATACGATCCCGTTATGCAGCAATGCGAATGCCATCAACCTGATCCTCATGCTCGGTGGTTCGCCCGATACGACCGGCCAGTGGTTCGGGCCCACCATGGTGGCGCATGGACCGCAGTTCGATCCGGCCAGCGATGCGGGCGGCATCTACACCTATGTGGTCCCGGAGGTCTCAGGCTGTGTTGCGGATACGGCGCGGGTGAACATCCTGTTGAGCATCGCCCCCGACGCAGGCGGCCCCGGATCGCTTACGGTCTGTGCGAACGGTGATCCCGTGAACCTCTTCGGCCAGTTGACGGGTACGCCGGACGCAGGGGGGGTCTGGCGTTTCAACAACGTGCAGCATTCGAACATCTACACACCGGCCATCGACAACGGCGGCACGTACATCTACCTGGTCGACGGTACCGGCGCATGCGCTGATGCACAGGCCTCCGTGTTCGTCACCGAGCAACCGGCGCCGAATGCCGGCGATCCCAATGCCATCGCGGTGTGCTCCAGTGATGCTCCCTTCAACCTGATCACGGGCCTTGCGGGGAACCCACAATCCGGTGGCACATGGCGCGGCCCGGATGGTGAGGTCCACGGCCCGCAGTTCGTTCCTGCCGTTGATATCGGAGGCATCTACACTTATCTGGTGCAAGGCGCCGCCGTTTGTGATCCTGATTCCGCCCAACTGACCGTTACGCTGACCATAGCGCCCGATGCGGGGGCTGATTCCACGCTCAATGTGTGCAGCACGTCGGGCATCATCGACCTCTTCCCCGGGCTTGGACCGGATGCCGATACCGGAGGAGCATGGACGGATGTCAGTGGCGTGGGCGCTGCTTTCGTCGATGGATCGCTGGATGTGTCGGGCCTCCCGGTCGGCAACTTCCTGTTCACCTATTCCGTTCAGGGCAGTGGCACCTGCTCAGCTGCTTCGGCCACCGTGACCGTGGTCGTCAGCGAGGGACTCGATCCCGGCATCAGCGCCAGCGACACCATCTGTGGTGGGAACAGTGCTTATGTCCTGTTCAATTCGCTTGGCGGGACCCCCAGCGCCGGCGGGCTTTGGAGCGATGCACAGGGTACCGGAGCGCTGGTGGATGCCGCTACGGGCCTGCTGAACGCCACAGCGCTCAACCTCGGTGGCCCCTTCCAGTTCGGATACACCGTGGTGGACCCGGGATGCGGAGAGGCTTCGTCGGTGGTGACCCTCTACGTTTCGCCATACCCGGATCCAGGTAGCGATACCACGATCATCGTCTGCACCACATCCCCGTCGTTCGACCTGTTCAGCGTGATCGGAGGCAGTCCGGACCCCGGGGGTAACTGGGCCACTTCCGGCGGCGATCCGGTCCCTGCAACATTCAACCCGGCGTCACAACCAGGTGGCACCTATCTGTACAACCTGACCGGTGTGGCCCCGTGCGGCGATACCACGGCGACCGTTACGATCATCGTTAACCAGCCCGCGAATGCCGGTGCCGATTCAACCTACGTGCTTTGCAACGTAGGCGAGGTGGACCTGAACACGCTGACCAGCGGGGGGGCACAGGCCGGTGGCGTTTGGACCGATGTCGATAACAGCGGTGGACTTACCGGATCCATCCTCGATCTGAACGGTCTGGTGCCGGATGACTACAAGTTCATTTACACCGTCACCGTTCCGGGTTGCGGTTCCGATATCGCGCAGATCATCATCACCGTGGTGGAGGGGGTGCAGGTCACGGATACCGTGCTCACCTGCATCACACAGGACCGCACCTACACCGTTTCCATCACCATCGCCGGTGGTGATCCAGCGAGCTATGTGGTCACGGGACTTCCCGGGGAACTGAGCACCACGGCGCCCTATGTGTTCACCAGTGCCCCCGTGCTCACCAGTGTTCCGTTCTCGATCACCGTTGATGATGCCAATGGATGTGCGCCCAGGACCATCGAAGGATCATCGCCTTGTGCGTTCGATGATGAGGTGTTCGTGCCCGAGTCCTTCACCCCGAACGGAGATGGGGTCAACGATCTGCTCGTGATCCCGGGCATCGAAGGCTATCCGAACAACACCATCACGATCTTCAACCGCTGGGGAGCTGAGGTGTATGCGACGGCCGGGTACAATAACGGCGGTGTGGCGTGGGACGGGACTTCGGAGAACGCGCTGATCCCCGGTGATCTTCCGTCCGGTACCTATTACTACGTCTTGGAACTGGCCCCGGGCCTCACCGCGTTCAAGGGATTCATCTACCTGAACCGATGAACGTGCTTCGCTCCATATGGATCCCGGTGATCGCCTTCCTGGTGAGCGGACCACGTTTGCTGGCCCAACAGGATCCCCTGTACAGCCAGTACATGTTCAATACGCTGGCCTTCAATCCCGGCTATGCCGGCAGTGCGGATGTCTTCACGGTAATGGCCTTGAGCCGCCATCAATGGGTTGGCTTTGCCGGTGCGCCGGCCACCCAGACCTTGACCTTGCACTCGCCCCTGCCCGGGCGCACATTGGCACTGGGCGGCACCGTTATGCATGATGTGGCAGGTCCGACCAAACAGACCGGTGCCCATGTGGATGTTGCTTATCGTCTGCGGACCGGTGAGGACACGCGTTTATCCCTGGGATTGAAAGGGGGGGTGAACTTCTTCCAGGCCGACATCGCGGCGCTGAGCACCGTTGAGAGCGACCCAACGAATGCGAACATCAGCGGAAAGTTGCTGCCCAACTTCGGGTTCGGTGCATTCTGGTACTCTCCCAGGTACTACGCGGGGCTGAGCATTCCCAAGCTGTTGGAGAACAAGTTGGGCGATGACGGCAACGTCACCACCAGCCAGGAGTTCAGGCATTACTTCCTCATCGGGGGGTATGTGTTCGATATCGACCGCGACCTGAAGTTCAAGCCATCGTTCATGCTGCGAGCCGTGCAGGGAGCGCCGCTTTCCCTCGACCTGAACGCCAATTTCCTGCTGCGCGAGAAGATCTGGTTCGGTGGTATGTACCGCCTCGGCAACGGCATCGGCCTGATGGCGCAGTATCGCTTCAATGAGCAGTTGCGTGCAGGATATGCCTTCGACCTCACCACCACGCGCATCGCCGCCTACAATGCCGGCACGCACGAGATCATGGTGTCCTACGACCTGTCCTTCACCCGCGGCAACGCCATCTCGCCCCGTTACTTCTGATGGAACGCTCCGTGCGGATAGTGCTGTTGTTACTGCTGATCCTCATCGGTCGATCGGGCATGGCGCAAGGCGGCGGAAGCGCCGAGGCCCATACCCGTGAGGGTGATCGCCAATACCAGCGCATGGCGTATGCGCTCGCCGCGCGCGAGTACAGGATCGCAGCGGACATGGGAGCGCTGAACGAGCACGTGACCAAGCGCCTGGCCGACTGCTACACGAAGCTCGGCGACACGGAGAACGCGGAGATCTGGTATGCGCAGGTGGTGAAGTTCCTGAACCTGGAACCCATCGAACTATACAACTATGCGCAAGCGCTCAAGAGCAATGCGAAGTACAAGGATGCGGAGGAATGGATGGACAGGTACCTGGCCATTGCGCGGTTGGAGGGACAGCCCACGCACAGCAACATCACCGAATTCGCGGAGAACTTCACCTTCGGGATGGACCGCTATTCGGTGCGCAGCGTGTCGGTCAATACACCGTTCTCGGACATGGCGCCGACCTGGAGCGGAGCATCCGGTGTCCTCTTCTGCTCCAGCCGCAATGAGCGTACGGGCATCCGCCGCGAAGCAGCATGGAACGACCAGCCATTCCTCGATATCTACATGGCTGATCGCCAGCCCAACGGCGACCTGGTACGAGCGGTGCCTGTGCAAGGCGATGTGAACGGTCCTTTGCATGACGGGCCTTGTGTGCTTGATGCGAGCGGGAACACGCTCTGGTTCACGCGCAATACACGCGCACGGAGCAAGAACGGTGTGAACCGGTTGAGCATCATGCGGGCACGTCGGAACGGTACGGAATGGGTGGATCCGCAGCCATTTGCGCTCAACAATCCGGAGATCTCCCTCGGGCATCCTGCACTTTCCCCGGATGGCCGGAGGTTTTTTTTCGTGAGCGACATGCCCGGCGGTTATGGCGCCACCGATATCTATATGTGCCGCGATGAAGGTGGAACTTGGTCCGAGCCCATCAACCTGGGCCCTACGATCAACACGCCCTTCATCGAAGCCTTCCCGTTCTTGGCAGCCGATGGCACGCTCTTCTTCGCCAGCACAGGGCAGCCCGGATTGGGTGGGCTGGACATCTTTGCCGCCAAGCAGGATCAGGAAGGAAAATTCCCGCTGGCCATCAACATGGGCTCGCCGGTGAACAGTCCGAAGGACGACTTTGCGTTGATACTTGACGCGTCAGGGAAGCAGGGCTATTTCACCAGTGATCGGGATGGAGGCATGGGGGATGATGACATCTATGCCTTCACCATGCACCAGCCCCTGGAGCAACGATATCTGTGCACCGGTACCGTGTATGATGCCGACAATGGGCAACCGCTGATCGAGGTGGATGTGGACCTGGTCGATGCCGACGGTCGGGTGCTTGAGACGCGGCAGACTGACATCCATGGCAACTATTCCTTCGCCGTGCAGAAGGACCGTGAGTACAAGGTGGTCGCCCGCATGAAGGGGCGGTTCAATGGTGAACAACACCTGAGCACCGAGCACATCGAACAGGAACAGATCGTGGCCCGCGATATCAACCTGGTGCCGGACGCGGGCATCTGGTTGCGCGGAGCGGTGCGTTACAAGGACCGTATGGGCTTCATCGAAGGGATGAACGTGAGCGTGGTGAACCTGAGCAGCTTTGCAACCGACCAGAAACTTACCGGCCCCGGCGGTGATGTGAGCTTCCGCCTGCAGGCCAATGAGGAGTTCGAGGTGCTCTTCGAGAAACCCGGCTTCTTCAGCATCAGTGTGCCCGTGCGCACGATCGGCGTTCAGCGCGGCATCATCGACCTCAACGAGATAGCGGACCTGGCCTTTGAGCCCATGGAGCTGGGCAAACCGATCGCGCTATCGCACCAGAAGTGGGCTCAAGGCAGCATCACGCTGGACCCTATAGCGCGCACCGAGCTGGATCAGCTCGCGGACAGGTTGCAGGTGAACCCCGAGGTGGTGCTGGAGGTCGCCGTGCACAGCGATGCGCGCGGTGATCTGGCCAAGGAGCTCAAGTTGTCGGAGGACAGGGCCAATGCCGTCGCCGCTTACCTCGTCGGCCGTGGAGTGGCCAAGGAGCGGATCACGGCCAAGGGCTACGGAGCCACACGCCTGAAGAACCATTGTGCACCTGGTGTGACCTGCACCGAGGCCGAGCACGCCGAGAACCGCCGCGTGGAGTGGACCGTGGTGCGCTTGGGCAAATGACCTTCAGGCCGCCTTGTTCGGCATCGTGCAGAACTGATAGCCCTGGGCCAGCAACCGCTGCACCACGATCGGCAGGGCATGTCGCATGCGTTCCTGGCTGATCAGGTTATCGTGGAAGACGATGATGCTGCCCGGCCGGACCTTGCGCATCACCATGTCCACGCAATCCGCTCCGGTAAGGCCATCCTCGAAGTCGCCAGCAAGCACATCCCACATAACCACCTGGAACCGCTTGCGCAGCGCATTGATCTGGCGATTGGTGATCCGGCCATACGGGGGCCTGAACATGTCCGTGCCCGTCATGGTCTGGCACATGAGCACCGTGCGGTAATACGCGCGCGCGCTGGTACGCCAGCCGCTCGGGTGGTCCCACGTATGGTTGCCCACGGCATGGCCTTCGGCCTTCAACCTTTCGAAGATGGCCTGGTTGTTCGCCACGTTCTGGCCAATGCAGAAGAACGTCGCTTTCACCCCCAAGCTCGATAAGGTGTCCAGCACCCAAGGGGTCACTTCGGGAATAGGGCCGTCATCAAAGGTCAGGTACACATCCTTCAGGGTCCGTTGTTCGCCTGCAGGCGGATCGATGCGCCACACAAGGCGCCCATCGAGCTGCTGCAACCAGGAGATGGTCTTGGAGACGAAGCGGAACGGCATGTGCTCAGAATCGGACCTTTGACGTTCGCCTTCCGTAGGTGTCGATCTCCTCCAACTTGGCCTGGTACAACGCGTCGATCTCCTTGAAGCGCGCCATCAACCGGTCGCCCAGCTCTTTCTGCTTGTGCACCATGCCCGTGCTCTGCACCATGCGCTCCAGCACCATCTGCGTGAGGTCCATGTCCTGCGCCACCTTGGACGCAAAGTCCGGTGACAGGCTCAGGTAGTAGTTCATGTTCTCGTCCATGATGGTGAACAACCGCTCGGTGATGGCATTCGCCGTGGCCGTATCCCCTGCCTTGTAATACCCTTCAATGATGGTGAGCATCACGCGGTCGTACGGCACGTTGCGCTCCGGCATTTTCTCCTGCGCCAGGTCAAGCACCTGCTTCGCCTTGTCCTTCATGCCTTCCCCGGCGAGCGCATCGGCCAGCGTGGCCATCTGCAGGCGCAGGTTGGTGCTCATACGCAGCCAGTTCTCATCGATGTAGATGTTCTCCTTACTGTCCATGCCGCCCCACTTGAACTTCTCCATCACGTTGGTGTACATGATGTCGGTGCCCACGGTGCCATAGGTGTTGGGGTTCTGCTGCTGACCGTACAGCGGGACCAGTCTGTAGGCCAGGCCCTCCAGGCGGAAGTAGTTCTGCAGGTTCACATAGCTGTCCGGACCGGTGGTCACGGCGAAATACACGGGTCGCTTCCAGTTGTTGTTGGCCAGCAGGTCCAGCACCATGAAGTGGTTCTTCAGCAGGTACTGCCGCTTGATGCTCCATTTCACTTGCGGGGTGAAATCGGCCGTGTCCTTGGTCGTGAGCATGCCTTGGGGGCCGAAGACGAATGCGCTGTCAGCCGGAAGAATGAAGTTCTGGGCAGGCAGATAGGCATCGCGCAGGCCGCGTTGGAAGATCTGCTGCATGTTCTTGTCGTCGGTCGCGAATGCAACGGCCTTCTTCAGGTCCATGTAGGCGTTCTTGTCGCGGGGCATGATGGCCACCACATCGCGCGTGCCCTGCCTGTATTTCTCGGCCGGCATGGCGAAGGGCACCGGATCACTGTCATAGGCGCGACGGCGCATCTGGTCGATGTACCAGTCGGTGTTCAGGAGGCTGAGGTTCACCACGCGCACGTCGGTGCGGATGCCTTGCACTTCCTGCGCATACCACAGCGGGAAGGTGTCGTTGTCGCCATTGGTGAACAGGATGGCATTGGGGGCGCAGCTCTCGAGGTAGTCCGAGGCCAGATCACGCGCCGGTGTACGATGGCTGCGGTTGTGGTCGTCCCACTCCGCACGCACCATCACAATGGGCACCACCAAGTCCGATCGCCGTGGCCAGCTATGCCCAGCACGCGGTCATCGCGCATACCGCGTAACAGGTACATCAGGCCCAGTGCGGCGCCGGCCACCGCACCGATGTACATCAGCATGTACGAGATGGAATGGTCGTCGCCGCTGATCGCTTCCACACCGTATTTCAGCACGGCAATGCCCAACGTGCCGCCCACGCCGTACATCATGTCCTGACGCGACAGTGTGCGCGCCGCATCGAAGAGCGCGTACACGCCCAGCCCCACCCAGATGGCGAAGGCGTAGAACGAACCCACGTAGGCGTAATCCCGCTCGCGCGGCTGCATCGGGGTCTGGTTCAGGTAGACCACGATGGCCAGCCCGGTGAAGGCGAAGAGCAGCATCACCACGCTCCAGTCGCGCAGGTTGCGGGACAGTTGGTAGACCAGGCCGATGAGCCCAAGGATCATCGGAAGCAGGTAGAGCTTGTTCATGGCCTTGTTGTCGGTCATGCTCGGCGGCAGGTGGTCCTGGTTGCCCAGTCGCTCGCTGTCGATGGGCTTCACACCGGTGAGCCAGTTGCCCTCCGTGATGCCACCGCTTCCCTGGATGTCGTTCTGCCTTCCTGCGAAGTTCCACATGAAGTAGCGCCAGTACATCCAGTCCACCTGGTAGCGGAAGAAGAAGCGCATGTTCTCCATCTGCGTGGGCTTGTAGATGATCGTGGGCTTGCCTTCGCGGTCGGTCCAGCGGATGGGCGTGCCCTTGAAGTCGCACCACTTCTTGTATTCGCTCACGTGGTTCGCCTGACTGCTGTACATGCGGGGGAACAGCATGGTGAACTCCGGCTCGTACTGTGGTTCCGTGCCCTTTCGCGCATCGGTGATGATGTACTTGTGCTCGATGGTGAGGCCCGGCTTGTCCGCGATGTAGTGCTCGGCGCTCCAGCTGTCGTACATGTTCTTCTCCACCCGCCCGGCCTTCATCACCTGGTAGGTTGCGGTGTATACGGGTGTGCCGTCCTCGCGCTCCGAACTGTATTCGCTGTCCCAGAACTGGCCGCTGAGCAAGGGGCGATCGCCGTACTGCTCGCGGTTGAGGTAGCTGAGCAGGTTGAAGACGTTCTCCGGATTGTTCTCGTCGATCGGCGGGTTGGCATGGCTGCGCACCACGATCATCGCATAGGTGCTGTAGCCTACGAGGATCACGCTGACGCCGAGGATGATCGTGTTCAGGATCACCTTGCCATTGCGCTGGGTCCACATAAGGCCCCATACCACGAGGCCCACCACGATCAGCCCGTACACGAGGTTGCCCGAGTCGAAGGGCAGGCCCAGGTCGTTCACGAAGAGCAGCTCGAACTTGCCCGCCATCTTCACGATGCCCGGGATGATGATCGCCTGGATGGCGCCGAGGATGAGCGCTGATACCACGAAGGTGTAGACCACGCCCAACGGCGGTCACCTTGAACTTCTTGAAGTAGTACACGAAGGCGATGGCCGGAATGCACAGCAGGTCGAGCAAGTGCACACCGATGCTCAGGCCCATGAGGTAGGCGATGAGGATGAGCCAGCGGATGTTATGCGGCTGGTCGGCCTCGCTCTCCCATTTCAGGATGGCCCAGAACACAATGGCCGTGAAGAAGCTGGACATGGCGTAGACCTCACCTTCAACGGCGCTGAACCAGAAGCTGTCACTCCATGTATAGGCGAGTGCACCCACCACGCCACTGCCCAGGATGGCGATGATCTGACCCATGGTGAGGGCGTCATCGTTATTGCGCTCAGCCAGCTTTTTGGCCAGGTGGGTGATGCTCCAGAACAGGAAGAGGATGGTGAAGGCGCTGCACAGGGCGCTCAGGATGTTGATGGCGGCCGGCACCTTGTCCACCGGTACAAAGGCGCTGAACACCCGGGCCAGGATCATGAAGAGGGGTGCCCCAGGGGGGTGGCCCACCTCCAGTTTGTAGGCTGTGGCAATGAATTCCCCACAATCCCAGAAACTGGCCGTTGGCTCAATGGTCGTGATATAGGTCCACGCCGCCACCAGGAACACCAGCCAACCGGTGAGAATATTGAGCTTTTTGAACGTCATGAGGGGAACAATACGGTAAGCGGCGAAAGTAGCAACCCAACGCCGCCGCCGCACTCGGTTCACGCCGTGTTCAGGATCTTTCTATTTTCGCGCCGCTTTCGAGGGGGAGACCCTCCGGAGGTCAGGTGTATCCCTGATGGCCGATGGTGTAACTGGCAACACGTCTGATTTTGGTTCAGAAGAGTCCAGGTTCGAGCCCTGGTCGGTCAACTGAGTGAACAAAGCCCCGCGAAAAGCGGGGCTTTGTGTTTCCGATCCGGCCGAACAGGGCGAGAAGTCCATCCCGCACAGCCCGTGCGTGGGCCCGTGGGTGATGCGGGAAGCCCTGGTCGGCCAACTGAGTGAACAAAGCCCCGCGAAAAGCGGGGCTTTGTGCTTCCGATCGGGCCGAGCAGGGCGAGTAGTCCATTCCGCACGGGCTGTAAGCGAGCCGTTGCGTGATGTGGGCGGTTCACGCAAAGGCTGGTCGACCGGCCATGGCCGCGGATCCTGGCCGAGCAATTGGCACATGGCCTCGTACAGGTCCGGCAGCTGTTCGCGATAGCCCAGCGGCTGCTCGAAGAAGTACTCCACGGCCACCGCAAAGAATTCGGCCTGGTTCGTGGCCGCATAGTCCCGGAAAAAGCGCTTTTCCCCCGCATTGATCCGCTCGGCCTCCTCTTTGGCCAATGCCCGCCATGTTTTCAGGTGCCGCGGAAGCAGGAAGCCGTCCTCGCCGTTTGGAATGTCGTTCTCGAACCACAGCGCATGGGCCATTTCATGCAGCCCCACGTTGCGGGCATCGGTTCCGTCATCGAAGCCTTCCATGAAATGCTTCCAGGAGATGGCGATCACCCGCATGCCGGGGTTCACTTCGCCGATGTGGTCCCGGTCCTGCGTGCGATTCCGGTACTGGTCGGGATAAACGATGATGCGCGTGAAATGCATCAGGAGCAAGGGGTCCAGACCAAAGGTGACCTGCACGGCCGAGCCCGCGATGAGCACCTGCATTTCGCGCGACACCTCGACGCCGCGCCCGTGCCATTCCTTGTCGTTCACCCAATCGCCCACCCGCTGCTCGAACGCACGACGGTCCTTGGCAGAAAGGAAGCCGTAGTAGGGGAGGAACCGTTCCAACAGACCGCGATCGCTGTCGGTGATCCGCATCTGGCCCGGGTTAAGGATGCTCACCGCCCACCTCAACAACAAGCCGAGCAGATAGAAGGTGCCCAAGGTGATGGCCGTGGCCACAATGAAGACGGCCAGGGCCTCAACGCCGTTCATCGCTCAGCTCAGTTCTCCGGAATGCCCTTGAAGATCAACAGTATGTCGCGGTGGTAATACGCATCGAATTGCCGCTCGATATCCGGGAACTTGCATGCGGCCCCATCCAGTTTGTTGCCCCGCGCGTCCTTCAGCGTGGCATACTCCAGCAAGGTGTTGGTAGGCGGGGCGAAGTAGACATAGCGCGTTTCCACGGCCAGCGTGTCGGTGCAGCCGCTCACCTGCCATTTCATGCGCCACCACACAGAGACGGTGTTCCCCTGCGCATCGAAATAGTGACAGCTGCTCTCCAGCACTCCGGGATGTGTGCTGATCGGATAGATGCCCATGCCCGCCACGGATCCATCGGGGTTCACATACAGCTCATAACGCTCCACTTCGCCCGCTGGCAGCGCCGAATCGGGCCACAAGCGAACGGCCTCCTCCCGCCCTTCCAACTTCGCGAAGACCGCGCCGATGGGGAGCATGTCCACCTCATCCATGCGCTGCTCAATGGCCATGATGGCCCGCACGGTATCAATGGTGGCTGTATCACCTTGGGCGTATAGACCCACGCACATGCCCATCAGGCAAAGGCTCATCAGTTCGCGCATGGCGGGAAGGTACTCGGTCCGCCGCAGACCGAACATGCCCGGCGGCTATCTTGCCCGGCGAACCCTTACCACCAACGCTGGTCCATGGAACTTGTTCAACCTCGCAAACGCTTCACATTCACCGGTGAGGGCGGAGAACTGTTCACGGTGCTCATCGTGAACTGGTTGCTCACGATCGTGACGCTCGGCCTGTACTATCCATGGGCCAAGGCGCGCAAGCTGCAGTACAACTACGAACACACCGAGCTGGACGGCCACCCGTTCCACTTCCATGGCACGGGCAGGGAGATGTTCAAGGGTTTCATCAAGGCCGTGCTGCTCATCGTGCTGGTCTTCGGACCGTTCTATGTGGGATCGAACCTCCAGAAGCCGGCGCTCACGATCGGCGGGCTCATCCTGCTCGTGCTGGGCAGCATGGCCCTTTTTCCGCTCATCATCCATGGCAGCTATCACTACCGCTCCAGCCGAAGCAGCTGGCGCGGCATCCACTTCGGCTATCGTGGGATCCTGAAGGAACTCTACAGCATCTGCCTGCGCGATGGGTTCATCACTTTGGTCACCTGCGGATTGTATAGCTCTTGGTTGCAGATGAACGTGCGGAGCTATGTGATCAGCCACATCCGCTATGGCAGCTCCCGCTTCACCTACAAAGGCGATGGGGGCGATTACTTCCTGCTCAACCTCAAGGGATACTTCCTGTCCATTTTCACCTTTGGCATCTACCTGTTCTGGTGGATGAAGGACCGCTTCAACTATTACGTGGACAACCTCACCTGGACCATGGGTGAAGGCGCCGACCAGCGCACCATGCGCTTCCGCTCCACGGCCACCGGCGGCGACATGTTCGCGCTGATGGTGGTGAACTTCCTGATCGTCGTCTTCACGCTGGGCATCGGCCTGGCGTGGGCCGAGGTGCGCCTGATGCGCTTCGCCCTGTCGAACATCGAAATGATCGGTGATGCCGATCTGGACAAAGTGGTGCAGACCGAGGATGAGCACAAGAACGCGCTCGCTGACGACCTCGGCGACCTCCTGGACTTCGACATCTTCCTCTGAACGTGGAACGAAAGGCACCTGCGGTCTACTACGACGGACTTACCAGCAAGCCCTGGGAGGCCTTCGTGGGCGTGCATGGATCGAACACCCTCGAGGTGGATGTGGTGGGTGCGGATGGCCGTATGGAGACGTTCCACTGGCCACTGGAGCATAAGGGCATGCAATGGGAGCGCAGCGGCAACACGATGCTGCGCATCCACTTCGGCGAGCATCCGCGCAAGGTGCTGATCGTGCGCGATGAGCTCTTCATCCAAAGCTTCGCGCTACGCATGCGTTATTCCGGCCGGCAGGGTACCTACGACCGGGTATTGAGCGCAGCGCGAAGCGGACCGGTGCTGTTCTTCCTTGCGGTGATCGCGCTGCTCGTAGGCGGCTATGTGTGGGCGCTGCCGTGGGCCAGCGAACGGCTGGCGTTGTTGATGCCGCGAAGCTTGGATGTGCAGCTGGGTGATGCGATGTTCGAGGGCATGTCCGCCTCGCTGAACGAGGACACGGAGCGCAGCGCGATCCTGCAACGCTTCGGCGACCAGCTGAACGTGGCGCCGCATTTCAAGCCCACATTCCACTACGTGAACGAAGATCAGGTGAACGCCTTTGCCATGCCGGGTGGGCATATCGTGGTGTTCTCCGGCATCGCCGAGAAAATGACCACGCCCGGGCAGCTTGCTGCCTTGCTCGCGCACGAAGGCACGCACGTGGAAGAGCGCCACAGCACACGCATGATCATGCGAAGCATGGGCAGCTATGTCTTTCTCTCGCTTCTGCTCGGCGACCTCAGCGGCGTGGCCGGGGTGATCGCGCAGAACGCCGACAACATCCGCGGACTTGGCTATTCGCGCTCGCTTGAAAGCGAGGCCGACGGCGTGGGGCAGGAGCGCATGAAGGCCAGTGGCGTGGACCCCGCCGGCATGGTGAACCTGCTGGAGCTGCTGGACAAGGAAGCACAGGATATGCCCGAGGAACTGTCCTTCCTCAGCAGTCATCCGCTCACCACGGAACGGATGGACAAGGCCCGTGCGAAGGCTGCAGAACTCGGACCTGTCGCCCAGGTGGACAGCACGCAGGCTGCGCTCTTTACGGAATTGCTGAAGCCCTGACCCGGCTCAAACGCTTCGGATTCCCAGCTCCTTCAACTGCACATCGTCGATCCGGCTCGGTGCATCGATCATCGTATCGCGGCCCGCGTTGTTCTTCGGGAAGGCGATGAACTCGCGGATGTCGCTGCGGCCGCCGAAGAGCGATACCCAGCGATCGAAACCGAAGGCCGCGCCACCATGCGGCGGCGCACCGAATTCGAAGGCGTCCATCAGGAAGCCGAACTTGTAACGCGCATCCTCATCGGTGAAACCCAATACGCGGAACATCGCTTCCTGCATGCCACGATCATGGATGCGGATGCTGCCGCCACCGATCTCCGTGCCGTTGATCACCAGGTCGTATGCGTTCGCTTTCACCGCGCCGGGGTCGCTTTCCAACAGATGCGCATGCTCCGGGATCGGTGAGGTGAACGGATGGTGCATGGCATGCCAGCGGCCGCTCTCCTCGTCCTTTTCCAGCAGCGGAAAGTCAACGACCCAGAGCGGCTTGAAGGTCCATGGGTCGCGCAGGCCCAGCGTGTCGCCGAGGTGCAGCCGCAGTTCGTTCAGCGCTTTGCGGGTCTTGTCCGCGCCACCGGCCATGATGCACAGGAGATCGCCTTGCTTCATGCCGAAGCGCGCCGCCCATTGTTGCACCTGCTCGGGCGTATAGAACTTGTCCACCGTGCTCTTCAAGCCTTCCTCCGTCCACTTCACGAACACGATGCCCGTGGCGCCGACCTGCGGCCGTTTCACGAAGTCGATCAGCGCATCCGTCTGCTTGCGGCTCCAGCCCGCACAGCCTTCCGCGTTGATGCCCACGACCAGTTCAGCATCATCGAACACCTTGAAGCCTAACCCTTGCGCGAGGTCGTTGAGCTCCGTGAACTTCATGCCAAAGCGCAGGTCGGGCTTGTCGCAACCATAGCCGCGCATGGCGTCGTCGTAGCTCATGCGCAGGAAGGGCTCGTTGAATTCCTTGTTCAGGATGGCCTTGAACAGATGCTTGGCCATGCCCTCGAACGCTTGGAGAATGTCCTCGCGTTCCACGAAGGCCATCTCGCAATCGATCTGCGTGAACTCGGGTTGGCGGTCGGCGCGCAGGTCCTCGTCGCGGAAGCATTTCACGATCTGGAAGTAGCGGTCGAAGCCGGCCACCATCAGCAGCTGCTTGAAGGTCTGCGGGCTTTGCGGCAGCGCGTAGAACTCGCCCTGGTTCATGCGGCTGGGCACCACGAAGTCGCGGGCGCCTTCCGGTGTGCTCTTGATCAGCACGGGTGTTTCCACCTCCAGGAAGTTCTGTGCGCTGAGGTAGTTGCGCACTTCAATGGCCATGCGGTGGCGCAGCTCGAGGTTCTTGCGCACGATGTTCCTGCGCAGGTCCAGGTAGCGGTACTTCACGCGCAGCTCATCGCCGCCGTCGGTCTCTTCCTCAATGGTGAAGGGTGGTGTCTTCGCGCCGTTCAATACCTTCAGTTCCGTAGCGAAGATCTCCACCTCGCCCGTGGGCATGTTGGCGTTCTTGCTCTGGCGTTCGATCACCTTGCCGGTGACCTGCACCACGAATTCGCGGCCGAGGCCACGCGCCGTTTCGCGCAGGGTGGCGTCGCTGTCGGTGGGGAAGGTGAGCTGCGTGATGCCGTAGCGGTCGCGCAGGTCCACGAAGGTCATGCCGCCCAGATCGCGGGTGCGTTGGACCCAGCCGGAGAGGGTCACGGTCTTGCCAGCGTCGGAGAGGCGGAGTTCGCCACAGGTGTGGGTGCGGTACATGACGTGCGAAAGTGCTTCTGCCTTCGGAACAGGTGCGTCGAAGGAGCGGCGAAGATATCGGAGGCGCACGTGGCCGAGTGGCCGACAACCGCACGGCACTTTTCCGGCCGGCGAGCCCGCGTTTGCTTCGCAACTTCGTGGAAATACACGTCGATGAAAAAGCTTCTGCTCGTTGCACTGCTCATCCTGTCGGGTGGTCACCAGCAAGCGATGGCCTGCTCGTGCTTCGGCCCTCAGACCTTCTGTGAGACACTGAACCCCCAGCCGCCCCAGTTCCCAGAACCCCAATGGTGGACCCCGGACGCCATCGTACTGGTGGTGAAACTGGCCGATGTGGAGTATGGCGTGAATGTGAAGGTCGTTCAGTCCTTCTCCGGCGACCTGCAAGTGGATACGGTCATCCGGGTCTGGGGCGATTGCGGATTGCTCTGCCGCCATTACGTGAACGGCCCGGCCAATGGCGATACACTGCTATGGGCCATCAAGCACACCGACCTGATGGGCAATGGACTTTGCGGCACCAACTTCGAACAGCCGCAGGATTGGGCGCTTTCCGTTTGTGGTGTGTACTGGCTGAACTACGACAACGGCATCGTTTCAGGTCCGCTCACGGTGGAAGGGGCGAATGAGACCATGTCCCTTGCCGCTTTTCAGGTGTTGGTGGATGGATGCCTGCCCACCGCGGTGCCGGAGCGGTCCATCCCCTCGCCGCTGTCGGTCCGTTACGTCGATGGATCTCCGGTGATCACCTGCCCAGGCCTTGATCCGGATGCGTATCTGGTGATCATCGATGCACAAGGGCGGATCGTGCTCCGCCGCCGGTGGAATGGCACGCCCTTGCCGATCGATGGTGCAGTACCCGGCCTGTACATCGCGCAGGTCGGATCAAACGGACGGAAATGGGTGCGGAAGATGGTGGTCGGGAAGTAAAGGTCAGAGCGTCCCCCTGTTCTCCTGCTCCCGCTCGATCGCCTCGAACAGCGCCTTGAAGTTGCCCTTGCCGAAGCTCTTCGCGCCCTTGCGCTGGATGATCTCGAAGAACATCGTCGGGCGGTCCAGCACCGGTTTGGTGAAGAGCTGCAGGAGGTAGCCCTCGTCGTCGCGGTCCACCAGCATGCCGTGCTCCTTCAGCACCGCCAAGGTCCTCGTCGATCTCGCCCACGCGGGCCATCAGGGTGTCGTAGTAGGACGCCGGCACGTGGAGGAACTCCACGCCGCGGTCCTTCAGCTGCGCTCACCGTTTCGATGATGTTGTTGGTGGCCACCGCGATGTGCTGCACGCCGGCGCCGTTGTAGAACTCGAGGTACTCCTCGATCTGGCTCTTCTTCTTGCCCTCGGCGGGCTCGTTGATCGGGAACTTGATGCGACCGTTGCCGTTGCTCATCACCTTGCTCATCAGCGCGGTGTACTCGGTGCTGATGTCCTTGTCGTCGAAGCTCACGAGCTGCGCGAAGCCCATCACGCGGGCATAGAAGTCCACCCAGGTGTTCATCTCGCCCCAGCCCACGTTGCCCACCATGTGGTCGATGAATTTCAGGCCGGTCGGGGGCGGGTTGTAGTGGCTCTTCCACGCGCGGAAGCCGGGCATGAACGCGCCCTTGTAGTTATCGCGCTCCACGAAGATGTGGACCGTTTCCCCGTAGGTGTGGATGCCGCTGCGCACCACGTAGCCATGTTCGTCCTCCTCGCGCACCGGCTCCATGAAGCTCTTCGCGCCGCGCTTGGTGGTCTCCTCCCAAGCCTTCTTCGCGTCGGGCACCCACAGCGCGATCACCTTCACGCCATCGCCGTGCTTGCGGATGTGCTCGTTGATCGGGCTGTCCGGCGTCATGCGGCGTGGTGAGCACCAGGCGGATCTTGTCCTGCACCAGTACATAGCTCGTGCGGTCCTTCATGCCGGTCTCTAAGCCAGCGTATGCTAGACTCTGGAATCCCCAGGCGGTCTTGTAGTAGTGCGCGCTCTGCTTGGCGTTGCCCACATAGAGTTCCACGTAGTCGGTGCCCAGCAGGGGCAGGAAATCCTGCGCATCGGCCATGATCTTCTCAAGGCCGTAGTCGACGTCTTTCAATCCGGTTGCCATGTTCTTGGGGATCAGAAGATCAGAAGATCAGACGATCAGACGATCGCCCGAACCACCGACCCGAGTTAGTATTTCAGTTTTTCGTTGCTCGTGGAAATGATCTTGTTCAAAACCCGGACGATCGGGATCAAAAGGTCGAGAGAAGTCCTAGCGCTGTTGACATTGCGTTCGACACACAAGAGCAACCAGTACTCCGTCTCATCCGCTTCCTTCAATGCGATCTTCATCTTGTGGATGAAGTCCTTCAGGCTTTCGTCGTTCTGTGCTTCGCGCACAAGTGCGCCGATCCCTGTGCCCGAACGGAATAACTGGTTCGACAAAGCGAACTTCCGTTTCTCCTGTAATTCCTCTGACAAGTCCCAGATGGCTAATGCGAACTGGAAGGTCATGGAAACGATCGCATTGTCTTTGTATCGGGCGTTGTAAGAAGCCGGTGCTTCAGCCACCAAGCAACTGCCGAGCAGGTCGTCCTGCACGACCGTATTCTGCCATTCCTTGATATCAACGTTTTTCAGGTCCACGTCAGGCATTTCATTTTCTGATCGTCTGATCTTCTAATTATCTGATCGGTTCACTCGAGCCAAGACTTGTAGTACTTCCCGTCGTCGATCTTCAAGCACTCCTCCGTCACCATCAGCGGCTTGAAGGTGTCCACCATCACGGCCAGTTCATCGGTCTCCTTCTTGCCGATGCTGCGCTCCATGGCACCGGGGTGCGGGCCGTGCGGGATGCCGGCCGGGTGCAGGCTGATGTGGCCGGGGCCAATGTCGTTGCGGCTCATGAAATCGCCGTCCACGTAGTACAGCACCTCGTCGCTGTCGATGTTGCTGTGGTTGTAGGGCGCGGGGATGGCCTGCGGGTGGTAGTCGTAGAGGCGCGGCACGAAGCTGCACACCACGAAGGCATCCGTCTCGAAGGTCTGGTGTACGGGCGGCGGCTGGTGCACGCGGCCGGTGATCGGCTCGAAGTCGTGGATGCTGAAGGCGTAGGGGTAGTTGTAGCCGTCCCAGCCCACCACATCGAAGGGGTGCGAGGCGTACACGAACTCATGCAAGCAGGCCTTGCTTCTTCACCTTGATGATGAAGTCGCCCTTCTCATCGTGCGTCTCCAGCTTCTTCGGGCGGCGGATGTCGCGCTCGCAGAACGGTGAATGCTCCAACAATTGGCCGAACTAGTTGCGGTAGCGCTTGGGCGTGTACATCGGGCGGTGGCTCTCCACGATGAACAGGCGGTTGTCGCTGTCCTTGAACTCCATCGTGTAGATCATCCCGCGAGGGATCATCAGGTAATCGCCGTACTTGAAGTCGATGTTGCCCAGGAAGGTGCGCAGGGTGCCGCTGCCCTTGTGGATGAAGATCATCTCATCGCAGTCGGCGTTCTTGTAGAAGTAGTCCACGCTCTTTGCCTGCGGCGCGGCCAGCACGATCGCGCAGTCGCTGTTCACCAGCATGGTCTTGCGGGCGGCCAGGTGGTCCTTCTCCGGCTTGGTCTTGAAGCCGTGCAACCGCAGCGAGCGCATGTTCTTCTCGATCGCGATCTTCGGTGAAACGTCCTTCGGCTTGCGCAGCTCCTTCACCATCGTGGGCCGATGCGTGTGGTAGCTGAGCGTGCTCATGCCATCGAAGCCCACCGTGCCGAAGAGTTGCTCATAGAAGTAGCGGTCCTTGCCGTTCTTGAACACGGTGTGCCGCTTGTGCGGGATCTTGCCGAGGGTGTGGTAGATGGGCATGGGCTCAGATCTGGTACGCGGATACGCTATTGTTATGATCACGCTGATCGAGCTTTGGTTGAGTTGGGGCTTGGCGATTTCCGGCACCTTGCTTGAGTGCGGGGATGAGATCGGCTCAGTTCAGGGTGAAGCGTGCCGTTGAGTTCAAGCAGTGCTTCTTCCTCGCGGATGCGCTGCGCGCAAGCCTTCGGGATCATTGATGGCCTTGGTCTTCGTGCTGCGCGTGCTTCGGCCTTTGCGCCAGGCGCGTTGCACTTCCTCCGGTAGTTGGTGGATCTCGCGGCAGCTCGGTGAGCAGCAGTCGGCGTACTTCTGCGCGCATGCCTCGCATTGCACCAGCAGCATGTTGCAGGTCACCTCCTGGCAGTTGCCGATGCGATCGCTCTTCGTTCCGCACTGCATGCAGGTGCTCACCACGTCATCCGTAATGCGCTCGGCGAGCCGTTCATCGAACACGAAGTTCTGGCCCTTGTATTTGCTCGGGAGTCCTTCCGCCTTCAATTGGCGGGCGTAGTCGATGATGCCGCCGTGCAACTGGCCCACGTTCGTGAAGCCTTGATGCTTCAGGTAAGCGCTCGCCTTTTCGCAACGGATGCCGCCGGTGCAATACAGCAGGATTTCGGGCGCAACAACGGGTCGACCCACGGGGTCGACGCTACGGTTGCCATCGATCGGCGTCTGTGCATCCTGCTGGCGCAGCATTTCAACCACCTCATCGATCGCCCCGCGGAAATTGTCGGCCTTCGGCAGGTAGGCGCCTTCGAAATGCCCGATCAGGCATTCGTAGTTGTTGCGCATGTCGATCACCAACGCGCCTTCTTCCATTTTCCGATTGAACGTGGCCGCATCGAGATGCGTTCCCACATTGGTCACATCGAAGGCATCGTCGGCCAGGCCATCGGCCACGATCTTCCTCTTCACCTTGATGGCCAGCTTAAGGAAGCTTTTGCCATCATCCTCCACGGCGATCTTCCAGGGGACGTCCTTGAAGGCCTCACGCGCGTCGAGCGCTGCGCGGAACGTTTCGAGGTTCGCCGTAGGCAGGCTCACCTGTGCGTTGATGCCTTCCTGCGAGATATAAATGCGTCCCAGGACGCCCAAGGCTTCCCACGCTGTGTACAACTCGTGCCGCAGGTCCTCCACACCGCTCAATCGCACGTACCGGTAGAAGGACAACGTGGTGCGCGCCACGCCCTCGGTCTCCAGCCGCTTGCGGAGCAGGTCCGGGTGCAGGAGGTTGCGGAGGTGGTGGGTGTCCATGGGATACAGTCCAGGTCAGGGATCTGCCGAAGTACGGCGCGAATTTACGGAAGGGGAAGGGGCGAAGGGGTCGTCGAATAGCTTTGACCGCTCAGCGACTTTCCCATGAAGAAGATCCTCGTCATCGGCTCCAGCGGCCAGATCGGTACCGAACTCGTCGAAGGCTTGCGCGCCCGCTTCGGCAATGAGAACGTGGTGGCCAGCGACATCAAGGAGCCGCAGGTGAAGCAGGACGGCCCCTTCGCCATGGTGAACGCCATGGACCAGCGCGGCATCGAGCGGGTGATGGACAAGCACGGGATCACCGAGGTGTATCTGCTGGCGGCCTTGCTCAGCGCCACGGCCGAGAAGGACCCCGCGTTCGCCTGGAAGCTGAACATGGAGAGCCTGCTCATCATCCTCGAAATGGCACGGGAAGGCAAACTGAAGAAAGTCTACTGGCCCAGCAGCATCGCGGTCTTCGGCCCCACCACGCCCAAGGAGAACACGCCGCAGCACACCATCGCCGAGCCCAGTACGGTCTATGGCATCAGCAAGCAGGCGGGCGAGCAATGGTGCGCCTACTACAACCGTCGCTACGGCGTGGATGTGCGCAGCATTCGTTACCCGGGTCTCATTGGTTGGAAAAGCGCGCCAGGGGGCGGCACCACGGACTATGCCGTGCACATCTTCCACGAAGCCTTGAAGACCGGGGCCTACACCAGCTTCCTGGACCGCGGCACCAAGCTGCCCATGATGTACATGCCCGATGCCATCCGCGCCACCATCGACCTCATGGAGGCCCCGGCCGAAGAGGTGAAGGAGCGCACGAGCTACAACCTCGCCGGCTTCAGCTTCAGCCCCGAGGACATCGCCGCCCACGTGGCCCGGCATGTGCCCAACTTCAAAATGAGCTATGCCCCCGACCACCGGCAGGCCATCGCCAACAGCTGGCCACAGAGCATCAACGATAGCGCTGCCCGTGCCGATTGGGGCTGGAAGCCGCAATATGACCTGAAGGGCATGGTGGATGATATGATGCTGAACCTCAAGCCCTTGTTGGTGAAATAAGGCACGTTGGCACGTCTTGCCATACCTCAACTGTAACCTGCACCGTCCCTTTCCCGTTTCGCGGGAGAGAAAAGACGTGCATCCATGCGGCCAAACCGTTACTCCTTCCTCCCTGCATTCGGTTTCGCGCTCCTGTCCATCGGGCAAGGTGCGCTGGCCCAGGCCAGTACCTCCTCCCCCGACACGCTCAACCGGCTCGATGAAATGGGCCGCAAGCAGGGATGGTGGCAGATCAATGCTCCGTTGGAGAACAAGCCCGACTACTCCAACGGCCAGCTGATCGAGGAAGGAAAGTACACGAACAGCAAGCGTAGCGGCGTTTGGCGCCGCTACTGGCCCAACGGCAAGGTGATGAGCGAGATCGCCTACCAGATGGGCCGCCCGCGTGGCCAATACAAGACCTACTATCCCGATGGCAAGGTGGAGGAGCAGGGTACGTGGGACCTGGACCGCAACACCGGAGCGTTCAAACGCTACCACCCCAACGGGCAGCTCGCGCAGGACTTCAAGTTCAACGACTATGGTGTGCGTGATGGGGTGCAGAAGTACTTCCACGAGAACGGCCGAGTGGAAGTGGAGGTGGCCGTGGTGGAGGGAAAGGAACAAGGCACGCTGAAGCGCTATTACGCCAACGGTGATCTGCAGCAGGTGGCCCAGTTCGATGACGGCGCCATCAACGCCAGCACCAGCAAGTTCATCAAGCCCGCAGGCAAGGTGGAAACACCCCAACCCGAACCAGCTGCCGCCGTGGCCCCGGAGCGGAAAGAAGAGGAGCGCACAAATGCTGTGGCCTTCCGCGACAACGGATACAACACACTGTATGACAAACAGCTGCGTCTTAGCCAGCAGGGCGAGTTCCGCAATGGGCAGCTCCTGAACGGCAAGTATTACCGCTATGGCAGGAACGGTGAACTCGTGAAGATCGAGGTGTACACCAACGGCCGGTACGCGGGAAATGCCGTGATCACCGACGAGGATAAAGCACGCTGATCCACGCCGCAGGCTACAGGCCTCAGGCCACAGGCTCCGACAAGTTGAGCCTGCGGCCTGAGGCCTGTGGCTTATCGCCCATAAATGGGCTTGTGGGTCATTTTCCGCAGCCTACATTCGCACCGCTTTTTCCAGAAAACTGAAACCAACATCCCCGCTACGCCTTCGCGATGCCTTCGCAGCGGAGCGGTAACTAAAACAAGCGCTACGGCGCACGAAGAATGGCGAAATCGAACAAGGCTGTTGACGCCTTCATGGCGCAAGTGAAACAGCGTAACGGCGGCGAGCCGGAATTCCTCCAGGCCGTGCACGAAGTGGCCGAAATGGTGATCCCTTTCATCGAGGCGAACCCCAAGTACAAGGGCAAGATGCTCCTGGAGCGCATGGTGGAGCCCGAGCGCACCATCATCTTCCGCATCCCCTGGGTGGACGACAAGGGCAACACGCAGGTGAACCGCGGCTTCCGCATCGAATTCAACAGCGCCATCGGACCCTACAAAGGCGGCCTGCGTTTCCACCCCAGCGTGAACCTCAGCATCCTGAAGTTCCTGGGCTTCGAGCAGACCTTCAAGAACAGCCTCACCACGCTGCCCATGGGCGGTGGCAAGGGCGGTAGCGACTTCGATCCGAAAGGCAAGAGCGACGGCGAAGTGATGCGTTTCTGCCAGAGCCTGATGACGGAACTGTTCCGCCACATCGGCCCCGACACCGACGTGCCTGCGGGCGACATCGGCGTGGGCGGTCGCGAGATCGGCTTCATGTTCGGCCAATACAAGCGCCTGGCGAACGAGTTCACCGGCGTGCTCACCGGCAAAGGCATCACGTGGGGCGGCTCGCTGATCCGTCCGGAGGCCACCGGCTACGGCTGCGTGTACTTCGCCGATGAGATGATGAAGCACAACGGCACGAGCTTCAAGGGCAAAGTGGTGGCGGTGAGCGGCAGCGGCAACGTGGCGCAATACGCCATCGAGAAGGCCACGATGCTCGGTGCGAAAGTGGTGTCCGCCAGCGACAGCGATGGCAGCATCTACGATCCAGCAGGTATCGACAAGACCAAGCTCGCGTTCCTCATGGAGCTGAAGAACGTGAAGCGCGGCCGTATCGAGGAGTACGCGAAGAAGTTCAAGGGCAGCACCTACAAGAAGGGTGCTCGCGTGTGGGACATCGTTCCCAAGTGCGATGTGGCCCTGCCTTGCGCTACGCAGAACGAACTGGACGGCAAGAACGCCAAGGACGCTGGTGAAGAAGGGCGTGAAGTATGTGGCCGAAGGCGCCAACATGCCCACCACACCCGAAGGCATCGCCGTGTTCGAAGCGGCCAAGGTGCTCTTCGCCCCAGGCAAGGCCAGCAACGCCGGTGGTGTTGCAACGAGCGGTCTGGAGATGAGCCAGAACAGCCTGCGCCTCAGCTGGACCCGCGAGGAGGTGGACACCCGCCTGCACAACATCATGAAGAACATCCACGCGGCCTGCGTGAAGCACGGTACCGAAGGCAAGCACGTGAACTACGTGAAGGGCGCCAACATCGCCGGCTTCGTGAAGGTGGCCGATGCCATGCTCGATCAGGGCGTGGTGTAGGTCCTGCGATCAACAGTAACGAAAAAGGCCCGGGGCGATCCCGGGCCTTTTGCTTGTGCGATGTTCGTGCGCTCAGCAGAACTCGTCGTACACCGTCTTCAGGTGTTCGGCGATCATCTGCGCGCTGCGGCCTTCGATGTGGTGACGCTCCACGAAGTGCACCAGCTTGCCGTCCTTGAACAGGGCGATGCTGGGGCTGCTGGGCGGGTAGGGCAGGAAGTGTTGGCGCGCCTGCATCACCGCGTCGGTGTCCACACCGGCGAATACCGTGGTGAGCTTGGCGGGGTGCTTGGCGTTCTGCAGTGATCCCTTCACACCGGGGCGCATGGCACCAGCGGCGCAGCCGCACACGCTGTTCACCACGCAAAGCACGGTGCCTTGGGTGGCGAGCGCCTTGTCGACCTGTTCGGGGGACTTGAGCTCCTCGAAGCCGACGTTCGTGAGGTCGGCCTTCATCGGGGCCACGAGTTCTGCTGGATACATGGGTCTGGTACGGTTGAGTGCTGTGCGGTCCGGACGTACGGACCGTCAAGGCGCAAAACTACGGCACCACGGCACCGATGCGCTTCATGTACTTTAAGCCCGATGGCCACCGAGGTGCAACGCTGGTTCGATCGCCTGCCCGAACACTGGCAGGAACGGGCACAACGCATCCGCGAACTCTTGCTGGACGCAGCGCCCGGCATGGAGGAGAAGTGGCTGTTCAAGAGCACGCCCTTCTACATTCACCATGGCTGGTTGTGCTATCTCAACTTCACCCATGATCAGCTGATCGTGGGCTTCTGCAACGGGGTGCACATGCTGGACCCACAAGGCCTGTTCGCCCTGACGGACCACAAGCTGATCCGACACTACGTGCCACCCGCTCCGCCTGTACGTTTGAACGAAGCCGCTGTACGGCGTTTGCTCGAAGAGGCGGTGCTGGTCAACGAGGCCATTGCGGCGGAGCGGAAGGCAAAGCGCAGGAAGCGCTGATCAGTGTTGGATGATCGATCCGCTCGCTCGCCTGCTGCGTTCCGCTATCATACGCAGGAGGTATGGACCATCTGCCATGCGCGAGACATCGATGGTCTGGGTGCCGGTGTTCGCGGCGGAATTCGCGGAGCACTAGTGCGCCATCGGAGCGAAGGAGTTCGAGGGTGAATGGTTCGGCTTGCGATAGGCCAGTTTGAGGGTTGCGAAATTTGACATGGGGTTCGGAGAGGTCCGGAAGGAGGCCAAACTTGATTCCGCAATACTGCCATCACATTGGAGAACGGCGTAGTTGACATCATCTATCATCCATCCATCGCGATGAGATGGATTGTTCCCACCATGGAACGCGAAGCGAACATGCATGGTATCGGGAAGAGGTAGGAACTTGAGGCATCCAAGCCAAAAGTGGCCATCATGCCATCCCGGCGACCTTCCTGTGTATGCGTAGCGATCACCAACCCACGTTGGGTGAAAATCATCGATCCAATAATTAAAGTCGGCGTCGACCCATCCGCTGTCGAATTGCTCGATCCATCCATAACTATCAAGACTGTCGGTATCGATACGGTATTTGAAGCCTACGCTCATTCCATATCCCGGTCCGGATGTTGTCAACGTGTATTCCGCATAACACGTTGTGGAATCCTGATGTGGGAGCAATGTATCCGTCACCAAAGCGTTCGGTTCCGAGTACGCGCTGGTGAACACAACCTTGTTCGGATGGCCCACCTGCCAGCAGCTTGCAGGATAGATGCTGTCCAGATGCAATTGGTCGCTCGCATCATCGAAGTTCATCAGGAGCGTATCGCCTGGCACTTGGGCGGAAACAATTACTGTGCATAGAAATGTAGCGAAGAGCGCAGCAAACTTTCTCATGGACAACACTTTGTGTTGAAGACCCGAAATACGAAGCTAACGCTGCCTACAACGCCCGCTTCTTCTTGAAAAAGGCCTTCATCAGGTCGGCGCAGGCCGGTTCCAATATGCCGCCGGTCACCTGTGTCTTCGGGTGCAGCAACGATCCGCCGATGCGGCGGTAACCGGCCTTTTCATCGAAGGCGCCGAAGACGATGCGGCCGATGTGCGCCCAGTTGAGCGCGCCTGCGCACATCACGCAAGGTTCCACCGTCACGTACAGCGTGCAGTCGTGCAGGTACTTGCCGCCGATGTTCTCCGCAGCGGCGGTGATCGCCTGCATTTCGGCATGCGCGGTGACGTCGTTCAGACGCTCGGTGAGGTTGTAGCCGCGGGCGATCACCTGGTCGCGCGCCACGATCACCGCGCCGATGGGGATCTCATCCTCGGCAAAGGCACGCTCCGCTTCGCGCAGGGCCATGCGCATGAAGTGCTCATCGCTCACCGCACCGATCACTGGAGCAGCACGTGTCTGCGATGGCGCACGGCACCGTCAAGCCCGAGCACTTCGACGATCATACTTCCGCGCGCCAGGTCGCCCACGTCGATCGCGTTCTGTCCGCTGGTGAGCATCACGCGCTTCACTTCGCGCCCTTGCACATCCACCAGCCGCAGCCAGCCGGAGCGCCCTTCCATGCCGATGTTCAGGAAGGAGGTCGCAGGGATGGGCGCGATCCGGATCTCCTCCGCACCGTCCAGTTCATCCGTACCGATGTTGAAGTCCGTCGTGCAGTCCGAGGTGATGCGCTGCGTGCGTGCTGTTGTCCACCACGATCTGCTCATCGGTCTGCAGGCCGAAGGTGTACGTGAAGTAGAACAGCATCATCTCATCGGTGGTGGCCTCGCCGAGCGTCACCCAGTTCGGGGGCGAGTTCGGGTTCTCCGGGTTGTTCACCGTGTTGTCATACGTGGCTTCGCAACGCAGGATGGTGCCGGCGGGCAGGAAGATCGGGTTGCGGAACTCGTACATCCCCTGCCAGTGGAAGTCCCAGTGCGGGATGCTGATCAGCGGAATGCTGTCCTGCGTGGGCGTGATGGCCCAGGCCTTCATGCTGGTGCAAAGCAGGTGGGCGTGCGGACCGATCGCCGTGATGGTGGCCTGGATGGGCGTGGTGTATTCCGCGTGGAAGGTGCGCACCTCGTTGGGCGGGATCACCAGCGGGCCGTCGGTGATGGTGAGCAGGTGATCCAGGATGGGCGCAATGCTCAGTTCGCGGGTGAAGCTGCCCGTGGTGAACTCCATGCTCACGCGCGTGCTGTCCGTCTGCCCGTCGCTTCCTTGGGGATAGTGCACCTGGATAACGATGTCCGCCCCGGCGAGCAACTTGATGCCCATGCCGTCGGGCGTGCTCAGCACACCGGAGCCGGGCACCCAGATGCCGATGAGCTGCGCATCATCCACGCCGATGCCACCGAAGCTGGAGTAGCCCAGCTCCGGGTCCTGTGCATCCAACGCCGCGGCCTGCCCTGTCGCATCCTGGAACACCAACACATGGTGAACGACCTGGCTGTTGCCCGGGATCACCTCGAGGCGCTTGATGAAGTTGTCTTCCGTGTTGTTGATCGGGAGCACGAAACAGCGGTACAGATCGTCGGTGACCGACGGGACCGTATACGTGGGCATGATCGTGGTGATGTCCGGTGCGGTGATCACGTTCTCATCGAGGTACACCGGCGGCGTGGGTGCGTTGGCCGTGTTGCCTTCGGGGCCGTCCGCTGCGGCCCAGGCCGCGATGATGTCGATCTCGTCCTGCGTGAGCGTGCGCTCGTGCGCAAGTGAACGGTAGTTCGGGATCCGGCGGCCAGGGCGGCATCACGCGCGCTCCCACGTACATGCTGATGTCGTCGCGGTTCATCTGCGCCTCCGTGAAGCTCATCAGGTCGAGCGTTTCACCGCTCAAACCGCCGGGATGATGGCAGCTGGTGCAATGGCTGTAGAAGATGCAGGCCACGTCATCGGACCAGGTGGGCGCCTGCGCGGCAAGGACGCCGCTGATCGTGAAAAGGGCGAGGGTAACGAGGTGACGCATGTTATTCGGGAGTGTTTCTGATGTGAGAGGACCTTGCTCTATCAAGGTTTGATCGGCTCGAGGGTGGAGGCTTGAGATACTGGTGCTGACCGGTCGGAGGTGAAGAGCTTTTCCACGCCCGCCTTGATGTCCTTGATGTTCAGCTGCACATTCTTCCGGCCTTGGTATTCGTTCTCCTCCACAACATACAGCATGCTGAACGGCTCACCGCTCTTCACCAAGTCCAGGTGACGGCCCATGCGGAAGGCGATGCGCATCGAGCCGTTTCTCCGGGCTGACCGGGCATCTGGATGCTCAACTTCAGGTGATCTTCACCCACGATGCGCGAGCTGCCGGCATCCACTACGCCGCGCGTCGCGAACACGGGGCGCATGTTGCGCGGACCGAAGGGCGCCATGTGCTGCACGGCGCGCACGAAGCGTTCGTTGATCTGGTCCAGCGGAAGTTCGAGGTCCACTTCCTCCTCCGGGGTGCGCAAGTGCTCGGGCATGCGCTCGCGCACCACCTGCTCGAAGCGCTCGCGGAAGGCATCGACGTTGTGCAAGGGCATCGTCAATCCCGCCGCGTACATGTGGCCGCCGAACTGGTCCAGCAGATCGGAACATGCGCTGATGGCCTCGTGCACGTCGAAGCCCTTCACGCTGCGTGCGCTGCCCGTGGCCTTGCCGTTGCTTTCGGTGAGCACCACGGTCGGACGGTAATGCGTTTCGATCAAGCGACTGGCCACGATGCCCACCACGCCCTTGTGCCAGTCCTTGTTGAAGACCACCGTGCTCCAGGAGTCGCGCAGCTCTTCCACGTGCTCGAACATCTCCAATGCCTGCCGCGTGATCTCCTTGTCCAGGTCCTGGCGGTGGCTGTTGTTCCGATCCATCCGTAGACCCAGCTGTTCGGCCTGTTTCTCGTCACGGCTCAGCAGGAGCTCAACGGCTTGCTGCCCATGTTCGATGCGGCCGGCCGCGTTGATCCGTGGCCCGATGGTGAAGACCAGGTCCGTTACCGTCAGCTGCCGTTTGAAGTTGGTGACGCCCAACATCACCTTGATGCCCGGCCGCATGGTGCCGTGGTTCAACTGCTTCAGGCCGAAGTGCGTGAGGATCCGGTTCTCCCCGTCGATGGGCACGATGTCGCACGCCGTGCTGATGGCCACCAGATCGAGCAGTGGCTCCAGCTCCTTCGGCGACATGTCGTTGTGCTGCGCCAGCGCCTGCATCAGCTTGAAGCCGATGCCGCAACCGCTCAGCTCCTTGAAGGGGTAGGGGCAATCCGATCGCTTGGGATCCAGCACCGCCACCGCGTTCGGTATTTGTTCGCCGGGCAGGTGGTGGTCGCAGATGATGAAGTCGATGCCCTTCTCCGCAGCATATGCCACCTTGTCCAGGCTCTTGATGCCGCAGTCCAGTGCGATGATCAACGTAACGCCTTCGGCCGCTGCATGATCGATGCCCTGTGTGCTGATGCCATACCCTTCGGCGTAACGATCCGGGATGTAGGAGATGATGTTGCCGGTGAAGCGCGATAGGAAGCCGTAGGCCAGGGCCACGCTCGTGGTGCCGTCCACATCGTAGTCGCCGTAGATCATGATGCGCTCGCCATCGCCCAATGCCCGTTCGATGCGTGCAACGGCCTTGTCCATGTCCTTCATCAGGAACGGATCGTGCAACAACGAAATGTCCGGACGGAAGAAGACGGTGGCGTCCTCGGGCGTGCTGATGCCGCGCTGCACGAGCAGTTCAGCCACTTCATGCGGGCAACGATCGTTCGTGAGCGCGCGGACGGCCGCCGCGTCGCCGGGTGGTTTCAACCGCCACCGTTTGCCTTCGGATGTGCTCATGGCCCGAAGGTAATCCGCGGCGCTGGAAATGCATCGTGGCAGGACCGGTCACGGTCTGCCCGCGCATGCTCTATTCGGCCTCCAACAGGCGCTTGCGCCTCCGCCAGTTCCGCCCGGTGCTCCTTGGTGCAGACCGGATGCTTGCGGGTCCATGGCTCGAGTTGTTCGCGGACCAGGTGGGCCAACAATGGCGCGGCGTTTCCCATTGCTCATCGGCGGGCACCACGTACCACGGCGCGTGCGGTGCTGCGGTGGCGCGCGATCGCCTCTTCATAGGCCTGCATGTAGTCGTCGAAGAGCGCGCGTTCCTTCAGGTCGCCCAGACTGAATTTCCAGTTCTTCGTCGGGTCATCGATGCGTTCCAGGAAGCGCTTCTTCTGCTCCTTCTTCCCCATGTGCAGGAAGAACTTCATGATCGTGACGTTCGCGGCGCGGCCAGATCCTTCTCCCATTGCACGATGGCGCGTACCGCTTTTTCCAGAAGGCGGCGTTGGCGCCTGTGCGGGCTCGGTGATCTTGTTGCTGGGGCGCGCCTTCAGGTATTCGGGATGCACCTTCACCACCAGCACCTCCTCGTAGTGACTGCGATTGTGCACGGCGATGATGCCCGCGCCCGGTAATGCGGCTGGTGTGACGCCACAGGAAGTCGTGCGCCAGTTCCTCCTTGCTCGGCTGCTTGAAGCTCTTCACCATGCAGCCCTGTGGATTCACGCCGGTGAGCACGTGCTCGATGCAGCTGTCCTTGCCCGCTGCATCCATGGCCTGGATGATGATCAGCAGCGAGCGTTGCCTTCGGCGTAAAGCAATTCCTGTTGCTTGGTGATGGCGCGCTTGTCATCCTCGAGCATCTCCTTCAGTTCGTCCTTGTCGAAGTGCTCCTTCAGCTCGGTGGGATGGTCCTTCAGGCGGAAGGACGCGCCGGAGGTGATGCGGAACTGGGAGCTGTTGAAGGACATGTTGATGCGATCGGGCGACAAGGATAATGCGCGGTGGATCGAACGCTTGCGTCCGCTGGCAGACGCTTCGGGCAGAACGAACAAGCCCCTCCATCTCGCGATGAAGGGGCTTGCCTGAATGTTCGTGCCGCAACTTAGCGCACCACTTCGAAGGTGATGGCCGTACCGCTGCCGTTGTTGTCGCGCAGACGAGCGCTGTACAGGCCGTTGTTGAGGCCTTCCACGGAGATCGTCACCAACGAGCTGTTGCCCTTGATGGACTCGCTGCGCACCAGGCGGCCGGTGGCATCGAAGATCTCGATCGTGGCTGCGCCATTCACGCCGTTCACCGGGATGTTCACCACATCGCTGGTGGGCGAAGGATAGGCCTGGCCAAGGTTGTTCATCGCGTCGTCGAACTCCTCCACGCTCACAATGCCGTAGAACCAATCGTGGCTCAGGGATACCATTTGCGCTGCCACATCGACATTGTTCACCTGCTCGGGTCCGATGCCGAAGTACACCAGCTTGTGGTTGGTGGTCTGCGCACGCAGGCCGCCGATCTTGGTGGCGCTGTAGCGCATGATGGCCGTGGCCGGTGCGATCGGGGTGATCTGGTCAGGGTAGGTGTTGCCGCCGAAGGCGTCGAAGATGGTGGTGTTGGGCACCGTGCCGAAGACCGCATCAGCATCCTCGAACTGCACCTGGGTATCCGCACTGCTGCCATCAGCAACGTAGTCGGCCAGCAGGTAGTTGGTGTAGAAGGCCTGCGTTGCAGGTGTGCCGTAGCTGCCCGTTGCACCGCTCTGGTCCCAGCCGATGTCCTGCCCGGCGATCATCAGGTTGCCACCGCCGTCCATGAAGGAGGAGAGCACGCTGGCCACTTCGTCCGTGTAGCTCGGGAAGGTCCAGCTGATGTTCAGGTAGAGGTTGTAAACGTCGGTGAGCGCGTTGGCCAGGCCGAACTGCAGGAAGTCCGCACGTGTGGTGTTGGCCTTCGCGGGCTCATAGGAAAGGCCATCCACATAAAGCACCTCATGCGGTTCGGCCTGTGGGTTGGTCACCACCAGATCACGCACGCCGCTGATCACATGGTAGGCGGTCTCCAGCGCCGGGGCACCAGCATTGTTCAGGCTCGATACCACGAGGGTGTATTTACCGATGCCGGGCGTGGCATCGGGCGTGATGTTCACGTTGATGGCGACAGAGCCACCAGCAGGTACGGTCACGGTGGCAGGATTGCCCACGCTGTTGCCATCCACGGTGAAGTTGTTCGCCCACGTGAAGGGCGAGCCGTAGCTGTTGAGCGTGATGATGTACTGCTCATCGGTGCCGAGCGAATTGCTGAAGCGTGCCGTTGAAGGCCGTGCTCGCGCCGTTCTGTCCGGCGCGGTAGGGCTGTGCGTCGGCCTGCAGATCGCCGATCACGAGCGTAGTGCCGCCGTTGGCCGATACCTCGCGCGCTTGGTACACTTCGCTGTGGTCCTCGCTGATGAAGGCCACCACCTCGCAGTTCGAAATGTTCCACTCCAGCCGGCCAGGTGTACGTGTACGTGCGCTCCACCAGGTCGCCGGCGACGTGGTTGCCCACGTCCTCGCCCCAGGTGTCCGTGATGTACGTACGGAGCACGTGCATGTGCGTTGTAGTTCGGTTGTGTGCCATTGGTGTAGTCGGCCTGGTAGCCCACGAGGCCGTTCTCCTTGATCAGCACGCTCAGGAAGTCATTGCCTGCTGGGCTGTTGCCGGTGTACAGACCCACCACATGCACGGTGAGCGTGGTGCCGTCGAAGCTGCTTTCCACGCCCACGTTCACCGGGCTGGGCAGTGCGAGCATGTCGTTCACGGCGCCTTCCCATGCCCCACGGCCTAGATCGTCGGCACCGTTGAAGAGGTGGCGGTTCACCGTGCCCGCTGGGTAGCCACCCACCGTGAAGTAGGCATCGATGGCCGTGCCATCGGCCGTGCGGAAGTCAGGTTCGCCTGCGCCTGGCACAGCGTAGCCACCGGCGTGTACGCCTACCGTAACGAACTTGTCCTGCAGCACACCCTCCAAACTGGCGGCTATGGCATGTCCTTCAGGGCAGTAGCCGCAGTGGATACCGGTGTATTCCTCCAGTAGGGCCGTGCGGTTCTGGGGTACGGGATACACCAGTGATTGGCCCAATGCCATCATCGGGGCAAGGCCGATAAGCGTAACGAGTTGCTTCATGTCTGTTCGTTTAAGGGCGATGAAAGTAGCGGAACCCACCGCTTCACAAGCCACCCAGCGCCGCCAAGCTTGGAGGGCTGTCGTTCACCCCCGGGCCGAACAGGTCTGGTGAACGGAGGTCCTTGCCCGCGGAAAAGCCCCAGCTATATTGCGACCTTTCCACGTATCCGATATGCTCATACGCCTTCTTCAACTTTCCGCGCTGGCAGCAGGAATGCTTGCGCTCAGCGGCTGCGCCAGCATGATGAACAAGGGGCGGCAGTCCCTTACGATCAATAGCGATCCCGCCGGTGCCACGGTGTACGAGAACGGCGCCGAAGTGGGAACCACACCGTACACCTACACCTACGACAAGACCGACGGGGCCAAGGTGAGCCTGGAGCTGCGCAAGGAAGGCCTGCAGAACCGGATATTCGAGCTGACACCGGCGACGGAAGACATCTATATCTGCTGATGGATGCCCTGCTGTTGAACATCCCTTATTACGCCGGTGACAACAAGAGCACCGCGCTCTTCTACTTCCCCCAGAAGGAGCTGACGGTGAACTTGTACCATGACATGCCCAAGGACGTGCAACAGGTGCGATCTGCCGGTGGTGACCATCGAGAGCAAGCTCGCGCCGAAGTCCGCGCTCGGGAAGATCGGCACACGCAAGCTCGACCTGTCGTCCCGCGAATGTCGACGATCTGGAGTACCCGGACCAGTTCACCTCCAGCATCATCTCCGGCATGCGCGAGACCTTCCTGGATGCACGCTCGGTGCGACTGGCCACACAGAACGGCGATGAGGCGGTGCGTGCCGCGAAGCTCTACCTGAAACCGGTGGTCAAGTCCGTGGACATCCAGCTGACCGAGCTGGAGAAGAGGATGTACGGGAAGGTGGAGATGGACATCGAATGGAAGTTCATGAGCGGCGTGGACAAGGACAGCGTGTTGTTCTCCATTGAACGGCATACTCACTATCCGGTATTCGCCGAACCTTCGGTGGAGGTGCTCTCCAACGCCGCCAAGGATGCTGCCCGCCGCTTGGTGGATGAGGACGGACTGCGTGAGCGGCTGGCCCGGAGCCACGACAGCGGGCTTGCGCGCAGCAAGGGTTACCGTGGTGCAATTGTCCACGCCCGTGCCCATCGCCTTCAATGGCCGCAAGGACATGCTCACCGCGCTGGTGAAGGCCGTGGTCACTGTGGAAACGAAGAAGGGCCACGGCAGCGGTTTCCTCATCACCAACGATGGCTACATCCTTACCAACGCGCATGTGGTGGAGGACCAGGGGACGGTGAAGGTGCGCTTCCAGCAGGGCTTCACGTTGGATGGCACCGTGGTGAAGGTGAACCGCGATTTCGATGTGGCCCTGATCGAAGACCCCCGGCAACGACATGCCCGCGCTGAGCATCGGCGATGATGCCAACCTGCAACTGGGCGAGGAGCTCTTCGCCATCGGAACGCCGCTGGATGAAAAGCTCGGCCAGACCGTTACCCGCGGGATCATGAGCGGGCGTCGCGAGTTCGAAGGGCGGTCGTTCATCCAGACGGACGTGAGCATCAACCCCGGCAACAGCGGCGGACCGCTGATCGATGAAACGGGCAAGGTGGTGGGCGTGGCCACGCTGAAGATCAGCGAAACAGGCGTGCAAGGCATCGGCTTCGGCGTGCCCATGAGCAAGGCGATCGAAATGCTCAACATCGAATTCCTGAAATGATGCGACGCACACTCCTTCTCCTCCTTTGCGCCGCATGCACCGTTGCGGCCAGCGCCCAGGCCAACGGCATCCGCTTCATCTTCCCGGAGTTCAGCAAGCTCTATGGCGCCAAGAGCATGTGGGGCAGCTACCAGCTGGGCATGGGCTACGATCACGACTTCAACGAGCGCCTGTCCATGGGCTTCGATGGACTGATGGACCTGCAACGGGCCACGGATGGTGCGCTCGGCACCGACATCCCCTACCAGGGATACATCGCCCAGTATTACATCACCGACAAGTTCTTCTCCATGCAGTACCGGACCGCCTACGCGTTCTCGGATAATGATGGAGGCCACCTGTACCTCGGCACGTTCATCGGCGTGCGCATGATCAAGCAGAGCGCGTCCCTTGCCTATGTCACCGATCCGAACGGGTTCACGAATGATGATGGACCCTTCATCCGCGAAGCCGAGGGCAAGAAGACCCTGATCCCCCTGGGCCTGCGCTTCGGCCTGCGCGGCTCGCTGGAAGGCGGCTACGCTGACCTGTACACCCAGATCGGTTATGTGGTCGGCGGTGGAGAAAGCACCTTTTCGCAGGCCTACTTCAAAGGCGACGACTTCGATCTGACGAAGATGGCCTTCACATTGGGCCTCGCGTACGGCTTCGGCTGGTAGTGCATGGGACGAGCGCACCTGCACCGGCTCCTGCTCGCACTGCCCTTGTGCGTGATCTCCTCCATGATCCATGGGCAGGCCACCGGCCTGAACATCACCTTGGATTACGGGCATAAGCTCGTTAAGGAGGAACGGGGTATCAACCCCACCGCCACCTTCGGTCTGGGTGTGCAACACGACTTCGATCGGCGGATCGGAATGGGTGTGGACATGTTCTTCAGCATCGGCGACTTGTCCGATATCAATGCCCTCGAGTTCATCTACAGCGCGAAGTACTTCACTTCGAGTAACGATTACACCTCGTTCTACATCGGTTCATTGGTGGGTGTGCAGCTGCTGTCGGGTTCCGGTTCAGTGAACGGTATCTCCGGGTCCGTCGACGTGTCCCACATCCAGATCCCTGATCGGCCTGCGCGCTGGTCTGCGCGGCGGGCTTGAAGGCTATTTCGGTGAGCTCTTCGTGCAGGGTGGATATGCCATCGGCCATGGTGAACTGTACAGGAACAGCACGGGCAGCGTGAACAGCGCCCCGCTGTATTTCATGTTCGGCCTGTCGTTCCTGGGCTTTGGCTGGGAGTGATCCCACCGGTAACCTCAGCGCTCCGCCCAGATCACCTGCGTCACCGTGGCGCCCACGGCCTGCAGGCTTTCCTTGCTGATGCCTTTCAGGTTGTCGTCGTGCGTGTGCCAGGTGCTGGGGAAGGCGTTCGTGCGCTCATCGAAGGCGATGATGTCCGCTACCGGAATACCGGTACCCTCGTTCACGATCATATGGTCGTCGATGCCCACGTACTGGCGTGTCTCGCTCTTGAAGCGATCGCCATGACCGGTCGCGGCGGCGGCCTTCCAGATCTTCGACACCACCTGCGGTGCGAAGCGCATGCTCAAGCCCTCACGCGGGAAGGTCGCATCCACGCTGCCGATCATGTCCAGCAGGATGCCGAAACGCGCCGTGTAGTTCGGCACATGCGGATTCTTCACCCAATACTGGCTGCCCAGGCACCAGGTCTTGATGCTGTTCTGCTCCAAAGGCGCGCCCATCACCCCCTGGTTCGGTTGGCCCATGTCCTCCACATCGGTGAAGAAGATGTCGATGCCCAGGGCGGGCCGCTGTTCGCTGATGTGGCGCGCCACTTCGAGCCACACGCCACGCCGCTGCCGCCATCGTTCGCGCCATCGATCGGTTCGTTCTGGCGTTCGTCATCGTGGTCCGCGAAGGGGCGGGTATCGTAGTGCGCCATCAGCAGCAGGCGGTCCTTCTTCTCCGGCGACCAGCTGGCGATGATGTTGCGCAACGGCACCGGCTGTCCATTGAACGCGGTGACCGTCCCCTTCTGTTCGATCACTGTGTCCGCACCAAAACGCTTCAACGTGGCCACCAGCCAATCCGCACAGGCCTTGTGCGCGGGCTGAGCCGGGCACGCGCGGACCGAACGACACCTGCTTGGCCACGAACCCGTACGCGCTGTCGGGGTCGAAGAGCGGTGCGGGCACGAGCGCGTGGTTTGCTTCAGGCACGGGGTCGGGCACCCGGGTGCGGGCCATTCATCCGGTGCGCAGGACTTCAGCAGGAAGGCGAGGCGGATGAACATCGCCGATCGAGGCCGGTCCGCTCCGGACGGGCCGCAAGACGATGGTCGGCATGATCCGGTTACGCATGTTCCCAGGTGCTTCCCTCCTTGGTGTCCTTGATGGTGATGCCCACCGCGGCCAACTGGTCGCGGATCTTGTCGCTCAGCGCGAAGTTCTTGCTGGCCTTGGCCTCGGCGCGCATGCTCAACAACACGTTCACCACACCATCCAAGGCTTCGTTGTTGCCTGCCGCATCCTGCTCCTTGCGCAGGCCGAGCACATCGAAGAGCATGGTGTTGTACAGCTGAACGCAGTACGGTGATGTCCTCCGCGCTCAGCGCCAGCTTGCCATCGTGCGCGCTGTTGATCATCCGTACGCCATCGAACAGGTGCGCGATCATGATCGGCGTGTTCAGGTCGTCGTTCATGGCATCGTAGCACGCCTGCTCCAGTTCCACCACCTGCGCCGATGCCCCTGCCCCTGCAGCGCCTGCTGCCGGCTCCTCCAGTTTCTCCAATGTCGCCAACAGCCGCCATCATCTTCTCCAAGCCCTTCTCCGAGGCTTGCATCGCCGCGTTGCTGAAGTCGAGCGTGCTGGCGTAGTGGCACTGCAGCATGAAGAAGCGCACCGTCATGGCGCTGTATCCGCGATCCAACAACTTGTGGTTGCCCGTGAGCAGTTCCTCCGGCGTGAAGCCGTTGCCCTCGCTCTTGGCCATCTTGCGACCGTTCACGGTGAGCATGTTGCCATGCATCCAGTAACGAACCGGTGCGATGCCATCGGCGGCGATGCTCTGCGCGATCTCGCATTCGTGGTGCGGGAACTTCAGGTCCATGCCGCCGCCGTGGATGTCGAAGGTCTGGCCGAGGTACTTGGTGCTCATCACGCTGCACTCCAGGTGCCAGCCCGGGAATCCTTCGCCCCAAGGGCTTGGCCAGTGCATCAGGTGACCGGTCTCGGCCTTTTTCCAGATGGCGAAGTCGAGCGGTGAACGCTTCTCGTCCATGCCCTCGGTGTCGCGCGTGTTGGTCATCAGCTCGTCGATCTTCCGGCCGCTGAGCTCGCCGTAGTTGTACTTCGCGGCGAACTTGGGCACATCGAAGTACACGCTGCCGTTCGCCTCATAGGCGTAGCCGTTATCGATGATGCGCTGCACCATCTCGATCTGCTCGATCAGGTGCGCCGTGGCGGTGGGCTCGATGCTCGGGTTCTTCAGGTTGAAGAGGCGCATCACATCGTGGAAGCCGTTCGTGTACTTCTGCACGATCTCCATCGGCTCCAGCTGTTCCAGCCGCGCGCGCTTCGCGATCTTGTCCTCGCCCGCATCCACGTCATCCACCAGGTGCCCCACATCGGTGATGTTGCGCACGTAGCGCACGGTGTAGCCGATGTGCGTGAGCCAGCGGTAGAGCACGTCGAAGGTGGTGAAGCTGCGCACGTTGCCGAGGTGCACGTCGCTGTACACGGTGGGACCGCACACATACAATCCAACGTGCGGCGGGTTCTGCGGAACGAACTCCTCCTTCTTGCGCGTGAGCGTGTTGGTGAGGTGGAAGGGCAGCTTCTTCAGGGGTGACATGCGAGGGTGGGCTTGCCCCGCTGCGCGGGGCGGCGCGAAGGTAGGCAGGGGTTATTTGAACCACAGATGGACACGGATGAACGCGGATTCCAGATGAACCAGTTAGCACTCAGCGGACAACCCGCTTCCACTCCAGTCTTGGCCGTTTGAAATTCAGGATAAGGCCAACAGGATGGCCCGTAATGCTCAAGTAGTTCAACATCTGCCCCAGTTCATGGTCGGTGATCCGGTCGATCGTTTTCGCATCCACTACGATCCGATTCTTAACAATGATGTCAGGTACGTAGAACCCGACTGCAATGGACTTGTACATCACGTCGAATTGGGGTTGTTGGATAAGAGGGATACCGCGTAATTTCAGTTCAACGCACAACGCATTCTCATAAGGCTTTTCCAGCAAGCCGTGACCGAGGATGTTCATGACCTCCATGGCGGCACCGATGATCTGTTCGGTATCCTTTGCGTACTGAAGCTTTGCACCGTCCTGTTCCATGCGATCTGCATTATCCGTGTTCATCAGTGTCCATCCGTGGTTTATTAATTCAACACATACATCTTCCCCGGTAAGGAGCGAACAACGCCATTGAACTCCAGCGTGAGCAGGATGGCGCTGGCCTTGTGCGGTAGCATGCCGCACGCGAAACAGAGCGAATCGATATCGAGCTTTCCCTTCACCTTCAGCACATCCACCAGCGCCTGTTCCTCTGGCTGCAATTCGGTGAAGAGCGCTGATTGCACGCCGACCTTCTTCTTCTTGGAAGGCAGCCATTCCATCAGCTTCAGTACATCGGCTGCGCTGGTGATCAGATGCGCCTTGCTGTCCTTGATCAAGCGGTTGCAGCCCTCGCTCTTCGCATCCGTGGGACGCCCGGGGAAGGCCATCACCTCGCGATCGTAGCTGTTGGAAATATCCGCTGTGATCAACGAGCCGCCCTTGTTGCCGCTCTCCACCACGATGCAGCAATCGCTGAGGCCGGAGATCACGCGATTGCGCGCGGGGAAGTTGCCCGGTGCGAACGACGCGCCGCTGGGCAGTTCGCTCACCAAGGCGCCCTGTCCGCACATCTCCTTCGCAGTGGCCGCATGTTCTGCCGGGTAGAGCTTGTCCAGCCCATGCGCCACGCAACCGATGGTGTTGAGGCCCACCTTCAACGCGGTGCGATGCGCCACGATGTCGATGCCGTAGGCCAGGCCGCTCACAATGAGCGCACCGCTCTCCTTCAAGCCTTCCACCAGATCCTCGCACAGGCGCTTGCCATGGTCGCTCGGGGCGCGGGTACCCACGATCGAAACGCTGCGTTCCACGTCCAGCTCGGCATTGCCCCGTACGAAGAGCAGCACCGGCGCATCGTCGCAGCTGCGCAAGCGCTTCGGATATTCCTCGTCCAGGTAGAACAGCATACGCAGCTTCTGCTTGCGCACATAGGCCAGCTCCTTTTCCGCCGCCTGCATCACCTTGGAGCTCAGGATGGAAGCAGCGAGGGTGGGCCCGATCCCCGGCACCTTCTCCAGCGACCGACGCACTTTCTTGTCGGTGAACAGGGGTTCCACCCCGCCGCAATAGGCCACGAGGTTGCGGGCGTTCACGGGGCCGATGCCCTTCAACATGGACAACGCGATGCGGTGGATGAGCTCTTGATCCTGGAGCATGTGTGGTTCGCGGTCGATCGCTACTTTCGGCGTCAACCCGCTCCGGCCCAAAATAGTTGTCCGTGATGAAGAAGCTCGTCTTGGTGTACAGCCTGTTCGCAGCCACGCTCGCGAACGCGCAGGAGGGGGTGGTGCAGGGCACGGTGAGCGATGTGGCCGCCAAGGAGCCGCTGCCGGGCGTGAGCATCGCCTTCGCACCGGGCATCAGCGCGAGCACCGACATCAACGGCGCCTTCCGCAAGAGCCTGCCGGCCGGCGAGTACACGGTGCTGTTCCGCAGTGTGGGCTACGCGGACAAGCAGCTGACGTTGCGTGTGGAGGCCGGCGGAACCGCAGATCATCACTGTGGGCCTGGAGGCCAGCGCCTCGCAACTGGACCAGGTGGTGGTGAGCGCGGGCAAGTTCGAGCAGCGGGTGGGGGAGGTGACGCAGTCGCTGAGCATCCTGCCGCCGGCGATCGTGCGCGACAAGAACACCACCTCGCTGGAGGATGTGCTGGTGCAGGTGCCCGGTGTGGTGGTGGTGGACAATGATCCGCAGATACGCGCGGGCAGCGGCTACAGCTTCGGTGCGGGCAGCCGCGTGATGATGCTCGTGGACGACCTGCCGATCCTCAGCGGCGATATCGGACGCCCCAGCTGGAGCTTCCTGCCGATCGAGAACCTGGAGCAGGTGGAAGTGATCAAGGGCGCCAGCAGCGTGCTGTACGGAAGTGCTGCGCTCAGCGGCGTGATCAACGTGCGCACGGCATATCCGCGGCTGGAGCCGCGCACACGCGCCACGGTGTTCGCCGGCGTGTACGACACGCCCGGGCACAAGCCCGCCAAGTGGTGGGGCGATAACCCGCCGTTGCTCGGTGGCGCCACCTTCCTGCACAGCCAGCAGTTCGGCCACTTCGACCTGGTGCTCGGCGGACTCGTGTTCAGCGACTACGGCTTCGTGGGGCCTGAGCGCATCAACCCCGATACGCTCGCCGCCGATCCGCAACGCACGGGCCCTGGCGGCTATGAGAACCGCGCGCGTTTCAACTTCGCCACGCGCTGGCGCAACAAGAAGATCAGCGGGCTGAACTACGGCATCAACGGCAACGTCATGAAGAGCCGCAGCAGCAGCATCCTCCTCTGGGACAACGTGAACGACGGCCTCTACCGCTCGTTGCCCGGCACGCTCACCCTCACGCTCGGCACCCAGTACTACCTCGATCCCTACATCAACTACCGCGGTCCGCGCGGCATGCGCCACATCCTGCGCGCCCGCTACTACCGCCAGCAGTTCGACAACGACAACGAGCAGGCCAACGGCAGCCGCATGCTCTATGGCGAATACCAGGTTCAGCGTAAGGTCGACCTGCTCGGCGAAACCACCATCACCGCCGGTGTCACCGTGCAGAACACGAACAGCGAGGCGCTACTGTACAGCGGCGATCCCGATGGCAACGGACAGAACACGGCCAACACGCGCGCCATCTACCTGCAGCTGGACAAGAAGCTGTTGCACGACAAGCTGATGCTGAGCGGTGGGGCGCGTTACGAGAACTTCAAGGTGAACACCTACGAGAAGGCGCAGCCCGTGTTCCGCGCGGGCGCCACGTACCGCCTGCTGAAGGCCACGTACCTGCGCGCCAGCTATGGCCAGGGATTCCGCTTCCCCACCATCGGCGAGCGGTACATCAAGACCAGCGTGGGCCAGTTGAACATCTATCCGAACGAAGGGCTGGAGCCGGAGTTCAGCGTGAACATCGAAGGCGGATTCAAGCAGGGATTCAAGATCGGCGGCTTCACGGGATACGTGGATGCGGTGGTGTTCCGCCAGGACTTCGACCGTTTCGTGGAGTTCAGCTTCAGCCGCTGGGGGCAGAACACGTTCGCCAACTTCTTCGGCCTCGGGTTCCGCAGCGTGAACACCGGTGGCGCGAGCATCACGGGTGCGGAATTCGAAGTGGCGGGCAAAGGCAAGCTGGGCGCCGTGGATATCACCGTACTGGCCGGATACACGCGCACGCTTCCCGTGAGCACCACGCCCGATGAGGCCTACGCCTATTCCGTGGAGAACGCGAACACAGAGCCGCAGCCCGTCACCTACGCGAACACCAGCTACAACACCACGGACAACATCCTGAAGTACCGCGTGCAGGACCTGTTCCGCAGCGACCTGGGGCTCGGCTGGAAGCGGTTCACCGGCGGCATCAGCTTCCGCTACAACAGCCATGTGCGCAACATCGACGCGGTGTTCGTCGATCTGGATGAAGTGGGCATCCTGCCCACCGGTGCCGCCGAATGGATGCGCACCCACACCACCGGCGACTGGATCGTGGACGCGCGCCTGGGCTTCAAGCTGAGCGAACAACTGAAGGCCTCCGTGGTGGTGAACAACCTGAGCAACGAGGTGTACGCCATCCGCCCCATGGCCATCGAAGCGCCGCGGAACTGGCAGGTGCAACTGGCGTGGGACATGTGAGCGAAAGGCAGTTGTTCGGAGCGGTAGAGTACTGGCAGGATGGAGTTCTGGTCTGAGCGTCGGATCCGTTGACGCAGCACGTACTATTGATGTTGTAATACGGTCGCATCGAGATCATCACCATGACCCACTCCCCGCATCCTCGGCATCATCCCCGCGCGCTACGCCAGCACCCGCCTGCCCGGCAAACCGCTCGTTGACATCGGTGGCCGCAGCCTCGTGATGCGCGTGTTCGATCAGGCCCGCCTGGCCACCAAGCTCAACGAAGTGGTGGTGGCCACCGACGATGAGCGGATCCTCGATCACGTGATGCGCGCCGGTGGCAACTGCGTGCTGACCTCCGCCGACCACCCCAGCGGCACGGATCGCTGCTGGGAGGCGTTGGAGACATTGGGTGCCGATGAATACGATGCGGTTATCAACATCCAGGGCGACGAACCGTTCATCGCGCCGGAACAGATCGATGAACTGGCCGACGCCATCGCGCAACCCGGCGCCAGCATCGCCACCCTGGCGCAGGTGGTCACTGATGATGGCGACCTGACGAAGACCGGCGAGGTGCTGATCACGGTGGACCACGAAATGAACGCGCTGTACTTCAGCCGTGCGGCTATTCCCTTCGTGCGCGACCGCCAGCCCGGGCCGCTCTGCGAGCAGTTCCGCTACCTCAAGCACGTGGGGCTGTACGCCTACAGCTCCGAAGCCTTGTCCGCCATCGTCAAACTGCCTCCATCCTCGCTTGAACTCGCTGAAGCCCTTGAACAACTGCGCTGGCTGGAGAATGGCTTCAAGGTGCGCATCGGCCTAACGGACCACCCCTCATTCTGCGTGGACACCACGGCCGACCTGGAGGAGGCCCGCAGACGAGTGCAAGCTTCGTAACTTCGCGCCGGACGTGGGGACATGTCCGCCTGCTGGCATGCCTTTGGAACGCGACCTGCACGACCTGCTGTACACGCACGATTGCGTGATCGTGCCGCGTTTCGGTGGCTTCCTCACGCACTACCGCTCCGCGCGGCTCGATGAGCAGCGGCAGAACATCCAGCCACCGGCCAAGGACCTGAGCTTCAACCGGCATCTGGTGCGCACCGATGGCCTGCTGGCCGATCAGGTGGCGCGCCGCGAGACCCTCAACCACACCCAGGCCAATGCCATGATCGATGGCGAAGTGGACGCCTGGCACAGCAAACTGGCCCGCGATGGGCGCCTGGAACTTCCGCGCATTGGCACCTTTTATCGCGATGCGGAGAGCAACCTGCAGTTCGACCCGGACCGCCGGGTGAACTTCCTGAAGGACAGCTTCGGCCTGCGGCCGCTGCCTGCCGTTGCCCTCGCACCGGCCACGCCCGTGCGCGTTACCCGCGTGATCCCGCTTCCCGCGGCCGAACCACATGGCCCTGCGCCCAAGGTGGAGCGTGGGATGCCCTTTGCCTGGGCCGCCGCTATGGGCGCCTTGCTGCTTACGGCGGGCACCTGGTACGTGGTGGCCACCAGCGATCCGAAGGAGGTGAACTGGGGTGGCTTCGACCCTTTCACGCCTGCGCACACCGCCGTTTACGCTCCGCATCCTGCCTCCCATGTGAGCGTGCCCTTGGTGGTGGACACCGCCGCAGTGGTGCTGGATGCCGACCTGCATGGCCTGCAGCCTGTGCAGGTCCGTCGAAGCGGATCTGCCGACCACCCTGGTGGATATGGGTCCGGAGCCCACGCCTGCGGTCGCTCCCGAACCATCCGTTGAACGGACGATCCCCACCATCGCTGCGCCGGCCGTTACCACCGCCGTGTCCACCCAGGCCGTTCGCAAGCGCTACCATGTCATCGGCGGCTGCTTCCTGCTGAAGGAGAACGCCGAGACCTTCGTTGCCGACCTGCAGGCCCGTGGCTTCGCGGCCACCATCGTGGATCAAAAAGGTGGCTTGTACCGCGTGGCGTATGGCAGTTACCCCGATCGATCGCTCGCACTGGAGGCCTTATCCGCCGTGCGCAAGGAGGAAGCGCCCAATGCCTGGTTGCTCTCCCGCTGATCATTGACCGTTCTCATTCCAAACGCTCTCCCACGGCCGCTACTTTTGCGGCCTCCGCAACATGAAGAAGACGATCGAACTGGACGCGATACAGGTCCATTTCCTACAGGACGACCTGGTGCATGCGCACTTCAAGGATGGCCATACCGGCACCGTGGAGGATGTGCGCGAGCTCTTCGCCACCATCGAGGCGGAGCGCAAGCATCCCAAGGTGCTGCTGATGGTGAGCGTGGGCCAGGGCTCCACCCTCACCAACGAGGCGCGCGCCGTGGCCTCCAGCAAGGAAGGTGACCACATCATCGCCGCGGATGCCATCATCGTGCGCGACTTCGGACATCAACTCGCCGCCAACGCGTTCGTGCGTTTCAACCGCCCCGGTCGACCTGCCCAGCTCTTTCCCGACCAGGAAAGTGCCATGGCCTGGTTGTTGGAACAGCGGCACCTGATCCCCTGACCCATGACCCGAACGATCCTCTTCTCCTGCGCACTTGGCCTGTCAACGCTTGCCCACGCGCAGGCCGTGTTGGAACCCGCCGCGCGCACCATCCAACTGGCCAAGGCCGAGGTAACGTGCCTGGTGGTCTCGCCCAAGGGTGATCGGATCCTGGTGGGCACCGATAAGGGTGCGGAACTGATCGACCTCGAAAGCGGCAAGCGCGTGCATCACTTCGACTTCCAGGAGGACAACAGCACCGTGGTGTATCATGCCATCTTCAATGACAACGGCGAGTATGTGATGCTCGCAGGCTTCACCGGCAAGCGCGAAGTGTTCGACGTGAAGACGGGGCAGAAGGAGGGCGACATGGCGCGCTTCCGCTGGTTGCCGAACTCGCTCGCGATGAAAGCGCTCGGGTTGAAGGTGGGGAACTCCACCTTCGATCGCTACTACCAGCAGATGGAGGCGCGTCATGATGGCATGGTGGCCAAGGCCGATAAGGATGGCTCGGTGGTGTTCACCAATGCCGAAGGGGCTGCCGTGCAAACGCTGCGCTTTCCCGGAGAACAAGGACCCGCTCCTACCGTGCGCCCTGTCTGTTCAGTGGCACGGACTTCATCACCGGCACCGACAACGGCCGTGTGATGTTCTTCACGCTGCGTTAAGCGTCCGAGCGCTTTCAGCGCCTCCCGCACGTGATGCTCCGCCTGGAAGCGCCCGTGGATCACGGCCTGCACATGGCCCTGCTTGTCGATCACGAAGGTCACCCGGTTGCGCAACAACCCCCAACCAACGCGATAGTCCGAAGGCCGCTTCGGCCTTTCCCTCCGTGTCGCATAGCAGCGTGTAGGGCAAACGCCACCGCTGCGCGAAACGGAACTGCGCATCGCGGTCGTCGTGGCTGATGCCCACCACGGTGGAATCGTGCGATGCGAATTCCTCGAAGGCATCGCGGAAGGCGCAGGCCTCCAGGGTGCAGACGGCCGTGTTGGCCTTCGGGTAGAAGAACAGCACGGCATTGCTTTTTCCTCGCAGGTCGCTCAGCCGGAACATGCGCCCGTGCTGATCCGGCAGCTCGAACTCAGGCGCCTGGTCCCCCGGCTTCAACATCCTTCGTGCGTTTCCTGCGGTACATGGCCACGGCCAAAAGCAGCACCGCGGCGAGTATCACCAGGCCCGCTACGCCCACATACCAACTGACTTCTTTCAATACGGCGAGGAAGACCACGCCGAAGAGGATCAAGGTGGCGCCTTCGTTCCACAGGCGCAATGCATAAGAGCCCCAGGCCTTTTCGTTGCGCTGCAGCCGCGCATACAGGTTCTGGTTCACGAAGTGATACACGAACAGCAAGGCCACCAGGCCCAGCTTGGCGTGCATCCACGGCATCTTCAGCAACTCCGGGTTCATCCACAACATCCAAATGCCGAAGGCGAGCATCAGCACGGCGGAAGGCCAGGTGATGTAACGCCAGAGCTTGCGCGACATCAGGGCGTATTGCTTGGTCAGTATGCCGCGTTCGGGTTCCCACTTGCTGAAGGCCTCGGTGTGGTAGATGAACAACCGGACGATGTAAAAGGTTCCGGCGAAGAACGTCACCATGAAGATGATGTGCAGCGCCTTGATGATCGGGTACCACGTTGCGTCCATGGCGCGAAAGGTAACCGCGGCACGTAGCTTCTACCTTCGCGCCGCTCCCGCCTGCCGGTGGCCGATGCACAACAACCCTTGACGTCCTCATGCAACCACGCCCTTCCAGCGACAGCCACACGGAGACCACGCACCTCGTACTGCCCAACGACACCAACACCCTGACCAACCTCTTCGGCGGGCAGTTGATGAAGTGGCTGGACATCAACAGCGCCATTGCGGCGCACCGGCACAGCAAGCGCGTGGTGGTGACGGCCGCGGTGAACAACGTGAGCTTCGACCGCGCGATCAAGCTGGGCGACTTCGTGACCATCCGCAGCCAGGTGAGCCGTGCGTTCAGCACCAGCATGGAGGTGTGGAGCGATGTGTGGGTGGAGGATCAGGTGACCGGTGGACGCATCAAATGCAACAGCGCCATTTTCACCTTCGTGGCCGTGGACCAGGCCGGGCATCCCGTGGCCGTGCCCGAAGTGATACCCGGAAACGAGGAGGAGCAGAAACGATACGATGGCGCCCTGCGCCGCCGTCAGCTGCGCCTGATCCTCGCCGGCAAGATGAAGCCGGAGGATGCGACCGAGTTGAAGGCGTTGTTCGATTGAGCTGAGACGTAGGCACTACAAGCCCTCCTCCAACGCAGCGCCGTCGAAGAACTCGCCGGTGGCACTGTCCAGGCCCCGCAGGCCAAGCGCGTTCAGCAAAGCCGCCACGCAAAGCGCGCTTTGCTCGCCACCGTGCACATGCACCACGGCATAACGCACGCGATCGGCGTCCTCCATCTGGAACTGAATGCTCAGGTCCACATCCGTTGTGCGTGCGAACAGCCAGTCGTCCTGCCGCTCCGCGAAGGGCAGGGCCTGCAGGATGCGTTGCTCCAGATCGGCACGAAGGCCGATGGGCCCCGGTTTGAATTCCGCCGGAATGTCCTTCGTGGAAGCGACCTCCGGCAGGTCCTGTATGTAGATGTCCCAAGCCATGTTCAGCGGCGTGCAAGTTCAGCGATCCGCGCGAGGTCCTGATCCTCCATGCACTTGAAATGTCCCTTGGGGCAATGTTCAAAACCGATCTTCGAGCATGGACGGCAATCGAGCTCCATGGACCTCGGCGATGTGCACGTTCTGTGGATGTTGCGGCTGGTACGGACCCATGCCGAAGGCTGGCACTGTGTTGCCCCACACGCTCACTACCGGCCGCCCGAAGGCGCAAGCCACATGCATCGCCCCGCTGTCGTGCGCCACCACACTGCGCGCCTGCCGGATCAGCGAGGCGCTGCCCAGCAGGTCATACTTGCCGGTGGCATCGAGCACGCGACCCCCCACGGCATCTGAAATAGAACGTGACACCACCTTGTCCTCAGGGCCACCGATCACCACCACGGGTCCTTCGATCCGCTGTGCCAGCTCGATCAACATATGTGCGGGTAGTCGCTTGCTGAAGTGCGCTCCACCGATGCACAGCGCCGTGTATCCTGTGCGATGAGCTTCGGGTAAGGTGCTAAGCGGTCACTTCCTTTTCCTCAGGGATGAACAGCTCCAGGCCCTTGTCATCGTTCTTCACGCCCAGAGTGTGCGACGGTGCTCAGGTAGCGATCCACGATGTGCGTTGCTGGTAGTGCGTTCTTGCGGAAGTTCACGAGCAGCCACTTCTCGTAGTTCAACTTCGGGAAGCTTTTGGCCGGAACACCCAATGCGCGCTTCACCCGCCAGGTGCGCAGGTTGTGGTGCAGGTCCACGATCAGGTCGAAGCGCTCCTGCTTCAACTGCGAGTGTCACCTCGCCGAGCCCATCGGTCACCACATGCACCTTGTCCACATGCGGCGAATGTTCCACCAGCGAGCGGAAGGTCTCCTTCGTGAGGAAATGCACTTCGGCACCGGGCACTTGTTGCTTCAAGCAGCGCATCACCGGGGAGGTGAGCACGATGTCGCCGATGGAACTGAAGCGGATGACGAGGATCTTCATACGTTGGTCGCCGAAGTTCGCTGAATGGCGAACGAAGGCGGCGGCCCGCAAAAGTAGCCGCGCCCGACCCGTGCCATCATCGCATTGTCCTTCTGGAAGATCTCGCCTCCGCTTCGGCAGTGCTCAGCCTACCGAATCTTCGCGTCCGATGTTCGTAGACACCCACGCCCACCTCTACCACAAGCAGTTCGAGAGCGACCGCGAGGACATGCTGCGGCGTGCGCTGGATGCGGGCGTGAACCGGCTGTACCTGCCGAACATTGATCACGAGAGCGTGGAGGCGATGCATGCGCTGTGCGATGCGCATCCCGACATCTGCTTCCCCATGATGGGCCTGCACCCCTGCTCGGTGGGTGCCGATCCCACAAAGGACCTGGCCGAGGTGGAACGACTGCTCGGTAATGGACGCTACTACGCCGTAGGCGAGATCGGCATCGACCTGTATTGGGACAAGACCTTCCTCACGCAGCAGGAGGACGCTTTCCGCACGCAAGTGCGCTGGGCGAAGGAACTCGCGCTGCCCATTGTGATCCATTGCCGCGAGAGCTTCGATCAGGTGTATCGCATTGTGGAAGAAGAGAACGACGCCACGTTGCGCGGGGTGTTCCATTGCTTCACCGGCACATTGGAACACGGACGTTTGATCACTGAACTTGGCGGCTTCATGCTGGGCATCGGCGGTGTGATCACGTATCCGAAGAGCGGACTGGCGCAGGTGATGGCCGAACTGGGTCCGGAGAAGTGCGTGCTCGAAACGGACGCGCCTTACCTCTCGCCGGTTCCGCATCGCGGCAAGCGGAACGAGAGTAGCTACATCCCGCTGATGGCGCAGGCGCTGGCCGATGCCACCGGTCGCAGCTTGGCCGACATCGCTGACATCACCACGGCCAACGCCGCACGACTTTTCCAAACGCCCGTGTCCCGAACATTGTCCGCCAAGCCATGAGCGCATCGTCACGCGTACTGATCATCTACACCGGCGGCACCATCGGCATGGTGGCCGATGCCCGCAGTGGTGAACTGCGGCCCATGGACCTCGAGCACCTCGAAGAGCATGTGCCGGAACTGGAACGCATCGGCGCGAAGCTGGAGGCCGTGTCCTTCGAGAAGCCCATCGACAGCAGCGACATGCGGCCGGAGGACTGGGTGCGCATCTCGCGCATCATCGGCCAGCGTTACAACGACTTCGAGGGCTTCGTGGTGTTGCACGGCAGCGATACCATGGCCTACACCGCCAGCGCCCTCAGCTACCTGCTCGAAGGCCTGGGCAAGCCGGTGATCCTCACGGGATCGCAGCTGCCCATCGGCACCATCCGCACGGACGGCAAGGAGAACCTGCTCACCGCCATCGAGATCGCCGCTGCTCAGCAGGATGGCAAGCCGCTGGTGCCCGAAGTGGCTGTGTATTTCGAATACAGCCTTTACCGCGGCAACCGCTCCGTGAAGGTGCATGCCGAGCGGTTCGAGGCCTTCCGCAGTCCCAATTGGCCCGTGCTGGCCGAGGCCGGGGTGCACATCCGCTACGATCGCGACGCCATGCTGCCCTTGCGGTCCGGACCGTTGAAGGTGCACGAGCGGCTTGACCAGAACGTGGGCGTGATCCGCCTGTTCCCGGGCATCGGTGCGCCCTGGGTAAGGCAGGCCTTGTCCACACCCGAGCTGCGGGCCGCGGTGCTCACCACCTTCGGCAGTGGCAACGGTCCCACCGACGAGGCCTTCCTGGGTGCGCTGCGCGCGGCACGGGAACGGGGCATAGTGCTGGTGAACGCCACCCAATGTGTGGGCGGACGGGTGGAACAAGGTCGTTATACCACCAGCAAGGCCTTTGCTGAAATGGGCATGGTGAGTGCACAGGACATGACGGTGGAGGCTGCGATCACCAAGCTCATGTTCCTCTTCGGCCAGGGACTTTCGGCCGAATTGGTGGCCAAGCGATTCGCCGAACCGCTGTGCGGTGAATTGAGCCCGGCCTGAGCATCGTTCACTTGCTTACTTTCGCCGCCCTGTTCGAGTGAAAGCTCAGAACGGGAAGTCGCCTTCGCTCTCCGAGCTTCGGCGATTGAAAGGAGAGATGGCCGAGTGGTTGAAGGCGCACGCCTGGAAAGTGTGTTTACCTGAAAGGGTAACGGGGGTTCGAATCCCTCTCTCTCCGCCGATCGAATGGCCGCCCCGCAGGGCGGCTTTTTCGTTCGGTCGGCCGCCAAGCGCAGCTTGAGCGAACGACAGGACGATAAAGCCGATGAGCGAAGCGAATGCGGCTGATCGATCGAAACCTCCCCCAACGGGAAAGCGCGCCTCGCGCAATCCCTGAGCGCATTTCATGCCTTCGCCGAGCGGACCGGAACGAACACGCAAGCCCGCGCAGCGGACTCCGGCTGTTTGAAGCCTCCCCCCGCTGGGAAAGCGCGTCTCGCGCAATCCCTGACCTGATCGCTCGCTCGCAAAAGCGATCGCGGATGCGAGCAGATCACGCGCAGAACGGACCTGTCCCCACACTCCGCACCTTTGTCCCCATGGAAGTATCTTCTTTGCTCCCACTTGCCGCATCTGTACTGCTGGGCATCTGCCTGGCCGCGGCTTGCGGCTTCCGCGTGTTCCTGCCTTTATTCATTGCGAGCCTGCTATCGTACCTGCATGTCGGCGGTGTGGACCTGCGCTGGGGCTTTGAGTGGATGAGCACCCTGCCCGCCGTCATCGCATTCGGTGCGGCCACACTGGTGGAGATCCTGGGTTACTACATCCCGTATGTTGATCACCTGCTCGATGTGATCGCCGTGCCGCTGGCCTCCATCGCCGGCACCGTGGTGGCCGCCAGCACCATGGCCCACCTGCCGCCTTTGTGGACCTGGTCGCTCGCGCTGATCGCTGGCGGCGGACTTGCCGGGCTCATTGCCGGAAGCACCGCCACCACGCGCCTGGCGAGCACCGCCACCACAGGAGGACTTGGGAACCATGCCGTTTCCACCGCCGAGACCGCCGGGGCCGCAGCGCTCAGCCTGCTCGCCTGGTTCCTGCCGGTCATCGCCTTCGTGCTGCTGGCGCTTTCGCTCTGGTGGGTGCTGCGTTGGTTCAAACGGCGGATCGGGGCGGCCCGCTAGGCATCTTCGTACCTTCGCGGACCTTTTTTAGACATGCCCCGCATCGGTCCCATCGAACTGCCGGAATTCCCGCTGTTGCTCGCGCCCATGGAGGACGTGAGCGATCCGCCCTTCCGTGCGTTGTGCAAGAAGCACGGGGCCGACCTGATGTACACCGAGTTCATCAGCAGCGAAGGGCTGATCCGCAAGGCGGCCAAGGGCATGAAGAAGCTGGACATCTTCCCCGAGGAACGGCCCATCGGCATCCAGCTCTTCGGGGGCAGCGAGGACGCCATGGAGGAGGCCGCGCGCATCGCCGAAGCGGCCGGTCCGGAGCTCATCGACATCAACTACGGATGCCCTGTGCACAAGGTGGTGAGCAAGGGCGGCGGTGCCTGTCTGTTGCAGGACATCGACAAGATGGTGCGGCTTACCGACAAAGTGGTAAAGGCCGTGAAGCTGCCCGTGACCGTGAAGACGCGCCTGGGCTGGAGCGATCAGACGAAGAACATCATGGAGGTGGCCGAGCGCCTGCAGGATGTCGGCATCCAGGCCCTGAGCATCCACGGCCGCACCCGCGCCCAACTGTACAAAGGCCCGGCCGATTGGACGCTGATCGGCGAGGTGAAGAACAATCCGCGCATCCACATCCCCATCTTCGGCAACGGTGATATCGACTCACCGGAGAAGGCGTTGGAGTACCGCAACCGCTATGGCGTGGACGGCGTGATGATCGGCCGCGCGAGCATCGGTTATCCATGGATCTTCAACGAGATCAAGCATTTCCTCGCAACAGGTGATCACCTTGCAGCGCCCACGCTGGATGATCGTGTGGATGCCGCTCGCGAACACCTCGAACGCAGCATCGCATGGAAAGGGGAGTGGGAAGGCGTGGTGGAGATGCGCAGGCACTACACCAACTACTTCCGCGGCATCCCCAACTTCAAGGACCACCGCATGAAGCTGGTGACCGAGCGCGAACCGCGGATCATCCTCGAGCTGCTCGAGGCGGTGCGTACGCTGTATGCGTTGGCGGCCTAATGGAACCGCTGATGGACGCGGATGGACGCAGATGGATGCCCGTCGCATTCATCAGTTGCTCAATTAAGATATTCTGCGTTCATCTGCGTGGATCTGTGTTCATCCGCGGTTCTCTTCCAACTCAGCGGTCACCCAACAGATATCTTCTGCTCAATCCGCGCAGCGGTACCCACGTGGCCAGCAGACCGATCGCCAAAACAGAGGCGGTGATCAACAGCAGGTCCGAGGGAATGACCTTCACCGGATAGCTGTCCACCACGCTGTCCTGCAGACTGATGAGTCCCGTCCATTGCTGGATACCGCACACCGACAAACCGAGCCCGAGGCCGATCAGCGTTCCGAGGAACACGATCAGCATGCCTTCGGCGAGGAACACGCGACGTACGAAGCTCGCGGTACCACCCATGCTCGTCACTGTGCGCATGTCCTGCCGCTTTTCGATCATCATGAGCGTGAGCGAGGCGATGATGTTGAAGGCGCCGATCAATCCGATGAAGGCGAGCACCGCGAACGTGAACCACTTCTCCGTGGCATTGGTGCGGTACATCAACGCGTTCTTCTGCTGGCGGGTCTTCACGTCGAAGCCGGAGCCCACCATTTCGCGTACGCTCGTAGCAAGCTGAGCCGGTGAGGTCCCTGCTGCGCCTTTGATCTCCAATCCGTTCACGCTGCCACCATAGTGCAGAAGTGAATCCACGAGCTCGATCGGTGCGATGGCGTATTGCTGATCGAACTCCATGTTGATGGTGAAGGCACCGGAGACCGCGACGTGTTCCTGCTCGAAGGCCTGCTCCTTGTAGCGCAACAGCTTGCGACCGCGCACCGGCGCACTGATCTCCAGCGGACGCATCACCTCATCATCCAGCGGTATGCTCAGTTCATCCTTCAACGCTGCGCCGAGGATCACCAGCGGACCGTTCCTGCCCTGCAACCGTGCCTGCCCCGTGTACATGTGATCGGCCAGTGAGCTCATGTCGAGGTACTCCGGCTCCACACCTTTCAAGGTGGCCACGGCCTGCTGTTCACCACTGCGCAGCAATACGTTCTCCTCGATCACCCAGCTTGTGGCGGCGACGCCGGGGATGGCCTTGATCTGGTCCAGCGCGATGCTCTTGCGTTCAAATGTCTTCCCTTCCACCGGCGTGATGGTCACGTCCTGGTCGAAGGGTGAATAGATCTTCTCCACCACCTCGCTGATGCCGTTGAGCGTGCTGAGCACGATCACCATGGCCGCCGTGACCACCGCCACCACCGCGATGCTGATGCCCGTGATGATGTTCACCGCGTTGCGACCCCGCTTGGCGAGAAGGTACCGACGGGCGAAGAGAAGCGGGAGGTTCATGTGGTCATGTGGTCATGCGAACATGTGGTCATGTGAACATGTGCACATGGTCCCGGGGGCTCACTTCCACGCTCGCGCGATCAATCCCGTTCCGGTGCTGTGCGACATCGACAAGTCGAACCAGTTGAGGACATAAGCGATCGGGTAGGCGATGAGGTAGTAGAAGGGCAGGATAATGAAGAAGAGCCGGCTGGTGTTCAGCAGCAGCAAGGGCCATTTCATGCTGAGCCGCCAGCTGACCTTTCCGGGCGCACCATAGCTGTAGTGGATGTCCACCTTGCTGAATCCGTTGCGCAGGCATTTGGCGTTGAGGTCGTCGATATTGTAGCCGTCTCGCACGTGCTCTTCGATGAACGAGCCTTCGCCTTCCTCGTGAACATCGCTACCGCCCTGATCGCTCGGGGTGCTGATGATGAGCATGCCACCCGGTTTCAGGGACGTGGAATAGCAGCGCAACGCCGCCTCGTCCTCCAGGATGTGCTCCATCACATCCACGCACACCACCAGGTCGAATGTGCCCGGTCGTTGGTACTTGGTCACATCGCCCACCTCGAACTTCACGTTGGGTCGACCGATCTTCCGGAAAAAGCTGTTGCAATCCGCCACCTGCTCGTCCTTCACATCGATGGCGGTGATGTGCCACTTCGGCGAGAAGCCGCTGAGCCAGTACGTGTATTGCCCGAAGCCCGCGCCTGCGTCGTAGATGTGCACCGGCTGGTCGCGCCGCGTCGCGGGCCCAGCTGCGCAGGTGCTTGTGCACATGCCAGGCGCGCAAGAGCAGCAGGTCCAGCAGGCCATAGAACACCTTCCGCAGGAAGGGCGTGTTGTTGAAGACGTTGCCGAGCTGTCGCTTGACCGGGTCGTATTGCATGGCTCAGGGTTTCAACAGGCGGTCGATCTCCTCCTGGCGGTCCAGGGAATCATCGAGGTAGAAGAGCAGCTCCGGCACTATGCGCACCTGCTTGCCTATGCGGCGGCCTAGGCTGCCGCGGAACTGGTGCGAATGCTCGCGGATGCGCTCCAGGGCGGCCTTTTTGTCCTTCACGGGGAACAGGCTCACGTACACTTTCGCGATGCCCAGGTCCGGACTTACCCGAACGCCGGTAACGGTGATCAGCCCACCGGGCAGGAGGTGTCTTCCCTCCAATTGGATCACCTCGGCCATCTCTTTCTGGAGAAGGCTGTTCACCTTGTTCTGTCTCAGGCTGTCCATCGCGCGTGTCCGCCCCGGCTACGTTCCACGAGGAGGGCCGCGAAGATAGCGGCAGGGTGTGGACCGCGGCCCGGGCGACCAGGTGGCCGGGGAAGGGCCGCTTCCCACGAATCCAACGAAAGGGCCGGTACATTCGCACTCCCCAACCGCCGCCCACGTTCCGCCTCCGGAACACCGCTGACCACGTATGCGCCAGTTCTTCCAGATCCTCCGCTTTGGCAAGCCCTACCGCAGACATGCGGTGTTGAACGGCGTGTTCAACTTGCTGGCCACGGTCTTCCACCTATGCAGCATGTTGCTGTTGGTGCCTTTCCTGCAGTTGCTGGTGAACAAGCACCGGGAAACGGAACCGGTGGCCATTTCGCCCTCGGCTCCGGCCTTCGCCTTTGACAAGAGCGCCTTGAAGGCATTTTACGAATGGCAACTCCAGCATTTCATCGCCGTACAGGGTGAGTTAGGGGCATTGGCCTGGGTCTGCGTGGCCATCGTGGTGCTCTTCCTGCTGAAGAACCTCTTCCGGTACCTCGCGGTGATGTCCATCTGCATCTTCCGTAACCGCATCATCCACGACCTGCGCAGTCGCATTTATGACAAGATGCTGGAGCTGCCCCTGCGCTACCACAGCGGCGAACGCAAGGGCGATCTGCTCAGCGTGATCACCAACGACATGCAGGTGCTGGAGTACAGCGTGATGTACAGCATCGAAATGGTCTTCCGTGAGCCGCTCGCCGTGATCCTCTTCATCGCCACCATGATCGGGTTCAGCGCCAAGCTCACGTTGATATCGCTCATACTGTTGCCCCTGAGCGGCCTGATCATCGCGCGTATCAGCAAGAGCCTGCGGAAGCGCGGCACGCGCGTGCAGGAGAAGAGCGCCGACCTGCTGGCCCGGGTGGAGGAGACCCTCGGCGGCATCCGCGTGGTGAAGGCCTTCAACGGAGAGGCCGACATGCGTCGGCGTTTCGAGCGGGAGAATGAGATGCTCACACGGGCCAGCATCGCCTTGCTGCGCAGGCAGGATGTGGCCTCGCCGCTCAGCGAGACCATGGGCGCCGCGGTGATGGCCGTGATGGCGTACATAGGTGGTTCGCTCGTGCTCGGCACCACGCCCGAGCTGGATGGCTCTGCCTTCATCGCCTACATCGCCATCTTCTCGCAGTTGCTCACCCCGATCAAGGGCTTCTCCCAGGGCTGGAGCGGCATTGTGCGCGGCAGCGCCAGCGCGCAACGGGTGTTCGACCTGCTTGCCGTGGAGAACACTGTGAAGGAAAAGCCCGATGCAAAGCCCGTTCAGCATCTCGTGGACCGGGTGGAGTTCAAGAACGTGTCCTTCGCCTACGACGATCGCGAGGTGCTGAAGCACATCGACCTGTCGATCACCAAAGGCCATAGCGTGGCGCTTGTGGGCCCCAGCGGCGGCGGCAAGAGCACCATGGCCGGCCTGCTCCCGCGCTTCTTCGACGTCACCGGCGGATCCATCACCATCGATGGCGTGGACGTGCGCGACCTACGCATCGCCGACCTGCGCGGATTGATGGGCATCGTAACGCAGGATTCGATCCTCTTCAACGACACCATCGCGAACAACATCGCCTTCGGCAAACCGGGCACCAGTGAGGCCGACATCCGCAGGGCCGCCACCATCGCCAACGCGCATGGGTTCATCGAGCAGCTCGAGAGCGGGTACCAGACCAACATCGGCGATGGTGGCAACCGGCTCAGCGGCGGACAGAAGCAGCGCATCGCCATCGCCCGTGCGGTGCTGAAGAACCCCGACATCCTCATCCTCGACGAGGCCACCAGCGCGCTGGACACCGAAAGCGAACGGCTGGTGCAGGACGCGCTCTTCAACCTGATGAAGGACCGCACCTCCCTGGTGATCGCGCACCGCCTGAGCACCATTCAGCACTGCGACGAGATCTGCGTATTGCAGGCCGGTGTGATCGTGGAGCGCGGAACGCACACGCAACTCTTCAACTCCGGCGGCGTCTATCGCAAGCTGTGCGACATGCAGGCATTCGACTGAGCGCATCGATGTCCAAGGGGGTCAAGGACACCGCTCATACACCGCGTATCGCCCAGCGTTGAACGTGTGGCACCAGTCAACGAGAACTTCCTCATCCTGGCCCAATACGTCCGTGGTGTCGGTCGTGAGCACATAGCGCAGTTGCTGGTTGCGGTTATTATCGAACACGAGCGAGTGGTCGAGCGGGAGCTTTTCCCTGCTTTGGTGAAGGATGTCCTTATGCTTCAACCAGGCCTGCTCGCCGAGCGCCTGGTCAATGAATGAATATTGTCGTACAACGAATACAGCGTCCGTATCGGATAGACCATGTTGGCGAAGGTCCTTCACCGCTTGCAGGTCGTCCAGGTACTGCGCACGCTCATCGGGCGGATAGCCGGAGAACATGAACACTTTTGTGAACCACGCCCCGCGCAACAGCACGATGGCTGAAAGCGCCAGGATCAGGCCGACCTGTATGCGCGGCGCCTGTATCGTGGAGTTCTCCACGAACAACAGGCAGGTGATGGCGCAAAGCAACCAATGTTCCATGAAATAGTTCAGGTTGCTGCCCACCTTGCTGGCCGTGGCAAAGGCCCAGACATAGCTCACCAACATCGACACGATCAGGAAGGTCGCGCGGTCCTTCTTTACCCGGCGCAGATACCATGCTGCCAATAGGGCCGCTGGTGTGATCCACATGGCCATGCCCATGTACGGTTCGCTCGGGATCAAGGCGAACCAGGGCCAATTAAAACCGTTCACGTTGCCCAGCACCACGTTCGCGTAGAAATTGTGCAGACCGTCCAGCCCACTGACCACACCCAGGAACAGCACATCGACGAGGAGCACCATGATGCCGATGCGCAAGGCCACGCGCCAGTATCCCGCGATGACGAAGCCGAGGAGCATGGCCGCAGCGAATCCAGCTCCACTCTGCTTGCTGAACACGGCCAGTGCGGAAAGTAGTCCCGCCCACATCGCCTGCGTCCAGTTCACCGTGCCCTGGTCGAGGGTGCGGAGCGAGAGCGCCACGATGGCCGTGCAGAAGAACTGATACACGCTGTCCGGCCTGGAGAAGAAGGGTTCGTGCATCCAGGTGAACATCAGCCCCATGAGCAATACCCGTGACCACGCCGAGAAACGAAGGTGCCTGCCGATCCCCCAGAGAAGCCACAGCGCGCCCAGGTTCGCAGCCAGGCAAACAGCGCGGCTCAGTATGTACACGGCCTGAGGCTCTTCCTCGCCAAGGCCAAGTACATGTCCGATCGCCGCACATGCGTAATAATGCACGGGGCCGTATTGCATGATATCGTAGGGCGGCTGTTCGGGATCGCCATACAGATGCCGACCGTCCAGCAGGCGCAGGATGCCGTCAATGACATTCTGCTCCGAGAAACCGATGTTATGGACGTACTTGGGAATGATCCATGCACGCGAGCTCACGGCCGCAAAGAGCGCGATGGCCAGGATCCACGGCATCCAGCGAGGATCCGGTCGAAGGGTCCACGCCAGAGATGGGGTTCTGTTGCAGCCATTGAACGGTGATCCTATCGGTGACGCTTGAGCGCCACGGTTTGCGATAGCATGAGTCCGATGGCGAAGAACCCAAGGCAAAGCAGTGTGGAGTTGATCAGCGTGGCGATCAGCGTGCTCGCCCAACCTGGAATGGCATTGTCCGTGAACAGTTTTTCGTGCAGGATGTAGGTGATGCCGAGCACAGAGAGCACGGCCAGGCCGAAGAAGCCCTTCAGGAGCAGCGCGAGCACTTCCTCACTGTATTCGATGAGCGACTTGAACGCATGAATGGACAGGCTCCTGAAGCTCATCTTCGACCTCCCGTCGATGCGGGGCCTTCTGTCGCTGACGATCAATGCCGTTCTCGCCTTCTGCTTGGAGAGGAATGCTGCGTAGTGCACGAAGCCTTGGTCGAGCACCGCTTGTGCGATGCGCCTGTCGATCACGGAATAGTTTCCGAAGCTCAAGGACCGCCGGGTGAGCCACTTGAAAAGCCTTCGATACACGAAATAGCCAAGCTGGAACGTCCAGCTCTCACTTCGCTTTCCACGCGCGATGAGCACGATGGATGCGTCCTGTTCCAAGGCCCCTTGAATTGCGTCGGGGTCATCCTCGCCGTCCGAATCCATCACAATGAATCGTTGCGCCTTGCCCTTGAACGCCTGCGCTATTCCGCTCTGGATCGCCTGCTGATGACCGACGTTGTACGGCAGGTGGAGCACTTCCACACGCACGTTCGGCCAGGGGCTCCGGAACGCATCCAGCAGTTGGGGTGTGCTGTCCGTGGAGGCATCATCCACGATCAATATCGTAATGTCCTCTGCACGTTGCGTAAGCACGCCGCCCAGTTCGGTGACGAACTTCACGGCGACATCACCTTCATTGTAGCACGGTGCTACAACGTACAGCGGACCTGCGACCATAGGGCCAAATATGCGCATTAAGTACCTGAACGCCTTCCCGGTCCTCGTAGCCTTGCCCGGTGCGTTGTCCGAGAGCGTTCGGGCCGGATGGATGGCCTCAGTCCGCTGTGGCCGCGAACCGCGGTTTCAGTAGCAGGAAGCGTTTCTCGAAGTGTTCGTAGCTGAACCGGGCCGCGAAGTAGGTGAAGGGGAGGAGGAGCAATAGACAGATGAGCGTCACACGCTCCTTCCAGTCGCCCACCAGAGGGCCAACGCGCTCCATCCCCACCAACAGGAACCAATAGAAGATGTGGTGGAACACATAGATGCCGTATGAGTATTTGCCGATCGAGCAAAGGGACCGGCCGGTGAGCAGGCGCTCCTCTTGCGGCGAATGTGAACCCGAAACCGTGCGTGCCAGCCAACCGGCGAACAGGAAGGAATAACCCATGTACCCATATCGTACCATGTTCGCCCCATAAAAGCTCATGCTGCCGTCGAGCCACGCACCCAGGCCGACCAGCAATAGGCCGCAAATGATGAGCGGCCACGCGGACCGGCGCACCCACTCTGGGTAATGTCGTAGAGCCAGGGCCAGCCAGGCGCCCATCAAAAGACCGTCAGCACGCGATGGTGTGAACACGTACGAGAACGGATAGACCGGATGGTAAAAACGGAGCGTGATGGAGATCGCGGCACCGATCAGCGCAGCGCGCATCAACCATCTCAGGTCCAGCAAGAGGACCAACCAGGGCCACACCAGATAGAATTGTTCCTCTATCGCCAGGGACCAGAAATGATCGAGGACGTGCCATCCCCGCGACCATCCGTTCCAGGCCACGTATAGATTCTTGGTGAAGGTCCAATACCAGATCTGTGTGTCGAGGATCTCCTGGGTTCCTCCATTGCGCACCACGAGCGAGAACAGCACCATGCCGCCCACGGTGGCCATGTACAAGGGCATGATACGAAGCGTACGCCGCATCAGAAAGCGCGGGTAGTAGCCTTTCGAACCGCGCGAATCCCAGAGTATGCCCGTGATCAAAAAGCCGGACAGCACGAAGAAAAGGTCCACCCCGCACCAACCGAACGGTACGAGCCCCCCGAAAAAGTGAAAGGCAACGACCAGCGAAACGGCGATGCCGCGGAGGCCGTCCAACGCTGCGATGTGTTTCGATGACCGCGGTTCCATGCTACAGGATGAACAGCTTCATTGAACGCTGAAGCACGGCAAACTCCATGAACGAGCGGTCATCGCTTGACCCTGTGTTGGATCAGGAAGGTGTGGATGATCCATACGGACGGCTCTGGTTGAAGAAGTCCAAATATCGCGAGATATCCGCAGCGTATCCTCAGGACGGTGTATGTGTCCCAACTGCGCACGGCCAGATCGTGATGATCGCGGTCATTCCCCTCTTCGTCGGTTCATGAGCCTCCGGGTCATGGTTCGCCTGCGAACCTGGATCGTGTTCCACGAGCGAGAATAGAACCACTCTTCGTAGTGGCCATGTATTATGGTATGCCGCAGAGCATCAGCCGTATCAGAAAGCGCGGATAACCTGGGGACGCCTTTGGATCCTTGATAACGGCGATGACCGAGAGGCAACGACCAGCGATGCCTTGCAGGCCGACCAACGTCGTGATGTATTTCGACCGCCGCGTAGCCAGATTCTCTTCGGTTCAACTTTTTGGGACCTGCTGCATGTTGATCAATGTGCGCTCCGGCCGTCGAACTTCTATTGACCTCTCACGGTCAAACCGATCGCGCGCGCTGTTTTCGGTTCACAGATCAAGAAGTTGTGATGTTCGCTGCGACCCAGATGGTCCACCTGTTCCGGAGGCCAGCTATCTTCGTCAATACAGTAGTGGACGTAATCGAGGTCCGTGATCGCCTTCATGATCCGGTCACCGATATGTTCATTGAGCACTTCGATCAGCATGGCAGGCCGATCCCGTGCTAGGACCATCCTGGCCCCGGCCAGTAGCTCAGGCTCGTGCATCTCCACGTCGATCTTCATTAGTTCCACTCGCGTAAGACCAAGCTCCTTCACCAGACTATCCAGACTTCGACCTTGGACCTCCACGGCGATGGCATCCGGGTATTCGCTACTGAATTCCTTGTTCAGGGTGGAGTCGTACTCGTGTTCCGCGCCAGGCTGGTCATAAAGGGCCACAACCCCATCCTGATCCGTTAGTGCTACTTGCATCGCTTCGATCCCCAACTGGTTCAGTTCAATGTTCGATAGCAGTTTCCTGTAAACACGATCCACCGGCTCAATGGCGATGACCCGCGCTTGAGGGGCCAGGGTCTTTCCGATCAGCGCATACACTCCGGTATTCGCACCAACGTCGATCATTGTGCTCGAGCCTTGGCATAACAGCATCCAAAGACGCAACGAGTTCCTTTCCCATCCATCAGTTCCTCTCCAGAACAGATCGTTCTCGACCAGATAACCGTAATGGTGCATCTTGATCGAACGAGCCTCTGGTAATTTGATCTGAATGATGCCTTTGAAATGGAGGTGTTTATAAACACGCTCCGGCAATGTGAACATGGTCCGGAGCGCTGTGAATACCCCTTGTTTGAACGGAAGAGCAGCGTAGATCGCCTTTAGGATATGCTTCATTGGTATGCACGACCGATACGCGGGCCGGTCGGTGATCGAGGTGAAATGTTGCTCTTTGAACGGTAATTGATGGTCATATCCTGTCACCGCGAATTAAACCGTTGTCGGAGCATTTGCATGCACGATCCGACGTGGGACACTGACTAGTCCCCCCTCTTCGGGAACAACTGCCTGAACAGTCCCTTCTTCTTCACCGTATCGGGCTCGCTTTTATCGGTGCTGTCCTTGCCGCCGAACAACCCATCCAGCAAACGCCCCACCGCCGTGCCGCTTCGCCGTGGGTCACAGTCCAGCGAGAGGCTGTCACCTGGGATGCCGGGGAAGGATAGCATGTGCTTGGCACGCAGTCGAGCGGAGCGTTGGATGCCCGCGAGCGCCGATCCCGCGATGGGCAGCGCCAGCCTGCCGCCGGTGCCGTTCGCGCTGCCGAAGTGGATGCTGGGGTCGCTCGCACCCACCCATGTGCCGATCACGATCCCCGGTGTGAACGCCACGAACCAGGCGTCGCTGTAATCCTGGGAGGTGCCGGTCTTGCCGGCGATGTTGCCGTGTACAGCATAACGCGACCGGAGGGCCGTGCCCGTGCCTTCGTTCACGGCCCGCTGCAACATGGTGGCGATGATCTCCGCAGTGGTGGCGGATACGGCCTGTCGGGAAGCGGACGCCTTGGCCTCATACAGCACTTTGCCATGGGCATCGGTGATGCGCGTGATCAACCGCGGCGTTACCAGCCGACCCTGGCGCGCAAAGGCGCCATAGGCCCGCACGATGGCTTTCAGCGAGATGTCTACCGCGCCCAGTGCGATCGATGGGTTGTTGATGTTGCCCTCCGGAAGTCCCAACCCACGGAACGTGCGCCGCAGCGCATCGCGGTCGGTGTGGAAGTACAGGTCGATCGTGGGCAGGTTCATGGAGTGCGCCAGCGCGTACCACATGGCCACCTGGCCGCCGCTGTTCTCATCGAAGTTCTGCGGGTGCCAGTTGTTCAGCTCGGCGTACACCTTGTCCGTGTTGTCCAGGTAATCACAGGGCGCGATGCCGTCCTCGAGCGCCGCGGCGTAGAGTACCGGCTTTATGGTAGAGGCGATGGGCCGTCGTGCCTCCACCAGGTCATACGGCAGCATGCGGTGGTCGTTGCCGCCCACCCAGGCGAGGACGTTGCCGTTCCCGGGGTCCATCATCAGCACCGCGCCGTGCAACATGCGCTGATAGTGCCACAGGCTGTCGCGGTAGCTCATACTGTCCGCCGGTGCATTGTCCCAGGTGAACACGTCGCGCACATCCCGTTCGTTCCGTTTCCAGGCCTTGTCCTTTTTGCGGTCCCTCCGCTTCTCCCAGGTGATGCGCGCCTTGCGCCCGGCCAATTCGCGGTCCAACAACGGCTGCATGACGCTCAACTGGTCGCGTGCCGCCTTGATGGCCAGCTGCTGAAGCGTGGTGTCCAAGGTGGTTTGTATGCGCAGCCCGTCCTTTTCGATATCCGGCACGGCCAGGCCTTTTTTGGCGCGTTCCTGAAGGATGCCGCGCGCCTCCTCTTCCACCTGTGCGGCGAAATAGCCATACGCATCCAGCGCATCCAGCCCGCGATAGCGGATGTGCAACGGAAGCTTCATCAGGCTGTCCATGGCAGCAGCGGTGATGTACCCGCGCGCGGCCATCAGCGCGAATACCTGGTCGCGCCGGTTGCGCGCCCGTTCCGGATGCATGCGCGGGTTGTAAGAGGTGTTGGCCTTCAACATGCCCACCAGCACGGCCGATTCCTCAATGGTCAACTTCGCTGTGTTCTTGTTGAAGAAGCGCTGCGATGCACTCTCCACTCCGTACAGGTTCTCGCCGAAGGGCACCGAATTGAAGTACAGTTCGAGCACGTCCTCCTTGGTGTAGACCTTCTCGAGCCTGCGCGCCACGATGGCCTCCTTGATCTTGTTCACCGGCACGGTAAGCAGGCCATGCGGTTCGCGACCATACAGGTTCTTGATGATCTGTTGCGAGATGGTGCTGCCGCCGCCGCCGCTGCGGTCGCCGCCGAGGATGCTGCGGAAGAACACCCGCACATAGCTGCGCGCGTCCACACCCTCATGCGCGAAGAAGCGTTGGTCCTCGGTAGCCACCAGCGCCTCCACCAGGTGCTTGGGCAGGTCGCGATACCGGATGTTGGTGCGGTCCTTGGCGAAGACCTTGCCGATGATGGCGCCGTCGCTGGCCAGGATCAAGGTGGCCTCCTCATTGCGCAAGGCGGCCAGTTCCTCGGCGGTGGGCAACTTCCCGAACGCACCACCTCGCACCATCAGGATCAGGATGAGCAACAGGCCCACTAGCGAGACAAGCGCGATACCCGCAGCCTGCCAGATGCTCTTCTTCGACGGTTTCTTGCGCTTTGCCATGAGGTGTTCGCCAACCGTGCTTAACGCAACGGAGCGATCGGTCGTGTCTTCGACGGTCAGTTCCCGTCCAGGTCACCTTCCACCATCCATTGCTGGTAGAGCAGGTCCTTCTCATATGGGTAGCGCTCCAGGTGGATCGCCTTCACGCGGTCGTACACCAGTTTGCGCAGTGCATCGATGTTGTCCTTGCGGATCGCGCTGATGAAGATGGTCTCCTCGTCATGAACGCCGGTCTGGGAGCTGGTATCGCGCGCCATCCACGTGTTCTGCAGTTCCTCCAGGGTGAACTGGTCCTGACGTTTCGGGGCCAGATCATGCGGATCATGCGCCGTAGGGCGGTAGGCATCGATCTTGTTGAAGACCACGATCGTTGGCTTGCCGCCGGCGCCGATCTCCTGAAGCGTGCTCTTCACCGTGCGATACTGCTCCTCGAAGTTGTGGTGGCTGATGTCCACCACGTGCAGCAGCAGGTCCGCTTCGCGTGTTTCGTCCAGCGTGCTCTTGAAGCTCTCGATCAACTGGTGCGGCAGCTTGCGAATGAAGCCCACCGTGTCGGTGAGCAGGAAGGGGAGGTTGCCCAGCACCACCTTGCGCACCGTGGTGTCCAGCGTAGCGAAGAGCTTGTTCTCGGCGAAGACGTCGCTCTTGCTCAACAGGTTCATCAGCGTGCTCTTGCCCACGTTGGTGTAGCCCACCAGCGCCACGCGCACCAGCTTGCCGCGGTTGCCCCGCTGCGTGGCCATCTGACGGTCGATGTCCTTCAACTGGCCCTTCAACAGCGAGATACGGTCACGTACCAAGCGACGGTCCGTCTCGATCTCCTTTTCACCTGCGCCCCCCCGCGTGCCCGTGCCGCCACGCTGACGTTCGAGGTGGGTCCACAACTTGGTCAGTCGCGGCAGCATGTATTCGTACTGCGCCAGTTCCACCTGCGTTTTCGCGTGGCTGGTGCGGGCCCTGCGGGCGAAGATGTCCAGGATCAGTCGCGGCCGGTCGAGGACGGGCTTGCCGATCTCCTTCTCGAGGTTGCGTTGTTGTGCTGCTGAAAGTTCGTCGTCGAAGATCACCATCTCACATCCGCTCTCCTCCATCCACGCCTTGATCTCCGCCAGCTTTCCACTGCCTACATAGGTGCGGCCATCGGGCTTGTGAAGGCGCTGGGTGAAGCGCTTCATGGTGCGGATGTCCGCTGTGCTCGCCAGGAAGTCAAGTTCATCCAGGTACTCCGTCACCTGGTCCATGGTCTGCTCGTCCGTGATCAGCCCGATGAGCACGGCCGTCTCACCCTTTGTGCGGGTCTCCTTCAGGTCGATCATTTCGCGGGTCCTTCAGGGCCGACCCGCGTTCGCAGGCTCATGGCATGATCGACCACGGCTTGGATCTGTTTGCGGTCCAGCAATTCACCATAGGGCATCATCGTGCCCCGTCCGCGTGTAACCACAGTGATCATCGAGTCGCGTGATAATGTGGACACGGACAGGTCCTTCGCACCGCCAACGCCCATGTTCCCTTTGCGACCATGGCAATTGGCGCATTGCATGTTGTACAGTAGTTCACCCTCGCCGGGAGCAGCTCCGTTGGCGTGCTGAGGTTCCGCCGAGGAGCCACAGGCCAGGAACACGGATCCCAGAAGTACAAGATGAACGAAGGACCGCATCATAGCCATGCGCGGCCGATCACTTCGCGGAACGGCCAGGGGATCGCCGCGATCATCAAGACCAGAGCGACCAGATAGAAGATCGCCACGCGCAGTTGCTTACCCTGCTCGGTCTTCGCTTTTTTACTGAGCATGCGTCCCATGGTGACCAACGCAATGGCGAGGATCATCACCGTGATGTGCTCGTACTTCCAGTAGCGTAGCACCGACGAGGTGAGGGCCGTAGCCTTTCCCTGGTTCGTTAGCAATGAGTAGGACTTGAAGCGCATACCATAAAGGATCAAGCCCATGAGCAACTGCACATGGCACAACACCATGGCCACAATGGCGATAGAGCGCTCCCATACAATGATCGGACCTTTCTTGAGATAGCCTACCAAGGCCACCGATCCGGCAACGCCAACGCTGATCAGGATGAGCCAGCGCAGGATACTGTGCAAGAGGAGCATGAGGCCGGAAGGATCTTCCATTCGATGAGCGGTTGGGAGCTCAAATGTAGAAGCATGTGCACACACGGCCATATGCCGCTTCCGAAAGCCCGTGCGCCCTACATTCGCCCGCTCCACATGCACCGGCGCGCCCGTCCTCTCCTTTTCTGCTTGGCCTTGGCGTCCGTCGGCGCGCACGCCCAGGTGAACGCCCCCCTGAACGGACCGCAGGACAAGGGCGGTGTCCCTGTGGCGTTCATTCATGCCACGGTGCATCCCACTCCGGGCGAAGTGCTCCGCGATGCCACCGTGGTGATCCTGGACGACCGGATCGTGGCCGTTGGCGAACGCGTCGCTGTGCCCACAGGTGCGGTGGTCGTGGACATGAAGGGCCTGCACCTGTGGCCGGGCCTGATCGAGCCCTACAGCGATCTGGGCATGGTAAAAAGCGAAAAGAACGAGCGCAACGGCGCCCGCTTCTGGAACCCCGCGATCCGCGCCAGCACCCGGGCCGATGAACTCTACCAGGTGAACGAGGAGAAGGCCGAGGCACTCCGCGCGCAGGGCATCACCACCGTGGTCACCCACATGATGGACGGCATCGCACGCGGCACCTCCTCCGCCGTGCAACTCGCCGGGCGGAACCCCGCGCAGGACATCCTGCTGCCAAGCGCCTCCGCCCAGTTCTCCTTTCGCAAGGGCAGCAGCACCAGCGACTATCCAAGCTCGCTCATGGGCTCGATCGCACTCCTGCGCCAGACCCTGTACGATGCTCGCTGGTATGCCGAACAGGGCCAGCGCGAGCAGAGCGATGTCGAACTGCAGGCCCTCAACGGGCAGCTTTCTCTGCCGCTCGTGTTCGAGGCATCGAACCGGAACGATGTCCTGCGCGCATCGGCGGTGGCACGTGAATTCGGGCTCACCTTCATCGTGAAAGGGCGCGGCGACGAGTACATGCGCCTGGCCGATATCCTGGCCGATGGCACCAGGCTCATCGTTCCCCTTCAGTTGCCCGAGGCCCTGGATGTGGAGGATCCGTTCGAGGCGCTCGAGGCCACACTTCCACAATTGAAGCATTGGGAGCTGGCACCCACCAACCCCGCGCGCATCCACGAGGCCGGCGGGACGTTCGCCTTCACCACACAAGGCCTGAAGGAACCAGCGGGCATGTGGACCTCACTGCGCCGCATGGTGCGTCAGGGCCTCGATAGCGCCACGGCCATCGCCGCGCTCACCACTGTGCCAGCGGCCATGTACCGTATGGATGATCGCGTTGGATCCCTGAAAGCAGGTATGGTCGCCGACCTCGTCATCTCCACTCATCACCTGCTCGATCAGCGCAACGCCATCAAGGAGACCTGGGTCAGCGGCCAGCGCTTCGCCATCGGCGAACTGCACCCCATGGACCTGCGGGCCACATACGACCTCAACCTGCGCAGCACCATCCTCCGACTGAAGATATCCGGCGAGCGCGACAAGCCCGAAGCGGACGTTTCGCGGATCGGCGACAGCACCCGGGTAAAGGCCGGCCTGCAGATCGAGCACGGCATGGTCACGCTCTGGTTCCCTGGCGAAAAGCTCGGCTTTGCCGGCCCTGTGCGCCTCAGCGGCTCCATTCATGCGCCGGGAAGCATTTGGGACGGGCAAGGCCAGCTGCCCGGAGGCGAATGGACCGCATGGAGCGCCGTGCGCCAGGGAACGCCGAACAGCATCGTGCCGCGCGAAAAGCTCGCCAGCCTCGACAGCCTGTGGAACCTGCCCACAGGGCAGGTCTGGTATCCCTTCAATGCATTCGGCACACCCACGCTGCCTGATACTGAGAATGTGGTATTTCGGAACGCCACGGTGTGGACCAACGGTCCGCTGGGGATCCTCGCCGGTGCGGATGTGTGCGTCAGTGGCGGGCGCATCGTGGGCGTGGGGCCCAGGCTGAACGTGGACGCGCTTTTCGCGGGAAAGCGCCGGCCCTCGATCACCGAGGTCGATGCCACCGGCAAGCACATCACCTGCGGCATCATCGACGAACATTCGCACATCGCCATCGAGCGCGGCGTGAATGAAGGGTCTCAGGCCATCACCGCAGAGGTGCGCATCGCCGATGTGGTGGATCCGGATGATGTGGACCTCTATCGCAACCTGGCCGGTGGCGTGGTGGCCGTGCAACAACTGCACGGCAGCGCGAACCCCATCGGCGGGCAGAGTTCGCTGATCAAGCTGCGTTGGGGTGCTGACGCGGATGACATGCGCATCGGATGGGCTCCGGGCTTCATCAAGTTCGCCCTGGGCGAGAACGTGAAGCAGAGCAACTGGGGTGAGCACGGCAGCCGCTTCCCGCAAACGCGCATGGGCGTGGAACAACTCATGTACGACGCCTTCCACCGGGCGCGGGAATACGATCGTGAGCGGCGCGCGTGGGAACAGGGACAAATGCCCAAGGGTAGGCGCACGGTACCCAGCACACCCACCGCACCCGGCCCTCGTCGCGACCTGGAGCTGGACGCTCTTGCGGAGATCCTACGGAAGGAACGCTTCATCACCTGCCACAGCTACGTGCAGAGCGAGGTGCTCATGCTGATGCGGGTGGCCGACAGCATGGGCTTCCACGTGAACACCTTCACGCACATCCTCGAAGGCTATAAAGTGGCCAAGCAGCTGAAGGTCCACGGCGCCACGGCCAGCACCTTCAGCGATTGGTGGGCTTACAAGTACGAGGTGAACGATGCCATTCCACAGAACGCCGCGCTGCTCAACCGCATGGGCGTGAACACCTGCATCAACAGCGATGATGCCGAGATGAGCCGCCGCTTGAACCAGGAGGCCGCAAAGACCATGAAGTACGGCGGGCTTTCGCGCGAGGAAGCCTGGAGGATGGTGACGCTCAATGCCGCGAAAGCCCTGCATCTCGATGATCGCATGGGCAGCGTGGAGGTGGGCAAGGATGCCGACATCGTGGTGTGGAGCGCCGATCCGCTCAGCATCGAGGCCAAGGTGGAATCGACCTTCGTTGACGGGGTGCGACGCTTTGATCGTAGCTGTGGACGCCGAATTGCGCAAGGCCATGGCGGCCGAACGCGAGCGCATCATCACCCGCATGATCGCCGCGAAGAAGGCCGGCGCTCCTGCGAAGAAGGCGGAGCGCAAGGAACACCGCCATTGGACCTGTGAAACACTCGGAGAAGCACCATGAGGGCAGGAACAGGAGCAGGTGCAGGAGCAGGGGCAGGCTCAGGCGCAGGGGCAGTTGGCAGGGGCATTGCGGTCCTACTGATGCTCCTGCTCCTGCTCCTGCTCCTGAGCAAAGCGGTCGCGCAGCGCCCAACCCCCGCTCCGCCTCAAGCCAAGAGCATCCTGCTGAAGGGCGGCACCCTGCACGTGGGCAACGGTACGGTGATCGATGATGGCGCGGTGGGCTTCCGCAACGGCGTCATCGACTTTGTGGGCCACAGCTATGGCGTGAAGGAGGCCTATGACACCATCATCGTAACGGATGGGCAGCAGATCTATCCCGGTTTCATCCTGCCGGATAACACACTCGGCCTGCATGAGATCGACCTGGTGCGCGCCACGGATGATGAGGATGAGACCGGAGAGATGGAACCGGAGGTGCGGGCCATGTCCGCCTTCAATGTGGATTCACGGATCATCCCCACCGTGCGGAGCAATGGTGTGCTGATCGACCCAGGCCACACCGCGCGGCGGCGTGATCAGCGGCAGCAGCAGCATCATGCAGTTGGATGCGTGGGACAACGAGGCGGCCACCGTGCTTGCGGATGATGGTGTTCACCTGAACTGGCCACGGGCATACAAACGCGATGGATGGTGGGCCGAACCGGGTGAGACCAGCGCCGAGAAGAAGGATGAACGTGGCAAACGACTCGATGCCCTCCGGCAGTTCTTCCTGAAGGCCCGTGCCTATGCGAAGAGCGCTGAGCGCGCGGAGACGGATACCCGCATGGAGGCCATGCGCGGACTCTTCAATGGCACGAAGACCTTGTTCGTTCACGCCGATCTGGCCCGGGAGATCCAGGAGGCCGTGCTCTTCGCGCATGAGCTGGAGGTGAAGCGCACGGTGATCGTGGGCGGTTATGATGCCTGGCGCGTGGCCGACCTGCTGCTGGACAAGAAGGTGGATGTGATCCTCGGTCGCGTGCATAACCTGCCCCTCCGCGATGGCGACGATATCGATCTGCCGTACCGCCTGCCAACGCTGTTGAAGTCCAAGGGTATCCGATTCTGCCTTGGATACGCCGGTGATATGGAGCGCATGGGCAGCCGCAACTTGGGCTTCACCGCAGGCACGGCTGCGGCGTATGGATTGGCCAAGGAGGATGCGCTGCAGGCCATCACGTTGGACGCGGCCCGCATCCTGCGCATCGATGGGAAGTACGGCAGCCTGGCCGTGGGTAAGAGCGCGACGCTCTTTGTGAGCACCGGTGATGCACTGGAGATGCGCACCTGCGACGTTCGCCAAGCCTTCATCGACGGTCGTCGCCTCGATCTGGACGACCACCAGAAAAAGCTGTACCGGCAGTACATGGAGCGGTACCGATAGTCAGGTACTGTTCTCTGAAGGATCTCCCGGTGGATCGTTGACATCGCGCCGCGGGTGTGTCGGGTCCCATTCCATGTAAAGCTACCTTCGCCACGCCCGCACCTTCGTGCTAGGGCCTGTCCCACTCGTGAGCGAGAATACTTACCTTCTGGACCACGCCATTCGTGCCGCCTTCGAAGCGGGGCGGGAGTCCTGGATGTGTATTCCCGTGCCATCAGCGTGGAACTGAAGGACGACCGATCGCCCCTCACCGAGGCGGACAAACGGGCACACCTGGCCATTGTGCGCGAGTTGGAGCCGACCGGTCTGCCCGTGCTGAGCGAGGAGGGTAAGAGCATTAATCCGGAGCAACGGCAACACTGGCCGAGGTACTGGCTGGTGGACCCGCTGGACGGCACCAAGGAGTTCGTGAAGCGCAATGGCGAGTTCACCGTGAACATCGCGTTGATGGAACGCGATGACGAGCCCTTGTCATCGCTGGGAGCCGCGAGGCCGCTTGCCGGGGTGCTCTACGTGCCTGTCATGGACCGCCTGTATTTCGCATGGCCTGGTCTGGGAGCGTATCGCCTGGAGCAGGCGGCAACCTTGGGAACGGCATCGGCGTATGAACTGATCCCACGCGCCCAGCGCCTGCCGATGCCGAACGACCGCACCACCTTCACCATTGTGGCCAGCCGCAGCCACGCCAGCCCCGATACCGATGCGTTCATCCAACGCATGCGCGATCAGCACGGCGAGGTGGCGCTCACCAGCATGGGCAGTGCCTTGAAGATCTGCCTCGTGGCCGAAGGGGCCGCCGATGCCTATCCGCGCTATGCCCCCACCATGGAATGGGACACCGCGGCAGGTCACGCCATCGTGAATGAGGCCGGTGGAACGCTGATCGATGTCACAACGAATGCACCTTTGCGGTACAACAAGCACGACCTGGTGAACCCCTGGTTCATCGTTCAATAAGCACAAGCAAACATCATACACGCCTTCGCCGGGCTACGGCGCGCAACGCATGGCAAAGAAGAAGGAAGCAGCTCCCAAGAAGCGAAAGGTCGCCCTGATCACCGGTGTCACCGGCCAGGACGGCGCATACCTCAGTGAGCTATTGCTGAACAAGGGATACGAGGTGCATGGCGTAAAGCGCCGCAGTTCGCTGTTCAACACGGACCGCATCGACCACCTCTACCACGACATGCACGAGAAGGGCCGTCCCTTCCACCTGCACTACGGCGACCTCACCGACAGCGTCAACTGCCTGCGCCTGGTGAAGGAGATCCAGCCGGACGAGATCTACAACCTGGCCGCGATGAGCCACGTGGCCGTAAGCTTCGAAATGCCCGAGTACACGGCCAACGCCGACGGGATCGGCACGCTCCGCTTCCTCGAGGCCATCCGCATCCTGGGCATGGAGAAGAAGACCAAGTTCTACCAGGCCAGCACCAGCGAACTCTACGGCGGCGTGCTGCCCCGCGCGCAGAACGAGGAAACCCCCTTCTATCCGAAAAGCCCCTATGGTGTGGCCAAGCTCTACGGCTTCTGGATCACGAAGAACTACCGCGAGAGCTACGGCATCTTCGCCTGCAACGGCATCCTCTTCAACCACGAAAGCCCGCTGCGTGGCGAGACGTTCGTGACGCGCAAGATCACCCGCGCCGTGGCCAAGATCAAGCTCGGCCTGCAGGATGCGCTCTACCTCGGCAACATCGACGCCAAGCGCGACTGGGGCCATGCCAAGGACTACGTGGAAGGCATGTGGCTGATGCTGCAGGCCAAGAAACCCGATGACTTCGTGCTGGCCACGGGCAAGACGTACACTGTGCGCCACTTCATCGACCTCGCTTTCGCAGAAGCGGGCATCAAGCTGGAGTGGAAGGGCAAGGGGGTGAACGAGAAGGGCATCGACAAGAAGACCGGCAAGACCCTCGTGGCCATCGACAAGCGTTACTACCGCCCGGCGGAAGTGGACCACCTGGAAGGCGACCCCTCCAAGGCCAAGCGCGTGCTTGGCTGGAAGCACAAGTATGACCTGAAGGCCCTCGTGAAGGAAATGGTGCAAAGCGACCTTGAGCTCTTCAAGCGCGACGTGTACCTGAAGAAAGGAGGCCACAAGATCCTGCACGAGCAGGAGTGATCGCAACGCGATCACTCCTGCTCGGCAAGGGCGATGCATGCATCGCCCCAACCCGAACAACATGAACAAGACAGACAAGATCTACATCGCAGGCCACCGCGGCATGGTGGGCAGCGCCATCGTACGCCGCCTCCAGAAGGACGGCTTCACCAACATCGTCACCCGCACGCACAAGGAGATGGACCTCACGAGCCAGCAGGCCGTGGCTGACTTCTTCGCCAGCGAGAAGCCCGATGTGGTGGTGCTGGCCGCCGCCAAAGTGGGCGGCATCCACGCCAACAACGTGTACCGCGCGCAGTTCCTGTACGAGAACCTGATGATCCAGAACAACGTGATCCACGGCGCCTACACGAATGGCGTGAAGAAGCTGTTGTTCCTGGGTTCCTCGTGCATCTATCCGAAGATGGCGCCGCAACCGCTGAAGGAGGAGAGCCTGCTGACCGGCCTGCTCGAGCAGACCAACGAACCTTACGCCATCGCCAAGATCGCGGGCATCAAGATGGCCGAGAGCTACCGCCGCCAGTACGGCGTGAACTACATCAGCGCCATGCCCACGAACCTTTACGGGCCCAACGACAACTACGACCTCAACAACAGCCACGTGCTGCCTGCGCTCATCCGCAAGTTCCACACGGCCAAGATCACCGCCGCGGCCAGCGTGGAGGTGTGGGGTACGGGCTCGCCCATGCGCGAGTTCCTGCACGTGGATGATCTGGCGGATGCCTGCTTCTTCCTCCTGCAGAACTACGATGAAGAGCTGTTCGTGAACATCGGCACCGGTGAGGACCTCACCATCAAGGCGCTCGCCGAGATGATCAAGGACATCGTGGGCTACACCGGTGAACTGAAATGGAACACCGAAAAGCCCGATGGCACCCCGCGCAAACTGATGGACGTTGGCCGCCTGCACAAGCTGGGCTGGAAGCACCGCATCGGTCTGCGCGAAGGCATCACCAGCGTGTACGCCGAATTCGCGAAGAGCGAGATGGCGAAGGCGTGAGGAAGGCCTGAAACGGATGAAGTCCCTCGACCCGTCGAGGGGCTTTTTCTTTGGTGGCCCCGCCCATCTTCTACCTTCGGCGACCCTCCGCATCGCCATGTCCCCTCGTTCCCTTCTGGTCCTCGCCTGCATGGCCGCCCTTCCGGCGCTGGCCCAGCAGAACGATGTGCCCCTGGAGCGCGACATCTACTACGACATCGACCGCAACGGGGCCTGCCGCACGAGCACGGTGCACACAGGGCTCCGCCCCATCATCGAAAGCCGGGCCGATCTGGAGAACGTGATGGGCTTCAGGCCCGACAGCTCGCGGCACTACTACTTCCTTACCACCAAGCTGTTCAAGGAGCACCTGATCCAGGTGAAGAGCGGCGACTTCCGTGTGACCATCGACCCGGCCTTCCGTTTCGAGGTGGGCAAGGACTTTGTTGAGACCAGTGTGGCCAATAGCAACAGCGCCCAGAACTCGTACAACAGCCGGGGCTTCTGGATCAAGGCCGACCTGGGGCGCACCGTGTCCTTCCAAACGGGTTTTTATGAGAACCTGTCCATCGTGCCGCTCTATCTGTACACCTACGTGCAGGGCAGCGGCGTGGTGCCCGGCCAGGGCCGCGTGAAGGGCTTCGGTGAACGGGGTCTCGACTTCGCGTGGTCCCACGGGAATGTGAGCTGGAGCCCGAAGCGCTGGTTGAACGTGCAGTTCGGCAACGGCCGCCACTTCGTTGGCAACGGCTACCGCAGCGTGCTGTTGAGCGACAACACCTTTCCTTACCCGTACCTCAAGTTCAGCGCGATCACCAACGACCAGCGCTTCCAGTACACCACCATCAATACCAAGTTCCAGATGGTGAGCGATCCTGCGCGACCGTTTGGGCGCAGGGGAGAGCAGCGAGAGCCTGTTCTTCTGGAAACGCGGCAGCTTCAAGCACCTCAGCGCGAACCTCGGTCCGCTGCAGCTTGGCCTGTTCGAGGCCACCATCTGGCGGAACATCGACAGCGCTGGCGTGCGCCCCTTCAACGCCATGGAACTGAACCCGGTGATCGGCCTGAACACGCTGGTGAACGGCTTCGATGGTGAGCACAAGCAACTGCTCGGGCTGGATGCCAAGTACCGACTTACCGACAAGCTCTTCGTGTACGGTCAGTTCGCAGTGGATGGCCCGAAGCGCAATGCGTGGCAGGCCGGAGTGCAATGGTTCGACCTGTTGCGCCGCGATCTGCACCTGCTCCTGGAATACAACAGCGTGGCGCCCTTCACCTACACCTCCAGCACAGCGCGCGGCAGCTACAGCCACTACAACCAGCCCCTCGCGCACACCCTGGGCAGCGGCGTTGATGAGGCCGTGGTGATCGTGGACTATGGCATCAAGCAGAAGTTCTGGATCAAGGCCCAGGCCAGCATGTCCATCTCTCAATTGGACACATCCGCATCGCGTGTGAGCGGCGGCAACATCTTCGACACCCGCGATGCCACCGGGGCGGACAGCCTTTCAGTGCAACGCCAGCGCAACTGGCTTGACCTGAGCTTCGCGTGGCGCTTCAACCAGATGAGCAATGCGAGCTTCAGCGTGGGGTACATTGTCCGTGATGTGAGCTTTGCTCCGGACATCCTGAACTCGCACTACCTGTACATCACCTTGCGTACCGGTCTTTTCAACCGATATTTCGACCTCTAAGGGCGCATGGCATCACACGGCTACATCATCCTGCTCGGCTTCTTCACGGCCTTCGTGGTGGTGCTCTTCACCATGCCGAGCCTGATCAAGGTGGCGCGCATCAAGCACCTGGTGGACGAGCCCGGTGATGCGCGCAAGGTGCACCGCCGCAGTGTGCCCACCATCGGTGGCATCATCATCTTCGCCGCCATCCTCTTCAGCTACAGCCTATGGTTCCCGCAGGCCTCTTCGGCCGGTGTTCAGTTGGAAGGGTACAAGGCCTTGTACAACGACATGGGTTCGGCCTACAAGGACTTCAAGTTCGTGATCGCGGCCATGGTGCTGCTGTTCTTCATCGGCGTGAAGGATGACATCATCGGCTTCAGTCCGGTGAAAAAGCTGGTGGGCCACATGGTGGTGGGCTACATCCTGGTGGTGATGGGGGGCATCCGCTTGCATGATATGCACGGCATCCTCGGCATCTATGAACTCCCCAATGAGATCAGCATCGCCTTCTCCTTCTTCACCTACGTGGTGCTCGTGAACGCCTTCAACCTGATCGACGGTGTGGACGGGCTTGCAGGCGGCATCGGCCTGATCGCCTCCACCGCCTACGGCATCTGGCTCTACTGGGCCGGCGATGTGGCCTTGGCCCTGCTGGCCTTCGTGCTCTCCGGTGCGCTCGTTGGCTTCCTCGTCTTCAACTTCCACCCGGCCCGTGTGTTCATGGGCGACAGCGGCTCGCTCATCATCGGTGCCATCATCAGCGTGCTCGCCATTCGCGTGATCGACCATGACACCAGCCGCCTGCCGCATTGGCTGGCCGCGGTGCCCACGCCGCTCTTCGCCATGAGCGTGATCGCCTATCCGCTCGTTGACACCTTCCGGATCTTTGTGGTACGCATGGCCAAAGGCCAAAGCCCCTTCGCGGCGGACAAGAACCACATCCATCATCGGCTGATGGCACTGGGACTCGGGCACCGCGGCATCACAATGGTGCTGTACTTGTACGCCCTGGTCATCATCGCGCTCTCGCTGATCACCCGAGACATCCTGCCCAACAAGGGGCTGCTGGTGCTGGCCACCACCGCTTTCGCCCTGGCCATGTTGCCTTTCGCCATCTCCACGCGCAAGGACGGATGAGGGCATCGCTTGCGTTGTTCGTCTGTGTCCTTGTGCTGCAGGCATCGGCACAACAAGGCTGGCTGCCCTTGAGCCGCGTGGTGGACATGCCTTACGCAGGCACCATGCGCAAGGCGTCGTCCGACCCCGCGTTGCATAGCGCCGTGCGCCCCTACTTGCGCGAGGACCTCGCCAACATCCCCGGCGCCGATACGCTGCTGCCACATGCCTGGAAGCCCTGGCTCGACAGCCTCACCGATCCCCGGAAACGGGTGTTCGGCGTGCCACTGGTGGAAGCGCTCATGGGTGCTTCGCCCGGCGAGAAGAACGTGTTCAAGATGCGCAGCGGACTGGGTGGTTCGATCACCTGGAACGCCACCAAGCGCTGGACGCTGAATACCGATATCATGGTATGGGGCGAAGTGCTGCCGAACTACCTCGACAGCTTTGCCAGCGCCAGCTCCGTTGCCCCCGGCGAAGGCTACGTGGGCTCCGGCGACCTGCGCGTGCATCACGACTGGAACGCCTACGCCGACTACAAGGCCGGCAAGTACTTCCACTTCACCCTGGGGCGTGGCAAGAACTTCATCGGCGAAGGCCTGCGTTCGCTCTTCCTCAGCGACAACGCGTACAGCTATCCTTACCTGAAGATCACCACCAGCGTGTGGAAAGTGCGCTACGTGAACCTCTTCGGCGCCATGAGCGACATCCGCGGAACGGGCGGGCGGTGGAATGAGTTCGACCTGAAGTTCACCAGCATGCACTACCTCAGCTGGAACGCGCTGAAGCGCTTGAACGTGGGGATCTTCGAGGCGATCGTGTGGCAGGACAACGACCCCAGCTACCGGCGCGGCTTTGACGTCAATTACCTGAATCCGGTGCTTTTTTATCGACCAGCGGAATTCGGCGTGGGATCCTCCGGACAATGCGTTGCTGGGCTTCGCGGTGAACGTGCGGGTGGGCAAGCGTAGCCTGCTCTACAGCCAGCTCATGTTCGATGAGTTCCTGCTGGCCAACGTGCGCGCCGGTGAAGGCTGGTATGGGAACAAGCAGGGCCTGCAGCTTGGCGCCTTGAGCCATGATGCCTTCGGGCAGAAGGGCCTGTTCCTACGGGCCGAACTGAACTACGTGCGGCCCTTCATGTACACACACAGCGACACGCGGCAGAACTACGCGCATTTCAACCAACCGCTGGCGCATCCGTATGGGAGCAACTTCTGCGAAGGGCTGTTGCAGGGGGAATGGCGAAAAGGACCCTGGCTGCTCTCGAACGTGTTGAGCATCGCGGTGCTTGGCCAGGACACCGGCACTACGGCGAACAGCAGTTGGGGCAGCAACATCTACCTGCCCGAAAGCGCCCGTCCGCTGCGCGATGGCACCCGTCCGGACAACTTCGGCTTCTACCTCGGCGATCCAACTCAAGTGATGTTGTACCACAACGAACTGCGCGTGGGCCGGCTGCTGGAACCACGCTCCGGCCTGATGCTCGAAGCGGCCTGGACCTTCCGCATGCGAAACCCGGAGGTGGGCGAGGGGCTTGCCACGAACTACTTCCGCGTGGGTATTTCGGCCAACCTGCGCGACCGGCATGCCTTCCAGGATGCGCGGTACAGCCTCCCGTGATCGGGGAGTATTCAACAGCGGTCTTCCGATCCATCCCGAACGGTACTTTTGCACCCGCTCTGACCCTCCGGTCAAGCGACCACCGACTTTGGAACGTCCCGCCACCCTGGCCGAATCGTCCGCCATCAGCGCGAAGCTGAAGGAAGTAGCGGCGCTCTTCAAGCTGCGTCTGACGTCCCTTGTGGTCCTGAGCGCCATCCTGGGCTACTGGATGGGCGTGCCCCGCGGTGGCTTCGACTTCGTGAATGCTTCCGTGCTCGCCTTGGCCGGTCTGCTGGTCACCGGCGCCAGCAATGCGCTGAACCAGGTGCTGGAGGTGGAGGCCGATACGCTGATGAAGCGCACGGCCCAGCGCCCCTTGGTGCGCAGCACGCTGGGCATGGGCGAATCCGTGATCATCGCCTCGCTCGCCGCAGTGGCCGGGGTGCTCATCCTGTTGGTGCAGTTCGGGCAGTTGACCGCCATCCTCGGTTTCCTCTCGCTCTTCATGTACGTGGCACTGTACACCCCGATGAAGAAGGTGAGCGCGTGGAGCGTGTTCGTGGGGGCCTTCCCCGGTGCTTTCCCGCCCATGCTGGGCTACGTGGCCGCCACGGGCCACTTCGGCCTCGGTCCCGGCCTGCTCTTCGCCATGCAGTTCATGTGGCAATTCCCGCACTATTGGGCCATCGCCTGGGTGCTGCATGATGACTACCAGCTGGCCGGCTACCACATGCTGCCCAGCCGGGGCGGACGCGATGGTTACACCTCGCTACTGATCCTTTTGTACACCTTGTTCGTTATTCCCGTTGGTATGCTGCCATGGGTATTCGGTCTTACCGGCGGGTTCGCCGCCATCACAGCGGTCCTCTGCGGGCTGGTGATGCTCGTTCCCGCCGTGCAACTCTTCCGCTCGCGCGACAAAAAGGACGCGCGCCGGTTGATGTTCGCCAGTTTCATTTATCTACCCGTGGTGCAGCTTGCCTATGTCCTTGACAGACCATGAGCGAGACCCTCACCGCCACCACCGAAAAGGACCAACAGGTCCGCGCCCGTAAGAACCTCACGTACCTCCTGCTCTTCGCCATCGTCATGTTCTTCGTGGCGCTGAGCAGTGCCTACGTGGTGAGCCAGAGCAGCGCCGATTACTGGGTGACCTTCCGGATCCCGAAGGCCTTCTACATCAGCACGGCCGTGATCCTCGCGAGCAGCGTGAGCATCCAACTTGCCCTGATCACCATCCGCAAGGGACAGGCCCGCGCCACGCTGGCCTGGATCCTGGTGACCCTGTTGCTGGGCGGCGCCTTTACGTGGAACCAGCGCGCCGGATGGTCCGAATTGATGAGCCGCGGGTATTTCCTTGTGAGCAAGGTGATGGGGGCGCAGGACCAGTACGGCGTGGATTACAGCATCCTGCGCAAGGGTGTGGTGGTCTTGAAGGAAGGCGATCAGTTCTACCTGCCCAGTGACCTCCAGCGGGCCAAGCCGCTCAACGCGGAGATGGAGGACTACAAGAACACCGCCAGCTCCTACTTCTATGTGATCACCGTGGGCCACTGGCTGCACTTGGCCGGGGGGATCATCATGCTCCTGGTGCTGTCCGTGAAGTCCCTGATGGGCCGATACACCGCCGAAGACCACGTGGGCGTGTGGCAGGGCACCCTTTATTGGCACTTTCTGGGGGGCTTATGGGTTTACCTCCTTTTGTTCCTCGTGTTCGTTCATTAACATTGCGGCCGCAAAACGCCCCCATGTCCGGAGAAGCGACCAAAACACTGAGCAACGACGTCCTCTGGGGCGGCGGCCGCTCCCCGTTCAGCGTGAGCTACGGGAAGATGATGATGTGGTTCTTCCTGGTGTCCGACGCCTTGACCTTCAGCGCCTTGCTGGTGGGCTATGGCTTCGCACGCCACAGCCTTCCCCCTGGATCCGAGTGGCCCATGGGCGAAAGCGTGTTCCGCGCGCTGCCCTTCACGCACGGGGATTTCCCGCTGATGTACGTGGCGTTCATGACGGCCGTGCTGATCTTCAGCTCGGTGACCATGGTGCTGGCCGTGGAAGCTGGCCACCGGATGCACAAGAAGGGCGTGATCATGTGGCTGTTCCTCACCGTGATCGGCGGGGCCATCTTCGTGGGCAGCCAGGTGTGGGAGTGGGGCCACTTCATCCATGGCAGCGGCGGCTACATCACCATGAACGATGGTGCCAAGTATTGGGTGCACAACGAAACGCACGACACCGAGGATCCCACGAACGCGCCGGGTTTCCACCTGATCAAAGCGGAAGGCAGCCGCTACCTCGCCGGACATGAGGAAGTGGAGGGCGCCGAGGCCACGAAGCTCTTCACCGAAGCGGTGAGCTACACACACGGCGCATTGGCCCCGTGGAGCAGCGAGGGGATCCTGGAGAACGAGTACGGTCCTGCGCAGTATGCCAACTTCTTCTTCTTCATCACCGGGTTCCACGGTTTCCACGTGTTCAGCGGTGTGATCATCAACCTCATCATCCTGATCATGGTGATCAAGGGTGTCTTCCACCGCCGCGGCCATTACGAAATGGTCGAGAAGGCCGGTCTGTACTGGCACTTCGTGGATCTGGTGTGGGTTTTCGTGTTCACCTTCTTCTACCTCGTCTGATCAATCCCCTTAGCATGGAGCGCGACGACATCATCGAATACAGCCTGGACGCCCACCACAGCGAGGAGCAAGGACGCGTGATGCGTCGGAAGATCTGGTTCGTGACCGGATTCCTGGCCCTGGTCACTGCCTTTGAAGTGGTGCTGGGTGCCTACTGGCGCAACTTCCTGCCAGCCGATATGTGGCAGTGGGTGAAGTGGAGCTTCATCGTGCTCACCCTGGTGAAGGCCACCTACATCGTGATGACCTTCATGCACCTGGGCGATGAGCGCCGCAACCTGCGCGGCTTGATCCTGCTGCCCTACGGCCTGTTCATTTGTTACCTGATCTTCATCGCCATCTGGGAATCGAACTACGTGAACCGGATGCTGGAGATGTTCCAGTGAGCACGGCGTTCACACCGGCAAGCAAGCGCAGGAAGTTCATCGTTCTGTTCCTCCTGATCGGCATCGTACCGATCGCTCTGCTCTTCATGCGCACGGGCAAGCACACCTTCGTGAAGCTGCCCTACTACGGACCGAAGGAGGTCCTTGGTGTCGGCGATACGGCCTACCACCAGGTGCCGCCCTTCTCCTTCATCGACCAGGACAGCAACATCGTGTCGGACCAGACCACGGCCGATAAGATCCTGGTCGTGGACTTCTTCTTCACCAGTTGCAGGAGCATCTGCCCGCGCATGAGCAAGGAGATGCAGCAGCTCCAGTTCAAGCTGAGCGACAAGGTCCTGGGCGATGTGCTTTTCCTGAGCCATACCGTGGACCCCGAACACGACACACCTGAGGTGCTGAAGGAATACGGCCGCAAGCTGCAAGCGGACACCAGCCGCTGGAAGTTCGTGACCGGTGATGCGGCCACGATCTATCGGCAGGGCAACCTCGGCTACCTGTTGAGCGCCATTGAGGACACCACCAATCCCGAGCGCTTCGTGCACAGCCCCAACTTCATCCTCGTGGACAAGCGCCGGAACATCCGCGGTATTTACGAAGGCACCCGCACCAGCAGTGTGGACAGCCTGGTGACCGATGTGAAGATGCTGCTCGGCGAGGAGCGCCATCGCGCACGCCTCGCGCGTGAGGCCGCCGAGGGCAAGCATTGAACAATTCGCCTTCGGCCGGGTTCCTTCTGGAAGTCGAGCATCATGCCACAGCCCTACCCCCCCGCCCAACTGGCCGTTCCGGAGCGGTCCGCGAAGCGCGCCATCTGGGCCTTTTCCATCGTCGTGTTCCTTGCCGTGGTCATCCTCAACCGCGTGCAGGTGGAGCCACCGAGCGGCTTCGATGCGCACGTCTTCGCCCGCATCAACGCGGTGATCAACTCCGCCGTGAGCTTGCTGCTGTTGGTGGGGCTCTTCACCGCGAAGGCCGGTAACTGGAACCTTCACCGGCGGGTGATGCTGAGCGCGATCGTGCTTTCCGTGCTGTTCCTGGTGTCCTACATCCTGCATCACCTCTTCACCGGCGAAACGCACTTCGGTGGCACGGGCGCGATCAAGGTGTTCTACTACGTGATCCTGGCCACCCACATCCTGCTGGCCGCAGGTTCGCTGCCCTTCATCCTCTTCACGGCCTATCGCTCCCTCTCGGCGCAATACCCGGCCCATCGCAAACTGGCCCGGCGTGTCTGGCCTGTGTGGTTCTATGTGAGCCTCACTGGGGTGGTCGTTTACTTGATGATCTCCCCATACTACTGAATTAACTTCGCATCATGAAGCGCTGGCTGCCCCTGCTCTTGCTCCTGTTCCTAGCCCTGCCCCCTGAGGTGCTGGCCCAAGGCTGTGCCATGTGCAAGGCCACTGTGGAAAGCGAACAGGCCAATGGGAACGTGTTCGGTGGTCAACAAAGCATCGGTGCGGGGTTGAACAAGGGCATCATCATGCTCATGGTGGTTCCGTACGTGCTCCTCTTCCTCTTCTTCCGCAAGAAGATCGTGGGATTCGTGAAGGAGTTCGCCAGTGCGCAAGGTTGATCGAACCAGCTATATTCGCAGAGCGTTCTTTCCATTCGCTTATCCAGAAAGGCAGAGGGACTGGCCCTGTGAAGCCTTGGCAACCGTTCGTTGGGCAACCATCGGATAGGTGCTAAATCCAGCCCCGGCATTCCGGGGAAAGATGAGCCGCGATCAGGAAACAGTGTTCCCTTATGAACGTTGATGCCTCATCCGGTCCATCGGATGGGGCTTTTTCATTTCTGGAGGCCGAGGAGGAACACGAGCAACATGAAGACGATCGAACAACTCGCTAACGAACGGATCCTGGTCCTGGACGGCGCCATGGGCACCATGATCCAACGTCTTGGCCTCAACGAGGAGGATTTCCATCCGACCGGCATGGAACAGCATGAGATCCTCCTGAAGGGCAACAATGAGCTGCTTTCACTTTCGCGCCCCGAAGCGATCAAGCGCATCCACGAGCAATACCTGGAAGCAGGTGCCGACATCGTTGAGACGAACACGTTCAGCGCCACCAGCATCGCCCAGGCTGAGCACAAGTGCGAGCACCTGGTGCGGCGAACTGAACCTCGCTTCGGCACGACTTGCCCGCGAGGCCTGCGATGCCTTCACGAAGAAGGACCCCATCAAGCCTCGCTTCGTGGCCGGTGCGCTTGGGGCCCACCAACAAGACCGCCTCGCTCTCGCCCGACGTGAACGACCCGGGTTTCCGCGCCGTGCACTTCGATGACCTGGTCGTGGCCTACAAGGAACAGGTGGAGGCCTTGCTCGACGGTGGTGTAGACATCCTGCTCGTGGAGACCATCTTCGACACGCTGAATGCGAAGGCCGCGTTCTACGCCATTGAAGAGGTCTTCGACCAGGTAGGCCGGCGCGTGCCGCTGATGTGCAGCGTCACCATCACCGATGCGAGCGGACGCACGTTGAGCGGCCAGACCGTGGAGGCCTTCATGATCAGCATGGGCCATGTGGACCTGTTCAGCATCGGCCTGAACTGCGCACTGGGTGCCGCGCAGATGCGGCCCTATCTGCAAACGCTTGCCGAACAAGCCTCCTGCCGCGTGAGCGTGTATCCCAACGCCGGCCTGCCCGATCAGTTCGGCGAGTACCGCGAAACACCGGACGTTACCGCAAAGCTGGTAGGTGAGTTCATGCGTGATGGCCTGGTGAACATCGTGGGGGGGTGCTGTGGTACGACCCCTGAGCACATCGCAGCTCTTGCACAGGAGGCGGCGAAACATGCACCGCGGTTGCGGCCAGTGTTGGGATGAATGCTTCACCACAGAGGCATAGAGGGCACAGAGAGAACGGAGGATGACGCATAACGAGATATCGAGCCTCGTGATCAAGGCGGCTATTGCTGTCCATCGGGCGCTGGGCCCCGGACTTCTTGAAAGCGTGTATCAAGTCTGTTTGTTGGCCGAACTGAAGAGCATGGGGCTTCGAGTGCAAGAACAGGTCGCCGTGCCCATAGTTTATCGTGGTGAGCGGCTGGCGAATGACCTGCGCATCGACCTTCTTGTTGAAGATCGGGTCATCATAGAGATCAAGGCTGTTGAAGAGCTTCATCCCATCCATATTGCCCAGCTGCTCACGTACTTGAAGCTGACCAACAAGAAACTCGGCCTGCTCATCAACTTCAACACGACCAAGCTCATTGATGGGCTTGAGAGGGTTATGAACGGATACCTGGATGAGGGAGAGTAGCATGAATACTTCACCACAGAGACACAGAGAGGTAGGAATGATATTCCACACCCACTCAAGCCACGAGCCGCTCCGCATTTTCCCCGGGGGGGGCTCGCTTGCGGGCTTTCCGCTGCGATCGCTCACGCGAACTCTTCTGCTCCTGTCGCTCTGCTTAGCGAGCTGCGATCAGTCTAAACCCTTCGAGAAGGATGGTTGGCAGAAGAAGTTCGATGGCGATTATCCCAACCGTGACGCAATGGTCCAAGACCTGTTGGACAATCACAAGTTGACCGGATTAACCACGCGGTCGATCACCGAGTTGTTAGGTGAGGAGAATCGCACAGATCTGGTGGAGAGACCGAAAACCGAAAGGAGGAACTACATGACCTATCAGGTCTTAGAGGACTTCGGATGGGACATTGATCCCGTGCACACGAAGTATCTGGTTCTTGAATTCAACGATGATTCCGTCGTGACGAATACTGAGCTGTTGGAATGGAAGCAACGATAACCTCGTCAACCATATCGCATTCCTCTGTGTCCTCTGTGCCTCTGTGTTGAACAACCCCCGAAATGAGCATCCCCACCTACTCCGGCCTCGAGCCGCTCCGCATATTCCACGGCAGCAACTTCGTGAACATCGGCGAACGCACCAATGTCACGGGCAGCGCCGCTTTCCGCAAGCTGATCAAGGAGGGGAAATACGATGAGGCCGTGACCGTGGCCCGCCAACAAGTGGAGAACGGTGCACAGGTGATCGACGTGAACATGGACGAAGGCCTCATCGACGGCGTGCAGGCCATGCGCAAGTTGCTGAACCTGATCTCCGCCGAGCCCGACATCGCCCGTGTGCCTGTGATGGTAGACTCCTCGAAGTTCGCCGTGATCGAGGCGGGCCTGAAATGCCTGCAGGGCAAAGGCATCGCGAACAGCATCAGCCTCAAGGAAGGGGAACCGGAGTTCCTCCGTCAGGCGCGCATCATCAAGCGATTGGGCGCCGCCACCGTGGTGATGTGCTTCGACGAGCAGGGTCAGGCCGACAACTTCGAGCGTCGTATCTCCATAGCTGAACGCGCCTACCGCCTGTTGACCGAAAAGGCCGGCTTCGCGCCGCATGACATCATCATCGACCCGAACATCCTGACCGTGGCGACCGGGATGAGCGAGCACGATCACTACGCGGTTGATTTCATCCGTGCCGTGGCGTGGATCAAGAAGCACCTGCCCGGCGCGCTCACCAGCGGTGGCGTAAGCAACGTGAGCTTCAGCTTCCGCGGCAACGAGCCCGTGCGCGAGGCCATTCACACGGCTTTCCTCTACCACGCCATCAAGGCCGGGCTGGACATGGGCATCGTGAATGCTGGACAGATCGGGGTGTACGACGACATCCCGAAGGACCTGCTGGAACATGTGGAGGACGTACTGCTGGCCCGCCGCCCCGACGCCACCGAACGCATGGTGGCCTTCGCTGAGCAGTTCAAAGGCGCACCATCGGCCGAGGTGGTCGCGCAACGTGCAGCTTGGCGCGAAGGCTCCGTGGAAGAGCGATTGAAGCACGCGTTGGTGCATGGCATCACGGACTTCATCGACGTGGATACCGAGGAGGCCCGCGCCGCGCTGAAGGATCCCGTGCTGGTGATCGAAGGCCCGCTGATGGCCGGCATGAACGTGGTGGGCGACCTGTTCGGCGCCGGCAAGATGTTCCTGCCGCAAGTGGTGAAGAGCGCACGCGTGATGAAACGGGCCGTGGCCTACCTCGAGCCGTACCTGTTGGAAAAGAAGAAGTCGCTGCCGCTGGCGGAGCAAGGCGGAGGGGCGAAGAAGGTGTTGATGGCCACCGTGAAGGGCGACGTGCACGATATCGGCAAGAACATCGTGGGCGTGATCATGGCCTGCAATGGATGGGATGTGATCGACCTGGGCGTGATGGTGCCGTGCGAGAAGATCCTGGCCGCGGCAAAGGAGAAGAACGTGGACATCATCGGGCTCAGCGGGCTTATCACGCCCTCGCTGGATGAGATGGTGCATGTGGCCAAGGAGATGGAGCGCGAAGGCTTCACCACACCCTTGCTGATCGGTGGCGCCACCACCAGCCGGGTGCATACCGCCGTGCGCATTGCGCCGCACTACAGCCAGCCCGTGGTGCACGTGATCGATGCCAGCCGAAGCGTGCCTGTGGTGAACAACCTGCTCAGCGACAATGAACGCGAACGCTTCGCGGCCGAGATGAAGGCCGAGTACGTGAAGGTCCGCGCACAGTACGAAGGACAGGAGCGACTGAAGGAATATCTGCCGCTCGCCGAAGCACGCGAAAAGCGCTTTGCCATCGACTGGGCCGCTCAACCCCCTGTGGCCCCTAAGAGCACTGGCGTTTTCACCTACCGCAACTTTCCCCTCGCTCAGTTGGTGCCGTACATCGATTGGACGCCCTTCTTCATGGCCTGGGAACTGGCCGGCAAATACCCCCGCATCCTCGAGGACCCTGTGGTCGGCGTGGAAGCGACCCGCCTCTTCACGGACGCGCAGAAGATGCTGGACCGCATCGTGAAGGAGCAGTGGCTGCAGGCCCACGGCGTGGTGGCCATCTGGCCCGCGAACACCGTGGGGACCGACGACATTGAGGTGTACAAGGATGCCTCGCGTTCGGCGCTGATGGGTCGCTTCCACGCCATGCGCCAACAGTCCAAGAAGGCGCCCAACGTGCCGTACATCGCCTTGTCCGACTTCATCGCACCGAAGGACGGTGGAATCCTCGACCACATCGGCGGATTCGCCGTGACCACCGGCCATGGTGTGGACGAGCGGGTGAAACGCTTCGAGGCCGATCACGACGACTACAACGCCATCCTGTTGAAAGCCCTGGCGGACCGCTTGGCCGAGGCATTTGCCGAGAAGCTGCATGAGGTGTTACGCCAGGAGCTCTGGGGCTACGAGACCACCCGACTGAGCAACGAGCAGCTGATCCGCGAGGAGTACCAGGGCATCCGCCCCGCACCGGGCTATCCGGCCTGTCCCGATCACACCGAAAAGCCGGAGCTGTTCCGCCTGCTCGATGCCTCGGCCCACACCGGCATCACCCTGACCGAAAGCCTGGCCATGTCCCCGGCTGCCGCTGTCAGCGGCTGGTACTTCGCACATCCCCAGGCGAAGTATTTCGGGGTGGGAAGGGTGGCCAGGGACCAGGTGGAGGATCTGGCCCGCCGGAAAGGGATGCCTCAGGCGGACATGGAACGTTGGCTGGGCAGCAACCTTGCCTACTCGCCTGCGTAGAAGGAGGTCACACCCATCGTGCGGCGGACTCTTCAAATACCCGTATCGTTCCTGTTGATCGGCTTGGCCGCGTCCTCGGCATGGGCTCAAGGCACCCTTACCCAAGCCAATGGCGATTGCACGGGCGCGGTCTTCATCACAGACTCGGTGCATGTCTGTGATCAGCCGATCCGGGGAGTAGGTAACATCCTGGAGATCAAGGAGAATCCGCAGGAGGACAAGGCCTGGTTCGAGCGCGAGCACAATACCACGTGGTATATGTTCCGGTCCCCGGCAAATACCACCATCACGATGGACATCATCCCGAAGGACCCGGAGGATGACATCGACTTCCTGATATTCGAAGGAGCCGTCCCGGGCATCTGCGACAAGATCCAGAGCAAGCAGGTGGTGCCGGTGCGCACCAACATCAGCCGGAACGATAAAAGCATCGATAGCAGATGCGGACTTTCCAAGGATGCCACCGAGGATTACGTACGGTCGGGGTTGGGCAGTTCCTTTAGCACCGCACTGCCCGTGGAGGAAGGCGAACTCTTCTATCTGGTGGTGGATTATCAGGATTGGCCCAAGGATGGGTACACGATCCGGTTCCACTACGATCCGCCGCTATAAGCCGGTGGAACCCGAGCCGGTTGACCGCCGCCAGGCCTTGCATGTGAAGATCACCGATGCGAAGACCGGGAAGCCGCTGGATGCGGCCATTTCCATTGCGGGCATGGAGTTCGACTCCATCGTGAAAGCGACCGGTAAAAGCAGTACGAATTCAAAATGGAGTCCTATCGCAACTTGAAATACTCCTGCCTGCGCAAGGGTTATCTGTTCTGCAATGGAAAGTTGAAGGGCTCCCTGGATCCGGAGGTGACGATGGAGGTGAAGCTCACGCCCATCGCGCCAGGGGAACATGTCACGTTGGACGACATCCGTTTTGTGGGGAATGACACCAAAGTGATGCGCTCATCGGAAACGGCATTGCTCCTTCTGGTGAGCTTTATGCAGGAGAACCCCAAGGTGAAAGTGGAGATACAAGGGCACGTGAACGGCCCCACCTATAAGAACACCAAGGAGTTCATCGAACTGAGCACGGGGCGGGCCCGAACCGTCTATGATTTCCTGCTGGTTAACGACGTTGAACCCGACCGGGTGAGTTATGTGGGCATGGGGAATTCCAACATGCTGTACCCGGAGCCCAAGAACAAGGAAGAGAGCGAGGCCAACCGCCGGGTGGAGGTGAAGGTGCTGAGCAACTGATCACTCCCGCCTTCCGACCTCTGCTTCGCGCCGTTCATCACTGCGTGTAAAAGGGCACTATGGCCCGGGTAGTTTTGTGCGCTCCGCACACCCCGGCGCCCATGAACCATACCTCGCGTGTTCTCAGCCTGATCATCTGTGTGTCCCTGACCTTCCTGTCCACGGCCCAGCAGAAATGGACATTGGAGCAATGCGTGCAGCGGGCCGAAGCGAAGAACCTTTCCGTGCGCGATGCGCAGCTGAACGCTGAGCTCGCCAATGAGGTCCACGACCAGGCCTATTGGTCCTTCCTGCCCAACCTGAATGCCGGTGGTACGCACGGATACAATTACGGCAGGGTGATCGACCGCTTCACCAACACCTTCGCCACCGACCGGGTGCGCACCAACAACTTCTGGCTCAGCAGCGATCTGTCCTTGTATGAAGGTGGGCGCAAGCGCAACACGTTGAAGCGGACCGAACTGGATGAAGCCTCCGCCTCCAAAGGCCTTGAAGCCGCCGTGCGGGCCGTCCGCATGGAGGTGGTGCGCAACTTCCTCAATGTGCTTGGCCTGCGTGAACGCATCGTTGCAGCACAGGCACAGCTGGCCACCTCGCAAGAGCAGGTGACACGCATGCAGGCCTTGGTGGATGCGGGACGATCAGCGCGTGTGGAACTCCTGGACATCACCGCACAACTCGCCAGCGATGAATACACGTTGACGGACCTGCGCAACCAGCACGAACAGGCACTTCTGCTCCTTGGGCAGACGCTCTGGCTGGAGCCTGCCGAACAAGCGGCGTTCGACGTTCAAGGCCCTGCGGTCTCCGCCCTGGTGCTTACTGAGCCTACTGCCACCGAACAGGAGATCCTTCCCCGCGTGCTCGCCAGCGATCCCGCCTACGCTCAGGCCGACCTCAATGCGCAAAGTGCTGCGGTGGGGGAGACCATCGCCCAAGCCGGCCGGTTGCCTTCCCTTGGCTTCAACGCTTCGGCGGGTACGGGCTACAGCGGACGGAACTTCGAGGCTGTCGGTGAGCCCATCCGAGGCGAGGATCAACTGATCGGAGCCACCAGCAGCGGTGAGCCGGTGTATGCGCCCACCTATGACTTCGATACACGCACGCGCGCCTTCGGCAAGCAACTCGACGACAACCTGAACGAATCCATCAGCTTCACGCTGAGCGTTCCCATCTTCAACAACCGCTTGAACACCCTCGCCGTGAGCCGTGCTCGTATTCAGCAGGAGCAGGCGCGCAACGCCATGGACCGGCAACGGCAGTCGTTGCAACGCGATGTGCAGAACGCACTGGTGTCACAGCGCAATGCCTTCCGCCAATACGAAAGCGCCCGCCGAAGCGTGGAAGCGGCCGAGGAATCCGTCCGTTATGCGCAGGAGCGATTTACGCAGAGCGTGATCACCGCCATCGAGCTCAACACAACGAAGACGCGCGCCCAGCAGGCCACGGCCAACCTGATCAACGCCCGCTACAGCTACCTGATGGCGCAGAAGAGCCTGGATATTCTGCAAGGTCTTCCACTCACCCTCTGACCGTGGGCCTGGTCCTTTCCTTCGACACGGCCACCAAGCATTGCGCCGTGGTGCTTGCCGAGGACGGCCGTGTGCTCGCCCAGCGCGTTGACGGATCCGACAGGCTTTCGCATGCCGAAGTGCTCAACGTGTTCATCGAGGCGGTGATGAAGGATGCAGGCCGTGAACTGCATGAACTGAACGGTGTTGCCGTAGGTATCGGGCCGGGATCATACACCGGACTGCGCATCGGCCTCAGCGCTGCGAAAGGCCTCTGTTTCGCTCTGGACATTCCGGTCTTCGGGATGCCCACGCTCGAGGTGCTTGTGCATGAGCTTGTCGGAACGAGGCTGTCACTGGGGGCAGGGCATAAGCTGTATCCCATGGTGGATGCGCGCCGCATGGAAGTGTTCACGGCCATCTACGATCACACCGCATCGGCTGGCACCAACGCAGCGCCGCTGATACTCGACGAGCCCTGGTGCGCATCGCTTGATCCACAACTGCAGCATATTGTGTTCGGTGATGGGGCGGATAAGGCCACTGAGCTGTTCGCCGGAAAGTCCTGGATCACCCACATCCACGGTATCCGGCCGTCTTCCGCCGGTCTGGCTGCGTGTGCGCACAAGTACCACAGTTCGGGTAAGCCCTCGGACCTGGCCTATCTGGTGCCTGACTACGGTAAGGAGGCCAACGTGGCCCAGCCGAAGCGGACGCGCTGATCAGTGGCCGGCCAGGATCGCCAGCAACGCGATCATCGGCACATCCCCTTTGAACTCGAACAGGGCATCGCTCTTGGACGCGAACGGACCTTCGGCCAGGAACACGGTGTTGCCATCGATCACGAAGGCGCCTTCCTGCTTGGTGCAGAAACGTCCCTCGCCGCGGAACACCTTGTTGTTCTCCAATACCAGAGCACAGGAGCCGCTGGAACAGGAGGTGCCCTGTGCCCGACCCAGGTTATTCCCCTCCAGCGTGAACGCGCAGATGCCCTTACGCCCGAGCGCATCGGCTGCGTGGTACACGCGGTCCTGCTCGATCACGTAAACACATGGACCGCGACTTCCGAATGCACCACACGCCGTGTAGATCCGATCGCCTTCCACGATGTAGGCGGCATCCCCGGGAGTGCCGAAGGGGCCATAGGCCCAGGTGATGATCGCCTGCTGTGCTTGAACAGGGATCGTGCTGATACCGGCCAGTAACACCGCCGTGTGGCAGGAACGGAGCAGCGAGCGGAAGGTCATGGTCGTTCGGTGGTGTAACGCATCACGTTGATCAGGCCGGTCTCCAGGTCCTTGCTGATGATCGCTTTCAGCAGAAGGCTGCCCTCCTCGTAAAGGTACTCGGCATGCAAGGTCTGTTTCCCGTTGCGCCAGACATCACAGGATGTCACATTGCCGGCGGCATCGTAGCGCAGGTCCTGGCGGGTGTTATCGCCGGTGGCCAGATCGGGTCGTTCGATCCGTTCCGATAGCCTTCCCTTCTCGTCGTATCGGAACAGAATGTTGCCGCGGCGACCGGTGATCAGGTTGTGGTGCTCGATGGACCGCAGATAGCCCAAATGGTCGCGGCGGTGGTCCTCTTCCCGGTACGGAAGTCCTCGTTCATTCAACCAGGTGCGCCGTGTGCAGGTGTCATTCACCTCCGCATACGTGCACCGTTCATCGCTGATGATCGTCTCCGGGCCGTGTTGCAATAGATAGCGGTCGCTTTCCTGATCGGCGATGCGGACATGGGTGCGCCGAACACTGCGCCCCTTGCCGTCCAGTGAATCGCGGAGCGCGAACCATCCGTGAAGGTCACAGCGCAGTTCCTCCACTTGATGCCCGGCACTGTCGTATGTGATGAAGCTGCTCGTGGTGTCCAACCCAGATCCCGGGTGGCCATAGGACCTGATCTTTCGCGAAAGCCGGCCGCGCGCATCGAACCGGTACATGTTCCGTTCACCTCGCTCGCGCATCGGTTGTCCATCGCGCTTTACGCTCATCTGTCCGGTGAGGCCGGAGATGCCGTTCCGCCGCATCAATGCTTCGTTGAAGTTCAGGTCCATGGGGTCGCCGCTGCCCGGTACGATGCTCAACACCTGTGCATGCATCACCGGACCCGCGATCAGCAGGCAAAGGATCGACGCGCTCTTCATTTCAGTTGCTTCAAGGCTTCGGCCACGCTCGTCACAGGCAACTGGCATGCCTTGTTCTCGCATACGAAGATGGTCGTGGCCGCGCCCAGGCTCTTTTCCGCGAGCAACGGCAGGTCGCTCCTTCCTGTGGTGCCCATGAACATGCGCAAGGGGATGTAGTGCGGCGCGAATTCCGCGCGACGCTGCAATGCTTCGGGCCCGGTGATGGCGATCTCGTACGTGGTGAAGGTCCTGCCCAGCATGGCCTGCGCCCAGTTGCTGTGGCCCGACGGATCCCGTTCCATGCGGTCCTTCACGTTGTTGAGCTGCTGCGTGGCGATCGCATGGTAGCGTTCATCATCGAACAGATGACCCAATGCATCCAGCGCACGGCACATCGAACTGTTCGAGGCGGGGATCACATTGTCCGTGAGCTCGCTCTTGCGCACGATCAGGGGCGGGTCCTGGTCGCTGGTGAACCAGAACATCCCGGTTGTCGCATCGTGGAAGTGAGCGATGGTGTGGTCGGCCAGAGTGCGCGCCTGCACGATGTACGCCTCGTTGAACGTGACGCCGTACAGCGCAATGAGCGCTTCGATCGTGAAGCAATAGTCCTCGAGGTAGCCGTTGATGGTGGCCTTGCCATCCTTGTAGCTGTGCCACAGCCCGCCATCCGCCCTGCGGCATTTGGTCATCAGCAGGTGCGCAGTGCGTTCGGCGTTGGCCAGGTAGCGCGGATCACCAAGGACCTCAAAGGCATCGCACCAGGCGGAGATCATCAACGCGTTCCAGCTGGTGAGCGACTTGTCATCGAGCCCCGGTCGCACGCGCTTGGACCGCACCTCCAGCAATCGCGCGTTCACATCGATCACCTTGGCACGAAGCGCTTCAACGGACATGCCGAGCTTTTTAGCCAGGGTGGCGTCGTCCGCAGAGCGAAGGAGGATGTTCGTGCCGTGTTCCCAGGCGCCCTTGGCTCCTACCTCATAATAGGTACTGGCGAAGGCCATGTCAGCACCTAGGGCCTGTTGCAGTTCCTCCTTGGTCCAAACGTAGAACCGGCCTTCCTCGCCTTCGCTATCGGCGTCCAACGCACTGTAGCACGCGCCTTCGGCGCTCATCATCTCCCGCTCGATGAAGGTGAGCGTGCGCTCCACCACATCCTTGTACAACGGCTCCTGCGTGGCTTGATAGGCCTGCGCATACAGCGACACCAGCTGTGCGTTGTCATAGAGCATCTTCTCGAAGTGCGGCACCTTCCACAGATGGTCCACACTGTATCGCGCGAAGCCGCCGCCCACCTGGTCGTAGATGCCGCCGAGGGCCATCTTGTGGAGCGTGAGGTCCACATGCGCCTTGATGTCGTTGTCCTTGGTGAGCCAGCCGTATTTCAGCAGGAATTGCCAGTTGTTCGCTAGCGGGAACTTGGGCGCATGGTCCGTGCCTCCGTCGTGACGATCGAAGGTGCTGTCCATGGCGGCCACCAACCGTGCGAGGTCCTTGCGTTGAAAGTCCGCCGGTGCCGTGTTCAAGGTCACGAGCTCCGTCTGTTTCACGCCTTCATGCAACCGCTCGGCGTAGCTGTTCACCTTGGCCGGATCGTTCTTCCAGGTCGCGGAAAGATCGCTGAGGAGTTGTGTCCATTGGGCCGTTGGGAAGTAGGTGCCGCCATAGATGGGACGACCATCGGGCAGTATGAAGCAGTTCAGCGGCCATCCACCACGCCCCGTCATCAACTGGACGGCCGTCATGTACACCTGGTCCACATCCGGCCGCTCCTCGCGATCCACCTTGATGCACACGAAGTGCTCGTTCATCACCTTCGCCACGCTGTCGTTCTCGAAGCTCTCGTGCTCCATCACATGGCACCAATGGCAACTGCTGTAGCCAATGCTCACCAGCACCAGCTTGTTCTCCGCCTTGGCCTTGGCGAAGGCTTCATCGCCCCAGGGATACCAGTCCACGGGATTGTGTGCGTGCTGCAGCAGGTAGGGGCTGCTTTCGTGGATGAGCCGGTTGGTGTGGGCGTGCATGGTATCTTGCGAAGGACCTTCGTGTTGGGTGCCCTGTGTGCCGCAGCCCGGAGCGAGCAACAGGCCGGCTGTAACGGCTGCGGTGATCAGCGACAACGGTGCGTACATGGACCATCAAAGGAACGTTGCGAAAGGGGCTGGCGGTATGCCTTCGTTGCGTGGCCGCCAACGATCCATCGTTGACGGTGGATCGGGCATCGGACCCACGGTGCGCGAGCAGAACTGGCCGGGCACGCTCATGGCCCTGGGCATCTTCTTCGGTCTATTCACCTTGATCTGGATGGGCGGCCGGACCTTCGTGCCACCCTTGCTCATCTTCCGGTTCCTCGCGCTGCTCTGCGTGGTCGGTACGCTGGTGCCCTATGTATGGACCGGCTTGCGCTTCGGCATGGCCAAGTTGGAATGGTTCCTGTTCAATGTGCTCTTCATCGGGCCGGTGGTCACCGAGTCTTCTGGTACTCACGAATCACTTCGTGCATGATACGCCCGTGTATGCCGAGCAGCCCTTCCGACAGAATGCGGTTGTGGAGGTCGTGAGCGATGGCAGGACCGAGCGGCTGGAGATCGCCTGGAGCAGCTTCGGTTTCACCGAGGCCGAACTGGCCTCGAGCCCAACACGCACCTACCGCGTGGGCTTCGCGAAAGGGTGTTTTGGTTTCTGGAGCGTGGTATCCGCGGAGGCCGTTACAGCAACGGACTACTGGCCCAGGTCGAACTGATGCTCTTCTTCGAAGGGGAACCGCTTGCGCAGGAAGAACGCACGCCCCACCACCGATCCCTTGGCCTTCAGTCTGGCCTGTCCTGAAAGTGCCGCACCCAGCATGGCCGCCATGGCCTGCGGACCGTGCCCATCAAAGGACGCGTGAAGCGGAACCGAATAGTCGCGACTGCTTTTTCGATCGAGCGTGAGGTTGCTGTCCAGCCGCGCCTTGCCGATGAACACATCGTTCAGGTACAGTTCAACATCGGGATCGATCACGCGGATCCTGAACGCGTTCGGGTTGTCCAACGTGACCTGCACCCGGGCGGAGATGCCTTCCTGGTCCATCTTGCTCACCTGCATATCCGTGATGCCCTTGAAGGTCACTTCCTGGTAGGAGAGGCAGGAGGTGAGGAGCAGGGGGAGGAGCGTTGTTAGGAGCAGGCCGAAGGTCCCGGCGAAGTCGGGAGGCAGGCGCAGGGTGCAGTTGACAGCGGCAGTTGGAAGTAGGCAGTTGGCAGGCCGCAGGTCCCGGCGAAGTCGGGACGCAGGTAGCACCGGGGTTCGGGTGGAAGCGTCCATGTCCGCAGGAAAGGCAGATCGCGGGCCGATCACGCCTTGGTGCTCTTCGCGGCGTAGTTCGCGAAGAAGCGCGGGATGGTGCGGATGCCCATGAAGTAGTTGAACACGCCATACTTCTCGTTGGGGCTATGGATGTTGTCGCTGTCCAATCCGAAGCCGAAGAGCACGGTCTTCAGGCCGAGCTCGGATTCGAAGAGGGCCACGATGGGGATGCTGCCACCGCCGCGGGTGGGAATGGGCTTCTTCCCGAAGGTCTCCTCCATGGCCGCGCTCGCAGCCAGGTAGGCGGGGCTGTCGATGGGGGTTACCGCCGCTTCGCCGCCATGGTGCGGGCGTACGACCACCTTTACGCCAGGGGGAGCGATACGCTCGAAGTGGTCCTTGAAGAGCTTGGTGAGCGCATCGCTCTTCTGGTCGGGCACCAGGCGCATGCTGATCTTCGCGAAGGCCTTGGAAGGCAGCACCGTCTTGGCGCCCTCGCCGATGTACCCGCCCCAGATGCCGTTCACATCCAACGTGGGGCGGATGCTGCTACGCTCCTCCGTGGTGTAGCCTTTTTCGCCCCGCACCGCGTCGATGCCGAGGTCCTTCTTGTAGTCCTCCTCATTGAACGGCGCCTCGGCGAGGGCCTTCCGTTCGGTGTCGCTCAGTTCGCGCACGGCATCGTAGAAGCCGGGGATGGTGACCTTGCGGTCCTTGTCGTGCATGCTGGCGATCATCTCGCACAAGGCGTTGATCGGGTTGGCCACGGCACCACCGTACACACCGCTGTGCAGGTCGCGGTTGGGGCCGGTGACCTCCACTTCCACATAGCTCAGTCCGCGAAGGCCGGTGTTGATGCTGGGCACGTCATTGGCGATCATGGCCGTGTCGCTGATCAGTACCACATCGGCCTTCAGGCGGGTCTTGTTGTTCTTCACGAAGAGGCCCAGGTTGTCCGAGCCCACCTCTTCCTCCCCTTCGATCATGAACTTCACGTTGCAGGGGAGGCCACCTGTCTTCATCATGGCCTCGAAGGCCTTCACGTGCATGTAGAACTGGCCCTTATCGTCGGCGCTGCCGCGGGCATAGATGTAGCCGTCCTTGATCACCGGCTCGAACGGTCCGCTGTGCCAGAGGTCCAACGGGTCGGGCGGCTGCACGTCGTAATGGCCGTAGACGAGCACCGTGGGCTTCGCCGGGTCCACGATCTTTTCGCCATACACGATCGGGTGGCCCGCCGTGGCGCACACCTCCACCTTGTCGGCACCGGCCTCGATCAGGCGCTGCTTCACGGCCTCGGCGCAACGCGCCACATCGGCCTTGTACTTGGGGTCGGCGCTCACGCTGGGTATGCGCAGCAGGTCCAGCAGTTCGTTCAGCAGGCGGTCCTTGTTGGACTCGATGTAGGTGTCGATCGCGCTCATGGGGGTGCAGGGTCCATGTGCCCAAATGCACATGGAAGGGCGCCGAAGATATCGGGTCGGACGCAGGACACCCAAGGAAGCGGCGATCCGTGTGTAGCACCTTGGATGGCCGGGGCTCCACAGCATGCCAAGGGTCAGGCAACTTCACAGCCCCCCATGCGGTCATCCCCGTGTCAAAGTCCTATCTTCCCCTCGCGAATGCCGCTCCGCACTCACATGTTATCCCGGTTAGTCCTCGTTCCAGCTTTACTGGTTGGCCTTCAGGGCGTTGCCCAGCTGAACATAAGCACGGCGTATACGCCATTGGAACTGGTTGAGAATGTGCTGCTGGGCCAGGGCGTTTCCGTGTCCAATATCTCCTACAACGGGATCCCGGCCCCGCCCACTGCGCAGGATGGCTCGGGTTCGTTCATTACGACCAATTCGAATCTGGGGCTTGCGGCAGGCATCATCCTGGCGTCGGGCAGTGCAGGAGGCGTGGCACAGCCGGAGTCCGCCTTCATGAGCGACCAGACCGGAACGGGCACCGATCCCGACCTGGAGCTCATTTCCGGTGGGACCATCAACGATCGGGCGGTATTGGAGTTCGATTTTGTCCCAACGGGTGACAGCCTCAAGTTCCGCTACGTGTTCGGGTCGGAGGAATATCCGGAGTGGGTATGCAGCTTCAATGATGTGTTCGGCTTCTTCCTCAGCGGCCCCGGTATCAGCGGCGGAATGGGCTACGTGAACGATGCGATCAATATCGCCCTCGTCCCCAACAGCACCACGCAGGTAGGGGTGAACAGCATCAACAACGGGGATAACGACAACCCCAACGATCCCACATGTCCTGCGGTGAACCCCCAGTATTACGTGAACAACAACGGGGGCACCACGGTGGTCTTCGATGCGTTCACCACCGTGCTCGAGGCGCGAGCCTTGGTGCAGTGCGGCCTCACCTATCATATCAAGCTGGCCATCGGCGATGCCTTGGATCAATCCTATGATAGCGGCGTATTCCTCGAAGCCGGCAGCTTCACCAGTACCGGACAGGTGGTACCCGAGCTGGTCACCGGCAATGTGAGCGCCAATGACAGCACTTTGTTCGAAGGATGCGGCATCATCCCCCTGGAATTCCACCGACTGGGTGACACCAGCAACGTGGACACCATCGATCTCGTGATCTCAGGATCCGCGACACCCGGGGTCGATTACTTTCCTCCGTTCCCCACGCAGCTGATCTATCAGCCTGGCGATACCATCATTCCTTGGCCGATCACCGTTCCCTTGGATGCTGATGGGCTGGAGACCGTGGTCATCACCATTGCGCAGAACATCGTGTGCAGTGGCACCCAGGTGGTGAACGACTATACCTTCTACATCGATCAGTTCGCACCGCTGAACGTGGTTACCACGGATGTCAATGGCGATTGCGGGGGGCAGTATGTGCTGGCACCGGTGGTCACGGGTGGAACCGGGCTTTACCAATATGCCTGGAGCACCGGTGAGACCACACCCACGATCACCGTGAGCCCCGGCGTCACCACCGTCTATCAGCTCACGGTAAGCGATACCTGTGGCGTTCTGCCGGTGACGGACAATGTGGTGGTGACCATGCCCGTTTATCCGCCGTTGCAGATCGAGGTGAGCCCAACGACGCTCATCGATTGCCTGGGGAACGGCGATATCGCTGTGACGAACGTCTCCGGCGGGAACGGAACGTACATCTATGACTGGACCCTGAACGGAAACAACGCGGGTGCCACCGCCACCATCAACGTACCTGCGGCGAACCCCAATGTGCTTTACGTGGCCACGGTCACCGATGGTTGCGGAATGCAGGTCAGTGATACGGTGGAAGTGGGAACCGTGCCGCTCGACCCGATCGTGGTCACCGCACCCGATCGCACAGTGATCTGCCAGGGCGATACCATCACCTTGAACGTGGTGAACGCGACCGGCGGCAATGGCGTGTACACCTACCAATGGACCAACCCCCAGATGCAGGTGTTGAGCACCGCCGATACGCTGCAGGTGGCCGTTCCGGCGGATAACACTTACATGATCACCGTGGCGGACCAGTGCGGGTACAGCAGTGACACCCTGGTGCGTTCGCTGATCCCCCACCCGGAACCCTTTGTGCTCGACTTCAACCCGGATACGGTGCTCTGCCTGGGCGAAAGCCTGCGCCTGCAAGCCTTGGTCAGCGGCGGATCGGGCTATTACCTGATCGACTGGCCGGGCTTCGACCTGCACGACCCGATCATGGACGTGAGCCCTACCGAGAATGCGGTATACAGCGTGATGATCCACGACCAGTGCGGCGAGATCATCTCCGATGTGGTGAACGTGGGCGTGGAAGGTCCCGTGGCGGAGATCATCGCCACGAACACGGGCACGGACGACTGGTATTTCAAGGCGGCCACCCTGCCCACGTTCTGCCGCAGCTATCGTTGGGACCTGGGCGACAGTTCCACCAGCCGGCTCGCCGAACTGGCCCATAGCTACCTCGATCTGGAGGAGCATTGGGTGCATCTCAGCGTGGTCACCTACAATGGATGCGTGGCCGAGGACAGCCTCCTGATCCGGCCTCCCGGCGGCATCTTCTTCCCCAATGCGTTCACCCCCGATGGTGATGGGATCAATGATGTGTTCGGGCCGTCCGGTACCTATATCGAGGAGTTCGAAATGGCCATTTTCGACCGCTGGGGCGAGCAGATATACGCCACCACGTCGTTGAGCGCACCCTGGGACGGCAAGGTGAACGGCACCGATGCCACCACCGGTGTGTATGTTTACAAATTCAAGGCCTCCGGTCACTTGTTCCCGGCCCAGGAGGCATTCGGACATGTGACGCTACTTCGCTGATCCAATTCAGATCGACCACTTCCTCATGAGCAAGTTCCACTCCATCCTGTCTGTCACCGCATTCTCTCTTCTGGCCGGCGGAGCGCACGCCCAGTTGGCGCTCGACCAGACGCTTGACACCCGAACAGCTCGTACAGGACGTCCTCCTGGGCAGCGGAGTGCAGGTGAGCAACATCACGTTCAACGGCGTGCCGGGCAACACCCTTACCGAGCAGGCCGCATCGTTCGACGGCACCAACTGCAACGTGGGCATTGCGCAGGGCATCATGCTGGCCACCGGAAGTGTGATGAATGCCATGGGTCCGAACGATTCGGGCAGCAGCAGCCACGGCGGCGGGAACTTCGGACAAAGCGACCCCGATCTGTTGCTGCTTTCCGGCAACGCGTCGATCAACGATGCGGCGGTGTTGGAATTCGATTTTGTGCCCATCGGCGATTCCATCCAGTTCCAGTTCGTCTTCGGCTCCGATGAGTACCTGGAGTTCGTGAACTCCATCAACGATGCCTTCGGCTTTTTCCTCAGCGGCCCCAACATCAACGGCCCCTATTCCAACAACTCCATCAACATCGCGTTGATCCCCAATACCACGGATCCGGTAACGATCAATACGGTGAACGATGTGGTGAACTCGGCCTACTACGTGAACAACGGCGATGGTTTCACCCCGCCTTACAATACCGACGAGCAGTATCTGCAGTTCGACGGGATGACCGTGGTGCTCACAGCCAAAGCCGCAGTAGCCTGCGGAGAGGTGCATCATATCAAGATCGCCGTCGGTGACGCAAGCGATTCGGTGTGGGACAGCGCGGTGTTCCTCGAAGGCGGCAGCTTCACCAGCAGCCCCTTCGTTCCCGATCTGGCCCCGGGTCCCGGCATCGTGGGCGATACGCTGTACGAGAGCTGCTTCGATGTGACCTTCCTGTTCACCCGCACCGGTGATACCACCATCGCGGCCACCGTGGACCTGGTGATCGGCGGCACGGCCACGCCGGGCGTGGACTATTCACCGCCCTTCCCGTCGCAGATCATCTTCGCGCCGAACCAGACGTCGGTGCCCATCCAGCTGAATGCGCCGCCTGATGCCGACGGCCTGGAGACGATCGAGATCACGGTGATCTCGCCTTCGCCCTGCTCCGCCGATTCCCTGGCACTGGATTTCACCTTCTTCATCGACCAACCCGATCCGCTCATTGCCATCGGCCAGGCGTTCCTGCTGGATTGTGGCGAAAGCACCCTGTTGACGCCGACGATCACCGGCGGCTATGGCGCCTACAACTACCAATGGTCCACGGGGGCCACTACGCCCACGTTGTATTACACGCCGATCCAGGTGTCCGATGTCACCGTGCTGATCACGGATACCTGTGGCGTGCAGACCACCGGTTTCTTCGCCGTGGAGCTAAGTCCGCCCCCGCCCATCAACGCCACGCTCTCCGGCCCCGATCCGCTGATCGAAGGCTGCGATCAAGCGACATTGACGGTGACCCGGCCTGCGGGTACTTCCGGCGATCTGTTGGTGAATCTGCTGCACACGGGAGCCGCCTCCAGCGGCGCTGACTACGACCTGGGCGCATCCATTGTGATCCCCGGCGGATCGGGCACGGTGAACATCCCGGTCACCCCCATTGAGGACAATGTGGAGGAGGGCCCGGAAAGCATGATCGTGACGGTGGGCTATAGCAACGCGTGCCAACAGGAGGTCACGGACATGGTGGAGACCACCATCATCGATGCACCGCCGATCGTGATCGAGACCGAGCCACTGCTCATCATTCCCTGTGGTGGCGACAGTATTCCACTGGTAGCCCTGGTAAGCGGCGGTGTTGGTTCCCTCAACGCGCAATGGAGCAATGGCAACACGGGCTTCACAGCGTACGTGCCCAACAGCGTCGATGGCACCTACACGGTGAGCGTGACCGATGATTGCGGTCATGTATCCACTTCCACCGTGGTGGTGGATCCCCAGTGCGCGATCATCATCCCGAACGTGATCAGCCCCAATGGCGATGGCCAGAACGATGTGTTCTTCATCGAGGGCATCCTCGCCTCGAAGAGCACCGTGCGCATCTTCAACCGCTGGGGACAGGTGGTGTACGAGGCGGTGAACTACAAGAACAACTGGAGCGCACCGGGCCTGCCTGATGGCACGTACTTCTATGAAGTGAAGGTGGACCGCGAGGCGGATCCTTACACCGGAACGGTGACCATACTGAGCAACGACCGCCGACCCTGAGGAACGTTCACGGGGCTTAGACCCCGGAAGCTGATATCAGCGAAGAGCCCGTCATTTCGGCGGGCTTTTCCATGCCCATGAGGTGCAGGATGGTCGGGGCCACATCCGCCAGAATACCATTGCGCACCGTCCAGTTCCGGTCGTCGAGCACGATCACGGGTACCGGATTGGTGGTATGGGCCGTATTGGGCGTGCCATCGGGGTTGATGGCCTTGTCGGCGTTGCCGTGGTCGGCGATGATCACAAAGCTGTAGCCCTTGGCGCGACCGATCTCCAGCCACGCGGCGTGCGCAGTCGTCTATCGTCTCCACGGCCTTCACGATGGCCGGGAACACGCCGGTATGCCCCACCATGTCCGGGTTCGCGAAGTTCAGGCATACGAAGTCCACTTCACCTTTGGCCAACTCGGCCGTGATGGCGTCCGTTATGCCGTGCGCGCTCATCTCCGGTTGCAGGTCGTAGGTGGCCACCTTCGGGGATGGGATCATGAGGCGCAGTTCGCCATCGAACGGCACTTCGCGCCCGCCGCTGAAGAAAAAGGTGACGTGCGGATACTTCTCCGTTTCAGCGATGCGGATCTGCTTCTTTCCGGCCCGGGACATCACCTCTCCGAGCGTGAGGTCGAGGTTCTGTTTCTCGAAGATGACGTGCACCTCGCGGAACGTGCTGTCATACTTCGTCATCGTGACATAATGCAGGGACAGCGGCACCATGCCCTGCTCCGGGAAAGCCCGCTGGGTGAGCACTTCCGTGATCTCGCGGCAACGGTCGGTGCGGTAGTTGAAGCAGATCACCACATCGTTCGCGTGGATCGTTGCCAGTGGTTGTCCGTCAGCACCGGTCACAACGCAAGGCTCCAGGAATTCGTCCGTGATGCCCTTCGCATAACTGGCCTCGATCGCGTCGGTCGCACTGGCCGCCCTTTCGCCCTGGCCATGTACGAGCAGGTCGTAGGCCTTCTTCACCCGCTCCCAGCGCTTGTCGCGGTCCATCGCGAAATAGCGTCCGCACACACTGGCGACACGCGCCGGCGTAAGCGCGATGGACGCTTCGAGCTCCCGCACGAAGCCGAGGCCGCTCTTCGGATCGGTATCGCGCCCATCGGTGAATGCATGGATGAACACATCCTTCAGTCCGGCGCGCCCGCTCATTTCGCATAGGGCTGTGAGGTGGCTCTGCATGGCGTGCACGCCACCATGGCCCACGAGGCCCATCAGGTGCAGGCGAACACCCGGTGCGGTGGCCTTGCTGAAAGCTTCTTGCAACACCGCGCTGGCCTCCAGAGATCCGTCGGCCACGGCCTTATCGATGCGCACCAGTTCCTGGAACACCACGCGTCCGGCCCCGATGTTCAAATGCCCCACCTCGCTGTTGCCCATCTGCCCGGCGGGCAGCCCCACGTTCTCACCATCGGTGCGCAAGGTGGCGTTGGGTGCCGAAGCCTCCAGGCCATCGATGAACGGGGTGTGGGCCGAGGCGATGGCGTCCGAGGCGTCACCTGCCCCGAGGCCCCAGCCGTCGAGGATCATCAGGACGACCTTGTGTGTGCTCTTCAACGTAGTGGGAATGTGGCCGCAAAAATAGACCCATGCGTGGCGCGCGGCCGATATTCAATGCGACCACCGTGCGCCTCCATGATGCGCTTCACGATGTACAGGCCCAGTCCGGTTCCCTTGGTGCCCCGCGTTTCCTCGGCTCCCACGCGATGGAACTTGCGGAAGATGGCCGTGCGTTCCTCCTCGGGCACCCCGGGGCCTTCATCGCTCACCTCCAGTGCAACGGCACCATGATCGGAGCCCAGCGACACGCGGATGGGCGTGCCGGCAGGAGCGTATTTGGATGCATTCTCGAGCAGGTTGCCCACCACCGACCGGAACGCGTCCTCGTCCGCCTTCATGATCAGGTCCGCAGGACCCGACAGCTGGACCTCATGCCCGCTGGCATAGGTGCGTGTGGCCAACGCGCTGGCTTCTCGCAGGACCGCTGCCGCATTGAATGCCGTGATCTGGAGCAGGCTGCCGGCTTCATCCAGGCGCGTGGCCATGAGGATCTTCTCCGTGAGCGCGGCCAACCGGTCCACCTCGCCCAACGCCGAAGCACCCAGGTCAGCCCGTTGTTGATCCGCCAAACCGCTGCGACCCATTGTCTGTAGCTGCAGTTTCAACGCCGCCAGCGGGGTGCGCAGTTCATGGTTCGCGGCCAGCAGGAAGTCGCGCTGTTGCCGGGCCAGTTCCAATTCATGCCGCACCGAGCGGAACGTGATCCAAAGTGCCAGCAGCAGCAGGAGGATGAACACCGCGCCTTCACCGACCACCATCCTGAAGGTATGCCCCGGTTGCTCCAGCGGCACAACGGGTACCACGCCTTCACCCAGCAACTGCTGTTGTAGCTGTTGCAATTCCCCGTCCTTGTTCACCAGCGACCAAGCCCACCAGAGGAACTGGAGCACGATATACAGGGCCACCAGCGTGAACAGGATCGACCGGTGCCCGGTTCGTGCTTGTTCGCATATCCTCCAAAAGTATGATGCCACATCCACCACGGGTGAATATCTTGGCCTGCGTAGACCATGGACCGGGAAAGGGCGGAGTCCCACATATTGGCGAAGCTGCGCGCGGGTTTGTCTCCGCATCGCACCTACCATTCCTTTGAGCATACCGTGGATGTTCATCGCACGGCCATGGCCATTGCTTCTTCGGAAAATGTGGTGGGCGAGGACTTGGACCTGCTGCGAACGGCTGCGGTCTATCACGATTCGGGCTTCCTGCTGCAGGACCGCGAGCATGAGATGGCCAGTTGCCTGCTCGCTCACCAGGACCTTCCCGGGTTCGGATTCACCTTCCCCCAGATCGAGCGGGTCTGCTTCATGATCATGGCCACCCGCGTGCCGCAGGAGCCGAAGGACGGCCTCAGCCGCATCCTGTGTGATGCCGACCTGGACTATCTGGGCCGTGACGATTTCCACCAGATCGGCGCTGAACTGTTCAAGGAGTTCAAGCACTTCGGTGTGCTGAAGACGGCGCGCGAGTGGAATGAACTGCAGGTGCGCTTCCTCACCAAGCACCGCTATTTCACGGCTACGAACAAGCGGATCCGCGAGCCGGTGAAGCAGATGCACCTGCTTGAAGTGAAGCGGTGGTTGCTGGAGAATCCATAGTCGCCGACCATGCTGATCGGTGGACGGGCGCGATCGCCTGCCCCTGTGCGCACCCGTTGATACCCTGAGCGAGCGTCGAAGTACAAAGCCCCCCGGAGGACCGGAGGGCTCTGTTTTCGTGTGGTGCCTCCCAGAATCGAACTGGGGACACACGGATTTTCAATCCGTTGCTCTACCAGCTGAGCTAAGGCACCATCTGGTTCCCGTGCATCTTTGCAAGGGGCCGCGAAGATAGAAAGCGGACCGATCCGCACACGCTATGCCGTTACACTTGGTCCTGGATATTGGGAATAGCCGCACCAAATGCGGGCTTTTCACGGGTCGGCGTCCGGTGCGCATAGGCTCCTTCAGCAACGGGGACCACCCGGCGATGCTCCGGTTCCTCGCCGGTGAAGGCGTGGAACGTATCGCGCTGGCCTCCACCGCGCGGCCGGATGAGGCGCAGCTCCAGCGGCTCTCCGAAATGGCGCCGCTGACGCTGGTGACAGGCAGTACGCCAAGCCCCCTGCGAAATGACTACGGCACCCCAGAAAGCCTGGGGGCCGACCGCCTGGCCAACGCCGTTGCTGCAGCGTCCTTGTTCCCGGAAAGGCCAGTGCTGGCCATCGATCTGGGCACCTGCATCACCTACGACCTGGTGGATGCCCACGGCACCTACCTCGGCGGACTGATCTCTCCCGGACACCGCATGCGGTCCCAGGCGATGCACATGCTCACGGCGCGGCTGCCCGAGGTGGATGCCCCCCAGCAGCCCCCCCTGATCGGGCGCACCACCCTGGAATGCCTGGCGGCAGGAACGCACCACGGCACCCGCGCCGAGCTCAAGGCCCTGATCGCGGAATGCAGGCAACAATACCCCGGCCTGGCCGTTGTGCTCACCGGCGGTGATGCACCACGCTTCGCGCGGGCCTTGGAAAACGGCATCTTTGCGCACCCTTATCTGACCCTCCTTGGCCTGCTCGAGATCCTGTTGCACCTTCATCCGGCTGATGGGCCTGGCCCTGCTGCTTGAAGCGGCTCCGCTCAGCGCCCAAACGATCGGCGGCTCCCCGTACAGCTCCTATGGATTCGGCGACCTGCTCAACAGCGGTTCGGTGCCCTCGGCCTTGATGGGCGGCACGGGCATCGCCTACACAGAGCCGTTCAGCGTGCTCTCGTCCAACCCGGCCAGCTACGCTTCGGCCCGTCAGTACGACCTCGGCGGACTCGTTCGTCCAACCTTCGAGGTGGGCGTTCGTGGCATGTTCATGAACCGGCGGAACGCCACTTCTTCCACGCAGTCATCTGATGCGGGGTTCTCCGGTTTCAACATCGGTATTCCCTTCGGCCGCGGGCGTTGGGGCATGGCCTTCGGCCTGAACCCGTTCAGCGATGTGGGCTATTCGTTGTCGCAAAAGAGCACCGATCAAGGGGTGGAGGTGAACTATGAATATTTGGGCAGCGGCGGATTGAACCGCGTGTACGCCGGCCTAGGCCGGGTGCTTTATCAGGGGAAAGGCGATTCGCTCGGCGATCTGGGCGACCGGTTGACCCTGGGCGCCAACTTCGATTTCCTCTTCGGCGGCATCGAGCAAACGCGCAAAGCGAACTATCCAGTAGGCCAGAACTACACCAACACCAGCGCCTATTCATCGCTGGTGCTGCGTGCACCGAGCGCAAGCCTGGGTATGCAGTTCAGTACGCAGTTCATCTCCAGCGCCACCGTCGATTCCATCCTGGTGCGCCGCGAGGTGCGACTACGCTCGCGTATCGAACGGTGGAAACGGGAACATCCCGGCCTTACCCATCCCAAGGCCGACCACCAGAAGCGTGATGCCCATCCATGGCGGATGACCTTCGGTGCCACGCTGGGCCCGCCCACGGTGTTCAGCGCCACGAACACGGACCTCCTGACGACCTACTACCGCAATTCCAGCGGGGTGGAGACCACCATCGATACGCTGCCCTCCTTCGGTACGGTGAAGGGGCAGTTGACCTTCCCGCTCACCTACGGCCTGGGCGTGAGCATCAATGACCAGCGCTGGATGGCCACGGTGGAAGTGCGCAGGCGCGATTGGAGCGGGCTGAAGGTGGATGTGGAGGGCTTTATACTTCCCGCACCCCTGCGCTCCAGCACCACCTACGCGCTCGGCCTGCGCTTCACCCCCACACGCGACGGCTCGTTGTGGGAACGCACCACCTACCGCGCCGGCCTTCGCTATGTTGATGATTACCTGCAGGTCGGTGGGAAGGCCCTGACCTCCGCAACCGCAAGCTTGGGTGCCTCCTTCCCGTTGAACGCTGCACAGACGAACAGCCAGTTCCATATCGGCGCGGATTATAGCCGCCGTGGGAATGTGGATCCCGGGCTTGTGCGCGAGGGCTTGGTGAACCTGTGGATCGGGGTGAGCATCACTCCCTGGAAGTTGGAACGCTGGTTCCGTCCCTACCAGATCCAATAGAACATGCAACGGCGCACAGGCATCCTTTGCTTGGTGGTGCTGCTGGCAGCCTGCAAGAACGATCTGGACCAGCTGGCCGCCATCGAGGTGGATGCCGAGGCGCCCGACCGCGTGACCCAAAAGGTGGAATACCTCTACAGCGACAGTGGCGTGGTGCGCAACCGCCTTCATGCCGGTCGCGTCTCCGAGTACCTGGCGAAAGGCACCGAGCATACCGAGCTGGACCACGGTATCGAGCTGGTGTTCCTGGAGCCCGACGGAAGCCGGGGCAGTGTGCTCACCGCGCGGAAAGGATCCATTCTGCCCAAGGATGAACGCATGGTGGTGGAGGAGGATGTGGTGTTCGTGAACAAGCGCGGCGAACGGTTGGAGACCGAACGGCTGGTCTGGGACCAGGACAGTGATCGCATCTGGACGGACCGCCCGGTGCGCATCCTGCGCGGCCGCGACATCATCCATGGCGAAGGGCTGGACGCGAACGAGGATTTCAGCCGGTACCGTATCCGGCGCATCACCGGTCAGGTCTTCATCGATGCGGTGGATACCTTGGCCCCCAATACCCCCCGCTGATGGAACGCATGGCCCGTATCATGGAACTGTTCTGGTTGTTGTTGGCCTTTTTGAGCGCTGGCTGGGCTGCGTGGGTCATCAGCACGCAAGGCTGGCAGTCCGGCCGGGTGTTCATCTGGTTCCCCATGGTGTGTGTGGCCATGTTCTTCTACCGCCGCTTCATGCGCCGGAAGATGACCGACTGGGCCGCCCGCCAACAGCAGGAACAAGCAGGTCAACAGCCCAGGTGATCGGCCTCGCTGAAAGCGGTGCGCCCGCTTCATCGCATCTTCGTGCCCTCAATGGCCCCTTCCACGGGCCTCCCAAGTAGTCGCTTTGTCCAGTACCGACCTCCTTTTGATCATCGTCAGCCTGGCCTTCACGGCCCTCTGCGCTGGCTTGGAGATCGCCATCGTAAGCTGCAACAAGCTCTACGTTGAACTCAAACTGAAGGAAGGTGCCATCTGGGCCCGCGTGGTGGCCGACCTGCTAAAGCGTCCCGCCCGTGTGATCAGCGCCTTGCTGGTGGGCGGCAATATCGGCCTGGTGGTCTACGGTATCGTGATGGCCAGGACCCTGGAACCCTGGCTGCGGGGCATCTACCCCCACGAGCTCTTCGTTCTCACCGCACAGACCATCCTGAGCACGCTGCTCATCCTTGTGGTCGCCGAATTCCTGCCCAAGGCCCTATTCCGCCTTGACCCCAACTTCATCATCAGCGTCCTGGCGCTGCCCCTGCGCTTCCTGTACATCCTGCTGTGGCTGCCTACCATGCTGCTCATTGGACTCGGCGAAGGCGTGCTGCGCATCTTCGGCATGCACACCAAACCCGGTCAGGTGGTCTTTGGCCGTATCGACCTGGACAACTTTCTGAAGGAGGTAAGCGATAGCGCTCCCAAGGACGAAGAACTGAACGCGGAGGTGGAGTATTTCCGCAACACCCTGGAACTGAGCAATACCAAGGTGCGCGACCTGATGGTGCCCCGGGCCGAGATGGAATCCATCGATGTGGAATCCAGCGTGCAGGAGCTGCATGACCACTTCGTGGCCACTGGGCTGAGCAAGCTACTGGTCTACAAGGACAGCGTGGACAACATGATCGGCTACGTGCACGGTTACGAACTCTTCCGCAAGCCCAAGAGCATCCGGGCCGTGATGCGCCCCGTTAACTTCCTGCCCGGCACCATGAGCGCCGATGAGGCCTTGAAACGCTTCACCAAGCAACGCACGCACGTGGCTGTTGTGGTGGATGAGTTCGGCGGCACCGCCGGCATGCTCACCATTGAGGATGTGGTGGAGACCATCGTGGGCGACATCGAGGATGAGCACGACGAGGGCGAATTGGTGGAGGAGCAGTTGGACGACCGCAACTTCGTGCTGAGCGCCCGGCTGGACGTGGCTTACCTGGCCGACCGCTTCGGCCTGAACTTCCCGGAAAGCCCCGACTACGATACCCTGGCGGGCTGGCTCCTGCACCACACCGGCGACGTCCCGTCCCAGGGCACCGTGGTGGAGGAGGGGCCCTTCCGGGTCACGGTGGCCCAGGTGAGCCATGGTCGCATCGATCTGGTCAAGCTGGAAGTGACGGATATGGAGCGGGGATTCGCCCCCTGAACTCATCCGGACCGCGTTGCGTACGGCCGCCGGACGGACATCCAAGGCCTTTCATGGGGAAAGGCCGGACAGCCTGCCTCCCAATGCCCGCTCCTCCTATATTTGCGACCCTTTTAAAGATCCCCGTAGATGGCTGTCATTGGCAAGATCCGCGAGCGAGGCATGCTCATCGCGACCGTAGTATTCGTTTCCCTCGGACTCTTCGTGCTGGGCGATATCTGGCAGAGTCCGGGTCAGTCGCGTGGGGAGGCCGCGATCGCCGAGATCGATGGGCAACCCATCACCACGCTGGAATTCCAGGCCCGCGTGGATGAGCAGGCCAACCTGTACCGCAACAACGGCACCACGGTGGACAATCAGCTGCAAGAGCAGATCCGCAACAACGTGTGGAACGAGATCCTGCGCGAGCGCACCTTGCGCAAGCAGGCCGAGGCCGCCGGTTTCGGCAGCGGCATCAGCAAGGAGGAGTTCGACGACATCCGTTGGGGAGATAACATCGTACCCGAGTTCAAGGGCAACGAGAACTTCAAGGACCCCAAGACCGGCCAGCCGGACAAGGCCCTGCTGAAGCGCTATTTCGCCAGTGTGCAGGAGCGCGACCCCGTACTGTACGAATACCAGAAGCGTTCCTTCGTGCCCAACCGTATCTACGCCAAGTACAATGCGCTGGTGAAGAAGAGCTGCTTCGTGAACAGCGCCCAGGTGGCCGATGAATACGCCGCCAAGAACACGAAGGCTACGTTCAACTTTGTGGCCAAGCGCTACGACAGCGAGCCCGACAGCCTGTATACCGTGGGTGCCGATGACCTGAACCGCTACTTCAGCGCGCACAGCAGCGAGAAGAAGTGGGAGCAGAAGGCGTCGCGCGGTTTCGTGTATGTGCGCACGCCCGCCTCGCCCACACCCGAGGACATCGCCGCCGGCCAGAACGACCTGCTGGCCCTGAAACCCGAATTCTCGTCCACCACCGGCAATGCGGACAGCCTGTTCGTGATGGCCCACGCTGCCACCAAGAACGGTGCTGCTGTAGCCTACACCGATGGCACCGCCGATCAAGTGAATGATTCGCTCGATCAAGAATGCCGAGGTGGGAGCCGTTGTGGGACCCTATCGCGACGGCGACTTCTGGAAGCTGGTGAAAGTGAAGGAACTGGCCGACGTGCCGGAAGCCCGTGTGCGCCACATCCTCTTCAGCACCCAGGGCAAGACCGGTGATGATGAGAAGAAGGTGAAGGAGCGTGCTGACAGTGTGCTGGCCGTGGTGAAGCGCGACAAGAGCAAGTTCGAAGCGATGGTCAACCAGTACACCGAAGATCCCGGAAGCAAGAGCACGGGCGGTGTGTATGAGTGGTTCGACAAGACACGCATGGTGCCTGAGTTCACCGCTGCCAGCTTCGATCAGAATGTGGGTGCCACAACGATCTGCAAGACCAGCTACGGTTACCACATCGTGGAAGTGCTCGGCCAGCGCACCCGCAAGGAGCGCCGCGTGCTCACCGTGGACAACAAGATCCGCCCCGAGAAGGCCATGAAGGAGGCGTGGAAGACCGCCAGCTCATTTGCGCTGAACAACCCGGACAGCGCGAGCTTCCGGAAGAGCGCCACCGAGAGCGGACTCGTCTTCACACCGGTGGAGGAGATGCGTGCCGATCAGCGGTATGTACCCGGCCTGCAGGATGCCAACAGTGTGATCGCCTGGGTGAACCACGCCAAGCTCGGTGACAAGCCAAGCGAGCCCATCGCCAGCGGTGATGGCTATGTGGTGTGCATGCTCACCAACATCCGTGAGGAGGGTGCACCGAAGCTGGACGACGTGCGCGAGGCCATGACCAAGGAAGTGATCAAGGAGAAGAAGGCCCAGGCACTGATGGCGAAGATGGCCGGCAAGACGGACCTGAACGCGCTGGCCACGGAGCTGGGTGCCGGTGTGCAGACCGCCACCGACATGGCCTATAGCTCGAACAGCATCCCGGGTGGCTTCAGCGATGTGGACGTGATCGGCCAGATCTTCTCCCTGCAGAACGGCCAGACCAGTGTGCCGATGAAAGGCGACATGGCCGTTTATCTGGCCACCATGGCCACGCTCTCGCCTGCCGGCGAAATGCCTGCAGGAGCCGAGGACGTGAAGGCGCTCGCGGACAAAGTGCGCAACCGCGCCGAGTACCAGGCCTTCAACGCGCTCAAGGCTGCGGCCGAGGTGAAGGACGATCGCAGCAAGTACTATTGATATCCGTTCACGGGATCAACGGGAGGGCGGCCTGCGGGTCGCCCTTCTTCGTTCAACGCAGCTGGCTGAGGCGCTCGGCGTCCAATCGCACCAGGATGGCCAGCAGGATGGTGAAGCTGAGCAGCGAGCTGCCGCCATAGCTGAAGAAGGGCAGGGGAATGCCGATCACGGGGGCCAGGCCGATAGCCATGCCGATGTTGATCATCAGGTGCAGGAAGAAAATACTCGCTACACAGTAGGCATAGATCCGGGTGAAGCGCGAGCGCTGTCGTTCACCCACCAGGATGCATCGCAGGATCAGGCCACCGAACAGCAGCACGAGCACCGTGGTGCCCAGGAAGCCCCATTCCTCACCCACCGTGCAGAAGATGAAGTCGGTGCTCTGCTCAGGCACGTACTTGTACTTCGTGAACGTGCCTTCGAGGTAGCCCTTGCCGAAGAAGCCGCCGCTGCCTATGGCCGTTTTGCTCTGCTCCGCGTTGTATCCGAAGCCCTGCGGATCATAGACCAGTCCCAGCTGCACACCGATGCGTGTCTGGTGCCGCTCAGGGAGGTGCTTGAACACATAGTCGAAACTGCTGATGAACACGGCCGAACCGATGAGCGTGAAGGCGATGAGGCCGTAAAGACGTTTGCGGTAACGTTTCAGCACGAAGCGTGAGATGAACAGCGCGGCCAGCACGCTGGTGATGGCCAGGAGCAGGATCAGGAAGTACTGCCCGCCGATCTCCTTCGCCGTGAACGGAACGTGGAACACACTGTCCTTCATGATCAGCGAGAGCACCGCAAGGATGGCCGAGGCGATGGCCAGCAGCAGGATGTTACCCGAAAGTCCTTCGCGGTACAGCACCAGGATGAAGGCGCCGAAGGTGAGCATGGTGCCCACGTCCTTTTCCAGCAGGATGAGGAACGCCGGGATGAGGATGATGATGGAGGCGATCACCCGTGTGCGGAACTCCACCAACGATTTCAAGCCGCTCAAGTATTGGCTCAGGAGCAGGGCCGTGGCGAACTTGCCGAACTCGCTGGGCTGCACGCCGAAGCCGCCCACCCCCAGCCACGCCTTGTTGCCGCCCACTTCCTTGCCCACGATGGGCACCAGCGCAAGCAGGATCATCACCCCGATGTACGTGGGCAGGGCCATGTTCTTGATGAACTCGCCCTGCACCATCAGGATCGCCGTGCCCACTACCAGGCAGAGCAGGATCCACACGCTCTGGTCGCCGTATTCCTTCGCCGTATCGAACAAGTTGGGATGCTCGGGGCTGTAAGCTGCACTGTAGATATTGGCCCATCCCATCAGGAGCAGCAGCAGGTAGATGATCACCAACGGGCGATCCACCTGTGCACGAATGCTGTCTCGTTGCGTGTTCATCGTCGTCGGCGATGGGCTTTGCTCACAAAGGGCTTGTAGTTCTTCTCCGTGGCGATCAGGTCCGCCTCCAGCATCTTCTTCTCCACCTCCGGACGCGTGATCGTGTCGGTGAGGTATTGCTCCATCAGCAGGCTGGCGATCGGTGCGGCCCATGTGCCGCCGAATCCGCTGTTCTCCACATACACCGCCATGGCGATCTTCGGGTCGTTCATCGGTGCGAAGCATACGAACACCGCATGGTCCTTGCCATGCGGATTCTGCGCGGTGCCCGTCTTTCCGCATACCGTGATGCCCGGGATCCGCGCGCTGCGTGCCGTACCGCCCTCCTCCTCCGTTACCCGCCGCATGCCCTCGGCCACCAGGTCGAACCATTGGCGGTCCACCATGGTGGTGTGCTTCGTATACGGCAGCGCGTTGTCCGGTGTGCCAACGGCGCCCACGATGTGCGGGTCGATGTACCAGCCGCGGTTGGCGAAGGTGGCCGCCAGGTTCGCCATCTGCATCGGCACCACTTCCACCTCGCCCTGGCCGATGCTGATGGAATAGATGGTGCTGAAGGCCCAACCACGCGGACCGTATCGTTTGTCGTAGTACGCCACGTCGGGAATGCGGCCGCCCTTGGCGCTCGGCAGGTCCACCGCAGGTCGTTGTCCCAGCCCGAAGCTCTTCATGTACGGCACCCATTGCGCAAGGCCCAATGCTGCGTCCTTGAACCGGTCCGGGTCCTTATCCTGTTCCACCTCGCGCTTGAACACCTGGTAGAAATAAGGATTGCATGAGTACTGGATCGCGTGCTTCACGTCCATGGCCATGGGATGGTTGTGGCAACCCACCAGGGACTTGTTGCACGCAAAGCCCGTGGTGCTGTCGATCACGCCCATCTGCAGGGCGGTGAGCGTTTGCACCAGCTTGAAGATCGATCCCGGCGGATATTGCGCCTGCAAGGCCCGGTCGAACAAGGGGTTCAGCGAGTCGGTCTGCAGCTTGCGATAGTTCACATTCCGCACCCGGCCTACCAGCAACTCGGGATCGTACGCCGGTGAACTGACCAGCGCCAGGATGCCGCCGGTCCGTGGATCGATCGCCACGATGCTGCCTTTCTTGTGCTGCATCAATCGTTCGCCGTACGCCTGCATACGCACATCGATGCTGGTGTACAGGTTCGAGCCTTCGTAGGCCAAGGTGTCGTACATCCCGTTCTGGAACGCTCCCTGCACGTTGTTGTGCACATCCACCACCACATACTTCACGCCCCGCCGGCCACGCAATTGCGGCTCGTAGTATTGTTCCAGGCCGCCCACCCCGATCACGTCACCCGGACGGTAGTACGGGTCCTGTTCCACCTTCTGTCGCGCTCACCTCGCTGAGGTAGCCGAGCATGTGTCCCGCCACGCGATATGGATACGTGCGCAGCGTACGGCTTTGGGCGTAGAACCCGGCGTACTTGGGCAGGTGCAACGATATCGCCGCGTATTGGTCCGCAGTGATCTGTCGTTCGAATTCGCTGGGCTTGTAACCGGAATAGGCCTTTGCCTTTTGCAGGCGCTCGCGCACGTCCAACGGCGTAACGCCGATCAGCTGCGCGAAGGCCAGGGTGTCGAAGGGCTTCACCTCGCGTGGCACCACCAGAATGTCATATACCGGTGTGTTGGCCACGAGCAGTTCACCGTTGCGATCGTAGATCAATCCACGCGAGGGGAAGATGGTGACCTTGCGTTCGCTGATGTCCGCAGCCCGGGCCGTCCAGCTGCTATCGACCACCTGCAGCCAGAACAGGCGAAGGATGAAGGCCGCGCAGAGGAAGATCACCGAGGCGATCAGCACGTACTTGCGGTCGTCGAAGTTCATCGCGTACGGGAGGAGCTACGCGCGATGAGCAGCTGGGCCACCAGACATAGCACCAGGGTGGCGGCCGTGCTCAACAGCGCGCGGAACAATGTGGTGAAGAAGGCGTCGAACCGGAACACCTCCACGAAGAACAGCCACAGGTGATGGATCAGGATGAGCACACCGGCATACGTCGTGAACCAGGCCAGGCCCATATCCGCCAGCGCAGGGCGGCGGCCTATCTCGTAGCCTTCCCGTGGGGCCAGCGCGCGGAGCATCAAGCTGCGGGTATAGGCCATTACCGTGCAGGCGCTGGCATGCATGCCCGGCGTGCTGCTGAACAGGTCCATGCTCAGTCCGATCGCGAAGCCCAGCAACAATGAAGCCCACAGAGGTACCGCAATGGGCAGCATGAGGATGAAGAGCACGTACAAATAGGGCACCACCCAGCCGTTCGCCACGTCCATGTGGTCGATCACCAGTGCCTGCAGGAGTACCAGCAGTACGAAGCGCATGATGTTGGTGAGCACCGTGCCGATCATTCGGTCTTCGCTTTGGCCTCCAGTGTATCCCGCTCCATCCGCATCAGGTCGCCCACCACCGTCACCTCGCCCGAACGTGTGAGGTCCTCGCTCAACCGCACGATGATCACGTGGAAGGGTATGCTCGGGTCGTTCTCCACCTTCTCCACAATGCCGACGGGAATGCCGGGCGGATAAACGCCTTCACTGCCGCGGGTCACCACCGAGTCGCCCACCGCCACCGGTACGTGCTTGTCGATGTCGGACAACAACACGGTGCGCGGGTCGCCGGTGTTCCATTTGAGCTGTCCGAAATGCCGTGTGGACCTCAACTGGGCACTGGCCGCATGCGCAGGATTGAGCACGCTGGTGATCAGGGCGAAGTGCGGACTGGTCTCGCGGACCATGCCCACGATGCCATCCGTTCCGATCACCCCCATGTCCGGCCGCAAGCCATCGAGTGAGCCCTTGTCCAGGGTGATGTAGTTCTTCTCCTTGTGCGTGGTGCTGTTGATCACCTGTGCCGGGATGAACGTGTAGCGCAACCGGTGGACAGTGTCGACCACCTGACCGGCGCTGTCCGTGCGCAGGCTGGTGTTGAAGGCACGCGCGCGCTCGGCGGCCAGGCTGCGCAGCAGGTCATTGTTCACCCTGCGCAGATCGGCGAAGCTGGTGATGTCGTTGCGCATGGTGTAGATGCGGCCGATCACCTGGTTGCTGCTGCTGATCACCTGCGCACGCTGGTGCATGTTCCCGATGACCACCAGCCACATGGACAGCGACAGCAAGGCCGCGAACAACAGGTTGTTGCGCTGGCGGAAGAGAAAGCGGAAGAGGTCGCGCATGGATCTATCCCCTGGTCTGCACCCTGCATCGCGGTCTGCCGGTCCGGGCGTGCCCCCCGGAGTTTCATCCAGGGCACGCCCTTACCGTCACTCCCTCATGAGGAATTGGAAGCGGTCGATGTTCTTCAACGCAATGCCCGTGCCGCGGGCCACCGCGCGCAGCGGATCCTCGCTCACGTGCACGGGCAACTTCGTCTTGATGCTGATCCGCTTGTCCAGCCCACGCAGCAGTGCACCACCGCCGGCCAGGTAGATGCCCGTCTTGTAGATGTCGGCGCTCAGCTCCGGAGGCGTGCTTTCAAGGGCGCTGAGGATGGCCTCTTCGATCTTGCTGATCGACTTGTCCAACGCCTGCGCGATCTCGCTGTAGGTCACGGTGATCTCCTTCGGGATGCCGGTCATCAGGTCGCGACCCCGCACCGCGTAATCGGGCGGCGGATTGTCCAGCTCGGTCATGGCGCTGCCCACCTCGATCTTGATCTGCTCGGCGGTGCGCTCACCCACCAGGATGTTGTGCTGGCGGCGCATGTATTCCTCGATGTCCTGCGTGAACTCGTCACCGGCCACGCGGATGTTCTTGTCGCACACGATGCCGCCCAGGGCGATCACCGCGATCTCCGAGGTGCCTCCGCCGATGTCGATGATCATGTTGCCCATGGGTTCCTCCACGTCGATGCCGATACCGATGGCTGCGGCCATGGGCTCGTGGATCAGGTAAACTTCCTTCGCCCCGGCATGTTCGGCGCTGTCCTTTACGGCACGCTTCTCCACCTCGGTGATGCCGCTGGGGATGCAGATCACCATGCGCAGGTTGGGGGTGAACAGGCGTTTGCCCGGGTTGATCATGCGGATCATGCCCTTGATCATGTCCTCGGCGGCCTGGAAGTCGGCGATCACACCATCGCGCAACGGCCGCACGGTCTTGATGTTCTCGTGCGTTTTGCCGTGCATCTGCTGCGCAGCGCGGCCGATCGCGATCACACGACCCGTAGTGCGGTCGACCGCCACGATGCTGGGCTCATCCACCACCACCTTGTCGTTGTGGATGATCAGCGTGTTGGCGGTACCGAGATCGATGGCGATCTCCTGGGTGAAGAAACTGTTGAACCAGCTCATGCTCTGGTGGGGATCAGTGTTTGAAATGTCGGTTTCCGGTGATGCACATGGCCAGGCCACGGGCATCCGCCGCAGTGATGCTGTCGTTGTCCTTGATGCTTCCGCCCGGCTGAACGATGGCCGTGATGCCCGCGTCGGCGCTGATGTTCACACAATCGGGGAAGGGGAAGAAGGCGTCGCTCGCCATCACCGCCCCGTGCAGGTCGAAGTTGAAACGGGCCGCCTTGGCGATGGATTGTTCCAGGGCGTCAACGCGACTGGTCTGGCCGGTGCCGCTGGCCAGCAACTGGTTCTCCCTGGCCAGCACGATCGCGTTGCTCTTGGTGTGCTTCACCAGGATGTTCGCAAAGACCAGGTCGGCGAGTTGCGAGGGCGTTGGTGCCACCTTGGTAACGGTGCGCATGCCCGCGGCGTTGTCGACCACCACATCGGGTGACTGCGCGAGCAGGCCGTTCAAGGCGCTGCGGTACTTGCGTGCAGGCTTTGCAGACTGCTTGCGCACCAGGATCATGCGGTTCTTCTTGCGCGCGAGCACCTCCAGCGCATCGGCATCATAGGCGGGGGCGCAGATGATCTCGAAGAAGATGGTGTCGATGGCCTGTGCAGTGGCCTTGTCGATGGTGGCCGTGGTGATGAGCACGCCGCCGAAGGCCGAAACGGGATCGCCCGCGAGCGCTGCATCCCAGGCTTCCTTCACCGTGGGGCGCACCGCTGCTCCGCAGGCGTTGTTGTGTTTGAGGATCGCGAAGGGAACACCGGGCAGCGTAGCGAGGTCATCGATCAGCTCCAGCGCCGCGTCCAGGTCAAGCAGGTTGTTGTAGCTGAGCTCCTTTCCACCCAACTGGTCGAACAGGCCCTTCAGATCCCCGAAGAACTCGGCCGGTTGATGCGGATTCTCGCCATAACGCAGGACGTTCTTCGGACCGGCGCTGATGCGTAGTTCGCCTTCGCCCCCCATGAACCAGTCGCGGATGGCGCTGTCGTAATGCGCGCTGACGCCGAAGGCTTCCCCAGCGAACTGCTTGCGCTGCGCCAGCGTGGTCTCTCCGCTCTGCTCGTTCAGGATGCGCAACAAGGCCGGGTATTGGGCCTGCGACGGAACGATCACTACATCGGCATGGTTCTTTGCGCCCGCCCTGATCAGGGAGATGCCACCGATGTCGATCTTCTCGATGATGGCCTTCTCCTCACCGCCCGCCGCCACGGTGGCTTCGAAGGGGTAGAGGTCCACGATCACCAGGTCGATGGGAGGGATGGCATACTCCTCCAACTGGGCCACATCGCCTTGGAGGTCGCGGCGCCCGAGGATGCCCCCGAAGACCTTCGGATGCAGCGTCTTCACCCGGCCGCCGAGGATGCTCGGGTAACCCGTAAGGTCCTCAACGGGCGTAACGGGAATGCCCAGCCCTTCGATGAATTCCTGCGTTCCGCCGGTGCTGTACAGATGGACTTTCAGGCGGTGAAGCGACCGGACGATCTCCGCGAGACCGTCCTTGTGATATACCGATATCAGCGCGCTGCCGATCTTCTTGCCGCCTTCCACGATGGGTGTTTCGTTGTGCAAGTTTAGGCCCCGTTCACGTGGACCCTTGACGCTTGCTCAACGCCTTTTCAGCCGTGTTACCAACAGGTTACCAAGCCGCCCGAGCGACTGGTCAGAACCGGAATCCCACCCCGAAGAGCACGTTCGTCACGTCGGTGTTACTCGTCAATGTGTTGAAACTCACCTCGCCCTGGTCGCTTACGCTTACGCTGGAGGGATCGACATACGTGGCTTCGCCACTGTTGAAGCGTTCCACGCGCACTTCGGCATAGGCCTTGGTGCCCAGCATCACCTGCACACCCGCCGCCCAGCCGAGGCTGAACGCCAGATCACCCTCGTTGCGCTCCTTGCTCACGTTGCCCTCCGTGCCCTTGGCCGTCACCTTGCTCACCGTGGAGAACTGGCGGAAGCCCACCATGCCATCGGCATACGGCCGCACCTTGCCCGTGAGCGGTGTAAGGCGCAACAACGGGTGATAGCCGAAGATCTTGCTCCGCGTGGTCAATTCGCCCGTGTTGATGTTCTGGTAGTTCGTGTTGATCGGCACCTCGGTGCTGTTCCTGCCCATCACACTGTATCCAAAGGAGAAGCCCACCTGCAGAATGGGCACACGGCGCATGGGATACGCGAGTTGCGCACCGATCAGGAACATGTCGCGGCCCCACGCCCGGTCGAAGTCGCCTGTGGGCGAACTGACGCCGATGCCCCCTCCCAGGGTTCCCTGGTGATCGGCCTCTTGGGCTTGTGCAAGTGCAGGCAGTTGGGTGAGGAGGAGCAGGGTTGACAGGACGACGTGGCGCATGTGCGTTCGATGTGGCCGAAATGTATCCCGATCGCGTGCCAAGTGCGTGAACGTGCCGTCATTGGCGGTGTTCAGGCGCTCATCCCAACGACAAAAGGCCCCCGAGGGGGCCTTTCGCCTGTACTGAGGCCGGTCTTTCGACCGGCTCCGGGTGTTCGGACGTTACATCCGGCATCCGGTGTCGCCAAACGCTCAGTAAGGAGTGTTCTGGGGATCCCAGTTGCACCAGCCGCTGGTCCAGTTCTCCGTGCCGAAGGCGCCTTTGTACGATACGTTCGTGAAGAAGCTGTTGGTGAGCTCTGTGTCGCTGAAGTTGGCACCGGTGCTCAAGGGTGAACCGCCCGTGAGGGTGAAGTTCGGGGCAGCCAGGTTGAAGCCGTCCACCACACCCAGTTCCGTGTTCTGCGTATAGCTCAGGTTGCCGTTGCTGTTGAACCAGCTGGCGATGTCCCAGGTGCTGCCGCTGGCCGTTCCGAGCAGGGTGGCCATGGCGCTGTACACGCAGTTCTTCACCTTCAGGTCGCCGTTGGTGCAGTTGGTCTCGCATGCGCTGCCGTCGATCAGGCAACCCGTGGGGAATCCGGCGAATACGCTGTTGAAGACGCGGCTGTGTGTGTTGCGGCGCAGGTGGCTGGCACGCTTGAAGTTGCTGTTGATCACCGTGCTCGCATCCTTCTGTGGTCCGAAGATGCTGACGTTGCTGATGACGGGCGTGGTGTAAGGCGTTGCATTCGTGCCGGCCCCATCGTTGTCATGCTCCAGGCCATTGCTTCCGCTTGCATCCGCTGTGTTGGGGTCGCGCAGCGCCACGCCGAACTGGAACTTGCCGCTGTAGCCGTTGTCCATGTCGAAGTCGTCGTCGAGGCCGCGGAAGGTCACGAGGTGCTTCACGTTCACGGCGCCGCCGAAGAACTCGAAGCTGTCGTCGCCGCTGTAGCTCACCTGGATATGGTCGATGGTGGTGCCGCTGCCCACTGCCGCCAGCGTAAGCCCGTTGATCTCCTGGTTCGGTTGGAAGGGAATGCCGGGGAACTCGATGCGCACATAACGCAGCATCCCGCTGTTATCCGCATTGTCGTTCCCTCCGTACGTGGCCTCCACACCGCCTTCCACCGTGGCTTCGCCGCCAGGCTGGTTATTGGTGGCCTTGCCACAGATGATCACACCACCCCAATCACCCGCAGCGCGTGCGCCGGGAGCCTGGTTGCTGGTGAACACGATCGGCGAAGCCGCGTTGCCTTCGGCCATGATCTTTCCGCCGCGCTTGATGATCAGCGTGCCCTTGGTGTCCTTGTCACCTTTGATGATGGTACCGGGTTGGATCGTCAGCGTAGCGCCGCTCTCCACGTACACGAAGCCCTTCAGGATCCACACCTTGTCGCTGGTGAAGGTGTAGTTCACATCACTGTTGCCTTCCACGGTGCTCACGCTTCCGCTGGTGGTCACGGTGAACGTGCGTTGCACGGGGTCGGGGGTCACGGTCTCCTCGTCCTTCTTGCATCCGGTCGCCAGCATCGCGCCGCCGATCAGCAGGGCCCAGAGGTTCTTGTTGTACAGGAATGTCATGGTTCAGTTGGTTGGGTTTCTGGCCGCAAAGGGACGGCATGGTTGTGACCGATCCGTGAAAACGACCTTATCAGATCGTTGCCCTGCGTTAAGCTTTCGTTAGCGCAGGAGGCGCCGCCGTCAGAACTTGTAGCTCAGCCCGGCGCTGAAGTACTGACCACGACGGTAGCTCATCACCTCCTCGTCGCTGGCCTCCAGACGGCCGTTCTCGTTGCTGTCCTGCACCAGCAGCACGCGCTGGTTCAGCAGGTCCTGCACGCTCAGCTTCAACTCGAAGCGCTTGCCGAGGCCCTTGGTGGCGGTGAGGTCGATCACGTTCCGCGGCATCTCGTAGATGTCCGGCGTGCCAAAGGTCCCCACGGCGAAGAGGCGCTTCCCGATCACGTTGTACAGCAGGTTCACTTGGAGGTTCTTCTCCGGATGCGCGTAGTACAGACCGGCGTTCACCACATAGGGGCTCTGGCCCATCAGCGGGCGCTGGGTGCTCTGGCCGACCGCAGCGCCACCGAGGTCGATGGAGGTGCTGATGTACGATGCGTTGAAGAGCACGCCTAAGCGGCTGAGCGGACCGTTCTTGAACATCGTGTTCAAGGAGCGGCGTACCTCGGCCTCTACTCCATAGCTGGTAGCGCTCTGGGCGTTGCCGTAGGTGAAGTTGCGTGTTCCACCGCTGCCGGCGCCGGGCAGGAAGTACATCTCGATCGGGTCGGTGAACTGTTTGTAGAAGGCGCCCACGCTCACGATCTCGTTGAGGCTGGGATACAGTTCCCACCGCGCATCCACGTTGGTGATGAAGGCCGTCTTCAGTTCCTCGTTGCCGAAGAGGATGTTGTTGAAGGTGAAGTCGTAGTAGGAGAAGGGTGCGATCTCGCGGAACTCCGGACGGTTCACTGTGTTGCTATAGGCCACGCGGACCTTCTGCTTCTCGCCGATGGCGTAGCTGATGTTCGCCGATGGCAGCACGGCGAGCACCGGGTTGTCCACTTTTACGGCGCGGCCGCTGTAACGTGCGCTGTTGAGCACCTGATGGTTGTATTCCACGCGTGCCCCGCCGCTGATCGTCCACAGGCGCGCATACACCGCCGTTCCGCCGAGGTAACCCGCCGCCAGCGTGTTGTTCGCATCGTACTTGTCGCTGGCGTTCGTGCCCTCATCCAGCTTCAGACCGTTCTGCGCGTTGATGTTCTGCGCACTGAACAGTTGGTCCAGTGGAAGCGAGGTCAGGCTGTTGTCGAAGTTGTTGGTCTTCGTGTAGGACATCCAGCGCATGCTGAAGGTGCGCTCCTTGTATTCGCTGTACACTCCACCGCGGATCTTCAGGCTCCACTTCTCCTCATTGTCGAGGAAGCTGTGTTCGTAATCCACACGCGCCGTGTACACCTGCTCGCCCAGCTCGCTGAAGGAACGACCGGCGTTGAACGGGTCGGCGGAGAGCGGGATGTAGGCCTCGTAAGGCTGCGTACCGTCGCTGTTCATGATGTCCTTGCGGGTGCTCACGCGACGGAAGTCGGGCTCCAGGCTGCTGGCCAGGCCACAACCGAGCGTCCACTCCAACTTATCCTTCTCGCCCAGGTCATGGCTGCCGTGCAACTGGCCGCTGTAGATGCTGCGCTGCTGGTAACGGAAGGCGTAGTTGCGCAGTGCGAAGCCGCCTTCGAAGTCGCTGCCGGTGCGGTAGGTCACGCGGTTGTCGCCGAGCTGGTTCAGCAGGTTGCGGAATTCCAGCTTGGTATGCGTGCCCAGCATGGCCGTCCAATTGTGCATCACCGTCAACCGCGTGCTGCGGATGTTCTCCTGGTCGTTGTAGGCATAGATGGTATCGCTTCGGCCGGTGGACGCGTCGAAGGCGTTGTAGTTGTAGTTGCTGGCATTATACACCAGGCTGGTGTTGCTGTAGTCCACCGAGGTGAGGTTGCCGTAGTGGTTCTTCGCGCCCTCTTTGCCGAAGCGACGCGCGATGAAGAAGCTGAGCGCGACCATCGGGCAGCGCGGTGCTGCTGCTGGTCATCCAGTTGTTGCTGAGCGAGCGACCGGCGGCCTGCAGGTCCGTTGAGCTCAGTCCGTTGAGGCGCGCAGGGAAGGATGCGGGAAGCTGACGCAGACCATCATCGAAGCCGAGCGCGTCCGTGGAACCGGCCTTGATCCTGCAGGATGTTCTGGAACGTAGTGCCCACGCGGTAGGAGGTGCTCAGGGTGAAGCGGGTCTCGTTCTTCTCGGGAACGCTGGCCGTGCTGATGCGGATGACGCCACCGGCGAAGTCACCCGGCAGCTCCGGAGCACCGCTCTTGTAAACAAGGATGCGGTCCACAGCACCACTGGGGATCAGGTCGAAGCTGAATGCGCGCTTGTCGGCCTCCAGGCTTGGTGCGGCCACGTCGTTCAACAACACGGTGTTGTAGCGGTCGGCCAGGCCACGCACCATGATGAAGCGGTCGCCGATGATCGTAACTCCAGGAATGCGCTTCACTACATCACCTGCGGTACGGTCCTGGCTTTTCGCGATCTGCTGGCGTCCGATGCCGTTGACGACCTGCTCGCTCTTGCGGGTCTCCATCAGCACGGCGGCTTCGGTGTCCACGCGCTTTTCCTTCACCACTTCCACCGCCTTCATCTCCTGCGCACCACCATCCAGTTGAAGGTCCACCACCACTGTCTGGTCGGCTACCACGCTCACCGTCTTCTCCACGGGAGCATAGCCTACCATGGTGGTCACCACCGTGTAATTGCCGGGTTCCACCTTGAACATGTACTTGCCGTCCAGATCCGTACTGGCCCCGGTAGTGGTGCCCTTGATCAGTACGCTGGCGAAAGGCTGCGGTTCCACTTTGCCGTTCTCCAGCGCGGTCACCGTCCCGGTGATGGTGCCGCGCTGGGCTACGGCGTACGAACTGAACAGAAGTGGAAGGGAGAGAACGAGGAGAAAGCGGAACATGCGTCTGGCGTTTGGCGCTGCAAAGGTGCCGTCCGCCCATTACGCCCTTCTTGAGCCAGCGTTATGGATCCGTTAGCGCTGCGAGCGCCGGAGTTTACGATCCCTTAACGTTGCCCGACTGCCCGTTCAACCGGTCCTCCAGGAACCACCACTTGGGATCATCCTTGCGGCTCTTGGCCGTGCGCCACATCTCCACCAGTCGATCCTGTAGAAGTTCGGTGGCCTCATCCACGCTGTCCGCCACGAACACGAATTCCAGTTCCTTGAGGCCCAAGGTGCCTTCCGCGATCATGCGATCGATCTGCTGCAACATCGGTTTCCAGTAATCCTTGCCATAGAGCAGGATCGGGAAGTTCTTCACCTTGCCAGTCTGGATGAGGGTGATGGTCTCGAAGAGTTCATCCACGGTGCCGGCGCCGCCGGGCATCACCACGAAGGTCATGCTGTATTTCAGCAGCAGCACCTTCCGCACGAAGAAGCGCTCGAAGGTGAGACTGATGTCGAGGTAGGGATTGGCCGATTGCTCATGCGGCAGCACGATGTTGCAGCCGATGCTGCGTGCGCCCACATCGCGCGCCCCACGGTTCGCGGCTTCCATCAGCCCCGGCCCGCCACCGGTCATGATGGTGAAGCCCACGCGACCGATGCGCCGCGCCAGTTCACGCGTAGCCTCGTAGTACGGATGATCCTCCTTGAAGCGCGCGCTCCCGAAGAAGGTGACGCACGGCCCTACGAAATGCAGCTTGCGGAAGCCGTAGAGGAACTCCCGCATGATGCTCATCACGCTCTGCAGTTCCTTCCAGCGAGAACGCGGGCCTTCCAGGAAGCTGAGGTCGATCTGTTGTTTGTCGGCGGGTGGCGTCATTCCCGATGAGTTCGGGGCGAAACTACCAGTACTCAGCGGACCAATACGCGTGCCACCGACACTTGACCCTGCCGGGACGTTGCGCGGATGAAGTAGATGCCGGTGTGGGGTAGGGTACGATCCCCGGTCGCCGGTACTGAGGCCACCGTGCGACCGGTCGCATCGATGACTTGACCGGATGATCCCACGGGCATGGTGATGCGCACGGTTCCACCTGCATCGATGACGGACGGTGATGCGCGGAGGCCCTGCTCCGCAGCGGTTTCTCCCACGCCAGTGCTTAGATCGCATTGCGGGAATTGGGGGTTGATCCATGTGATGTCCGGATCGGAGTAGCATCGCAATGGACCATTGCGCTCGGCATCGCAGAACCCCATGATCCATGGAAACAGGTAGGATAGATCACCCAGCCGGTCGATCATGGTGCCGCTCGTGAGCGATTCCGTCGCATACGGACCGCTTGACACGGCGGATACCTGCTGGCTCCGCAGGATCACATCGTCCAGTGTGACATGCCCCGTATCCAGCACGGTCCAGCGAACAGTGTCCGTGCCGAAGGTGTAGTCGATGATCGTCTCCCATTGAAAGCCCGGGGCCTGGCCAAAGACATACAGCGCTCCGAAATGAAAGAAGATCGGCTGGTACACGAGGATGGAATCACCCTGGCGAGTGAGCGCCTGAAGGAAAGGCATGCACGTGATCACCCCATCCGTATTGGTCAACTTGGAACATGTCCGGCCTTGGATGAGCGTGTCGCCGGTACACTCCAGAACGAACAGGTTGGTGTCTGGGCCACCAGCGTGCCGTTGTGTGTACGTCCAGGTCGCCCCCACCGGAGCGAAGGTCGTCTGGGCGCAAAGCGATATTGTGAACAGGACTGGGCGAGAAGAAGTGTGCGCATCGGTTCTGGGTTCAGCGTGAAGTTACCATTCCCTGCCGCTGCGTGAGCGTTGAGCGCTGCCTGCGCCCTTCGCCGTTCCGACCTCTCGAAGCCAGGTGAGGCCTGCTGATCCAATTCTCCCATCTTTACCCAAGCACATTTCCTCCCATGCACCATCAGCCCGCCTGCGTCGCAGGCATCCATCGAGCGTACATCAGTTTCCATAGCCCGCATGGTGGTTGTCATCGGACTCACCGTGGCACTGGGTTTCTCGTCATCGACCGGCCGCGCGCAAACCGCCCTGGCCGTTTTCGACACGCTTAATGTGCGGCACGATCTGTCCAAGCCCGCGATCACGCGATTCCAGGCCGCCCGATACCATGTTACCGCGTGCATGTACGCCGGACAGGTCGAGGAGCAACGGCGCACCGCACTGCTCATGTTGGACCTGGCCAATGAGCTCAAGCAGGATACGATACTGGCCCATGCGAACGTGGTGGTCGGTTACACGTTCAGGCAGGGCAATGATCAAGGGCAGTCACTTGAATACGACTACAAGGGCCTGGCTTACGCCCAACGCGGCGGGGTACCGGATCAGATCGGTTGGGCGGAGAAGGAGATCGGGATCCTCTTCAAGCAGCTTGGGCAATTCCGCGAAGCGATCACGTGGCTGAAACGCGGTGAGGCGAAGATCACGCGCATCGCGCGAGGTGAACCGCACGGCCTGCCACCTGAGCGAAACATACAGCGGCTTGGGCATGCGTCGATTCCGCATTGTTCTATGCGCAACGCTCCAACGTGATCACGGCAGCGGCGAACGATCCATATGGCTATGCGCGCTCTCAACTCACCATCGGCAAGGCGTATGCGGCCAAGGGCGAACGGGACATGGCCGAGCTCTTCTTCAAGAAGACGATCGCCGTGTGCGATTCATTCAACCTGGGCTTGGTGATGCCGGCAGCGCTGGTGGGCCTCGGACGCGAGCGCCTTGCGTTGAAGGACGCCGCCGGTGCGATCACACTGGGCACACGCGCATTGGAGGTGGCGAAGCGCACGGCCAACCTGCCGGCCTCGCTCGAAGCCACGGACCTCTTGGAGAAGGCGTACCATGCCGCCCTTAAGCCGGACAGCGCCTACCTGAGCCTCAAGCTGCACTCGCTGCTGCAGGACAGCTTGGTCAATGTAGAGGCGCTCAGCAAAGTGGAGAACATGCGCTTCGGACAGCAGTTGAAGGAGAAGGAGGAAGTGGTTGCGCTGGCCGAAGAAGCAACCGCCCGCTCCCGCAACATCCAGTTCGGCATCATCGCGCTGATCGTCATCACGCTCGGGATCTTCCTGCTCGTGTTCAGTCGCACGGCGGTGGTGGGTGCCAAGGCCATCAAGAACCTCTCGCTCATCGCGCTGCTGCTCTTCTTCGAGTTCATAAACCTGCTGCTTGCATCCCTTCCTCGATCGCATCACGAACCACTCGCCGATCCTGATGCTATTGGCCATGGCCGCCATCGCCGGGTTGTTGATCCCGCTACACCACCGCATGGAGAAGTTCATCACCAACATGCTCGTATCGAAGAACAACCGCGTACGCTTGGAGGCGGCGAGGCGGACGATCGAGGAGTTGGAGTCCAACACCGACAAGGCACAATGATGAATTCGCCCCCGATGATCCGGTCGCTCGTGCTGATGATCGCGTTGGCGGCTTGTGCCAGCGCTCATGCCCAGAAGTACGGTATTAACCCACGCTACGATTCGCTGGACACCCGGCATGACCAGTCACGCCCCGTGCTCGAACGCTTCTGGATCACCAGCAACCATGCATGGGCCTGTTACTACGCGGCGAACACCGCGTCAGCGACGGTGTCAGCAAAGGATGCGCTGGATCTTGCCGAAGCGATCGGTGTGGACACCCTTATTGCCGAAGCCTATTTAATCCTGGGCAATGCCACCGCTGCTGATCCCCAAGGCTCGCTGAAGTACTTCTATAGGGCCCGTGCTCTTGCCGAAACGGCGGGTAGCACGGAGTACGTGGGAGTTGCTGACAAGGAGATCGCGGTCGTCCACAAGAACCTCGGGGACTATCCGCGCTGTCTCAATCTCCTGAAGAAGGCGATCGTGAACGTGCGTTCGGTGCCCGAGGTGAATCGCACCAACTGCCAGTTGAGCGATTGCTACCGTCTCATGGGGTTGGTGGACTCGGCCTTGTACTTCGCACAGCGCTCCAACATCATCGATCGGCCTTCGGATGATCCGTATGGTTATGCACGGTCGTACTACTTGCTGGGAGCGGCCTATGCGGCAAAGCGGGACCACGTTCTTGCCGAGGTGCATTTCACGCGGGCGATCGAAGTGGCGGATTCCTTCGATGTTGCGGCGCCGCTCATCCAAGCGCTCGTGGGGCGTGGCCGCATGCATCTTGACATGCAGAATGTGGCCGGAGCGATCACCGATGGCCGGCGCGGTCTGGCGGTGAGCCGTGGCTTTGGTCTTACGGGCACGATCAACGCAGCAGACCTCTTGCGCGCAGCCTTCAAGGCGCAAGGCCGCTTGGATAGTGCATTCCACTACTCGGAATTGAAGGCGCTCTTCAACGACAGCCTGAGAAGCACGGCTAACCTGAACAAGCTTCAGGATATGGCCTTCGAGCAGGAGCTGAAGGCGCGGGAGGATGCCAAGCTGCGGGAGGAATACGCCGCCACCCGCTCCCGCAACATCCAGTTCGGCATCATCGCCCTCATCGTCATCACGCTCGGCATCTTCCTGCTCATCTTCAGTCGCACGGCGGTGGTGGGTGCCAAGGCCATCAAGAACCTATCACTCATCGCGTTGCTGCTGTTCTTCGAGTTCATCAACCTGCTCCTGCATCCCTTCCTTGATCGCATCACGAACCACTCGCCGATCTCGATGCTGCTGGCCATGGCCGCCATCGCCGGGTTGCTGATCCCGCTACACCACCGCATGGAGAAGCTGATCACCAACATGCTCGTGAGCAAGAACAACCGGGTGAGGTTGGAGGCGGCGCGCAGGACGATCGAGGAGTTGGAAGGAAGCAGGAAGGACAATGCCGCGAGTTGAGCGAATTCGAACCGGGAAACCTCGTGCAGCGCAAACCACTCATATGAACTCCGTTGATCCCAATGTCCATCGCGCTATGGTTCGCCTCATCCGGATCCTTGCTGTGGGTCCGGCATCTTCCCACCATCTCTTGATCGCTAGGAGGCTCCTTTTCATGGCATGGATGACCTGTCCATGGGCGACCATCTCCACCGCCCAGAACCCGACGGCTGACAGTCTCATGATCCAGATGGGAAGGGTCCAAGGCGATGGCGCCCGCATCGATGTGATGAACAGGATCATTTACGAAGTGCCCACGCTCACTCCGGAGCAGCGCATCACCTATACCAAGGCCATTCTCGATCTGAGCAAGAAGCGGGGCGACCACGTGCTGGAAAGCGTGACCACTGCGGAACTGGGCTACTTGCTTGTCTTTAGCGGCAACAGCTTGCTGGGCACTGAACTGGCATACACCGCCTTGGATATGGCGCAGCACCACGATGATGCACAAGCCTTGGGGATAATCTACATCGACTTGGCCGCATGCATTGAGGACTCCTCCAAACGCATAGCATACCTGCGTGCGGGCCTGGCAGCTTCGGAGCGGGCCGGAGATCGCTTACACTGGAGCATCGGCCTTGCTCAATCTGTCCTCCTTTTTCATGAACAGGGATGTGCGCGATTCTGCCTTGTACTATGCCCAACGCGGTTATGAACGAGCCCTCGAGGTGAAGACCAATCGCTGGTTCCCGACCGCAGGGCTCTGGATGCTGGCGGTGATCCATGATGACATGTATGGAGATCGGGTGATCGCAAGGGAATACCTGAAGAAGGCGTTGGCTGTTCCCGGTGCTATGGAACATCCCATTGCGTACATGCGGTTGTACAGGACCATGTCCAAGTTCCAACTAACCGATGGACGCGCCGATTCGGCCTTGCACTATGCGAACCTGCTAAGGGATAGGAAGGACTATGTTGAGCCCATTTGAAGTTGTGGAGATGTATGGCTTGTACAAGCAGACTATGAGCACCACGAACGCGGACAGCGCCTTGAAGTACTATCGGCTCGCCGAGACGGCCCAAGCTGCTCTTGAGGGGACAAGGAACCGCCAGCAGGCCGCGCTGTTGCAGATGAAGAAGGAGATGGAGCTGGACCATCAGGCCACCGCCCGCTCGCGCAACATCCAGTTCGGCATCATCGCCCTCATCGTCATCACGCTGGGCATCTTCCTGCTCATCTTCAGCAGGACATCCTTCGTTGGTGCGCAGGCTATCAAGAACCTCTCGCTCATCGCGCTGCTGCTCTTCTTCGAGTTCATCAACCTGCTGCTGCATCCCTTCCTTGATCGCATCACCAACCACTCACCGATACTGATGCTGCTGTGCATGGCCGCGATAGCCGGGCTGCTCATTCCGCTTCACCACCGCATGGAGAAGCTCATCACCAACATGCTCGTGAGCAAGAACAACCGGGTAAGGTTGGAGGCGGCTCGGCGGACGATCGAGGAGTTGGAGGGAAGGCAGGAGTGACACAACGCGCTTCCCAAGCGACGATCTCTTCCGCCAGCGGGCGGTCTTCTACCTTGGTCCCATGCGGTTCGTGATCCTGCTCGTGGCAGTGCTGCACTTGCCTTGCTGTGCGCCAAAGGCCGAAGTTGGGAGGATGCACATGGAACAACGGGGAGCTTCGCCGTTGCTCAACGATGTCGATCTGCGGATCTCGCCTTCGGTGGATACAGCCAGTGCTGCGAACCATGATGCAATTGCCTGCCTGCGCCGTTTCTTCTCCAATAAGATGATGAAGGACGGCCTTACCGACTGCTGGTATGCGCCTGACACCGAGCAGTACGGTGGTGTGTACAGTGAACTGCTGTACGCCGAGTACGACAGCATCGGGGACCTGCGCTATCAGCCCGAACTCATGCGGTCGCGAGCAGGATGGGCAGCGTTATCTGGATGTTGAATGGCGCTCGGACGATGACGGGGCAACTCTCGTTACGGTTTCGGCTTCCTCCTGCGGAGTACTCCGGATGGCCCACGTCTGGCGCTGCCCATCGATGAGAACACCAAGCTGTGGGAACACCGCACGATGGGGCCGATCACATACATCGTCTCACCGAAGCATCGCTTTCGTGAGGACCAGGCGCTCGAACAACTGCGCGTGGTAGAACGACTAACGGCGTTCTTCGAGGTGCCGGTCTTCCCCATCCGGTTCTACACGTTCACCGCCCCTGCCGATCTCTACACCGCCAAGGGCTACACTTACCATCCCTTGATGCACACGATCGCCTCCGGTGGAATGGTGGACGGAACCGGCAACGTTTATTCCGGCAACGACAAGGACATCATGTGCATGAGGTCGTGCATCTCTTCGCGCATCGGCGTTTCCCGGATGCGCCGGGCCTGCTCCACGAAGGGCTGGCCACGCTGATCGGCGGAAGTGTGGGCACGATTACGACTGGCATCGTGCGAACATGGAGCGCTACCTCGCCTCTGATCCCACCATCGACCTGCGCGACCGTTGCAACACGTACGTCCGCGACCACATCTACACCGATACCAGCGTACCCTATATGATCGGTGCCTTGTTGTGTGAGCACATTCTGCGTGTTGATGGTCGTGAAGGCCTCTTCAAGGTCATGGCCGCAGGTGGCGATCCCTGGCCAGCCCTCGTGGCATACCACATCACGCCGGATAGGCTCACTGACGTGCTGCGCACGGAGTTGAGGCTGCCGAAGATCGTCGTTCCTTGATCGCGTCACTGACCATTCACCGGTCCTGATGCTGCCGGCCATGGCCACCATCGCCGGGTTGCTGATTTCTCGACCACCGCATGGAGAAACGGATCACCAACATGCTGGTGAGCAAAGCAAGCTGAGCAGAGCGAAGTCCCGCTCTGCGGGAAACAACCGAGTAAGGTTGGAGGCGGCGCGGAGGACCATAGAGGAGTTGGAGGGAGCTGGGAAGGAACCGCAAGCCGCAGAGTGCGCCAATGGTCGGATTAATGTAGACCTCTGGTGGCTCTAGCCTTCGTTCAAGGCTTTCCCGTGGCGCTTTGGTTGAGCACCCTTCTTCAACGTCTTCTTCGCGCTCAGCGATGTCACGACTTTCTTTCCTGTCCTTGCCTCCAGCTCCAAGCGGGCCACTTTGGCCACGTTGCCACCCTGCCGGGCTACTTCCTTGCTCTGCTCGAAGGTCTCGGGATCAGTGGCTTGTGAAATGTCCTTGGTTGATGCTTCCGCCAGCATGTTAAGGATCAACTCGGTGTTCGTCATGTTGTCGCGGAGGTTCTCCTTCCTCAAGCCCTTCAGCACCTTGTACTCCTTGGTGCTATTGCCCGACCAGGCCTTTGTGATGATGTCAGTGAGCGTGGCGAAGTGCATGCCCTCCTTCATGCCGCGCTTCCTCCACTCATCGGTCAACTCCTTGCGGATCTTCGATGCTCTTCAGTCGCTTGATTGATCCAGTTCTCCGAGTAGCCCAAGCGCAAGTATTGTTCCAGTGCGCGGTCGATGGTCAGTTCTGGATCCTGCATTCATCCAAACGCTCCGATGCTACCTGAGCCGACCATAGTTTCAAGGGCTCGGCTTTCGGCGAAGGGATGGATTGGATGCAGCCGAAAGAGTTGCTCGGTGTCGGCCACATCGGTCAGGCGCAACTTGCCGTCTTCGGCGGGCAATTTCAACTGTCCGATTTTATCGGACAGTTGGCTACCCTCCCTGAGCAGCTTTGTTTTTAGATCGTTCCAATACTTACGGGGGCGTTCGTTGCCGGTGAGGGCCGCGATCACGTCGATGATGGAGAAGAACCACTTCTCCTGCTCACCGTCCCATAGGGTGCGCACTTGCTTCTCCTCAAAGATCTTGATGGCGTTCTTGTCAGTCATCGTCTCGCCAAGATATACGTTGGGTCGCTGTGGCATTGAGGACGATCGAGGAGTTCTAGGGTGCCGTGAAAATTGATGAGTTTTCGGATCATACGGCCACCCCCACCACACTCTCCAACGCCTGCTTCGCCACCTGCACATTCTTCACATCCTGCACACTCACCCGCAAGGTCCCGCCCTTCTCGTACACCTTGAACTTCCGCGGCTGCGCCTGCACCGCGCGTAGCACCGAATGGAACGTATCCCCAGCGAAGAAGGGATGCTTCTGATCCGCGATGAAGGTGCCGATCAGCGTTGCCTTCTTCAGCACCATCTTCTCCAAGCCCATCTGCTGTCCCAGCCAGCGCAGGCGGATGGCTTCCATCAGCTCCACGACCTGTTGCGGTATCGGTCCGAACCGGTCCGTGACCTCCGTGGTGAACTTCTGTAGTTCCGTTTCGTCCTTGATGTCGTCGAGCTTGCGGTAGAGCGCGAGGCGTTCGGCGGTCTCGCTCACGTAGCTGTTCGGTATCAGCATGGTGAGGTCGGTCTCGATGATGCAGTCGTCGCTCTGGTCGCGCGTACCGCCGCGGGCGAGCTGACGGTCCTCGAAAAGTTCCGCAAAGTGCTCGTGCTTCAGTTCGCGCACGGCTTCTTCGAGGATCTTGTGATAGGTCTCGAATCCGATGTCGTTGATGAAGCCGCTCTGTTCCGCGCCGAGCAGGTCGCCCGCGCCCCGGATGTCGAGGTCCTTCATGGCGATGTGGATGCCGCTGCCCAGATCGCTGAACTGCTCGATGGCCTGTAGGCGCTTGCGTGACAGGTCGGGCAGCAAATGCGGACTCGGAGCGAGCAGGTAGCAATACGCTTTCTTGTTGCTGCGACCCACACGACCGCGCAACTGGTGCAGATCGCTGAGGCCGAAGTTCTGCGCCTCGTTCACGATGATCGTGTTGGCATTCGGGATGTCGAGGCCGTTCTCCACGATGGTGGTACACACGAGCACGTCGCTGTTGCCTTCTATGAAGTCGAGCATCACTTCTTCGAGCTTGTGACCTTCGAGCTGGCCGTGACCCACACCAACGCGCGCGCCAGGCACCAGCTTGCGGATCATGTCCGCGATGTACTCGATGTTCTTCACCTTGTCGTGCAGGAAGTACACCTGGCCGCCGCGGGAGAGCTCGTATTCGATAGCGCCGCGGATCGTGACCTCATCGTACGGCTGCAGCATGGTGCTCACCGGATAACGGTTGGGTGGCGGCGTGCTGATGATGCTCAGGTCACGGGCGCCCATCAGGCTGAACTGCAGCGTGCGCGGGATCGGTGTGGCGGTGAGCGTCAGTGTATCCACCGTGGCGCGCAAGGTCTTCAACTTGTCCTTCACGTTCACGCCGAACTTCTGCTCCTCGTCGATGATCAGCAGTCCGAGGTCCTTGTACTCCACGTCCTTGCTCACCAGCCGGTGAGTGCCGATGATGATGTCGATCTTCCCTTCCTTCAGGTCCTTTAGGATCTGTGTTTGGTCGGCGCTGCTGCGGAAACGGTTGATGTAATCCACGCGCACCGGCAGTCCTTTCATGCGGGCTTTGAAGCTCTTCGCGTGTTGCAATGCGAGGATCGTGGTGGGCACGAGCACCGCCACCTGCTTGCTGTCGCATACCGCTTTGAACGCTGCGCGGATCGCGACTTCCGTCTTGCCGAAGCCCACATCACCGCAGACGAGACGGTCCATCGGCGTGGCCTTTTCCATGTCGCGCTTCACATCTTGCGTGGCCTTCAGCTGGTCGGGCGTGTCCTCGTAGATGAAGCTCGCTTCGAGTTCATGCTGCAGGTAATTGTCCGGCTGGAAGGCGAAGCCCGGCTTGCTCTTGCGTTGTGCGTAGAGCTTGATCAGATCGAAGGCCAGCGCCTTCACCTTCGCCTTCGTGCGCTCTTTCAGGTTCTTCCACGCGGGGCTCCCGAGCTTGCTCACGTTCGGCGCCGCGCCCGCTTCCTCACCGCTGAACTTGCTCACGCGATGCAGGCTGTGGATGCCCACGTAGAGGATGTCGTTGTCGCGGTAGATCAGGCGGATAGCCTCCTGCATGCGATCCACCTGCGTCGATCTTCTCCAGTCCGCTGAAGACGCCGACGCCATGGTCAATATGAACGACCAGGTCGCCGGGCTTGAGTTGTGTGAGCTCCTTCAGCGTGAGCGCCTGAGAGTTCTTTCTGAATCCTTCTTTAAGCCGGAAACGATGGTAGCGCTCGAATATCTGGTGGTCGGTATAGAGCGCCAGCTTCAGTTCGGGATCGATGAAGCCTTCGTGCAGGTCGAGCACCAGCGGTGTGAAGGCCACCTCATGCTCCATGTCATTGAAGATGGAGTAGAGGCGCTCGCTCTGCTTCGCGCTGTTGCACGCGATCAGGTTGGTGTAGCCCGCGTTCTGCTTGTTGTGCAGGTCGCCCGATAGAACCTTGAATTCCTTCGCGAATGTCGGCTGAGGCCGCTGCTGGAAATCCACGGAAAGCGCCACTTGCCGTTGGCTACTGGCTTCTGGCCGCTCATCGGATCGGCCAGCAGCCAGTGGCAAGTGGCCAGAAGCCCAGAACACTTTCCTAAAACCGAGAGTGCCCTTGATCAACGCAGCATCCGTGGCTAACAGGTCGTTGGGCGAAGCGTGCTTGTCCTTGTCCGGAAGGCGGTCGTAGGATCTCGCTGAGCAGCTTCAATTGTTTCGTAGCCGCATCACCGATGGCCTGCAGATCACGCAGCCAGATGGTCGCGTTCTCCGGCAATTGCGCGAAGAAGAGTTGTTGCCGCGCGGCATCCTCGTCCTGCAGGTCGGGAACGATCACGGCTTCAGCAAGTCGCTCCACGGTCAACTGGTCCTGCGGGTCGAAACGGCGCACGCTCTCCACCGAATCGCCGTAGAGTTCGATGCGATAGGGCTTGTCGCTGCCATAGCTGAACACATCCACGATACCGCCACGCACACTGAACTGGCCGGGCTCGTATACGAACTCCACGCGGGTGAAGCCTGTCTCGAGCAGCCATTCCTCCAAGGTGTCGATCGGCAGTTCCTCGTTGCGCTTGATCGACAGTGTGTTCTTCTGCATCACCTCCTGGCCCACCACAAGAGGCACCAGGGCATCCGGATAGGTGACGATCACCAATTGGTCCGGCTTCTTCATCAGCACCTCCAACACTTCCGTCCGGCTCACACGCTCACCATCATGGTGGCCTTCGGGATCGTACGGCGAACGTGAGGGCGCAGGGTAGAAGAGCAGGTCCTCATCCTTCTTCGCGAATTGCGCGGGCGTCCTTGCTCTTTGTCCGCGCAGCGCTTCCAGGTCATTGATGAAGTACGCCGCTTCCTCCTTGTCGGTGAGGACGAACACATGCACGCCCTTCATGCGATCGATGACCGATGCCGCGATCAGCGCTTGCGATGAGCCGATGGTGCCAGCGATCTGCACACGGGCGTTCGCGGGTTGCAAGCCTTCGGCGATGCGCGCGACGCGTGCATCAGTGCGGAAGAGGGAGAGGAGGTCGGGGAGGGAGGTCAAACTCATGGACGCCAAAATGCCCGAAACCCGGTGCCGCATCCCGGAGCCATAATTCGGCATCCGGGATCCGCATCGGGTTCGGGACCGGGGCAAAGATAGAGGTGTGCGTGCAGCCTCTAGCTCTTCATCACCTTCTCCACCATTGCCTTGCTCCCGATGTACAGTGGACATCGCTGATGCAATTCCGTCGGCTTCAGGTCAAGGATGCGCGTGGTGCCGTCCGTGGCCATGCCGCCGGCCTGCTCCACGATCATGGCGAGTGTGTTGGCTTCGTAGAGCAACCGCAATTTGCCCTTTCGGGGCTTTCTGCGTAGCCGGGTACATGTAGATCCCGCCCTTCAGCAGGTTGCGATGGAAGTCGGCCACCAGGCTGCCGATGTAGCGCGCGCTCATCTTTTGCTTCTTGCAGTCGTCGATGTACTTCCGCGTGCCCTCCGAAAAATCGAAATAGTTGCCTTCGTTCACCGAGTAGATGCTACCCTCAGCCGGTGTCTGCATGTTCGGATGGCTCAGGCAGAAGGTGCCGATGCTGGGATCAAGCGTGAAGCCGTTCACACCATGCCCCGTTGTGTACACGAGCATGGTGCTGCTGCCGTAAATGATGTATCCCGCCGCCGCCTGGGCGCTGCCGGGCTGCATGAAGTCCTCCATGGTGGCTTTTTGGCCGCTGCTGATGCGACGGTAGATGCTGAAGATGGTGCCAATGCTCACGTTCACATCGATGTTGCTGCTGCCATCGAGCGGGTCCATCGTCACCACATACTTGCCGCCGTTGTCGAAGTGCACGATGTCGTCGTTCTCTTCGCTGGCCACGGCGCACACCTGGCCCTGGCTGCGCAACAGGCGCATGAACAGGTCGTTCGCGTAAACGTCGAGCTTCTGTTGTGCTTCGCCCTGCACGTTATCCGTTCCTTGCGCTCCGAGAATGTCCTCTGCCAAGCCGGCCTTGTTCACCTCACGATTCACCATTTTGGCCGCGAGGCGGAAGCTGGTGAGCAATTGGGTCAACTCGCCTGTGGCGTAGGTGAATTCGTGCTGGCGTTCAACGATGAACTCGGCGAGGGTCTTGATCTGGGCCATGGGGTATGTTTAGCTGATGTGCCGATCAGCTGATGGAATGCACTGCAAATATCGGTCGTGCTGCATCTTTGTCCAGTATGCAAGTAACGATCAGACGAGCGCAGGCGCTGGATGTGCCGCAGATGCTGGCATTGGTTCAGGAGTTGGCCGTGTTCGAACGCGCGCCCAATGAGGTTACCGTTAGCGAGCAACACATGTTGGAGGCTGGTTTTGGTGAGGACCCGGTTTGGGTAGGTTGGGTGGCGGAGGCGGCGGGTGCGATCGTCGGTATGGCGGTTTGCTATGAGCGTTATTCCACATGGAAAGGGCGCAGGCTGTACCTGGAGGATATCATCGTTACGGAGAAAGCACGCGGGCTTCGCATCGGCGAGAAGCTCTTCAGGCATTGCGCCGCGTACGCGGTTGAAATGAACTACAGCGGCATGCTCTGGCAGGTGCTCGAGTGGAACGTTGACGCGATCCGGTTCTATGATCGTTTCGGTGCTAAGTTTTCGAAGGAGTGGTTGAACGGTTCCTTGGAACTGGACCAATTGAAGAACTTGGCCGCGCAATGAAAGTATTCAAATTCGGAGGAGCCTCGGTGAAGGATGCGGCCGGCGTGCGCAACCTGGCCAAGGTGTTGAAGCATTTTGCCTTGGATGATCTGCTGATCGTGGTGAGCGCGATGGGGAAGACCACCAATGCGCTCGAGGAGGTGGTGTGGGCCCATTGCGATGGTCTTGCTGTTGCGGAGAAACTGGAAGCATTGCGGCGCTCGCATCTGGCTGTCCTCGCCGAAGTAGCACCCGATGACACGGCCGCTGCGGCGGAGTTGATCCTGCATTTCGACGGACTCGGTACATCACTGAAGGGGAAAGCATCCGCGAACGTGGATCGCGAATACGATCGGATCGTATCACAGGGCGAGGTGTGGAGCACACTGATCGTGAGCGCACACCTGCGCAACGCCGGTATCGCCAATACGTGGATGGACGCGCGTACCATCGTGCGCACCGACGATACGTATCGCAGCGCGCGCGTCGATTGGGCCTTGTCCGAGCAACGTGCGAAAGGCATGCTGGACGCCGTTCCCGCAAAGCCCAAGCGCATCCTTACGCAAGGCTTCATCGGCTTTTCCGCTGAAGGCGATACCACCACCCTCGGCCGCGAAGGCTCCGACTTCTCCGCCGCCATCTTCGCCTACCTGCTCGATGCCGAGAGCGTGACGATCTGGAAGGACGTGCCCGGCATGTTCAACGCGGATCCCAAGCTATTCCCCGATACCACCCTGCTCACACACATCAGTTATCGCGAGGCCATCGAGTTGAGCTATTTCGGCGCCAGCGTCATCCACCCGCGCACGTTGCAACCGCTGCAGAAGAAGCACATCCCGCTCTACGTCCGCTCGTTCGTCGACCTGGAAGCGCCGGGCAGCACCATCGATGATCGCAGTGAGAACGACTCGCTGATCCCCTCGTTCATCGTGAAGCCGCGGCAGCTGCTCATCAGCATCACGCCCCGCGACCTGTCGTTCATCGTGGAGGAGAACCTCAGCGGCATCTTCAAGCTCTTCGCCGAACGCAACGTGCGCATCGATCTGATGCAGAACAGCGCCGTGGCCTTCAGCGTGGTGGTCGACGATACGCCACGATCGCGGCAGCTGATCGAGGAACTGCGCAACGACTACGAAGTGCGCTACAACGACAGCTGCGAGCTGATCACCGTGCGGCACTTCGACGAGGCCACACTGGCGCGATTGACCGCGGGCCGGGATGTGTTGATCGAGCAACGCAGCAGGAATACGGCGCGCTTCGTGGTGAAATAGTCGCGATTCCTGGGCGCACACGGACCCATTCCGGCGTGTAGTTTCGCCGCATGTTGCGCTATTCGCATTCCAGGCCCATGAAGCTTCGGGTCCTCCTGCTCCTTTGTTGGTGCTTCTGGTTCCATGTTGCCGGCGTGCATGCCCAGACCTCCATTGCCGACAGCCTGAAGCAGCGGGACGAGGCCATCGCCGGGCATCGCCTGCGCATACACAACTGCCGATTCCACGGGTGATGTGCGCGATGCGGCCCGCTTGCGCATCATGCTGGCGCCTTTGTGCAAGCCGGCCGAAGCGATCAAGTTGTACGCTGAAGCTGCCGGCATCGCCGATAGCGCAAAGCTGTCCGATGATGAGGCACTGCGAGCTCATGCCGGGCTCGCCGAACTGCTCGCTGCACGCGGGGATCATGCGCGGTGCGTATAGCGAGCAGGTGAAGGTCACCCAGCTGATGGGTGAATGGGAGGCCCGGCAGGCGGAGGTGACCATGGCGCTGGAGAAGATCCGCATCGCCGCACAACTCGCCGAACGCGACAGCCTGCAGGCACGCTCCGATGCTGCGCTGATATCCGCAGCGGGAGGAGATCGCGCGCGCGAAGGAGAGCACCCGGAGATGGATCATGGCCACGGCGGTCACGGCCTTGCTCGCCCTCGCCGCCTTGATCTTCATGTTCTACCGCGCTGGGCAATACCACAAACGCACACTGGCCGAGCTCGATGGGTTCCGCCGGGAAGTGGAAGCGCTGAAAGCGACGCAACGCAATCGCTTGCGCGATGAGGCACCACCTGCGGTAGCCGCAACACCGGTAGCACCCGCACCCGTTGTTCATCAACCGCCACCGCCCGTGGTGGTGGAGCGCGACGAATTGCTCGTGGGCATGTTCCGCAAGATGGCGCCCGAGCGCTTGCGCACATTGCAAGAGGCCCGCTCACGCGGTGATCATGAAAAGGTGGTACGCGTGGTGCACTCGTTGAAGCCGCAACTGGTCAACCTGGATGCAGCGTATTTCAGCGAACTGTGCCGTAGCCTGGTGAGCACCGATGCTCACGTTGATCAAGCCACGTGGAACAGCGATCTGGATCGCTTCACACGTGGCATGGAGGAGCAGCTGGCGCGCCTCTGACAGGAACTACTCCTCTTCGTCAAGCAGGATGATCAGGCGGTCCGGATAGTCCGTGATGATGCCTTTCGCGCCCAGCTTGATCATGCGGCGCATGTCGTCCTTGTCATTCACCGTCCACACCAGCAGCGCGATGTCGCGTTCCTCCAGTTCCTTCACCAGCTTCTTGTCCACCATGGAAAAGGCCGGGGAATAATGGTCGGGTTTGAAGCTTAGGCGTTTCAGGTTGGTTGAGAGGTCGTCGTCGTTCTCCACGAGCAGGGAAGTTGACAGGTCAGGGTTCTGCCGATGCACCTCCTCCAGGATCTCCGGGTCGAATGATTGGATCACGCAACGGTCCTCCAGCCCCAGGCTGTCTATCTGCGCAAGCACCAACTGGACGAATCGTTTCGGCTCGGGTTGATACGTGCCGTAAAGCGTAGGCTCGCTCTTGATCTCGATGTTGTAACCGATGCCGCCCGCGCCCACCTCCATGCTTTTCTCCTCGGCGGCCACCACCACATCACGCAGCAACGGCTTCGACAGTGGCCGATTCTCCTGGTCAGCGTGATCGGGATGGGTTGCACTGCCACAATCGAAGCGTTGGACCTCGGCGGTGGACATGCGGTAGATGTTGAATCCGTGCTCGCGGGCTTCGGTGATGCTGTCGCCGTGCGGTGTGCGGCAGATGAGGTGATTCATCCAGGGCTCGTGGCTCACCAGCACCTGGCTGTCGGCCGTGATCACCACATCCATCTCCAGCCAGTCGCAGCCCAGTTCCACCGCTTTCTCAAAGGCAGCAATGGTGTTCTCCGGCATCAAGCCGCGGCATCCGCGATGCCCATGTACTTCTGGTCGCACGTGATATTCCGTATTGCAGCCACAGCACAGTAGTACTGCGGCCAGTTGGAGGTGGTTATAGTTGCCCATCGACGATGGCGTTCAGCACTTTGTCCGCGAGCACATTGGCGAGCTTGAAGTAGCTCTCGTGTGTGATGCCGGCCACATGCGGTGAGAGGATCACGTGCTCATTCTTGAAGAGGCGTTGCAACACTTCCTTGGGCGCATCCTGACGAAGACCCAGCAGCGAACGCTCCTCGAACTCCAGCGTGTCGAGGCACGCGCCACGCACACGCCCATTATCGATGGCATCCAGCAGCGCAACGGTGTCGACCAGTTGGCCACGTGCGGTGTTCACGAGCCACACCGGCTTGCGGATCCGTGCGAAGAAACCTGCGTTCGCATAGTGATCGGTCTCCTCCGTCAGGGGCAGATGCAGGCTGATCACGTCGCTGTGTTCCAACAGCGCATCCATCGCCACCTCCTGCACATGGTCCGGCGCGTAATCCTTCAGGTATTTGTCATAGGCCAGGATCTTCACCCCGAAGCCCGTGAGCTTCTCGGCGAACGCGCGCCCCATGCGGCCGAATCCGATGATGCCCACAGTGCTGCCGTGCAGTTCGTGCCCCGTGTTCTCCTTGCGGCGCCATTTGCCCCCGCGCACTTCGCGGTCCGCACGCACCAGGTGGTTCATCAGGCCCAGCAGCATGGCGATGGCATGCTCGGCCACCGCATCGGCATTGCCTTCCGGCGAGTTGTACAGTCGGATGCCGCGGCGCTCACATTCCGCCTTGTCGATGTTCTCCATGCCAGCACCCGCCCGCGCAATGAAGCGCAACTTCAGGCGCCCGGTCCAGCATGGGCTTGTCCAGCATGATGCGACCGCGGATCACCACTCCTTCGGCATCATGCAGCTGCGCCAGGAGCTCTTCGCCCGTGAGGCTGCTGACATCCTCGCAGATATGCCCAGCGATGGCCAGTCGCTCGCTGAGCACCGGATGCACTTGATCGATGAACAGGATCCTCATAGGAGAATACCCGCTAGGAAGTACGAAGCGATCGTGAAGTAGATGACCAGTCCCGTGATGTCCACCACCGTGGCCACGAACGGCGCGCTGCTCACGGCGGGGTCCAGCCCGAGCCGCTTGAGGAACAAGGGGAAGGTGGAGCCCACCAGATTGCCCCACAGCACCACGCCCAGCAGCGAGAAGCCCACGGCCAGACCAATAGAAACCCAATGCGGACCGTAGAGGTCGGTGAACTGGCTGTAGAGCGCCACACGCCCGAAGCCCACCAGGCCCAGCACTATGCCCAAGGTGAGCCCCACGCTGGTCTCGCGGCGCACGATCAGCCACCATTCATTCACCGTTACATCGCCCAATGCCAGGGCGCGGCAGATCAACGAGGAGGCCTGTGATCCGGTGTTGCCGCCCGAGGAGATGATCATGGGCACGAAAAGCGCAAGTACCAGCGCTTTTGCGATCTCGTCCTCGAAGTAGCCCATGGCCGTGGCCGTGAAGCCTTCGCCGATAAGGAGCACCACGAGCCAGCCGGTGCGCGCCTTCACCATCTCCCAGAGGCTGCTGCTGCTGTAACTGTACTCCAGTGCCTCCATACCGCCCATCTTCTGCACGTCCTCGGTCTCCTCCTTCCGGATCACATCCACCACGTCGTCGATGGTGATGCGCCCCAGCAGGCGCCCGCGATCGTCCACCACGGGCATCACGACCAGGTTGTACTTCTCCATCAGGCGCGATACTTCCTCGGCGTCCGTATCGGCCTTCACCACCACGGTGTCCGGATCGTACACGTCCTTCACCGGTGTGCGCAGGCTCTCGGTGAGCAGCTTCTTCAACGGAATGGCGCCTACCAGCTTGTTGTGATCGTCCACCACATGGATCTGGTACACGTTGTCGATATCCTCTTTGTGCTCGCGCAGGCGCCTCACGCATTCGAGCATGCTGGCGCCCACGTTCACCTTCACCAGCTCCTTGGCCATCAGGCCGCCCGCACTGTTCTCAGGGTAGCTCAGCAACTCGGTGATCTCGCTCTTGTGCTCCGCGTCCTCGATGTTGTCCAGCACTTCCTGCTGGATCTCCCGGGGCAGGTCCGCGATCACGTCCGCGGCATCGTCGGTGTCCAGCTGGTCGATCACTTCCTCGGCGATCTCCTTCGCGCTGAAGTCGTTCAACAGGTCCTCCCGTCGGTCCTCGGGAAGTTCCGTGATCACCTCTGCGGCCACTTCGCCCTCGAGCAGGCTGTGCAGGTAGCGGGCCTCGTCGAGGTCCAGGCGGTCGAGCAGTTCAGCGATGTCCGCCGGGTGCATCTCGCTCACCTCATTGCGCAACACGTCCTCGCGCTTGTGCAGCACGTGGTCCTGGATCCGTTCCAGACTGGTCTCGCTGAGGTTGTACGACACGTTCGATCCGCGCTCGACGGGACGAGGCGCTGCCGTGCGAAACTAAGGTGTACTGGCCTGCGGTGAGGCGTTACGGCACACAGGCCTGGGTGAGCGCGATGAAGTCGGCCACGGAGAGCTGCTCCGCGCGCTTGCGCGCGTAGGCTTCGGGCACGCCGTTCCGCAAGGGCTCAAAGGACTTCAAGGCGTTGTGCAGGGTCTTTCGCCGCTGGTTGAAGGCCATGCGGCACCACCTGCGCGAACAGCTTCTCGTCGCATGGCATTTCCGTCACGTCGTTGCGCGTCATGCGGATCACCGCACTGCGCACTTTCGGCGGGGGGATGAAGGCGGTGGGCTCCACGATGAAGAGCATCTCCATGTTGAACCACACCTGCGCCAATACACTGGTGATGCCATAGGTCCTGCTGCCCGGACCTGCGCAGAGGCGATCGGCCACCTCCTTCTGGAACATGCCCACCAGCTCGGAAAAGCGATCGCGATGCTCCAGCACCTTGAACACGATCTGCGTGCTGATGTTGTAAGGGAAGTTGCCGATCACCGCCATGTTGCCGTCGCACACGGCGTCCGGCGACATCTGCAGGAAGTCGTTCTCCAGCACGCGCAGGTCCGGATACACCGCATGCAGGTGGTCCACCGATTCGCGGTCCACTTCGTAGCAAGTGATCTCGATTCCCGGACGCGCCATCAAGTGCTTGGTGAGCGCACCCGTTCCAGGGCCCACCTCCACCACATGCGTGTATCCGCCATGGCCGGTGAGACTTTCGGCGATGCGCTGCGCGATGCCCTCCTCTTTCAGGAAGTGCTGACCCAGATGCTTTTTCGCGCGGACCTGCGTCACAGATCGATGGTGCTGTCCTCCGATGGTGATGCAGAGTGCAGGACCTCCAGCAGGGTGCGGAACGCATGGAACCGTCCGCCGTAAAGCTTCTGCGTTTCGGCCTGCAGACGCGGTGCGTGTTCGCTCTTGTACCGCTCGTATGTGGCCATGTCCGCCGCCGTGTATTGCACCGCATAGGTGATACCGCCCTCCTCCTCGGCCAGCACGCGCACCAGACGGCTGTTCAGGAAGAGGCCCGTGGCCATGACGTCCGGGATGTGCGTGTTCTTCATCCAGAGCAGCCATTCCTCGTGCACGTCGGCATCCACGCTCACGGTCACGTTATAGATGATCATGGGTGGAATGCAGATGCCGCAGATCCGGTGGATCTACGCGGATACAGGTTCATCGACCTCATCGGATCAGCGTTCATCATCTTGATCAGCGTTATCTGCGTTCCATTACTGCGGACCGTTCAGGAATTTCTCCTCCGGCGTATTCAGGTTCTCGTGGTCGCCACGCAAGCGACGGAAGCGGTCGCGCGCTTCAGGAACGAAGATGCTGCCGCTCTGCTCGAACAGGAGCTTTTCATAATAGCCCTTCGCCTTTTCCTTGTCGTTGAGCTTGTCCTCATACAAGCGTCCGAGGTCCAGCAGCGCATTGTCCACCAGGATGTCCGAGGGGAATTGCTCGAGCACTTTCTGCAGGAAGGTCGCGGCGGTGTCGTACTGGTGGCGCGCGTAGGCGATGCGGTAGCGCTCGTACAGGATGTCATCGCCCAGGCTGTTCAGCGGGAACTGCAGGTTCACGCTGTCCATGGTGAGCAGCGCCTCGTCGTAGCGGTGCTGGTAGGTGAGGAGCTGCGCGTTGGCGAAGAGCACCAGCGGTGAATTCAACGTGTCCGTGCCGATGTTGTCGGTGATCAACAGCGAAAGCTCCATCGCATCGTTCGCGATGAGCTTGCTTGTGCTGGCCTTCAGCACATCGAGCTGCGCCTTGGCCCAGAGGAAGTCGCCGGAGTAGAAGCTCACCTTGGCATTGCGCAGGCGCGCCTCATGGCCGAGGATGTCCTGCTTGTAGTCCAGGTCCACCTGCGAGTACAGCAGCGATGCTTCCCAGATGTCCGCATCGAGCACGTGGATGTCGCCGAGGTCGAGCTTCATCTGCGCCTGTGTTCGCGGATCCAGTGAACCGGAGTTGATCGACTTCGATCGAGCAGCTCAATGGCACCGGTGCGGTCGTTCATGTAGTAGGCCTTCACGTGCGCCATCCCGCGGATCAGCTCGGCGGTGCCCGGCCCGCGCCCCAGTTCGCTCAAGCGCCGTGGTGTATTGGGCAAGCAGCTCATCGAGTTCGGCCTTCGGCGGCTCGGCCTGCTCGGTGATCCGCGCGTCCATGGCCTGCACCAGCCCCATGCGGGCCTTCGCGTAGTAGCCGCCCTGCTTGCCCATGGTCCAGCACGTACTGGTAGCACTTCGTCGCCGTGCTCCATTCCTTGTTCGTCACCGCGATCTCCGCGAGTTCCATCAACCGGCGACCGCCCTCGTTGAAACGCTTGTCCATGGCCTTGCTCTGCACGAAGGCGCCCGTGAGGTCCTTTTGTTGCAGGTATTGCCAGATGAGCATCTCCTGGAAGATGGTGTTGTCCGGATCCTTCTGCGCGTGTCGCAGCAGCTCCGTGCGGAGCATGGCCGTGCGCTCATCCTGCTTCGTGAAGTCGATGTAGCGCGCCAGGCCGTTCTGCACCGATTGCAGGTAGCTGGGATTGGAACCGATGAGGTCCATGTACGCGCTGATCATCGCGGGGATGTCGCCCTTGGCGGCGTAGAGCTGCGCGATCTCATAGTGGAAGGCGAAGTCGTCCGTGCGCAATGCCTTCTGGCCGCGTTGGTATACGGCCAGCGCCCGGTCCAGTTCATCGTTCTTCTGGAAAGCGTTGGCCAGCGAACGCACGCCGTTCTGGTCCTCACGCATGTTCTTCATCGCCTTGTCGAACTGCTGTTCCGCCTTGTCCTTCTGCCCTTGCAGCTTCAGCACGACGCCCAGGTCCACGAGGTAGCGCGGGTCGTTGTTCTGCCGACGTCCTTGGTCCTTCGCCAGCTTGGCCGCCTCCTCGTAACTCTTCAACGCCAACTGGCAGCGGAACAACTGGTCGTAATTGAACGGCGTGGGTTGTTTGTCGTAAAGCTTGGAGTAGTAGAACGCCGCTCGCTCGAAGTCGCCCGCTTGCATGTACTGCGCCGCCAGTTGCTCATCCGTGGCCTGCGCACTGGCGCACAGGCCCAGGGTCATCAGCAACAACACGAGCAGGCTGCGCATGGTCATGGTGCGATGGTGAAGGTGTGGTTGCGCGATCAGACTGTCCACCCGCGCAGCATAGTCGTCCCGCGCGCGCAGCACGCTGGCATGCCCGGACAGCAGCACGTTCGTGTTCCGGTCCGCCGTGGTCAGGAACAATCGCTCCTGCTGGATGTACGTGCTCTCCATGCCCGGCTCGAGGATGCCATTGTTCACATCGGTCCGCAGGTCGAGCAGTTGTTTCCGCAGGAGCTGAAGGTCCGTGCGCACTTGCTCTTCGCTTCTGGCGCACTTTGCCGAGCGTCTTGCCCATCGTGCGGTGGTAGTTGCCGAGGGCCAGCGCATCCTCCTTCTTCACCGTGTCCTGCAGCATCTGTTGAATGGCGTCCTTCATCGAAGCGTGCACGGAATCCATGCGCTGCAGCTCTGCGCCGTCGATCACGCGAAGCGATGCGAGCAGGGTGTCGGTGGCGACGATCATGCTATCCACGGAGGCGAGGTTCTTTGCATCGGCGCTGCGCTTGCAGGCGCCCATGCTCAACAGCAAGAACGCTGCCAGGGCGAACAAGGGTATGCGCGTGCTCATTTGCGGATCATGTCGAAGCCCGTGTAGGCCTGCAGCGCCTTGGGAATGCGGATGCCTTCGGGCGTCTGGTTGTTCTCCATGATGGCCGCCACGATCCGTGCCAGCGCGAGGGCGCTGCCGTTCAGCGTATGCGCCAGCTTCGGCTTCTTGTCCTCGCCGCGGTAGCGCAGCTTCAGGCGGTTGCTCTGGAAGGTCTCGAAGCAGCTGATCGAGCTCACCTCCAGCCAGCGCTTCTGCGCACCGGCCCATACTTCCATGTCGTAGGTCATCGCGCTGCTGAAGCCCATGTCGCCGCCGCAGAGCAGCAGTTGGCGGATAGGGGAGTTCCAGATCGCGCAGCAGCCCTTTCACGTGCTCCACCATGCCCTCCAGCGCGGCGTAGCTGTTCTCCGGCTTCTCGATGCGCACGATCTCCACCTTGTCGAACTGGTGCACGCGGTTGAGGCCGCGCACATGCGCCCCGTAGCTGCCGGCCTCGCGGCGGAAGCAGGGCGTGTAACCCACGTTCTTGATCGGCAGCCTGTCCGCCTCCACGATCACATCGCGGTACAGGTTGGTGATGGGCACCTCGGCCGTGGGAATCAGGTACAGCCCGTCCGCCGTGGCGTGGTACATCTGGCCTTCCTTGTCGGGCAACTGCCCGGTGGCGAATGCGCTTTCGGCGTTCACCATGTGCGGCGGAATGATCTCCTCGTAGCCGGCAGCGATCGCGCGGTCCAGGAAGAAGCTGATAAGCGAGCGTTGCAGTTTAGCGCCTTGGCCGCTGTACACCGGAAAGCCTGCGCCAGTGAGCTTCACGCCGAGGTCCATGTGCAGGATGCCGTACTCCTCGCCCAGTTCCCAGTGCGGCTTGGCGTCCTCCGGGAGGACAGGCTTGTCACCATCCTCCATCACCGTGATGTTGTCCTCTGGCGTCTTCCCCGGTGGCACTTTGACGTTGGGTGCGTTGGGGATCAGGCAGAGCTGATCGCGCAGCGCCGTTTCCACGGCGTTCAGCTCCTCCTGCATCCGCTGGATGTCGGCCTTGAGCGCTGTGGTCTGTGCACGGGCTGCTTCGGCCTCGGCCTTCTTGCCGCCCTTCATCAGTTCACCGATGGAGCGGCTCAGTTCGTTCAGCTCGCTCTGCTTCGCATCCAGCACGGTCTGCGTGGTGCGACGCGTGCCATCCAGCTCGGCGGCCTTGGCGATGAGGCCGACGGCGTCAATGTTGCGCTTGTTCAGTCGGGTCACGGCTTCTTCCCGAAGCTCGCGGAGGTAGGATAGTTCCAGCATGGATCGTTCGCTCGCAATAAGTACGCGAAGGTAGCGGGCTGTGCGGTGCGCGTAATCGGTCCCCGGGCCAATGATCCCTAACAGCCTGCCGTGACCAACGCAGGACCAGAAGGTGCATTGTACCTATTCCGTGATCAACGCCCGGGCCAGGGCAGCGCGTACAGCAACGTGTTCCGCGAAGGATGAGATGCGGTATTCTCTTCCCACCGTGAAGTTCACGATGAGCCCCAGATCATCGGCCACACCGATCGCCTGCAGGCCCTTCTTCGTGAAGGCCATGGCCACGTACTGCAATCCCGGCAAGGCCGCTTGCTTGTAGTTGTCCGGACGGTAATGCCCCAGCGTTTCGGCCACGGTGGCCATGTGGTCCTTGCCAATGGTGCGGAACGGGGCGTGCTCGCGATGCAACTTCCACACCAGCGCATGGGCCGAACCCGCCGTGTATTGCCCCGGCGGAATATTCTCGAACACATGGACGCTGTCGATCTGCTGCGCGGAAGCGAGCACCGTGCAGAACAGGAGGACCATCACCGGAACGAGCCGATGCACCATGCGATCAGGGTTGCGGCGCTTCCTTCACCAGGATCACGAACACCGGGAAGTGATCGCTGTATCCACCGGTGAAGTTGTCGCCCACGTAGATGCGGAACGGATAGCCCTTGAACGCACCGTCCGGCTGGATGAGATAGGGCTGGTTGTACACACGTGCGCCGTAATACTTGAAGCCACCCGATGTACCGTTCGCCAGTGCAGGAGAGAAGATCACCTGATCGAACAGGTTCCATGAATCCCCCCACGCCAGTGAACCGATGCCCTTTCTGGTACAGGCTGTACATGGGGTTGTAGAACTTCGACGCATTCACCAGGGACTTGTCCTCCGTGGCGCCGAAGAACTTGCGCACGCTCGGATCAACAGGGTCGTCGTTCAGGTCGCCCATGTACATGATGCGCGCGTTGGGGTTGATCGCGAGCAGCGAGTCGGCGATGTGGCGACCCAGCTTCGCGGCCATGAAGCGTTTCGGCTGCGAGGCCTTTTCGCCGCCGCGACGGCTGGGCCAGTGCGCCATGATGCAACTCACCGTGTCGCCATCCAGCACGCCGGTGACCACCAGCTGCTCGCGTGTGCGGAACGCCGTGTCCTCGGGATTGATCAGGGGATAGGCCTTGTAGTTGACCAGCTTGAAATACTTCGGGTTGTACAGGAAGGCGGCGTCCACACCCCGGCGATCAGGCCCGTCGTGATGAACGATCTGGTAGTTGCGGCCGGCCAGCGCAGGCTGCTTCACGAGGTCCTCGAGCACCGCGCGGTTCTCGATCTCACAGAGCCCCAGCAGTGCCAGACCATCCGGGTGCACATCCTTCGCCATTTCGCTGATCACCCGTGCCAGGTGATCGAGCTTCATCTGGTAGCGTTCACTGTTCCACATCTTAGGCGCGGTAGCCAGCCATTCCGCATCGTCGGTCTCCGGTGCGTCAACCGTGTCGTACAAATTCTCGACGTTATACCAGCCCACGCACATGGGCACGTATTGCTTGTCCTTCTGTGCGCTGGCGCGCAGGGTGATCAGGAGCAGGAGGGCAAGGACGGCGGTTCGGAACATGAGGTGGCGGTTGGCGCGCGAAGGTAGGGCGCGGGGTGGGGTGGCGAAGATGATGCCAAAGCACGGAAGAAGTGGAACCGCAGATGAACGCGGATGAACGCAGATCAACGCAGATGGATGGGGATGGTGCGCGCTGGAGCGCGGGTTTTTACCGCAGATGAACACGGATGGACACGGATGAAGACAAATGGACGCTGATGCATGGGAATGGATGGGATGGATGGAAAGGGATGGAAGGGACGCTGCGCTGGAACGCGGGGGTTGGACCGCGGATGAATGCAAGGCGGGCTTCTTCTCGGTCTCCGCGACTCTCTGCGACTCCGCGTGAGGCATTCGTATTTTCCCTCTCTCTGCGCTCTCTGCGCCCCTGCGTGAAAAAAGAACCCTCACCCCCCGGATCACCGACCTTTGCCCCACGTCCCATGCGATCCCTCCTTCTCCTCTGCGCGCTCTGCGCCCTTACGCTCGCCCATGCGCAAAGCCCGCGCATCCGCGTGTACTTCAACCAGGACACCGATCCCACGGTGAGCTCCGGCACGCTGGCCACCAGCCTGTATGCGGCCATGGATGACACGATCGAAGCCTACATCGACCGAGCGCAGTACACCATCGATGTGGCCGTGTACAACGCTAATGACTTCAGCATCATGTATGCCTTGAACGATGCCCGCGACCGCGGTGTGCAGGTGCGTTACATCGCTGAAGGTAGCAACTCCAACACCGGGCTCGCCAGCCTGCACCCCGCGATCCCCGTGCTGCAACGCACCGACGGGCTTGGCAGTGGCATGCACGATAAGTTCATGAGCATCGACGCCGATCATGTGGAATTGGCCTGGGTCTGGATGGGATCCACGAACTGGACGCAGAACGGGCTCTTTGACGACTACAACAACATGGTGTTCATCCAGGACCAGGCGCTCGCTCTGGCTTACCGCACCGAGTTCGAGGAGATGTGGGGGAGTAGCGGCCCCCAACCCGATGTGGCCAACAGCCGCTTCGGCGCTGATAAGACCGACAACACACCGCATGTGTTCAATGTGGACGGTGTGATCATCGAAAGCTATTTCTCCCCCAGCGACGGAACCACCGCACAGATCGTGGACGCCATCGACGCCGCACAGCACAGTGCCCGCGCCGCCCTTTTCAGCTTCACGAACGATGATATCGGCGATGCGCTCCTCGCTGCCCATCAACGACCGGGTGTTACCGTGCAGCTCGACCTGGAGGACGCGATCTACTCCGGCACTGAGGGCTGGTACTTGGAGAGCAATGGCGTGGATGTGGCCACCCATAACACAGATAACGTGCAGCTCCACCACAAGTACGCCATTATCGACGAAGGCAGCACCGATGATCCGCTCGTGATCACTGGCAGCCACAACTGGTCGTGGAACGCGGAATTGATCAACGACGAGAACACGCTCGATCATCCACGATGCCACGGTGGCCAACCTGTTCTACCAGGAATGGCATGCCCGCCGGAATGAAGTGGTGGGGATCAGCGAAGGTTCCGCGACGGATGCATTGCTCGCGTGGCCATCACCGGCGCAGCACACATTGCAGGTGCTGCTGCCCGGATGCCGCGCGCAACGCTCGCATCGACCTCTACGACCTCACCGGTCGCGTAATGGCCAGCGCCAGGGTGAACGGCGTTCAACATGCATTCGACGTTTCCGCCCTGGCGGAAGGCAACTATGTGCTCGTGTGCGCGAGCGCCAACGCGCGGACTGCAGCGCAGCATCACCATCCTTCGCTAACGCGGGAAGTACAGCGGGTGGCGCTCGTTGTAGCGCCGCATGAAGCGGAACACCGTTACGTCGCTACGGCGCTCCTTCTTCGGCAAGGCCTCGAACTCGGCACGCAGGATATCATCACGTTGGATCGCCCGGTAGATGCCACCATCGTTCACAGGTAGGAAGTCGCCCGTCTCCATGTCCAGCAGCCGTTGCTCCTGCACCGTGGTGGAGGAGGGACCTACGCCGAACACCGGATCGTACACACCCCAGTTGCGGTAGGTGTTGTCGAAGACGAGGTGCGCGATGGAGCCCATCAGCCCGATGCGCGTGAAGCCATCGCCGATGCGCACGTACACCACGTTTCGATTGCAAAAGCCCCACGCACGGTCCAGCTGGATGCGTTGCCGCGTGCCGGTGCTGTCCGTGTAGAAGAGCTTGCCGTTGCTCTGCCGCAGGTCCGGCACCGGCTTGTCCTGGTCGCTGCGCAGGTCCTTCAGCGCAACCGTGGGACGGTTCGCACGGAAGTCGTCGAAGCCGAAGTAGATGCCCTCATGAAAGTCGAAGCCGCCGTCGTACAGGATCAGCGTGGTGTCGCGTTGCGCGTACTCGAGTGAGTCCCACTGCGCCAAGGCGACAATGGCGTTGATGGCGAACCCGACGGTTATCAACGCGCGCATCATGCCACGGACCGGATCATGTCCATCACTTCCTCTGGCGCCTGTGCGTGCACCCAATGCCCGGCGAACTCCACCGTTTCGATCCGGCAATTCGGGAACTGCTCCTTGATCGCCGGCACATCGGCTCGCGTGATGTAGTCGCTCTGCCCCCCGCGGATGAAGAGCGTGGGCACGCGGAAGGTCTCCGCCGGCGCGGCGGCCAGGATGTCGTGGATGTCGCGCGCGATCACCGGCACGTTGAAGCGCCAGCTCAGCTTCTCCGGAGTTTCCCAATACAGGCTCTTCAACAGGAACTGCTGGATGCCCGGTTCCGGAATGTACTTCGCCAGATGCGCCTCCACCTCCTTACGCGATGACTTGTGCGCCACATCGCTGGTGAGCAGTGCTTCGATGATCGGCGCCTGGTTGCTCAGCGGATACTCGCGCGGACCCATGTCCACACTCACCAGGTGCTTCACCAGTTCAGGCCAGCGATGCGCGAAGTACATCGCCGTCTTCGCACCCATGCTGTGGCCCACCAGCACGATATCCCGCAGGTCCAGCTCCGTGACCAGCCGGTGAACGTCCGCGGCCATCAGCGAATAGTTCACCCGGTCGGTGTGCGGTGATCGGCCATGGTCGCGCTGATCCACCAGCAGTCACGTCATACTGCTCACTCAGTTCCTTGCCGATGCTGCCCCAATTGTCGCTGCTGCCGAAGAGGCCGTGCAACACCACGATGGGCTGGCCCGTTCCGATACGGCGGTGGAAAAGTTCGACGCTCATTTCAGTTCGCGCAGGTAGAGTTCCACCGTGTTCTGCATGCCATACCGCAACGCATCGCAGATCAGCGCATGGCCGATGCTCACTTCCAGCAGCCCCGGAACGTTCGCCTTGAAGTAGGCCAGGTTGTGCAGGTCCAGATCATGTCCCGCGTTCAGTCCCAGCCCGAGCGAAGTCGGCTTTCTGCGCGGCCCGTGTGAAGGGCGCAACGGCCGCGGCGCGATCCACGTGATAGTTCGCAGCGTACGGTTCGGTGTACAGCTCGATGCGATCCGTGCCTGTGTCCGCGGCATGCGCGATCTGCTCTTCGTCCGCAGCCATGAACAGACTTGTCCGGATGCCGGCGGAATGGAACCGCGCCAGCACTTCCTTCAGAAAAACCATGTTGGCCTTGGCATCCCAACCGGCATTGCTGGTGAGCACACCCGGCGGATCGGGTACCAGCGTCACCTGATGCGGCTTCACCTCCAGCACCAAGGCGATGAAGTCCTCGCTCGGATAGCCTTCGATGTTGAACTCGGTGGTGACCACCTTCCGCAGCTCGCGCACGTCGCTGCGGCGGATGTGCCGCTCGTCCGGCCGGGGATGAACGGTGATGCCCTGACCGCCGAACCGCTCGATGTCCTGCGCCCACCGCACCACGTCCGGGTTGTTGCCGCCCCGCGCATTGCGTAAGGTGGCCAGCTTGTTCACGTTCACGCTCAGGCGCGTCATCTCTCGTGTTCCTTATAGCTTCGCCCCCACAAAGGCCGGGAGCGGGCGCCCCAAAAGTAGATCGCCCCTGCCACCTTGCTCACCGTTCCATGCGCGCAGCAGACCTCATCACCGACGACATCCCCCCTTGAAACCCACGCGATCCGGTGAGCCGTGCGCTCGACTGGATGGAGGAGTTCAAGGTGGGCCACCTGCCCGTGATCGAAGAATGAACACCTCGTGGGCCTGGTGAAGGACGACGACCTGGTGGACGGCAACAATCCGCGCGCGCATGGTGGGCGAGCTGATGGAGCGGGTGGAAGTGCCCTTCGTGCGCGACCGCCAGCACATCTACGACGTGATGAAGATGTTCGTGGAGCGCGGCACTTACGGTGGTGCCCGTGCTGGACATGACCGGCAAATACCTCGGCGCGGTCAACGAGCACGAGGCCCTGCGCCGCCTGAGCGAAGTGGCCAACGTGCGCGAGCCCGGCAGCGTGCTGGTGCTGGAGATGAACCAGGTGGACTACAGCCTGCAGGAGATCGCCCGCATCGTGGAAGGCAACGATGCCAAGGTGCTCAGCGTGTACTGCCATCCTGCTCACGGACAGCACGCGGCGGAGGTGACCCTGAAGATCAACCGCGAGGACATCAGCGACATCCTGCAGACCTTCGAGCGGTACGAGTACTACGTGAAGACCACCTTCCAGGGATCACGTTTCCACGAAGACCTGCGCGGGCGCTACGACGAGCTGATGCGCATGATCGAATCTGTGATCGCCGGGCGATGCCCACGGCCCGAACCATCCGCGCTGTCCTGGCCTGTTCGTCCTCACCATGCCCCTGTGCATGCCGCTGGCGGCGCAGGAGCCCACGGACACCCGCGTACACCGGGCCGTTCCTGATCTCCGGCATCGTGGTGGAAGGCAACCGCACCACCAAGGAGCGCGTGATCCTGCGCGAGCTCACCGTGCGGGAAGGCGATACGCGTGCGCACCTCCGAGCAGCTGTACTACCTGTTGGAGCGCAGCCGCCAGAACGTGTTCAACATGGGGCTCTTCAACAGTGTGCACCGTGCTGCCTACCTACCTCGTCCGCACCGAGGTGTTCCTCACCGTCACCGTGACCGAGCGGTGGTTCTATTGGCCTACGCCCATCTTCAAGTACAGCGATCCCAACTTCAACACCTGGTGGCTCACCAAGGACTTCCGCCGCGTGTACTACGGTGCGTTCCTGTACCGCTACAACATGCGCGGCCGCAACGAAACGCTCTACGCCAAGGTGCAGCTCGGGTACGCGAAGGAGTTCGCCCTGCGCTATCGCTTTCCCTTCATCGACAAGAAGCAGCGCTGGGGTCTGGCCTTCGGCGCCGGACTTCACGCGGCAGGACGAGATCACCACCGGAACGGCCGGCAACAAGCGCGACTTCATCACGCTCCGCGGCCGCAGACCCGCCGGAGTGGAAAGGCGATGTGGAGGCCACCCTGCGCCCGGCCTTCGACATGCGGCATGCCTTCCGCCTCGGTTTACGTAATGCCGACGTGCTGGACTCCGTGTGCGCGATGCCTACCCGAACTACTTCCCCGAGGGAGGCACCGCATCAACTACTTCAGCTGCGGCTACACCTTCACCCATGACCGACGCGACAGCCGTGTTTACCCGTTCAGCGGCACCATTCCTGGTTCGCATCGACCACTATCGGCCTGCCGGCACGCTGGACGGACGAGCTGGACCTGACCACATTCTATGGTGCGGTAGCAGCGCTCCTGGCGAACGGGCAGCGATGGAGCCTGGGCGGCAGCGTGCGCGCCAAAGTGAGCGTGGCGGTCGGAACTGCCCTACTACCTGCAACAAGGGTCTGGGCTATGATGACTACGTACGCGGCTACGAGTACTACGTGATCGATGGCGAACACTACCGCTGTTCAAGGCCAATGCGCTCTGGGCCTGGTGAAGCCCCGCGAATACGTCTTCGAGGGCATGAAGAACGACAACTTCAGGACCTGTACCTGGCCGATATACCTCAACGCCTTCGCCGATTCGGCTACGTGTGGGATACGCGCTACGATGAGGCCAACTTCCTGGCGAACACCTGGCAGCAGGGCTATGGGCTGGGCGTGAACGTGGTGACCAGTTATGACCAGGTGATGCGCGTGGAGTACACCGTGAACGCGGAGTCGAGCGGGCCTTCTATCTACATTTCGCTCAACCTTTCTGAACCATCCCCACATGCGCATCGGTACCCATGGCCGTTCGCTCGACTCGCCGCAGCATTCCTTCGGTGCATCGCATCCTCGCACGCATGCGCAAGCCGAGGGCATGGTGCCCGTGGTGGACAGCGATCTGGCCGCGCCAGCTGCGCCGCTTCCGTTCCCTTGCAGGCCGATGTGGAGGTGGCGGACAATCCTGCGAACAGGGCATCGAGCTCTTCTTCAGCCTCGGGGGCGATGGCACCTTCCTGGACAGCGTGGCCAAAGTGGGCCGCAGCGGCATCCCCATCCTGGGCATCAACCTGGGCCGCCTGGGTTTCCTCAGCAGCACCCGCGAGGAAGGCGCCGATGCTGCCATGCAGGCCGTGAAGGAGGGCCGCATTCACCGTGGAATCACGCGGGCTGCTGGCCTTGGAAGGCGAGGGGCTCGGCGGAGGGGCACCCGCTTTTCGCCTTGAACGAGGTCAGCCTGCACAAGCGGGATTCCAGCAGCATGCTCGCCGTGGACTGCCATCGTGAACGACCGGTTCCTCAATACCTATTGGTCCGACGGCCTCATCGTGAGCCACGCCCACGGGCAGCACCGCGTATTCCCTGAGCTGCGGCGGCCCGTTGCTGGATCCCAGCTGCGATGCCATGGTGATCACCCCGATCGCCGCCGCACAACCTCAACGTCAGGCCTTTTGTCGTTCCAGGTAACAGCATTGTGCGCCTGCGCGCCGAAGCCCGGGGCGACCGCTACCTGGTGAACCTCGATTCGCAAAGCGTGGCCATGGACCGCGCCACCGACCTGGTGATCCGCCGGGCCGAACACCGCCTGCGCTTGGTGCACCTCGAAGGGCAGCGACTTCTTCAACACCCTGCGCGACAAGCTCGCCTGGGGCCTCGATGTGCGCAGTCGGCCCCCCGGCCTAACGGCCAAAGCGCTAAGTTCGCGGGCGGAACGCGCAAGGATCCAACCCTTTAGCCGTTCCTGAACGGATGCACCGCACCTGGGCCTTCCTCCTGCTCCTCCTCACCGCTCCTGCCCGCCACAGCCCAAGTGAGCGAACTGGGCATCACCGGCGGCGTGTCAGCTATTACATCGGCGACCTCAACCCCACCCGGCATTACCCACGCAACCTGAAACCTGCCGGCGGCCTGTTCTACCGGTACAACTTCAACGAGCGGTACGCCTTCCGCCTCCAAGGGCTTTACACCAAGCTTCAGGCCGCCGACAGCCAATTCCACGGACTCCCTCCAACTGCGCCGTAACCTCAGCTTCCGCACCACGCTGTTCGAGGCGTCCGCCACTCTTGGAGATCAACTTCCTCAAATACCGGGGCCTGGGCAAGGACGGTCACAGCTGGACGCCCTATGTGTTCGTCGGCCTGGCCTATTTCCGCATCGACCCCCAGGGCCAGCTGGGTGATACCTGGTACGACCTGCAACCCCTTGGGTACCGAAGGCCAGGGCAGCACGGCTGGCGGCGAACCGTACAAGCTGGACGTCATGAGCATCCCCTTCGGCGTCGGGATTCAAATTCGCCTTGACGGACCGCGTGGACCTGGGCGTGGAATGGGGCTTGCGGCGCACGTACACGGACTACTTGGACGATGTGAGCGGGGTTTACGTGGACAACGCCCTGCTGACATTCGAGACCGGGCCCATCACGGCCGCCCTGGCCGACCGCAGCGACCTGCGCGAGTCCGGCCTCAATACCGGCCGTGCCCGCGGCGATTCCCAGACCCGCGATTGGTACCAGTACACGGGCATCTCCCTGTCGCTCCTGCTCACCCGCTTCACCGAGTGCGATGCCATCTGACAGGAGCATCGCCATCGAAGAACAAGTGAAGGCCCGGAATGTGCGAACTTCGCGGCCCCCGTGCCACAACCCCACGCACCACGCCCCGTGATACCGATCAGCCGTCGCAGATGCCTTGCGCGCCCGATCGATCCGCAGCGCGTACCACAGCACGTGGCCATCATCATGGACGGCAACGGGCGTTGGGCCCAGAACCAGGGCGAAATGCGCGTGGTCGGGCCACTCCAACGGCGTGGGCAGCGTGCGCGAGACCCTGGTCGGCCGCCACGGAGATCGGCGTGAAGTACCTCACCCTCTACGCCTTCAGCACGGAGAACTGGAACCGCCCCCAGGCCGAAGTGGATGCCCTGATGGACCTGCTCGTGAACACCCTGATGAGCGAGATGGAAAGCCTGCACGAGAACGGCGTGCGCCTCAATACCATCGGCGATACCGACAGCCTGCCGCGCCACCTGCCGCGCCACCCTGGCCAAGGCCATCCAACAGACCGCCCACAACGACCGCATCACCCTCACCCTCGCGCTCAGCTACAGCGCCCGCTGGGAGATGCTGCGTGCCGTGCGCTCCATCGCACAGGACGTCAAGGACGGTCGCATCGACATGCACGCGGTGAACGAGGAGCTCTTCTCCGACCGCCTCAGCACCGCACGGCATGCCCGACCCCGAACTGCTCATCCGCACCAGCGGCGAGCAGCGCATCAGCAACTTCCTGCTCTGGCAGATCGCCTATGCCGAGCTCTGGTTCACCCCGTGCTCTGGCCCGATTTCCGCAAGGAGCACCTCTTCCAGGCCGTCCTCGATTTCCAGATCCGCGAGCGCCGTTTCGGTCTCACCAGCGAACAAGTCACCAGCGCCTGATGCGTCATCGTCCTGCTTTCCCTCGCGCTGTTGATCGCCTGCCTCGCCCCGGCGCAGCAGCTGGACGGGCCGGTGCTCGACTACAAGCTTCCCCAAGGAATACACCATCGGCGGCATCACCGTCACCGGTTGCGTTACCCGCGATGCCAATGCCGTGAAGCTCTTCAGCGGCCTGCATGGTGGGTGATGAAGTGCATGATACCTGGCGAGAAGATCTCCAAGGCCATCAAGGCCATCTGGGAGCAGAACCTCTTCACCGACGTGCGCATCGAAGCGGCCGAGGTGCGCGGCACCACGATCTTCCTCAACATCATCGTGCAGGAGAACCCGCAGCCTGCGCCGGCATGGGCTTCGATGGCACTGTGAGCCGCAACGAGGGCGACAAGCTGCGCGAGGAGACTCAAGCTGGAACGCGGCCAGCAGGTGAACGATGCCGTGATCGCCAACATCCGCAACACCATCCGCCGCTACTACGTCGACAAGGGCCACCTGAAGGCCGATGCCAAGATCGAGCAACGTCGCCGACACCAGCCGAGCAGAACGCCGTGAAGCTGATCGTGCGCGTGGATCCCGGGCCAGCGGGTACGCATCAAGGACATCGAGTTCCATGGCAACGACAACATCAGCGTCCAACCGCCTGCGCCGCGCGCTGAAGGAGACCAAGCGCAAGCGCTGGTGGAACGTCTTCGGCAGCAGCAAGTACAACAGCTCCAACTTCCAGTCCGACAAGGGGAAGGTGATCGCGTTGTACAACGAGAAGGGCTTCCGCAATGCCACCATCGTGAAGGACTCCATCTCCTTTGTGAGCGAACAGCAAGATCCGGCTGGACATCACCGTGGAGGAGGACAAGCGCTTCCACTTCCGCAACATCTCCTTCACCGGCAACACGAAGTACACCACCGATACGCTGCAACGGCATCCTGAAGCATCAAGCGCGGCGACGTGTACAACAAGAAGATCCTGGACAGCCGGCTGTACATGAACCCGAGCGGGGCCGACATCAGTTCGCTGTACATGGACCATGGCTACCTGAGCTTCAACCCCGATCCGGTGGAGCGCGTGGAGGGCGACAGCATCGACCTGGAGATCCGCATCCGCGAGGGCAAGCAGTACCGCGTGCGCAACGTCACCATCACGCGGCAACACCAAGACCTTCGACCATGTGATCCGCCGCGAGATCCGCACGCGGCCCGGCGACATGTTCGATCGCAGCGAGGTGATCCGTTCGCAACAGCAGCTCATCGGCCTCGGCTTCTTCGATCCCGAAAAGGTGGGCGTGAACCCCACACCCGATCCGCGTACGGGCTTCGTGGACCTGAACTACACCGTGGAGGAGAAGCCGAGCGATCGCCTTGAACTCAGCGGCGGTTACGGCGCGGGGCGCCTGCTGCTCTCGCTGGGACTGAGCTTCACGAACTTCAGCCTGCGCAAGGTCTTCGACAAGAAGGCCTGGTCGCCACTGCCCGCCGGTGATGGCCAAACGCTCAACCTGCGCGCGCAGACCAACGGCCGCTTCTTCCAGAGCTACAGCGTGTCCTTCATCGAACCATGGCTCGGTGGGCGCAAACCGAATTCGCTCAGTGTGTCCGGCTACTACACCCGCCAGACCAACGGCGAAACACGCGATGCACTGAAGGCCGATGGCACGTCCGCCTTCCAGGAACTCGGCATCCTCGGCACCTCCGCTCGGTCTTGGCTGGCGCTTGAAAGTGCCCGATGATTACTTCTTCTTCAGCGTCACAGGGAGCTACCAGCAATACCGCCTGAGCAACTGGACCTCGCTCTTCTCCTTCGCCAACGGCACCAGCAACGTGATCGCGGCACAGGCCCGCCTGTCGCGCCGCAGCATCGCCGAGCCCTTCTGGATCACGCAGGGCAGCGAGGTGGCGTTCAGCGTGAAGGCCACGCCACCATACTCCGCCTTCGATCCCGGCACCGACTACACGAAACTGAGCCAGGCCGACCGGTACAACCTGGCCGGAGTTCCACAAGTGGAAGTTCACCACCCAGTGGTTCAGCAAGCTTACACGCAGCAAGAGCAAGCACGACCTGGTGTTCATGGCCCGTGCGGGCTTCGGCTTCCTGGGGCGCTACAACGCAGCGCAAGGGTGATTCGCCCTTCGAGCGCTTCTACCTCGGTGGCAGCGGCCTCACCGGCTTCCAGCTGGACGGTCGCGAGATCATCGCGCTGCGCGGCTACGAGGACCTTTCCCTCATCGCCCGAACTTCGGCAGCTTCTTCGTGAACAAGTTCACCGCCGAACTGCGCTTCCCCGTTTCGCTCAACCCCAGCGCCACCATCTTCGCCACCACCTTCGTGGAAGGGGCCAAGGCGTGGAACGACATCCGTCGGTACGATCCCTTCAGCCTCTACCGCAGTGCGGGTATCGGCCTGCGCCTCTTCCTGCCCATGTTCGGGCCCATGGGACTCGATTACGCCTGGCGTTTCGATGACGTTCCCGGACTTCCGAACATGGCGAAAAGCCAGTTCCATTTCACCATTGGCATTGATCTTGGGGAGCTCTGACCCGGTGATCGCCTATTTTCGATGGCCTCACGCATGAAAACCACACTCATCCGCCTCACGCTCATCGGCTTGCTCGCGCTGCCGGCCTCGGCCCATGCCCAACGGATCGCCTTCGTGGACACGAAGTACATCCTGGAGCAGATGCCCGACTATGCCGCTGCGCAGCAGGAGCTCGATCACCAGAGCTCGCAATGGCAGAAGGAGATCGACGACCGCTGGAGTCAGATCAAGCGCATGCGCGATGCCTTCAACGCCGAAGCGATCCTGCTGACGGATGACATGAAGCGATCACGCCAGGAGGACATCGCCGCCAAGGAGAACGAAGCGCGCGACCTGCAGAAGAAACGCTTCGGTGTAGGCGGAGACCTTTTCAAAAAGCGGCAGGAGCTGGTGCAACCTATCCAGGACCGCATCTACCAGGCCGTGAAGGATGTGGCCGGAACCACCTACGTGGCCATCTTCGATATCGGCGGCATGGGCAACAACGTGCTCTACGCCAGCGAGAAGTTCGACAAGAGCGATGCAGTGCTGCGCAAGCTCGGCATCAAGCCGGGCAAGAGCGGTGGCAACTCGGGCAACGTGCGCGGCGACGAAGAAGAGCAACCTGATCAGGACACCGAGAAGACGCCTCCCAAGGATGGGGGACGTGATGAAGGCACCAAGCCGGAAACACCCGGCGGTGGCGGAGACGAACAAACGAAACCCAAGTAATGAACCAAGACCTGTCTCACCACAGGCACCCCAAACACGAACGCATGAACATGAAGAAGTACATCATCGCCCTCTGCTTGCTGATGACCGGGACCACCGGTCTGATGGCGCAGGTCAAGCTGGGCCACGTGGATCGCCAGGACCTGATGCTGAAGCTGCCTGAGCGCCCCGCCGCCGAAGAGAAAATGAAGAAGTTCGCCGGCGAACTGGATACCCGCCTGAAGGCCATGGGCACCGAGTACCAGGCCAAAGTGGCCGATGTGCAGGCGCGTTTCGAAACGATGACGCAGACCGAGAAGGAAGCTGCGCAGCGCGAAGTGGGCGAAATGGAAGAGCGCATCACCAAGGCCCAGGAGACGGCCAAGGAGGACCTCGCCAAGATGGAGCAGGAACTGCTGTCGCCCATGGTGGAGCGCACCGATAAGGCCATCAAGGACGTGGCCGCCGAGAACAACTTCACGTACATCTTCGACACCAGCACCGGCATGGTGTTGTACTGGGAGAAGGGCGAGGACATCGCTCCGCTCGTGAAGAAGAAGTTGAACATCCTCTGATCCCTGAACGCCGTGGTGGCGCGCGCGCCGATCGGCATATTTGACAGCGGCATCGGCGGCCTCACCGTTGCTGCGGCCATTCGGCAGGCGCTCCCCGCGGAGCGCCTGCTCTATTTCGGCGATACCGAACACATCCCATACGGAGATCGCACCCTGCGAGAGGTGCGCGCCTTCAGCGCCGCCATCGTGCGCGCCCTGCTGGGCAAGGGCTGCAAGATGATCGTGATCGCGTGCAACACGGCATCGGCCGCTGCATTGCGTCAACTGCGCGAAGCCTACCCCAACGTGCCCTTCGTGGGCATGGAACCTGCAGTGAAACCCGCCGTGGAACGCTCGCGCACGCATGTGGTGGGTGTGATCGCCACCAAGGCCACGTTCCAAGGTGAGCTCTTCGCAAGTGTGGTTGAACGGCACGCCCAAGGCGCTCAAGTGCTCGAGCGGCCGTGTCCCGGGCTGGTGCAGGCCATTGAGGCTGGTGAGCTGGATACACCGGTCACGGAGCACATGCTGCGCGGATGGCTGGAGCCGATGCTCGCCCAAGGCATGGATCAGTTGGTGCTGGCCTGCACGCATTACCCGCTCGTGCGCCCGCTCATCGAACGTATCTGCGGACCTGATGTGGATGTCATCGATCCCGCGCCCGCTGTTGCACGCCAGGTGAAGCGCACCTTGGAGGAACGCGGCCTACTGGCCAGTGGTCATGAGGGACAGCTGCAGGTATTCACCAGCCGCGATCCCGAGGCCGTGCGACCGGTCCTCGCCATGCTGGACCTTCAGCCTACGGCGCTGGGGCTGGCCACCTGGGCCAATGGGGTGCTCAGCTTTCCTTGAACCACCCCGCGTACATCCGGTAGTTCTTCGCGATCCGCTCGATCTCGTTGGCGGACAGGTCGGCGCTCACCGGGCCGATGCGTTTCGCGGGAACGCCCGCCATCAGGCTGCCCGGCTCCACCACGGTGTTCTGCGTGACCACTGCACCCGCCGCGATCACGCTGCCTTCGCCCACCACCACATGGTCCATCACAATGGCGCCCATGCCGATGAGCACCTTGTCCTTCACCGTGCAACCGTGCACAATGGCGTTGTGCCCGATGCTAACATCGTTGCCAATGGTGAGCGCCGCCCGTTGATACGTGGAATGCAGTACCGCGCCATCCTGTATGTTCACCCGATGCCCGATGCGGATCGCGTTCACATCGCCGCGCACCACCGCGTTGTACCACACGCTGCAGTCATCGCCCATGATCACGTCACCGATCACCACGGCGGTCTCGGCCAGGAAGATGTCCTTGCCGAATGCGGGCGTAACGCCGCGTAGGGTGCGCACCAGCGCCATCAGTCCTTCTTTTCGTGGGGTAGACCGCAGCCTTCCTTCTGGCAGCATGCGGGCAGTGCCAAACGGGCCTTGGGGTCGGGCAGCAGCGAATCGGCCGCGTAGCCGAGCTTGGTGATCGCCACGCGCACCTTCGCCACGTCCGTGCGCTTCGGGTCGATCTGCACGCGGATCACGTTGCTGTCCAGGTCCAGGGTCACCATGCGGACACCTTTCTCGTAGATCAGTTCCTTTTCGATGGTCTCGCGGCACATGTCGCAGACCGCATTGGTGTGTATGTTGAGGTCCGTCAAGGTCTCCTGGTCCTGCGACCAGGCACGGGCGGACAGGAGGATGAGCATCAGGAGGAGTAACCGTTTCATGGGGTGGTGGGTGTTGTTCGTTTTTTCAGGGTATGGCGGAATCCTCCGTAGATCATCGCGCCGTTGGTGGGTCCCCAGATCAGCGACGCGTCAAAGTACGGGCCAAAGGGATCTTCGGGCGAAATCGATCTGGCGCGATTGGAGCGCGTTCGTGATGTTCTCACAACCCAGATAGAGCTCCAATGCGCCGAGTTGGCGCGTGAGCTGCGCGTTGAGCGTGGTGTATGCCGGTGATCGATCCGGGAAGCGGAAGTTGTCCGGGTTCGAAGCGGTGCTGGGCAGGCGGGAGGAGCCAAAGAGGTTCCAGGTGATGTCGAAGCGCCAGTGCTCGTTGCGGCCTTCGTAGGAAAGATCCAGCAGGCCTCGGTGGGCGGGCGTGAGCGGACGTGTGCGCAGGATGCCATCGTACGTGGTGTGCACATCGTACCAACGATAGCTCGCCTTCACGTTCACCGTGCGCGAGAGTTCCACCTGCACATCGGTGAGCAAACTGTTGGCGTAGCTCGGGCCGTTCAGCATGTAGATGGCCAGTGTTCGCGGGCTGCGGTCCAGATCGGCCACCACCTGCTGCGTGAAGTCGCTGCGGTACAGGTCGAGCGCGAAGGACCATTTCTTGCGGAACCATTTCCACTTGTGCAAGAGGGAGGCACCCGCGTTCCAAGCCCGTTCCTGGCCCAGCGGACCTGCCACCACCACGTTGCGCGAGCTCGCCAAGGCACTCGCGTTCTCCACCAGCGGATTCGCGCTGCGGAAGGCGTTGCCAACGGAAAGTCGCACCACCGTGAGCGGACCGATGTCGTACTTCACGTGGACGCGCGGCGATACCGTGTTGCCATACAGGTCGTTGAAGTCCGCGCGCAGGCCGCCCACCAACGTGAAGCGTTTGCGTGATCGCGTGTACTCGGCGAACACCCCGGGCATGCGCTCCACGCGGTTGAAGCTGCTGTCGTTGAACTGCTCGTTATAGCCATCGTACTGCCAGCTGAGGCCGGTCTTCAATTGGTCATTGCCTTTGCGAAGAAGCTGCTGATAGACCACGTTCGCATAGCCGCTGAGCTGCGAGCCATCATAGCGCGCGGTCGCCGAATGCCGAGCTCACCGTGTGGTTGCGGAACGAGCCGAGCAGTCCGATGCTCTTCGTGCTGTCGCGCAGGATCCAGCCGTTCTTCACGATCACATCGCCCATCTCGTTGCCGATGTCCACGCGGTAATGTCGTCCCGATGTGCCTTCAAACGGGGTGTGCGCATCAGTATGACCACCGTTGCGTTTGTCCGTGACATAGCGCGCGATCACCTGTGTGGTGCGCTTGTTCGTGCGTTGCAACCAGCGGTCCATCACGTTGAAGCGGCGCGTGAGCGGCTGATCGCGGAAGCCATCGCTGTTGTCGTCCATGTCACGCTGGTTCATGCTGCCCTGCACCATGATCAGGTTGTCCCCGCCTTTGCCGAAGTGCTGTGCCGTGTTCACGTTCAGCTCGGTACGGCCCTGACTGTTCACGTACAGATTGGTGAAGAGCGGGTCGGCGGTGGCCGGATCCAGCAGGCACAGATCGATCTGGCCCGTCATGGCGTTCGGGCCGTTCACCGCCGTGCCGATGCCCTTGCTCACGTTGATGGAGTTGATCCATGGACCCGGAATCAGCGTGAGGCCGTAGTTCGACGACAGTCCGCGGATGAAGGGGATGTTCTCCACGCTGATCTGCGCGTAGCGACCGTCGAGGCCCAGCATGCGGATGGTCTTCGTGCCGCTGACCGCATCGCTGTAACTCACGTCCACCGTGGCGTTCGTCTCGAAGCTTTCGCTCAGGTCGCAACAGGCGGCGCGCTTCAATTCCTTCGGGCCGATGGCCTCCGTGGCGAGGGTGGTGCGCAAGCTGAGCTGTGTTCCCTGCTGGCGTTCCACCACTTCGGCCGCCTTCAGTTCGTGCACTGCGTCGAGCGTGATCGTTACGTGTTCGGTGGCCGAGGTCAACACAAGCGTATCGCTCGCAAAGCCCATGGCACTGGTGATCAGCCGCGCGGGAAAGTTGGGCGGCTGTGACACGGCCACATGCCCGCGCTCGTCGGTCATGCCGCTGATGCCTTGGTCGGCAACATAGAGCGACGCGAAAGGCACCGGCGTTGCACTGCCGTTGAGGCCGCGACCGTTCACCTGCACATGCAGGGCCGTGCTGTCCTGCGCATCAAGCCAATGGGCCTGTGCGAGCAACAAGAGGAGTAAGAGGGTTCGATGTGATCAAGGGAAAATGGTGTCTTTCCGTTCGCGAGAAAAAATGGAACGGCCGACGGCGCAGGGCACATCGGCAGGCGAAAGACACGGTCTAGATCCGGAACATGCCGTGAAGGCTGAGGCGCTCACCTGGAAGCAGGGGAGGCGGTCGCGTGCCGATCGCGGTGCGGAAGACCTCCGGCGCTGCAGGAATACGGATAATCGACTTCCGGCTGAAGCGCGACATATTCCTGCGCCAGCGGACCGCCGAACACGGGCGGCGTGAAGACCTCATGCTTCGGTGCGGCTTGTTCGAACACGCAGCAAACGGCCTCCAAATGGGCGCCATGCCCTTTCTCGCGCTCGGGGCAGCAATCCTTCGCCTGGCCCACCTGCATTTGCACGTGCCCGCTGCATCAAGCAGGTCATGCGCGTGAGCATGGGTGCTGCCGTGCCCATCAGGAGCAACACGGCCATCAGGACTGTGCTCCAGCGGATATGAGGATGCTGCTTGCATGCGGGTGCAAAGGTAGAAGAGTGGTCTTCGAACCCCCAGCAAAGTACTGCCAAGGATCGTGAAGCCACCGGAGCCCACGGGCCTACCTTTGTGCACCGAACCCGCCATGGACACCACCGCCAAAGCCCAGCCTGTCAGCGTTTACGCCGAGATGACCCCCAATCCGGCCACACGCCGTTTTGTGACCAGCATCCTGCTCGTGCCCGATGGCCGCATGCTCGAGTTCCGCACGCCGCAGGAGGCCGAAGGCGTTTCGCCCCTGGCCGAGAAGGTCTTCAACCTGCCTTTCGTCACCGGCGTGTTCATCACCGGCAACTTCATCACGGTGACGAAGAACGACATCGTTACCTGGGACCTGGTTGAACTGGAACTGCGTGAGTACATCCAGGAATACATGAACACGGATGGCCGCGTGGTGAACAACGATGCTCCAGCCCAGGCCCTGGCCGATGCCAACGAGCGCGCCGTGTCACACGCCGAACCCGCCGACGACATCGAACGCCAGATCATCACCGTGCTGGATGAGTACGTGAGCCCGGCCGTTGCCGGCGATGGCGGCCACATCGCGTTCCGTTCCTTCAAGGACGGCGTGGTTGCCGTGGACCTTCGCGGCTCGTGCAGTGGGTGCCCCAGCAGCATGGTCACCCTGAAAGGCGGCGTGGAGAACCTGCTGAAGCAGATGGTGCCCGGCGTGCGGGAGGTGGTGGCGGAGGAGTTGTAAGGGCCATTTTCCCAAGCCGTATGCGATCCGCCCCGGATCCGCATCCTATGGTCAAACACCCATTGACCATGCGCACACGACTTCTGCATGCCGCCCTCGCGATCATCGCCGGGGGCCAGCTCTTCGCCCAAAGCTTCGGGGCCATCCAGGGCCGCCTGCTGGATGAGAGCAAGGATCCGCTTCCGTTCACCGACATCACTGCTGTGCAAGGGGAGAGCCACTTCCACACCCAAAGCGATGCCGACGGCCGCTTCCTGCTGAAGCCACTTCCGCCCGGCGCCTATGACGTGCGCGTGGTGGCCATGAACATCGATCGCACCTTCGAAGGTGTGCTCGTGAGCCCCGACAACAACACGGTGATGGGGGATGTGGTCGTAAAGGCCGCCAAGGAGATGGAGCCGGTGATCGTGGAACGTAGCAAGTGGATGCCCAAGCTCATCGATGCCGACAACCCCAGCGTGATGAAGCTCTTCCACACCGACTTCAAACGCAACCCCGACCGCAAGAATCCTGTGCGCCTCATCAGCAACAACACACCGGGCGTGTTCAAAAGCCCCAACGGCGACGGCTTGTACTTCCGCGGCTCGCGCAGCCGAGAACATGTGCTACTTCGTGGATGGCATGAAAGTGGGTAGTTCGCTCAGCGGCGTGCCCAACGATGCGATCAACAGCCTCAGCGTATACACCGGCGGACTCCCGGCGAAGTACGGCGATGTGACCGGGGGCGTGGTGGCGATCGAAACGAAGAGTTACTTCGACCTTTATCAGCAGCGGAACGCGGGTATTCAGTAGGCAGCGGCAGTTGGCAGTAGGCAGGCGCAGGCGGCAGGCCGCAGGTCCCGGCGAAGTCGGGAGGCAGTTGGCAGGCCGCAGGTCCCGGCGAAGTCGGGAGGCAGGAGCAGTAGGCAGCGGCAGTTGGCAGTAGGCAGGAGCAGTAGGCAGGAGCAGGTTAGGGACCGGAGATCATGTTCATACGCCGGAAGGCCATAGCAACGCAGAGCGACGAGGAGCTGGTGATCCGCTTGAAAGGCGGGGATCAGCCCTCGCTCGCTGCTTTGTGGGACCGCTATGCGCACCTGCTCTTCGGCGTGTGCATGAAGTATCTGCAGGACACCGAGAAGGCGAAGGATGCCGTGGTGGAGCTGTTCGGCACGCTGCCCGAGCTGCTCGCAAAGCACGAGGTGAAGTCCTTTCGTCCGTGGATCCACACCGTGGCGCGCAACCGCTGCCTGATGCTGCTGCGCAAACGCGATCCTCGAAACCACTGGATGAGAACGCCGACCTCGCGGATGGCGACGATGCCGACGAAGCCGTGCTGCACGAGGCCACGTTGCAACGCCTCGAAGAAGCCATCGATCGATTGAATGAAGGGCAGCGCACCTGCATCCGCTTGTTCTACCTGGAACGGCAGTGCTATCAGCAGGTCGCCCAACGCACCGGCCTGCCGGTGGACCAGGTGCGCAGTCATCTCCAGAACGGGCGCCGCAATCTGCGCCTAATGCTCCAAGATCATGTCGACCAGCAACGCACATAAGCCCTTCGCGTCCCCAGCGCCGCTCTCCCGCGAGCAGTGGGACCGCTACCTGCGCGGCGAACTTTCCGCCGGCGGAACAGCATGCCGTGGAACTCCAGCTCGAAAGCGATCTCTTCCTGCGCGAAGCCATGGAAGGCGCGTCCATGCCCGGGGCGTTGGAGGCGATGCAGCAGCTGCGGGCGCAGCGACCTGGAGGAGGAGGAAGCGCGGTGAAGTACTGGATAGCAGGTAGTGTCGGCGTGCTGTCGGTGGTGGCCTTGCTCTGGTGGACGGGTGGATCGAAGGAGCAACCCCGCGTCGCTGTTGTTCCTCCGCCGGCTGAAGCACCGGCCACACCCGTTACCGTGGAGGATCGCCAGGCCTTCGCGCAGGAGGTCATTGACGCCAAGCCCGTGCCTGCGGATGAACAGGTGGGCCACGGCGTTCCGGAGCGCTTCATCGCCGAGGTGCCTTCGCCCGCTGTGGAACGGATAGCATCACCGGACAAGCTGGAACCTGTGCCCACCGCTGTGGAGCCGAAGCCCGAGCCCATGCCGGCTCCCGTCGAAGTGAAGGCCCGGCGCCATGGCCGACAATTGCTCTTCCTCTACGACCTGAAGTTGGTGGCGCCTTCGGAGATCTATGCGAACGACCCGCTGCTGATGCTCGACCAACGTGCGGTGGACGCCAGCCATGCCGATGCGCAGGCGCGGGATGCCGCCCGGACGGCCACCGTGGCCCTGCCATATCGCGACTTCATGGACGAGGCGATGCACAAGTACACCAAAGGCGACCGCCAGGGCTGCATCGAGGACCTCTTCTTCCTGCTACGTCAGCACCCCGACGATGTGAACGCGCTGTTCTACGCCGGTCTGTGCGCTTACGAGCTGGGCCTGAACGATCGCGCCATCAATTACCTCGGTCGTGCACAGCGTCATGCCATCGACACCTTCGAGGAAGAGGCCCAATGGTATCATGCCTTGGCGGTGGATCGTGGACGGGGCCGGGCGGAGGCCTTGCCGCTCATCCAACAGGTGGCGGAGCGGAACGGATTCTACGCTGCACGTGCTGCTGCACTGCTGAAGGGGCGGTAACGAAAAAGCCCCCGGAGGTCCGAGGGCTTTTCAAGTTCATGTGGAATGCGGATCACTTTCCGCCGTCCAGCTCGTCCTGCCATTTCTTCAACTCGTCCCACTTGCCGGCTGCGGCCAGTTCGGCCTGCTTGGGCCAGGTGCCCGGGTTGTGCGAAGCGTAGCGGGAACCGGCAGCTTCCAGGATCTCCTTGAGGCGGTCGACGCTGGCAGCAGCCAGCTCGGCGAAGGTGCCGATGCCGGCAGCTTCAAAGATCTCGGCGATCTTCGGACCGATGCCTTCCACCTTGGTGAGGTCGTCGGCCTTGGCGGATGCCTTGGGTGCTGCGGGAGCTGCCTTGGGTGCGCTCACCGATGCCTTCATCGCCTTGCCACCACCGTTGAGCTCAACGCCCACGGGCACAATGCTCACGTAGCTCTTGTCGTCGCGCTTGCGGCGGAATTCCACCACGCCATCCGCGAGGGCGTACAAGGTGTGGTCAACACCGATACCCACGTTACGGCCGGGATGGTGCTTGGTACCACGCTGGCGAACGATGATGTTGCCGGCGATCGCGGTGCTGCCACCGAAGATCTTTACGCCCAGTCGTTTGCTGTGCGATTCGCGGCCGTTCTGGGTACTGCCTTCACCTTTCTTGTGTGCCATGGCTGGTAGGGATGCTTAGGGAAATTATGCCGGCATGGACCGGACTTACTTCTTTGTGGTCTTTTTCGGGGCGGCCTTCTTGGCGGGCGCCTTTTTCGCCGGGGCCTTCTTGGCCGGAGCCTTCGCCTCAGCAGCAGCGGCTTTCACCGGCTTGGCGGCCTTGGGCTTCTCGGCCACAACGGGCTTGAGCTTGGGGGCCGTGCTCTTGGCGGCGTCGAACTTCTCGCCCTTGCCCAGGATGCTCTCGATCCAGAGCTCGGTGAGGTACTGGCGATGACCGTTCATCTTCTTGTATCCCTTGCGGCGCTTCTTCTTGAATACCAGGACCTTATCGCCTTTGTCGTGGCGCAGCACCTTGGCCGCGATACGGAAACCGTCAACGGTGGGGGTGCCTACACTGATGGTGGAGCCGTTGCTCACCAGGAGCACATTGCCCAGTTCCACATGCTTGCCTTCCTCGGCTTCCATGCGGTGAACTTTCAGCTTCTGGCCAGCTTTTACCTTGAATTGCTGTCCGGCGATATCGACGATGGCGTACATAGGTCCTGCGAAATGGGGTGCGAAAGTAGGCACTTTCCCCGATCCGGCAAACGTTTCCTGTCGAAGTTGCCTTCTCCCCGCTGGAAATCCCCGAAAAGCCCCCTCCCAAGAGCCACTGTTCATGGTCACGTTGAAAAACAAAAGACCTTCAGCGCTCGTTGAGAAGGCAACCCCCGTCATCTTTCGCCGTCTCCTTGCTGACCAGCAAGGAAGCCTGTTACTCACATTCTTAACCCCGGGATATGGAACCCATTTGGACCACGTTGCGTGCCATGCACGACTACATACATGATGACCTCCAGGTGGGGGATAGCATGTATTACATCTTCGGTTTCTTCGTCATCATCGGTCTGGTGGCCCAATGGCGCCTGTACGAGAAGGCTGGACAGCCCGGTTGGTCATGCCTGGTGCCGGTGTACAACATGATCGTGTTCCTGAAGATCGTGGGACGCCCAGCCAGTCACCTGTTCCTCTTCCTGATCCCCGTGGTCGGTCAGCTGTATTTCCTGCCCAAGGTGTGGATCGAAACCGCCCAGAGCTTCGGCAAGCGCAGCATCGTGGACTATGTGCTGGTGATCGTGCTGAACGGCCTGTACATCCTGAACTTGGGCATGAGCTACGACACCAAGTACATCGGCCCGGTGTATGGCAAGGTGTTCGACCCTGCCCACCCTCTGAAGCCGCGCACCAGCTTGGCTTAAGCGCCAGGCACGGGTCAGCAGCGCAGCAGGCGCGCATAGCCTGCCATGGTACGCGGCCAATAGGCCTGAGTTCACATATCCGCTCATCGAGAAGCCGCTGAAATGCGGCTTTTTCGTTGTTCAGCCCAGCAGGGCCTCAGCCTTCTTGAGCGCATTGGCCATGCCACCGAGGCTCCTTGCCCCCGGCCGTGGCGAAATCGGGCTGGCCACCGCCACCGCCCTTGATCTCCGGGGCTGATCTGCTTGATGATGTCCACCGCCTTCAGGCCCGTGGCCTCAGCAAAGGCCTGCCCAGTGGATACCGCCAGCAGCGGCTTGCCATCGATGCACCGAGCCCGACTACGAAGGCAAGGTCAGGCTGTTGTTCGCGCAGCTGGTAGCCCAGGTCCTTCAGGCTTTGCGCATCCAGGTCGAGCTGCTCCACCAGCACGGTCATGCCCTCGCGTTCTTCTTCGCTTTCAAAGGAAGTGAGGCGGCATAGCCCTTCACCTTTTCGCGGGCGAACTTCTCCAGTTCCTTGGAGAGGGTGGCGTTCTGTTCCACGAGCTTCTCCACGGCCTGCACCACATCCGCGGGATTCTTCAGCACAGCGTTGATGGCTTCCAGCTTCGCCAGCTTCTCGTTGATCATGCGCTCCGCCTCCACACTGGTGATGGCCTCGATGCGCCTCACACCTGCCGCCAGGGCACCCTCGCTCACGATGCGGAACGGTCCGATCACGCCCGTTCGCGGCACATGCGTTCCACCGCACAGTTCCACGCTGGGGCCGAACTTCACCACACGCACGTTGTCGCCGTACTTCTCACCAAAAAGCGCCATGGCGCCCATGGCCTTCGCCTCCGCGATGGGCACGTTGCGCTTGTCCTCGAACACGATGTCGTCCGTGATCATGACGTTCACCTCGCGTTCGATCGTGGCCAGTTCCTCCGGAGTGACCTTGGCGAAGTGGCTGATGTCGAAGCGCAGGCGATCAGGTGCCACGAGCGAGCCTTTCTGCTCCACGTGCGTGCCCAGGTGCTTGCGCAATGCATGGTGCAGCAGGTGCGTGGCGGTGTGGTTGCGCGCGGTGAGGTTGCGGCGTGAGCTGTCCACCTGCGCGGTGAGCTTCGCGTTCACATCCTTCGGCAGTTCCTTGGTGAAGTGGACCACCAACTGGTTCTCGCGCTTGGTGTCGATCACCTCCACCTGATCATCGCCCTGGATCAACCACCCCTGGTCGCCGACCTGTCCGCCACCTTCCGCGTAGAACGGCGTGCGATCGAGCACGAGCTGGTATTGGTCGCCACCCTTGCCGCTGACCATGCGGTAGCGCAGGATGTGGGCCGCACTAGCTGAGCGCATCGTATCCCACGAATTCGGTATCGCCCTTTTTCAGCTCTACCCAATCTCCGGTAGTGACGGCGGTGGCGGCGCGGCTGCGGTCCTTCTGCTTCTTCAGCTCCGCATCGAAGCCCTCCATGTCCACACTGCGGCCCTGTTCACGCGCCATGAGCTGCGTGAGGTCGATGGGGAAACCGAACGTATCGAAGAGCTCGAAGGCCTTGTCGCCGGGCAGGGTGCCCTTGCTCTCGGCCAGCGCCTGCTCGATGCGTTTGGTGCCTTGCTCCAACGTGCGCAGGAAGGCCTTCTCCTCTTCGAGCATCACGTTCTCCACGATGCCCTGCTGCTTCTTCAGTTCGGGGAACTGGTCGCCCATCTGGCCCGACGAGCGTGGGGACCAGCTTGTGCATGAACGGCTCGTTGAAGCCGAGGAAGCTGTAGCCGTAGCGCACGGCGCGGCGCAGGATGCGTCGTATCACATAACCCGCGCCGGTGTTGCTCGGGAGCTGCCCGTCGGCGATGGCGAAACTGATGGCGCGCAGGTGGTCGGCGATCACGCGCATGGCGATGTCGGCCTTCTCCTCTCGACCGTATTTCTTACCGGCGGCCTTTGCGATCGCTTGGATCACCGGCTGGAACACATCGGTATCGTAGTTGCTGCGCTTGCCTTGCAGCACCATGCATAGGCGCTCGAAGCCCATGCCAGTGTCAACATGCTGTGCGGGTAGCGTGTGCAGCGAGCCGTCGGACTTGCGCTCGAACTGCATGAACACGTTGTTCCAGATCTCGATCACCTGCGGGTGGTCGTTGTTCACCAGGTCCCTTCCGGGCTTTTGCGCCTTTTCCTCGGCGGTGCGCACATCTACGTGGATCTCCGTGCACGGGCCGCAGGGGCCGGTGTCGCCCATCTCCCAGAAGTTGTCCTTCCGGCTGAAGGGCAGGATGCGGTCCGCGGGCATGAACTGCAACCACAGGTCGCGGGTCTCGGTGTCGGCGGCCAGCTTGTCGGCCTCATCGCCGCCGAAATACGTCACGTAGATGTTCGCCGGATCGATCCCGTACTCCTTCACCAGCAGTTCCCACGCCCATTCGATGGCCTCCTTCTTGAAGTAGTCGCCGAAGCTCCAGTTGCCGAGCATCTCGAACATCGTATGGTGGTACGTGTCGATGCCCACTTCCTCCAGATCGTTGTGCTTGCCCGAAACGCGCAGGCACTTCTGCGTGTCGGCGATGCGCTTGTGCTTCGCCGGGCGGTTGCCGAGGAAGAGGTCCTTGAACTGGTTCATCCCCGCGTTGGTGAACATCAGCGTGGGATCGTCCTTTACTACCATCGGTGCACTGGGTACGATGGTGTGGCCGTGGCGGGCGAAATGATCGAGGAACTTCTGGCGGATCTCGCGGGATGTGAGCATGGGTGGTGAAAAGGCGCGGCGAAGGTAAATGGTGTGAACAGGTGAAGGGACGACCGCCATTGCCGCGCTTGGGGTAAATTCGCCACCCCCATGGCCGAGCTGAAGTACCGCTTCAATCCCGATACGCTCAACTTTGAGCGCATCCGCATCAGCGGGTGGCAGAAGGCCAAGCGCACGGCCCTGGCCCTGTTGCCGGGTCTGATGCTGGGCATCGCAGGCATTTTTCTGGCCTTCCAGTGGATCGATTCACCCAAGGAGGCCGCCCTGAAACGCGAGAACCAGCAACTGTCCGTGCAGTACGATCTGGTGAACAAGCGCCTGAACGAGATCGAATCCGTGTTGTACGACATTGAACGCAGGGATGACAATGTGTACCGCGTGATCTTCGAGGCCGATCCCATTCCGCAGAACGTGCGACGCGCGGGCATCGGTGGGGTGAACCGGTACAAGAATCTCGAGGGCTACGCGAGCAGCGAACTGGTGATCGGCACGCGCAAGCGATTGGACATGCTGGCGAAGCAGCTGTACGTGCAAAGTGTGTCGTTCGACGAAGTGGCCACGCTGGCCATGCGGAAGCAGGAAATGCTCGCCAGCATACCGAGCATACAGCCCATTCCCAATGAACTTACGCAGGTGAGCTCCGGTTTCGGCGAACGCATGCACCCCATTCTGAAGATCAACAAGATGCACCAGGGCCTGGACTTCACTTCCCCGGTGGGCACGGAGGTGCATTCCGCAGGCGATGGCCGCGTGACCTTCGCCGAGTACAGCTCCACCGGTTTCGGCGTGCATGTGATCGTGGACCACGGCTTCGGGTATGAAACGTTGTACGCCCACCTCTCACAGGTCAAGGTGCGCAAAGGCCAGCGCGTGAAGCGTGGCGACCTCGTGGGATTGTCGGGGAACACAGGTCTTAGCTCCGGCCCGCATCTCCATTACGAAGTGCACAAGGGCGGCACACCCGTGGATCCCGCGAACTACCTGTTCAACAGCCTTACGCCTGATGAGTATGCGCGGATGATCGAACAGTCGCGCAACGCCAGCCAATCGTTCGACTGATCCGTACTTTAGCATCCATTAGACGGAGTTGGATACCGTGAGCACCCTCCCATGCCACTGAAAGAGAAGACGATCGAGCGCATCTACTGGACCATCGGCGAGGTGGCCGAGCAGTTGGAGGTGAACACATCGCTCCTGCGCTACTGGGAGAAGGAGTTCGGCATGCTGCGGCCCAAGCGCACGAGCAAGGGTGATCGGCTGTACACCAAGGACGACATCGCCAAGGTGCGTGAGATCCAGGTGTTGTTGAAGGACAAGGGCTTCACCATACAGGGGGCAAAGGACCAGTTGCGCGGGTCGCGTGAACAGGTGGATAACGTGCCTGAGCTTGTGGGCCGACTTCAGCGTGTCCGGCGCGAGCTGCTTGCCTTGCGCGAGGAACTTTCCGCGCATGTTCCCATGAACGAACATTCGTTCAGCTGAGCGGTCCAGGGCATCCGCTCATCCGCTCATGGCCTTTCGGCCTTCAGTTGTAAAGACCGTTCTTCAGGTACGCGCTCACGTAATCCGCCACACCTTCCTCCAGCGTGGCGAACGGACGCTCATATCCTGCCGCGCGCAGTTTCTCCATCCGCGCCTCCGTGAAATACTGGTACTTGTCGCGGATGTCGGCGGGCGTATCGATGAAGGTGATGTTCTCCGGACGGTGCATCGCGCTGAACGTGGCGCGAGCAAGGTCAAGAAAACTGCGCGCCTTGCCGCTGCCCAGGTTGTAGATCGCCGAATGCCTGCGGTGCTCCATCAACCAGAGGCACACAGCGCAGACATCCTTCACATACACGAAGTCGCGGAGCTGCTCGCCGTCCTTGTAGTCGGGGCGATGACTGCGGAACAACCGCATGCCTCCGGTTGCGGTGATCTGGTTGAAGGCATGGAGCACCACACTGGCCATGCGGCCTTTGTGGTATTCGTTGGGGCCATACACATTGAAGAACTTGAGGCCCGCCCAGAAGTACGGCGCTTCCTTTTGTTCCAAGGCCCACACATCGAAGGTCTGCTTGCTCTCGCCGTAGGGGTTCAAGGGCTTCAACTCCGGTATCACGGCATGGTCATCATCATATCCATGCTCACCACCTCCGTATGTGGCCGCTGACGAAGCGTAGACCAAGGGGATGCCATGGCGTACGCACGCCTCCCACATGCGCTGGCTGTACCGCACGTTCAGTTCATCGAAGATGTGGTGATCGAATTCGGTGGTGTCCGTACGTGCGCCGAGGTGGAAGATGAATTGAACGAACCGCTCATTTGCATCAAGCCACGCGAAGAACGCGTTGCGCTCCACCCGGGCCGTAAGCTTCTTCCCCTCCAGGTTGGGCGCCTTGTCGGCGCGCCCGAAGTCGTCCACGGCCACAATGTCCGTGTAGCCCGCCTTCAGCAGCTCACCCACAAAGCAGCTTCCTATGAAACCGGCCGCGCCTGTTACAACGATCATCATTCCGCCCGCGGACCATGTGGGCCGCCGACCGGGTGCGAAAGTAGGGGCATGGCGCCCGGCTGCGTGGACGGTGGCCATCCCTCAGGCCCGGCAGCGCATCCTCCGTAGATTTGCGGACCTTTCAAGCCCATGGCCCTCGTACACATCACCCGCCGCGAACGCTTCAGTGCCGCGCACAAGCTCAGCCGACCCGATTGGAGCCTCGAGAAGAACTTCGAGGTCTTCGGCAAATGCAGCAATCCCAACTGGCACGGCCACAACTACGAGCTGTGGGTCACGGTGAAAGGCGAGCCGAGCAAGGAGACCGGCTTCGTGGTGGACCTCAGCGCACTCAGCCGCTTGATGCACGAGCACGCGGTGGATCTAGCTGGATCACAAGAACATCGACATGGACGTGCCGTTCATGAAAGGCCGATACAGCAGCACGGAGAACCTGGCCATCGCCATCTGGGAACAACTGCAAGGTCCCGTACGTTCCCTCGGTGCCGAACTGCACTGCGTGAAGGTGAAGGAGACCGAGAACAACCACGTGGAGTATTACGGTAACTGATCATGGCGAAGAAGAACAACCTGGGTCCCGAGGATGCCATTGATGGTTACTCCCGTGTGGACCAATACGATCAGAAGACGCTCAAGCGCATTGGTGGGCATTATCGAGCGAGATCCTCGAAGGCCATCGGCGAGGATCCCCAGCGTGAGGGGCTTAAGCGCACGCCCGAGCGCGTGGCCAAGGCGCTGCAGTACCTCACGCACGGCTATGACCTCGACCCCACGGCCATCCTCAAGAGCGCGATGTTCACCGAGGATTACAGCCAGATGGTGGTGGTGAAGGACATCGAGGTGTACAGCATGTGCGAACACCACATGCTGCCCTTCTTCGGCAAGGCCCATGTGGCCTACATCCCCGCCGGGCGCATTGTAGGCCTCAGCAAGATCCCGCGCGTGGTGGATGCCTTCGCCCGCAGGTTGCAGGTGCAGGAACGCCTCACGAATGAGATCCGCGATTGTGTGCATTCAGCCTTGCGCCCGCTCGGTGTGGCCGTGGTGATCGAGGCGCAGCACTTGTGCATGCAGATGCGCGGCATCCAGAAGCAGAACAGTGTGACCACCACCTCGGCCTTTACAGGTATCTTCCTCACCGACAACCGAACGCGCGAAGAGTTCATCCAGCTCATCAGCTCCAGGTTGCACTGACCGCTTGCACGTCCAGCCACTCTCCGCAGGAGCCAATCTCCATCCTCCATGACCGCATATGTATTCCCCGGACAAGGCAGCCAGTTCCCCGGCATGGGCAAGGACCTGTATGAGTCCGATGCCAACGCACGTGTCTTCTTTGAGCATGCCAACAACATCCTGGGCTTCGCCATCACCGAGGTGATGTTCCGGGGCACGGAGGCCGATCTGAAGCAGACGAACGTAACGCAGCCTGCCATCTTCCTGCACAGCGCGATCAAGGCGAAGGTGATGGGCGATGCGTTCCAACCCGCCATGGTGGCCGGGCATTCGCTGGGTGAGTTCAGCGCGCTGGTGGCCGCGGGCGCCATGGAGTTCGCCGATGGATTGAAGCTGGTGGCCGCGCGGGCCAATGCGATGCAAAAGGCCTGCGAGATGGAACCCAGCACCATGGCCGCGATCCTCGGCCTTGACGATGCGAAGGTGGAGGAGGTCTGCGCGGACATTCCGGGTGTTGTTGTCCCCGCGAACTACAATTGCCCCGGTCAGCTGGTGATCAGCGGTTCGGTGGAGGCGGTGAACGCCGCATGTGAAGCCCTGAAGGCGGCCGGTGCCAAGCGCGCACTGCTGTTGCAGGTCGGTGGCGCCTTCCACAGCCCGCTGATGGAACCTGCGCGCGCCGAGCTCGCCACCGCGATCGCCTACACACCCATCGTGGACCCGCGCTGCCCCATCTATCAGAACGTGGATGGTCGCGCACACACCGATCCCGCGCGGATCAAAGCCAACCTCATCGCGCAGCTCACCGCTCCCGTGCGTTGGACACAGACCATGCAGAACATGCTGGTCGATGGCGCCACGAAGGTCATTGAGGTGGGACCCGGCAACGTGCTGCAGGGCCTCTTCAAGAAGGTGAGCAAGGAGCTGGAGACGGCCGCGGCGTAGTCCAGTTCCGCCATGATCGGGATCGGGCTTTTCATTGTCGTTATTCTCGCCATCACGTTCGCAGCTTGGCTGTCTGTGGTGATCTGGTGGCGACGAAAGCCTGTCAGATATGTAGCGCTTCTCCTGGCCATTTTAGGGACATGCTTCCTTGTACGGTTCTTTACATATGACCCCAACTCAAGCTCGGCTGCCAAAGCGTGGTATGGGCAGTACCTGATCGATGAGTGCACTCATGGCAAACCATGGGATGGTCAAGCGAACGGACCTATCCTGAGCTTGTATGCTGAAAAGGTGTGCACGTGGCAGACTTCCGGCACCGATAACACACTGACCATCGGTAGTTGGGACTACATCTGCGATGAAGACATGTGCTACGTGGAACTAGTACTACCAACAACTGGCGTCATCCAATTGTACGGCGACTCCAGCTCGTTCGGAATCCAACACACGCTTCCCGATCGTAGGCTGCCGATGAAGGTCCGTCAGGGTCTCGTGCGATGGACCCTGATCTGATGCCCCATTCTTCCGCCTTCTTGCCCGAGGCGGTGCCGCGGATACCTCATTCTCCCTCAGGGTCTCCGCAACCGTGCTGTGCGCTTCTCAATTCTCGGGACCCTGAGGTTCCATGATCCACGCATCCATGTGCCTCAGGGTCCACTGCGTAAGACCCTGAGTGAGAATAATTCCCCGGGTGTGCGCAGGCAGCGATACCTTGGTTTGCGGTGTCCATCGTTCAGAGCATGCTTGCCAGAACATTCGGTTTACTCGTTTCAGTGTCGGCTGCGATCGGATCGACGGCACAACAGCCCTTTCCCGTAGCATCGGACGGTCCCCATTGGAACGTGCTATCATGTATCTACGGCGTTGGGACATGGTGCCAGTCATATTCCATCCAGTCCGGTGGCACCATGAGCATGTGCGGTCATTCATATACCACCTTCAACAGCGTTGGAGGGTCGTTCAACGAAACGACCTATGTCCGCAATGAAGGTCAGCGTACCTGGCTGCGAAGGGATACCAATTGCTCCAGCAAGGAATACCTCATGTACGACTATTCCATGGTGATAGGCGATACGGTTTACACAGGCCTCAATATGGACTACGTCGAACCGGATACCGCGATGTTCGTACTTGAGAACGTTGATACGGTCCAGTTGTCCGGGACAGCGAGGCGGCGATTCCACATGAAGTATGATCGGTGTAATGAAGGAAGCCTTCAACCGTTCGGGATCATGGATTGGATCGAAGGGGTCGGTTCCACCACGCACCCGTTCTACCCGGTGGAATGCCTGTGCGACTTCTGTGAACAAGGCCTCTTGTTGCTATGCTACGACAGTGCGGGTGTTCAACAGTACTTGGACCCGTACTACAACACCTGTGATACCATCATCACCGCCATCGACGAACATCAGCATGCAGAGGCGCATTCTCTCCACGCCATTTACGATCCTGGCTCTCGCTCACTGCAGGTATTCGTGGATGATCAAGGTTGGGTCAGGGCATCAGCAGAGCTTACACTCACGCTCATGGCCATCGATGGTCGGGTCTTGTGGAGAAGGGTTCTTAAGAGCCCGGCGTCCAGTGGAGCGCGGGTGGACCTTGCTTCCGTGGCTTCGGGGGTCTATGTGGTGTTGCTTTCCAACGGCAACGAGCGACCGACAGCGCTGCGGGTAGTCGTTCAGTAGGGGTCACCCTAAAGCGATGCGTTCAACAGCTTCCCGCTCGCGATCAGCTTGTGCAGGTAGGGCTCGGTGAGCAGCCCGGTGCTCCGCTGGATCATATACGTCCATGCGCCCGTAGGAACCGATCGAACTGGTCGAACTCATTCTCCCCCAGCGTGATGTTCCAGTTCGGCGCAGCGCCAGAGCCTTGGTAGTGCAGTAGCAGGTGTGGTAACCTGAGGGCGGAAGTGATCTGCACGAAATACGCCGCGTTCTTCTCCTGCAACCGCGTGGGGTACAGCTCGATCACAGCGGCATCCCGGGCATAGACCAGGTTGGTGAATCCTGCCCCGTGAACACCGATGATGATGCCTGCATGGGCAAAGAGATCCACCTGCTCTCGCAAGGACAGGTCCTCCAACGCCACAAAACGAAAGTTGAGCTGCGGATATCGTTCAGGGATCAGCTCCTCATTCGTGATGTGCCTTCCAGGCTGTTTGCGGCGCGTGATGATGATGTTGTGACGCTCTCCGCGAAGGCCGCCGATCCGCTCATGGCCCGTGCGGTTCAACCAGTGGATGTGCTCGGGGGCATACACCTCCACGTTGCCGTGCGCTGCATCGCGGCTGTGCGGATTGCTTACCATCAGGCAATGCTTCATCAGCTTGCGTTTCGCCGGGCTTGTTACGATGCGGGATGCATCGAGGCCAAAGAGGAACTCCATCGTGCCGCGCACGAACCCTGCCGAACGTTCATCGATCAGGATCTTCCAGGTTGGATCGCCCAGCAGGTCCTTCACGAACATCAGGCGACCCAGGCTTTCGAGCGTCCAATGGAAATAACTGATGTCGAGGAAATTGGTGAGCGGAATGACCTTTTCGAAGTGCTCCGTGGGCAGGAGCTTGCGGCCGATGATCATATGTTCCACATGACTGCGTCGGAAGTAGCTCTCCTGGAACAGCGTGGATTCAAGGACCACCGCGCCAGCATGGGTGATCACAACCCCTTTGCCGATCATCTCGGCATCGTTCAACTCCACACGGAAGGCTGCGTCCAGCGTGTATTCATTCCCATTCCACCAGCTTGGTTCCGGGCCGGCATAAGTGAGGAGTGAACGATCCCATCGCACCGTTCGCGCAGGGAGCAGTTCAACTTGCGCGGGCAACGGATCCCGGCGGAGGTCCACCAGAGGGATGAGGCGATGGAGCAGCCGACCGGCCGCCTTCACCAGTCGAAAACGCAGATCCCGTGGAATGCTCATGGGGTGGCAGAGCAGGAAGGAACGAGCAGTTGTTGTTGCTGCTGGCCCACTACAAGGTAGCGTTGATCAGCTTCCCGCTCGCGATCAGTCTGTGCAGATACGGCTCTGTGAGCGTGGCCCTGATCGCCTCCACATGGTCCAGCCGGTGGCAGTCACTGCCGAGCAGCTCGTACCAACCCAGGTCGATCATCTTCTCCGCAGCTTTTTTCACCGAAGGGCCATAAGCACCCATCAACGCGATCGTATTCAGCTGGAAGAGAACGCCGCGGTCCTTCAGTTTCTCCAGCATGCTCATGTCCACATGCCAGAACTGGTAGCGTTCAGGATGCGCAAGCACCGGCTTGTATCCTGCTGTCTGCATTTCGAACACCACGCTGAGCAACACCACAGGCTCGCTGATGAAGGGCAGTTCGAAAAGAAGGAGCTTGTTGCCGAAGGTGAGCACCGTGCGCTCCTTTACCCGGACCTCCAGCTCATGGTCCAGGTAGTACTCCGCCGCCGCTTCGATCTCCACGGGAATGGACCGTGCACGTAGTTCGCTGCGCACTTTTTCCAACCCCCCCAGGATGATCTCCGGTGTGTTGCGGTAACCATCGGCCATTACATGGGGGGTGGTCACCACCTTGGTGTATCCCAGCTCGTGCATGGCGCTGATCAGCTCAATGCTCTGCTCCACCGTTTGCGCACCATCGTCGATGCCCGGTATGAAGTGGCTGTGCACATCGCATTTCAGCACGCTCAGGTCCGCCGGCCCCATGGCCGGCTGCGAAGGACCGAACAACTTGCTGAAGAAGCCCATGTCAGCGCTTGGTGTATTGCCCCTCGTAGTAATCGCGATAAGCGCCGGAGGTCACGTGCTCCATCCAAGGGCCGTTCCCCAGATACCAGTCCACCGTGCGGTCGAGGCCCTGCTCGAAGGTGATGCTGGGCACCCAGCCCAGGTCGCGCTTGATCTTCGTTGCGTCGATCGCGTAACGCAGGTCATGCCCGGCGCGGTCCGTGACGTAGGTGATGAGCCTGGCGCTATCACCCGGCGCGCGTCCGAGCTTCGTGTCCATGATGCCGCAGAGCAACTGCACCAGGTCGATGTTCTTCCACTCGTTGTGCCCGCCGATGTTGTACGTCTCCCCGATCACGCCGGTGTGGAACACCACCTCGATGGCCCGCGCGTGATCCTCCACCCACAACCAGTCGCGCACGTTCTCGCCCTTGCCATAGACCGGCAGCGGCTTGTTGTGCACGATGTTGTTGATCATGAGCGGGATCAACTTCTCGGGGAACTGATGGCTTCCGTAGTTGTTGCTGCAGTTGCTCAGCACGAAGGGCAACTTGTATGTGTTGCCGTAGGCCCGCACGAAGTGGTCGCTGGCCGCCTTGCTCGCGCTATAGGGGCTTTGCGGGTCGTACGGTGTTTCCTCGGTGAAGAAGCCGCCATGGTGCAATGAGCCGTACACCTCGTCCGTGCTCACATGGTAGAACCGTTTGCCCTCGAACGATCCCTTCCATGCCTCCCGTGCGGCATTGAGCAGGTTCGCCGTGCCCACCACGTTCGTTTCCACGAAGGCCATGGGATCGCTGATGCTCCGGTCCACGTGACTTTCGGCGGCCAGGTGGATCACATCGGTGATGTCCTGCTCCTTGAACAGATCCATCATGGCCTGTGCATCCCGGATGTCCTTCCTGATGAACGTGTAGTTGGGTGCGTTCTCGATGTCGCGCAGGTTCTCGAGGTTGCCTGCGTAGGTGAGCGCATCCAGGTTGACGATCCGGTAGTGCGGGTATTTCCGGACGAAGAGACGCACCACATGGCTGCCGATGAAGCCGGCACCGCCGGTAATGAGGAGGGTACGGTGTGTGCTCATGTTCTAACCGCCACGACGCCACGGCGCCACGACAACGCTACGTTCGTATTTCGTTGCGGACCCGTTGCGTCCTTGCGTCGTTGCGGTGGAAGGCATTTAGAGGCTCCAGTAGTTCACATCCTTCACCTTCTTCCGGTAGATGCCTTTGAGGTCCACGAGCACACCTTTCGGAGTGAGCATCTGCTTGAACCAGGCTTCGTCCTTGTTGGCGTATTCGGTGTGGTTCACGGCCACGATGATGGCATCATACGGACCCTTCATCTCGCCCACGAGGTCATAACCGTACTCGTGCTTCACCTCGGCGCTATCGGCGTGCGGGTCGGCCACGTCCACCTGGCAACTGAAGCTCTTCAGTTCGCGCACCACGTCGGCCACCTTGCTGTTGCGGATGTCGGTGACGTTCTCCTTGAAGGTGGCGCCCATCACCAGCACCCGGCTTTCGGCGGGGTTCTTCCCTGCGGCGATCACCTTCTTCACGGTCTGCTTGGCCACGTAGCCGCCCATGCTGTCGTTCACGTAACGGCCGCTGTCGATGATCTGGGCATGGTAGCCGAGCTCCTTCGCCTTGTATACCAGGTAGTAGGGGTCCACGCCGATGCAGTGGCCGCCCACGAGGCCCGGCTGGAACTTCAGGAAGTTCCACTTCGTTCCCGCGGCCTCCAGCACATCGTAGGTGTTGATGCCCATCTTGTTGAAGATGATCGAAAGCTCGTTGGTGAGCGCGATGTTCACGTCGCGCTGCGTGTTCTCGATGATCTTCGCGGCCTCGGCCACCTTGATGCTCGTGGCCCGGTGCACACCCGCGGCCACCACCAGCTCATACACCTTGGCGATGATCTCCGCGCTCTCGGGATCGCAACCGCTGCTCACCTTCACGATGCTGCTCAACGTGTGCTGCTTGTCGCCCGGATTGATGCGTTCGGGCGAGTAGCCCACCTTGAAGTCGGAGATGTACTTCAGGCCACTGAGGCTCTCGAGCAAGGGCACGCAGTCCTCCTCCGTGCAGCCGGGATACACGGTGCTTTCGTACACCACGTAATCATTCTGTTTCAGCACCTGGCCCACGGTACGCGTGGCTCCGAGCAGGGGCTTCAGGTCGGGGATGTTCTGGTCGTCGATCGGCGTGGGCACGGCCACGATGAAGAACTCCACATCGCGCAGGTCGTTGAGGTCGGCACTGAAGTGGATGTCGCAGCCCTTGAAGTCCTCGGCCGCGAGCTCATTGCTGGGGTCCTCGTTGCGGCGCATCATGTCCACCCGCTTCTGGTTGATGTCGAAGCCCACCACCTTGATCTTGCGCGCAAAGGCCAGCGCGATCGGCAGTCCCACATAACCAAGGCCGATCACGGCCAGCTTGGCGTCCTTCTTCAGCAGTCGTTCGTAGAGGTTCATTTCCTGAGCTTGTAGATGCGTTCAATGATGTCCACCACCTTCAGGCCTTCGAGGGCGTTGGTGGTGAGGGTGGTGCGGCCTTTCAGCGTGTCCACCACGTTCTCGATGATGTAGCTGTGGTTGTTGGCGCTGCCCTTGTATGCGCCGTAGTCGTTGGCGGGGTTGGTGGGTGCCAGCACGGGCATGGTGTAGTCCTTGATGTGGCACACCTCCACCTGGTCCATGTACTGCCCCCCGATCTTCACGCTGCCCTGGCTGCCGATCACGGTGAGGCTGCTCTCCAGGTTCTTGTCCCACACCGAGGTGCTGTAGTTGATGCAGCCCATGCCGCCGTTCACGAAGTTGAACGTGACCAGCCCGCTGTCCTCGAATTCCGTGAGGCCCGCGTGGTTGAAGTCGGCGAACTTGGCCTGGATGTCGGTGATGTCGCCGAAGAGCCAGTACATGATGTCGATGAAGTGGCTGAACTGCGTGAAGAGCGTGCCGCCATCGAGGTCCTGACGGCCTTTCCAACCCCCTTTTTTGTAGTAGCGTTCGTCGCGGTTCCAGTAGCAGTTCACCTGCACGATGAAGACATCGCCGAGCAGCTTGTCGTCGATCACGCTCTTGATCCACTGGCTGGGCGGGGAGTAGCGGTTCTGCATCACGCCGAACACGGTGCGGTGCGCCTGCAGGGCCTTGTACAGCACTTCTTCGCACTCCGCCTTGCTCAGGCCCATGGGCTTCTCGCACACCACATGTTTGTGCGCCTCCAGCGCTTTCAGGCTCTGACTGGCATGCAGGCCGTTCGGGGTGCACACGTTCACCACCTCGATGCCCGGCACGTCGCGCAGCATGGTGTCCAGGTCCGAGAACACCGGCACACCGAACTGGTCTGCCTTGGTCACCTCGTTCGGACCCGGGTCGCATACGGCCAGCAATTCGGCCTCGGGATGGCGTTTCACCATCTCGGCGTGGCGCTTGCCGATATGGCCGCAACCCACCACGGCGAATTTGACCTTTCTCTCGGCGCTCATGGTTCAGGCGATACGCGTCACTTTTCCGTTCTCCAACTTGTAGCGCTGGCCGCTCTCGGGGCAGGAGGCTTCGCCGGTGGCATCGAACTTCAGTTTGTGGCCGAATTCGCTCATCCAGCCCATCTGGCGTGCGGGGTTGCCTACCACCAGCGCATAGTCGGGCACTTCCTTGGTGACCACGGCACCCGCGCCGATGAAGGCGAAGCGGCCGATATCATGCCCACAGACGATGGTGGCGTTGGCGCCGATGGAAGCCCCTGTTCTCACGAGGGTGCGAAGGTATTCCCCCCGCCGGTTCACCGCGCTGCGCGGGTTGATGACGTTGGTGAAGACCATCGACGGACCGAGGAACACGTCATCCTCGCATTCCACACCCGTGTAGATGCTCACGTTGTTCTGCACCTTCACGTTGCGGCCCAGTTTCACGCCCGGGCTGATCACCACGTTCTGCCCGATGTTGCAGTTCTCGCCCAGCACGCAGCCCGGCATGATGTGGCTGAAGTGCCAGATGCGCGTGCCGTTGCCGATGTCGCAGCCGTCGTCGATGACAGCAGTGGGGTGTGCGATGTAGTCCATGTGCTCATGGGGCCATGTGCGCATGTGACCATGAACACCGGGCCGGAGAAGGGTTGCGAATGTACCGAAGGCCGGGTAGCGGGATCCGACCGGTTAGGCTGGAAAGCTCGCAGGTAGGCCGCCGCACGGGCTGGTGCGCGATCGCAACTCCGGAACGGAGGAGGGGGGGTCGTTGTTCAGAGCGGCTGCGCCACCTGCTTCTGGGCCACGGTTCCCGGGGGATCGGGTCGATCATACTGACCTCCTGAAGTACCGAGCAAACAGCCTGAATACCCGCGTCATCCACCCCCCCCGCCACATTCCACCGAACCCCGGCGAACCACTCGCGGGCATCGGGCAGTTTGAGTCCGTAGCGCTGGGCGATCATTTCAGGTGCCGTCTTCTTCGCCATCAGCCCGCGGGCCTGATCGCGCACCACTTTCAGCGTTAGCCCGATCTCCTTGCTGTGCGCTTCGAGTACCTCGTTGCGCGCCACCACCACGAAGCAGGGCCAGGTGGGGCGGTATTCATCCACGCGTCGCAGTTCGCCACTGTGCACATGTGCTGCGGTGATGTACTTCTCCCAGAGGAATACGACCGGCTCGCTGCTCTTGAGCCGCTCGACGCGCACCTTTCAGATCGTTCACCACGATGAAGTCCTTCTCCGTTGGTGACCACCCATGCTGCCGCGCATAGGCCAGGGCCATGAGGTGGCTGCCTGAGTTGAAGCGGCTGATCGCAAAAGGAACGCCCTTCAGGTCAGCCGGCGTCTTCAAGCGTGGTGTGCGCGCCCACATGCACGCCCCATGTGAGCGGCGTATCCACGAACTGCGAAACGATGCGGCTGGGGTTGCCGCCCAGGATGTCGCTCACCGCGCCTTCCATCACCAGCACGGCCATGTCCACCTCGCCGTTGCGCAGCAGTTTGCACATGGCCCCGGTGCCTTCCGGAACGGTGCGCCACTTCAGTTCCACACCGGCGCGAACGAACGCGCGGCGCTCCAAGCCGAGGTGCCACGGCAGGTTGAAGTGCTCGGGTACCCCCGCGATGCGCAGGGGTACGAGGGCTTTCTCCTCGGCCGGGCGATGCTTTGGTGCAGGCACGCCTTCAGCGAACGGTGGGTGGGAGGCAGGCGGCATCACTTCCGCGCGTAGCCCTCGAAGGTGTTGTGGTCCTTCTCGTGCAGTTCCTTGGCGGAGAGGCTCTTGAAGTAGGCGTAGGTGATCTTCAAGCCTTCGGCGCGGCTCACCTTCGGTTGCCACTTCAGCAGCTTCCTGGCCAGCGTGATGTCCGGCTGGCGCTGCATGGGATCGTCCTGCGGAAGCGGCTTGTAGATCAGCTTCTGCTTGGTGCCTGTGAGCTTTACGATCTCCTCGGCGAACTGCTTGATGGTGATCTCCGCCGGGTTGCCGATGTTCACCGGACCGGCGTAGTCGCTCTTCAACAGGCGGTAGATGCCTTCGATCAGGTCATCCACGTAGCAGAAGCTGCGCGTCTGGTTGCCTTTGCCGAAGATGGTGAGGTCCTCGCCGCGCAAGGCCTGACCGATGAACGCTGGCAACACACGACCGTCATTCAGTCGCATGCGCGGACCGTAGGTGTTGAAGATGCGGACGATGCGCGTCTCCACGCCGTGATAGGTGTGGTAGGCCATGGTGATGGCCTCTTGGAAGCGCTTGGCCTCGTCGTACACACCGCGCGGACCCACGGTGTTCACGTGGCCCCAATAGTCCTCCGTTTGCGGATGCACCTGCGGATCGCCGTACACCTCGCTGGTGCTGGCCACCAGGATGCGCGCGCCCTTGGCCTTCGCCAGGCCCAAGCAGGTTGTGCGTGCCCAGCGAGCTCACCTTCAGCGTCTGGATCGGGATCTTCAGGTAGTCGATCGGCGATGCGGGCGAGGCGAAGTGCAGGATGTACTTCAGGTCGCCCGGCACATGCACGAAGGTGCTTACGTCGTGGTTGTAGAATTCGAAGTCGGCGAGCTTGAACAGGTGCTCGATGTTCTTCAGGCGCCCCGTGATCAGGTTGTCCATGCCGATCACATGGTAGCCTTCCTTGATGAAACGGTCGCAGAGGTGCGACCCAAGGAAGCCGGCGGCACCGGTGATGAGCACGCGTTCCTTGGCCTTGGGCGCTGCCTTTTTGGATACGGCCTTGGCGGGAGTGTTCGTCTTCTTCTTGGCCATGTTGGTTGGGTATGTCGACCCGATGGGGGTCGACGGTACGTGAGTGATGGTCGGTGCGGACGTATTAAGCGTTCACCACGTTGCGTCCGATGCTCACGTAGGTGAAGCCCTTCTCCTTCATGGAATCGAGCTCGTAGAGATTGCGGCCATCGAAGATCACGGGCTTCTTCAATGCGCTCTTCACACGCTCCATGTCCGGTGTGCGGAATTCGGCCCACTCGGTGCAGATGATCAGGGCGTCGGCATCCTTCAACGAGTCGTATTCATCATGGGCGTAACGGATGATGTCGCCCTTCATCTTCTGCACGTTCTTCATGCCCTCGGGGTCGAAGGCGGCCACGGTGGCGCCCTCGGCGCGGAGCGCGTCGATCATGTACAGCGCCGGTGCTTCGCGGATGTCGTCGGTGTCCGGCTTGAAGGCCAGTCCCCACATGGCGAAGTGCTTGCCCTTGAGGCTGCCACCATAGTGCTTCTTGATCTTGGGCATGAGGGCGGTCTTCTGCTCCTCGTTCACCTTCATCACGCTTTCGATGATCTGGAAGTCGTAGCCGGCCTCCTTGCCGCTCTTGGCCAGGGCCTGCACGTCCTTCGGGAAGCATGAGCCGCCATACCCGATACCGGGGAACAGGAAGCGCTTGCCGATGCGCGTGTCGCTGCCCATGCCGATGCGCACCTTGTCCACATCGGCGCCCACGGCCTCGCAGAAGTTCGCGATCTCGTTCATGAAGGTGATCTTGGCAGCCAGGAAGGCGTTGGCCGCGTACTTCGTGAGCTCGGCACTGCGCTCGTCCATGAAGATGATGGGGTTGCCCTGGCGCACGAAGGGTTTGTACAGCTCCTCCATGAGCTTGCGTGCACGTTCGCTGCTGGTGCCCACCACCACGCGGTCGGGTTTCAGGAAGTCGTCCACCGCGAAGCCTTCGCGCAGGAACTCCGGGTTGCTCACCACATCGAAGTCCACCTTCGCGAACTTCTTCACGGCCTCGGTCACCTTCTCCGCCGTGCCCACGGGTACCGTGCTCTTGTCCACCAGCACCTTGTAATCCTTCATCAGCCTGCCGATGTCGGCGGCGGCGTTCAACACGTAGCTGAGGTCGGCACTGCCATCCTCGCCGGGAGGCGTGGGCAGCGCGAGGAAGACGATCTGTGCCTTCTCCAGTGCGGTGGCCAGGTCCGTGGTGAATTCGAGTCGACCCTGGCGGATGTTCCGCTCGAAGAGCACGTCAAGGTGCGGCTCGTAGATGGGCACTTTGCCCTCCTTCATCATCTTCACCTTCTCGGTGTTGATGTCCACACATACCACGTGGTTGCCGGTCTCTGCGAAGCACGTGCCGGTCACGAGGCCGACGTATCCTGTTCCTACTACTGCGATGTTCATGGTTCGGGGCGAGCGGGCGAGCGCCTGCTCTGGCGATTTACAGGTTGAAATAGCTCTTCACCGTCGTGGTGATGTGAGCGAGTTGGTCGTTGTCGAGTTCGGTGCTCATGGGGAGGCTGAGCACTTCGTTGGTGAGCTGTTCGGTCACGGGAGCGATCCTGCCGGAAAGCGCTCGCTGCGGTAGGCGTTCTGCAGGTGGCAGGGCACGGGGTAGTAGATCATGCAGGGCACGCCGTTCGCTTCGAGGTGCTTCTTCAGACCGTCGCGGTGCCCGCCCGTCACACGCAGGGTGTACTGGTGGAACACATGCGTGCTGTAGGGGCTTCGCTGCGGCGTGATGATGTGCACCATGCCTGCGAACGCCTTGTCGTACTGAGCTGCGGCCGCGTTGCGGGCGGCGTCGTATTCATCCAGGTGGCGCAGCTTCACACGGAGCACTGCGGCCTGCATGGCATCGAGGCGGCTGTTCACGCCCACCACTTCATGGTAGTAGCGCACTTCGCTGCCGTGGTTGCATACCCGGCGCAGCTTCTTCGCCAGTTCGTCATCGTTGGTGAAGAGCGCTCCACCATCGCCATAGCAGCCCAGGTTCTTGCTGGGGAAGAAGCTGGTGGTGCCGATGTTCCCGAGCGTTCCGGACTTGCGGCGGGTGCCGTTGGCGGAGGTGTGGTCGCTGCCCACGGCCTGGCAGTTGTCCTCGATCACGACGAGCTTGTGCTCCTTCGCGATGGCCATGATGGCGTCCATGTCGGCGCTCTGGCCGAACAGATGCACCGGCACGATGGCTTTGGTGCGTCGGGGTGATCTTGCGCCGGATGTCCTCCGGGTCGATATTGTAGGTGCCGGGCAGCACGTCGGCGAAGACGGGCGTGATGCCCAGCAGCGCCACCACTTCCACCGTGGCCACAAAGGTGAATGAGCAGGTGATCGATCTCGTCGCCCGGCTTCAGGTCCAATGCCATCATGGCGATCTGCAGGGCATCGGTGCCGTTGGCGCAGCCGATCACGTGCTTCACCCCGAGGTACGCGGCCAGTTCCTTCTCGAACTCCTTCACCTCCGGACCGTTGATGAATGCGGCGGTATCGATGACACGCTGAAGTGCAGCATCCACCTCCGGTTTGATCTTCTGGTATTGGCCGACCAGGTCGACCATTTGAATGGGTTTCATCGCAGCGGCAGTTTCCATGGGCATCAGGCCTGGGCCTCCGTTCCGGAGGAGCGGGCGCGAAGATATCCTTCGGCGGTGGCCGTGCTTCCGGCTCCCCGTACCTGGTTGACCTCAACCGGTCGCGGACCCAGTAAGCCTTCCCAGCCGCGGACCGGCCTATTTTCGCGCTCCCATGCGTTCTTCATTCCTCCTCGTGCTGCTCGTTGCTTTGGCGCAGAACAACTTGTACGCGCAGTATGGCATCCGGGATACGTCCATTGTTATCGTACCCGTTACAGTAAGCTACGCCTATCAGCTTCCGCAGGGCGACATGGGGATCCGCTTCGGGCCCAACAGCAACATCGGCCTCAGTGCCGGCGTGAAGTTCCGCAGCAACTACTACCTGGGCGCCGAAGGGTCATTCATCATGGGGAACAGGGTGAACGACAACGCGATGCTGAACCAGTTGATCGCCGACAACGGCGACATCGTGGACCAGGACGGCCAGCCCGCTACGGTGCTGCTGTACGAACGCGGATACACCGTGATGCTCGTCGCCGGCAAGATCATCCCCGTGGCCGGGCCCAACCCCAACAGTGGACTGCTGCTGAAGCTGGGCGGCGGTTACCTGCGTCATAAGGTGCGGATCGAGACCCAGAACAATGTGGTGCCAGCGCTGGAAGGCGACTACCTGAAGGGGTACGACCGCCTGACGGCCGGACCTGCCGCGATGTTCTTCATGGGCTACCAGCATTTCGGTAACAGGCGGCTGGTGAACTTCATGGTGGGATTCGAACTGAACCTGGGTTTCACGCACAATCTGCGGCCCTACAACTTCGATACGGGTCGCACCGATGATGCCCAGCGCGTGGACGGCCTCAATGGCCTGCGCTTCGGCTGGACGCTGCCCATCTACAAGGCCCGCGACGACCGCTTTTACTGACCCGATGCCCGCGCTCTATTCCGCTGCGATCGGGTTGTACCATGCGGGCATCCGCATCGCCGCTCGCTGGAACCCCAAGGCCCGCGCCTGGGTGAAGGGGCGTGAAGGCGTGTGGGAGCGGCTGTCGGCAAAGCGTGAGGCCCTGCGCGGGTGCCTGTGGATGCACTGCGCCAGCGTAGGCGAGTTCGAGCAGGGCCGGCCGGTGCTGGAGGCGATCAAGGCGCAACGACCCGATCTGCCGGTGCTGGTCACGTTCTTCAGCCCCAGCGGCTATGAGGCGCGCAAGGACTATCCGCTCGCGACGCATGTGGATTACCTGCCCGCGGATTCCGCCGCCAACGCGGATCGACTTGTACAGCTGATCGCACCGCGAGCCGCCATCTTCGTGAAGTACGAGTTCTGGTACCACTATCTGCAGACCTTAAATGGCAGGCAGGTGCCGCTATTTCTGGTGAGCGCGATCTTCCGGCCGGACCAGCCTTTCTTCTCGTGGTATGGTGGCACCTGGCATGCCATGCTCCATTGCTTCACGCACATCTTCACGCAGGATGAGCGCTCGCGCGAGCTGCTTGCGGGCATTGGCGTGAAGAACGTGAGCGTGAGCGGCGACACGCGCTTCGACCGGGTGGCGGCGATCGTCGCGGCGAGCGAGGAGCTGCCACCTGCCCGCGCTTTTGTTGCGGCGGAGGACGGCGCCCGTGCTCGTGTGTGGAAGCACCTGGCCTGCGGATGAGGCCTTGCTGCTCAAGGCGCTGGCCAAGGTGCGTACCAAGCCCGCGCATCCTTATCGCTCCGCATGAACTGCTCGATGGCCATCTCGCATCCGTGGAAGCGGACTTTCCGAAACCGCTGGCCTTGTGGAGCGAGCTTGAACGTGCTGTGGCAACAGGCCATGGACTTCCGCCGGGCATACGTACGGTTGTGGTGGACCGCATGGGCGTGCTCGCGCGGTTGTACCGTTATGGCGACATCGCCTACGTCGGTGGCGGCTTCGGAGACGGGATCCACAGCCTCCTCGAAGCGGCGGCCTGGGGTAAACCCGTGATCTTCGGACCCAAGCACACGGCAAGTTCGCCGAAGCGCAAGGCTTCATCGATGCGGGTGCCGGCTTCGAGGTGAAGAATGCAGATGAACTGCACGCGGTGCTGAAGCGATTGTTGGATGAGCCTGATGCGCTGCGCAACGCCAGCGAGGCGGCGACCCGTTTTGTGCGCGAGCGCATGGGTGCGACCGGCAAGGTCGTTGAGCAGGTGCTACGTTATCTCTGAGCCGATCCAACGCGCATCTATCTTCGGCACCCGCGCATGGCCGTCACTGATATCTCCGCTTCGCGCTCCATCTGGTCCTATGCCAAGGTGCAGCGCATCGTATCGCGCATCATCCGGAACAAACGCTTCCTCTTCAGCAAGCGTGCGGCCGAGTGCATCGCTCCTGAACGTGGGGTGCGGACTGTACCCGGTGGAAGGCTTCGTGAACCTCGACTGGCACTGGTGCCCCGGCGTGGACGTGTGCTGGGACCTGCGCAAGCCTTATCCCTTTTCGGCGGACCGTTTCACCGGGATCTATTGCGAGCACTGCATCGACGGACTTCCGCGTGAATGGTTCGTGCCCAACCTGCGTGAGATGCACCGCGTGTTGAAACCCGGCGGTACCCTGCGCATCAGCTTCTGCGACAGCGAGCTGTACGTGGATGCCTACGTGAAATGGCGCGCGAACAGGACCCCGACCCCCTTCATGCAGGAACGCGGCCACCGCACGGGCATGCAGGCGCTCGACTGGATCTACCACCACGTGACGCATCAGACGCTCATCGACTTTGAAACGCTGGAGATGCAGCATGCGCGAGGCGGGCTTCAAGGATATCAACCGTGTCGGATTCCGCGCAGGGCGTGATCCGCGCTTGTTGCTCGACCAGGAAGGGCGAAGGCCGGAGAGCATCTACGTGGAGGCGGTGAAGTAGGCTGCCCTGTCCATCCTGACGGGTATTCATCCCGCGGTCATCCCGGTTCGTCCGCATTGCAAGGGGGATCGTGATGATCGTCATGTTACCGCCGGCTGGCCTCACCTACTTTTAGGTATGAAGTCAAGGGTATTGTATCTGTGTGTCCTATTGACGATGGCCGTGCCCTATTCGTCCTTATCGCTTCAGGCCCAAGATCCGGGTCCGATGGACCGTATTCAAGCTGCTGTGTTCGGTCTTCATTCCGCTCAGCAGGCACATCACGTCGACATCATCCTGAACGGTCTGCAGGGTGTGCTTCTTTCACGCACGGACCTTCATTCCCGGAACCTTTTCCTATTCGTCCGCGCCGACAGCCCCATCAGCGAAGCACAGTTGCAACAGCTGTTGAAGCCGATGGGAGTACGGATCGGATGTTGGTCCCGCACCCCCAGAACGGATGAACCTTTCCATCCGTTGGATGCTGACCATTGTGCGGAATTGGAGATCCACAAATGATGAACAAGCGCAGCATACGGATCGTGGCTTTGCTGGCACTCGCCGGAACGGGGGCTGGACCATCGGTGGCGCAGTGCACGAGCTATGATGTCATCGTGGGTGGCGGAACAGCGCCATCGGAGATCCATTGGGAGCTGGTGGACGAGTTCGGTTTCACTGTGGCGTTCGGCGATGCTCCGGAGAACACGGGTGAGTGCCTGCCGGACGGCTGCTATACGATGTACATGTATGATGATGGGAACAACGGCTGGAACGGCGGCAGCTTCTCCATCGTCTTCGAGAACACCACCACCGTAGTGGCCACAGGACGCTGTCAGCGGGTGGTTTCGGGCAGACCCAGGTGAACCTTGGCGGTGGGTGTAGCGGAGGTGGTTGCACGGACCATCATATCGTGGTGACCCCGGGCAGTGCCCCGGCTGATATCTACTGGGAGGTCTATGATCAGCTGGGCAACTTCGTCGCTGGTGGCTTTGCGCCAGAGGACATCACCCTTTGCATTCCCGATGGATGCTTCACCATGTATCTGTGGGACTTTGCCGGTGATGGCTGGAACGGCGCCACCTATACCATTACGAATGTGGCTACGAACGCCGTGGAGGCCACCGGCACCATGGCCAATGGTTCCTACGCCGCGCGCCAGGTGATCCTGGGCGCCGGATGCGGACCTTGTTCGCCCTACACCATGAACGTGAGCAGTGGCAGCGCTCCCGTCGATGTATCCTGGGAGTTGTATGATCCCTCGTTCATGCTGGTCGCCGCGGGTGGCGCGCCCTCCAGCGTGCCGCTCTGCCTGCCACCCGAGTGCTACACGTTGTACATGTACGATGCATTTGGCAACGGCTGGAACGGCGCCACGTATTCATTCGTGAACGGATCGAACACGGTGATCTCCTCGGGTACCATGGTCACCGGCGGCTTCGCCACTTCGCTCATCTCCATCGGTGGCGGGTGTTCCACCGGCACATGCTCCACGTATACCATGAGCGTTACCGGTGGGACCGCGCCTGCGGATATCACATGGAACTTCATGAGCATGGGCGTCAACTATGCATCAGGCGGAGCCCCATCGACCGTACAGATGTGCCTCGATACGGGTTGCTACATCATGCAGATGTTCGATGCCGTGGGCAACGGCTGGAACGGCGCCACGTGGACCTTGAAGAATGCCTTGAACGTGACCGTGGCCAGCGGTACGCTCACCACGGGCACCACCGGGAATGTCGCGGTGCCGCTGGGGATCACAGGACCTTGCACGGTGCCCACGACGATCACCGCGAGCGATTGTCCCCAAGCGGTCAACGTATGCACCAACCTCAACTTCACCATCGATCCCAACGGCTGGGGTTCCATATGGGAGATACCGGCGCTCGGTTCCACGAGCAATCCAGAGTATTACTGGGGAGACGGTATGATGAGCCCGTGGGGAACGGACCACTATGGATGCTTGATGGGTCAGGAGATCAATACCACGTGGATGGTCGTGAACATCGCGGTCGGCGGTTCGTTGGAGTTCACCCTGGGCGCGAACGGATCACAATCGGGCTTCTACGACTGGACGATGTTCCCCTACACGTCCTCCACCTGCTCTTCGATCCTGGCCAACACCATCGCACCCATCCGGTGCAATTGGAACTATGCCTCCTATGGCGGCACCGGCCTTGCCGCGACCGTGCCTGCGGGTGGTGTGCCGGAGAATTATGAAACGCCGTTGAACGTTCTCGCCGGACAGCGGTACATCATCTGCTTCAGCAACTGGAGCTCGGTGAGCACCGTGGTGCCGCTGGTCTTCGGCGGTACTGCCGTGGTGAGTTGCAACCCCATCATCCTGCCGGTGGAGCTGATCGAGCTCTACGCAGTGCCGGGTCAGATGTCCATTGACGTGAAATGGACCACTGCCACCGAGCACAACACATCGCATTTCATCGTTGAGCGCAGCGCCGATGGCCTGTATTGGCATGAACTGGGCAGGACGGCAGCAGCGGGCAACTCGATCGACCAGCGGCACTATGCCTTGACGGATGCAAGCCCGTTCGCAGGTGATTCGTACTACAGGCTGGTGAGCGTGGACAACGACGGCTCCGCGCATACCTCATATGTGGTAAGCGCGCACTGGATCCCGCCGTTGTTGAAGTGCTGGCCGAACCCGACGAGCGGTGAGGTGAACGTGGAGCTGGGGGAACATGCGCGCTCCGCGTCCATCGTGATCATGGATGAGCTCGGTCGTGCTGTTGACTTCGATCGCATCGGAGTGCACGGCACGGCATTGCGGATCCGGCTGCAGCGACCCATGGGCGGTGTTTTCACGGTAGTTGCCAGCGATGCCGACTGGTCCCGGACAGGTCGGTTGCTCGTGGCCGCGGAGTGATCAGCGCAACTTCGGATTCCCGGTGTGCCGGTCCTTGTCGCGCTCGCTCTTGTCCTTCATCCGCTTCTCCCAGGCCGCCTGCAGGTCCGTGCCCGTCTGGTTCGCCAGGCACAGCAGCACGAACAGCACATCGGACAGCTCCTCTCCGAGGTCCTTTGCCTTGTCGCTTTCCTTCTCGCTCTGCTCGCCATAGCGCCGGGCCATGATGCGCGCCACTTCGCCCACTTCCTCGGTGAGCATGGCCATGTTGGTGAGCTCGTTGAAGTAGCGCACGCCGGTGGTGTTGATCCAGCTGTCCACCTGCGCTTGCAGTGCGGTGAGGGGGGTGTTCTTTTCCACAGGGTGAAAGTTCGCGATCAGCGGAACAGCTCGTTCAATACGCCGGCCAGGCGGATGCCGGCCTTCAATAGTTGCTGTTCCACCGTCGGCCAGTTCGCGTACATGTACTCGTAGCCGATGTCCGCTCCCTTCTCAGCAGGGTAAAGTTGCGGACGTAGCAGTACGGCCTCTGCGGTCCACTCAACGGTCGTGTGGCGTTGCCATGCGCTCACCTGGTTCCTAGTCGCATGGTCGATGCTGTGTGCCAGTTCCGTGTAGCTCAGCTTTCGCTCATCGATCATACCGCTGTCCCACACCCGGTGCAGGTTGCTGCCGTTCTTGAACCAGCGCACCTGGAAGTCGTTGCCGCCCTTGTCATCACCACGGCCCACGTGCAGCGGTTGATGGATATCGCCCACGAGGTGCACGAGCATTCTCAAGGCCGAACGCTTGTGTTCCATCGTTGCCGTGTCGCTGCGCAGGATCGCTTTTATCCGTTCGATGGCCTCCACCACATCGCCTTCGGGGTTCTTCACGCTTTGCGCATAGGTGCTGCTGTCGGGCACCGTGACCCAATGCCAGTCGTGCGTATAGTCGAAGGCATGGTCGCTGCGGATGTCATCCATCCATGTGCTCGCCATGGCCAGATCTTGTCGATCCCAGGATGCGCACTACGGCCTTGCGGGCCTTTTTCGTGAGGTGTTGTTCGGCCACGAGGCCTACGGCGCGGTGACCTGTGGGGCCCCATGCCTGACCGGCCAGTGGAAACAGCAGAAGGACCGTGAGCGCGAATAAGGAACGGAGCATGCTGCAAGACTAAGGACCTTTCCTGTGGCCCGGCTCAATCCCGCACCTTGCTGTCGATCACGATGGTCACCGGTCCGTCGTTGATCAACGACACCTGCATATCGGCACCGAACTCGCCTGTGCGCACCCTGCCATGCAACAGTTCGCTGAGCAGCTGTTTGGCCCGCAGGTAGAGCGGAATGGCTTCCTCGGGACGCGCGGCGCGGATGTAGCTGGGGCGGTTCCCCTTGGCCGTTTGTGCCAATAACGTGAACTGGCTGATGAGCAACAGCTCACCGTTCGCTTCGTTGATGTCCAGGTTCATCACCCCGGTCTCATCGGGGAACAAGCGCATGCGCACGATCTTTCCGGTAAGCCATTCGAGGTCCTCTTGCGTATCGCCGACCATGATGCCGAGCAGCACCAACAGCCCATGGCGGATCCGTGCGTGCTCCCGGCCACCGATGGTGACACTGGCCTCGCTCACACGTTGGATCACGGCGCGCATGATCAGTAACTATGGGCCTTGAAGAACGCCGCCTTCTTTTCCACCTTCATCGAATCCACCTTGCCGGCCACGGCATCCAGCCAGGTGCCGTACATGGGGTTGGGCAGCATGATGAAGTAGTGCTCCAACGTGTCCTGCATCGTGGTGAGCACGTTGCGGCCGAAGTCCGTGGAGCGATCCTTGAAGCGCTCGTCCAGATCGCGCAGCTGATCGCCGAGCAGCAGCACCACGTTGTATTTCTTGGACACCCGGCTGCGGCGTTCGGTCTTGTCCGTGGTGGCGTCCATGCACAGCACATGGGCGTCATCCGCATCGGGAAAGCCGAGTTCGTACAGGTTCTTGATGGTGGCGTTCTTCTCGGCCGCGCTGCGGTTGGAGATGTAGAACACCTCGCAGCCTTGCTTTTGTGCGAAGCGCATGAATTCGAGCGATCCGGGCAGGGCTTTCGCAGCGCCCATCAGCGCCCATTGCTCCCAGGTGTCCGGGGAGTAGGTGAGGCCTTGAGCGGCGCATTTGATCTGGTAGGGCGAATTGTCGAGCACCGTTTCATCGATGTCCGTGATCACCGCTGGCGGACGCGGATCCGGAATGCTCAGGTTCTCCATCAAGCGGATGCGCGCCAGCTCATAGCACTGGTCGTACAGGCGATGGATCTCCGCCGAAGTGTTCTGGTAGATCACCGCATCGGCGCTCTGCTGCGCCAGTTGCTGCCGCCACTCGGGTCCTGCAGGCGGGGTGGGGGTGATCACCGCCACCGGAGCCGAACTGCGACAGGCCACGGCGAACATCGCCACCACGATCAAGCCTTCCCATTTTCTGATCATCTCATCTTCTCTTTTTCTGATCTTGCCTTCGTTCAATCCAGTCGGTACGGGCTTTCCTCCTCTACGCCGTTCACCATGTCGATGTAGCTGTTGTAGCGGCTTTCCGCGATGTCGCCGTTCTCCACGGCCGCCTTCACCGCGCAGCCCGGCTCGTTGATGTGCTTGCAGTCGTTGAAGCGGCATTTGTTCTTCAGGCGGAACATCTCGGGGAACTGGTCCACGATCTCATCCGCGCTCATGTCCACCAGCCCGAAACCCTTGATGCCCGGTGTGTCGATGAGGAAGGTGGGAGCCTCGAGCTTCGAGCCGTGAGCTTCGAGCGGTGGCAAGCTCGTAGCTCGTGGCTCATGGCTCGCGGGTGAGCTCAACTCGAACATCTCCGCGTACGTGGTGGTGTGCTGGCCCTTCTGGCTGGCCTCGCTCACCTCGAAGGTGGGCAGCTCAAGGTCCGGCTGGATGACGTTGATCAAGGTGCTTTTGCCCACGCCGCTATGTCCGGCCACCAGTGAGACCTTCCCCGCGATGATCGAACGCATTTCATCAATACCGATGCCTTTCACCGCCGAGGTGATCACTGTGCGATAGCCCGCTGTTTCATACGTGTCCTGGTATTCCGCCAGCCGGTCGAGGTCCGCTTCCGTGCAATCGTCCACCTTGTTGAAGATCAGGATGGCCGGCACGCGATACGCTTCCGCTGTGACCAGCATGCGATCGATGAAGCCGTAGGAGGTGCGCGGGCGCGCCACGGTGGCCATCAATAACAGCTGATCAAGGTTCGCAGCGATCACATGCTTGTGATGGCTGAGGTTCACACTACGGCGAACGAGGTAGTTGGTGCGCTCGCGCAATCCGCTGATCGTGCCCACCACCTCGGTGCCGACCATCTCCGCCGCCGGCTCGAATTCCACCCGGTCGCCCACGGCCAGCGGATTGGTGCTCTTCCAGCCCTTGATCCGCAGGTTCCCTTTTGCCACGCAAACGTGGAACGTGCCGTCCTCGCCACGCACGAGGTAGCGGCTGCCGGTGGAACGCATGACGAGGCCGTGTTGCATGGTGCTGCAAAGATGGGGTGGACATGTGCCCGTGTACCCATGCGAACATGTGGGCATGTGCCCATGCGAACAGGACTCTACCTTCGTGCCGATCGCCGGTGCCTTTGGGCCATGGCGGGCAAGCATGTCCATCAGCGTTCGCAATGTCACCAAGCTTTATGGCCAGCAGAAGGCACTGAACGACGTGTCCTTCGAGATCGGCGGGAAGGAAGTGGTCGGCTTCCTGGGCCCGAACGGCGCGGGAAAGAGCACGATGATGAAGGTGCTCACCTGCTACATCCCGCAGACCAGCGGCGAGGCCAGTGTCTGCGGCTTTGATGTGCGCGAGGACAGCCTGGAGGTGCGTCGGCGCGTGGGTTATCTGCCGGAGCACAATCCACTGTACACGGAGATGTACGTGCGCGAATACCTCGAGTTCGTGGGTGGCATCTTCAAGTTGGAGAACAAGCTGGCCCGGGTGAAGGAGATGATCGGCATGGTGGGGCTTGAACGCGAGCAACACAAGAAGATCGGCCAGCTGAGCCGTGGCTACCGCCAGCGCGTGGGCCTCGCGCAGGCCATGATCCACGACCCCGAGGTGCTCATCCTCGATGAGCCCACCAGCGGGCTCGATCCGAACCAGTTGGAGGAGATCCGCGGGCTGATCAAGCGCATCGGTACCGAGAAGACGGTAATGCTGAGCACGCACATCATGCAGGAGGTGGAGGCCATCTGCTCACGGGTGATCATCATCGACAAGGGCCGCATTGTGGCCGACGACAGCGCTGCTCACCTGCGGAGTGCCGGACTTTCGCGGGAAGCCGTGCTTGTGGAGTTCGATGGCGACATTGCGGCGAACGAGCTCCGCAACATTCCCGGCGTGGCACAGGTGCGGAAGGAAGGCGATCGCACCTGGGTGCTGGGCTTCGATGCGGCGAACGACATCCGGCCTGCCGTGTTCGAGTTCGCCGTGAAGAAGGGCTTGAAGGTCCTTACCCTCCAGCGGTCCGAGCGCGGATTGGAGGAGGTGTTCAAGGAACTTACGAAGGGCTGAACGCCTGCAGCGTCCGGCCTCAGAACGAGACGCCGATGCTCACGCCCGGGTTCCATGCCACCTTCCCGCTCATGTCCGCATGCGCATCGATGTTGGCCACCGGCGTGATCAGCGCTCCAGCGCGGAAGAAGAAGCCACCGCTCGCTTGCTGATAGCGGTAACCAGCGTAAAGAACAGGGAACAGGGCCGATACGCCGGCGCTTTTAACGTTGTCCGACTTCACAACGAAAGGTGTCATCCCAATGGACGCCTCGGCCCGGTGGTCACGCCCCACCGAGCAGCCCAGGTGAACGGGAAATGAATAGAACGAGCCTGCCTTGGCAATGCGCCAGATGCTCAAGCCCAGCCGCGAATGAAAGGCGAGCATACGGCTGTCGTAGAACGTGTATTCATAGTTGAGCGACCAGTACACGCCGCTGCCCAAGGCTTCCACGAACAGCGTGGCCTGCGACTCCGGCACGGCATCCACCAACACCTCCGTCTCCTCCTGGGCCCTGGCAGCTCCGCACTGAAAAAGCGCCATCAGCCACAAGGTGACCTTCAGAATGTTGGGTGTGCGCATGTCCAAATATCGCCGAAAGTCACGTCATCCACCGGATTGTCCGATGCCGCTTAAAACTGCTTCCTTTGCGGCCGCATAAAACGAACCATGCCCTACCTCTTCACCTCCGAAAGCGTCAGCGAAGGCCACCCCGACAAGGTCGCCGATCAGATCAGTGATGCCCTCATCGATCACTTCCTCGCGTTCGATCCCACCAGCAAGGTGGCCTGTGAAACACTGGTGACCACCGGACAGGTGGTGCTGGCCGGTGAAGTGAAGAGCAAGGCATACCTCGACGTGCAGGAGATCGCCCGCGATGTGATCCGCCGCATCGGTTACACCAAGAGCGAATACATGTTCGAGGCGAACAGCTGCGGCATCTTCAGCGCCATCCATGAGCAAAGCCCGGACATCAACCAGGGCGTGGAGCGGAAGAAGCCCGAGGAGCAAGGTGCCGGTGATCAGGGCATGATGTTCGGTTACGCATGCCGCGACACGGACAACTACATGCCGCTGCCGTTGGAGATCAGTCACATGCTGCTGCGCGAACTGGCCGCCATCCGCCGCGAGAAGAACAGCAAGATGCCCTACCTGCGCCCTGACGCGAAGAGCCAGGTGACCATCGAGTATTCTGACAACGGTGCGCCCCTGCGCATCGATGCCATCGTGGTGAGCACGCAGCACGACGACTTCGACAAGGACGCTCCGATGCTGGCGAAGATCAAGAAGGATGTGATCGACATCCTGATCCCCCGCGTGAAGAAGCAGCTGCCTGCCCGTGTGCAGAAGCTGTTCGGCAACGACATCGCCTACCACATCAACCCCACCGGCAAGTTCGTGATCGGCGGACCGCACGGTGATACCGGACTCACGGGTCGCAAGATCATCGTGGATACCTATGGCGGAAAAGGCGCACACGGTGGCGGTGCCTTCAGCGGCAAGGACCCCAGCAAGGTGGACCGCAGTGCAGCCTACGCGGCGCGTCACGTGGCCAAGCACCTGGTGGCGGCCGGCGTGTGCGACGAAGTGCTCGTGCAAGTGGCTTATGCCATCGGCGTGGCGAAGCCGGTCGGTTTCTACGTGAACACGTACGGCACCGCCAAAGTGAGGATGAACGATGGTCAGATCGCGAAGACGATCAGCGGGCTGAAGGAGTTCGATATGCGCCCGTTCTTCATCGAGCAGCGCTTCAAACTGCGCACCCCGATCTATAGCGAGACCGCCAGCTACGGCCACATGGGTCGCGAAACCAAGGAGGTGACGAAGACCTTCAATAACGCGGGCATGCAGAAGACCGTGAAGGTGAAGCTGTTCCCATGGGAGGAGCTGAACGCGGTGGCGGTGGTGAAGAAGGCGTTCAAACTCTGACCGTCTTCGCAAGGGAGGCTCCGCGACCGAAGCGATCTTTCATTCCGCGCTGGTCCGAATGAAAGATCGCTTCGCGGCGGCCAAATGCGCCGCCGCTTGCGAAGTCGTTAAGCTCGTGGCACCGCGTACATCTTCACATCCGCGTCCGTGATCTCTTTTTCAGACAGGATCACCAGCCGCTCGATCACGTTCCGCAGTTCGCGCACGTTACCCGTCCACGGCAGCTTTTGAAGCTCTTTCATGGCCTTGTCGCTGATCTTCTTCGGCGCAATGCCCTGTTCATCGCACACCAGCTTGATGAAGTGCTCGCTCAAGAGCGGGATGTCCTCCAGGCGGTCCTTCAGGGCAGGTACATGGATCGGGATCACGCTCAGGCGGTGGTAGAGGTCTTCGCGGAAGTTGCCCTGTTCGATCTCCTTGCGCAGGTCCTTGTTGGTGGCCGCGATCACACGCACGTTCACCTTCAGGTCCTTGTCGCCGCCCACGCGGGTGATGCGGTTCTCCTGCAGGGCGCGCAGCACCTTGGCTTGCGCTGATGCGCTCATGTCGCCGATCTCGTCCAGGAAGAGCGTGCCGCCATCGGCCAGCTCGAACTTGCCTTTGCGTTGCGCGATCGCGCTGGTGAAGGATCCCTTCTCGTGGCCGAAGAGCTCGCTCTCGATCAGCTCGCTCGGGATCGCCGCGCAGTTCACTTCGATGAAGGGACCGTCCTTGCGGGCGCTCTTGTCGTGGATCATGCGCGCTACGCCTTCCTTGCCTGCACCGTTGCCACCGGTGATCAGCACGCGTGCGTCGCTCGGCGCCACCTTGTCGATCATGGTGCGGATCTCGTTCAAGGCCTTGCTCTCGCCGACCATGCGGTTGCCTCCCACTTTCTCCTTCTGCACCTTCTGCCGCAACGTCTTCGTCTCTTGAACGAGGTTGCCACGGTCCAACGCGTTGCGCACGGCCACAAGGATCCGGCTGATGTTCGGCGGTTTCTCGATGAAGTCGAAGGCGCCCTTCTTCAGCGCATCCACGGCGGTGTCGATGGTGCCGTGGCCGCTGATCATGATCACCGGGATCTCGTCGTTGTGGGCCATCAGCTTCTGCAGGAACTCCAGGCCATCGAGCTTGGGCATCTTGATGTCGCAGAGCACCACGTCGAAGCTGCCCTTTTTGGCCTTCTCCAGGCCGGCTGCGCCGTCCTCGGCCTCGTCCACCACGTGTTTCTCGTGCTCGAGGATCTCCCGCAGCGCGTTGCGGATTGACTTTTCGTCGTCGACGATGAGGATCTTGGCCATGGGGCGATCAGATGATCAGAAGAACGGACAATGAGATGATGGGACCTCTGGCGTCATGCTTCTGGAATGCGGGCGTGAAAATGGGGAGAAACGCGCCATAACACTTGGGGGGCGGATGGTGGACCCGTTAACTTCGGGCAACTCGTGGGGGATATTGCGTCTACGGGCTGGCCGACGTGAACGTCTCCAAGCATATGATCCTCACTAATATGGGTAAAAGCGCACGGAACACCCCTGACATCGCATTGGTCATCAGAACTGCGGTTTTCGGTATCCTCTTCGGCATGACCGAGTTGCCGCTGATGGCCCAATGTGCGCCCATCGTTGCCCAAGTGAGCGGCGAGTTCGATTGCGCATATGGTGGCACGGTGCGCTGGAACGGTCTCTTCTTTACTGGCGGGTTCGCGATCACCAGCCCTTGCGGTGGGGCCATGAACTATTCCCTGCTCTCGTTCAGCGATCCCGGCTACAATTCATCTGGACTCGTTACGGAAGATTGGGTGCAAAGGAGTCCCCGACCAGCTGGCGCTATTTGACCTCCTTGCCCGCAGGCGTGTATAGCCTCGCCATCTGGCCGTCGAACACTATGCCCATGCCCCAGGGACCACAATGCTCCCAATCTCTTGGCATCTGTGTTGCGGCATGTCCGACCGGCGGTGTCTGTTACGCTCCTGCCGGATCCTTGATCATTCCCTCGGACCCCGGCAATTGCGGTGTGAACGTGCAAGTCCGTGCGTGGCTGGACGGCGCCATCCCATCCGGTACGTTGATGAACGATGGGCTCAGAGCGGCAGCTTTGATCCCGCTTACGGAACCGTTCAGTGCGCTCGGATATGCATATTCGGGAGCGGTTCCTGGCGCTACGATACAATCGTCCTTGCTCGCGGTGACAGGAAACGACGCGGTGGTGGACTGGGTTATCCTCGAGCTGCGGTCCAGCACCACGGCCGTTGTATGGTCGAAGCCCGCGTTGTTGCGCCGCAACGGTTACGTGATGGACCTGGACGGCGAAGCGTCCGTCTTCTTTCCTGTTCTCACAGGCAACTACCGGCTGGTCATCCGGCATCGCAACCACCTGCCGGTGATGACAGCACAGCCCTATTCTCTCTCGCTGACCCCCGCCTTGGTCGATCTTGGCAATGGGGCCACGAACATGTTTGGAACGAACGCTCGTATCCAGAAAGGCACTATACACTGCCTTTGGGCCGGCGACGCCACAGGTAACGGTACGCTCAGCTACACCGGCTCCGGCAACGACCGCGACCCGATCCTCACCGCGGTCGGGAGCACCACGCCGAATAATGTGGTGAGCAACGTCTACGACCGCCGCGATACCAACCTGGATGGCGTGATCAAATACACCGGCTCCGCCAACGACCGCGACATCATCCTCACCAATGTGGGGAGCACAACGCCGAACAATACGCGAACGCAGCAGTTGCCGTAACGGTCCGGGACCTACTCCCGGGACAACCTTTCCCGTTCCGCACGTCTGAGCATTGATGGGACACCACTACCGCTGGGTCAGCGTGCGCTGGCTGGCCACAGGCGCGCGCTTAGCCGTGCTGCTGCTGGCCGTTTACCTTTTCGCGGACCCCGCCCTTGCCCAGCAACCCGCCCTACGGGGCATCGCCACCAAGGTGGCCGCCGAACGGGGTGCACACGTTTGGCGCAGCTACCGCCCCTTCCACACCCGAATTCCGGATGCCGACACAGAGCGCTTGCTGACCGAGGCCTCCATGTTCTCCCTTGAGGAGGCCGAGTTGAATGAGCTCCTCCGCGCAGCACCACCGGTACTGGAGCTGATCGTGCCGCTGCGCACGGGTGATGTGCGCCTGACCTTGGTGGCCTCCGCGCCGCTCACGGATGAGTTCAAGGTGATCGCCGCGAGCACGGGTCGGCCGGTTGAGGTAACGCACGGCCTACACTACACGGGCCTCGTGAACGAAGACCCGAACACGTTGGTGGCCATCAGCATCTTCCCCGGCCAGGTGATGGGCACCATCAACGATGGGCACACGGACCATGTGCTCGGCCCGATGGAAGGGAGCAGCGTGCACATCTGGTATGAAGCGCAGGACCTGCCCATGCCCGCATTCGGCTGCACCACGCCGGAGGGTGGACCCCACCACGGGGAGCCGGTGGGAGAGGGCGACCGCTCCGTGAAGTGCGTACGCTTCTACTGGGAGGTGAACTACGACATCTTCCAGGCCAAGGGCAGCGTGCTGAATACCGTGAACTACGTGACCGCGCTTTTCAACCAGAGCGCCGCGCTCTACACGAACGATGGGATCAGCATCACCTTGAACCAGGTGTACGTGTGGGATGTGCCCAGCCCGTACGTGAGCACCGTCGTACTTGACCAGCTCACCACGTTCCAGAACACGCGCAACAGCTTCAATGGCGACCTGGCGCACCTGCTCGGGCTGCAGGGTGGGGGCGGCCGTGCGGCCAGCCTGGCGGGCCTCTGCAACCCGGACAACGACAATTCGATGGCCTACAGCGCCATCTCCACCAGCTTTTCCAACGTACCCACCTATTCGGGAAGCGTCTTCGTGGTCACCCATGAGCAGGGGCACCTGCTCGGTTCCAACCACACCCACGCCTGCGTGTGGAACGGCAACAACACGCAGATCGATGGTTGCGGCCCCACGGCGGGCTATCCCGAAGGCGGCGGTTGCGCAACCGGACCGATACCCCCCAGCGGTGGCACCATCATGAGCTATTGTCACTTGAACCCGGTAGGCATCAACTTCAACAACGGATTCGGCCCACAACCGCTCGCGGTGATCACCAACTCGGTGTCCGCCGCGCCCTGCCTGATCAACTGCACGGCCGTGGCCTGCGGCACTGTTTTCGGTTCGAACGCGAGCAACATCACCGCGACCACGGCTCTGTTGAATTGGATGCCAGCGGGCGGCGCGGTCACCTACGATCTGCAATGGAAGCCCGTGGGTGCGCCGGCATGGAACACGGTGTCGGCGATCGCGGGCACCTCGTATCCGTTGTCCGGGCTTTCCGCATGGACGAATTACACCTTTCAAGTGAAGACCAACTGCTCCGGCGGTACTTCGGCCTATGCGCCTCCCGTTGGGTTCACCACCGCAGGGAACAGCTTGAGCGATGGACTCGTCGCATGTTATCCGTTCAACAACACGCCGAACGATGCTTCGGGCAACGGGCACAACGGCGTGTTGGTGGGGCCCCTGCCCACCGCGGATCGGTATGGGGTTCCCAACGCCGCCTACGCGTTCGACGGTGTGGACGATCGGATCGACGTGACCGACCTGAACACCTGGGCCATCAGCAACGAGATCAGCATCAGCTTCTGGGTGAAAGCCGTGGAGAGCAAGGGCAACCTCATCGTCTGGGCGTGGCCGGATATCGCGAGCGATCGCCTGCTGGTTAGCCCGCACTACTTCCACACCGGTTCCAATGATTTCGCGTGGACCTTCGGCACCTACGATGGCACCGGAAAATGCTACTACACGGGCTACCCGCTCTATGGCGAATGGGAGCACTACGTGGTCACCTCCAGCGCGGTGTCCAACACCATGAAGATCTATAAGAACGGCAGCTTGTTCGACATCGAGCAGCATGCCGGAAGCCTCACGGACCTGAACCGCACGCTGTACATCGGCGGCTTCTTTCTGGCGAATTTCCATCTGAACGGTTCTTTGGATGATCTCAGCTTCCACCGTCGTGAACTCACCGCAGGGGAGGTGGACCAGCTGTACGTGTCGGGCTCGCCCTGCGCCCAGCGCATCACCGTGGCGGCGAAAGTGCTGCTGGATGGGCCCTACGTGCAGGCGACCCAATTGATGAGCGACGCCTTGCGCACCGCCAACCTCGTTCCAGCGGCCGAGCCGTATTCGGGGCTGGGCTACTCCCTGGTGGCGGGCGGAACGGGTGTGGTACGGTCGAACGGTGTGAGCGCAGTGAGCGGCAACAATGCCATCTGCGATTGGGTGTTGGTGGAATTGCGCCGGGCGAGTTCACCTTATACCGCGCTGGCCACACGCACCGCCCTCGTGCAGCGCGATGGTGATGTGGTGGGCTTCGATGGCACGTCTCCGGTGACCTTCGATGCGGCACCCGGCAACTACAACGTCTCCATCCGCCACCGCGACCACCTCGGGGTGATGACCGCGAACGCTGTGGCGCTTTCCTCCGCTCCGGCGATCGTCGACTTCACGAACCCCGCGACGGTGACCTATGGAACCAACGCGCAGAAAGTGGTCGGTTCGAAAATGGTGTTGTGGGCCGGCGACGCCACCGGCAATGGCGAACTCCGCTATACCGGGGTTGGTAACGACCGCGACCCGATCCTCATCGCCGTGGGCAGCACCACGCCCAACAATGTGCTGAGCAACGTGTATGACCGCCGGGACACTAATTTGGACGGAGCTATCAAATACACCGGTAGCGCCAACGACCGGGACATCATCCTCACCAACGTGGGGAGCACAACGCCGAACAATACGCGCACGCAGCAGCTGCCGTAGCGTGGGTCGGCCGCATTTCGCCAACTTCGCTGCATGAAGCAGAATGCGCGACCCGCTCCGATAACGCGCAGGCGCTTTTTCATCGGCGTGCTGGGCGCATTGATCCTCGCAGGCGCAGTGCTGGTGTTGGGACCCGATGCACGTCAGGCCGGTGGCCTGCTCTCCGGCGGTGACCTCGTGGAGCGCGATCTGGATGTGATCATGCTGGACACGCTCCGCGTGCTGGTGATCCAACACCACCTGACCTATGCACGCGTGCAGGGCGGCGAGACCGGTCTGGAGTACGAGTTGCTGAAACGCATGGCCCGGCAATTGAAGGTGCCCATCAAGGCCGTGGTGGTTGAACGGAGCGATAGCCTGCTCCCCATGCTCCGTCGTGGTGCCGGCGATGTGATCGCTGCACAATTGGCCCGCACCGGAGCTATTGCAAAACGGGCATCCGTGACGACCCCGTATCGATTCGTATCCCCTGTCTACACGGTGTTGCGCACCGATCGTATACTGGGGTTGAAGGCTGCCCTCGATCCCTTGCCCGATACCGCCTGGGTCAGTGCGTGGTCGCCTTTCGCCCCTGTCCAGCTGCGCTTTCCGGGCGATGATGGTGATGTGTCGCCATCGGCCCGGACCATCTTCACCGATACCTCACGCTTCGGCGACAACCCGGTGATCAATGTGGCGCTCGGCCGTGTAAAAGCCGCCATCCTCAGCGATGCCAGTGCCAGCTATTTCGCACGGAGCTTCCCCCAGTTGGCCTTCAGCGAGGTGGTGGGCGAGCCCATGCCCCTCGTCTTCGCGGTGCGCCCTAATTCGCGACGGCTGTTGCGCGCCCTCGATACGCGGATCGAACGATCCAAGGAAAAGGATGCCATGTCCATGCTGATGATGGCGTATGGCTTCGAGGTCCCTGAACGCGATGCGCTCGGCTCGGTGCCCTGCACATCCGAGGAGGGAGCCGAGCTTCCGCGATACGCGGTAGAACCCTTCGTCGGCACGCTTGCCGGAAATGACCAGGAGCTCCTCGCGGCGATCGCTTTCCAGAACGCTGCTATGGATTCCGTTGCCGCTCCCGATACCCATCCGGGTGACCCACCGCACCGGGTGAACCTGCCGCATAACATGGCCAACGCCCAATTGCGGGCCGCCGCCCGGTACCTTGCCGAATTGGACAGCATCTGGACGCCCACCATTCCAGATCCGACCCAGCGCCTGCGCTTCGTGGTGGCCTCCTACAGCGTCGGAGCGGGACACGTGATGGACGCCCGTGCACTGGCCGAGGTCCTGCACCTGGATCCCCAGCGTTGGGAGGGGGATGTGGAACGCGTGGTCACCTTGCTGGCCTTGCCACGGTATTTCTCCCTTCCGGTGGTGAAGAACGGCCCCTGCCGCGGTAGCGATACCTTCATTCGCGTACGGGAGGTGAGCTGTCTGTACGATCACTTCCGCGCAGCGTCCCGGCTTCCGTAGGATACCAAGTCGCCGTGCGCAATGGTCTTGCCGGGTGTTTTCAGCAGGTGGTTACCTAGTATTTTCGGGACCCATTTTTTTCCATCGATGCGCATTTACGTCCTGCTCCCCGCCGTTATTGGCCTGTTGCACCTCAACCTTTTCGCTCAAGAACGCCCGGCCGATCCCGCAGAGCTGGTGCGCAAGGACCTTGTTGCTCACGGGGTCGCGCTTGAGGACCTGCGCGAGTTGCGCATCGCCGATGCGTACACGGATGCGCACAACGGCGTTCGCCACACCTGGTTCCGCCAGCAGTGGTTGGGGATCGATGTATACAACTCTGAGGTCGCGCTTCACCAACGCGCCGATGGAGGCATCATCCGCCTCGCGCAAAGCCTCGCCGCAGGCCTTGCCAAGAAGGCACTGGATCCATCACCTGCGTTCAGCGCCGCCGATGCGTTGACACGTGTGCTGATCGCCGATGGTCATCGCTTTGCAGCCCCGCCCATCACGCGTACGGAACCCGCACGCCACACCACCTGGTTCAATGGAACACCGTTCGGTGGACAGGAGGCGTTCGTGGAGTTGATGTGGCTCCGCCATGGCGATGATGTGCGCCTGGTGTGGAACGTGAACTATGCCGGCCCTAAGGGCGACCACTGGTGGAATGTGCGCGTGGATGCCCGCACTGGCGACGAGCTGGAGCGCAATGACTGGGTGGCCCAATGCGCCTTCGACGGACCGGAACATGCGCATGCCGACCAAGGCCATGGCGACACACCGCCGCCCGCCGCGCCCAACGACTATAACGTTTACCCGGCTCCGCTCGAAAGTCCGATCCACGGGCCGCGCGCTTTGCGCAATGCGCCATGGACCCTCGGCGGTATCGCATCGCCCTATGGCTGGCACGACACCAACGGGGCGAACGGAGCCGAATACACCATCACCCGCGGCAACAATGTGCTGGCCTGTGAGGATGCCGACAACAACAACGTGCCAGGCTACAGTCCCAACGGGGGCGCCACCCTTGATTTTGATTTTCCCATCGATCTAACCCAGGCCCCATCGGCGTATCAGGATGCGGCCATCACCAACCTGTTCTACTGGAACAACATCATCCACGATGTTTGGTACCAGTACGGTTTCAATGAGGTCAGCGGGAACTTCCAGGTCAACAATTACGGCCGTGGTGGAAGCGGCAACGACCATGTGAACGCCGATGCGCAGGACGGCAGCGGTACCAACAACGCCAACTTCGGCACTCCGCCGGACGGCAGCAGCCCGCGGATGCAGATGTTCCGGTGGACCTACACCACCCCGAATCGCGACAGCGATCTGGACAATGGCATCATCGTACACGAATACGGGCATGGCATCAGCAACCGCCTGGTGGGCGGGCCGGCGAACACCAGTTGCCTGGGCAATGCCGAACAGATGGGCGAGGGCTGGAGCGATTACTTCGGTTTGATGATGACCATAGAGCCGGGTGACCTCGGCACCAACCCTCGCGGCATCGGCACCTACGTCCTTGGCCAGGCCGTTACCGGGGGTGGCATCCGACCGGCGCCGTACAGCACCAACTTCAGCGTGAACAGCTACACCTATGCGAACACCAACAGCGGCGTCAGCCAGCCGCACGGCATCGGCTTCGTCTGGTGCACCATGCTGTGGGAGATGACGTGGGACCTGATCGCGATGCACGGATTCGATCCGGATCTGTACAATGGAACGGGCGGCAACAACATCGCCATGCAACTGGTGATCGACGGCCTGAAGCTCACCGCCGTGCAACCCCGGCTTCGTGGACGGGCGCGATGCGATCCTCGCAGCGGACCAGGCCGATTTCGGTGGTGCCCATCAGGACCTCATCTGGGCAGCCTTCGCCCGCCGCGGGCTCGGGTTCAGCGCCAGCCAGGGCAGCAGCGCCAGCCGAACTCGACCAAGTGGAAGCCTACAACCTGCCGGTGAACAACAGCGTGGGCGTCCTCGATGCCATTAACCCCACAGCGGGTGCGCTGAACGAGTGCGCCAGCAATGCGGTGAGCATGCACATCCGCAATACAGGACTCCTTTCGCAAGGCAACTTCCCGGTCAGCTATCAAGTGGATGGCGGCGCTGTGGTCACCGAGACCTTCACCGGTACGCTCGCACCGTCGGGCATTGCCACGCACGTATTCGCCACGCCATTGCCTGCGCTCGCCGTTGGTCCGCATAACATCATCCTGCGGGCAACGCTCAATGGCGATCAGTTCGTGCCCGATGATCAACTCACGGTGAACTTCTCGTTCGCCCCACCTTCGGCCGTGCCCTATTCGGAGGACCTGGAAGCGGGATCCGCGGTCCCCGCAGGATGGAAGCTGGAGAACCCGGACAATGCCAGCACCTGGACGAATGTCAGCCTTGCCAACGGGGCGCTCTGCTCAACATCAAAGGCCTGGCAGATCAACTACTACAGTTATAATGCACCACGTCAGCAGGACCGGTTGATCAGTCCCTTGATGAACCTGGCCGGCAGCGCCGGAAGTCGTTTGCGCTTCCATCATGCCTACGTGGAATACAGTGCCAGCTATGTTGATTCCCTGCGCGTGCAGGTGAGCACTGATTGTGGAGGTACATGGACAACGCTCTGGCAGGCATGGGCGGGTTCTCTCGCCACAGCTCCCGCCAACACGGCCAGCTGGACACCGACCGCCTGCAGCCAATGGCAACTGCACGATCTGGACATCAGTGCTTACGACGGTCAGAAAGTACTGGTGCGCTTCGTGGGCGTGTGCGGATATGGCAACAATCTGTTCCTGGATAATGTGGCCCTGGTGCAGAACGGGGTACGCGTAGCCTTGTCGCTGATGCTGGAGGGACCGCTCGACCCGAACACCGGGCTGATGCGCGATGACCTTCGTGCCGCATCCCTGATACCAAGTACCGAACCCTACAGCGCGCTGGCTTTTGCCCAGGCCGCCGATGGAGGAGGGGAGGCGATGCAGACCGGTGTGCTGTCCCGAACAGGGAATGATGCCATTGTGGATTGGTTGCTGGTTGAATTGCGCGATGAGACCACGCCATCGACCATCGTAGCAACGCGGCCTGCCTTGTTGCAGCGCGATGGTGATGTGGTGGCCGAGGATGGTTCCTCCGCCATTTCCCTGCTCGCGGCATCAGGCAATTACTTCGTGGCCGTAAGACACCGCAACCACCTGGGCTGCATGTCCGCTGCGCCACTGACACTCTCCGGCACCATTACTCCGCTTGATCTGCGTTCATCGGCGAACGCCACGTATGGAACGGATGCGCGCAAGGACATCGGTGGGCTCATGGCGCTCTGGGCCGGCAACGTGCTTCGCGTGCAAACGCCATCCCCTCCTCAGGTGCAGTACACTGGTGGTAGTAACGATCGCGATCCCATCCTCATCGCTGTGGGCGGAACCACGCCGAATGCAACTGCCACAGGCTATCGCCTGGAGGACGTGAACCTCGATGGCTCCACCAAATACACGGGCAGCGGCAACGATCGCGACCCCATCCTGGTGAACGTGGGCAGCACTACCCCGAACAATGTTCGGGTGGAGCAGCTGCCCTAGGTGTTGCAGGCTCGGGCGATCCGGTTAGCTTCGGGGCCGATCGATCATCGCATGAGCAACGGCACAACTGAATCCTGGGGCTCCCGAGTGGGCCTGATCCTCGCCATGGCCGGCAACGCCGTGGGGCTTGGCAACTTCCTGCGTTTCCCCGTGCAGGCCATTCAGAACGGCGGGGGGGCCTTCATCATCCCTTACCTCGTGTGCTTCCTGCTGATGGGCATACCGTTGCTGTGGATCGAGTGGAGCATGGGCCGGTTCGGCGGTCAGCGGGGCCACCATAGCACGCCCTTCATCCTGCACAGCATGGATCCGCGCCGCGCCTTGTGGAAGTATGTGGGCGTGTTCGGCATCTTCACCAACATCGCCGTGGCGGCCTATTACTGTTACCTCGAAAGCTGGACGCTGAGCTACGTATGGCACAGTGTCGCCGGTTCCTTCACGGGCCAGAGCGCGGATGAGGTGGCGGGCTTCTTCGGCAGTTACGTGTCATTGGAGACGTTGGAACCCGTCGAGTCTTCTGGATCATCTGTCTGCTGATGAACACCTGGATCCTGGCGCAGGGCCTTAGTGGTGGCGTAGAAAAGGTCGCGAAGATCGGCATGCCCCTGTTGATCCTCTTCGGCGTGGTGCTCGCATACATGGGCGTTACCCTGAAGGCAGGTGAGCACGGTGCTGTGAACGATGGCACCTTGGGCCTGAACTTCCTGTGGACGCCGGACTACAGCAGCATCTGGAAACCGAGCGTGTGGCTTGCGGCAGCGGGCCAGATCTTCTTCACGCTCAGCGTTGGCATGGGCAGCATCCACTGTTATGCCAGCTACGTGAAGAAGAAGGACGACATCGCGCTCAACGCCATGAGCGCCGGGTGGATGAACGAGTTCGTGGAAGTGGTGCTCGGCAGCGCGATCATCATCCCCATCAGCATCGGTTATCTCGGCATCGAGCGCGTGGTGGAGCTCACCAAGACCGGTGGACTTGGACTTGGATTCAAGACCCTGCCTTACCTCTTCACCCAATGGGGACCCACCATGGGCCTGGTCGCCGGAGTTTGCTGGTTCGGTCTGTTGTTCTTCGCCGGCATCACCTCCTCGCTCGCCATGGGCACCCCGGTGATGGGCTTCCTGGAGGACGAGTTCGGCTGGAAGCGAAAGCCTGCCGCCTGGTTCTTCGGCCTGATCATCCTGGTGCTCGGCCTGCCCACCGTGCTCTACTTCAACGAAGGCGTGTTCGACGAGTATGACTATTGGGCCGGTACAGTGAGCCTCGTGGTCTTCGCGCTCTTCGAGATCATCCTCTTTGCCTGGATCTTCGGCATGGACAAAGGCTGGAAGGAGATCAACGCCGGATCCGACATCAAGGTGCCGATCGTCTTCCGATACGTGATCCAATACGTTACACCGCTTTTCCTGGGATACGTCTTCCTCGCGTCGTTACCCGGTATCTGGGAGAAGATCACGGCAGCCGACCTGCCCTGGCAGGTGCACGCCGCCCGTTTTCTGCTGATCGCCCTGTTCGCCGTTACCTCGTACTTCGTCTGGGTCGCCTACAAGAAACGCCACGCCAAGTCGTACACCGCATGAACACCTCCGCACTTACCCTGATGCTGCTGGCCGAAGGCATTGTTACGGCCTTCACGGTGTACTTCTTCTATCTGGTACTGACGGCCAAGCCTCGACCGGAGCCCGACAGTTTCAGCGAGAACGACGATCACTCCTGAACCGTCTGCGATCGGAACCGTTGGTCAGTGCTTGTGCCGCCGCCTCCGCACAATGCCACCGGTGGTATCCTTCACGCTGTTCAGCACCACGAACGCGTTCGGGTCGATCAGTTCCACGGCCTCGGTGAGCTTGGTCACTTCAAGTCGGGTGATCACACAGTACAGGATGTCGACATCATGACTGTGCCCGTGCTTACCGAAGCCGCGCTTGCCGCGATAGACCGTTAGTCCGCGACCCAGATCTTGGGTGATCATGTGACGGATCTCCTCATGATGGGAACTGATGATCGTGACTCCGGTGTATTCCTCTATGCCCTCTATCACGAAATCCATTGTCTTGCTTGCGGCCAGGTATGTGATCATCGAGTACAGCGCCACCTCAACGCCAAGTAACAAGGCAGCAGCGCCGAAGATCACCACGTTGATCACCATGATCACATCGCCCACCGTAACGCGCAGCTTCTTGCTCAGCGTAATGGCCAGTACTTCGGTGCCGTCGATCACGCCACCGCCCCGCACGGCCAGCCCGATACCTGCACCCAGGAAGAAGCCGCCGAACACGGCCACCAGCAACTTGTCGTGGGTGACCTCCGGCATGTGCACCGTAGCTATTACCAGCGCCAGGGCTGTGATGCCTGCAACGGTCCGAAGCGCGAACCCCGTACCCAGGTAGCGGTACGCCAGATACACGAAGGGTGCGTTGATCAGCACAAGCAGCAAGGGCAGGGGCACCTCGGTCAATCTGGTCACCATCAGCGCCAGCCCCGTGGCTCCGCCATCGATGAAGCCGTTCGGAATAAGGAAGCTTTCCAGGCCGAACGCTGCGCTGAACACGCCAAGTCCTAGAAGTGCCACGTCCTTCAGTGTGTTCAGGAGCGTCAGTCGTAGTTCCCAATAGCCCTTGGCTGCAGCATAGGCCGTTGGCGCTTCACCCTCGGGCAAGCGATGTTGGGGCCTCAGCACGTGCTTGATGACCAGGTCGCGGAGGAATGCCTTCATCGTGGACAAGTTAAGTCCTGATGACCATTGAGCTTGTTGCCAGGGCCTAACCCATCATCTGGTTGTGCGCCGCTCCTTCCTTGAGCGCGAAGCGGCTCCAATGGATCGTTCCGATGCCGCGCATCAGCACGCGTTCGATGGTGAGCATCGCCAGCGTGATGGTCTCCACGCGATAGGCGGGCAGCCCGGGTACACGCAACCGATCCGTCCGTTGCATCGGCATCAAATGCTCTTTCACGCTGTTGAACTCCACGTGGTCGAAGGTGAATGTGCGGTCGCCTGCCTCGATCGTGCTGCCACGTTCCGCCGCGACCATCGCAGCCAGCGTGTCGAAGGACCCGGCCGTGCCCACCAGCGCTGCAGGCCAGTGGCGGTCCATCACCGCCCACAAGGGTTCCAAGTGGAAGTCCAAGTGCTCACCGATGCGGAACTGATCCTCGATGGACAGCGGATCCGCCGGTCGGAAGCGTTCAAGCAGACGCGTCATGCCCAGCTCAAAACTGCGTTTCCACATCAAAGCCTTGTCCGTGGCCAGGATGAACTCGATGCTGCCGCCGCCGATATCCATCACCAGCATGGGCTTGGCACCGAAATGCACCGCCTCGCGCGCGCCTGCCAATATCAGATCCGCCTCCTCCTCTCCACCGATCACGGTGATGTCAATACCCAGCTGCTCTGCGCACCCGCTCCACGAACACAGGGGCGTTCCGCGCGCTCCGCAAGGCCGAGGTGCCAAAGGCAGTGATCCGCTGCGCGCCCAGGTCACGCGCCGTTATGGAGAACGCCCGCAACACGACCATGCCACGTTCCATCGCCTCTTCCGTGATCATGCCCCGACTCTATGCCACCCTTGCCGAGGAATACCGGAAGTTCCTCCGCGTGAAGGATACCCAGCCCGTCCTTCCGTTCACAGACCAGCAGGTTGAACGTGTTCGTACCGATGTCGATGATGGCGGTGCGCATGGTGAGCTCAGCTTCGGGCCTTGAGCTGCGAGCCGCGAGCTGGACATGTGCGATTCAAAAGCTCGTGGCTCAAGGCTCGAGGCCCGCGGCGCAATTTCATCCCTTATAGAACAACCACTTTCCGAGTTCCTTCCACGAGACCTTCTTGCCGTACATGAGGATGCCCGTACGGTAGATGCGGCCCGCGAGCCAGGTGGTGAAGATGAAGGTGCCGACCAGCAGCACATGCTCAGGAACAGGTGCCACGGATGTTCGAAGGCGTTGCCCATGGCGATGCGGATCATCATCACCACCGGTGCGGTGAACGGGATGATCGAGCACCAGAACACCGCTGGCCCATCCGGATTGCACACTGGCCGTCTGCGCAATGAAGATGGCGATCATCATGGGGATGGTGATCGGGAACATGAACTGCTGCGTGTCGGTCTCACTGTCCACCGCCGCGCCGATGGCCGCGAAAAGCGAACTGTACAGCAGGTAGCCGCCCAGGAAGTAGAAGAGGAACAGCAGCACGATCGATGGTCACCGGCAGTTCGTCCCAGATCGCGAACACCATCGTTCATCTGCTCGGCATCCTCGCTGGCCTTGGCCTCCTCATGGCTCCATGCCGGTCATCTGCTGCTGCATTCGTGGTCACCGAGCCCTGTCCGGGCTGCCTGGGCGAGGGCCGCCTTGGCCATCTTGTCCTTCGCGAGCGAAAGCCCGATCGCTGCCCAGGATGCCGGACGACAGCACCCACAGCAGGAACTGCGTGAGACCCACCATCGCGATGCCCGATGATCTTGCCCATCATCAACTGGAAGGGCTTCACCGAGCTGATGAGCACCTCCACCATGCGGTTCTGCTTTTCCTCCATCACCCCGCGCATCACCTGCACGCCGTAGAGGAAGATGAAGATGAAGATGAGGTACCCGAACCCGAAGCCCAGCCCGGCCTTCACCTGGTCGTAGGAGCGCTTGCCACCCTTGTCGATGTCGAAGAGCTGGATCTTCAGTGCGGTCTTGATCCGCTGGTAGGTCTCCGGGTCCACATGGTTCACCGCCAGCTTCTCCTTCTCCAGGGCTTTCTCGATCTCGGCGCTCAGGTAGTTCTGCACGCTCTGGCTCGGTAGGTCCTTGTAGAAGAGCTGGACGGTGTTGTTCTCCAGGACCTTTTCATTCACCTCCACCATCGTGGTGTACGGCGAGGCCTTGAAGACCGAGTCGCTCATTTCGGTGGACTCGTAGAAGAAGCGGATGTCGTCACTCTCCTTCAGCTTGTTGGTCAGCAGGCCGGGGCGGTCGATCACCACCAGGCGTTCTGCGGGCCGCTCTCCTGCATGGCCAGGAACACGGTGGACATGATCGCGCCCACGATGAGCACGGGGCCCAGGATGGTCATGATCAGGAAGCTGGGCTTGCGCACGCGGGTGATGAACTCGCGCCAGATGATGAGACGATCTCGTTATTGCATGGCACAGGGTCATTCGGTCATTCCGCTGGTCACGGTGGCAGGTTCAGTTCGCTCACCACCGGATGAAGATGTCGTGCATGCGTGGCACTTCCTCGTGCGCACCGAGGAACTCCACCGCCGGCAGCGTGTTGCGCAGTACATCGTTCAGGGTGGCGCCGTGCAGCAGCTTCACGCGGGCCGTGCACATACCCTCATCCTCCTTGTAGTCCAACAGCTCGCCATGGAAGGCCAGCGCATTGGTGAAGGCGATGCGCGAGCCTTTGAACTCCACGCGATACGTGTTGGTGCTATAGCGCTTGCGTGATCTCCTTCACGTTCCCGTGCAGCACCACGCGGGCCTTGTCAATCAGCGCGATGTGGTCGCACAGTTCCTCCACGCTGGGCATGCTGTGCGTGCTGAGCATGATGGTGGTGCCTTCATTCCGCAGGCGCAGCACCTCACTGCGGATCAGTTCGGCATTGATCGGGTCGAAGCCGCTGAAGGGCTCGTCCAGGATAAGCAGCTTGGGACCGTGCAGCACCGTGGTGATGAACTGGACCTTCTGCGCCATGCCCTTACTGAGCTCCTCCACCTTCTTGTTCCACCAGCTGTCCATATCCCAGCGGGCGAACCACTCCTTCAGCCGCTTCATGGCTTCGGCCTTCTCCATGCCCTTCAAGCGGGCCAGGTAGAGCGCTTGTTCGCCCACTTTCATCTTACTGTAGAGTCCGCGTTCTTCCGGCAGGTAACCCAACTGCGATCGTATCGTCCGAGGTCATCGAGCGACCATCCAGGAGCACACGCCCTTCGTCCGGCCCGGTGATGCGGGTGATGATGCGGATGAGCGTGGTCTTCCCGGCGCCGTTCGGACCGAGCAGGCCGAAGACCTTGCCCGCAGGGGCCTCCATGCTCACCCCATCCAGTGCGGTGAATGCGCCGTAGCGCTTTACGATGTTCTCACAGGTGAGCATGCACGTGGTTCGGGGCGTGGGCGAAGGTATCCCCGACACGCCGCGTCCGGTCGCCGTTCATCCGCGGAGTTCACCTCCCGCGTATTCGTATCGTTCGGACCGATCAACGGACACCGCCAATGGGCCTACGCGTAGATCTCGCGACGCGTGATCATGCGCTGCCGGCACGGATCCCACACCTTCAGGCGGAGGCATTTCACAACATCCCATGGCATCAGCGAGGTGGTCTTGGCATGCTGCAGCTCCGGAATGGCCTTGTATACCTCGGGCAGGCGGTAGAACGGAATGCGGGGGTTGAGGTGGTGGATGTGGTGGTAGCCGATGTTGGCCAGGAACCAGTGCATCACCTTGCTCATCTTCATATAACTGCTGCTAGTAAGTGCGGCGTCGTGCGTAGGTCCAGCCGTCCTTCTCAGCTGAACGTGGCCCCGGAAAGTTGTGCTGTGCGTAGAAGAGGTAGGAACCCAATCCCAAGGCCACGATGAACGGGCAGATGAAACCGAGCAACAGGCCGGTGACCGCCCGCCAGGAAGTAGATGCCCACGCCGATGCCGAAGTGGAACACGATGGCCACGATGCTGTCCCAGTGCGGTCCTTGTTGCTCACCAACGAGCGGATGCACATGCCGTAGAGGAACATGAAGATGTAGCCCATGCCGATGGTGATCGGATGGCGGATGAAGAGGTACACCGTGCGCTCGCTCTTGGGCGAGGAGAGGTACTTCTCCTTCGTGACGATGGGGAAGGAGCCGATGCTGCTGGTGTACAGCTTGCTGTTGTGGGCGTGGTGGTAGTTGTGGCTGCGCTCCCAAATGCTCACCGGGGCCAGCATGTACCAGCCGAACACCGTGAAGAATGCCTTCGCGGCCTTGGAGTGTTGAAGGATGCGTGGTGCAGGAAGTCGTGGTATATCACGAACATCCGGCCCAACGTAAGCGCCACCAGCAGGCTGCAGGCGATGCGCGCCCAAAGTGCCGTGGGTAGGAAGATGCCGGTATAGCCGGCGCCGAGCACCACCAATGTGATGATCACGTTCCACCAACTGCGGCCACGTTGTTCAGTGGCGAACTTGCGGGTGGCGAGGATGAGGTCTTTGCCTTGGAGCATGAGGACGAAGTTAAACAGCGTTTGAAGTTGTCCGACGATGTTTCCACCGGCGGTGGGTCCAGAGCCAGTATGCGGGCAGCCTGCGAATATCGGATTCCAAACGACGCGTGTGACGTTCGCTGATCTCCCCTTCCGTGGTGGCCTTGGGGTCTGGGACCAGGTCTTCGAACCGCAGGATGTAGCGACCGCGGCTGTACGCGTTCAACTGCCGCGTACACAACCGGATAGCCCAGTTTTTGCGCGATCTTCTCCGTGCCGAAGAACACCGGGGTGTCCTGGTGCATGAACGTGGTCCAATAGGCTCGTTCCGGGGGCGGTGTCTGGTCGGCGATGAAGGCCGTGGCCGTCACCTTGTTCCGGTCGGAGAGCATGCCCTTCATAGTGTCCTTCATCGGATACAGGCGGTTGCCGAGCCGCGTGCGCATATGATAGACAAGCTGGTCGAACCATTTGTTCTGCAACGGATGGTAGATCACGTACAGCTGATGCAGGCCCAATAGCCCGAACCGCGCTCCCGCCAGTTCCCAGTTGCCCCAGTGCCCCATCACCAGGATCACGCTTCTTCCTTGTTCGAAATACCGGCGCAGCACGTGCTCATCTTCCACGGAAACACGCTCCTTCACCTGTGCGGGGCTGATCGTCAGCGTCTTCAGCGTTTCCAGGACCAGATCACAGAACCACCGATAGAATTCACGTTCGATCGCCTTCAATTCCGCTGTCGACCTGCTCCGGAAAGCTGTTCCGCAGGTTCTGCCGCACCACGGCTTTGCGATAGCCGATCACGTGGTAGATGAGCACGTAGAGCCCATCGCTCAAGAGATACAGCAACGGGAACGGAAGCCACGCGATGCCGTAGATGAACGGTAGTGCGAGGAAATATCCCAGTGCGGCCATGCCGACCGCGAAGATGGGGCGGATGGAGATCGTTCCCGCGCCGACCGGTCCGGGTATGAATGACAAAGCCCCCGACATCCCGGTTCGAGGACCGGGCTGTCGGAGGGCTTTGCTTGAAACGTCGTTCGCTTAGTGCTGGATCACCAGACGCTCGGTGCGGCTAACATCACCGGCGGTGATGTTCACCACGTAGAGGCCGGATGCCATGTCGCTGCCCAGGTCAAGTACTGTGTTCACAGTACCGTCCTGTGCTTGCAAGGTGCGGGTCATGACGCGCTTGCCGAAGCTGTCGAACACATCCATGCTCACGGTGGTCACGTTCACGTCCACATCGCTCATGTTGATGAAGAGCTGATCGCCATCGTTGGGGTTCGGGTACATGGAGAATTCCATGCCTGCTTCCAACGCTGTGCGGTCGCCATCGCCAGTGAAGCTGCCAGAGGTGGTGCAGGGGTTGGGTGCATTGTTGGTGATACCCACTGTGCACACATCTCCGTACGGGCAGAAGGTCGTGCCGCCATCGAAGCTGGCCGCCACCTGCACATCATAGTTGTACGTGCCGCACAGCAGAGGATTTGTGTTCCATGCGGCCAGCAACACTGCTGCATTGTTCGTGGTAACAGTACGCAGATAGCCTTCGCCCACTTCGCTGAACTTGAAGCGGTAGTTGGTGGCCGGATTGCCGCCGCTGTATACCACTTTGGCGTAGATCTTACCGGCCTGGCCGCTTGCACCTACTGCTTTTCCAGTAACACCACAGCTCAGGTTCGGGTCACCCACGAGGTCGTTGAGCTTGGTCGGTGTGCAGGCGTTCGGATCGATCCGGAAACGGCAGGCTGGTCCCCATGGGGCATCCACCCCGTTCACACGTGCACGGACCCGCACATTCAGCAGTGTGCCTACAGGCAGCGGGTTGGTAACGATCGCGCTGAGCTTCAGTTTGGTCGCGCGGATGGCATTGGCCGGACCGTTGCCGCCACTGGTGGCATGGTCGCGGAAGATCCGGCGGCTGTATCCACCGCATGGAGCCTCGAACCAGAACTGGTAGCCGTCGTCCGTTTGGTTGCCAACACCCCACTGGGCACTGACCGCCGGGTTGGCGCTGGCAATGATCACTTCCGAGGCGATCCAGTTCTCGCGGTCGCAATGCGAGGCAATGACCGTCTGAGCGCTTGCTGGCTCATTACAGAAGGCCGTTCCCGTGGTGCTGCTGGTGGTGAAGCACGAGCCGTTGCCCACGTTGTCCACAATGCGCTTACCGGTGTTGTCCAGCAGCATCCAGCCTCCACCATTGATGCCGTTATTACCGGCATCGCTTACGGTGAGCTTGAAGCAGGCTCCCTGTGGTACGCAGATGGTGGCCGTGTTACTGCTGTTGTTGATGTAAGGTCCACCAGAGGCCAGCACGAAAGGTGAGGTGGCGTCGATGATCTGCCACGTGGTCTCGCTGCCCGCGCCGTCGGTGTTGATGGTCAGCGTCCAGTTGTCGCACGGCACTGGTGTGCCCACGCAAGCGCAGGAGGCATTGAGCAGATCGCCCGTGGTGAACGGATTGTTGTCGTTGCATGCACTACCCACGGTGCCGCTGACCGACGGGCAGAGGTCGGTGTTGTCAGCAACATAGCCAACGGGCTGAGCGCAGGCGAGGGAATCCACGTTCGGATCACCGAGCAGGTCGCCATCCACGTCAGCATACCAGAGCGTGGCCTGCGTCACCGTGATGGTGAAGGTGCACGGCGTATTCGTGCAGTTATTGCCGTCCGTGTAGCTGTAGGTGATCAGGTTCGCACCGATCGCCGCCAGGCTTGGATCGAAATTGCCACCACTGACACCTGTGCCGCTATATGCGCCACCCGCAGGCAGGCCACCGGTGAGGGCAAAGGCCGCATCCGAGGAACATACCGTGAAGTCGGCAGGGCAGGTGATGGTCGGCGCGGTGTTCACCGTAATGCTGGTGTTGCCCGTGCTGAAGCAGTTGTTCCCATCCGTGTAGGTGTAGGTGAGGGTTTGTGATCCAGCGCTGATGGCGAAGGTGTTACCCGTTACACCTGTGCCGGTCCAAACGCCGCCCGCAGGAGCACCACCCAAGGTGATGTCAGGATCATTGCTGCATGCAGGACCATAGGTGCCCGTGGTCACGGCAGGTGCCGTGGACAAGGTGGGGTCCGCAGGCAGGCCGATCTGACCGACAGCGCGACGGGCGATGGTGGTGAAGTTCGCGCCACCCGGCCAGATGCCGTCCGCATCCGTGATCGCATTGAACAAGGTGTTGTCCAGGTTGCGCAGCTCGATGCGCTGAACACCGTTCGCATTGTTGGCTCCGATCGGAACCACGCCTGGATAGTCCCCAACGTTGCTGGTACCACTTTGCAGGTAGATGTCGGCGATGGATGTCGGGTGGCCACTGTAGTTCGACGCGGTAATGTCGCTCGGGGTGGTCGTGCGTACTTGGAAGACGCTCATCGGATCGCCCGTGCCGGCCGCGTTGCTATAGATCAAGACCAGTTTGCCGCTTGCGCAGGCCACTGATGTGCCCCGCACATACGCACCATCATCCGTTGTCGCAGGTGTGCGAGCGGTGGTGGCAATGTCCAAGGCCGTGATGGTCTTGGTGCTGATGAAGCTCGGCGTGTTGGGCACGCCCTGACCATTGATGCCGATGGAGATGCGCAGGTTGTGGATCTGGTTGGCATCGAATCGGGTTCCGTTGCCTGTGGGCTGGAAGAACAGCCAGACCGGACCGCTGCTGCCGGTGCCATCCGCCGTGAAGAGGTTCGTCAGGTTCGACGTGCCATATGCCGACCCGTTCCAAATGCCGCCAGCACCGAAGGTCGTGGCCGCATCGCTCGTGAGGGCCAGGCCTGCGCGGAGATCGTAACTGCTACCCGGTACCAGGTTGTTGAACTGGAGGCATACTGCGAATGGCGTGCGGTTAGCGTTCGTGCTGGCCGCGCTCTTCGAGCCCATGTATTGGGGCACCACAAGTTCCGTCATCGTAGCCGGCAGGGTGATGACGATGGGCGAGGAATTCCCCGGCGTCAACCCTGTGGCGTTCGCCTGGAGCACGTAGGTATCGGCCGCATCGAAGGAGATGCCGCTGAAGGTGGCCACACCGGAAAAGGCATTCTGTGTGAGCGTGCCGAGCATGTTGCCCGCGCCGCTGAACACACTAATGGTGATGGCACCCGTGTAGTTCACATCCACGCTGAAGTCGGCACGCAAGGCCTGCACCTGTATGTTGCCAACGGTCTGGTTGACCACACCATTCGCAGGAACAGTGCTGAAGCTGAGATCCGTGGCAATGCCGAACACCTCGAACGGTGCGGTGCTCGTGCCCGTGAGCGCAGGGCCCGTGGTCACGTTCGCATCGATCACCACCGGGTTGTCCGGAATGTCATAGAGGATACCGGTGATGGTGACCGTGTTGCCTGTATTGATCACGCCGCTCAGGGTTCCGCTCAATGTGCCGAAGCCGGTGTTCAAGGTGAGGGTGACGGTCGTTGGGGCGGTGACGTCCTGCGGGCTGTTGGCCGCATCCTGCGTCTGCACCGTGATGAAGAACGGCGTGTTCTGCAGCACAGGGCTGCCACCGTTGAGGGAGGTGATCACCAGCTTGGTCGGCGGCACCGGGGCTGCCGTGGTGAAGTCGTTCGGGTTGTTCGTAGCGGTGGTCAAAAGGTAGGTGGCCGCTGTGCCGGTCCCGTTGAAGCCAAAGACCCGCACCCAGTATTGGGTGCTGGGTGATAGTCCCGTTACGTTCACCGTGTTGCCCGTGCCGTTGTATACGACCTGTTCGCCGCTGCCGTAAACAGGGTTGGCTGCGGGTACACTTCCGTTCGCAGGGTTGGTGAAGCTGTTCGTGGTGTTCACGATCACCAAGTGATTGGAACCATCACCGTTCGTCCAGCTCACATCACTGGACACGGTGAGGGTATTGCTCGCCACGATGTTGAGGTCCTGCACCGTTGGTGCGCTGACACCGGCAGCCGAGAAGCTCATACCATCAATGGCCACTCCATCGTCGTTGCCCGTATCATCAATATCGTTCCAGCGGATCGACCAACGTCTGACCCGGGTTCCAGTTCTGGTTCAGGGGCAGGGTGTAGCTAACGGCTACCTGGTTCGCAGCAACGTTACCGTCCAGCGGGGAGTTGATGGGCGAGTGGGTCGGGGCCGCGAAGTTCAAGTTCGGCTCCGCCGTGAACGTGCCACTGGTGACACTGCTTCCCCCGACCGCATATTCGAATGCAAGGGAATTGATCAGGCCACCACCTGCGCGCCACTGCTCTCCCGTGAAGCTAACGGTGATCGAGGTGTACACCTGTGCGCTCGTGTTCTCGATCAGGGCACCCACCGTGGATGAGACCGCACCTGCGCTCAGCGAACCCAGCGCACGATCCGCGCCTGCACCGGTACCATAGCTGTAAACCGAGCCGCTCGTGCTCGTGCCTGCATCCACTGTGAAACGGGCATCAGCACCAGAGCCAGCGATCTTTGCATATTGCCAGCCCAGCATGCCGGTTGCACCAACGGGCGATTCCGACAGGAAGAAGGGGCCATTGCCCAAACCGGTCGTGTTCACAATGCCCGTGGCAGGCAACCCATCGAAGGTCTGGGTATATGTACCGCCAGAATACAGGATCGGCCCCGGAGGTACCGGCGTGGTGATGTTGTTGATGTTCGATGCGACGGAATAGGTGAACACCGCATCATAGTCGTAAGTCTTGAAATGGTAGGTCGTTCCTGCCGTCAGGCCGGTCACGGTGACCGAAGTGCCCGATGCGTTGTACACCAGGAAATTGCTACCACCCAGGTCAGAGGCCAGTGTGAAGTCGCTGTTCGCGCCAGGGTAGTTCGTGCCATCCACCGGTGTGAAAGCCACCGCACTGCCTTGTTTGACCACCAGGATGCGGCCCGTTCCCGTGCCACCGGGGAGGTTCACAACGACACTCGTGGGCGTGGTGGCTCCGAAGGTGATGAGACTGGGGTTCAGCGTGGGTGTGGAGACCGTCCATGAGATGGTGAGGTCGTCGATGGCGAGGGCATGGTCGCTGCCCGCATCATTCAGGTCGTCCCACTTCAACATGATGTAATCGTTGTTCGCCAACGCCAGCGCGGGGATCGCCACATTGGTGAACGTGGTGCGGTTCGCCGGGAGGTTCCCATCTACTATAGCGGCTGTCGCGGTGTTCACCAAGCTGGTGAAGTTCAACGCAGGTACTGCTGTCCATGTCGCATTGGTGCCGGGTGTCAGCGCGGTGATGATGGCGGCGGAGGTCTTGTAGTAGAAGCTGAGCACTTGAGGTGTGGCATTTCCACCGTTGCGCCACTGCTCTCCTGTATAGGTGATCTTGATATCCGTGATGATCTGGCCGGATGTATTCTGAAGCAGAATGCCTTCGGCGAGCGCAACAGGTGTGCCCGACGCCAAGGAGCCCATCGCACGGTCGTTCGGTAACGCGGCTGAACCAAAACTATACCGTGCCCCGCCGGTGCCAGTTCCGGTACCGGTAAGGTAAGTTGTTGGTGCTCCCGCCGCGGCCTGCCAATACCAGTTGCCGATGGTGCTGTTATCCGTCCAGGTCGGCGTTCCGGTATTTGCCAAGGTCGGCGTATCGAAATTCTGAACGTAGGAATTGGTGGCCGACATCGGTACTTGCGCAGAGATGTGGTGTACGGGCAGGGCCACGAACACGGCTGCGATCAACGCAAGGCGCGTCAGGTTCCTCATCAGTTGAATGGTCGGCATAGTTCTCATAACGTGTTGGGTTGGGGTCGTTGGGGCAAAGCTGAAGGTTCGGCAGCACTTACGCGTTATGCAGGCATTAATTCATCAGCCCGCTGCGGACCTTCGTTAGCAAGGGTGAATATACAGGTCAGCGGATGATCACGCGCACCGTTTGCGAACGATCGTTCGTAACGATGCGGATCAGGTACCCCCCCGGTGCCACACCGAGCTGGTCTATGTCCAGCCGGTTCCGATCATCGGTCACCAGCCAGTTGCGCAGCACGCGGCCCTGTGCGTCGATCAGCTCAATGCTCACGCCGTAACCCATGCCTGCGGGAAGGCCAACAACGGACAATTGGTCCGTGGCCGGGTTCGGAAATACCGAGGCACCCATCTCGCCGCAGGCCGATGCACGGCCCGCGATCACCGCACTTTGTGTCTCTGTGCCGTCCACATCCACTTGATCCAGGCGGTAGTAATTCATGCCGGGGAGGGGTGCCACGTCCACGAAGTTGTAATCCAGGCGCTGCTGCGAGGTACCGGCGCCTTCCACACGGACCAGGTCCTCGAACACCTCGCCATCCGCACTGCGCCGCAGCATGAAATGGTCGTTATCCTTCTCCGTGGCGGTGCTCCACTTCACTTCAACCTGGCCACAACCGCCCTCCGCGTGGAAGTCGATCAACTCGATCGGCAACGGCGAGGCCAGCGCGCTCAACGTCCACGGGGCCGAGGCCTGCGTAACACTGTTCACGTTCGCGTAGTACGTGCTGGCCAGCAGGCCACTGGTCTGACCGGAGGCGGGCACCTGCCACTTGTCGATGGGGTCGTCATAGCGCTGGGCCTGTATGGCACCAGGGATGTTGAAGGGCGCGATCGGAAGCTCCGAGGTCCGATAGACGAAGGTGTAGGAAGTGGTGGGTGTTCCAGCGTGGTCTATCTCCCAGAAACGATCCACGGTGGCATCGCGATTATCGGGGGAGAGCCCGGTGGTGCTGTTGAGGTTGAGCACCGTGATCGGCGATACGGGCCAGGACAAGTTATTGGCCGGAGTGCCGTAGGTGGCCATGGTCACATCCCCTGCGTTACCCGCCGTTAGGTTGTAGGTGAAGGGGATGTAATTCGCTGCAAAGGACGGGATGCTGGATCCGGTACCGAAGGGGAATACATGCGCCCCCGTTGTGGAGCCCATGGACCAGCGTATACGCGAAAGATTGTCCATGCGCTCGCTCTTCACAAAGCCGTTGGAATTACCGCCACTCACCGCCGCAGGTGCGGGATTCGTGATCGTGAGCATGTTGGCGTTCAGGTCCAGGCACCCGCCCGTACCCGCTTGGAAGACGAGCGTGTTGGTCACCGACACATTGTTCATCATCGTCATCACCTGGTTGCCGTTCTTGGACATCTGCAGGTTGTAGAAGACTTCACCACCCGGGCTGGTCAGCGTGGTAGCCGCATATTGGTTGGTGAAGACCACGCGGCCCAGTTGTTCTGTGAACCCGAGCGCACCGTAGTTGCTCCAATTCCCGCCAACCGCCAGGTTGTAATTTGCACCGGCATCCAATTTCGGGGCTGAGCCACCATTGAGGATCGTCAGGTTGGAACGCACATTGGTATTGCCTCCCAAGGTCTTGTTGCCGAGCAGGCCGCTGATGGTCAAATGACCGTATCCGGGCGCACCAATGTTGTAGATGGTCTGGTTCCCGGTACCGGAATAGATCACGAGGCTGGTAAGGCCAAGGGTATAGGTATTTGGCACGCCAGTGGGTGCCGTTGTTACGAACGGCATGGGGGCCGCTCCCACCCCATTCAGTTCCAATGTACCGCCATCCTCGATCACAAAAGAGTGACCCGCACCCAACGAGGCCCCGCAATTGAGCGAGGCGGTGCGGACATAGCCGCCGTTCTTGATCGTAAAGGAACACAAAGGCCCTGTTGCAGAGCCGTTGATCAGGATCAGAGAGTTCTGGATGATCAGACTGCCGAAGATCGTGTAGGCTCCACCACCACCACCCGAGCCTCCAATGCCATTCATGCACACATTCCCGGTACCCCCGGCAGCGATCAGCGAGACCGTGTTTCCTGCCGCCACGGTAACATTGAACGTGCTGGTGGCCGTGGCATTGTAGATCATCGTGGACGAGGCCGTATTGAAGTGCAGCCCCAGATTCATGCTGATCGTCAGGTTCGTCGTCAGGTTCGTCGTGGTGTTCTTGCGCATCCGCGAGGTGTCGAACACGCCTGTTCCCGTGATCGTGCAATTAGCCCCCTCGATACCGAAGCTGATACCATCGAAGGTGTTGCCATCCCCGATGGTGCCATTACATACGATCTGTGTGCCATACACGTATATGTAGATGTTCGTGGCAAAATTCGAGGACCACAAGCGCGTGGTCGCCGGGGGGCCTTCCACAACAAGGTCCCGACACGAATAAGGTCCAGTGGATGGAACGTTCACCGTGCGGCCGGCGAGGATGTGAACATTGTTGCCAGACGCCGGAGTGGTGCCTGCGGCAACCCACGCTGAACCATTCCACGTGCTCCACGTAGCGGCAACGTTCCAATTGCCTGATGCGGTGGAACCGAAGTCGCCGACCAGATACGCGTAGCTGGACCCACCGACCAACTGCAAGAGCAGCGCAAGGCCAATGGACAGGTAAGTGGAGCGCTTCTTTGCCTTGATCACGGTCGTTGGTTCTCGCTGCAAAATTCCGACTACGGTATTAGCTGAATGTCACCTTTCCATGATCGTAGCCTGAAAGGCACACCCCGGTCAATGACATTAGCTTACGCGAAGTTACACGCTTGGGAATAGCTGCCGTCAGGTCCATGACGGGGAAGGGAATTTCGCTGACCAACAGGTCATTAAGACGTATGAGATCCAAGGGGTTGCCTATTCAGTCCCGTTCTTTTCACTTATCAACGCGTGTTGATAAGCCACGCCGCATATTTGTGCTTTCCCCCAAAAGCATGTCACCTCGCTACTCCCTCGCCTTCACCGCAACCCTCGCACTGCCGTTCCTGGCCCCGGCCCAGGTGCTCTTCACCTCGGTGAATTCGCCCGTGAACATTGACTTCACGACCACCGTGGCCGGCGTGAATAATGGCCTGTTCGATGCGCAGGTGGTTGCCGGAGCTACGCCGCCTGGCCCTGGTCAGCTTGACGTCAACGCCTGGAACTACCTGGTGGATGGTTCACCCAGCACGGTGGCCCAGCATGCCGCCAACTATCCCGGCTCTTTGGGACAGGGCAATGGCGTTAACGTGGGCGGGGCGTTGGTGGGTGGCCTGAACGCCACGGATATCAACGGCCAGCGTTGCCTGTCGATCCAGCCCACCGCAACACAGTGGACCTCCGGTTCCCTCGACCTCCGCGCCTTCAACCTGTCCGGCGCACCGATGGACCAGATGGCCGTGAGCTTTGATGTGTATTGGTTCAACGATCAACCCCGGTCCAATGACCTGCGGTTCCTGTATTCGACCACCGCGGCGGACAACTCCTTCACGGAAGTGACCTCCGCTCGGACCGTATCCACGGAGTTGGGTCGATCCCAACCCGGAATGGGTGCTCACGCAGGTCTCGTTCACCATCGGTGGGTTCACCGTGAATGATGGGGATGCCATTTACTTCCGCTGGGCGAGTAATGATGTGAGCGGCACCAGTAATCGCGATGAATTGGCCATTGGCAACATCACCATCACCCCGCAGGTGTCTTCGGGTCCCACGCTGTTCGCGGATCCGGAAGACCTTCCTCCTATCTCACAGGTGTTGGGCACGCCTTCAGCAGAGCGCATGTTCACCGTGGCCGCGAACCAACTGGCCGGTGATGCAGCGCTCACGACACAGGCGCCTTTCGAGCTCTCGCTCACCAGCGGTGCCGGGTTCAGCACCAGCCTGTCCATCACTCCGGTCGTCGGCACGATCACGCCCACGCCCATTTATGTGCGGTTGAACAGTGCGGCAACGGGTAATTTCACCAGCAGCATCTCGGTCACCAGCCCGGGTGCTGCGGCCGTTCAGTTCCTGATCAACGGCAACACCACCTCCAACATCGGCATCGAGGAACTGGCTGTGATACCGCCCCTGAACGCCTGGCCCATACCCGCTTTCGGGGATGAGCTTCACCTCGACCGCATGGTGAGCGGTGATGTGGTGGCCCTTGATGGGCGCACAGTGCTCAGCGTGGATCGCATCACTCAACTCGACATTGGCACGCTTGCGCCCGGCACATACATGCTGCGGTGCACCGATGGTGCACGACTGCGCTTCGTTAAAGGGAACTGATCGCAGATCTTACAGGCCCGGGGTGGGCACGTACGGCTGCATGTATCCTTCATGCGCCATCTTGTCGCCGATCTCCATGAACTTCTCCTTCTCGGGCCAGGCCCATGTGTTCAGGCCGTCCACGTAGCGGTTGAACATGCAGAAGGAAGCGGCGATGAGCACGGTGTCGTGGATCTCCACATCGGAGGCACCCGAGGCCCTGGCCAACACAATGTCGGCTTCCGTTACGTGCTTGCCACCGCGCTGCACCTGATGTGCTATTTGGAGCAGCGCGCGCATCTTCGGTGATAGCGGCTCGTTCGGCAGGCCTTCCTTGATCTGGTCGATGAAGGAGACATCGCGACCCAGGTGCGCACAGGCCGCCGCGCCATGGCTGGTATGACAGAAGTGGCAATCGTTCCACCAGCTCACACTGGCCGCTATGATCTCGCGCTCCGCAGGAGTGAGTGTTGAAGGTCCGCGCAGCAGGACCTCGACCAATTCACGCAAGGGTTTTGCCGTTTCGGGGCGGTACATCAGCAGGCCGCTGATGCCGGGCGAATGGCCGGGTGGGAGTTCGATATGGGGCATATGCGAATTAACGGCCCTATGCATCCTGGGCACCGCACGCTCGCGAAAAAATGGTCTACTGGATCACCAACCGGCGCATGAGCACTTCGTCGCCCACGGTGATGCGCACCACATAAACGCCTTTGGGCTCCCCGCTCAGATCGATGTGGCGCTGAACGGCGCCGGTACCGATGTTCCGCTGCTCCTCAACCAGCCGGCCGTTGAGGTCGGTGATCAGCATCGACGAAGCGCCGACCTGGCTGCTGATGGTGATCAAGCCCGAAGAAGGGTTGGGATAAACATCGAATGAATAGGCGTTGGCTGCAGCCACCGAGGTGCTGAGGTCCTCGCTGAGCAGGCGGGCAATGCGTTCCCGCGGGGTGCCATCCACGGAATCAAAGAAGCCGCCGGTGAGCACCTTGCCATCCGGCTGCACCGCCATGGCGAACACATCAGAGTTGAACCCCTCACCGCTCTGGAACTGATCGTCCAGGCTGCCATCGGCGTTCAATCGCGCGATACCGTTCACGGCAGTGCCGTTGTAATGCGTGAAGCGACCGGCCACGAGGAGGCGCCCTTGTGCATCGGGCTGCACGGCGTATACCCACGGATCCCAGCCCGAGAAACCAACACCGCTTTGCATGAACGAGCCATCGGTGCTGCCATCGGCGTTCAGCCGTGCCAGGCTGCCGGGCAGAATGCCTCCGACCACCAGTTGGCCGCTGGGCAGCGCAACAACGGTCCTGACGCTGCCACCATACCAGCCTTCCGGAGTAAAGCCTTCATCCAAGCTGCCATCGGCCAACAAACGTGCAATGCCATTACGCGAATGACCATCGATGCTGGAGAATGCTCCGCCGATAACCAGGGTGCCGTTCGCCATCGGAACGATCACCTGTACTGCGTCCAGCACACCGTCCTCCACCTGGAACGAGTCATCGCGACTACCATCCGGGTTCAATCGGGCGATGCGGTTGCCGCTCTCGCCATTGCATGAACCGAAATCGCCGCCCACCACAATGCGACCATCTCCTTGAACAGCCAAGGCCAGTACATCATGATTAAATCCGTTGCCCGGATCAAAGCCATCATCCACAGCACCGTTCGCCGTGAGGCGGGCGATGCGATTGCACGGAACACCGTTCACGTAAGTAAATGACCCGCCGATGATGATATGACCATCGGGCTGCAGGGCCATCGTGCGCACGCTGCCATTGGCACCGTATCCCGGATCGAACGACTCATCCAGTGAACCATCGGCGTTCAACCGGGCGATCCTTCCGCGTTCCATTCCATTGGCATGGGTGAAATCACCGCCCACCAGCACCTTTCCGTCAGGCTGAACCGCGATCGCGCGGCAGCTTCCGTTCAGACCGTCATTCGTTCCCCCGGTCATGTCCTGCGGGGCGAAGCCGAGGTCAACGCTTCCAGCCTGGGCCAACGCCGAAACGGACAGGAACAACACCAATGCTGCGGAGAGGAGGCGGGCCATGAGACCCATTTGCCCGACGAAAGTAGCTTCTAGCCCGACGAATGTCGACAGTTGGCCGATGGAGATATCAACAAGTGCTATAAAGGCGTGCCGTTGGCCCTAATGTGCGGCTTTCAGGAAGTCGCGGCTACGCTCTTCGTTCAGGGCCATCAACTGAAGCTCCCCGGCACCATCGAACCACTGGAACCAAACGGTGCGGGCTCCCCGGCCGCGGGGGCGCTTGGGCACCATCATCAATTGCTGGAACAGGTCGCTGTTGCTCTGCAAGGCTGGGCGCAGCTGACCAGCGGCCCTCGGACGGCGAGTGGCGGCGAAAGGTCGTTGCGGCCGAGTGCGTTGCATATGACCAAGGTAATCGCTGTTGCGGAATTCGCAACAACGGAATTATTGTCCCTGCTCTTACAACTTCCACCGGCGGAAGGGCTCCATACGCCAACGGCCCCCTTGCGGAGGCCGTCGTCCATGTACCCGATAGGCTGAGTTTTACTCCGTCACCAGGAACACAGTAGGATGCGTTCTGTTATTAGGATGCCGAGCGGTGAAAAAGGTCACTCGGCCAATACGAGCACGGTGTTCTTCATCACTTCCACCACACCGCCCTTCACAGGGAAGAGCTCCACGTTGCCATCGGCCATGGTCACCTTCACATCGCCTGCCTTCAGCACGGTGATCAACGGGGCATGGTTGTTCAGGAAGCCCATGCTGCCGTCCACACCGGGCACCGAGACCAGCTTGGCCTCGCCCTTGAAGAGCTCCTTATCGGGGGTGATGATCTCTACTCTCATGTGGTCATGTGCTCATGTGCCCATGTGCATCATGCTGCAGCATGACGCACATGTCCACATGGATTTACGCTTTCGCCGCTTCGGCCAACATCTTCTTGCCGGCCGTGATCACTTCCTCGATGTTGCCCTTCAGGTTGAAGGCGCTCTCGGGGTATGTCGTCCAGTCTGGCCGTCCATGATCATGTTGAAGCCCTTGATGGTCTCCTCGATGGGCACCATCACACCGGGCAGGCCGGTGAACTGCTCGGCCACGAAGAAGGGCTGGCTGAGGAAACGCTGCACTTTGCGGGCGCGGTACACGCTCAGCTTGTCGTCCTCGCTCAGTTCGTCCATGCCGAGGATGGCGATGATGTCCTGCAGTTCCTTGTAGCGCTGGAGGATGGCCTTCACGCGCTGGGCGCAGTCGTAGTGCTCGTCACCCACGATGGCGGGCGTGAGGATCCGGCTGGTGGAATCGAGGGGGTCCACGGACGGATAGATGCCGAGCTCGGCGATCTTCCGGCTCAATACCGTGGTGGCGTCCAAGTGGGCGAAGGTGGTGGCGGGCGCAGGGTCGGTCAAGTCATCGGCAGGCACGTACACGGCCTGCACCGAGGTGATGGAACCGCGCTTGGTGGAGGTGATGCGCTCCTGCATGGCACCCATTTCGGTGGCCAGCGTGGGCTGGTAACCCACGGCGCTCGGCATACGGCCCAGCAGCGCGGACACTTCGGAACCGGCCTGGGTGAAGCGGAAGATGTTGTCCACGAAGAAGAGGATGTCGCGGCCGCCGCTCTTCTCATCGCCATCGCGGAAGTACTCCGCCAGGGTGAGACCGCTGAGGGCCACACGCGCACGGGCTCCGGGGGGCTCGTTCATCTGGCCGAACACGAAGGTGGCCTGGCTGGTGGCGAGCTTCTCGTAGTCCACCTTGCTCAGGTCCCAGCCGCCCTTCTCCATGCTGTGCCGAACTCGTCACCGTACTTCACGATGCCGCTCTCGATCATCTCGCGCAGCAGGTCGTTCCCTTCGCGGGTGCGCTCACCTACGCCGGCGAACACGCTGTAACCGCTGTAGCCTTTGGCGATGTTGTTGATCAGCTCCTGGATCAGTACGGTCTTGCCCACACCGGCACCACCGAACAAGCCGATCTTCCCGCCTTTCGCATACGGCTCGATCAGGTCGATCACCTTGATCCCGGTGAACAGGATCTCGGCGCTGGTGGTGAGGTCCTCGAACTTCGGGGATTCGCGGTGGATGGGGTACGGTCTTCTGCCATGGACACGGGCTTCATGCCGTCGATGGGCGCACCCACCACGTTGAAGAGGCGGCCTTTCACGTCATCGCCCACGGGCATGCTGATGGGCTGGCCCATGCCTTCCACCTCGGCGCCACGCGACAGGCCGTCTGTGGTGTCCATGCTGATGGCCCGCACGGTGTCCTCACCCGTGAGCTGCTGCGCCTCCAGGATCAGGACGCTGCCATCTTCGCGCTTGATGTGCAGCGCGTCATAGATGTTCGGCAGGTCTTTTCCGGCTTCAAAGCGGACGTCCACCACGGGTCCGATCACCTGTACCACTTTACCGATCTGCTTGGCCATAGTAGTGCTTGAGGTTCAATGGGGTTACGCACCCCAGCGTTCTGAAATTCGGCCGCGAAAGTAGCGGGTTCCGTCGGATTGAAAAGCCCTGTGCATAAAAGTGCCCTGTAGGCTCCCGTTCAAGCCCGGCCCCAGCACCCGGACATGTGGGGCTGTGGATAACCCGATCCGGCTTTTGCCAAGGACCGGGGCGAGGCGACCACATCGCGACCATCTTTGGCTCGGGCCCAGGAAATCTGCCGGTCCTCTTCGACCATCGGCCTGTTCATTACCCATGCAAGTCCATACCGACCTCACCACGTTCACCGGCGTGGAACGCCCCGTGCTCACCACCGGCACCTTCGATGGCGTTCACCTCGGCCACCAGACCATCCTGCACCGGTTGAAGGAGGTGGCGCAGCGAGAAGAGGAGGGGCAGAGCGTCTTGTTCACGTTCTATCCCGCACCCGCGCATGGTGCTGCACCCGCACGACAACGACCTGAAGCTGCTGAACACCCAGCAGGAAAAGGTGCGAACTGCTGGAAGCCGCCGGCCTCGACCACCTGCTGATCATCCCCTTCAGCCGCACCTTCAGCCGCATGCACGCCCTGGACTTCGTGCGCGATGTGCTGGTGGATCAGCTTCGGATCCACGCCATGGTGATCGGTTACGACCATCGCTTCGGGCGAAACCGCGAGGGCGACATCAACCTGCTGCGCCAACTGGGCGAGGCCTATGACTTCCTGGTGGAGGAGATCCCCGCGCAGGAAGATGGACCACGTGAAAGTGAGCAGCACCAAGGTGCGCGAGGCCTTGCGCAAGGGTGATGTGCATCTGGCCAGTGAACAGCTGGGCTATGCCTATCCCATCAGCGGCGTGGTGGTGAAGGGCGACCAACGCGGGCGCACCATCGGCTTCCCCACGGCCAACATCGGTGCGGTGGACCAGTTCAAGCTGATCCCCGGCGACGGGGTGTACGCGGTGAACGTCACCCTGAAGAGCGGTGCCTTCAAGGGCATGCTGAACATCGGTGTGCGGCCCACGGTGGAAGGCGACGGCGAGCGCACGCTGGAAGTGCACATGTTCGATTTGAACGCGGACATCTACGGCGAACCGATCACCGTGCGCCTGCGTCATCGTTTACGCGACGAGGCACGATTCGCCGGCCTCAACGCGTTGAAGCAACAGTTATTGAAGGACCGTAGCGAGGCCATCCGCCTGCTCTCATTGCCATGATCGAACGCACCCTGCTCCTGTTCCTTTCCCTTGCCGCGCTGGCGATGCCGATGCACGCGCAGTTGCTCGATCCCATCGCCCTCGATACGGTGAAGGAGTACCACAGCCTGGAAGCGGCCCTGCGCGACCCGGAGAAGGTGTTCAAGCTGCAGCTCACGCAGAAGAAGCTGAAGGTGGTGCCCGATGACATCCGGAAGCTCACCAACCTGAATGCGCTCGACCTTGGCCGTAATAAGTTGAAGGAGCTGCCCGCATGGATGGGCGAACTGGTGAACATGCAGGAGTTCCGCGCACCCCGCAACAAGTTCACGGAAATGCCCGCCGTGGTTTGCCAATGGAAGCACCTGAAGCGATTGGACATGCACCAGAACCAACTTCCGGGCCTGCCGCCCTGCATGGGCGATCTGACCGAACTGGTCTCGCTAGACCTGTGGAGCAACGACCTGGAGACCTTTCCCGATGAACTGAAGGGCATGATAGGCCTGCGCTTCCTGGACCTGCGGGTGATCCAGTTCGACGAGCGCGAGATGCAGCAGATCACAGACCTCTTCCCCAAGGTGAAGATCTTCTTCTCGCAACCGTGCAATTGCGGCACACCGTAATGCGATGCGGATGAACGGAGGCATCTTCACCGCGTGAACCAGGACCTGTGGACCTTATTGGAGTGGGGAAGTGCCCTGCTGGCGGGCGCGTACACCTTCCTTGCCGCATTCGAGAAACGCATCGGCTGGATCTTCGCCATCGTGTCGTCGCTGCTGATGATGGTAGTGTACGTTCATCGCAACTACACCGGCCAGGTACTGCTTAACGGGTACTACGTGGCCATGGGATTTTATGGATGGGTGGCGTGGGGTCGTGATGAGGCATCCATTCCGATCACCCGCAGGCCGTGGTCGTTCCACTTCATCGCCGTGGCCTCGTGCCTGGTGCTTTCGGCATTGGTCGGCTGGATCCTCAAGCGGTATGCGCTGAGCGAAAGCCCGTACATGGATGCATGGGTCACCGTGTTCAGCGTGCTGGCCACGTGGATGATGGCGCGCAAGCTGCTGGAGAACTGGATCTACTGGTGCCTGGTGGATGGCGTGGCGATCACGCTCTACGTCACGGCCGATCCACCCCTCGTGCCGTATGCGCTGCTCTTTTCCACCTACGTGGTGCTGAGCGCGGTGGGCTGGTGGAAGTGGAGCCGCTCGTTCAGGCAGGCACACGGCTTGGTGTGACCGGCTGCAGGTCGCCGTGCGCGCGTTTCAATGGCCGCTCGTAGAAGGTGATGGTGAGCAGCAGGAAGAACAGCAGGTACATGCTGTCCTCCACCGGGATCGTGTTCAGGCGGATGCCGAGGTTCTCGGCGTTGTTGTACCACACGATGGGTTCGGGCAACAGCCAGCCGGTGAGGATCCCGTTCACCAGGAAGAACGGAATGAGGCTTATCGCGTAGCCCAAATAGAACCTGCCGAGGTAGGGGCTCTTGAGGATGAACACATGCACGGCGAGCAGCGCGGCGGTGCAGAGGAAGGTGATGGAGGTGTAGAGATGATCGACGTACAACAACCCGATGGTGAGCAGGGAAGCGCTCAGCAGGATGCTCAATGGACGTGCAATAGCACCGAGCACATCGCGACGCACGAAATGCCGCATGACCTCATAGAGGAATACGCAGGAATAGGGGATGGCGAGGAAGAAGAGCCACTCCTCCACAGGCAGGTGGAGGAAGCGCGGACCCAACGTGTAGCGCGGGTTGAAGCCCCACACACCATTCGCCGTGAACACTGCGTCCCACGCAAGAAAGACGATCGCCATAACGCCGATGCCCGTGAACAACCCGGGCCACTTGCGCCAGTACTGCACGCGCTGCTCGAAGCTCGCCGCCAGGGGAAAGGCGATGCTGAACAGGTCGAGGCCGAGGTAGTAGTAATGCTCCATGCGCGGTTACCGTCCGCAACAAAGAAAGGGCGCTTGTGTTCGTTCCGCTACGCGCAAAAGGTGCGCCCTGCCAACGCCCCGGCCGGTGTGCGTGTCAGCGGCCAAAGCAAAGGGCAGGGCGCGTCCGCGGTCGCTGACCGGCCGCGGCTATTTGCGGATGAAGGTGGTGGTGCGAACGGTCGCTGCATCCACGACCCGGAGCGTGTAGGTCCCGCTGGCGAGCCCACGCACATCGATGTGCGTCAAGGTGCCGCCACCGGCGGAGGTCATCACGATGGCGCCCTTTACATCACGCACCTCGATCCGTGCGGAAGGTGAAAGGGCCACACCGGCATCCACTGTGAGCAGCTCACTTGCGGGAACAGGCCACACGCGCAACTGCGAACCGGACAGATCACGATGCGGGATCGATGTGGCCAGATCGGTGGTGGCCACGTAGGGCACAGTGCCACCTGTGTTCGTGTTGAACGCCCCACCGGCGACCAACTGATCATTGCCGAACAGGTCAAGGTCGTTCACCGGTCCGTTCATATCGGCCATTACACGCATCTGGTCCGGCGCGCCATCGTATGCACCCAGCATGGCCCCATAGTCCATGCCAACACTGATATTGAACTCGCCACCGAAATAGATGCGGCCGTCGTGGTCGAGGAGCGCGTTGATGTGGGTGATCGCATCGAGCGGGCTGAACATGTAGTTCGCGATGTTGGGCATCAGCGGCTCCCAAGCGGTGGCGCCCGGTGCCATGCGGGCCAGACCGAAGTAGGTGGCCACTTCGCCCACACAATCACCCCCAGCGTACAAGCTGTCATCCGCCACCAACAGATCGAACACGCGTCCGTTCAACCCGTCGCCCAATTGCTGCCAGGTGTTGATGTTCAATTGTGCCACGTGCAGAAGCGTGGTGTCCTGTGAGAACATGTCGCCGGTGAAGTCACCCCCGCACACCAACGTTCCGTTGAACGTGTCCAACGCGCGGATGGGTCCGTTGAGCGATTGACCAACGAATTCCCACGTATTGTTCATCCACTTCTTCACTTCGAACGAAACGCCTGCGAAGCCCGAGGAGGAACCAGCGGCGTAAAGCATTCCATCCTTGATGTGCAGGTCGAATACCTCGGCATACTTGCTGGAGAAGACCGCTTGGAGCGACCAGGTGGATCCGTTCCACATGGCCAGATCCGATGCGCCTCCGTTGAACGAACCACCGATATAGATGCTTCCGTTGAACTCGATCGCCGTGTGGATGTCGCCCTGCGGAAGTCCGGGCAACGCCGTGTATGCGCTGCCGTTGTAATGCGCCACGTAGTTCGCGTTCGTTGCACCGGCCTGCGTGAAGGCCCCGGCCACCAACATATCGCCATTGGAAAGGCGCAGCAGTTCCTTCACTTCACCATTGGTGCCGCCACCCATCGCCAGCCACACGGTGGGCGGTGGGTATCCGGGCTGGATCCACGCAAGTTCATTTTCGGTGAATCCGCTCTCTCCGGCCCAGGCGAACACGTCCGCCCATTGCATGTCGTGCACGTACGCCAGGTTCATCTCCCGACTGATGCATTCCGCAAGCTCGCGATGGCCGCTCTCGATCATCAGCTGCCCAACGGCGCAGGCCGTGTTGTTGGGGTCGATGAACACCGGGTTGCGGTATGGCAGCACATGGTTCTGCGGAAAGCGGCCGCGGTCCGCGTAAGCATCGAGGCGCGTGAGCAGGGTGTTGCGTTGGGTGATCTGCGCGGCGGAAAGGCCCTCCGGCGCGTTATTGCGGAGATGTTCCGCGACGAGATGCAGGTGCTGCGCGATGCGCTCCGCTTCACTGGCGAAGTGGACCATGCGTTCGGCGTTGGCCGGTGCAGGGCACATCGTACGCCATTCCTTGTTCACCTCCATCAAGTGCCGGAAGAGCGGTGCTTCCGCTTGCGGATAAAGTTGTGCCATTCCCATTGTTGCAGAGAGCAGCGTAAATGCCAGGAGTATGTTCCGTTCCATGATGCGTGGGAGTTTGTCCATTCGTTCCATAGACATGGCGGAACGAACCAGCGCTGCCCGACATGTGACGTAAAGTTAACTTCGGTGCGTGCTGAAGATCGTGTTCACCGGACCGGAGAGCAGCGGCAAGTCGACACTTGCGCAGGCGGTGGCCCGGCATTTCCGTGCGCCCCTGGTGCCGGAGTTCGCACGCACCTATCTGGAGCAGCATGGACCGACCTACGAGGAGAAGGAGCTGCTGACCATGGCGCAGGGACAGGTGGTTGCTGAGGAACGCGCAGTGAAGGGTCTTCCACCGCTGGTGGTGTGCGATACCGACCTGATCACGCTCCGGATCTGGAGCGAGGAGAAATATGGTCGATGCCATCCGTGGATCGCGCAACAGACGGAGCAGCGGGTTTACGATCTGTGGCTCCTATGCAAACCCGACCTGCCGTGGGAGCCGGATCCACTTCGCGAGAACCCCGAAGATCGCCACCGGTTGTTCGAGCGCCATGTGGACCTGCTTGACGCAAGGAGGACGCACGCTTCCTCCGCGGGCAGGGCAACTACATCGACGACATCAACCTGCCCGGGATGCTGCACAGCGCGATCCTGCGCAGCCCATACGCCCACGCCCGCATCGTGTCGATCGACGCCTCGGCGGCGTTGGCGCTGCCCGGCGTGCACGCCGTCATCACCGGCGAGACGCTGGCCGGGCTCGGCCTGGCGTGGATGCCGACCCTGTCCTACGACACCCAGGCCGTGCTCGCCACGGACAAGGTCCGCTTCCAGGGCCAGGAGGTCGCGTTCGTCGTCGCCGACAGCCGCTACATCGCCAAGGACGCCCTCGAGCTGATCGACGTCGAGTACGAGCCGCTCCCGCCGGTGATGGACGCGAAGAAGGCGATGGACGCCGACGCGCCCGTGATCCGTGACGACAAGGAGGGCCAGACCAACAACTTCATCTACGACTGGGAAGCCGGCAACAACGAGGAGACCGAGACCGCGTTCGCCGGCGCCGACGTCGTGGTGACCGAGGAGATCCTCTACCCGCGCGTGCACCCGGCGCCGATGGAGACGTGCGGCTCGGTGGCGCACATGGACGGCGTCACCGGGAAGCTCGTCCTCTGGACACGACGCAGGCACCGCACGCCCACCGCACGGTCTACGCCCTCGTCGCCGGGCTGCCCGAGCACAAGATCCAGGTGATCAGCCCCGACATCGGCGGCGGCTTCGGCAACAAGGTGCCGATCTACCCCGGCTACGTGTGCTCGGTCGTGGGTTCCATCGTCACCGGCAAGCCGGTGAAGTGGGTGGAGGACCGCAGCGAGAACCTCATGTCGACCGGGTTCGCCCGCGACTACCACATGACGGCGTAGATCGCCTCGACGCGCGAAGGCAAGATCCTCGCCGTCAAGGTCGACGTCCTCGCCGACCACGGCGCCTTCAACAGCGTCGCGCAGCCCACCAACTACCCCGCCGGCTTCTTCCACATCTTCACCGGCTCCTACGACTACCCGGCCGCGCACTGCAACGTGCGCGCCGTCTACACGAACAAGGCGCCCGGCGGCGTCGCCTACGCCTGCTCGTTCCGCATCACCGAGGCCGTCTACGTCATCGAGCGCATCGTCGACTGCCTCGCGGACAAGCTCGAAGATGGACCCGGCCGAGCTGCGGCTGAAGAACCTGCTCCGTCCCGAGCAGTTCCCCTACACCACGCCCACCGGCTGGGAGTACGACTCGGGCGACTACCCGACGACCATGCGCGTCGCGATGGACATCGCCGGCTACGACGAGCTGCGCCGCGAGCAGGCGGAGAAGCGCGCCACGCGGCGAGTACATGGGCATCGGCATCTCGTTCTTCACCGAGGGCGTCGGCGCGGGCCCGCGCAAGCACATGGACATCCTCGGCCTCGGCATGGCCGACGGCTGCGAGCTGCGCGTGCACCCCACCGGCAAGGCGCAGGTGCGCCTGTCGGTGCAGACCCAGGGCCAGGGCCACGAGACGACGTTCGCGCAGATCGTCGCCCACGAGCTCGGCATCCCGCCGGAGGACATCGAGGTGATCCACGGCGACACCGACAACACGCCGTTCGGCCTGGGCACCTACGGGTCGCGCTCGACGCCGGTGTCCGGTGCGGCGGCCGCGATGGTCGCGCGCAAGGTGCGCGACAAGGCGAGGCTCATCGCCGCGGCGGCGCTCGAGTGCGCGCCCGACGACCTCGAGTGGGAGCTCGGCCGCTGGTACGTGAAGGGCGATCCCGAGCGCGGCCGCACGATCCAGGAGATCGCGATGGACGCCCACGGCTCGCTCGAGCTGCCCGAGGGCGTCGAGGGTCACCTCGACGCGCAGGTGGTCTACAACCCGCCCAACCTCACCTACCCGTACGGCTGCTACATCTGCGTCGTCGACGTCGACCCGGGCACCGGCCAGGTGAAGGTGCGCCGGTTCATCGCGGTCGACGACTGCGGCCCGCGCATCAACCCGATGATCGTCGAGGGCCAGGTCCACGGCGGCCTCGCCGACGGCATCGGGATGGCGCTCATGGAGGTCATCGCGTTCGACGAGGACGGCAACAACCTCGGCGGCTCGTTCATGGACTACCTGCTGCCGACCGTCGATGGAGTGCCCCGACTGGGAGCTCGGCGAGACGGTCACGCCGTCGCCGCACCACCCGATCGGCGCCAAGGGCGTCGGCGAGTCGGCGACCGTCGGCTCGCCCGCCGCCGTCGTCAATGCGGTGATCGACGCGATCTCGCCGTTCGGCGTCCGCCACGCCGACATGCCGCTCACGCCGGCCAACGTCTGGCGCGCCATCCAGGGCCGTCCGGTGCGCACCGACATGGCGGTGGAGTAGGCGATGACCGACCCGGCGTTGCACGAACGGGCCGAGTCGCTGCGTTCGCGCCGCGTCCCGTTCGTGCACGCCCGCGTGGTGCTGGCGGAGCGGCCGACGTCGGCCAAGCCCGGCGACGAGGCGCTCGTGCTGGCCGACGGCGCCATCGAGGGCTTCGTCGGCGGGCAGTGCGCGGAGTCGACCGTGCGGCTGCAGGCGCTCGCGCTGCTGAGCTCGGGCGAGTCGATGCTGCTGCGGATCGCACCCGACGCCGGAGGCGGACCAGCCGGGCAAGACCGTCGTCCACAACCCGTGCCTGTCGGGCGGCACGCTCGAGATCTTCCTCGAACCGGTGCTCCCGGTGCCGCTCGTCGCCGTGCTCGGCGACAGCCCCATCGCCGCGCGATGAGCCGAGGTCGCGCGGCGCTGGGCTACGAGGCGCGGCCGTACGAGCGGCCGACCTGGACGCGGCCGACGCCGTGGTCGTCGCGTCGCACGGCACGCGAGGAGGAGGAGACGCTCGTCGCGGCCGTGCGTGCCGGCGTCCCGTACGTCGGGCTCATCGCCAGCCCCAAGCGCGGCGCCGCGGTCGTCGGCTCGCTCGACCTCACCGACGACGAGAGGCGCGCATCCACAACCCGGCCGGACTCGACATCGGTGCGCGCACCGCCGCGGAGATCGCCCTGTCGGTCTTCGCGCAGATGATCGGCGAGCGACCCCGCACGCACCGGCCGCCGACGACCGCCCGCAGGAGCCGTCGGGTCGGCCGGCTCGAGGTCAACACCGTCGGCCGGGCACGGCTGTCGATCCGGTGTGCGGCATGACGGTCGCGATCGTCGGACGACGCGCTGTTCGCCGACCTCGACGGCGAGCGCGTCTGGTTCTGCTGCCCCGGCTGCCGTCGGGCCTTCGTCGCCGATCCCGCGAAGTACCCGCGTCGTGAGCCTCGCCGATCTCGTCCCCGACGCCGCCCTGACCGAGCGGCTCGCCGAGGTCGGCTACCTCGCGGACGCGGGCCTCGCGACGGCGCTGTTCTGCGCCGTCCGGCTGCCCAGCCGCTCCTGCTCGAGGGCGAGGCCGGCGTCGGGAAGACCCAGGCCGCCAAGGCGCTCGCCGAGCTCCTCGACACGCCGCTGATCCGGCTGCAGTGCTACGAGGGCATCGACGCTCCGAGGCGCTCTACGAGTGGAACTACCCGCGCCAGCTGCTCGGCATCCGGCTCGCCGAAGCGCGGGGCGCCGACTCGCCGAGGAGACCTGTTCGGCCCCGACTACCTCATCCGCCGCCCGCTGCTCGCGGCGCTCGAGCACCCCGGCCCGCGCCCGGCCGTCCTGCTCATCGACGAGGTCGACCGCGCCGACGAGGAGTTCGAGGCGTTCCTCTTCGAGCTGCTCGCGGAGTCGACGCGTCACGATCCCCGAGATCGGCACGCTGACGGCCACGCATCCGCCGATCGTCGTGCTCACGTCGAACCGCACCCGCGACCTGCACGACGCGCTCAAGCGCCGCTGCCTGTACCACTGGATCGACTACCCGACGCTGGCGCGGGCGGCGCCATCGTGCGCGCCGCGTGCCCGAGGCGAGCGCGACCTCGCCGCCCAGGTGGCCGGCGCCGTGCAGCGGCTGCGGAGGCTCGACGTGCAGAAGCCGCCCGGCGTCGCGGAGGCGATCGACTGGGTGCACGCCGCGCGCGCTGCTCGGGGTTGCGACGCCTCGATGAGGACGGCGGTCGAGGCGACCCTCGGCTCGGTGCTGAAGTACCGCGAGGACCACGACGTGGCTCGGGCGCGCGGGACTCGCCTGGGTGCGGTGTGCGCCATGGCTGACCTGCTTTCTCGACGTCGTCGCCGCCTTCGGCCACGTGCTCCACGCGGCCGGGGTACCGGTGACACCCGAGCGCAGCGCCCGGTTCGCTAGGCGGTCCGTGCTCGCCGGCCGAAGACCTGCGCCGAGCTCGCCTGGCTCGGCCGGGTCACACTCGTCAGCAGCCACGAGCAGATCGAGGTGTTCGACCGGTGTTCGCACCAGGTGTTCAGGGGCTCGTCGACACGGCCGACTACCGAGGCGACAGCAAAGCCCCCGCGCCGCCGTCCGTACTCCGCCGGCGAGCGAGCCGCACCGGCGGGCCCGGGCGGGAGTGCGCCCAGCGAGCCGCGACCACGCAGGGGAGCACCGGGATACCGGAGGACTCGGCCGGGGCGAGCGGAGACAACGAGGAGCCGCTTCCTCGCGGCGGTGAGCGCCGCAGGAACGCCTGTCCTCGAAGAACTTCGCCCGAGTGCACCGAGGAGGAACTCGCCCTGCATCAGCCCCCTGATTGCGCGACTCGCCGTTCCTACCCCCCAGCGGGTGGCGCGCCGCCGAGCGTCGCCACACGCCGGGAAACAGGCTCGACGTGCGGCGACGCTGCGCGCGGCCCACCGCACCGCCGGTGATCCCGTGCGACCGCATCCACCGCCGCACGCACGAGCCGACCAAGCCGCGTCGTGCTGATCGCCGATGTCTCGGGGTCCATGGAGCCCTACACACGCGTCTATCTCCATCTCCTGCGCGGGGCAGTCCGCGCGCTGCGGTCGGAGGCGTTCGTGTTCGCTACCCGCCTCACCAGCCTCACCCGTCAGCTGCAGCGGCACACGAATCCCGACCTTGCCTACCGCCGGGCCGCGGAGGCCGCGCCGGATTGGTCCGGCGGGACCCGCATCGGGCACGCCCTCAAGACCTTCCTCGACGAGTACGGCCGCCG
>CAWFCK010000028.1:0-170406 GCA_963814325.1 uncultured Flavobacteriales bacterium
TCAGCAATGTGTTATATCGCCATAGTGCCTTTGCGAGTTCGCGCAGTCACAACCATCAGATCATGGCCGATCTGGGCTTTCTGAAATTCGTGGATAGCAGCTGGGTGAAGAACACAGACCGGTTGCAAGTGAACTTGCTTTGGAACACAACTGGCAAACGCTTCAAGCAGTCGTACACGGTCGCTCTGGGCACTCAGTTCCTCCCCAACTCTCAGCTCAGTTACGACATAGACCTAGGCGGTTTGGTGGAGCGCAAGGTGGGTGGTTTCCTGAATCCATTCGCCCTCGATGCGGGCTACGGAGCGGTGTTCACCTTCTGGAACACCAGCAACATCAACTTCGCTTTCGCGACGCTTCGTTTCAGTTCATCCCCAAAAACGTCCACTCCGAGCAGCTTCGCAGAGGCGAACACCATCGAGGGTCGGAGTGCGTACTACTTCCTCACCTACGGTTTTTCGATCGGCACGGCTATCAACCATGACTTTGGCGCACACGTGAGGTGGATGAACAACTCCCGTTTTTTCGGCAACGGTATCGACCGAAATCATGTGCACCTGGACTTCAGCAACATGGTGGTCGTAAAGGTTTGGAAGTACATTCAGTTGCGCTTGGATACGCGCATGGTATACAACCCAATGCTCAACTACAACCTACGGTTCCGGCAGGAGGTGCTCGTTGGATTCTTTTACGAGCGGAACAAGTAAGCACCTTTCGCGATTCCGGACCAGGTCCGGCATGACACCTAGGTAGGTTACACCAGATTCAACCGCTTGGCCAGATCGTCCTTGTAGCTACCGCCGATCGGGATGATCTTCTTGTCGTTCTCCAGGATCAGGTTGGGCTGCTCGATGGCCACGATCTTGTCGATGCGCACGATGAAGGAGCGGTGCACGCGCAGGAACTCGGCCTCCGGTAGTTTGGCCTCGATGTCCTTCATGGTGCTGTGGATCGTGTACCGCGTGTTGAGCGTGTTGATCACCACGTAATCCTTCAGGGCCTCCACGAAGTAGATGTCGCTGGTGCGCAGCTTCACCAAGCGGCTGTTGCTCTTTACGAAGAGCAGGTCCTTGCCGGCGCCCTGACCTTCAACGAGGTTGAAGAGCAGGTCGCGTTCGCGCAGCACCTCGGCCTCCTTCTTGTGCTTGTAAAGCGCCATCTCGATCGACGTGTGGATGTCGATCTCCTTGAACGGCTTGATGATGTAGCCGTAGGGCTGGGTGACCTTGGCCTTGTTCAGCGTGCTCTCGTCGGCGTAGGCGGTGAGGAAGATCACCGGGATGTTGGTCTCCGCGCGGATCTGCGTGGCGGCCTCGATGCCGTTCATCTCACCCTTGAGCATGATGTCCATGAGGATGATGTCGGGCATGGTCTCGATGGCCAGCTTCACCGCAGCTTCGCCGTTGCTGGCGGCTCCCACCACATTGTACCCGAGCTTCTTCAGGCTGTGCTGGATGTCCTTGCTCACGATGCTCTCGTCCTCAACCACTAGTACGTTCGTCTGCGCCATTGGGTAGTTGCTTGCTTAAAGCTGCTTGCCGAAACCGGTCCGATCAAAAGTAAGTAAATAGCCCGCCCCGGTACCATTCGGACCCTGTGAAGGTAGGGGTGTTATGTGTCCATCGAGCTGATCGATGAGCGTATAGACCAGTTGGAGGCCGAGGTTGGCGTCCCGATCCACATCGAAGCCCGGGGGAAGCCCAGGGCCGCTATCGGTCACCGTGATCCGCACCTTGGGTCCGTCGGACTTGAGGGTAATGCTGATACTGCCGCTCTCCTGGGCCGGGAAAGCGTGTTTGAGGGCGTTGCTGATGAGCTCATTGAGGATAAGCCCGCAGGGTATGGCCTGGTCCAGCACCAGTTCCACGGGCTGCAGGTCCTTGATCAGCTCGATCTTGCCGCTGAGGCTGTAGCTCATCATCAGGTTGCGCGAGAGGCCGTCGATGTAGGTGGCCAGGTCCACATGGCTGAAGTTCTTGGTCTGGTAGAGGCTTTCGTGGATGAAGGACATGCTGCGGATGCGGTCCTGGCTGTCGCGCAGCAGCTCCAGCGTGCGCGGATGCTCATCGACGTATTGCTTCTGCAGGTTGAAGATGCTGGAGATGATCTGCAGGTTGTTCTTCACGCGGTGATGCACCTCCTTCAGCAACACCTCCTTTTCGTGCAGGTTGTCCAGCAGCTTGGCCTCGGCCTCCTTCTTATCGGTGATGCCATAGGCGAGGCAGCTGATCTCCGTGACCTTTCCGTCCACCATGATGGGGTTGAGGAAGTTCTCCGTCCAGATGTTGCGGTCGGTTCCGCGCAGTTCGGATTCGAACTGTTGCGGTTCGCCATTGATCGCCGCCCTCAGTTTGGCCATGATGGTGGCGGGTCGCTTATCGACGAAGCGTTCCTTGAGGAGCTCGATGAGGTCGTCGCCCACATTGATCTTCACACCCAGTTCACGCTGGTTGCTTTCGCGGAAGTGCTCGTTGAAGGAGGTGATGCGCAGGTCGCGGTCCAGCGTCCAGATCGATCATGTTGGCGCTGTTCTCGAAGATGGCCTTCAGGCGCGCGGCTTGCTCGCGCACGAGGTCCTCGGCGTTCTTCTGTTCGGTGATCTCGTGGCCGATGCCGAATACCTCTTCCACGGTACCATCGGTCCCGAACACGGGGCTCAGGAAGACCTCATTACACACCCGATGCCCATCCTTGTCGCGCAGATCGGTCTCAAAGCGGATCGCTTTTCCGCTGAAGGCTTCGGCATACTTCCCCTCCCAGAAGGCGTGATAAGCCTCGCTGGCGAAGCGTTTGCGCGGCTGGTTCAGATCCTTGTTCAGCTCGGGTCTGGTGCCGTACAGGCGTTCGATCATTTCGGCATATCCGCGGTTGAAGCTCGTGAGCGCAACGCGGCGATCCACCGTCCAGAACATGTGATCACTGGATTCGAACAGGGCGCGCTGCTTGGCGAGGTGCTCGGCCACTTGCTCCAGCGCATTGTTCTCTTCGGTGATGTCGCGGAAGATGCCGCGGGTGGCAACGGGCGCCCCGTTCTCCAAGCGCACAGTGCTGCTGCCGCGCACCAGAATGGTGCGGCCGTCCTTGGTGATGAAGCGCACGGAGTACGGGCCGACATCCTCGCCCGCGAGGAGGCGTTGGCGGATGCTGGCGAACGATGCGCGGTCCTCGGGATGGACCACTTCCAGGATGTTCATGTTCGGGAGCTCGTCCTCCTTGTAGCCCAGCGCCTTTTTCCACGCGTTGTTAACATAGAGAAAACGACCTTCGGTATCGAGGCTTTGGATCAGGTCGGTGGCGTTCTCGAACAGGTCGCGATAGCGCTCCTCGCTGATCTTCAGCGCCAGTTGATCGCGTTTGGCCTGTGTAATGTCCCGGCTCACACCCATGGCACCCATCGACCGCCCATCCTCGTCGTAGAGGCGGGATGCTGCGAGGAAGGAGGTGAAGCGCACGCCGTCCTTGGTGATGTTCTCCACTTCACCCGAGAACGCGCCGTATTCGTTGAGTTCCCGTTGAACGCGTTGGAACTCCTCCGGACGCGCGTAGAGCATGATCGTGTTCTTTCCGATCACCTCACTGGCCTCGTATCCGAACCGCATGCTGGCCGCGGGGTTGTACTCGGTTATGCGACCCTGGGGATCGCCGGCCATGATCATGTCGAGCGAACTGTCCACCAGGCTTCGGGCGAACCGGCGACTGGCCTTGAGGGCCTCTTGCGTACGGCGGTGCTCGGTGATCTCCTGCCGCAGGATGGAGTTGACCTCTTCGGCAATACGCGCCCGGCTGCGCTCATGGATCAGCGAGCGGTGCATGCCGATGTCCTGCAGCGTGACCTGCACGGCGGGTTGCCCGTCGTGTAACAGACCGGCGGCACTGAAGAGCATATCGCGCCAATTGTCCTGGCCGTTACCCACCCGCGCGTCGATGATGCCGGAGGCGGATCCATCGAGCGATGCATTCAGCGCTTTTTCCACCTCCTCCCGATCATCGGGATGGATACGCTCGAGGAACGGGTTGCCCAGCCATCGTTGGTCCGTGGCGATGGCCTCAGCAGCAGGATTCGCGTACAGCACACGGTCCTTACCGACCACCAGGATGCCATCGCGTACGCGGTCGATCAGGTGGCGATAACTGTTCAGCAGGCTGCGCTGTTCCAGCTCGGCCTGGCGGAAGGAGGTGATGTCGATGAGCGTACCCACGATGGTGGTGGGGCGGTCAACGAATCCGTGCATGGACACATTCTCCAGCACATGCACGGTGCGGCCGTTGCGGTGGCGCAGGACCGCTTCGTAGTTGGTCAATTGTCCACGTTCGCGCAGGTCGTGCAGAAAGCGCTGGCGATCGGTGGGCTGCATGTAGAGCTCGTCCACATGCACGCTCATCAGGGCCTGACGGTCGGCATAGCCAAGGATGTGCGCGAGGCTATCGTTGCACTCAACGAAGCGGCCTTGCAGGGTGGTACGGAACACCCCGGCGAGGTTCTTCCGCACCAGCTCATCGTATTGTTGCTTCAGGTCCAGATAGGCGTTCGCCAGCTCTGTGCCCTGCTCGGCGCCCACTATGTTCTGCTCATCGCTCGCCACGGCCTAAACTTACGGCGGGGACACACCTCGGAGGATCATTCCACAAAGTCGCCTGCTTCATAGGGCGGTGGCAACTTGGCCTCGCCCAACTTCATCTCCGCCCCGTTCTTGTATTTGATCGTGAGCACCAGGTTGCCGAACTCGTCGTACTGGTTCAGGTCGCCTTCCAGCAGCCCCCCCACATAGCGTCCTTCCTGTTTGAGTTCGCCGTTGGGCCACCACCAGCGGTGTTTGCCCTTGGGGTCACCGTTCACGAAGGCGCCCACGAAGTTGCGCTTGCCGTTGGCGTAGGTGTGCACCCATTCACCATCCTTGAGACCATCCTTGTACGAGCCTACTTCCTTGTGATCGCCCACTTGATAGAGCCAGGGGCCGTCCTTCTGGCCGTCGATGTATTCGCCCTGTGTGATCACCGCGCCGGTGGAATCGTATTCGGCGGAAGCGCCATCCTCGCGGCCCTTGCGGTAATGTTCTTCGCGATGGCGGGCGCCGCTGGGAAAGAACCAGATCCATTCCCCCTGCGGAAGTCCGGCGACGTAAACCCCCTTCTGCTCCACTTGTCCTTCGCGGTGGTAAAAGGTCCACGGCCCATCCTTCTTGCCGTCCTTGTACTCGCCCTCAGCACGTTTTTCACCCGTGCCGTAATACTCCGTCCAGTGGCCCTGTAGCGCGCCCACTTCGCTCACCTCGCCTTCGCTCGTCTTCCGGTCACCTTGGAAGATCGCCGCGGTCGTGGGTTTGCCGCTCTCATCGAAATAGCGGAACAGGCCCTCCTTGGTCCCTTGTTTCGAAAAGCTGCCGATGCTGCTCACCTTTCCGTTGCCATGGTAGCTGTTGCGGATGGAGAGCATCTTCACTTCATCGGCCTGGTCCTGCACCACGTCCTGGTCGAACTTGTCCATGGACTTGAGCGTGCCGTTGACATCGAATTCCTTGAATATGCCCTGGCGTTTGTCGTCGACGAAACGGCCCTCCCACTTCGGCTTGCCGTTGGGCCAGTATTCGCGCCATAGCCCCTGGCGCCAACCCTGATCGTCGTACCGGTTCAACATCTCCTTCGAGCGCAGCAGGCCGGCGCGGTACTCGAAGAAGGTGATGATGCGCCCATCCTGTTCATACTCCACGGCCTTGCCTTCCTCGCGGCCATCTTTGAACGGCGTGATCATATGCACCTGTCCACTGGGATAATACGTGGTGGTGTTGCCGTTCTTTACATCGGCGACAAAGGTCTCCTCGCTAAGGAGTGATCGATCCTCGGCGAACTTGCGGGTAAGCCCGTTCTTTTGATCGGCCTTGTAATCGATCGTGGTGGTCAACCGGCCGTCCGGCGCGTAAAATCGCCAGGTGCTGTCGAGTTGCGCTCGTGTGCGGTTGCCTTCACTTTTCAGAACGCCATGGGCGTAATAACTCTTCCAATAGCCCTCGGGTTTTCCGTTCACCAGGATGCCTTCGCTGCTCACCTGGCCGTTGGGGTAAAAGTACTTCTTCGGGCCGTCCTCGGCCTGCCCCATGCACACCACTCCGAGGAGGATGAACACACAGAGCATTTGTATTCTAATGATATTTAAAGAATTGATGATGATGTAGTATGTGCTGTTGATCATGTGTATGATCGGTGGGACCAGGAGTTGCAGATATGGGTTATCAAAATTAGTCCACCGGTTGTTAACGATCGCCGATATGCTCAGTGCCTGAGGATGCGGGAGATGATCGGAAGATAGCTCCTTCATGAACGATCGAACGATGCCGGGCATTGTTTCGATCGTTCACAGACCGTGCCCCTTTCCGGCTCCCAGGATCGTTCGATCAGCGTTGGTAGTTGCACAGCAACTCCGCTTGCAGGAACCGAAGGATCGATCATGGGGAAAAGTGACATTGTTGATAGCCATAAGCTTATCACGGGTTATACACGAGATCCCACGGTAATGAACGATCGACGTGTTGATCACCTTCTACCTTTGTGCACATGCGCATAAGTATCGGCGGTGATCATGCAGGTGTTGGCCTGAAGGCGAAGGTGTTGGAGCATTTGAACACGCTCGGGCACACCGTTGCGGACAAAGGGACCATGAGCCAGGAGAGCGTGGACTACCCGGACTTCGCGCACGCTGTAGCGCAGGATGTTGCCGACGGTGCAGCGGAACTGGGCATTGTGATCTGCGGCAGCGCGAACGGCGTGAACATCACGGCAAACAAGCATGCGGGCGTTCGTTCGGCCATTGCCTGGCAGGAGGATGTGGCCCGGCTGGCGCGCGAGCACAACAACGCCAATGTGTTGGCACTGCCGGCGCGTTTCGTGGACAACGCACTGGCCCTGCGCATTGTAGATGCTTTCCTTTCATCCGCCTTCGAAGGCGGGCGCCATCAACGCCGGGTCGATAAGATCGAACCGACACCCGCATCAGCCTGTTGACCGATCACCCATGAGGACCATTCTGTTCTGCGCCGCGTTGGCTGCGCTGTTCCCCTTCACCAACGCGCAGGCCCAAGTGGACAGTGTGCAGCTGCGCTATGCCGCCACCATCACCCAGGCCGACCTGCAGGAGCATTTGAGCATACTGGCCAGTGATGAATACGAAGGTCGTGAGACCGGCATGAAAGGCCAGAAGATGGCCGCCGCCTACATCCGCGAGCAGTTCATCCGTTATGGCATACCGCCTGTTCCGGGTGCGGCACAGCGGGGGATCACCAATGGCTACGAACAGTCGTATCCGCTGGAGATCACCTCCCCGGGCGGCCTTGGGCTGATCACCGATGGCCGCATCGAAGGCTTCATGCAGGACTTCTTCTATCTGAGCGAGAAGATGCAGGAGGACTATAGCACGGATACCATCGTGTTCTGCGGATATGGACGCAGAAATGAACAGCAGAACGACTTCGTTGCCAGTGCTCTTCGCGGTCATGTTGCCCTGGTGCTGCAGGAGCCTTTCTCAAAGACCGGCAAAGGCGCCACCCCCTCTCCCGGATTCATCCAGGAGCTCAGCCGCAAAGCGGAAGCAGCGCAGGCCGCAGGTGCCCGGGTGATGCTGTTCGTATGCACGGACGCACGCGCGCTGATGGACACGTACGCGCACTACATCATGAGCCCTCGAATGAAGCTGGGCAATGGCGCAAAGAAGGAGGCTGCGCCACCGGTGTTGCAGACCGTCCTCATTGATCGGAGCATGGCCGAACGGATCTTGAAGCAGGGCCATATGTCCTGGAAGAAGGCCGTGCGCAAAGCGAAACGCCCCGGTATGGTGATCGCATCGCGGTTGCAGGTGAAATACGCGCCCCGCGTGGAGAACCTGACGGGCGAGAACATCCTGGGCTATGTGGAAGGCACGGACCGGAAGAACGAACTGGTGGTGGTCACCGCGCATTACGACCACATCGGCAAGGATGATAAAGAGGTATACAATGGCGCGGATGACGATGGATCAGGTACGGTGGCCGTGTTGGAAATGGCACAGGCGTTCGCCCAGGCCCAGGCCGAGGGCCATGGGCCCCGCCGCAGCATGCTCTTCATGCCCGTAAGCGGCGAGGAGAAGGGCTTGCTCGGCAGCGAATGGTACAGCGATCATCCGGTGTTCCCGTTGGACAGCACGATCACCAACCTCAACATCGACATGATCGGTCGCACGGACAGTGCGCATGCCACGAGCGAACCCTATGTGTACATCATCGGCAGCGACCGACTGAGCACCGAACTGGATGCCATCAACACGCGTGCGAATGCCACCTACACCAAGCTATTGTTGGACCAGACCTTCAATCACGAGAACGACCCGAACCGGTTCTACTACCGCAGCGACCACTACAACTTCGCCAAGCATGGGGTGCCGGTGATCTTCTATTTCAACGGCGTCCACGAGGACTATCACCAGCCGGGTGATGAAGTGCGGAAGATCCGCTTCGACCTGCTGGAGCAGCGGACGCGCCTGGTGTTCCACACGGCATGGGAGCTGGCCAACCGCGACCAGCGGCCGGTCGTTGACAAGCCGATCCCAGCGGAGTAAGCCATTGATCAGGCAGCCTTTCGGCCCGCCTTGGGCTGTTCGGCCAGGAGCTCCTCGAGGAATGCGCGCAGGTTGCGCTTGTAGTTCTCGTAATGCTCGCCCGTCCCTGGCCCGTAGAAGCCTGTGCGAATGCGGCGCACTTTACCTGCACGGTCGATGAAGATGCAGGTGGGATAGCTCATGATGTGGTCGAGGAACGGAAGTCGTGTGCTGGCCACCTCCTTCGCCGAAGTGCCCGCGTAGAGGATGTCGTAGCGGACGTTCAGGCGGTCGCGGTATTGCTTCAGCGCCTCCACGGCTTTCACGGGATCGGTGTTGCGCTCGAAGGCCAGGGCAACAACGTCGAGACCCTTGTCGTGATAGGCTGCGTACATCTCATCCAGCAGCAGTGTTTCATCCATGCAGTTCGGGCACCAACTGCCCATCACCTGCACCATCATCACGTGGTCCTTGAAGCGGGCATCGCTTGAGGCCACTACTCCCCCATCTATGCTCGGAAAGCTGAACTCCACCATATCATGGCCCTCCTTCAAGTGGGTCAGCGAATCGGGATCACCCAGTTTGAAGGCGTTGTTGCGCACCGCCACCCAAGGCTCCTGGCCATGAATGCCGCTGTAGAAGCGACCTATGAGCGAGTCGTTACGAAGCTTCGCCGTGAAGAGGAAGGCATGCGAACCGTCGAATGCGGAGAGTTGAAGGGAGTCCCCGCTAAATCCCCCGTCCAGGAACCGATAGTCCCCGGTCTCCGTGCAGAAGGTGCCGGTTACGCGGCCGTTATCGGCGCGAAAGATGCCCAGGGCCGGATACGCATCGGGTGTTCCGCTCGCGAAATGGCACTCCCAGTTGCCGCTGATGTCCGCCACAGGGGTGGCAGCTACGTTCACGCGTTGGCTCGGGCCGGCTTGGGCCAGGAACGGTATGCGGTAATCGGTGCCCTTGAGGTAATTGTACCAATAGCCGGTGTAGGTGCTGTCATTGCGCAGCACGCCCTTGAATTCGGAATCGAAGAGCGGCATGCGGATGAACAACGAGTCGTTCCGTTGAACGATGTCATCCACAGCGATCCTCTCTTCGCCGTTCTGCACGGTCATGTGCATACCGGTGGAGTCCTTCGAGAGGTCGACCAGAAAGGGCAGGTTCACGGGAGCCGCATCCGGCGCATTGCGCAGGTCCAGATCGATGCGCCATGTGCCCGTGCGGGCCGTAATGGGCGTGTCAGCGGGTTGCGTGGCGGCACAGCCACAGAGGAGAGCGGACGATAGGGCCAGGGCGTAAAAAGCGCGCATGCAGTGTGTTCGTGTTCAGAATAGATCGGGCTGGTCCTGAGATAAGGATCAGAGGTCGAAGCGGATGCCTTGGGCGAGCGGAAGTTTGGCGCCGTAGTTGATCGTGTTGGTCTGCCGGCGCATGTAGGCCTTCCAAGCATCACTGCCGCTCTCGCGTCCACCTCCGGTCTCCTTCTCGCCACCGAACGCGCCACCGATCTCAGCGCCGCTGGTACCGATGTTCACATTGGCAATGCCGCAGTCGCTGCCGGCAGCGCTGAGGAAACGCTCGGCTTCGCGCATGTCCAGTGTCATCACGGCACTGCTGAGGCCCTGCTTCACGCCGTTCTGTATCGCAATGGCCTCGTGAATGTCGCCGGTGTAACGCAGCAGATAAAGAATGGGCGCAAAGGTCTCCTCCTGTACGATGTGCATATCGGGACTGGCCTCCACGATCGCGGGTTTCACATAGCAACCGCTTTCGTAGCCGGCGCCGTTGAGAACGCCTCCTTCCACAGCCATGGTGGCACCCAGCTCCTTCGCGGCCCTCAATGCATTCAGGTACAATTGAACGGCCTGTTGATCGATGAGCGGGCCCACATGGTTCGCTTCGTTCAGCGGGTCGCCGATACGCAGCTGACCGTAGGCTTTCACCAGCTTCGCTTTAAAGGCGTCGTACACCTTGTCATGGATGATCAGGCGACGCGTGCTCGTACAACGTTGACCGGCCGTGCCCACGGCACCGAACACACAGCCGATCAAGGACATGTCCAGGTCGGCTTTATCGCTGATGATGATGGCGTTGTTGCCACCGAGCTCCAGCAATGCGCGCCCCAGGCGCTCGCCAAGTGCGGCACCTACGGCCTTTCCCATGCGCGTGCTTCCGGTGGCGCTCACCAGCGGAATGCGCGTATCGTGGCTCATCCACTCCCCCACTTCGCGACCGCCATTGATGATCACGCTCACGCCTTCGGGCACGCCGTTGCGCTTGAACACCTCTGCGGTGATGTGTTGGCAGGCGATGCTGCACAGCGGAGTTTTTTCGCTGGGTTTCCACAGGCAAACATCGCCGCAGATCCAGGCCAAGGCGGTGTTCCAGCTCCACACCGCCACGGGGAAGTTGAAGGCGGTGATGATGCCGACCAGTCCGAACGGATGCCACTGTTCATACATGCGATGCTCTGGGCGTTCGCTGTGCATGGTGAGGCCGTGAAGTTGACGCGATAGGCCGACGGCGAAATCGCAGATGTCGATCATCTCCTGCACTTCGCCCAGGCCTTCCTGGTAGCTCTTACCCATTTCATAGCTCACCAGCTTACCCAGGTCGGCCTTGTGCTTGCGCAACTCCTCACCGATCTGGCGCACCACTTCTCCACGCTTTGGCGCGGGCCAGTTCCGCCACTCAAGGAAGGCGCGCTGGGCCGTCGCGATGGCGCTTTCATACTCGCTCTTCGACGCTCCGCGGACGCTGCCGATCAACGCACCGTCCACCGGGCTGAAGCTTTCGAGGATGGCACCCTCCCCCTTCAACCAGGTCTGGCCGGTTGAAACACCGCTGTTCATTTCCGCGACGCCGAGGTTCTTCAACACTTCATGGATCTTATGCTGGGTGGGTGCGAGAGTGGTGCTCATGGCAGAGGGTCCGGAGGTTAATTGGAATGCGTCTCCGAAGAGATGTTGGTTTTTTAAGGGCCGCGAAGGTAGCGCGGGCGCCCGGCCATGTTATGGATCATCGGCGTTGAGGCGATGATGGCTAATGCAAAACGGTCAGCGCGAACCCGGTCGCAGGAGTGATGTTGTGTAATCGGTTGATGATGAGCAGATTAAGCGCATTTCGGGGCGACCCCATTAAATGGCCGCTGGTGCCCGATCTCTGCGCCGGAGGGGTGCAACACCGCCCACCCCCCCAGAAGGCTGAGCGGCGAGAAAAAGCCCCTTCTCACGCCTGGCCCTTTCGAGCGATGTAAAGTGTGCTGGAGGTTGGGCGCCGTGTACTCAGCGCGATCAGATTTGACAAGGTCCCCCAAATGGCGCCTTTCATCAGGGCGACGAGGTTTCCGGCTCCGCGGTCGCGTTCAGTGAGCATGCTGACATAGGGGGCATCGAACCACATGGGCAGGGTTGCCTTCAGTATGAATCCGTGTTCGCTTATTAGCCGATCAATGTCCTGGCGCCGGAAATGCGAGAGATGGCGAGGCACATCATACGCCGCCCATTCCCTTCCGTAGTGTTGGGCGTCCCAGCTTTCACGATCGGGTACGGCAATGATGAGCAGGGCGTCGGAAGCTGCGCGAGCAAAGATCTGCTTCAGGGTATCGTGTGGTTGTGGCATATGCTCGAGCACGTGCCACATGGTGATAACCTCAAACTGGGCCAACGGAGGAATGCTGTCTAACAGGGGCAACACGCTCAGGGAGTAATTGGCGATGGCTTGTTCCCGGGCGATGGCGCTGGGCTCCACTCCGGTGACCTGGAACCCGTGTCCCTGTAGATGATCCAGGAACTCCCCGGTGCCGCAGCCTACATCAAGCGCTTTTCCGCCAGTGACATGCTGCTGGATCAGTTTTCTCTTGTTCGCAATGGCCCGCTTTCTTACTGTCTGGTATATTCTGTCGGATATGCCTTTGCGTTGATTGCTATGGGATATGTAGTTCGGTGATCGGTAATAATCGCCGAGTGTGGCTGCTGTGGGCCTGGGGCTCGTGAACTGGAAGCCGCACGATGCACACTCTTGTATCTTGAACGAGAGGTGTGAGACGGTATGGTCCGTTGCCTCCAGGGCCGGTCGCGATCTTTGACCACGGCAAAGCGGGCAATTGTCAACCGATTCCAGGTACACATGTTCCACGTGGAACGATCGGGTGTTAGCGTCCAAGGTAAACGAGTAAGACGCTCAGGTCTGCCGGGGATATTCCGCTGATGCGGGAGGCTTGGCCAAGCGTGGTGGGTTTAATGCGGTCAAGTTTCTGGCGGGCTTCCATGGACAGCGAAGTCAGTCGTGCATATTCCATGTCGGGTTCCAGTGTAATGTGTTCCAGTCGGGTGAGCTTTTCCGCTACGCCCCGCTCTTTGTCGATGTACCCTTCGTACTTCGCGTTGATCTCCAGTTGTTCGATCACCTCTGCCCGAAGGTCGCCAAAGTTGTTTGATGCATTGAGAACAACAGCGGAAAGTTGTTCAATGTCGCTGTAGGATATCTGTGGCCTGAGCAGGAGGCTGATCAGTTTGACCTTCTGCCGGATAGCCTCTGTTCCACGTGGAACGATCACCGCGTTTGCGGCCTCCGGGGACACGCTTTCGGCCGACAGCAGGGCGCTTAGGTCTGCTGTGTTCCGCGCCTTGGCTTCGGCCCGGGCCATGCGTTCGCCGCTGGCCAGACCGAGGTCGAACGATCTGGGCGTCAGGCGGAGATCCGCATTGTCCTGGCGCAGTAGGATGCGGTATTCCGCGCGGCTGGTGAACATGCGGTAGGGCTCTTCCGTGCCTTTGGTGATCAGGTCGTCGATAAGCACGCCGATATAGGCTTCATCCCGCGCCAGCGTAAACGGGGCTTTTCCTCGGTTCTTCAAATGGGCATTGATCCCCGCCATGAGGCCCTGGCAGGCAGCCTCTTCGTAGCCGGTGGTGCCATTGATCTGCCCCGCGAAATACAATCCAGCCACCAGCTTGGTCTCCAGGGTGTGGCTCAGCTGGGTAGGGGGGAAGTAGTCATATTCCACTGCGTACCCGGGGCGGAACATGCGTGCTGCCGCGAACCCCGGAAGCTGGCGGAGTGCGGCGATCTGAACATCCTCTGGCAGACTCGTGCTGAAGCCGTTGATGTAGGTTTCAACTGTGTTCCATCCCTCGGGCTCCACGAAGATCTGGTGCCGGTCCTTGTCGGCGAATCGGTCGATCTTGTCCTCTATACTGGGGCAATAGCGAGGCCCGCGTCCGAGGATCCTTCCGTTGAACATGGGGCTGCGGTCGAATCCGCTGCGAAGAGTCTCGTGGACCTGTGGGCTGGTGTAGGTGATCCAACAGCTCAGCTGCTTGGCTGGCGGGTGGGTGCTGGGGAGGTAGCTGAACTTGTTGGGGGCTTCGTCGCCCTTTTGCTCCTCGAGCACGCTATAATCGATGCTACGGCCATCCACACGGGGAGGGGTGCCTGTTTTCATGCGGCCGGCCTCGAAGCCGAGCTCCACAAGCTGCTCAGTGATACCGTGGCTGGCCTTCTCTCCTGCCCGCCCGCCTCCGAAGTGTTTTTCGCCGATGTGCATCACGCCGTTCATGAACGTGCCACTGGTCAGCACCACGGCCGGCGTCATGACGGTGGTCCCCAGGCCGGTCTCCACGCCCGTGATCACCCGTTTACCCGCCTCGTCGGTGGTTGTGAGGACGCGCACCACCGTATCCTGCATGAAGTGGACGTTCGGGGTCTGTTCCAGCATCTGGCGCCACTCCTTGGCGAAGAGGTCCCGGTCGTTCTGCGTACGGGGGCTCCACATGGCGGGGCCCTTGCTACGATTCAGCATGCGGAACTGGACCATGCTGCGGTCGCTCACGATGCCGCTATAGCCGCCGAGCGCATCGATCTCTCGCACGATCTGCCCTTTGGCTACACCGCCCATGGCGGGGTTGCAGCTCATCTGACCAATGACCCCCATGTTCATGGTCGATCAGGAGCACACGGCTGCCCAGGTTGGCCGCTGCTGCGGCGGCTTCGCAGCCGGCATGGCCGGCGCCGACCACCACTACGTCATATGATTCCTTCATGGCGCTGTTCCACGTGGAACGCGCTGGCTTGATCCCTGATCTTCAGGAGATTGGTGCGCGTTCGGGCCGCGAAGGTACTGGCCGCACAGGGGATCAGCGCCCGTAGTAGAAGACAATGCTGGCCTTGGCGAGCATTTGTTGGGTCAGGTTGAAGCCCACCATGGGCGCGCCCGCCGCGGCGTCCAGCCCTAGTTTGTCCGTCCTCAGTGCATACACGGTGATGATGTATTGGTGAGGTCCATGGCCCTCTGGCGGGCAGGGGCCACCGTAGCCCGGTGTACCAAAGTCCGTCATGCTTTGTACGGCGCCTGCGGGCATGCCGGGCATGCCAGGCGTGCCTGCGCCGGCGGGGATCTCCACCGTGCCGGCGGGGATGTCAAAGGCCACCCAATGCCACCATCCGCTTCCTGTGGGGGCATCAGGATCATACATGGTGATCGCGTAGCTCTTGGTGCCCACTGGTGCGTTGGTCAAGCTCAATTGTGGGCTGATGTTCTTCCCCGTGCACCCGAAGCCATTGAAGACCTGTTCGACCGTGGCTTGGCCACCAACAGTAGCGCTGGTGACCGTGAAGGTCTGGGCTGAGCCCAGCGTTGAACAGACAATGTACGCAATGGTGACCAGGTGCCGGAGGTGCATGAGCATGATTTTGGTCGAAGGTAGACTTCGCGCAGCACTTCCTGGGCGGCGGGCCGGAAGGGGATACCAGGCCTTCCTGCTGCGCGTCCCTGACGGATGTAATTGTTCGTGGTATTCGTATTTGATAGTTTCGTCGTTCTTCCCATGCAACAGCGCGTCCTCCCTCTTCTGCTCCTCGCAGGCTTAGCCGGGTGTTATAACGGCTCCCCGTCAGATCCCCTGAAGTCTGCTGCGCCTGCCGCACCCCGCGGCGTGGATAACATGGCCTACAAGTGGGCTACCGTGGTGCTCGAAGGCACGGCCAACGACACGGAGCGCAACCGCCCTCGTCCTCCGGTGAACAGCCGCATGGTGGCCATTCCGATGATCGCGATGTTCGATGCCTGGAGCCGGTTCGACAGCGTCGCGGTCCCTGTGCATCTGACCGCGCCACGTCGGCCAATGGTGGAATGGAACGAGGCGAACAAGGAGACCGCGATCAGCTACGCAGCGTGTCGTGCCCTGCAGGCCGTTTACTGGCAGGATAGCGCGCTGTTCGCCACGCGGCTGAAGGCGTTCGGCTTCGACCCTGCGGACCGTAGCGTGGACCCCGCGACAGCGGTTGGCTTGGGCAATCTGGCCGCGCAAGAGGTCCTGTCCGCCATGCGCAACGATGGCAGTAACATGTATGGCGACATGCCCGGGGCCGACACACTGTATGGCGACTACTCGCACTATCGCCCGGTGAATCATCCGGATACGATGAAGGACATCGATCGCTGGCAACCGAAATACTTCAGCCTGAACGAGCGGCGTTGGGCACCGGGCGCACTTTGTCCGCATTGGGGGAAGGTGCGTCCATTCGCGTTGGACAGTGCAAGCCAGTTCCGCGCATCGCCACCGCCGCGAATGGGGGACCCTGAATTGGAACGACAGGTGCGCGAGGTGGTGACCTTGCAGGCGTCGCTCACCAACGAGCAAAAGGCCTTGGTGGAGTTCATGCGCGATGGTCCGCGCAGCGTGCAGCAGGCGGGGCATTGGTTGATCTTCAGTCGTGATGTCAGCGTCCGGGATCAGCATACCCTGGACCAGGACGTGCAGATGTATTTCGTGGTGAGCACCACGGCCATGGACTGTTTCATCGCCTGCTGGGACACCAAGTATTTCTACGACAACGCGCGTCCCTATCAGCAGGTGCACCACTTGATGGGGGAGGAGGATATTATGGGCTGGGGCGGGCCGAACAAAGGCATGGTGAAGATGAAGGGGCGTGATTGGCGGCCTTATTCGCCGGACTATTTCCTGTGTCCTCCCTTCCCTGCGTATGTGAGCGGGCATAGCTGTGTAAGTGGGGGCTGCAGCAAAGCCTTGGAACTGTTCACCGGCAGCGACGCTTACGGGGCGGAAGTGCGCCTTTTGCCCGGGGCCATGACCGAGCCCGGGTTAACGCAGGACTCCATTACGTTGCGCTTCCCCACCTTCAGCAACACGGCGGAGCAGGCGGGCTTCAGCCGCGTTCTGGGGGGCTATCACATCATGGTGGACAACACCGAAGGCCTGGCCATGGGGCGCAAGGTGGCGCAGGTGGTCTTTGCCAAGTGCCAGCGCCACATCCGGGGCGCGAACAGCGCCACTCCTTGAGCGGGCACACGTATCTTTCCGCGGCACCGCAGCGTTGTAACCGGCCCACATCACTCCCATGGAAGTCAAGAAGATCGACGCGTCCGAGATCACCCACGAGCAGTTCATCGAGGAGCACTGGAAACCGGGCATCCCGCTGGTGTTCAAGAACGCCACGAAGGTCTGGGGTGCCTACAACACGTTCTCGCCGGACTGGTTCCGCGAGCGCTTCGGTGATCGCAAGACCATTGTGGATGGGAAGGAGTACACCATGAAGGAGATCATGGACCTTGTGGAGGGCAAGGATACGAGCCGGCCTGTGCCCTATCCCTGCAAATACCACATCCCCTCGCAGCTGCCGGAGGTGGTGCCCATGGTGATGCCCGTGAACATCGGTTTCGCGAAGCCCAACTGGCTGGAAAGTTCCTGGTTCAAGCGCGGCTATTGGGGCGGAGCGCTGGAACTGTTCATCGGTGGCCCCGGTGGCAAGTTCCCGTATGTGCACGTGGACTACTACCACCTGAGCGCCTGGGTGAACCAGCTCTATGGCCACAAACAATTCACGGTTTGGCCACGCGGCCAGGACGAATGCCTCTATCCCGAACCGGGCGATGCTTGGAAGAGCAGCATTCCGGATATCGAGAACGTGGATCTGGCCAAGTACCCGAAGTACAAGAACGCCACCCCCATCACCTTCGTCGTGGGGCCTGGCGAAACACTGTTCATTCCCTTCGGTATCTGGCACACGGCGAAGAGCCTGGAGCCCACCATTTCCGTGGCCTTCGACCTGTTGAACGACCAGAACTTCCCGCTCTTCCTGAAGGATGTGTGGGAGTTCAAAAAGCGCCAGAGCACACTTAAGGCGGTGGCGGCAACGGGCTATGCGGCGTTCTCTGGAGCCATGTGCCGCATGGGGGATATCATGGGCATGGACCGGGTGAGCGTGCACAAGTAGGTCGCGTACCTTGTAGCCATCTTCCGTTGCTCAATGACGGAGCCTTGTCCTCATGCTTCGACCCCTTTGGTTCTGCGCCCCCGCGCTCATGTTGGTCCTCTTGCTGGTGTCGCAGGAAGCATTCGCGCAGATCGGCGTTACCGATAGCACCTATTTGCGCATGCCTGATCGCGCCAAAGCGTTGGCAGCGATGCGGTTCGACCTGGATGCTTATGCCGACACGCTGCGGCGCTATCGCGATGCGCTGGACCATAGCGTATACCGGGTGGATGCGAGCCGAAAGGAAGGTGAGGCGCGACAGGCCCAGCTCGGGTTGTTGCGCCGGGATGCCCAGGAACTGGACAAGGCGATGAAACGGTTGCGTAAGAAGCTGAAGCGCACACCGCCCACCACGGAAGATGCAGCCCGTAGTTGCGGCGACCTGGTGTTGCGTACGAAGCAGCTACGCACCCGTTTGGCGGCCGAAGGCGTGTCCCCGCAACCGTAGGCCTCCAGCGCGGGTCATGCACTGCGCCGTGCTGAACGGCTGACCTATCCGCTGATGCCCTTGCCTTGGATAACGCGCAGCAGCACCGCTACCAGCGCGATCACCAGGAGCAGGTGGATCAACCCGGTTGCGCTGTAGACGAACACGCCCAGCAGCCATCCGATGATCATGATCACGGCGATGATGTAAAGTAGATTGCTCATGTTGTTGGTTTTGTGTGGTATCGAGCGGATCACATGCCAGCGATGTCCTTCGTGCAGCCACCCGCCTTGTTCTGGGGCGGCATCGAGCAGGGGCGAAAGGGTTTATGCAGGCGGACCCGATGGGGCGCCCACAGGCTTTTCTCGGCCATTACGGCGCACGCTTTCTGGTGTTTGAAAGGCCTCATACGGATCCAAGGGACCAGATGTATCGTGTGGTATTCATGACCCGGATATTGGGGAAATAACTCCCCATCCGGGCGACCCGCTTGTGTGTGGGACGGGCCACAGCCCGCGACCCCATTGACCTCTGCGCTGTGGTATGGCACTTGTGTCGTTCTGCCCGCATATGCGTATCCCTGTTTCCGCCGAGCAAACTTCCCGACGGATACATCATGGGCCGGCAGGGGCAACAGAACCGATGAACATGCTCATTGTGGATGACGAATCCGAGATCTGCCTCCTGTTACAGGCCATTCTCCTGCGCAAGGGGGTGACCTCCACACTGGTGGTAAGAGCAGTGCGGCTGTTGGATGGACTGGTCGTCACCTTCACGGACATCACGGAGAGCAAACGGCAGGCGATCCTGGCGCAGGAGGGTGAGCGCTTGAGCGTTACAGGCCGCTTTGCCCGTCTCGTTGGCCACGAGGTGCGAAACCCGTTGACCAACATACAACTGGCCCTCGATCAATTGGAATCAGAAGGTCCGCCGCTGCCCGAACAGCAGATCTACTTGGACATCCTGCGGCGTAATGCGACGCGCATTGGGCAGCTGATCACCGAAATGCTGCACACCAGCCGGCCGCTGGAAATGAAGTTGATGCCCGGTGAAGTGAACGAGGTGCTTGCGGAGGCCTTCAACAGGGTCCGGGACCGATGTGATCTGCTGGGGACCAAGATCACACTGGACCTCAACCGGGCAATGAGGAAGATCCCGATGGACCAGGATACGCTCACCATTGCCTTTACGAACCTCCTGGTGAACGCCTTGGAGGCCATGGAGGAGGGCAAGGGTGAGTTGACGATCCGTTCATCCCAGGTGAAGGAATCGGTGCAGGTGGTCATTGCGGACAACGGACGGGGCATGAGCGTGAAGGACCGGGACCGGATCTTTCAACCTTTCTTCAGCGGCCGCACAGGTGGCATGGGCCTGGGCCTTACAGAGGCGCGCAACATCTTCAATGCCCACGGCGCACTGCTCAGCGTGGAAAGCGAAGAGGGCAAAGGCACGTCGTTCCGGCTCTTGTTCCCGGCCTAGGGGTCTTCCATGTTCAATTCTCGGTTCTTAATGACAGGTCGTAAAACTTGACCATTGAGAATTGAACATTCATGCCGCGCCGCTGCGCAGAGCGTCAATATTGCGCGAGGTACTTATCCTCCAGCGCGCTCATCGCCTTCCGCTTGGCGGCGTTCTTGTCGCTGTGCCCCAGCAGGTGCAGCAGGCCATGCACCATCACCCGCCGCAGTTCGTGTTGTACGCTCACCCCGAAGCCCTTGGCGTTCTCCTGGATGCGGTCCAAGCTCATGAGCACATCGCCACTGACGCCGGTGCCGGTCTGTCCGTCGAACGTGATCACATCGGTGAATTCGTCGTGCCGCAGGAAGTCGCGGTTGTACTTCAGCAGCTCCTTGTCGCTCATCAGCACATAGTTCAACTCGCCGATGCTATGGCCGTGGTCCTTGGCAACGGCAATGCAGCCAGGTGCGAAGGCGGTCGCGGTCGCGGAATACAGAAGGGACCTGTTGGGCGAGGAAGGTGATCTGGCCGGCGGTGGCCATCACTCTTTGATGGGCTGCAGACTGAACGCCATGGCCACCGTCGCTCCATTGTCGCTGAACTCCACACTGTCGGCCAGGGCGCGCATCAGGAACACACCACGTCCGTGGGGCTTCTCGATGTTCTGCGGGTCGGTGGGGTCGGGGAGGTGCTCGAAGTCGAAGCCGGGACCCTCGTCGCTCACCACGAAGATGATCTTGTCATCCTTCACCTGGTAGCCGAGGCTCACGCTCTTGGCGGGGTCCAGGCGGTTGCCGTGGTGAATGGCGTTGTTCACCGCCTCGGTGAGGGCGATGAGGATGTTGCCGTAATGGCTCTCGTGCACGCCATGCTTTTGGCAGGCGTCGTCGATGAGCTTTTCGGCCAGCGCGATGTTCTCCGCTTTGGCGGGGAAGTCGATGCGTTCGGTGAACTGTACGTCCTCGGTCAGGGCTCCCATCAGGCGGTATCAGGGTCGGTCAAAAGTATCGAAATACTCATTGACCTTCTGCTTGTAATAGGGCTTCAATCCCGGGGGAACTGTTCGTAACAATTCGGCTTCCCGCTCCTTGCTGCGCTGGTAGTCGAAGAAGCGGGCCGGATCGGTGTGCGGCATGTCCCGTCCCTCGCTGACTTTCCCGCTTCTGGTCCAGCTCTCGTTCGCGCTCGGCCTTCTCGGCTTCCAGCAGCCGCACCATGATGTCCTGCTGGCGGTTGATGGTCTCCTGGGTGATGTTGCGGTTCACGATGTCCTTCTCGGTCTTCTCCATCTCCTCGGCCAGCTTCTGCAGGCCGTTGCCGCTGCCCTGCCGTCCTTGTTCAGTTCCTGCGCGGCGCGCTGCATCTCCTTGCGGATGGCGGCCTGTTGCGCGGCCAGCTGGGCCAGCTGCTGGCTCATGCCGGGCATGCCACCGGTGCCGGGTTTACCGTCCATTCCCGGCTTGCCATCGCCCGGGTTCTTGTCGCCTGGCTTGGGCCCTTGGCCTTCCCCTTCTCCAAGGCCTTCTTCATGTCCTCCAGCTGTTTGCTCAGGGCTTGCTGATTGGCCTTGGTCTGGGCCATCTTCTTGCTGTCGCCGGGCTTGCTGCCCTTGCCGCCGGGCTTTTTGCAGTTGCCGCTGCCGGGCGGGCCGGGTGGCGGTATCGGCCTGCATCTGCTGCAAGGCCTCATCGAGCAGCAGGGCCAGGTTGTTCAGGCTGGTCATGGCCCGTTGCTGCTTGTCGGCGGCCTGGGGCTTTCCGCGCTGATCGGCGCGGCTGATCGCCAGTTGCTCCAGCGCCTGGTCCATGTTCTCGTTCACCAGGTTCATCTCGCGGTTCACGGCGGCCTGAAGTTGGGGCACGCGCTTGCTCAGGGCGAAGAGCGAATCCTCGATCACCTTGGCATCGTCGCGCATCTTCTTCTGCTGGCGTCCGAGGTCGATCAGGTGCGGATCCTTCGGTGCCGGTGCCGGCCAGGTCGTTCATGGCGCGCTCCTGATCGAAGCTCAGCTGCACGATGTTCTCCAGCAACTGGCGCAGCGCATCCATGTCCTCCTCGTGCTGTTCCTGCTCGTTCTGCTGCATGGCGCTCTTCATCTGGAAGGCCAGCTGCTCCATCTCCTCCCCGGCCTTCTGCTGCTTCTCGCCTGGCCTTGTCGTTCTGCTTCTTCTCCATGCTGCTCCTGGCTCTCCTGCTGCTCCTTCTTGATCTCCTCTTCCTTTTCCTCGGTCTTCGGCAGGTCCATCGGCTTCTCCAGCTCGCTGTTCTTCTTCTCCAGTTCGTCCATCTGCTTCTGGATGTCCTCGAACGCCTTGTTCAGCTCCTCCTGCTTCTCCTTCTGCTCGCTGTTGTCGCCCTTTTCGTTCTTCGTTTCCTCGCGACAGCTGCTTCTGCTCCTCGGCCAGTTTTTCCAGCTGCTCGGCGATGTCCTGGGCCTTCTGTTCCACCTCCATCTGCTTGAACTGTTCCATGGCGCGGTCCAGTTCCTTCTCGATGTCCTCCTGGCTCATCTTCATGTCCTCCACCTTCTGCTGCAGCTCGTCCTTGTTCATCTTCGTCCATCAGCTTCTGCACTTCCTCGTAGAGCTTCTTCATCTCCTCGCTCAGCACGTTCTCGAACAGCTCCTGCAACTGCTGTTGCTTCTCCATCAGCCGCTCGTCCATCTGGCGGAAGCTCTGCTGTTCCTGCTGGTTCTGCTGAAGCTGCTGCGTGGTCTTCTCGATCCGCTGTTGCAGTTGCTTCTGGCGGTCCATCACGTTCTGCAGCTTCTGCTTGTCCTGCCAGTTCAGGTCCTTCTTGTCCTGCATCTCGCGGCGCATCTTGTCCAGGTCGCGCTGCAGGTCCTGCGCCTCATCGATGCTCTGCTTCAGCTGTTCCTTGATGGCCTCGGACTGTGCGTCCTGCTTTTCGGCAAGCTCCTTCAGCGAGGGTGCCTCGAAGGCCTGCGTGCTGCTGCGTGCGCTCTTGCTGCCGTTCACACCGTCGTTGTCCCACACCTCGAACCAGTACTCCAGCTTGTCACCGGGCTGCAGCGGGACCGCGGTAAGGTCCCAGAAGTGGAAGAACTCCTGGCGCGTGTTGGTGCGATCGATGCGCGATCTCCTGGGTGCCTTCGCGCTGATCGGCCGCTACGCTGTCGCCACCGGCGGCGAATCCAAAGTGGAAGAGCAGTCGCTTGAAGCCATGGTCATCGCCGATGTCGCCTTTGAAGTAGAGGCGGCGCGGCGCGGTGCTGTCCACCTTGCTTTCCGCTGCGATGGTGGGGTACAGGTCGGGCACCACATCCACGCGGTAGCGCAGCGGATTACGTCGCCGCGCGATCGCCCTTGCGCGGCACCAGCGAGTAGTTGCGGCTCTGCATCATGCGACGCGTGGCCGTGAAGCGCTCATCGCCCTGCGCCGATAACGTGTACGTGGTGTCCTCGAAGGAAAGGAGCAGCTGGTCGGTGCTGCGCGCCGTTGGCGGACCAGATGATGCGGGTGCCGGCCGGCACGGTGACATCGCCATTGCCGGTGATGGAACTGTTGGCCATGCCGAGGTAGGGCGGGATACTGCAGCGCCAGGCTGAGGTCCATCAGCGTGGGATTGCTCACGGTGGCCAGCGTGTACGCCTTGCTGTTGAAGCCTTCTGCTGCGAGGCGGAAGTTGACGGCCTCGCCGCACGTTGCGGAAGCGGTGCGTGAAGTGCACGGCATCCTGCTTCACCAAGCGGAATGCGCTGGCCGTCGATCTCCAGGTCCACCTGCTGCGGAATGGCCTCGCCCTGCATTTCCACGTGCAGGTCGAAGTCCTCGTTCTCCGGCACGGTGAGGCTGCTATCGAGCAGGATGAATTGGAACGGCGCTTCGGGCGCGAACTCACTGCCGTGGCGGATGATGCGCTTGGTGGGTTCGGTGATCAGGCTGGGTGCGGCGAAGAGCAGTATGGCCAGCACGGCCAGCGGCGGCAGGGCGTAGCGCAGGTACTTGCGGTTCTTGCGCCAGGTCGATGGCGGAGGTGAAAGGCACGGGCGAGAGCTCGCGGCTGCGCTGGGCGATGCTGGCCTCGATCAGCTCGCGCTGCACGAAGTTGCTGTTGGCCTGTTCGCGCAGCTGCAACGTGTTCAGCAACTTGTCCTTCACCTCGCCGAAATGCTGGCCCACGATGGCGGCGGCCTCGTCGTGTGTGATGACCTTGCCCAGGTGGAACAGCTTGAAGAGCGGGATGGCGATGAAGCGTACGAGCACTGCGGCTGAAAGGAGCAGGAAGCCGTAGAACAGCACCGTGCGGGCCGTGGTGCCGAAGCGGCCGAAGTATTCGCTGAGGCTGGCGCCAAGGAAGAACAGGCCGAGCAGGCCCACGCTGTACAAGGCCCCGCGGATCAGCCGGTCCTTGTAGTACTTGCGGATGAAGGCATCCAGCTTGTCGATCAGCAGGTTATAGTCGGAGGCCATGGGGGGAACGTCGGGACTTCGGTGAAGGAACAGGTGCGGGCCCTCTCAAGTAACGGGCCAGCAGCAGGAATGTTGGCGAAAGTTACATAGGCGAGGGGCCCATTCCCTGTGAATGAATGTTAGATCCGTACAGAGACATGTTGACGGTGCACGGTTATGCGCGAGTTGATCCGTGAGGTGCGCATCTATGTGGCACTGGCTCTTGCCATGCAGGTAGGCGGCAGATTCAACAAAAGGAAACAAGAACGGTAGTGGTTGTTCAGGGGTGCGGCCCCCGGATCAGGTTGAATATGAACGTGCCTATTCCCGAGCCCGAGATCACCCCGATGAGCAACAATAGCAAGTGCCTCTTGAACGCCTTCGTGCTGCCATTGCAAATGGCGTAGCGGTAGTCAAACCGGTTCATTCCGATCGACAGATTTTGTGTCTCCTGGACGACCATGAGATCCTGTTGCGTTGGAGTAGTATATACTGTCGGCGTTGGTGTGGTACTATTCTCTATGTTTTCTTGAGGCTTGTCGAACAGCAAGGGCAACTGGCCAGGCAGGGCCATGCTGCGGAGCTTCCTTTTCATTGGCATGCATGAGGTTAAAGGATGGACGAGTGCAATTCTGGGTATTCAACCTCTCGAACCAGGTCCTTCGTTTCAAATTTTCGTTAAGGCCTGTACCCGCGCCGATGAACCTCCCTGCTTACGGCATGAAGTGTTGCCTATACCACGCCTATCTCGTCATGGGCGGCCTCCGTGAAAGGCTGATACCGCCCACGGTTATAGTGAAGCCATCAAACCGTTAGCCGTAGCGCCTATGCCGGAACCAATCGCATTGTGGATAACTGGAAGGCGCACTAGCGGCGCGATGCGTTTGTTCGCGGCCTGAACCTCGACCGCATGAGCACAAAGCGCACCAGCAAGGCCACCCCGAATAGGACCGGGGATCTTACCCGGGGCGGAGGACTTCATTGTATGGCCGCAAAGCGAAAGTGCACCATGAGAAATGCAAAGAAGGAACCGCGTCAAGCTGGAGAACAACGTCTATTGAATGCCCCTTTGAAACAGACGAACAAGCATGATGTGCAGCTCGATGCGCAGCAAAGTGCTGTGCGGTATCGTAGACATCTCTTGGAGAAATGGGGAACCTTGGTGCTTGTTACCACGCTTGGTGTTGGGGCCACCGTACTGGCGTACCACTTCACAGGCCGCGGTGGATCGATCCCCGTTTCGGTGGCACACATCACGTTGCACATCCGACTATCCTTGTAACCATGTCCCTCAACAAGCTCATCCTCGGCGACAACCTCGAGATCCTCAAGCAGCTCGATAGCGAGAGTGTGGACCTCATCTACCTCGACCCGCCTTTCTTCTCAAACAGGAATTATGAAGTGATCTGGGGCGACGAGGGCGAGGTGCGCTCTTTCAAAGACCGCTGGAGCGGCGGCATGGACCACTACATCGGCTGGCTGAAGGAGCGCGTGGAAGAGATGCACCGCATTCTGAAACCCACTGGCTCCATCTTCTTGCATTGCGATTGGCATGCTAGCCATTACATCAAGTCTGAGATTCTTCGATCGCCTATTCGGATATGGCAACTTTCGAGGAGAGATTATTTGGCAACGAGCGCAAGCGCATAACGATGCGAAGAAGAAATTGGCCGTACTCTCGGACAGCATCTTCTACTTCACGAAGTCCGAGAAGTACGTGTACAGTCCGGTCTTCACGAAACTGGGTGATGTGTCCTTGGCGATGTACAAGGAACAGGATGAACGAGGTCAATTCCAGTGGATCATACTGACGGCGCCGAATACACGGAAGGGAGAATCTGGCATGGCTTGGAAGGGCTACGATCCAACAACCAGTGGACGCAGTTGGGCGGTTCCGAACATGATGATTTGAGGAACTGGTCGGCAAGGAAAAGTGCAAGACTATGAGGGTGCTTGAAAAGTTGGAGTTGCTGAACAACAAGGGCTACATCCGTTTCTCTGAGAACGGTATTCCACGAGTGAAGAAATACTTGGAGCAATCAAAGGGTGTTGTCGTCGGCAACATCTGGACGGATATCGGTTTCGGTGCCACTTCAAACGAGCGCATCGGTTACCCCACGCAGAAGCCCGAAGCCTTGATGGAGCGCATCATCCGCATGGCCAGCAACGAAGGCGATGTGGTGCTGGATCCCTTTGTTGGTGGTGGCACCACCGCGGCCGTGGCGGACAAGTTGCAACGTAAATGGATCGGCATCGATCAAAGCGTGCAGGCCATCAAGGTCACACAGTACCGCTTGGACAACCAGCGCGACCTGATGAGCCAGGACTTCACCGTGCAACTGCACAAGTACGATCACGACACGCTGCGCAACAAGGACGCATTCGCCTTCGAGAGCTGGATCATCGGGCAGTTCGGCGGCACGGCCAACGCGAAGAAGGGCGGCGATCTGCGGGATCGACGGCAAGCACCATGATGGCGCACCCATCCAAGTGAAGCGCAGCGATAATATCGGGCGGGAGGTCATCGACAAGCTCTTCAGCGCGTTGCAGCGCTTTGACAAAAAGCTATACGAGAAGAAGAAGGCCGGCAAGCTGCCCGCCGCCTACCTCATCGCGTTCAGTTTCAGCAAAGGTGCCGTGGAGGAAGTGGCGCGGCTGAAGAGCAAGGAAGGGTGCATCATCAAGCTGGTGGCCGTGGAAGACATTGTGCCCATCGCCAAGAAGCCCACGGTGAAAATGGAGATGCACCGAACTGGCCCGCGACAAGAAAGGCGTGCGCGAATTGAAGCTGCATGCCGAAGGCGTAAGCGAAGCAGGCATCGAGTTCTTCAGTTGGGATTGGGACTACGACGCGGCCAAGGGGTTCAAACCCGAAGTGCTGCTGGACCGAATCGGCACACAGGAGAAACACTTCAAACCCGGCAACTACACCATTGCGGTTATGGCTGTGGACGCAGAAGGGCTTGAAGGCATCGAAGTAGTGAAGCTGAAGGTGAACGGGAGTGTGGAGAGGAGTTGAGGGCGGAACCCGCCCTTGGCTTCAGTTCTGTGAAGCGGATAGAATGGTCGATGGAGCTAGGCCGGGAACTTGACGCTGTGGTCATGCCTAAGATCAGCTTCCAACACGTCTTGGTCAAGGTTTCAGCACTTTCACCGTGGCGCTGTTGCCTTCCGAATCCATTACGCGCACTACGTACAGGCCTGCTGCTTGTGTGCGTAGATCCACAACCATGCTTGCATTTGCACGGGCCAATAGAGCAACGACCACTGTGCCCATAGCATCGGTGACCTGCAATTGCTGACCTGCGGTGGTGGGCACGGACCATAGACCCGCGGCATCGAGCAACTGGATGGGCAGTGTGCGGATGGGCTTCCATTCGGGCAGACCAACGCTAGGACTGCACACGGCATCGAAATCGCCGCCCACCCATTGGGCCACTTGCTGCATGTGTACTCCGTTGATGGCATCGAAGCCACCCGCTATGTACAACGTATCGCGCCAGGTGGTAAGGCTGGTTACGGCGTTCTCGCTGTCGAAATCGGCACCGCTGCCGCACCATTGGTGGCCGTTCCATTGGGCGATGTGTTCGATGGGCACACCACCCGCGTAGTGGAATTCGCCGCTGAAGAGCAACTTATCATGCCACCAAAGCAGGCGCATGCCTATTCCGAGCGTACTGCCATTGAGGTCCAACAAGGTGCCACCGCCCAGGTTGTTCCACTGCTGCCCATCATAAATGGCCACCATGTTACCAGGCGATCCGGGGCCTTCGAAAAAATATCCGCACACGTAAAGCGTGTCGTTGTGGATGAGAATATCCTTGATGGGGGCCGGCTCCTCAAAACCAGGTACAGACTCCCAACCATTGCCATTGTACCGAGCGAAGCCATACGTGACCCCCGCGATCGTGTCGTCCAAGAGACCGGTCATGTACCATTGATCCTGGAACTTGAAGACCAAGCCAACGTAGTCGTTATCTCCACTGTGTAGATCGGCGAAGGGCTCGAACGGAGCGAAGGAGGTGCCATCGTATTGGAGCACATTGGTGGTGGCGCTGCCGCACAGTTCGCCATCATATCCAGTAGCGAACAGCAGCCCATCCGATTCCATTGGGCCTATGTAGGTAATCCCGGTTGTAGCTGGAACGGGGCATTGGAGGTCGATCCAAGCGTCTCCAGAATCACTAAGCCGGGCATAGGCGTCTGACCAGATCGAATCTTGATTTAGTATGGCGAAGCCACCATTCGCATACAATCGATTCTGATAGCGGAATATGTTATAAACGCTACTGCATACGTTCCCATTAGTACACGTTTGTAGGTATGGATAGAATGGTTCCCATGAAAGCCCATCCCAAGTAACACAGCCGTGCATTTCGATGGTATCTCCGTTTTGGAACATCCACTTGGTCTGGGTGCCCAGGAAAAGCTTGTCCAACACCGTATCGCCATACAGGTCACCGACCTGCCCGGCGGTGTACATATTCAGGCCACCTACAGCCTGCCAGTTTTGGGCCATTAGCCCCGGTGCGATCAGCACCGGGGCCATGGCCAAGATCAATTTCCAACACTTCATGGTCAAGGTTTCAGCACTTTCATTACTGCGCTGCTTCCTGTGGCATCGACCACACGTACCACATACAAGCCTGCGGCTTGCCCGCGAAGGTCAACTATCGCGTTGGTATTTGTAAGCTGCGTTTGAGCAACGACCGCTCTGCCAAGAGCATCGGTAACCTGCAGTTGCTGACCTGCGGTGGTCTGCACGGACCAGACGCCTTCAGCATCTAACAACTGTACGGTCAGTGTGCGGGTGGGCTTCCATTCGGGAAGGCCAACACTTGGGCTGCACACGGCATCGAAATCGCCGCCGTTCCATTTGGCCACGCGGCTCATTGGTGCGCCATCGATATGGTCAAACCCACCGGCTATGTATAGTGTATCCCGCCAGGTGGTCATCGACAATAAGTGCGGGTCCGTACCCTGCATATCTGCACCGCTGCCGCACCATTGGTGGCCGTTCCATTGTGCTATGTTCTCCGCCGGAACACCTCCAGCGTAGTTGAAAGTGCCGGCCACGTACAACTTATCATGCCACCAAAGCATATCGAATGCGTTAGCGTAGGTGGATTGGTTCTGTTGATCGTAGGTGAGTCCACCCCCTAAGTTGTTCCAGTTCTCGCCATCATACATAGCGACCAATGTGCCTGGGACGCCCACCCCCTCATAGAAGTAGCCGCACACATACAACGTGTCGTTGCGGATGAGAATGTCCTTGATGGGCACAGGTGATTCGAAACCCGGTACCGGCTCCCATGTGCTACCCGTGTATCGCAGGAAACCCCTTGTCTGATGCATTGCCTCATCGTACAGCAGCCCGGTCAAATACCAGGTGTTTCCGGAATCTGAACACGAAGCCAACGTAATCATCGTCCCACGGCCATGCGTCGAAGGGTGCGAAGGGAAGAAAATTGGTACCGTCGTAAAGGAACACGTTGCTGCTGTCCAAGCCGCATAATGTCCCCTGATAGCCCGTGAAAATGAGCGCGTCCTCTGTGGGTTCCGTCTTGAAGGTGAGTATGCCGTTCATAGCGCCTTCATTGCAAGCAATGCCCTCCCAACCATGAGTGGTTTCATTCAGGCGGGCGAAATTCGAGGCGTATACCCCATTCTGGTCCAGGAAAGAAAACCCGCCATTGACTAACAACGCACCGTGGTAGCGCAAAAAGCGATATACCTGTTGGCACGTGTTACCTCCACACTCCTGCAGCGGTTCTTGTACCGTACCCCAACTGCTACCATCCCATAGGGCAAGGCTATTCATCGTTAGTGTATCCGGTCCATCCACATACCATTTACAGGTTCCTCCAGCCCAAAGCCGATCTGAAACAGAATCTCCGTACAACACGGCGATAGCACCAGGAGTTGCGAAGTGCCCTTGCCCCAGTGACTCCCAGGTCTGTGCTTGCGCATGGATGGCGATCAGCGCACAAATGGCTTGAGCACAACGCGATAACCAATTCATCATGGCCTGAGCAGTTTTGTGTAACTGGTGATTCCATTGCTACCCGTGAAACGCAGTGCATAAATACCCGGGGCATAAGACCGCAGGTCAACAGTAATGTCCTCGGTGTTCGAAGTGAGCTGATGGACGACACGGCCGTCTGAATCAACAACACTCACGCGCCCTTCGTACCCTGTGTGAACGCGCCAAAGGCCATTTGGGTCCAGACACGACACATGAAGCCGACCGGCCGATAGGTCGACCTCTGACGAGCCAACATTCGTGGGAGTGTAAAATGAGGTGATGAAACCATCGTGCGACCAGCCCGCTGCGACTGGATCAGAGCCGAAGTCTATGAGGAACACGCTAAAATAACTATCGCTGAAGGGGTACCATCCTTCGCCACCTCCAATATTATTGTAAATGTCACCATCGTACCAGTCCTCGAGGCTAGTGGTACTAAACTCCTTCAGTGGAAAATGTTCCTGAGCACTACGCGTACCACCAACCAGGTAGAGCTCATCAGCAGTTGAGGCTGCGCCCCATACTTTATCGGTTGAGCCTCCGCCTGTAGTAACTGCTCCATGACTTTTCAAATGTGCCAGTATTGGAGCGCATAAAGAAACCGTCACGAGATCCGGGATCGCCGTCATTGCCGAGCACGCTCTGCTGGTATAGGACCGGGTTGCCGGGGCCGAGTAGGTCGGCAGTGCTCGTGGATTCGCCGGTCATATAGAAATCGCAGTCAGATTGACCAACACATGCGCGATCTAACACGACATCAAATAGTTCTTCACGTCCGTTGCTCCCGACCAATGTGCCGTATTTGAGGTTCGGTATGCCAGCGATCAACGCAAAATCAAGTAAAAAACCATCGGATGGACCACTAAGCGTATTGTCATGCATACCCATAGAGCCAGGCAGTTGGCCGATGTTAAGGTCAGTGCTTTTCGTTGAACCCACCACCAGTATGTCCTTACCGAAGCCAGTTATTGCCGTCCCGTGATCCGCAGCGTTCCCAGCCCATCGCGTGCAGTAGACATTCTGATACGTCTGCAGATCTAACTCGGCAAAATATGCATCTGAGTTCCCTCCCCCTGCATCGCTCTGAAAGTAACCAGTAAATCCATTAGGGGCGTAGGTATCGAGCGTGTAGCTGAAGTCAAAGACCGATGCTGCCGCTGTTCCGACCAGATACGCACTTGAGTTGTTGCCCTGGCTCAAGAGCTTGACGTCATTCACGGCACATGCGGCGCACTGGGAACCAAACGGGGTCTTCCATTCATATTGGTATTGAGGATTGAACCATGCGAAGAAGCCCCCACCATGCGACTTTGTGAATGCGCCGTTCGGTGTCACATGGTTGAAATCAAAATCAACGGGGCTGACTTGGTCGAGGCGACCGACCCAAGCAACTCTGCCCGCAGCATCAACATCAACCCCCATGCCTTGGGCTTCCCAAAAGCCCGTCGGTCCAGCACCCAGTGTTGTTCCCCAGTGATAATGACCATTGTCCTGCGTGAACGCGCCCAAATACGCCGCATCGAGAAAGGGCGATGAATTTGACCACGGTTCATGAACGGCATTTGCGAAGGGGCTATTACCCTCCTGGGCCGTTGGAAAATCGTTGCACCCGGTCGTACCCGTAACGAACACATAATTCAACGTGGCGTTTGTGCCCTTGTATACCGCAATGTCCTTAGCTTGGTCGATGCCTACATCATCGTAGTCCATAGTTCCTTCCGAACCACCTAAGTACGTTGCCCAAGCGATGCGCTTCGTGTCATGGTTGAATTTCATCACAACCGACTCGTGTGTGCCCATGAAATTCGGCTGGAAGGGAGGAAATTCTTGAAAACCAGTGCCGATGGGGAAGTTTATGTCGGTTGTGTACCCACATGTGTAAATGTCCTCGTTGTTGTCGTTGTCTACGGCCATCAATTCATCACCTTGGTTGCCTCCAGTAAAAGTACTCCACGTCAAATTTCGCGGGTCGGCAGGTGGCGGCGCCGGGGGCATGGGTGGTGCCCCAATGCGCAGCACCAGTGGCAGCGCAGGGTTGTAGGATTCGAAATGGAAGGTGACCAGGTCGGAGCCATTGCTGTTAACGTAGTTGGGCACCCAGTTCACAGGCACTTCATTGTTGTTGCCATTCAACTGGTAAGCCACCGCCTCGTTCAAGCTAACCCAACGCCCGCGTATGTACATTCTCAGCAGGCCGTTCATGTCCACCTTCAAACTGTCCTGGCCTGGAACTTCATTATCAGGTCGTTGGGGGCACTGCCAGGGTACATGACAATGGCCATACGCATGCCAGTAAGGCCATGGTACACATGTACATCGGTGCTTGGGTATACATCGGTGTACAATGCGCGATGGTAGGCGCGGACGTTCTCGGCAACTACATCGCCGCGATAGTAGTTCGCAATACCCGGTGCCAGCATGTACGGCACCGGGCTTACACGTTGCGCACGTTCACCGACGAATTGCAGGCTGATGTTGTAGGTGGTGTCCGGTGTGCTGGGCAGGGTGTCCTTGGCGCTCCAGCCGAAGTGCAGCGTGCTTTCGTGGCACAAGGCCACCACTGGGCGGGTGCCTTCGCTTACAAAAGCAGCTTGATCATTTGGCTGACCGTTGGTAAAGCGCTCCTGACCTTCATTGGCTCGCCACAGCATTGATCCGGTGTCCTTATAGAGGTCTTTGACGGGTAAGTCCTGGGCCTGGGCTAGGCTACCCGCAGCCAGCAATGAGCAAAGCGAAAAGAGTACTCGTGTCGTCATGATTGTAAGGGGTTGGCGGCAAACCCGGTATGCGCTGCCGGTAGCGGAACTCAACACCTCAAAGCAGCGCCGCTTGAATTCGCCACACAATACCCAGAGCCGGGTATTTTCTATGGGCTGCAAGTTTGTGTACGCCTGATCCGCGCAAGGGTCAGTGGCCGGTACACGCCGAATTAGGTCAGGTTCACGACGCGCTCCATGTGTCGCAACAAGCAAATAGCCGCAATTGCCGATAAGCCGCAAATGAAAACCGCCATGCACTATGGCTTGCTCGGATGAACGTAGCGCGTGGGCACGCAGTTCATCGCAGCAGGTCCAAACGCCCAACGACCATGCCCGCCATGGTCGTGCATCGGATAACGTAAGTGCCTGATCCCAACTCGCGGAGGTCAAGGGGGCTTATGCCCACTGCGGCGGTGCGTGTCAGCACAATTCTCCCGGTCAGGTCCAATATGGTAGACCTGCCCGCCTGAGGGGGTGAGCATCGTCACCACGCCATCCGTCGGGTTCGGGAATAATCCCAGCGTATTGGCCGGAGGAGAAGCTTCATCACCCGTGATGAGAAGGAGGTACTCGGCCTGGAGGGAACAGCCCTGTGCATTTGTGGCGGTCACCGCATACAGGCCGCTGGCGGTGGTCAGGAGGAAGGCGTTGTTGGCTCCCGGAATGGGCTCTCCGTTCAGGCTCCATAGGTAGTTGTCCAGCCCCGTCTCGGTAAACAGCACTTCACCGCTCTGCTGAATGGTGATCACTGGGCAGATCACCACCGTATCGGTCACGGCCGCGCAGCCGAAGCCATTGTTCACCACGGCCCACCACGTGCCGCTGCTGTCGGCCGGAATGCAAGCGAGCGTACCGGTGAGCACGGTGTCGCCATCATTGAACCAGGTGAGGTTCACCAGTCCGGTATCCAGCACGCAGATCGTACCTGCGAGCGTGTCATAGGTGATCACGGGCAGGGGCGCCGCAAAGACCACTACGGTGTCGGTATCGTTGAACACCTGCTGCGCCACAAGGTCCACTTGTAGGTTACCGAAAGTGCCGCCCGCCACATTGAACGGATAGTTACCGGCTCCATTGAGCGGGATGTTGAACGTGCCCAAGGCATCATCCGTGCTCACCGGGTCCTCATCGAAGAAGGAGATGGAATAGGGCGGGTTATCCAGCAGCAGCGTAAGTCCGTTCCACGTTGCGCTTGCCGTGTTGTCCTGTGTTGCGGAAGTGATGGTGCCCCCGCCCGCATCGGTGAGCACGAAGTAGAGGTCCGGATCGCCCTGGCAACTGCCGAAGAGGCTGACCTCCTCCACGTCGCCGCACCAGTTGTCGTTCACGCCCGACAGGACGACCGAGCTTATCACGTTACCGCCGATGGTGGTCTGCAGGTTGACGGAATAAATGCCGGGCGCTGAGTAGGTCTGTGAAACCGATGCGGTGGCTGGCTCCCTGGCCATTCCCGAGGTCCCAGACGTAATTCACGGGGCATCCGGCACCATCGATGAGCGCATCGAAGGAGACGGTCGCGGTACCACATCCGGTGGTCGGGCTGAAGGCAAAGCCGGTGTTGCTGCCGCTGCCTGCCTGTACCACCAATGTGATCGGGAATTGTTGTGGCACGTTCAGGGTGAAACCATTGTAATTCACCTGCGCAAGGATGTTGATGCTGATGGTGTAGGTGCCCGCGCCGATGGGCGTGCCACAGATGCGTGCACAGCCGTAGGGGTCATTCTGCGGGTAGTAGATCCCCTGTGGTTCGTTCGTTTCCAGCTGTAGGCCGAAAGGCAGGCCGCTCACGCTGGTGATGGTCATCAACATGAAGTCCACATTGAAACCTGTGCCCGGGTCGGTGAAGTTCGCCGGCATCCAAAAGGTGATGTCAGCCCCGTAGGATACGCCTGCGGTCGCATCGGGTGGCTGCGTAGGGCACAGCGTAGGGTAGGCGGGGTCGCTGGCGCAGGTGAAGTTGATGGCGCAGCCGGGGCATTGGGCACTGGCTTCCGCAAGGAGCACAGCGCAGCCCATGAGCAGGGTGAAGCGAAGGTCGCGGAGCATGTGCTGAAGCTATTCGTTTGGCGAAGGCACGTAACGCGTGGTGTTCGGATGGAAGGTCTGCCAGCTGTGCCAGAATTCCTGGTAGGCGGAAAGTGTGTCCAGCTTCTCGGTGCGTTGGAAGAACTGGGTAGCGGAGTCCGCTGGCTCCACGTTCGTTGGGGTGAACGGATGATCCTCCGTAGTGATGTGCACGACGCTGAACGAATGGAGGTCCTTCGAAAGCGTGAGATTGATCACATCACCTCCCAGCGTATCCATGAGTGATCGTTCGCGCACCAGCTCATTCCAGTCATACGCCCGTGCCACGCCGTTGTGCACCACGCCCACCACCCAGCTCTTCGGCTGCCAGCTGGCCGTATCGCGACCTTCCAGGGACGAGACCATGGTGCCTTCGTCGTAGTCCTTCAAGCGCTGCATATTCCTTCGGCGAAGGCGGCATCGGGATGAAGCACACAGTCCATACGGGTGCAGCTCGAGCGAATTCGCCCAGGGTCATCTGTTGCGAGGGAACTTCCGCAAGAGTGTGTCCCTTTCAATGGCCCCACGATGCACTCACCGGTCACCTGGCGCCACCAGCTTTTCGTGCGGCTGTCCTCGAACATCGCGTTGAAGTGGTCCATGCCCACCAACCGGAACGTTTCCACCGCGCCATCCACCTTCGGACTGAAGGCGCGGCCGGTGCGGCACACCGTGCAGTACGTCACCAGTACCGGTTCGCCACCGATGGAGTCGAGTACTTGGTGATGATAGCCGATGATACTCGATCGGGTACGCCCGCGCATCGCTGTTGACCTGCACCACCAGCATCAGGTCGTTCGCGGTGCTGTCCGTTACCGAGGCCTTCGACATGCGCTGATCACGCATCTTCAGGAACATGTGGTCCGCGGTGAACTTGAAGTTGAAGAGGTAGAACACAGCGGCATACACGGCCATGGGGAAGAGCAGCGCCATGCGCCCCCATCTGCCAGCCGCTGGCCAGAGCCGCATCAAGGCAAAGGTTATCAACGCAAGTCCCCCGAGCCGGATCCACCACAGGTTGTTATGCAGGAAGTAGGCCGCCTCCACGCGGTCGTTCACCTGGCTGCCGGGGAAGGGCATGATCCAGTAGACGCGCAACACTTCACCCACGAGAACGATGAGCAGGCCGAGAAGGAACAGCATGCGGAACATGCGGGCAAAATACATGAAAGCCCGCACCACTGCGCGATCCGTCAGCCGCGCAACCTCTTCAGCACCTTTTCGATGCGTTTGCGTTTGGCCGCCTGTTCGATATGCGTAAGGCGCGTTTCCAGGATGGCCGCCGTTTCCTGTGCGTGCTTGTTCACTACGACCGATCCCACGAGCTCTGCGTACATGGGCAGTTGGTTCACCGGACAGGTGCGCAGTTGTTCGAACAGCACCGGCAATGTCGACTTGGCAAAGCGCTCCTCGGCGGCCAGTTTCACCAGTGCCTTTACGGCGTGGTCGCGCGTGATCACCGAGCCCTTGTCCACGGCGGCTATGATCTGCGGAAGCATCATGTACACCGCTTCGGGCTTCACGGAAGCGATGCCATCGATCGCGCACATGGCACCCCACACCAGGCGGTTGTTGGGGTTGGTCAGCAGGTTCTTGAACTGCGCGATGTAAGGGGCGATGAGCGCCGGTGTTCGATAGCCCACTTCATACAAGGTCTTCAGCGCATCGCTCTTCAGCGCCTGGTCCTTGCCGTTCAGCACCTCCACCAGCTCGCGGATGGCGTGAGTGTTGTCGCTGGCCGCTATGGCGGTGGCCAGGGAGATGTTCGGCTCTTCGTCGGCACGGCCGAGCGAAGACGCGAGCAGGGGGAGAATGCTCATGGTCTTCACGCCGCATTTAATGCGTTGGCGCAGCCGAAAGATCACATGAAAAGCGATCGCCCGAACGCGGCACACACACAATCACCCAACGTGGGTAGATGAAAACTATCCCTTCTTTTTGGCTTCGCCTTAGCCGCTTTCTTCGGCAGACCGCGCATGTAGGCGAGCGAGAGCTTCACCCATTTCTCCAGTGCTATGGCACCGGCCACAGCGTCCGCATCCACGAAAAGGAGACCGGTCACGTTGCCGTGGCCGGAGAGGTGGTTCATTTCCAGATCGACTCGCGCAGGATGTCCTCAACACCATGCGTGCGCACGAAGTCCATGAGGCGGATCGCGTGATACACACCCAGCCCGATGCCCAATGCCCACGCAAGTCGTGTGTTGAACAACAGGCGGCGGAAGTAGCTGCGGCCATTGACCAGTTCGACCGCGGCCACCGCGATCACCGCCGCGCAGAACAGCACGAGCGGAATACCGAGAATGTGGTAATGCATGGAGGTGGCCACATCGCCCCGGTACAGGAATACCAGCGACTTCGTGATGCCGCAGCCGGGGCAGGGGAAACCGGTGAGCGCCTTGAACGGACAGAGCGACTGGCCGTGTTCGATGTGGTCGTCGTGCAGGAAAAGCAGCGGCACGGCGAGAGTGAGCCCCGCCAGCGCGATCGCCTTCCAGCGGCCGCGGTTACCGGTAGAGCTTGTTGATGTCACCTTGCACGATCATGGCGGCCACCATGGGGAAGAGGAAGCCGAGGATCAACAACAGTGTGCTCTGGTCCTTGTTCGGTTCGCCCGTGCGCTCGTAGATGCGCGGCAGACATTCCTTGCCGGCGAGGTAGTAGAAGTACATGTTCACCGGCAGGCAGCACCCCGCGAAGATGGCGATGGGCTGGCTGATCACCTCGCGCCCGGTAGCGGCGTTGAGCACCTCGGCGGCCTTGATGTTCCAGTAGATGAGGTAGAGTCCGCAGGTGATGATGCCGAGCAGCAGCACCACGATGGGGTCGTTCTTGAACAGGGGAAAGGTGGAGTCGTTGGCCATGGGTGGGAGTTGTTGTTCCACAAGGATAACGAACAACTTCCACATCGCCTGTCACAGGCGATCCTACCCGAAAACGAGTAGATCTCAGAGTGCCGTCACGGTCTCCTGCAGCGAGCGGCGGCTGCGCGGCGTGAGCTCCCGTGTGCGGAAGGGCTCCTCCAGCAACGAAGCGGCGCCCAGGTGCCCCAGCGCCAGGAAGCAGACGAGCTCCTCGGTGGCCTCATCGATGTTCAACAGCGCGTTGGCCTTGGCATGATCATAGCCGCCGATCAGGTGGCCGAAGATGTCCATGCTGATGGCCTGTGTGAGCAGGTTGGCGTTGGCCAGCCCCACATCGTGCATCCAGCTGTGGTTCGGCGCATTGTTCTTGTGGTACAGCTTCATACCGGAGGAGACCACGAGCACCGCGGCATTGCTGGCCCAGGGCTGGTTGCCGGGCATCAGGCACTCCCATAGGCGATCGAACATCGGTGTGCCGCGCACGGCATAGCGATAGCGCCAAGGTTGCTCGTTCATGGCGCTCGGTGCCCAGCTGGCGGCCTCGAAGAGCGTGTGCAATTCCGCTTCGGTGAGCGGCTGGCCATCGAAGGCGCGCGCGCTCCAACGTTGGCGGATGAAGGGGAGCACGGCGTGTTTGGTGGGCGCGTGCTTCAGGGCTTTGGTGGTGTGTGGTTCCAAGGGGAATGGTGGCGTGTGCGTGTTCAACACTTCAGCGGACGTTCAGTTCAGTTGCATCGGGACCTCCATCAACAGAAGCTCGGTTCCGTCGCTGTTCGCAACAATGTCCAAGGCCTCGATATTCCATAGGCCCAGCCCGTCGCGCTCGTTCACTGACATGCCATTGATCGTGGCGCTCCCCTTGATCACGAAGGCATAAACGCCGTTGGTTGGATCCTTGAGGGGGTAGGTGGCAGGGGCACCCATATCAAAGGTGCCCAGATGGAACCAGGCGTTCTGGTGGATCCACACACCTTCATCGCTCGGGTCCGGCGAAAGGATCTGCTGCAACCGGTTGTGGCGCTGTTCGGGGTCCAGGGTGATCTGGCCATAGCGCGGCGTCACGTTCCGCTTGTTCGGGAACACCCAGATCTGCAGGAACTTCACCGGAGATTCCTTGCTGTTATTGTATTCACTGTGCGCGATGCCCGTGCCGGCGCTCATCACCTGCACATCGCCATGGTGGATCACGGTGGTGTTGCCCATGCTATCGGCGTGTTTCAGGTCGCCTTAGAGCGGAATGGAGATGATCTCCATGTTCTCATGCGGGTGCGTGCCGAAACCCATGCCGGCGGCCACGGTGTCATCGTTGAGCACGCGCAGTACGCCGAAGTGCATCCGCTGTGGGTCGTGGTAGTTCGCGAAGCTGAAGGTGTGGTGGCTGTTGAGCCAGCCGTGGTCGGCATGCCCGCGGGTACTGGCTTTGTGTAGGATATGGTCCATGGGAAGGCGGTGTATCGGGCACAAAGGTCCGGCCCCGGCGGTGGCGTTCCCATGAACCAGTTCAAGGGGTTGTGGTGCACCCCTTGCGCCGTGGTAGGAAGCGATATCTTTACGCCCCCCTTCACATGGCGAAAACATCCACCCCCGCTGCCATCGACCTGAACGAGTTGATCCTGCTCGATGAAAAGGCGACCCGCCAGTTCGTTCTGAATGTCGGCGACCAGCGCGCCCGCATCGAGTACGACCACCAAGGCGACCGGATCTTCCTTACGCGCACCGATGTGCCCAAGCAACTGGCCGATGGTGATGTGCATCGGGTCCTTACCGAGAAGACCCTCACACATGTGGAAGAGCGAAAGCTGAAGTTGGTTCCCTTGTGCCCGCGGGTGAAGGACTACCTGCGCCAGCATCCGGCTTGGCAGCGCTTGCTGCTGAAGGGTGTGCAGTTGCGCTGAGCGCTTGCTTTATCGAAGGTCCGTTACTCTGCGGCAACATCACCCAGCGACGCGCTCAGGCTGGCAAGTCCGAGCTTGATCTGCTTGGCGTCCCAATCCAATCCGTCATACTCCTTCGCGGGCAACGAGGCTCCACGGTCATCGAAACGGGTCCAGGTACCGAACTTCTGGCCGTTGACGTAATCACCTTCGGCGCGAAGGGTGCCGCTTTCATCATAATAGCGGAAGTGGCCGTTCAGCACCTTGCCGTATGGGTCGCTGCTGCCGCCGGTCATCATCACCCGGCCATCGGCCTTCACCACGCGGAGCAGATAGCCATTCGTCACGGGAGTGATCTCCCGGAGGTAAAGGGCCTCCTTTTTGGATGCACACGGCTCGAAGCGCGCATTTACCAGTTCAATGCGCTCGGGCTTGCCTGCGACCGCCTTGGGCGGATTCCGGCGGTAGGAGTTGAAGAACTCGATCTCCACCTTGGCCACAGGTTCCGATTGGGCCTGTGCGGAGGTCAGGGTCAACACGAAGGTTGAGGCGGTGAGGAGGTGCTGGAGTTTCATGGTCGGGGATGTTCTTGTGCTCCAGGATATATGCGCCTATCGTGCCATTTCCCCATTTCGTCGATAACTGTAGCAATAGCAAGGGTTACAGAGGGTCGGGGGCGGCATGTGCCGGAGCGAGGCGAGTGTATCGATCACCCCAGGATCGGGGTGGCCGCATGGAAAGGACCCCACATTCCCACCATTGACCTGGAAAGGAGGAATTCCTCCCCTGGCGTACAGGTGAACCGCGCGAGAGGAGAGAGGGTCACCCGCTCCCTCTTGCACCCTCTCACCCTCGCACTTTACCCACCGGGTGCTGGATCAGCCATCGTCCACTTGGTATGAACCATGCGGTCATCCTTGCCAGCAGTGGGGTGGTTCGTCCCCATCGGCCAGGCCTCTCGGCACTCCGAACCTCCTTGGCCTCAACCGGTCCCGCGACCGGTCCGGACTTTGGGTGAGGGCAGGGAAACCCCATAGACCATGAGACCCTTTGATCCCATCGCCCGCAGCTTCAGCTTCCTTATCCCCCTCAGTTTGATCGCCGTCCTGGCTGTCCGCTGCTCCAACAACGATCCCACAAGCGGTAACGACCACGATGCCACCATGGATCGCAACGATAACGCCGTGAAGGTGGATGCGGATGGCCGCGGCACTTCGGTTGCGGTGGATGTGAATGATGATCTGTACTACGCCCGCCCCAGCGACACAATGACGCCCGCCGAGGAGCGCAGCTGGGCCACGGCCGATATGCGCCGCCTGCGCGCCGCGCTTGTTGCCGACCTGGAGGACGTACGCGCCCGCCTGAACGTGGGCAGCAGCCCCGAACCACAGCACGATAAGGATCAGGCCCTCGCCGCCGACCTGGCCCAGGGACTTGAGCGGATCGACCGCGCGCTGGTGGCCCTCGATGCGTCCACCGATGCTACATGGAGCCAGGTGCGCGAAGGACAGTTGAAGGAGGTGGATGACGTGCGCACATGGATGCGCGGCTACCGCAAGGACCAAGTGATGGTGAAGAAGTGATCGCCTGAAGCCCTCGAACAGTGAAGCCCCGGCTCATCGCAAATGCGCGATGTTCCGGGGCTTTGCTCATGTAGTGGATGGTCCGGCCCTGCTCGACCGCGGCCCGGCAGCGTGATCATGTTCGCCTCCGAGCCGCACATTCTACCTTCGCTGCCCTAGGAAGCAGGCATTGGATGAACCGATCGTCTGTCCCCCTGATCATTTTTCGACATGTCCGTACGCGTCCGCTTCGCCCCCAGCCCCACCGGCCCCCTGCACATGGGCGGTGTGCGCACTGCCTTGTACAACTACCTCTTCGCCCGCAAGCACGGCGGGCAGTTCCTGCTGCGCATCGAGGATACCGACCAGGCGCGCTTCGTGCCCGGTGCAGAGGAATACATCAAGCAGTCGCTGGAATGGTGCGGCCTGGTGCCCGATGAAAGTCCATGGGTGGGCGGCCCCGACGGCCCGTATCGCCAGAGCGATCGCAAGGCGCTGTACAAGCAGTACGCCGATGAGCTCATCGCCAACGACAAGGCCTACTACGCCTTCGATACCTCGGAGGAACTGGAGGCCATGCGCGAGCGCCTGAAGGCCGCCGGTGTGGGTGCGCCGGCCTACAACGCGGTAACGCGTGAGCACATGAAGAACTCGCTCACGTTGAGCGCCGACGAAACAAAAGAGCGTTTGGAACGCGGCGACGAGCATGTGATCCGCCTCAAGGTGCCGCGGCATGCCGAAGTGCGTTTCGAGGACATCATCCGCGGCTGGGTGGTGGTGCACAGCGCCAACCTCGATGACAAGGTGCTGTTCAAGAGCGACGGCATGCCCACGTACCACCTGGCCAACATCGTGGACGACCACCTCATGCGCATCACCCACGTGATCCGCGGGGAGGAGTGGCTGCCCAGTGCGCCCATCCATGTGCTCATCTACGAGGCCTTCGGTTGGGAGCGCCCGCAGTTCGCGCACCTGCCGCTGATCCTGAAGCCCGATGGCAACGGCAAGCTGAGCAAGCGCGACGGTGATCGCCTCGGTTTCCCGGTGTTCTCCTTGAACTGGACCGACCCCACCACCGGTGAAAAGAGCAGCGGCTACCGCGAGCGCGGCTACTTCCCCGAGGCCTTCATCAACATGCTCGCGCTGCTGGGTTGGAATCCAGGAACCGATCAGGAGATCATGAGCATCGCCGAGCTCACGGACCTGTTCGATCTGGAGCGCGTGCACAAGGGCGGCGCCAAGTTCGATCCCGAAAAGACCAAGTGGTTCAACCAGCAATACCTGCGCATGCGGCCCGATGCCGAGCTGGGTGCGCAACTGCTGCCGAAGCTCATGGCGCTGGGCATCGAGACCACCCTCGCGCGAGCCACGCAAGCCGCTGCGTTGTTGAAGGAACGCGCCACCTTCGTGGACGACATGCTCGAGGGAACGTACCTGTTCACCACAGGTTCGCCCTTGATCGAGAATGCCGTTGCTGCCGAAGAACTGAAGAAGCGCTGGAAACCTGAAGCGGCCCCGGCCATCGAGGACTTTTTGTTGAAGCTGGAGCGCATCCGCGACTGGACACCTACGGGCATCGAAGCGGCCTTCAACGAAATGCTCGCCGAGAAAGGCATGAAGATCGGCCAGGTGATGCCCATCTACCGGCTCTTCGTGGCCGGCCGCATCCAGGGTCCCGGCATGTTCGACGTGAGCACCTTGCTTGGTCGCGAGGAAGTGGTGGCGCGCATGAAGGCCGGGCTCGAACTCTGCCGTCCATGAGCGTGATCGAGGTCAATGGCATCCGGGTGTATGCCTACCATGGCTGCCTGCCGGAAGAAGCGCGCATCGGTGGGCATTACCAGGTGGATGTCTCCGTGCGCGGCGACTTCTCGGCCGCCGAGCGTTCCGACGACCTCGGCGACACGGTCGATTACGGCCGCGTGACCACCATTGTTCGTGCCCAGATGGCTGAGCGCAGCCAGCTGATCGAGCATGTGGCGCGACGCATCCTGCACGCCCTGAAGGCCGAATGGCCGGCCGAGCTGGCGTGGACGGTGCGCCTCACGAAAGAGCATCCGCCCGTGCCCGGCGCGGTGGACCGCGTGGTGTACGTGCTGGAGGGGTAGAACGCACTGATGTTAGTTGGCGTGCGACGGGCCACATTCCGAACGGACAAGCCCGATCCAGCTATCTTCGCGCCTGCCTGCGGTAGGCAGGCCCACTCAACGGTCGCGTGGCCGAGTGGCTAGGCACAGCTCTGCAAAAGCTGCTACTGCGGTTCGAATCCGCACGCGACCTCGATCAGCGAACGCCCCGGCAACGGGGCGTCCGTCGTTGGAGGGCTGGGGCGACCGAATGGTCGAGGCGGCACAAGCTCGCCCAACACCTCGGCGCAGCCGGGGTGACGACAGACTCCCCCCTCAACTGGATGCCCGGCCACGCACGCGACCGGGATCAGCCGATGCATCGGAATGCCGGGCACCGGCCATCCAGCCGGTGATGCCGGGCCATCCGCACGACTTTGCGCACCCCGTCCCGCATCCATCCACGGATCTTTCGCGCCCCGACGTTACCTTGCCATACCGATCGCGCCTTTGCGGCGTTATTCGCCTTGCTTTCGTACTCCACATGCAGTTGACCCGAACCCTTCACGCGCTCTGCGCCTTTCTTCTGCTCGCTTCCCCCGGAAAGGCCCAGGTGGCCATCGGCCAGTGGCGCGACCACTTCCCGTATCTGCAGACCCGCACCGTGGTGGAAGGCAACGGCGTGGCCTACTGCGCATCGCGGAACGCTGTGTTCAGCCTGAACCCGGGAACGAACGAGATGGAGCGCTACACCAAGGTGAACGCCCTGAGCGATGTGGACATCACCGCGCTGGGGTGGAATACGCTCATGAACGCCTTGGTGGTGGGCTACTCCAACGGCAACATCGACCTGGTGATGGGCGAACGGTCCGTGAACCTGGGTGATATCAAGCGCAGCAGCATCATTGGCGACAAGCGCATCTATTCCCTTGTATCGGAAGGGCCACTGCTTTATGCCACCTGCGGCTTCGGAATTGTCGTGCTCGACCTGGAGCGACTGGAGGTGAAGGACACCTGGCTCATCGGCCCCAATGCCGCACAGTTGCAGGTGAACGCGCTCACCTTTTTCCAGGATTCCATTTATGCGGCCACGGAGTCGGGGCTCTACAGTGCCTGGCGGAACTCTCCGAACCTGGCGGCGTTCACCAACTGGCGCAAGCGTACCGACGTTCCGCGTCCCAACGGCCCCTTCAACGATGTGGAGGCGGTCGGCGGCCGTCTGTTCCTGAATTGGGACGCTGGCACCCCCGGTCTGGAACTGGACACGATCTATTACTGGGAGAATGGCTGGCAGCGCCTGACCGATGCCTATGGTCGTGATACGCGGTCGCTCAGTGTGAACATCAATGGTGATCGCCTGGTGGTGGGCATGGCGTATGAAGCGAGGCAGTACGATGGTGCCCTCAACCGGGTTTTCCAAGGCACAGCGGATTCATCCTGGGCGGCGTCTGCGGCGAGGCCAATGGTGGGGTGTGGGTGGCATCGGAGAACCGCGGCCTGATGCGCTGCACAGCACAAGGCACGTACACCTTTCATGCACCCAGCGGACCGCGTAATACCGGATGCCTGCGCATGGATACCAAGGCCGGCTACCTGATGGCCGCCAGCGGCTCGGTAGGGGGCAACTGGACCAACACCTTCAGTCATCAAGGCGTGCACAACTTCGCCGATCAGACGTGGCGCACCGTTGCCGAAGAGGACGACCCATTGATGTTCGGGGTGAACGGGTTGGGTGGCGGAGCCGTGGATCAAATGGCCGTGGCGATGGACCCTGACGATCCGGGCCATGGCTTCACCGGCAGCTATGAAGAGGGGGTGCTGGAATGGCGCAACGGTGTGGTCCAGACCATCTGGAACGCGACGAACAGCTCACTTGGTCAACGCAACAACGAGAATTCCGGCGTGGTGGACGTGGCCGGCCTGGACTTCGACAAGGACGGCAACCTCTGGGTGTCCAATGCCAGCACCACCAAGCCCATCAGCGTGCGCACGTCGGGCGGCGCGTGGCGGGCCTTTGACCCCGGCGGCGTAACAGCGGGTAACAACCTGGTGAGCGACATCATTGCGGCGCGCGAGAACAACCTGAAGTGGCTGGTGCGCCCGCGCGGCAACGGCCTGCTCGTGTTCGACGATGGCGGCACCATCGACGATGTCGGCGATGATCAATACAAGGTGATGACCACCTCCGAGAACCAGGGCAAGCTGCCCTCGCTGGAAGTGGCCTCCGTGGCCGAGGACCTCGACGGCGAGGTATGGGTGGGCACGGGCAAAGGCGTGGCGGTGTTCTATAACCCCGATGCCATCTTCAGCGGCGAGAACTTCGACTGCCAGCAGATCCTCATCGAACAGGAGGGCAACGTGCAGATCCTGCTGGAGACCGAAGTGGTGAGCGCGATCGAGGTGGATGGCGCCAACCGCAAATGGCTGGGCACGCAGACCAGCGGCGCGTTCCTCGTGAGCTCCGATGGCACACAGCAGATCGCCCACTTCACGGCGGAGAACAGTCCATTGCCGAGCAACACCATACTCAGCATCGCGATCGACGGCCTTACGGGTGAAGTGTTCTTCGGCACCGACCAGGGCATCATCAGCTTCCGTGGCGAGGCTACGGAAGGTGGCCTGTCGGCTTCGTGCGCAACGGTCTTTCCGAACCCGGTGCGCGAGACATACACCGGTCCTGTGGCCATCACCGGCCTGGTGGCCAACAGCGATGTGCGCATCACCGATGTGGCCGGCAACCTGGTGTACAAGACGAGTTCATTGGGCGGTCAGGCCATCTGGCCGGGCACCGACCTCAGCGGCCAGCGCGTGAGCACCGGCGTGTACCTGGTGCTCGCCACCGACCCCACCGGCTCAGCCACCTGCAACACCAAGGTGCTGGTGCTGCGCTGAGGCGCGATATTCGCACATGCTCCACACCACGCGCGCGGTCGTGCTGCGCACGTTCAAGCACAGCGACAAGGGCACGGTGCTGAAGGCATATACCGAGGCCTTCGGCATCCGCTCGTACATGGTGCGCACGGGCACGCGCAAGGACCGGCGCGAGGCGGCGCTGCAACCGCTTTCACGCGTGGAACTGGTGGTCACCGAGACGGGCGATCGGGAGATGCATGCGGTGCGCGAGATCCGCGTGTCCATGCCATATCTACGCTTGCATGTGGATCACGAGCGCGGTCTGCTGGCGCTGTTCACGCAGGAGGTCCTCTACCGCACCTTGCGCGAGGAAGCCCAGGACCCCGCACTCTTCGCCTTCGTGATGCAGGTGCTCGAGGCCATGGACAGCGGCGAGGACCTCGCCAACTATCCGCTCGTGATGTTGGTCGAACTGAGCCGCCACTTGGGCATCTGTCCGGCACCACCGGAACGCGGTGAGGATCGCTTCGACCTGCGTGAAGGCTACTTCTTCAACGGAGACGCACCACACGACCTGAGCCTCACGCCAGAGGTGTCCGTTGCGTTCGCACAGCTGTTGACCACCGACATCGGTCAGCCCTCGGCACGCATTCCTGCATCCGTTCGACGCGCGCTGCTCGATGGGCTGCTCACATACTTCCGCCTGCATGTCGAGGGATTCGGGGAACTGCGGTCGGTGGAGGTGTTGCGGGCCGTGCAGGGTGGCTGACAAGTCATCCTCCCGGCTGCGGGATACATCCCCGCCGGGCCTTCTATCTTCCGCCCCCTTGCAGCGAGCTTCCCACAGCCGCGTTCCATCCGCCATGCCTCCCGAGATCCCCCAGCCGCCACAAGCCGAGAAAGTTCCCCATAGGATCACGGCGCACGGCCACACCCGCACCGACGAATACTTCTGGATGCGCCTCAGCGAGGATCAGCGCGAGGCGAAGACACCCGATGCGCATACACAACGCGTGATCGATCACCTCAATAAGGAGAACGCCTATGCCGACGCTTTGCTTGCTCCGGTGAAGCAATTGCGCGAGGACATCTTCATGGAGATGAAGGCCCGGATCAAGGAGGAGGACCTCAGCGTGCCCTATCGCGAGAACGGCTACTGGTACAACCACCGCTTCGAACAGGGCAAGGAATACGCCGTGCACATGCGGGCCAAGGCCCTTGCGGACGGCAGCATGCCCGCCGCCTTCGAGGACATCCTCGATGAGAACCGCATGGCCGAGGGCCACGACTACTTCGACCTCGGCGACTTCGAGATCAGTCCGGATAACACCTTGTGCGCATACAGTGTGGATACGGTGAGCCGCCGACAGTACGTGGTGCGCTTCAAGGACCTGCGCACTGGCGAGGACCTGCCCGATGAGATCACTCGCACCAGCGGCGGCGGAGCCTGGGCCGATAACCGGACCTTCTTCTATGCACGCAAGGACAAGACCCTGCGCAGCTACAAGGTCTTCCGCCATACGCTGGGCACACCCGAGGCCGATGATGTGGAGGTGTATCACGAAAAGGACAAAGGCTTCAGCTGTGATGTGTACCGCGACCGCAGCGAGGCGTTCGTGGTGATCACCACGGACAGCACCATGAGCACGGAGGAATGGATCCTGCCAGCGGACAGTCCTAACGGTAGCTTCAAGGTATTCCTGCCGCGCGAGGCGGAACACGAGTACAGCATCCAGCACGCGAACGGCGAGTTCTACATCCTTACCAACTGGAACGCGAAGAACTTCCGGCTGATGAAGTGTCCGGCGAACGACACAGCGCGCACTGCCTGGACGGAAGTGGTGCCGCATCGGGAGAATGTGTTGCTCGAGGATGTCGACCTGTTCCGCGACCACCTTGTGTTCAGCGAACGCATGGAAGGCCTGACCCACCTGCGTGTGCGGAAGCTCAGCACAGGGGAGGAGCACCCGATCCTGTTCCATGATCCCGCCTATGTTGCCTACAGCGGCACCAATCCGGAATACGACAGCGATAAGTTGCGCTACGGATACACCAGCCTCACCACACCGAACGGCGTATACGAGCACGACCTCAATACCCGAAAGGACGTATTGCTGAAACAACAGGAAGTGCTGGGTGTGTTCAATGCCGATGACTACGTGAGCGAGCGGAAATGGGCCACGGCGCGTGATGGACAGCGCGTGCCGCTGAGCATCGTGTACCGCAAGAGCACCCGCATCGATGGTGCCGCACCGCTCGTGCTGTACGGTTATGGTTCATACGGCATCAGCATGGAGCCCACGTTCAGCAGTGCGCGGCTGTCGCTGCTCGATCGCGGCTTCGTGTTCGTGCTGGCGCACATCCGCGGCGGCGAGGAGCTTGGGCGCGAGTGGTACGAGCAGGGCCGCATGGAACACAAGATGAACACCTTCACGGACTTCATCGACAGCGCCGAGTTCCTGCTGAAGAACCGGTACGCCGACCCCAAGCGGCTCTATTGCATGGGCGGCAGCGCTGGCGGATTGCTTGTGGGCGCCGTGGCCAACATGCGACCCGACCTCTGGAGCGGCGTGGTGGCCGAGGTGCCCTTCGTGGATGTGGTCACCACCATGCTCGACGACACCATCCCGCTCACCACGGGCGAATTCGATGAGTGGGGCGATCCCGCGGAGAAAGAGGCCTATGAGCGCATGCTCAGCTATTCACCCTATGACAACGTGCACGACGCCAGCTATCCACCGATGTTGGTGATCACCGGCTTCCACGATAGTCAGGTGCAATACTGGGAGCCTGCGAAGTGGGTGCAGCGCTTGCGCGAACATCAGCAAGGACCGGGACAGATCATCCTGAAGACCAACATGGAAGCGGGCCACGGCGGCGCCAGTGGCCGCTTCGAACGATTGAAGGAAGTAGCCCTGATCTACGCATTCCTGCTCCAGCAAGCAGGACGCGCGTAGGTCTGCGCTGCGGTATTACGCCGCCGGCTCTCACGCTCCCTGCCACCACCGGAGGTCATCGCCTTCCTTTGTGCTCATCGCGCCTTTGCGGTAAAAGGAACGTTGTGCACTCGTCGCGCCCGTTGCGCCTGCCTGCCGGATGGCAGGTCGTTGCGGTAAAAGAAAGACTGCCCTTACGAAGCGATGCTCTCCACCTGGATGATCTCCTCGGGCTGCATATCGATCACGCCGATCGGCCGCTGCGGATCATGTTGCAAGCGCTCATAATCGCGCACGCTGGCGAAGAAGAGGCGACGGCTTTCCGCCAGTTCCACTTCCCAGATCACGCCGTACACCTCCTTGCCGTTGCGCAATTTGAAGCGACAGTGCTTGTGTGCGAACGGACGGATACGGGAGAGATCCATGGTTGAACGTGTTTCGCGTTGACGAAAGAACCGTCATCGTCGACTACCGCAAAGTAGTCGATGGGCGCGTTTTTTGAAAGGTCGAATTATGAACACACATCGATCGCACCCGGAATGAACGGTGCACAACGATGGGCTATTGCCTGACCTTCAACCGAACGCGAATGCGAGGCGGACGTGAAAAAAAAATATCCGTGCAGGCGTGTGATGCGACCGAGTGGATGGCCGCTCGCGCAGGAGCGATCAGTATGGATGAAGCCGAGCGGATCAGCTCTTCTGAACGCCCACCTTGATCTTCTTGCCAACGGCAAGCTTGCGCAGGTTCATGTCCGCGTTCATGCGCTTGAGGTCCTCGATGCTGGTGCCTGGATAGCGCTGCGCAATGCCCCATAGCGTATCGCCGGGTTGCACGGTGTGGTAGATGTAGGCCTCCGCGTTCGCGTGTTGTTTCTCAGCAGTTCCCGATGACGGTGCAGCATCGGCTGAAGTAGCGTCTTCACCATCACCGCGGCGCACGATGAGCTTCTGTCCCGGACGCACGCGATCGCTCCGCAAATTGTTCCAGGCGCGCAGTTCGCGCAAGCTCACCCGGTTCCTCTGGGCGATAAGGCCGAGGGATTCGCCCTTGCGCACCACATGAACGCGTTTTCCCGCCGATACAGGAGCCGCACGCTTGGCAGGCTCGGCCTGAGCCACTGGAGCCGGCGAGCTCATGTCCGGCGCATAGCTGTAGCGGATGTAGTCCTCCCGCTCAATGAATTCGGCCACCATGCTCTGGGGCAGATAGATCGTGGCGGTACCCTCCAGGTCGGGTACAATGCCTTGTTTGTAGGTCGGGTTGAGGTCGCGGAGCTCCTGTGCACTGCCGCCCGTGATCTCCGCCAGCTTGTCCAACGTCAACGGATAGCACACCTGCACGGTATCCACCTCGTACGCACAGTAGTTGGGGATCACGGGGTAGATGTTGTGCTCCGCCGCATGTTCGAAGATGTAGTTCACAGCGATGAAGGCGGGCACGTATCCGCGGGTCTCCCGCGGTAGTTGGGCGTAAATGGCCCAGTAATCCATGGTTCCGCCCGCGCGTCTCACAGCCTTGTTCACGTTGCCGGGGCCACAGTTGTAGGCTGCCAGGGCGAGCTCCCAATTGCCGAAGATGCGGTGGAGGTCCTTCAGGTAGCGGCAGGCCGCTTCGGTACTTTGGTAAACATCGCAACGCTCGTCGATGTAGCTATCCACCTCCAGCCCGTACATCTTGCCGGTGCCCACCATGAACTGCCAGAGACCCACGGCGGCCGCGCGGCTTCGGGCACCCGGGAAGAGGGCGCTTTCCACCACGGCGAGGTATTTCAGCTCCTGCGGAAGGCCATGACGGTCAAGCGCCTCCTCGAACACTGGGAAATACAACTGGGCCAGGCCCATCATACGGGCGGTCTGCTCGCGGCGTCGGTTGGCGTAGAGGTCGATGTAGGATTGGACCGGAACATTGTAGGTGAGCTTGAAGGGGGTGCGCTCGTCCAGCACCGCAAGCCGTTGGCGCACCACATCGGGGGCGTAGCTGGGCGTGTCTGTCACGGCGAAGTGATGCACGTTCAACACCTCGCGGTCGGTGGTGAAGGGGTCGTTCTTCAGCCAAGGCAGGGTGCTCAGGGCGTCCAGACGCTCCATAACGGCATCATCCACAGGGATCGGGTCCTGGGCCACCGACAGGATCGGCAGGGCAAAAGCAAGTATCAAGGCTCGGTTCCGTGCCATCATAAGGCGAAATGTAGCAGTCATACGTTCGCCGGGCTGCATGGTTCTAAGGAGCGGTCAACGATCGGCTGTGAACGGCGGTGCGATGGAGGCGAAAAGCGGGTCGACGGACCCCGGTTTCCCATCGGCCAGCCAAGGCAAGAACGCGATCAGCCGAACAGTTCGTGTGCCCGGGCGAGCAGTACTTCATCATCGAACGGCTTGGCCATCAGCTGGATGCCGAAGGGCAGGCCATTGGTGTGGATGCCGGTGGGCATGGAGAGGGCCGGAACACCGGCCAGGTTGGCCTGCACGGTGAAGATGTCCTGCAGGTACATGGTCACCGGGTCGTTGATCTCCCCGTGGCCGAATGCGGTGCCCGGGCAGGTGGGGGTCAGGATCAGGTCGTAGATATCGAAGGCCTTCAGCGTGTTGTCGCGGATCAAACGGCGCACCCGCATGCCTTGGGCATAATAGGCATCGTAATACCCGGCACTGAGCACGAAGGTGCCGAGCAGGATACGGCGCTTCACCTCGGGGCCGAAGCCTTCCGTGCGGCTCTTGCGGTAGGTCTCATCCACGCCCTTGGCCTCCTTGCTGCGGTGGCCGTAGCGGATGCCGTCGAAGCGGGCCAGGTTGCTGCTGGCCTCGGCCGTGGCGAGGATGTAGTAGGTGGGCACGAGGTGATCCAACATCGGCAGTTCGATCGGCTCCACGGCATGTCCCGCTGCCTTCAAGCGGTCGATCTGGGCAAGCATGTGCGCCTTGATCTCCGGGTCCAGGCCGGGTCGTTCCACGCACTCGCGGTAGTAGGCGATCCTCAATGATGCCCCTGCCCCTGCCCGCTGTGCCCCGCGCCCTGCCCGCTGCCCGGCTGCCCCTGCCCCTAAAGGCCGGTGACTACTGGTGTTATCCAGCGCATCATGCCCCGCGATCACGCGATGCACGGCCAAGGCATCCTCGGCGGTATGCGCGAAGGGCCCGATCTGGTCGAAACTGCTGGCGAAGGCGATGAGGCCGTAGCGCGACACGCGTCCATACGTGGGTTTGAAGCCGACCACGCCGCAGAAGGAGGCGGGTTGCCGGATGCTTCCTCCGGTGTCGCTGCCCAGGGCGATGTTGCAGATGCCTGCCGCCACACTGGCCGCAGCGCCGCCGCTGCTTCCACCGGGCACCTTCGTACGGTCCAGCGGATTGAGCACATTGCCGAAGGCGCTGTTCTCATTGCTGCTGCCCATGGCGAACTCGTCGCAATTGGTGCGGCCGATGATCACGGCATCCGCCGCGAGCAGGCGCTCCACCACCGTGGCGCTGTAGGGACTTGTGTAGCCCTCGAGGATGTGGGAGGAAGCGCTGACCTTGTGGCCGGCATAGCAGATGTTGTCCTTGATGCTTACGATGGCCCCGGCCAGCTCTCCAGCGGTGCCGGCGGCGCGTCTGGCATCCACCTCGGCGGCCTTGGCCAGCGCGCTCTCGTCAAAAAGCTCGAGAAAGATGTTGAGGTCGGCCTTCGCGCGGGCCTGTGCCAGCGCTGTGCGGGTCAGCTCGACAACGGAGGTGCTTCCGGCGGACAGGGCGGACTTCGCCTCACGCAGGGTACGCGGGGTCGACATGTTCCGCCTACGAACTCTTGTCGTCCTTCGGTTCGTTGCCGTCCTTGGCGTCCTTGAACTCCTTCATGCCCCGGCCCAGGCCGCGCATCAGTTCAGGGATCTTCTTGCCGCCGAAGAGGAGCAGGATGACCACCACGATGAGGATGATCTCTGTTGTGCCGAATTTGCCCATGGTTCCAGCGGCAGGGATTGAATGGGACGGCCCTGATCCGCGCGGCAAAGGTAGGGCTTCGCGCGTGCCCCGCGCATTCACTCCCGATAGATCCACGCCGCCGGGTCCACCTTGATCAGGTCGCCCTCGCCGGTGATCTTCCAGATCTCGACGTGCGCCGTGCTGCCGTCCTCGTCGGTCATCACCACGCCCACATTGGCCTTGGTGTCCACCTTCTGGCCTTTGTTCACGGTGACCTCGCGCAGGTTGCTGTACACCGTGCGGTAGGCGCCATGGCTCACCACCACGGCCTTGCCGGCGCCGGGGATCACGATCACGCTGCTCACTTCGCCGCGGAACATGGCCCGCACGCTCGCGCCCTTCTCGCAGCTGATATCGATGCCGTTGTTCTCGATGATGATGCCTTTGAGACGGGATGTGGCTGCTTGCCGAAGGGCTGGTGATGGTGCCTTTCGCCACCGGCCACGGCAGCTTGCCCTTGTTCTTCTCGAAGTCGGCGCTGAGGTCGCGGGCCTCCGGGGTCATCTCCAGCTCCAGTTTGCCGCCGGCTTTTGCGGCTTGCTGCTGGTTCCTGTTTTCGCGGGTTTGCTGGATTTGCGCACTTCGTCCTCGATGGCCTTGCGGATCTGCGCGGCCAGGTCGGTGCGCTTCTTCTCCTGCTTGCGCATGGTCTCCCTCAACTTGTTCTCCTCCTTGCGCAACGTTCCAGCGTGCTTTCCTGGGAGCTCCTGTCGGTTGAGAGCTTCTTCTTCTCCTGCAGCTGCTCATTCAGCAGGGAGACCTTCTCGGTGCGGCGGCCCTTCAGCTCGCTCACTTTTCCGGTGAGGCTGACCTGTGTATCGCGGATGAGGCGGCCTGCTGGCGGCGTTGTTCGGCCGAGTTGCTCCAGGTAACGACTGCGACGGAAGGCCTGCTGGAAGCTCTCGGCGGCGAAGATGTAGCTGAGCCGGTCGTAGGAACTGCGGTTCACGTAGGCGTACTGCACCATCCGGGCGTATTCTTCCTTCAGCTTCACCAGGTCGCGTTCCATGGAGCTCACCAGGTCCTCGTTCTCGGCGATCTCCTTGTCCACCCGGAACACTTCACTGTTCATGGTGCTGATCAATTCCTGCCGCTGGCGGATCTGGGCTTGCAGCAGTTCGAGCTGGCGCTGGGTGTTCTTTTGCTCCTTCTCGCCCGCAGCGATCAGTGAGCTGGTGGCTTTGATCTGCTTGTCCAGCGCGTCGCTTCTTCTTCTCAAGCTCCTTGCGGCTTTGGGCATGAGCGAACGCCGGCGCCAGGACCAGTGTCAGCAGAAGAAAAAGCGGACCGCAGGTGCACATGTCCACATGTTCACATGCTCACATGCACCACATGCCAACATGTGCACATGAACTATTCCATGGGCGTGAACTTCTCCGGAATGCGGAAGGTGATCTGGAGCGGTCCATCGAGGCTGATGCGGTCGAGTTCGAGGGTAGCCTCGGCGCGTTCTTGGGGTCGGACAAAGAAAGTATGAGGCGGGCGGGCAGCAGGTGTCCATTCACGGGTATTCGTTGTGAATAACGCACGTCCGCTTGTTGATCGTGTGCCAGGTCCACGATCAATACGCGCGTCACCTGGAAGCTGTCGGGTTCGAGCCAGTACTTGATCACCACGGCGTCCTTCTTCTCGGCCTTGCGCAAGGTGCGCTCCAACCGGCGCTCCTTCATATCGCGGTCATCGGCGAGCGTATCGTCCGGTAAAAGGTCCTCGGCGGCGCGACGGAAGCGGCGTCTCTCCTTGCTGGTAAGGGTGTATTGCCCATCCTCGCGGTCGCTCTTGTACTTGTCCTCCGGGTCGAAGGCGATGGGCATGCCGAGCAAGGCCTGCTGGAAAAGCTCAAGGCTGGGTGCCAGGCCGAAGCGCTTGCGCGCCTGCGCGGTGTCGCCAACCCAGTAGTGGTCGCCGATCTTGTCCAGCACTTTCATGGAGTCGGGCGTGAGCAGCGCACGGGCCACCTCGATCCCCAGCGCGGGCACCACGCTGATCCACGCGGCACTGTCCACGGCACAGCGGATGTGTGCCTTGAAGCTCTTCGACCCCGAGGAATCCACGAGGTCCACACTGGCCTTGGCGCTGTAGTACCGGACATCGCTGAAGGTGTTGGCGTGCAAACGCTCCACGAGCTTTTCGGGTCCGCGCGGAGGAAGGTCCCGGTTGATGCGCACCACTTCGCGCACGGGTTTGCAGCCCACAGCGAACACGATGCAGCCCAGCGTGGCGATGCGCGCGCTGGTGTTCATTCCACCAGGCGGCCTTCGGTGATCTTGCGGTCGATCAACGCGCTTGCACCACCCGCCTCCTTCGCCTTCCGCCACTGGTCCACCGCTCCGGCATTGTCGCCGAGCTTGAAGAGGATGTCGCCGAAGTGTTCCAAGAGCACGCCTTCACCCGGGCCGCTCAGCGCGATGGCTTTTTCCTGCCAGGTGCGGGCCTCGGCGTACTTGCCTTTTTTGAAGAGCACCCAGGCATAGGTATCGAGGTACGTGGCCGTATTGGGTGCGAGCTCATTGGCCCTGCGGCTCATCGCCTCGGCCTGATCCAGTTTTTCACCGCGCTCGCTGAGGTAGTAGGCATAATTGTTCAGCACGGTGGCATCGTCGGGGTTGATGGCCAGCGCATGGTCATACGCATCGTCGCTGCGGGGGAAGTCCTTCAGCTCATTGTAGGTGTCGCCGAGCGAACTCCAGAACTGCCCTTCGAGCGGCTTGTTGTCCACCACCAGATCACGTCCGGTCACCAGGGCCTCGATGGCATCATCGTATTTCTTCTGCTGGCTCAGGGCGATACCCTTATACAGGTAGAACTCGGCTTGCGTGGGGAAGAGCTCGGTCGCTTTGGCGGCATGCTCGCTCAGGGCCGGGTAGTCGTTCAGTTGTGCATCGAGCTGCAGCAACGCGGCCCAGATCGGGAAGCGATCGGGTTCGTAGATCCACGGCTTTGGCGAAGGCGTCACGGGCCTCGCGGGACTTGCCCTCGCGCATGTACAAATCGCCTTCGATGCTGAAGGGTTTACCGTTCTGCGGATGCGCCTTCTTCAGCTCCTGCACCAGCGCGTGGCTCTGTTCCACCAGCTGTTCGCTCTCGGCGTCGTTGCGTTCGCTGGTCATTTCGTAGAGGCCCAGCAGCAGTTGCATCTTCGGATCGATGTCCAGGTCCGGATCGGCGAAGGCCTGCTTCAACAGCGCGAATCCCTTCACGCGATCGCCGCGGTTGTAGTGGAACTGGGCCAGGGCGATGCGCGCCATGCTGTCATCAGGATCCAGGGCGAGGGCCTTCTCGTAGTTGGCGATCGCCTGGGCACTGTCGCCCATGGTGTCGTACACCTCGGCGAGCATGCCGTAGTAGCGGGTCTGTTCGGGGTGCTCCAGCAGGGCCTTGGTCAACAGGTCGCGCGCCTCTTCCAGGCGTCCTGCGTTGGCGAGCATGTCGTACTCGCGCATCACCAGCTCCTCGTTGCTGCCCACGCGTTTCTCCAGGTCGCGGAACACCTGGCGCGCCTCGGTCACCTTCTTCTGCTGGGCCAGCACGTTGGCCAGGCCGAAGTACACCTCGTACGCGGTCCGGCCACTTGTCCACGATGCCGCGGTAGGCCTTGGCGGCCCCTTCCATGTCCTGGTTCTGCGTGCTGAGGTCGGCGAGCAGGAAGCGGTACCAGATGTTGCTCCTTGTCGGTCTCCACGGCCTTTTTGGCCAGGGCCAGGGCCGCCTCGGGCTGTCGGGCCTGGTTGTACAGCTTGCTCAATTCGAACATGCTGGCCGCGTTCGCCGGGTCTTCCTTCAAGGTGGCCTGAACAGCTGCACGGCCTTGGGCAGGTCGCCCTTCAGGCGCGCCTGCGTGGCCTGCATGAAGAGGTCCATCACCAGGGCGCGCTTGCCCTTTTCCCCGGCCTGCGAAGTCGCTTGTCCGCCTTCGTGGTCGCGGGGTTTCTCCGCCATGGGCTTGCTTCCGCCGCAGGCGGCAAGGAGCAGGACCAAGGGCAGGAGCAGGCGCTTCATGTGTACAAAGGTCAGCCGATCGTGCTGTCGTCGCTTACGCTCAGGTCCATCGCCCGGCCGGTGACGATCGCCCGTTCGCCGATCATGCTGTTGTCCATCACGCAGTCCTGTACACGCGTACTCCCGCGCAGGATCGAATTGCGCACAACACTGCCCGTGATGGTGGCGCCTTTCTCGACGCTCACGTTCGGCCCAACGATGCTGTTCGTGATCGTGACATCCTCGCCGATGAAGCACGGATGGATGATCACGCTGTTCTCGCTCTTCACCTTGGCGCTCACCAGGTCCTTGGCGCCCTTCAGGAAGCCGAGCACCTTCGTGTTGGTGTCCACCATGGCGTTCTTGTTGCCGCAGTCCATCCACACGTCCACGCTGCCGGCCTTGAAGCGCGCGCCTTTGCGCTTCATGTTCTCCATGGCGTTGGTCAGCTGGTACTCGCCCTTGTCCCGGATGTCGTTGTCGATGAGGAACTGCATCTCCTTGCGCAGGTACTCGCCATCGGCGAAGTAGTAGATGCCGATGATGGCGAGGTCGCTCACGAAGGTCTGCGGCTTCTCCACGAACTCCGTGATGATGCCTTTGTCGTCCAGCTTCACCACGCCGAAGGGCTTGGGGTCCTCCACCTTGTTCACCCAGATCACGCCATCGCAATCCTTGTCCAGCTTCAGCTGTGCGCGGAAGAGCGTGTCGGCGAAGGCCACGATCACGCGGCCGTTGAGGGCTTTTTCGGCGCAGAGGATGGCGTGGGCGGTGCCCAGGGCCTCCTTCTGGTAGTGGATGCTGCCTTTGCTGCCGATGGCCTTCGCGATGGCGAGCAGTTCATCCTCCACCTTCTTTCCGAAGCTGGGGTGAACGATGAAGGCCACTTCCTCCACAGGCTCGCCGGCCACGGCGGCCAGGTCCTCAACAAGGCGTTGTACGATGGGCTTGCCGGCGATGGGCAGCAGGGGCTTGGCGGTGGTGTGGGTGTGCGGACGCATCCGCTTGCCCATGCCCGCCATGGGGACGATGATCTTCATTCCTTTCGGTTCGGTTCCTAACGTGTTCCGGTGTGGCCAAAGCCGCCGGCTCCTCTTTCGGAGGCGCGAAGGTCATCAACTTCCGCGAAAGAGACCCTGATGTAAGTGGCAATGACCAGTTGGGCCACGCGCTCGCCATCCTTCACCTCGAAGGGCTCCTGGCCGTGGTTGATGAGCAGAACGCCCACTTCACCGCGGTAATCGGCATCGATGGTGCCGGGGGAGTTGAGCACGGTAACGCCGTGTTTGAAGGCCAGGCCGCTGCGGGGGCGCACTTGGGCTTCGGTGCCTTCGGGGAGTTCCAGGAAGAGGCCGGTGGGGATCAAGGCGCGTTGGCCGGGGGCGAGGATGATGGACGCATCCAGGTTGGCGCGCAGGTCCATGCCGGCGCTGTGCTCGGTGGCGTAGCTGGGCAGTGGATGCTTGCTTTTGTTGACGACCCGGATCCGTGTCAGGTCGAGCGGAGTCGAGACCTTGTTCATGCCCGCAAAGGTCGAAGCGCGGAGCGCTCCTTGCTCCATACGACGGCCAGAAATGCGAACAGCACACCTCCCCGGACGGTGTACCCGACCATATCGTTCACTTGGACCAGGCCGAGCCCGGTAGCCACCCCCCACCACAGGAACACCGCCCCCGCCATGTACCCCAGCACCCGGTTCACGTTGTACGGAATGGGATAGTGCTTCTGTCCCCACACGTAGCTGATGATGGCCATGCCCGCATAGCAGGCCAGCGTGGCCCAGGCCGCACCCATGTAGCCCATGGTCGGGATCAGGGTGAACAGCAGCACCAGCGTGATCGCAGCACCGATGATCGCGATGGTGCCACCGGCGCGCGTCTTGTCGCTCAGCTTGTACCACACGCTCTGGTTGTAGTAGATGCCCAGGAACACGTTGGCGAGCATCAGGATGGGCACCACGCGCAGTCCCGGCCAGTAGGCCTCGTTCGGGATGAAATACTTGAAGAGGTCGATGAAGAGCATCACGCACAGGAAGGCGCTCATGCACACGGCCACGAACACGTTCATGATGCGTGCGAATGTCTCGGCGCTGTTCTTCTCCTTCGCGTGGCTGAAGAAGAAAGGCTCTGCACCCATGCGGAAGGCCTGGATGAAGAGCGTGATCAGGATGGCCAGTTTGTAGCACGCACCGTAGATGCCGATCTGCTCGTTGGCCGTGTCCGCGGGCAAGAGGTGCTTCAATAGGATGCGGTCGGCGGTCTCATTGATCATGCCGGCGAAGCCCGCGATCAACAAGGGCATGGCGAACACGAGCATCGGCTTCAGCAAGGCTTTGTCGAAGCGCAGACGACGAGGGCCACCACTGCGGCAACAGCAACAACCACTTCACACCGCTGCTGAACAGGTTCGCGAGGAACACATAGCCGATGCCGATGCGCGGATCATACACCGCATCGATCAACGGCGTGCTTTCACCTGCATTGAACTTGCGCATGCAATAGCCGATGAAGAAGAGGTTGAAGGCGATGTTCACCACCACGTTGCTTGCGTTCACCACCACGAACCACCATGCGCGGCCCTCTTTGCGCAAGCGGGCCATGGGCAGGGCCGTGAGCGCATCGAAGCCCAGGACCACCACCAGCATCATCACCGAGCGAGGCGAACTCCGGGAAGCCGATGCCGTTGGCGATGGGCTGCGCGAAGAGCACGCCCACCAGAATGAACAGCAGCGAAATGAGCGAGCACGCTCATAGCGATGTGCCGTACACGCGTCCTGTCATCGCCGGTGGCCTTGTTCGCGAAGCGGAAGTACGCGGTCTCCATGCCGAAGGTGAGCACGATGCTGATGAAGGGCGCCCAGGCGTAGAGCGACGTCATCACCCCGAACTCCGCTGGCGGGAACACGCCCTTGCTCGTGTAGAGGGGCGTGAGCAGGAAGTTGAGGAAGCGCGCAACGATGCTGCTCAGCCCGTAGATGGCTGTTTGCCCGGCGAGTTTGCGGAGGACGCTCATTGAGATGACGCGCTCAACAGCCAACCATCCAAGTCTTTCTTTGAACGGTCAACAGCAATCCATGTAGAAAGGTCATCCTTTCCTTCGCCAAGCTTGTAGGCTGCGATGAGATGGAAGTACAACGTTTCGCCAATGAGCAGTTGTGGTATGTGAATATGAACTCCAGACCTATCCAGTTCGATCAATTGCTGAGAAAATGTAGAGGGTAGTCCGAGTTCATCCTTGAATCGCATCGGGAAGCCACCTTCTGGATAAGTTGTCCTGCCGTACAAAAGTTGATCATCCTCTGTGCCAATGTGAAGGGTGGATCCGCTCATTTCGTATGCCACGGCAGCCAGATTCTCCCCGGTCGCGGCGTCCCAAAATGCTGCGGAAATATCGTCCAACCCACAATGGAGATCAACCCTTGCAGTGTTCTCGGACACGCATTCGAAAAACCACCTCCAACAGCGTCCACCATCAATTGGGAGAGGCGCCGAGCATAGTCCCTGATTCCAATTTTGGGGAAGGTCGAAAGATTCGAGTCGTATGAGGAGGCCACCCGAAACACGAGAAGATCGTCAGTTCCCGGCACTAAAGGCAATGAAGATCGAAGGTTGCAAGAGACAGGACCGAGCGGTGTGCTCAATACATCAGTCCAGGTGAAGGTCTTGGCTTCGACGGGCATGCATCGAGGGTTCACGCACCCGTGAAGTTCGCCTTCCGCTTCTCCATGAACGCACTGGTGCCCTCCTTGAAGTCCGCCGTGCCGAAGCATTTACCGAACTCTTCGATCTCGCGCTCCATGCCGTTCACTCCCGGCTCATAACCGGCGTTCACCGCGCGAATGGCGGCGGCGAGTGCGGTGGGGCTGTTCTTCATGATGGCGGCGGCCAGATCATTGCACTTGGCGAGCAATTGATCCTGTGCTACAACGTGGTTCACCAGTCCCCATTGCAGAGCCTCGTCGGCTTTGATCATGCCCGCAGTGAAGATCATTTCCATCGCTTTGCCCTTGCCGACCAGTCTGGCCAGGCGCTGCGTGCCGCCGTAGCCGGGGATCACGCCGAGTGAAACTTCCGGCAGGCCCATGCGCGCATTGTCGCTCGCTACACGGATGTGGCAGCTCATCGCGAGCTCCAATCCGCCGCCGAGCGCAAAGCCGTTCACCGCGGCGATCACCGGCTTGTTCATGCGTTCCACGTGATCGAAGAGCTTCTTCTGGCCATCGGCGGCCAACGCCTTGCCTTCTTCCACCGCGAAGTGCGCGAACTCCTTGATGTCAGCACCGGCAACAAAAGCCTTCGGTCCACTGCCCGTGATGATGAGCACGCGCACGGTCTTATCGGCCTCGGCCTCGTTGAGTGCTTGGTCCAGCTCGGCGATGGTGGCGCGGTTCAGCGCGTTGAGCTGGTCGGGACGGTTGATGGTGATGGTGCGGCTGGCGCCATCATCGGAGATGAGAAGGTTGGTGTAGGACATTGGTCAAATGTATCGGCGGAAAAGTGCGGATGGTCGTTCTGTCCTCCCGACTTTTTCACGCAGCGGCGCAGAGACCGCAGCGTTTGGGGCCATGGACGGTCGTGATCCAATGTGAACGACACAGGATACGACCACACCACAGGGCCAGCACCGGCCGTTCTCTGCGCGCTCTGCGCCTCTGCGTGAGGCCGACCGCTCAGCGAGCCGTGTCCAGCGGAAGCTCCACGAAGAAGCTGGTCCCCGCATCTCCACGGCTCTCGAACCACACACGCCCGCCCGCCTGCTCCACCATGCGCTTTACCATGGCCAGGCCCAGGCCCATGCCGCTGCTCTTCGTGGTGAAGCTTGGGGTGAAGATGCGTTCGCGGATCTCCTCCGGAATGCCGCTGCCGTTGTCGCGCACCTCGGCAATGGCCTTGCCGTCATTACCGCTAAGAAGCACATCGACCTGGGCGCGCCGTCCTTCGGGCACGGCTTGCAGCGCGTTCTTGATCAGGTTGGTGAAGACTCGGAGCAGGTGCTCGCGATCAGCGTGCACCATCAGTCCGGCGTCGCCACGGAGCACAACGTCGGCGTTGGGTTCCGATGCAAAGAGTGCCACGGCCGAGCGTGCCGCATCGTTCAGGTCCAGTCGTTGCGGATGGGCGGGGGGCATCTGCGCGAAGTGGCTGAACTCGTTCGCGATGCGGCTCAACGCGTCGACCTGTTCCACCATACCGGCGCTGAAGCGCTCCATGCGCGCCTTCGCATCCGGTGCATCGGGCGTCCAGGTGCGTTCGAAGTGCTGAATGCTCAGCTTCATCGGCGTCAGCGGGTTCTTGATCTCGTGCGCCACCTGCTTCGCCATTTCGCGCCACGCGCTCTCGCGCTCACTGCGGGCGAGCTTCTCGGCGCTTTCGCGCAGCTCCTCCACCTTGCGGTTGTACACGCGGACCAGGTCGCCCAGCTCGTCGTTGCCGCGGTAGGGGATGGGCTCGTTGCGCGTGCCGAGCTGGATGCGCTCCAGTCCGAGCTGCAGCAGATGCAACGGACGGGTGGTCCAGCTGGCGATGACGGCAGCGGCGATCACCGAGAGCACGAAGAGGATCACGAAGAGGTTCACGATGGCCACATAGCCTGCTGTTCGCTCATCGTCCAATTCACTCTGCCGGGCGAAGTAGGGCACGGCCAGGTAGGCCAGCACATGGCCCCGGTCGTTCAATAAGGGCCGATAGCTGCTGTGGAATACGGCCTCCCCAATGCGTTCCGTGTGCACGAACACACTTCGACCGTCTATCGCCAATGCGCGATACGCAGCAGGATCCATGCGTGGACCCAACAGACCGCTGGTGAACAATTGTTCGCGCGTTGTCGCGAGGATCGACCCCTCCGGCGAATAGAGCGAGAGGTCGGTGAGCAGCGCAGTGCCAGCTCCGTCGAGCCATCGGCCCACATCGCGCACCAGTTCCGGGCGGATCTCCGATTCGGCGTGCACATATTGCCGTAAGGAAGCGATCGCACTGCGCGAACGCTCATCCAACTGCTCGGCTGAGCGCTCGCTGTAGTGCCGCCCCAGCAGGCGCTGGGTGCCGAACGCAAAGAGGATGAGCGCGATGCTGGCGAAGAGCAGGATGCCCGCGCGCAGCTTGCCCACAATGCCCATCGGCGGCAGTCCGCCATGGAACAGATGCTTCGCGGCGAGCCATGCGGCGCCCAATAGCGCAAAGAGGAGAAAGAGATAGGAGAAGGTGGTCACATGGTCGAGCCAGCCGGGCATCGGCGAACCGAGCACAATGAGCGTGCCTGCAGGATCACCGGTGGCGAGCAGTTCGTAACCGTCCTTCTCGAACGGCTGTCCGTCCGACGAAATGGGCAGGTTCCAGCGGATGGGAAAGGCGAAGGTGCCCGAACCCTGCACCAGTCCGCCACGTTCGTAGCGAGCGCGAGCGAAGCGGTCCGAGCGACGGTCCACGGCGCGATCACCGGCCAGCAGCAGTTCGGGAAAGCCGAGGCCTTCAGGCATGGCACGGGCCAACAGCTCCACGATCAGCCGGCCCTGACCTTCACCGCCGATCACGCCGATGTACAGCGCATCCTCGGTGGGGCGATGCACATTGCGCAGGAGCGGATCGCCGGCCACGGGGATGCCCTGCTCGAAGCGCAGACGCAGCTGCGTGAGCGTGGGCGCCGACGTGGGCGAGGTGCTGGCGCGCGGTGTTCCGCTGGGGCCGAAGAGGTGCAGCCGCACATCGTAGTTGTCCCACGGCCCGGCGAAGAAGCGTTGGCGCAGGCGCGCATCCAGTTCGGCGGTGCTCACGTCAACGCTGTCGGCACCGAGCAGCAACTGGGCATCCGGATCCGCGGCCATGGCCTTGCGGGCCTCGTGGAAGAGCACTTCAATGATGGGGTCTTCGCGCGTGGCGGCGGATTCGGCCACGGCCACCCGATCACCTTCGAGGCGTTTGAAGGTCTGGCGGTTCAGGATGTGCACTACGAACAGCGCTGCCCCTGCAACGAGCAATGCGCTGTAGGCCAGTCGCGGTGCGTCACGACGCATACCGATCAGGGCCACCATCAGCGAAAGGGGCCATAGCACGAGCAAGGTGTCGTATGTACCGGATAGTTGGTAGACCGTCAACGCGACGCCGAAGCAGATGGCCGGGATGAGCCAAAGTTCCATGACGCGGGCACCCTTCACGGACCAGCGCAGCAGCCCGTCAGCCAGCAGCACCCAGGCGGCCACCAGCACGGCGATGGCGAGCAGGGCCAGCGCGCTCATGCCATCGAGGTCCTGCACGTGGAAGAGATCCAGTGGAATGCGACTGTCGCGTACGAGGGAGATCAGCACGCTGTTCATCCACGCGGCCATGGCCAGCAAGCCGACCATGGTGAACAGCAGTGCGACCGCGGGCTTCGCAGGAGCCGTTGCCGAGCGGAGCCCACGACGGGCGAACGTGCACACGGCCACCAGCAACACCACGTTGATCAACAGGTCCCCGAGGGAGGGCAATAGGAAAGGCCCGGAGAACAGCGAAGGATCGAAGAGCGGGAGCCGGTCGAGCGGCGACCAGGAGCCCAGTTGAAGGCCCAACAGGCGGGGCACGATGAGCGCGGCAGTGAACGCGCCAATGCCCCACCAAGGGCGCCGCGGATCGGAGCGTTGCGAAAGCCATTGCATCAGGGCGGCCACAAGCAGCAACACGCCAAGGCATAGGCCAATGGCCTTCGCGTATGTGAGCGTCCCCGGCGGCGGCTCCTCTCCGGCCCATTGCAGGCGGAACATAACTGGGGCCTCGATGCCGGGCTTGAACGTCCCCGGGGCGCGAAGCACCGGGCCAAGTCCAGGCGCAGATGAGGCCTCAACACCGGCTCCCACCTTGAACGAAGGGTGGAAGTGCCGCTTCAGGTAGCGGTTCTCGAACGGCGGTTGGTACCAGATGCGCTTTCGCGCCGTGGCCAACCCCCACTTGGTATAGGCGGTGGCGTAGAGGTGGATGCCATCGGGGCCTTTCTCCCAGACCAAAGGTGCGGCGCCGTTCTGCATGGCTGCGTCGGGCATCGTGCTGGTCCAGAAACGTTGGCCGCGCCCCCCCACATACAGCTCAATGCCGTCCGCACTAAGTGCGCGGTTGTCCGCGGTCTCCACTTTCCATGTGCGCGCTTCGGTGGTGTCCACGCGCAGCAAGGCCTGCTTCACGAGCGTATCGAGAACAGGTCCTGTTGCATCGATGCGGCGTTGTAGTTGTTCCGCTTCCCGCGCGAGTCGCGCCTCTGGCGATGGCTCGGGCACCAGCAACGCGATGCCCGTGAGCAGGACGCCAGTGATGAAAAGCGTGAGGGTGGAACGCATGCGGCACCCCAGGCACAAGGGGCGAGCCAAAGTAACCGGAGCAGGGTCGCTGCTCCGGTGGAGGGGCAGCTACTTGCTCAGAACGCCCAGTGGAAACCGCCACTGATGGCGGATCCCGGTGGTTTCGCTCCCATCTTGACCAACGGGTTCAGCTTCAACGCCTCGTCGTCATCATGGAATTCTGCCGGGCGTTGCGGAATGAGCAGCTCGATGCGCTGGAAATGGTGGCGGGAACGCTTGCGCAGTTACACCCAGCGCCTAAGGATCAGTGCCTACGCAGGTCGCTTGATCTCGAAGCTCTCAAGGAACTTCGTGGTGAAGTCGCCTGCGCGGAACTGCTCGTTCTGGAACAGTTGCTGGTGGAAGGGGATGGTGGTGTGGATGCCCTCGATCACGTACTCGCCCAAGGCGCGCTCCATCTTGGCGATGGCCTCCTCGCGGGTGGCGGCCACCACGATCAGCTTGCTGATCATGCTGTCGTAGTTCGGCGGGATGGTGTAGCCGGCGTAAACGTGCGTATCCACCCGCACGCCATGGCCACCGGGCGCATGGTAGTTGGTGATCTTGCCGGCCATGGGCCGGAAGTTGTTGAAGGGGTCCTCCGCGTTGATGCGGCACTGGATGGCGCAGCGCGAAGGCTCGTAGTTGAGGCCGCTGATGGGAATGCCTGCGGCGATCTTGATCTGCTCGCGGATCAGGTCGTAGTCGATCACCTCCTCGGTGATGGTGTGCTCTACCTGGATCCGGGTATTCATCTCCATGAAGTAGAAGTTCCGGTGCTTGTCCACCAGGAACTCCACGGTGCCCACGCCTTCGTAGTTCACGCTGGCGGCGGCCTTGATCGCGGCCTCGCCCATCTTCTTGCGCAGCGCCTTGGTCATGAAGGGCGACGGCGTTTCCTCCACGAGCTTCTGGTGGCGGCGCTGGATGGAGCAGTCGCGCTCGCTCATGTGGCAGAAGTTGCCGTACTGGTCGCCGGCGATCTGGATCTCGATGTGGCGGGGCTCCTCGATGTACTTCTCCATGTACATGCCGGCGTTGCCGAAGGCGGCACCCGCTTCCTGGCTGGCTTTTTCGAAGGCCTCGTCGAACTCCTCCTCCTTCCACACCAGGCGCATGCCCTTGCCACCACCACCGGCCGTGGCCTTCAGGATCACCGGGTAGCCGATCTTCTTCGCTTCCTTCTTCGCCACGGCAAGGTCCGTCACCAGGCCTTCGCTGCCGGGGATGCAGGGCACGCCGGCGGTCTTCATGGTGGCCTTGGCGGTGGCCTTGTCGCCCATGGCCTCGATCTGCTCGGGCGTGGCGCCGATGAACTTGATGCCGTGCTGCTGGCAGAGCTTGCTGAACTTGGCGTTCTCGCTGAGGAATCCGTAGCCGGGATGAATGGCGTCGGCGTTGGTGATCTCGGCCGCTGCGATGATGCGCGGCATGTTCAGGTAGCTGTCCTTGCTGGGCGGCGGACCGATGCACACGGCCTCATCGGCGAAGCGCACGTGCAGGCTCTCGCGGTCGGCGGTGCTGTACACGGCCACGGTCTTGATGCCCATTTCGCGGGCGGTGCGGATCACGCGCAGGGCGATCTCGCCGCGGTTGGCTATGAGGATCTTCTTGAACATCAGCAGGGGTGTTTGCCGCAGAGGCGCAAAGGCGCAGAGAGTGCCTTTGTTGATCGCATGTGCGGCTGCTTCATGTTAGGGCAGGGTCGGGTCTCTCTGCGTCTCCGCGCCTCTGCGGCCATGCATCACGCGGGATCCACCAGGAACAACGGCTGATCGTACTCCACGGGCTTGGCGTCGTCCACCAGCACCTTCACGATCTTGCCGTCCACGTCGCTCTCGATCTCATTAAAGAGCTTCATGGCCTCGATGATGCAAATGGCCTTGCCCTTCTTCACCTCGTCGCCCACGTTCACGAACACCGGTTTCCCGGGGCCCGCGGAGCGGTAGAAGGTGCCGATCATGGGCGCCTTGATGGTGATGTACTTGGTCTCGGCGGCGGGTGCCGCTGCGGGCGCAGGTGCAGCAGCGGGTGCAGCGGCCGGGGCCGGGGCCGCAGGTGCGGGTGCAGCGGACACCTGGTATTGCTGAACGGGAGCGGCCATCACGGGGGCCTTGCCCGAAGGCGTGGTGATCTTGATCTTGAAATCCTTCTGTTCGATCTCCACTTCGCTCACGCCGCTCTTGGCCACGAACTTGATCAGTTCCTGGATCTGCGATAGGTTCATCGGTTCGCTCATTTGGTTGAGGCTCTCTCTGCTGTGTTCAGCTTGGGCGGGGGGCTTGGACTGACGCACAGGGAGGGCCAATGTAGAAGTTCCGGGATCAGCTCGTGTATGCCCACTTGAGGTAAATGGCCCCCCAGGTGAAGCCCCCCCCGAAGGCGGCGAGGATGATGTTGTCCCCCTTCTTCAGGCGGGGTTCCCACTCCCAGAGGCACAAGGGGATGGTGCCGCTGGTGGTGTTGCCGTATTTCTCGATGTTCACCATCACACGACTGTCGTCCAGCCCCATGCGGTGCGCGGTGGCGTCGATGATGCGCTTGTTCGCTTGGTGCGGAACCAGCCAGGCCACGTCGTCGGCTCTTCAGGCCGTTCTTCTCCATGATCTCCGCGCTCACGTCCGCCATGTTGGTAACGGCGAACTTGAACACGGCCTTGCCTTCCTGGTATACAAAATGCTCCTTGGCCTCCACGGTGCGCATGCTGGCAGGGCGGGCCGAGCCACCGGCCTTCTGGTGCAGGAACTGGCAGCCGCTGCCATCAGCGCGCAGGATGCTGTCCACTACGCCATAGCCTTCGGTGTTGGGCTCCAGCAGCACGGCACCGCATCCATCGCCGAAGATGATGCAGGTGGCGCGGTCGGTGTAGTCGATGATGCTGCTCATCTTGTCGCCGCCCACCACCACCACTTTCTTGTGGCGGCCGGTCTCGATGAACTGGGCACCCGTGGTGAGGCCGTACAGGAAGCCGGAGCAGGCGGCGTTCAGGTCGAAGCCCCAGGCGTTCTTCGCCCCCACCTTGTCGCAGATGATGTTGGCGGTGGCGGGGAACTGCATGTCGGCCGTTACGGTGCAGCAGATCAGCAGGTCGATCTCCATGGGATCGATGCCGCGCTTGGCGCAGAGGCCCTTCACGGCTTCCACGGCCATCACGCTCAGCCCCTGGTCCTTGCCCTTGAGGATGCGGCGTTCCTTGATGCCGGTGCGCTCGGTGATCCAGGCGTCATTGGTGTCCACCATCGTTTCGAGCACGGCGTTGCTCAGCACGAAGTCGGGGAGGTAGCCTTGAACGGCGGTGATGGCGGCAGTGGTTCTCATCTTGATGTACCGCAAAGGACGCAAAGGGCGCGAAGAATGCGGGATAATGTTAGGATAGGCTCATCAATTGTCGGTGTTTCCCAGGGCAATGCGTTGAATACCATCCTTCATGACAGGGACATTGAAGTTCAACAACAGGCCAAGGGGTTGCTCGGTCAATCTCAGATACGTCATCACCTGCGAGAGGTGAATATCGTCGAAGGCCTGAATGGATTTCACCTCAATGATCAGCTTTCGCTCAACAAGGAGGTCCAAGCGGTATCCAATGCCGAGGTCCTGACCCTTATACACCACGGGCAGCTCCAATTGATCCTCCACGGTCAATCCTAACGAACGGAGTTCATGGATGAGGGCCTTCTCATAGATCTTCTCATACAGACCCGGGCCAAGCGTCCGGTGCACCTCGATCGCACAACCGATCGCCTTGTATGAAAGTTCATTCGCGGTCATGGCTCAGAAGGACCCGCGTAGCGTTATTGGTGTTTTGAACCGGATCATGAGGCGGATGAGCGTTCAGTCCGGTGTTCAAGTCCTGCATCCTTTGCGTTCTTCGCGTGCTTTGCGGTATTCGCTATTGGAAGGCTTCGCGGATGCGTTCGTTCAGCTTGGCGTTCACTACGCTCCGACTGAGGTGGATCAGGTTCTTGATGGTGACGTCATTGCTGATGCCGTGGCCGATCATCACGCTGCCGTTCACGCCCAGCACAGGACAGCCGCCGTAGTTCTCGTAATCGAAGCGGTCGAAGAAGGGCTCGTGCACGCCACGGTTCTTCAACAGGTCATGGAAAGCCTCCACGGCCTTCAGCACGATGTTGCCGGTGAAGCCGTCGGTCACGATCACATCGGCCTTGTCGTTGAACAGGTCGCGGCCTTCGATGTTGCCCACGAAGTTGAACTGGCCGCTCTCCTTCATCAGGCCGAAGGCGCTTTGCGTTACCACGTTGCCCTTCTTGTCCTCCTCGCCGATGTTCAGTAGGGCCACCTTCGGGTTCTTGATGCCGTAGACGGATTCGGCGAGCAGCGAACCCAACAATCCGAACTGACAGAGCACGTCTGGCTTGCAATCGGCGTTGGCGCCCACATCCAGCAGGATGCCATATCCGCCGTTCTCCTTGGGCAGCACGCTGGGGATGCAGGGGCGGATGACGCCGGAGATCGCCTTCACGCTGAAGATGCTGCCCACCAGCATGGCGCCGGTGTTCCCGGTGCTGGCGAAGGCATCGATCTTTCCTTCCTTCAGCAGATGAAAGCCAATGGAGATGCTGCTCTTCGGCTTGGTCTGTAGGGCCTTGGTGGCATTGTCGTGGAAGGTGATATCGTCCTCGCTGGGCACAATGTCAAAGGCCGAAGGGTCCGCCCCCTCGGCCTTCAAGCCTTCTGTGATCGTTGCCGCGTGACCAATGAGCACCAGCCGCACATCGGCGGGCAGTTCCTTGGCCGCCATCACGGCAGCGCGAATGGGTACGACCGCTCCGTGGTCGCTGCCCATGATGTCCAATCCGATCCGCATGTCGCTCATAGCCCTGTCCGAAGGAAGGGCAAATGAAGGACGAAAGGATGGTTATTCGCTCTTGGCCTTGGTGGAGACCACCTTGCCGCGGTACATCAGGTCATCACCCACCTGGTAGGCGCGGTGGCGCATGTGTACTTCGCCCGTGTTGGTATCGGTGCTCAGCGTGGGCACACCGGCCTTCTTGGTGCTGCGGCGGCTGGCGGTGCGGGTGTGCGAGAATCGGCGTTTTGGATTTGGCATCGTCGTTCGGATTATACCTCGGCCAGTAAGGGCCGAAGCGGGCTGTTATCAGGTTTTCTTCTTGGTCTTCAGTGTCTTCAGCACCTCCCAACGCGGGTCGGGGATGGGCTCATGCTCGATCTTGAATCGGGAGAAGGCGGCCGCCACCTCGGGGTCGCATTGACCTTCGGGATGCACATGCCGGTAGGGCAGATGCAGACAGATGCATTCGAAGAGGTAGTGGGTGAGGTTCACCTCGTGCGCATGGATGTCCAGCGGCACCAGTTCCTCGTCCTCGATATCGCTTTCGTGGGTGAGCTTGAAGATCTGGCGTTGCTCGCCCTCCACGGGCTGCTGCATGGGCGCGTTGCAGTGGTCGCACAGCATGTTCAGGTAACCGTCCACGTGGATGTTGGCCACGAGCAGGTGCTCGCTCTTGTCCAGGTCCACGCGGGCCTTCACCTCGCCACCCAGTTCGTACTCCTCCATGCCGGTGGCCTGGAAGAACGGCAGGCCCAGTTCGAATGCGAACTCGTGCCGGCCGTCGGCCAGGCCGCTGAACTGGATGGTATGTTCGCTGAGCGCCTCCATGGTGCGGGAGTTCCCCGTGCAAGGGCCCCGACCGTGTCGGGACAGGCCGGCAAAAGTACGCAGATCGGGCGAATTACGGACCTATGAACACCTGTTCATAACCGTCGGGGGTGGGGGGCGCGCAGAGCGGCCATGTCTATAATCATACTGTGGGGTAAATGTGGATTCGACTAGTGTCCAACCGGACTTGCCAACGTCAGCAGTGTTGAAAAGAATATGTTCACCTTGGAGCCATTCGACGGAGTCGGACCCTGAATCGTAGTTGCCCGGGAACATGCCAGGCAGTGCTTCAAAGGTGGCCGTACTGTATAAGCTCGAATCAGCCAAGCTCATCCACATGCTCATGCAGTAATCAACACCAGCACTGAGCTCATCACCTTCGAGCCCCATAATATCGGTGCAGAAATACTTCCGCTGGTCGCCAGAAGCACTGTACGTCATAACACCGATATAGCTGGTGCTGTTACCGTGGCCGGGTTCATAGCCGTAAATGTTCTGCGGCACACTTACCGCCTCGTTCACTCCGGTGAAAGACGTCTTGAACACCAGTGGTTCCGCATCCGTTTCAGGAGCGTACCAGTGATCAGGCGGCCAGGGATGGTCGGCAGGCACCACTGAATCTTCAAAGCCCGGGTTCTCTATGGGAACCACCTGTGCCCGGCTGACGACGGGAGCGAACACGAAGGATACCAACAGCAAGAAGGACCGCACGAACGGTCGCAAGATTGAATGTGAACTGGTCATGGTGCTGGGATCGCTGGGCATCATGCGCATGGTCGTGGACCGTTGAAGGAGCATGGTTCAGTGGGCTACTTGAAAGCGAGTAGTGAACTCTTCCTGGCGCCGGAGCACACGCAAGATGTACAGGCCATTGGCGAAGGCCTTCACATCGATCATGTGTTGATAGCCTGCGGCAGGGGCGATATACAGGACGTTTCCGTTCAATGTGACGATCGAGACCTCCCCCTCCGCGAGATCCGTTTCGCTTTTGAGCAACAGCTGATCTGCCGTTGGGTTCGGTTGGATCGTTAAGCCGAATGAATGCGGCGCCATTCGCTTCTCCTCGCCATATTCTGTTTGGCCGTTCGGGTCGCCGCACCACCACTCGCGTTTTACGCGGTTGCCGGCCCGTCGTAGGAGTATTTTATCCAGCAGGAGTTTGTCGATTGGGCATGGACATTGGCTGCAGCAAGGAACCATATGACCAAGGCCAGCGGGAAGGAGGATCGGGGGATCATTTGGAATGTGGTCGTTGGGTCGAATAATGGCAGACGAGGTGTACATATGCTGAAGGGAATCATTCGCGGGTGGGGGGTATTACGGGCCACTCAGGGCCTCGGTCAGATCCTCAATTTGTTTTCTATCATCTTGAGAGTAGTATGACAAGCAAGCGTGCATCGCCATTGGGTCGATCGCGCTCAGTTTGAATATGGCGAATGCTCTGTATAGGGTATTCGGATGCATTGCAAGGCGTATGGCAGTTAACTTTGCTAAGTCTTTGTTTAACACAGATAGTAAAGTGAAGGCTTCCTTAATGTGGCCGAATCGTGTAAATCGTGCCGTGATAATGTCTACAAGAATGTTAGGATCAATGAGCTCAGGGTATTTGTGTAATGGGAACAAAGCCACATCAAGGCCTTTATTACCTCGGAGGGTAAGTAACTTGGTTAAGATGTCACGTGAACGAAGGCGATCACCGTGTTCGATGATCGCATCGATGAAATGGCCGCTTATCGAGTCGATTATACATGCAATCGCCACCGCATGAATTTCGGGCTGAGTTAGACTTGAGCCGCGCTCTATGGTCGTATAAAATGCGTTGGAAAGGTCATCCCAAAAGGGATAGTCATTATCTTCCCACTCAGAGGCGATTGGATGTTTACAATATTTTGGGTAGTACCCCAAGAGATAGTCCTGCTCGCAGAGCTGCGCCCATGAAAGAAAACGGTGAATTTCATTCTCGATCAATGTCATGGTGCGAAGGCAAAAGAGTAAAAGGGTGCAAAATGGATGATGCACGCGCTCGCGTGTCGCGAGTGTGTGAACGATCTTTCATTGGTCGTAACCATTGAGCTCCAACGGTCCTTGGGGATGTGCACTGCTCAGGAGGTAATGGTCAGGTGCTGACACCATGCCGGCCAACACCGGGTTCATGTGAATGTACAGCGCTTTCTGATCGATGACCGCAGGCGAGTACAATTCCACCGGATGGTTGTCCTTTTTCCAAAAAGCGAACTGCTGGTTCTGTGCGCTTTGCTGACCGCGCATGCGGAAATGCGCTAGAAGCCATTCGCTCCTGCTTTCGCCAGGATGCGTTTCGATGAGATGTAAAAGTCTATTGGCCGTGAAGCTTTTGAAGTCCCGGAGCCACTCAGCCAAACTACCCTGGTCGCGGCCGGCGATCAGATGAAGATGACTGGGCATGATGACGTATTCGAAGAGACGAAGGCCCTTATCCTGTTGGCAGTACTGGATATTCTTCAACAGTTCGTCGACCAGTTCCTTTCGTGTGAATACGTCGATCCAGTCCACCACCGTCAATGTCAGGAAGTAGACGGCGCCTTCCACATTGGCCTTTCGTCGCTCGGACATTGAGCGAAGCTAAAAAAAGCATGAAGCGCACTCGCGACACGCGAGCGCGTGCAGATTGGGTGAGCTTGGTGCGCACTCGCGACACGCGAGCGCGTGCGGTTGGGTAGTTTGTTGAGCACTCGCGACACGCGAGCGCCTGCCGTTGGGTCGAGCGCTTGCCGTTGGGTGGAGTTTGTTGGGCACTCGCGACACGCGAGCGTGTGCAGATCCAGGAAGCCTACAGCACCCTGATCTCCGTGCGCCGGTTCTTGGCTTTGTGGGCTGCGGAGTCGTTGGGCGCCAGAGGCTTACTGGCGCCGTAACCGACGGCGGTCAAGCGATCGGCGGCGATGCCGTTCTTCACCAAATGAGCCACCACGGAATGGGCGCGCTCTGTGCTCAACTGATCGTTGTGGTCCTCCTCGCCGTCGCTGTCGGTGTAGCCACCGATCTCCAGGCGAAGGCTGGGATTCCGGTTCAACAGGTCCACGAGCTTGTTCAGTTCGCCCACGGAAGCGGAATTCAATGCCGCCTTATCGCGGTCGAAGAACACGTTGTGCATCACCTCCTTTTCACCGGCCTTCAAAGGCTTCAGGGCCATGTTCACGTTCATGGCCGACGCACCACCGCCAGCAGGGACGGTGATGTTCTCTGAATGCAGAAGGTAGCCATCGGCGTGCACCACCATGGCGTATTCCTTTCCGCCCGGGACCACGGCCATGTATTCCCCGTTGGATCTGTCGCTCTTGAAGCTGGCCACCAAGGACCCATCCTCCAAGCTCAACAGGTCGATGGTCGCATCCAAGGTGGCAAGTCCGGCATCGTTCGTCACCTTGCCCTGCACGAGCAATGTGTTGGATACCGCCGGTGCACCGGGCTTGCCGGAGGTGACGGCGGAGGCGGTCTCTTCCGTCCGCGCATCCGCAGAGAAGTCCACCCGATACAGATCGTCCTCGCCGAGCCCATCGGCGCGAACGCTGCTGAAATAGCCGGTGGCGCCGTCCGCGGTCATCACGAAATAGAGTTCGTCCTCAGCTGAGTTCACGGGCCATCCGAGGTTCTCCGGCTTGCTCCACTGGCCATCCACGAGGGTGCTCTTGAACACATCGTATCCGCCCATCGTCGTATGGCCGCGGCTGCTGAAATAGAGGCTCTTGCCATCGGGATGAACATAGATGCCTTCTTCGTCCTGTATCGTGTTCACCGTTGGTCCGAGGTTCGATGGCTCGCCCCAGGTGTTGGCGATGGCATCCCAGCGGCTCACCCAGATGTCCTGTCCACCAACGCCACCTTCGCGATCGCTCACGAAGAAGAGTTGCTGCCGGTCGAAACTGTACCAGGCGCTGCTTTCGTCGCCGGGGGTGTTGATGGTGGGGGGAAGGGGAAGAGGCTCGCTCCAGCTATCACCCTGCGCGGGTGCATTCGAACAGGTCACCCGCACCGCGCGCATCGCGATAGATGATCATGGTGCGGCCGTCGTTGAAGAGGCCTACTGAAGCATCGTTGATGTTGGAGTTCACCGGCGGAGCCATGGGCTTGGGCTCGCTCCAGCCTGTTGCCGTGCGGGTGCAGGCATAGATGTCCTCGAAGAACTCGTTGGTGGCCTTGTTCGTTTTTCCGCCTGTGCTGTTGGGTCGGCGACTGGTGAACATCATGCGGCCGCCATCGGCGGTGATCAGCACGCCGTAGTCCGCCAGTTCGCTGTTGATGGAGGACCCCAGGTTGGTGACGCGTGCGTTCGCAGGCCGGGCCTGAAGGCTCTTTCCGTTGCGGCATTCGACCATGCGGCGATCGGCCGTGTTGTACAGGGCTTCGGGGTCGGGCATGCGGCCGATGGCGGCCTTGTGCAGGCTGTACTCTTCCGTGGCCTTGTCCCATTCGGCATTGAGCTGGTAGGCGTAGCCGAGCAGGAAGTGGATACGCGGGGTGGCGGGGTCCAGTTCGTAGGCCTTTTGGAAGCAGCCCAGCGAACGATGATGGAAACGGCCGTTGAGGTGGCACAGGCCCATTTTCATATGCAGCTCGGCATTGTTCGGATTGACCTCGCTGGCTTGCTGGTAGAACGCGAGCGCAGCTGTGTAGCGGTTGCCGCCATCGCGGAACAAGTCATCGCCGGACTTGATCGCGGCCAGGGCCATCTTCAGCGCTGCCGGATCGGCGATGTGCTCCTTGTCAAAGGGTACAGTGGCCGGGGCTTGCGCCTGTGTAAGGACAACGGACACCGCAATAAGGAGGGAGAGTAAGTAGCGCATGCTCGGTTCGATGACCTGGATTTTTTGCACGTCGGCTGTTCATACGTAAGGGGAGGCGGGCAGGTTCCCCCGGGGGAAGGCAGATAGTTTTGGCGCCGCTCCAACAGGCCGCGATCCCCGGTCCCCACACCCCCCAACATGGCCAAGAAGACCGCCACCAAGAAGACCACCCCTGCGAAACGTACCAGCATCCTCGACAAGGCGAGCCTGGATTTCATGGCGCGCTACCTGAACAACCCGAGCCCCACGGGCTTCGAGAGCGGTGGTCAGCGTATCTGGCTGGACTACCTGAAACCCTACATCGACACCTACTTCACCGACAACTATGGAACGGCCGTGGGGGTGGTGAACCCGGACGCCAAGTACAAGGTGGTGATCGAGGCGCACGCCGATGAGATCAGCTGGTTCGTGCACTACATCACCAAGGACGGCTTCATCTACGTGCGTCGCAATGGTGGCAGCGACCATACCATCGCGCCGAGCATGCGCGTGAACATCTTCACGGACAAAGGCATCGTGAAGGCCGTGTTCGGCTGGCCCGCGATACACGTGCGCACGGGCAAGAACGACCCGGTGCCGAGCCTGGAGAACATCTTCCTGGATTGCGGCTGCAGCAGCAAGGAGGAGGTGGAGAAGCTGGGCGTGCACGTGGGCTGTGTGGTAACCTTCGAGGACGAGTTCATGGTGCTGAACGAAAAGCATTACGTGGGCCGCGCGCTGGACAACCGCATGGGCGGTTTCATGATCGCGCAGGTGGCGCGGCTGCTGAAGGAGAACAAGGTGAAACTGCCCTTCGGCCTGTACATCACCAACAGCGTGCAGGAGGAAGTAGGACTGCGCGGCGCCGAGATGATCGTGGAGCGCATCCGACCCGACCTGGCGATCGTTACCGACGTAACGCACGACACGCAGACGCCGATGATGAACAAGATCCAGAGCGGTGATGTGGCCTGCGGCAACGGCCCCGTGCTGGCCTATGGGCCGGCAGTGCACAACACGGTCCTCAAGAAGATCATCGCTGCGGCGGACAAGGAGAAGATCAAGTTCCAACGCGCTGCGGTGAGCCGCGCCACGGGCACCGACACGGATGCATTCGCCTATGGCGCGGCCGGTGTGCCCAGCGCATTGATCAGCCTGCCGTTGCGCTACATGCACACCACGGTGGAAAGCGTGCACCGCGACGATGTGGAGAGCGTGATCAAGTTGATCTACGCATCGCTCCGTTCGTTCAAGGGCGGCGAGGACTTCCGGTATTTCAAGTAAGAGCGTTTTTCCCCTCCTTCCGCTGAGGCAGGAAGCGGATAGGGCAAGCCGCGATGATTCCAGAGCCGCAGGTCACCGCCCCATCGCCGGCCGGACTTGCCGGCGACATCCCCTCCTCGTGGAGGAGGGGGAAACCATGTTGGCGATCATCTGTGTCCATCCGCGTTCATCTGCGGTTTTAACCAAAGCCGGCCTGTGGTGCTTCATCCACCACCCGCAAATAGCACCGACCTTCGCCGTGCATGAAGTGGGAACTGGATGACAATTCGCGCTCGGGGTTCCACTACCTGATACTGGGTGTGCTGGTGACGGCCGCGCTGGTCGCGCTGAACTGGGGGCTTGATCGTTTCTATGCGGGAGTCGGTCCGCACGGTGCCTTTGGGCATGGCTACTTGATCGCGGACGATGGCGTGCGCTTGATCGTTGCGGAGACCACGCGCGGCGAACGGTTTGCCACGCTGGTGCTGCTGGCCCTTGGGGTGGCGGTGCTGTCGGGCCTCGCTGCCGCGTTCACTGGCCCGGGTGCTGGGCGCGCACCCACGGCGACCGGCCCTTGCCGTGGGCCGAGCGATGTTCATCGTGGTGTTCATCGGCGGCGCGTACGCTGCGCTCTTCCTTCCGCCGCGCGAGTTCATCGGTCGCCGCGATGGGATGTTGATCGTGTGGGATCGGACCGAACTGCTGAGCGATATCCCGCTTCCGAAGAGCCGGATCATCCGGTTGGTGGCGGAGGCTGATGTGAACGAGGTGCATGCGGCGCGGATCCCTGTGGGCCATGATCGTTGTCGCTGGATGATCGAAGGGAAGCTGCGGGATGGAACGTCGCTTCCCTTGGGCTCATCCCATGTGGTCGCGGCGAACGATACCTCTGCTCAACACGCAGCGCAGTTGCGCGCTGCTGAATTACTTCGCCTCATCAAGAGGCCATGAACGAGCCGCGTTACATACCGTTGGGTCGCTTCCTGCACGGGGCGCTGGTGCTGTTGCTGGTGGGCGTGGTGGCCTGGGTGCTGTATGAACTGCGCGCCGCGCTCATCCCCTTCATCATCGCCGTGCTCCTGGCGTATATGATGGAGCCGACGGTGGAGCGCTTGCAGCGGTTGGTGAAGAACCGTGGCGCTGCGGTGATCATTACCCTGTTCCTGGTATTCGGTGCGATCATCGGCATCTTCATGCTCATTGTCCCCATGATGGCGCGTGAGGTGGCGCACTTCGGACACCTCATGGCGGTACAGTTCCCCTTGTGGCAGCAGCAGGTTCAAGATCTTCCGTGGATGCGCGATGCCCTGGCGCAGGTGGCCGCAGTGGACCTGCAGCAGTATCTCACGGCCGAGAACCTGCTCAACATCGCGCGCAAGGCGTTACCTGGTTTCTGGCAGGGCATCAGCAGTGTGTTCGGCTGGCTGTTGGGACTTGTGGGCGTGTTCACCACACTGATGTACTTGCTGTTCATCCTCATCGACGAGGAGGACGTAAAGGCGAACCTGGACGGCATGATCCCGCTGGCGTACCGCGGTCGCGTAATGGCGGTGCTCGGCGACCTGGAGCGGGTGATGGAGCTGTACTTCCGCGGCCAGGTGAAGATCGCGCTGATCCTCTGCGTGATCTACTCCATCGGCTTTCTGCTGATGGGCCTGCCCATGGCGCTGGCACTGGGCATCCTGGCCGGGCTGCTGAGCCTGATCCCCTACTTCGCCCTGTTGAGCGCGCTGCCGGTGTGCCTGAGCTGTGGGTTGCTGGCCATGGAGACCGGCCGTTCCATCTGGGTGATCATGCTGCTGGCGTTGGCGGTATATGCGGTGGCCCAGGCCATCGAAGGCTATGTGCTGATCCCGCGCATTCAAGGAAAGAGCACGGGGCTGCGCCCGGTGTACATCCTGCTGGCCCTGTCGGTGTGGGGTTCGTTGCTGGGTCTCGTGGGCATGATCCTTGCGTTGCCGCTCACCACCGTGATGCTGAGCTATTACCGCCGCGAAGTGTTGGGCGAGGAGGAGCCGCCGCCCGCCCGCGAACAGCCCCCGGCACCCCCGGTATCCGGGGTCCCATAAGGCCGGATGGTCGGTGTTGCGGCCCGCTTCATCGCTTTGTGTTGACGTGCGGTTGCATGAGGGTCTAATTTGCGTGCACGCTCCATGCACATCCGTTTCATCAAGGCCTCCGACACGCACTCGCTGCGCCACCGTGTGCTGCGTCCGCACCAGACGATCGAGGACTGCGACTATCCCAATGACCGCAACCTGGAGAGCTTCCATCTGGGCGCATTCCTGGGCGGCCACTTGATCGGCATCGGTTCGTTCTATCCGGAACGCAACGATGCGTTGAAGGGCTGGAAGCAATACCGGTTACGCGGTATGGCCACGCATCCCGAGTTCCATGGCCAGGGCGTGGGCCGCGAGTTGTTGGCGTTCGCCTTCGACCACTTGCACGCGAAGAAATGCGACCTGTTGTGGTGCAACGCGCGCATCAATGCCAAGGGCTTTTATGATCGCCTGGGCTTCACCGTGCATGGCGAGCCCTTCACCCTCGAGGGCATCGGCGAGCACTACGTGATGGTGCGCCGCATCTGAGCGGCGGATAGCTTCGCCCTGTGCCTTCTCGTCTTTCCGATCGTGTGATCATCATCGGGTTGCTGCTGCTGAACCTCGCCCTGAAGTTCAGCTGGCTGGGCGTGAACGAGCTTTCCGGTGACGAGCCCTTCACCGTGTACTGGTCGCAGCGTCCGGTGGGTGAGCTCTTCGCCATGCTGCGCACGGAGAACAATCCGCCGCTGTATTTCGTGCTCATCAAGATGTGGAGCCATCTGGTGCCCTTCACGTCTGCATGGTTGCGTGTGCCTTCGGCCGTGTTCAGTGCGTTGGCGGTGTGGCCCTTGTTCCGGTTGGGTGAGCGGTCCGGTGGGCGCATGGTCGGCGTTATCGCGGCGCTGTTGTTCACCTTCAGCAACTACCACTACGGCTTTGCGCATGAAGTGCGGGCCTACGCGCTCTTCACCCTGCTGGCAACAACAGGTATGTGGCTCCTGGTGCGCGCTGCAGACAAGCCGGACAGCGGGCGCAACGCGATGCTGGGCCTTTCTGCATTGAACGTGCTGCTCGTGTACACGCACTTCTTCGGCTGGCTGGCCATCGGTGTGCAGCTGCTCTGCGTGTTTGAAGTGCCGGAGCTTCGCCCGCTGCGTCGCACGTTCTCTTCTCGGCCTCGCCATCCCCATCGCGTGTTTCCGCCCTATGCCGCCATCTTCTTCGAACGCGCGGGCACCAGCGTAACGCAGGGCACCTGGGTTGAGGTGCCGCCGTTGGAGGAACTGTACAACATGGTGTGGAGGTGGAGCAATGCGCCCGTGCTTGCGGTGTTGTTCCTCGCGCTGGTCATCATTGGTTCCTGGCGTTCAACCGCACACAACCTGGGCATGCGCCTCGCAGTGCTGTGGACCTTTGTTCCCTTGATGGGCATGTTCGTGGTATCGCAGTGGGTGCCCATGTTCCTGGACCGTTACCTGGTGTACGCGGCACCGGGGTTCGCACTGCTTGTGGCGCTATCGCTCCAGGCCGTCGTACGGGATCAGCGCGTGAGCACGGGACTGTCAGTGCTTGCCGTGTTGGGCATGTGTGTCACGTTCACCCCGTGGAAGGATGCTGCGCGCCATCCGTCGCATGTGGTGGAACAGGTGGAGGCCTGGTGCGAGGGCGAGTGTTCGATCAACGTGATCCCGCGTTGGTATTGGCTGAACTACCAGGCCGGGGGTGATCTGCGGTCGCTGAGGAACGACCTGTCGCCGTTGTTGAGCGGCGAAGAGGAGCGCCTGGGGGTTCCGGAGGCACAGGTGGAAAGCGCGATCGTGGTGGATGCGGGATCGGAGCTGGTGGATCCGCGGCGCGCATGGTTCCACGAACTGCAAGCGAAGTATCCCGCGGTGGATTCCGTGGAGGCCGATCACCGGGTGTGGGTGTACCGTTTCCATCGCCGATAGGGGACCAACGGTTCGTCACGCGCATGAACCGCCCATGGAACCGGGAACGTTCGGATGGCACAAGCGATCATCTTCGCGATCACTTTCACCAAAGAACCCATGAAGAACCCATCGTTCATTCCCGCGATCGCGGCGCTGGCATTGCTGGCCGCCTGCGGCCAGCCAGCGGCAAAGCAGGCCGAGGCCAAGCTGGAGCCCGCCCCCATTGTCCCCATGAAGGACTTCTTCCGGAATCCCGAGAAGTCGGGCTTCAGGATCAGTGCGGACGGACAATACTTCGGCTTCCGCGCGCCTTGGCACAACCGCATGAACTTGTTCGTGCAGAAGGTGGGCGACAGCGCGGCCACCCAGGTGACCACGGACACGGTGCGCGACATCGGTGGCTATTTCTGGAAAGGCGACCGACTGGTATACGGGCGCGATATCAATGGCGACGAGAACTACATCGTGTTCAGTGCCAGCATCGATGGCAAGGACGTGAAGGCCTTGACTCCGGAGAAAGGTGTGCGCGCCGACATCATGGACGACCTGCACAGCGTGCCGGGCATGGAGAGCAGCGTGCATGGTGAGATGAACAAGCGCAATCCCCAGGTCTTCGACCCGGTATGTGCAACATCGCCACCGGCGAGCTGAAGCGCGTTGTATGACAATAGCGGCGAACTACGAGAGCTGCGTCACGGACCACACCGGCACGATCCGCTTCGCCACGAAGACCGATGGCATGGACAACGTGCTCTACTACCGCGCCACGGAGAAGGAGCCCTTCACCGAATACATGCGCAGCGGTTACAAGGACAGCTGGTCCCCGCTGCATGTTCACCTTCGACAACAAGAACCTGATCGTGAGCCACAACCTGAACGGCCGCGACAAGACCGCCGTGGTCGGAATGGGACATCGCCGGCAAGAAGGAGACCAAGCTGCTCCACGAGACCGCCGATTTCGATGTGAGCGGGTTGGACTACAGCCGCAAGCGCCAGGTGCTCACCATGATCACCTGGGAGGGCGTGAAGGCTGAGAAGCTCATCCTGGACGACAAGACCAAGGCCCTCTATGACTTCCTGGAAGGCAAGTTCCCCGGCTACGAGGTGATGGTGGCCAGCGAGAACGACGACGAGACCAAGCGCACGGTCTGGGTGGGCAGCGACAAGGTGACCGGCCGCTTCTACTACCACGAGGACGGCAAGGACGACCTGCAACTGCTCTGCGACCGTACGCCCTGGCTGAAGGAGGAGCAACCTGGCCGACATGGAGCCGATCACGTACACGAGCCGCGACGGCCTGACGATCCACGGCTACCTCACGTTGCCCAAAGGCCGTGAGCGAAGAACCTGCCCGTGGTCATGAATCCGCACGGTGGTCCATGGGCGCGCGATCGGTTGGGGATTCAACAACGAAGCGCAGTTCCTGGCGAACCGTGGTTACGCCGTGATGCAGATGAACTTCCGCGGCAGCACGGGCTACGGCCGCAAGCATTGGGAGGCCAGCTTCAAGCAGTGGGGCAAGACCATGCAGAACGACATCACCGATGGTGTGGAGTGGCTGGTGAAGCAGGGCATCGCGGACCCGAAGCGCGTGGCGATCTACGGCGGCAGCTACGGTGGCTACGCCACGCTCGCCGGCATCACCTACACCCCGGACCTCTACGCCTGCGCGGTGGACTACGTCGGCGTGAGCAACCTCTTCACATTCATGAACACCATGCCTCCCTATTGGGAGGCCTGGCGCAAGCAAGATGTTTATGAGATGGTGGGCGATCCCGTGGCAAGGACAGCGTGACTATGCGCGAAGCCCGCCCTGTGTTCTACATGGACATGGTGAAATGCCCGCTGTTCATCGCACAGGGCGCCAATGACCCGCGCGTGAACAAGGCCGAGAGCGACCAGGTGGTGGAAGCGCTGAAGAAGCGCGGCATCGAGGTGGAGTACATGGTGAAGGACAACGAAGGCCACGGCTTCCACAACGAGGAGAACCGCTTCGACTTCTACAACGCCATGGAGAAGTTCCTGGACAAGTACATCGGCAGCGGCTACAAGGCCGCCACCGAAGAGCAGAAGAAAGCTGCGTGATGTGTTCGTCCCGGCCCCAGGCCGGGGTGGTGAAAGCTCGATCATGCGTGAACTGCGGTCCTTCGGGGCCGCCGTTCCTATTTTGCGGCATGTCCACACTCGCCGCCCTGATCCAAAACGAGAGCCTGCGTCACCTGCGCGATGGGCAGGAGCGCATCCACGCCTGCGTGAAGCGCTTGAACGACGAGCAGCTCTGGCACCGGCCCAATGCGAACACGGTGAGCGTAGGTAATCTCGTGCTGCATCTCACCGGCAACGTGGGTCAATGGATCAACAGCACGCTGGGCGCCCGACCCGACAGCGGGACCGGGACAGCGAATTCGCGGAGCAAGGGCCGATGGACAAGCGCGTGTTGCTGCGAACAACTGGACGCCACCCTGGCTCATGCCTACGAGGTGATCCGCGGGTTGAGCGCGCAGGACCTCGAGCGCACCTGGGGTGTGCAGGGCTTCCGGGAGACCGGTATGGCCATCGTGGTGCACGTGGTGGAGCACTTCAGCTACCATGTGGGCCAGATCACCCTGCACACCAAGCTGTTGCTTGACGTTGACACGGGCTATTACGGAGGCCAGGACCTGAACGCCAAGGGGTAAGCTGGGTCGGAGCGGCCTCAGGCATCGGATCACACGCCGATCACGTCATGTTCACGTATGTCTCCAAGAAAGCACCGGGAATGGCGCGAACCATCACGCCTTCAGGGCGTTGGCTTGGGACACACTACGTTAACTTGCCTGCCGTGAACCTATCCCGAATGAACCTGTCCAAGTTGCTCGCGAGCGCGCTGTTGTTCGCTGCGGTGTCGAACGCCATAGGGCAGGTGGTGCTCAACGAGGTGTGCGTGTCGAACTTGACCGGCCTCACGGTGAGCCATCCCATCGACGGCAGTCCGCAGCAGGAGGATTGGGTGGAACTGCTCAACACCACGGCCACGGCGGTGAACCTCGCGGGCTGGTACCTCAGCGACGATCCGGCGCAGAACACGAAGTGGGCCTTTCCGGCCGGCGCGAACATTCCGGCCAACGGCAGGTTGGTGGTGTTGTGCACTACGTGGAATGGCTTCTTCGGCGGCTACTACAGCACGAACTTCAAGCTGAACCAGACCTCGGGCGACCATGTGGTGCTGAGCAACCCTGGCGCCACCATCATCGACGACTACGCCATCACCCTGCGCACCAAGGAGGACCAGAGCCGTGGCCGTGTTCCGGATGGTTCGGGACCGTGGTCGCTGATCGCCAATCCCACACCCAACGCTGCGAACGGTCCCGCCAGCCCGGAGTACGTGGCGCGTCCCACGCTTAGCCCCGGTGCTGGCTTTTATGGTGGTGCACAAACGGTCACCATCACCGGGCCTGCGGGCGCCACCATCCGCTACACGCTGAACGGCAACAAGCCCACGGCCACCTCAACGGTGTACGCGGGTCCGATCAATGTGGCGTCCACCACCGTGGTGCGTGCAGTTTGCTTCAGCAACACGCCCGGTGTTCCGCCGAGCTTCATCGAGACCAATACGTACTTCATCAACAGCCCGCACGTCGTGGCGGTGCTGAGCATTGCCGATGATGAACTGCCCAGCCTCTTGGGCGGCAACCAGATCGAACCGCTGGGCTCCTTTGAATACTTCGGCCCCGATGGTCTCTTGCGCGATGAGGCCACCGGCCACTTCAACGAACACGGCCAGGACAGCTGGGCCTATGACCAGCGCGGCTTCGACTACATCGCCCGCGATCAGACCGGTTACAATGATGCCATTCACTATCCCATCTTCCGCAGCAAGTCGCGCGACAAATACCAGCGGCTGATCATCAAGGCCGCTTGCGGGCGACAATTGTCCCTTCGGACCCGGCCAGCCGGCCCACATCCGCGACCCCTACGTGCAGGCCCTGAGCCAGACCGGTGACCTGCGCGTGGACGAGCGCAGCTACGAACCCTGCGTGCTGTACATGAACGGCCAGTACTGGGGCGTTTATGACATGCGCGAGAAGGTGGACGACGCCGACTTCACCAAGGAGTACTACGACCAGGACGCGAACAACATCTACTTCATCAAGACCTGGGGCGGCACGTGGAACGAGTATGGTGGAGCGGCCGCTTCCGCGGATTGGGATGCGCTGCGCAACTACATCAACGCGAACAACATGGGCGACCCCACGGCCTTCGCTTACGTGGATGAGCGCTATCAACTGGAAGAGCCTGGTGGACTACTTCTGCCTGAACAGCTATACGGTGTGTGCCGACTGGCTGAACTGGAACACGGTCTGGTGGAAGGGGCTTGATCCGGCCGGCGAACACAAGAAGTGGGGATACGCTGCTGTGGGACAGGACGCCACCTTCGGGCACTACGGCAACTTCACCGGCATTCCGGACCAGAGCGCGAACGCCGATCCGTGCACGGTGGAGGACCTGGGCGATCCCGGTGGGCAGGGACATACCGTGATCCTGAACAAGCTGATCACGGAGAACCAGATGGTCTACGACTACTACGTGAACCGCTACATCGATCTGGGCAACACGGTGTTCAGCTGCGACAACATGAACCACCTTCTGGACAGCCTGCTGGCCATGACCACGCCGGAGATGCCGGCGCAATGTGCGCGGTGGGGTACCAGCATGGCCACGTGGCAGGCGAACGTTCAGGTGCTGCGCGATTTCATCGATGCGCGATGCGTAACCACCCAGCAGGGCATGGTGGACTGCTACGATCTGGAGGGCCCTTACAACGTGGTCTTCAAGGTGGAGCCGCCGCTGAGCGGACGCATCCAGGTGAACTCGGCCGTGTTGCCGACATACCCGTTCCAGGGTATCTACTATGGAGCGATCAACACCGAGCTGCAGGCCCTGAGCGAAAGCGGGTGGAGCTTCGATCACTGGGAAGCGACGAACCACACCTTCGCGCCCAGCATGACCGATTCCGTGGTGAACTTCATGTTCACGGGCACGGACACCATCATCGCGCACTTCACACCGCCGATCCAGTACGAGGTGGTGTTGATGACCGATCCACCCAACACGGCCACGATCACCTTTGATGGCATCGCCTATAACAGCTTCCCGGTATCGGTTCCGGTGGCTGAGGGCATACCGATGCCGCTGCTCGTGGCCCCGAACATGTTCTATGACTTCAAGTACTGGGAGGTGAAGCACAACCTGCCCAACACCAACGACAGCACCCGGCGCGACATCCAGGTCACGTTCTACGAGTCCGACACGATCATCGCCCATCTGGAGGAACAGGACTATGCCTATTGGGCGCCGAACGCCTTCAGCCCCAATGGCGACGGCATCAATGACGTGTGGCAGCCTTGGGGCAATGTGATCGACCCGGAGACCTTCGAGCTGGAGATCTTCGACCGTTGGGGACGCGTGCTCTTCACGAGCGATGACCCGCGGATGGCCTGGGATGGTGGCACAACGCCGATCGGTGTGTATGCTTTCCGTGTCCGGCTTCGCGAGGGCATCACCCTCAAGGAGCACAAGCAGATGGGCTACGTCACCGTCATCCGCTGACGAGCATCCACAGGAACGGTCGGCGTTGCCGACCTATGCTGGCTTTTTTCCGCAGATGACACAGATGGCGCAGATGAATGCCTCAGCGCCCCCGCGCGAGGCCAACACACCCCTCTGCGTCGATCCCCCTCGCATCTCCCACGCGCCTCCGCGTAAGCCCAACACACACCTCTGCGCGCTCTGCGCCCCTGCGTGATCCCCCTCGCATCTCCCCCGCGCCTCCGCGTGAGGCCAACGCACCCCTCTGCGTGAGGCCAACGTAAGCCCTCCACGCCCTCCGCGTCCTGCGCCTTCGCGTAGCCGCTTCGGCGGAGCAAGGCCCGCGAGAGCCCCTTCAGTTCCCCGCGCCCCTCCTACATTCGTCGCATGAACAAGATCGTGGCGAACGCCGACGCGGCCATTGACGGCATCCGCGATGGCATGACCTTGATGGTGGGCGGATTCGGCCTGTGCGGCATACCGGAGAACAGCATTGCAGCGCTGGTGCGCAGCGGTGTGAAGGACCTTACCTGCATCAGCAACAACGCGGGCGTGGACGACTTCGGGCTGGGCCTGTTGTTGAAGACCCGGCAGATCAAGAAGATGATCAGCAGCTACGTGGGGGAGAACGAGGAGTTCGAACGCCAGATGCTCAGCGGTGAGCTCGATGTGGAACTGATCCCACAAGGCACATTGGCCGAACGTTGTCGCGCCGGGGGCTCCGGCATTCCGGCCTTCTTCACGCCCGCAGGCTTCGGCACGGAGGTAGCGCAGGGCAAGGAAACGCGGGAGTTCCACGGCAAGATGTACGTGATGGAACAATGGCTGCGCTCCGACTTCAGCGTGGTGAAAGCGTGGAAGGGCGACAGACACGGCAACCTTGTGTACAAGACCACGGCACGCAACTTCAACCCGGTGATGGCCATGGCCGGTGGCGTGACCATCGCCGAGGTGGAACACTTGGTGGAGCCGGGCGAACTGGACCCGGACCTGATCCACACGCCGGGCATCTTCGTTCACCGCATCTTCCAAGGCGAGCATTACGAAAAGCGGATCGAGCAGCGCACCGTACGCAAGCGTTCTTGATGCGCCCATGACCATCGACGCGCGCAAGGACGGTCGCCTGTTCGCCGTGGTTTCGGCGCTGGCGTTCGTGTTCCTCGTGCTGCGTGCTGCGCTGGTGCCCATGGTGCACGACGAGGCGCGTGCATACCAGCTTATGGTGATCCCCGGGGACCTGTTCTGGTTCAGTGGGCCGTGGGATGTGGGAAACCACATGCTGCACACCGTGCTGATGTATGTCGGCGCGTTCGTTCTTGGACCGAGCCTCTTCGTTTTGCGCATGTGGAGCCTGCTCGCCTTCGTGCTGTATGCCTGGTACACGTGGCGATGTGGGGAATGGTTCCGCTTGCGGCTGGTACGCTGGTGCTTTTGGGGTGCGCTGTTGGGCATGCCTTTCCTGCTGGACTTCTTCGCGCTTGCACGGGGCTACGCCATCGGTGTGGCGTTCCTGATCATGTCCGTGTATCACCTGGTCTGTTTCGCGCGCGATGCGAAGCATCGCGACCTCCTTCTGTGCATGGTGGCCATGGCGTTGGGCGTATACGCGTTGTTGTCCATGCTGGTCGTTTGGTGTGCGCTGCTTGGGGTGCTGGCGGTGCTCGTGTGGTTCAGCGATCAGCGTGCGCTGCGGTTGGAGCGTGTGCTGTGGTTGATCGTGCTTGGGGTGCTGCCCATGCTTCCACCTGTGCTCTTCGGTTTGGGGCTCAGCGCACGGGGCATGCTTTACGCCGGCACGGCGGATGGCCTGTACGCCGGCACGTGGTGCTCTTTGACCGATCTGATGTTCGGCAAGGATGGTCGTGTGGCTCCTTTGCTGGGTGCTGTACTGTTCGCTTTGGGTCTGCTCGTTTCCGTCGATCACCTGGTCGCGCTATCGCGATCGATCGCTGCCGCTGGTGATCCTGGCGGCGTTCGCCGCGCTCACCCTCACCGGTCAGAGCACCATATCGAGCGTGATGCACGTGCTCTATCCCATTGATCGCAGTGCGCTTTACCTATTGCCGCTGGGGGTATCGGTGATCGCGCTGGCCATTGATCAGCTGGCCGTGCAGCGCCCTACGCTCGGTTGGTTGTCGCTGGTATTGTTGATCCTTCCCGTGCGAGCCTTGAGCACGGCCAACTTTTCGCGCACGGTGCTGTGGAGCGAGCAGAGCACGCCGCGAGCATTCCATGAGATCATCGAGGAGCGCCAGCGAAAAAGCGAGCGCCTGTTGATGATCGGCGGTCAGAAGTTTTTGAGCTATTCGTGGAGCTTCGAGAACCGCCGTCGCAGCACCCGGTGAACGAACTGGACATCGATGACTTTCCACAGCCGATGTGCGACCTGTTGTTGATCGACACCACGATGTATCCGGCGCCTAACGGATTCCGCACCATCGCGCAAGCGCCGGGTGGACGCAACAACCTGATGGAGCGCATTGAGCCTTTGCGCACACGGCTCGCGGTGGACAGTACCTTCTCGCGGCCGCGCTCCACGGATGAATATGCGAAGCTATGGGAGCCACAGGCAGTTACCTGGCGCAACCGATCGGTGCTGGTGGACGTGGATGTGCGGATCCTTTCAGAAGCGACCGCAACACGGTCGCAGTTGGTCATAGAGGTCGCCGACATTACGGGCGCACATGTGTTCTACAGTGGATACGACATTGACCACCAGCGCGAGGCCACGGTGGAAGGGCGACTGCGCCTCTCCAAACGGATCGCACGTATTCCAGCCTCTGCGGAACGTATTGCGGTGTACATCTACAACCCGGCGAAGAAGGCGCTCACACTGGAGCCGGTGCACATACGCATCTACGAAGTGCTGCCATGATCACCCGGGACCGATGGGCTTTTGTGCTCCTCGCAAGCCTCACGGCAGCGTACCTGGTCATGCGGGCCACATTTGTTCCGCTCGTGCATGATGAATGCGCCAGCCTGCTTTGGTATGTGCAGCCCGGCGAGTGGTTGCCCGACGCCTCGCACTGGGACGCCAACAACCACTTCCTCAGCACCGGGTTCGGGGTTCTTTTCCACAAGCTCTTCGGGTTGCATCCGCTCGCCTTACGCTTGGGCAGTGTGCTGGCCTTTGCCGCGTACGCAGTTGGTTGTTGGCGCCTGGGTGGTCACCTGCGCGCTCGCGTTGTGCGTTGGAGCGTGTGGGCTGCGTTGTTGCTATGCCCCTTTGCCCTCGACTTTTTCTCGCTCTTTCGGGGTTACGCGATCGAACTGGCCGCTTGGATCTGGGCGCTGGATGGCCTGTTCCGCTTCGCGAAGCAACGTTCGGCCTGGGCGCTGGTGCAGACGCTGGTCGCCTTGCTCATTGGTACAGCGGCCATGCTTTCGATGCTGCCCGTCTGGCTGATCGTGTTTGCGTTGCTTGGCTTGCTCGTCGCCATGGACGCGTGGGGAATGGAGTGCGGGCCATCATGATGCCCGTTGCTCTGCTGATGGTTCTGGGTGTGGTGCCGCTGCTCTTCGCCGCAAGGATCGCGTTGCACATGCAGGACATGTCGCTGTTGTACAACGGCAGCACGGAAGGATTCATCGCCGTAACGATGCGTACGTTGGTGCGATACGTGCTGGGCGCAGAACACCCGGGTGACTGGTGGTTGGTGTTATTCAGCGTCGGGCTATGCAACGGGGTGGGTGGACGCAAGCTGTGCTTGAAGGCCAATGGACAACCCGCTGGTGTTGGTGTTGATCCTGCTTTGGAGCGATGTGCTGTTGCGGATCATCCTCGCGAAGCTGCGCGGCGTGAACTATCCGGAGGACCGGTCGGGCATCCACTTCGTGCCATCGTAATATTGGCAGTGGCCATGGCCGCGGACGAGTTGTGCCAAGGGCGGAACTTCATGCGCTGGAGCGCGGCGGTGCTCTGGGCGTTACCGTTGCGGACGTTGATGCTGCTTCAACCTGGACCACACCGTGCTGTGGCCGGAGCAGTCCGTGCCTTCGCGGTTCGTGTTGAAGGCGGATCGGCTGCAACGCCAGTTGGGGCGTCCGATACTCGTCGGCGGATATCACCAATTATCGCTCGCCTGGCCTGTACAGTCGCGCCTTTGTGGTGTTCAGCCGATGTCCTTGCAGACCGAGGACTTTCCGAACGGGAACCACGACCTGCGCATCGTCGACGGCCGATTCATGCAAGAAGCACTACCCGGATATAACGTGATCGACAGCGCTGATGGGCCGGGCCTCTGGATGCTCGAACGGACGATGCGCCTTCAGCCCGAAGGAACGTGGCACACGTCATCCGCAGCCCGGTCCGGCAACGACGAGTTCTTCGAATTGGCCCAACCGCCTGACTCACTCTTGCGCGGAACGGCGAACATGCTGGAGCTGACCGTTCCGGTAAGGCTGAGCACCGTACCCCCGGACCTGTCGATCGTGCTGGAGGTGAATGATGCACAAGGTGGAAAGCGATTCTATCGCGCTGTTGCATTGGGCACCATCGCGCCGCAGTGGTCCATGGACACCCTGCACCAGGCCTATGCGCTTCCGGCCATGCCAGCGGCCACACGCTCCGTGCTCTACGTGTACAACCCCCGTAAGGTGGCCATGGAACTTGGCGAGGCACGGGTGCTGCTGTCGCGGTTGCAGCCTTGACGTAGGGCCTTGCGGTCGCATCTTTCTTGCCATCTTCACCCGCTGAACGCGGGCAGCACCCCTGACAGGTTGGGGCGAAGCACCCGCATCCACACCACCATGCCCCTCGACAAGAACCAAATGGCCCGGCGCATCGCGCGCGAGCTGAAGGACGGATACTACGTGAACCTTGGCATCGGCATCCCCACGCTGGTGGCCAACCACATTCCACCCGGCATCAACGTAACGCTGCAGAGCGAGAACGGCATCCTCGGCATGGGTCCGTTCCCGTACGAGGGAGAAGAGGATGCCGACCTGATCAACGCGGGCAAGCAGACGGTGACGCTGTTGCCGGGCAGCAGCATCTTCGACAGCGCCACCAGCTTCGCCATGATCCGCGCACAGAAGGTGCAGCTCACCGTGCTCGGTGCGATGGAGGTATCCGACACGGGCGATATCGCCAACTGGAAGATCCCCGGCAAGATGGTGAAGGGCATGGGCGGCGCCATGGACCTTGTGGCCAGTGCGCAGAACATCATCGTATGCATGCTGCACACCAACAAGGCCGGTGAAAGCAAGCTGCTGAAGAAGTGCACGCTACCGCTCACCGGTGTTGGTTGCGTGAAGAAGATCGTGAGCGACCTGGGCGTGTTCGATGTAACGCCGCACGGATTCAAGCTGCTGGAACGCGCGCCGGGGGTGAGCGTGGACGAGATCAAGGCGAAGACGGAAGGGCGGTTGGTGGTGGAGGGGGAGATACCGGAGATGGTGATCTGATCCGGCGCATGCAAAAGGCGTTGCAGGTGTTCCGGCGTGTTGACGCCAAGTGGTGGTTCATCCTTGGCTTCGTCCTGATGTGCTGCGCCTATGAGGCGGGCAGGGTGCTGAACATCCGGCCGCAGCCGCATCACTTATGGCGCCAGACGGATTGCATTTCGCTTGCGTGGAACTATTACGACACCACAGCGAACCTGTTCAAACCTGCGATCCACAACCTGTTCGCCGATGGCCGCACAAGCGGGCGGTCGGCAGGAGAGTTTCCCTTGTTGTATTGGGTGGTCGGCATGATCTGGCGGATCACGGGACCAAGCGAGTTCATCTACCGGCTGATCGTCCTGTTGGTCCACTTTGCTGGTTCACTGGCCCTCTTCGGGGCGGTGCGGCGGATCACCAACAGTGGCTTCTGGGCGGTGATGGTGGCGCTGTTGTTCTTCTGTTCTCCGGTGATCGTCTACTTCAGCATATCCTTCCTCACCGATGTGCCTGCACTTGACATGGCGCTCATCGGTTGGTGGTACCTCGTGCGATACGTTCAAGAGCGACGGGGATCCCTGTGGAAATGGTCCGTGGCATTCTTCAGCCTGGCCATGCTGTTGAAAGTGACGGCCGGCATGAGCTTCGTGGCCATCGCTGGCATCCTGGTATTGGAGACCTTGTTCAGCCGGGGCAAGACCAAAGAAGCGGATCTCTTTCACGATCGGCGCTTCGCGTGGACGTGGTTGACCATCGGCTTCGCTGCGGTCTATGCGTGGTACGCCTATGCGGCATGGTACAATGGTGTGCATGGAGCCAAATACACCTTCAATGATCTATGGCCCATATGGATCATGACACCGGAAGCGGCGGAATGGGCCTGGCGCACGGGCTGTGACATCATCGTGTTCCAGGTGCTCGACACGTCGGCTTGGCTCTTGCTCGGTGCGGCGTTCGGTGCACTCCTTCTGAACGCGCGGCAATTGCCCTGGCGGGCATGGGTGCTCGTACTGTCGCTCATCATCGGAACGGTGCTCTACACCATTTTCTGGTTCAACGCTTTGCAGGACCATGACTACTACTTCATCAACCCCATGATCACGTTGATCGGGCTGTTGGTCGCGTTCCTTTGGTGGTTGGGTCGTTGGCACTCCGACATCCTGCATTCGCGCTGGGCGCGAGGCGGCATGTTAGTGCTGCTCGTCTTTAACGTGGCCTATGCTGCGCAGAACATGCAAATGCGGTATGACACCAGTGGGCATATGACGGCCAGGACATTGTGGCCCATCTACCATGAAGCGGAACTGACGTACTGGAACAACCTGGACTTCTGGGGCATGGGCGACCTGCCCACCATTGAGCCGCGCCTGCGTGAGCTGGGTGTGCGTAAGGAGGACAGGGTCATTTTTCTGGACGATCAGGCTATCAACAGCGCGTTAGTGCTTATGGGCAATCGCGGGTGGACGGCCTTCGGCGTGGACCTGCTCGCCCCGGGGCAGATCGATGAGCTGATCAAGAACGGGGCACATTACCTGATGTTCACGGAGGGGAAATGGCTGAACGATCCCCGGTTGGCCTCGCACCTGACGTCACCTGTAGCCCAGGTCGGCGGTGTGCGCATCTTCGATCTTACAGGACCGCATCGCCCGATGGAGCGCAGCCTCGTTTTCCAGCAGGAGCGGCGCCATCCGTTGCAAGCTGAAGCATCGTCTCGACACAGTGCCATGTCCTTCACCCGGTCAGGCATGGTGTTTCATGCCCAGCGAATATCCCTTGGACATCGATGGCTTGCCCTTGTATGGACCCGGTATCACATATGCCGAGCTCGTCGTCACAGGTACCATGCATTGGCAACAGGACCCCGGCGACAAGGGCGCTGAACTGCTCCTCGCTGAAGATGACCACGAACGCCAATTGAGTCTGACCGGTCATCAACTGAAGGAAGGGGCCTTTACGTTCCGCTACGGCTTGCCACCTCGGCCAACCGGTGTGCGGAACAAACTCTTCGTCACGAACCGCAGCGGGCAGGCCTTTGCGATCGATGAGTTGAAGCTCGAAGTGATGCGTTACCTGGAGCCCGGAAAGGGCAACATCGACGGGTCGGCGCAGTGAGCGGTGACGTGGAAAAGCCGATCTTGGGCCAAGATGCAACTCACCTCCGTACGCACCCTCTCGATCATCATCCCCGCCTACAACGAGGAGCGCACGATCCATCGCATCCTCGATAAGGTGCGCGATGTGCAGTTGGCCCATGGCATCACCAAGGATGTGGTGATCGTGAACGATGGATCACGGGATGGCACGTCCACGGCCGTGCAGACCTACATGGCCGCCAACCCAGCGCTGGGCATCCGCTTCTTCGAACAGCCGCGGAACATGGGCAAGGGCGCGGCCATTCATCGTGGCATCCGCGAAGCGAACGGCGACTTCCTCATCGTGCAGGACGCCGACCTGGAATACGATCCGCGGGAATACAATGAGCTGCTCCGTCCGGTGGTGGAGGGCTTCGCCGACGTTGTGTTCGGATCCCGTTTCATGGGTCACCATCCGCACCGCATCCTCTTCTTCTGGCACAGCATCGGCAACAAGTTCCTCACGCAACTGTCCAACGCGTTCAACAACTTGAACCTGACGGACATGGAGACCTGCTACAAGCTGATCCGCTCGGACATTGCGAAGGGGCTTGACCTGAAGGAGCAGCGCTTCGGCTTCGAGCCGGAGGTAACGGCGAAGCTGGCGCGGGTGAAGGATGTGCGCATCTACGAAGTGGGCATCAGCTACTACGGCCGCACCTATGCCGAGGGCAAGAAGATCGGCTGGAAGGACGGCTTCCGCGCGATCTGGTGCATTGTGAAGTACGGCATGACAGGCTGACCCCTCTTGATCATGGATCGGACCGGTCGGATCGTGTTATTGCTCACCGGGCTGCTGGCCGTTGCACTGTTTCTCCTTCGGCTTGTTTCCGACGGCGTACGAGAAATGGGGGACGGCATACAGCACTACATGATGGCGCGCTTCTGCTGGCGACATCCGGAGTTGATCCTGGACCTATGGGGCAAACCACTGTTCACCTTGTTGGCCTCGCCCTTTGCGCAATTCGGGTACAAGGGCATGTCGGCGTTCAATGCACTTCTGGCGTTCACCACGGCGCGCTTGGCCGATCGCGGCCTTCGGTCAGCAGGCACGTGGACCAGGACCCTCGCTCCAGTGCTGATCATCGGCGCACCGTGGTACGCATTAGCGGTTGTGGATGGCATGACGGAGGTTTTGTTCGGGGGCGTGGCCCTGGCAGCAGTTATCTGCATGCTGGAAGGGCGATGGACCCTTGGCGCTCTTTTGGCGTCCCTCACGCCTTTGTGTCGCCCTGAATACGTCGTATTCCTTCCGTGTGTGATCGCCTGGTTGATCATGCAGCGCAGATGGTTGGCGATACCATGGTGCTTTGCGGGGATCGCGGCGTACACGATCGTCGGCTACACATACACGGGTGATCCATTGTGCTGGATCCACAACGAGCCCTATGCCGGTTCAAGCGTATACGGCACAGGTGATCCCGTGAAGTTCCTTTTCGAGGCGCCGGTCATCATGGGCTGGCCGTTGATCGCCGGTTTCATTATGGCACTCGGTCTTTGGTATCCGATCAGGAGGAGGACTACCGAAGACCGGTCTGCACTTGATCTTCTTTTTGTGACCACCGCGCTTCCCGCACTGGGCATTCCATTGGTGCCACGCCTGGCTTTGGTGGAGCGGAGGGCACGGTAGTGCTGGCCTGGGAAGAGTGATGGTGACCGCCGTGCCGCTGATGGTGGTCTTCTCGCTTTATGTGATGGGCCTCGCAACGCAGCGTTGGCCCTGGCGACCGAGCACCACCACACTGGCGTTTTCGGTCATGATGATCGTCACCGTCTTACAGACGTTCACGCAAGTTCCCTTGCACCAACGAAGTGACCCGGATCTGCGCATGCTCCAAAAAGCTGCGGCCCGCTTGCGCGAGATCCATCGTCCGGACAGACGCCTCTTTGTGTCCCACACATTCATCCCATTCCTCATGGACCTGGACCCCTTCGACACACGTCAGGTGTTCATCCTGCGAGGAGTGAAGGAGGGCTTCACAAAACCGGACCTGCCCGGTGACCTGGTCCTTTGGGAATCACAATTGGGCCCCAACGAATGTGGCACACCACTTTCCCTTCTGCTCGGGGACTCCGCATTCACCGTGCGCGGGGTATTCGTACCGGAGGAGGGCCATCTGGTCATCGGCAACCTCCCGTATGAGTGCTTCATCTTCGAACGCAAGCCAGCGGTCCGGACCCTGTTGGTGGATACGATGTTCTCGCTGACCAAGGCAAGGGAAGATGTTCCGGTCCGCTTGGATACGATACCCTGCGGACTGCCCGAGGCCTGGTGCGGCGCGTGTGAATTCCCTTGGTCATGGGAGGCAGTTCCGCATCCTGATGCTGGGTCGATCTATGATGAATGGACGATCACATGCGAGGTGGTTTACGAGGAAGCCGCGGGGGACAACGCCAAGTTCGCGCTGACCCAGGCGATCGGTGATCGCGGGGTGCGCTATGAACAGTATGACCTGTCACCTGGAGCGAACACCCTGCGTTTCCGGGTGCCCCCGATCGTCGACGGCGTTCAGCAAAAGCTCTATGTATGGTCCCCGCAGATGCGAAAGCTCTCCGTTCGCGGAATGCAGGTGGTCCGTTCGCAGTGCGAGCAGCATTAGCGCGCCGATCAGTCCATTCCGGTCGCAATGCGCGAGACCTCGTAGAAATACTTCTGCCAGGTCCAGGTATGCCACGACCACAACCAGTCAAAGCGCTCCATCAGACCGAAGTTCAGGCGTATGCAGGCGACCATCACCACGCCGAGGGTCAGCCTGGTCGACCACCCCATTTGAATGGCGGCACGGATCAGCCAGGCAAGCGGAATGCTCAACAACGCGTAGAGGTCCACCATGCCACGGGCGCCGTAGCTGGTGCCCAGCCACCAGCACCACCAAGCACTGTAGGTGAGAAGGGTGAGGGCGGTGATGAGCAGGATGGCGAGCGCCACACGCTGTCTATTCCAGGCCATGGTCACGAGCATGCCAAGTGCTGGTATCAGCAGAGGCGAATACACCAGCCAGCCGTTCCGCACGCTGAAGAGGACCATGCCCGGGACCATCTTATCCCACTCGAAATGTTCGCCCTTCTTGCCATAGGCGAAGGTGATCAGGTCCCCGGTGATCAACTTCCAATACATCATCTGTAGCATCCATGGCACCAGAGCGACCACGATGCTCAGTATGAGCACGCGTTTGTGTTGCATCAGATGGCGCAGGACCTCCTTCAACCCGCCTGCGGCACCTGCCGCCATGATCAAGGGGAAGAGAAGAACGAATACGTTCAATTGACGGACAAGGATCAGCAGGCTGCTGCCCAGCACGAAGGAGAGGATATGCCGGGGACCGGCCTGATCGATGAGACGCAGCCCTGACCAGCATACCCAGGCCACCAGGAAGAAGGAGAACACATGGGAGTATCCCGGTTCGTGAACAGCGTAGTAATAGAGGTTCGTTCCTGCGAACAGCGCGATCACCGCCAGCAATGCGCTCGTGTTATCGCTGAACTTGCGCGCAAGTCGGAAAGCAAGGACACACCCCATGCCGGCATAAACTGCGGCGCATAGCATGTTCGCCACCGCATAAGGAGGCGAATAGCCATCCGTGTTATAGCCGAAGCCGTGTGCCCAGAGATCCCCGAGCAGAAAGAAGGGCAGCTCCAACAGCGCCACACCGCAGGTCACCAGACTGATCCCCTTGCCGTTCTCCAATACATGCACCCAAGGCATGCGTTCCAGTCCATCACCCTTGAACACGGCGGGCAAGTACTGGTAATAGGCCAGGTTATCGCTTGCCTTCCGCAGGAAGTCATACGGTTCCTGATGGTTCAGCATCCACGCCCATGCCACGCACACAGGGCCACCAGCAGGAACAAGGCCCATTCGGCGAAGTTCCACTCCGCACCCTGTGCATCCGACATCTTTGTAAGGCTGGTCACGGCCGGAAGATAAGTGGCGGTCGAATAGCCATGCAGCCTATTAACGCCAGATGCCGCGGGGAAATGCTTTTGCCGATAAAATGAAGGCTCCGATCTGTTCGGAGCTCACTTGTGGGTGAAAACGCGGACATATCCGTTGGTATACGTGAGGGCATAATCCTTCGCAAGGACGGGCAGGAGATTCCTTGCCTGCACATCGCTACTATCGCTCCTCCAGCCCACCACCGCGATCTGGTCCAACCGCGGCTCTTGTCCACTCGCCACGTAGGAGGACAACCAGCTCAGTGTTCGTTCAGAGCGCTTGAGGTGGATGTGTTCATATAGCGGCCAAGGCAAGTCCTTGCACCAGACCAACGGGAAATAGGGCATGTTGAAGGCATTGTTCTCGAGCAGTAAGGCCTGCCCATCAATACCCAAGGTGGTTTCCACATGCGCCAACAACCAGTTGTTCTCGAAGCTCACCGGAAGCACCACGGCGTCCTTCTCCAAGTGCTGAGCTGCATCGCGCAGTTCGCCGAGCTCTTTGGAGAGGGGCGCCATTTTGTCGTTGATGTACGAGAGTCGGTCCATGTGTGCCAGGCCGACGGCCGTAAGGATGGGCAAGGTCCATTTCCCGGACTCAACCGCGCATGCGGTCCAGGTGGTGAGCAGCAGGAAGAAGCAGAGCTGCAAGCGGACGGATACGTAGCTGGCATACCCGGTTGAATCCGGGGCCAGGAGATAAACGACGAGGATCAACGCAGCGGCGAACAGCAGTCCGTCATAGGTCCGCAACATCGAACGCGAAGGGCGCGATGCCATACGGTCCGTGAATGCGAATACGCCCAGCAGGATGAACATGAGCTTTGCGAAGAAACGAAAGACGTGTTCCTCTCCCTTGTCATACAACGTCAGCACGCATAGGTCCTTGAGCATATCCAAGTTGACACGGAGCGAAACCGTGCCCATCGCTCCCTCCTGACCTTGGTTGAACAGGAACAGTAAGACCAGCCCGGGAATGGAAAGCAGCGCGAACGGCGCCAACCCGGTCGACCGGAGTCCTGCGAGCGGTCCAACGATCCGCTCTGAAAAGGACGCGAACAGCCAACGGTAACCCAGCAACGCCCCAGTGACCAGGGTCAGGACCCCAAAAGCCATGGCGTGGGTCCAGAGGATCAGTAACGAAGCGATCAAATAGATGCCCCACTGTTGGTGCGAGCGCAGTGAGGTCCGGATGGCGAAGGCGCACAGGAAAAGACTCCCACCAATTCCCAGGAGGAAATTGGAGAATCCCATGACCAGGGGGAAAGCATAGGTGAAGGGAAGCACGAGCAATACCAACCAGGGTCGTTCGCGGCCCATTGCCCGGGCGAGGTGCCATGTGCCGGTGGTGAGCGCAAGAATGATGATGAAGAACATCACGCGCTCGCCCCCATCATGCACGCCCAATGCCTGCAACGGCACCAAGAGATAATTGCCCAGGGCGTTCGGGACCCAATGGGACCCGGCGCACACAATGCCATCCGCAACGTGCGACCCGGTCCATCGGGCCCACAAAAGTTTGGATGTCAGTGCATGTGGAGTGCCATCCACCGTTGGAAATGCCGTGAAGCACAGCACGGCCGAAGCATTGAGTAGGGCCAGTGACCAATACCAGGTATTCGCCGTGATGGAGGAGAGGAATTGCCTCATGGAATAGCAAGGTTACGGATCCATCGGCGTGCCGTGGTAAAGTAAACTTGCCGCGTGAACGTGAGGAGCATAAGCCGTTGGACACCTGTGTTGGGGGCTGCTGTGCTGGCGTGGCTTCTTGTTCTGTCATGGACGTATTACTTGGAGCGCACCGCCTGTTTCGATAGCGCATGGTTCAGCTGGTTGATCATCTACGATGGGATACCCCACAGCTTTCTGGCACGCTATGGCTCCTGGCTTTCGCAACTGCTGCCTGTGGCCCTTGTCCATGCCGGAGCTTCTCTGGAGGCAGTGCTGCGCGCGTACTCGATCTCGCAGATGGCCATCCACGTGGTCCTCTTCCTGATCATCGCCTTCCGGCTCCGGGATGAGCGCGGTACCATCGCATTGCCACTGACCTTGGTGACCGGTCTGCATTTGCTCTTCTACTATGGCGCAAGTGAATTGAACCAGGGACTTTCATGGACCGTGCTGGTGTGGGTACTCTTCCGCCGCTCCCTGGATCAATGGAACATGCCGAAGCGATGGCCGCTCGTGGCCCTGTTGATGCTCACCAACATCTGGACATCCTTCCACCATCAGGTTCTGCTGTTGCCCTTGGTCTACTTCCTCGGAATGGAGATCATCGAGCGCAAGGCCTGGAAGGACCTGCGCTTTTGGACCATCGGCGGCGTGATGGTGCTCTGGTACGTGGCACGGATCAAGCTCTTCGCTACGAGCGATTACGAGCAGGAGCGCATGCCCGCTATTGCCGATGTGATGGCGTTACTGCCCAAGCTCGGTGAGTTGCCGAGCAGCCAATACCTCGCGCAGAACTTCTCCAAGTTCAAGCCCTTTCTCCTGTTGGCAGCACTGACCATCGGCGGCCTGGCATACACCCGGCGGTGGTTGTTGCTTTTGTGGACACTGGCCTGGTCTACCGGTTTCATGGTATTGGTGGTGATCACCGACCGCGCGCAGGGTTCGCCCATCATGTACGAGAACTTCTATCCTGTGCTGGCCTTGTGCTGGTGCATGGCCTTTGCGCAGGTGCTGGTGGAGGCGCGTCCGCGCTCCGTATCGGCACTGCGCTGGGCCATACCGGTGATCGCCGCGATCGGTTGCCTGCAGGTGTACAGGGCACATCACATCATCACGGCCAAGGTGCATTTTGCGCAACGGCTCACGGACGAGCTGCGTGCCAAAGGCATCCACAAAGCCATCGGCACGTCGAAGTGCCTTCCCTGGCCCATCGTATACGGCTACTGGCCCATGGCCTTCGAAACGGCCTTGGTGTCGGGCATTAAAGGCCCGCGCGAGGCGGTGACCTTCTATTGCGATGAGCCGATCGACCGCTTCGACACGGTGATGCATGCGTCAACAGCCTTTCTGGGACCGGCGTGGAACCCGGTCTGGTTCGGAAGCCAGAACCTGCGGCAGAACTACTTCGCCTTTCCTGCTGAAGGATACTCGGCGGTGACCACCGTGCTGGCCGACAGCATCGCGAGGGTCCTTGGTCCGCAGCAACTGACGCTCGCGCCCGTCGACAGCGTGGTCTGGCTACCTCCGGCACCAGTGGCGAACACGGATTTGCTGCTGACCAACCGGACAGGACGACCCATGGGATGCCTGCTGGAGGATGGAAGACAGCTGGAACTTCGTGTGGAGTATTACGATGAAACGGGTAGGGGAGTGTATGAATGCAAGGACATCACGCACATTGAACAGGACATTTCCGCAGGTGCCAGCATGCGACAAGGGCTGCTATTGGGCCGGCCATACAAGTCCGGTCGGTACCGCGTGGAAGTGGAACTCTTCGCCGGCGATCGGCCAACGGGCGTGCGCACTACGCTTTATGCCGAAGCGCGACCGATGGGCTTCTAACGCACTACTCCACTCGCACCTCGAACACACGCCCCACCAGGTCCTTCGAGGGGAACGGCACGCAACCCTGCTCGTACGGCGAACCCGGCCACCAACGCGTGTTGTGGAACTCCTGCGAGATCACCAGGCTCATGGGCGTGTTGGGTACGGAGGTCATGCTGCTGTTCATGTACCCCACCACACGCAGCTCTTCCGGCGATGGACCGATGCGCCAGATGATCTCCTCTGGCCGCCAGATGATCTCGAACCAATATCCGTTGGGCCCGAAGAGCGCATCGTCGGCCTCTATGGTCTTCTCCGTCACTGCGCGATAGTCACGGTCCCAGCGATGCGCAGCGAAGGCCTGGCCGTTGTACACCACATCCTGGCAACCAATGGCGAAGTGCGGCGGATCCGGACAGGCAAGGTCCCAATTGGTGCAGGCCACGGCCACATTCCCGCGCTGGGCCAAAACCTCTGCAGGCATCACACGGCGCCACGCGTTCGGTGCCGCCACCGGCTGCGGATAGATCGGCGGGAACGCGCGCTCGGGACAGAGCGGCATGCCCTTCATGATCTCGAAGTCGATCTCGGCATAGCTGCTGTAGGTCTCACGTGGCTTGGCGGAGAGGCCTTCGATGTACGGGCGGTACCCTCCGGTGCAAGCACGCCGTTGTCCGTATTCGAGGTGGCTGCCGATGAGCCAGATCGCATTCGTCAATCCGTTCCACATGTCGCTGTCGTTCAACAGCGGGCTCAGTTGTGCATGGACGAGGAAGCGGCCATACGTGAAGGACCGCCGCGTGCTGATGCCGGCGTTCTCCTTGCGGAAGCCGCCGTTCTCCCCGGCACGACTGCGGAATTCGAGCGCTTGTGCCTCGGCATTGTAGCGCGTCGATGAGCAGGGTGCATCACAGGCGGATGGCACGGTGGAGATCCAATTGTCGGCGGGCGTGAAGACCCAGGCGCTATCGTGTTGTCGTGGCCCGAATTCATGGCCGAGCACGTCGGCCGCGATGGGCACATTGTTGAAGCGTGAGGCAGGATCGATGTGCGGCCGGAAATGCTGGAAGGCTGCATCAGGTTCGCTTCCGTCAATGCCCCGCGCGGGCTCCGGTGAAGCATGCAAACGCACGACATCGGGCTTCAACAGTGTGCTCACCCCGGGGATGCGCGAGCCGGGCCCATGCAACCAGTACCAGTACGGGTCGATGAAGTGGTCGCCTTCGCGCACGCGGATGTCGCGGATCGCGGCAGGAAGCGGATGCTTTGCGAACTCGTCCTCCGCGAGTGCAACGATCAGCACGGAATAGGCGCCCACCCGCGGGTCACGTGCACTGGGGTGTTCCGGGAATTCGTTCCGCGGATCGCTGCGCAGGGTGAGGGACGAGCGCACGAGCGCTAGGCCATTCGCATCCAGTGGATCGCTCAGCATGAAGACGCTGCTGTCCGGGCTCGCAGTGCCGTAGAAGTTCTCCCCGGCGAATGGATGCGGCGTGCCGTTCGGCTCCACGGCCGGGAAGGCGTAGGTGTCGTTGTGGTAGAATACCGCGTAACGATAGCGCTGGCCGCTGCGCGCGGGGTCCTTCAGGTTGAATTGGAGCGGAACGCCATCCACAGGTAGCGAGATCGCGGATGCGGGTGTAAGTGCCGTGGGCACTACCAGTTCCCCGGTACCGTGGTCCTTTCCGTCCACCACAAGTTCCCCGATCACGGTCACGGATGCGATCGGCTGCTGGCAGGCGGCCAGCGCACAGACGAAGAGCAGGGGCGGCAGATGACGGCTCAAGGGTTCGGCTGGGTTCGAAACGGTGAGGCACTGCGGAACACCACGTTCATGTCCGTGATGACGACCTCAGCGCGGTCGGGGTTCCGCAGGAATACCGCGATGCGGTCATCGGGACGTACGGGCAACTCGCGCAGCAGCCACTCAAAGTTGAAGCGTTCCACTTCATTCGCGCGGTGCTCCTGGGCAAGCAGCCGCTTCTCGTTCCATTCCACCCGCGTGCCATCGGCGTGGTCGATGCGGAGGCAAATGCGCAGGTCCAGTGAAGGATCGGCGCAGGTGAACGTGATCCCAGCGGAGACGGAGATCAGGCTGTCCGCCACATCGCCCACGACCCGGATGATGGCGGGGGAGGACTTCTCGTTGAGCAGATGGCCGGGCGGCGGAAAATGGAATTGGAGGTTGGGCCCAAGGTTCGCTGTGCCCGCGAACGGCGCGGGGTCCTTCGGCATCGTTCTTCCGTCGACCTGGATGAATTCGGTGTGCGCAGCCGGCACGGTGGGCCGTTGGAAGTCGCGCCAGTAGCGCTTGGCCACCTGTTTGTACATCGGCACCTTCAACACCGCCAATGCACCGGCCCCCGCTGCGAAGAGCAGCAGGAAGAGGAGCGTGCGAACGGGGCGCGAGCGGGCCATGGCGTCAAAGAAAGGTGAAGAAGGGCGGGATATTGTGCAGGGGCATCGATCCCGCGGCCGGGCTCACTGGATCAGCACGCCTCGCGCGTTCATCAAGGGGACATGCGTGAAGTGCTCCTCGTCGATGCCACCGGCCACGAAGATGTAGCGGCGGTCGTGGATCACGCCATCGATGTAGAAGCTCAGCCAGTACTGGTTGCTGAGCGCGAAGACCTCTTCCACGATGCGCTCGATGCGCGCCCAGCTCTTCGGGGCAAGTCGCTCGAGGTGATGCCTCAATTCACTCGTGCTGCGGTGATCGCCGTCGATCTCGCCGAAGCCACGGGAACTGACCAGCACGTTCTCCAACGCCACGTCCTTCTCGTTGATCAGGTAAACGTACCACGCCACTTCGCCATCCTCGTCGACCTCGCGCACCACGGCCATGCTCACGCCCTCCACCTTGGGTGGAATGATGTCCTTCTTCATCCTTATGCGTTTTTACGCGCAGCCATGGCACGGGCGATGGCGATGTAGTCCAGCACGTCCTGCGGATGGCCTTCGGCGTTCTTCTCCTCCCACAGCATGCCGGTGCGCACCATAACCAGGCGTTCGCTCGGGATCACCACCACGTATTCGCCATGGAAACCACGGCAGTAGTAGACGGGCTTGCCGTCCTGCTCCATCAGCCACCAGTAATAGCCGTATCGCTTATTCGGCTTGCCCTTGTCAAGCAGCGGCGCGGGTGTGATACTTGCTTTCCAGTAGTCCAGCGGAACGATCTCACGGCCCTGCCACCGCCCGCTGTCGAGGTACAATTGGCCGATGCGTCCGAAATCGCGCGCGGTGGCGTAGAGGCAGCAGAAGGCCTTGAAGTCGCCCTGCTCCGTGTCCTTCCCCCAGAACGCCGGATGCTCGCACCCCAGCGGCTTCCACAGCTTCTCCCGCATCAATACGTCCAGGTCCTGTCCGTAAGCTTTCTCCAGCACCTCGGCCATGATCTGCGTGCTTCCGCTGATGTAGTCGAACTCCATGCCGGGAGTGTCACGACAGGGCTGGTTCAGCGAGAGTTCACGCACGTTTGTGCCATAGTAGCCCTTCGCGTTGTCGCTGAACGGGTCCGCGCCGCTCTCGCCCCAGTCGAGGCCTGTGCTCATGGTGAGGAGGTGGTAGAGCTGGATCTTCCTGTGGCAACTGTCGGTATCGAATTCGGGGAGGAAGTCGCCCACCGGTTGGAACACGCTTTTGATCTTTCCCTCCTTCATGGCGATGCCGGTGAGCACGCTCACATAGCTTTTGGCCACGCTGAAGGAGTTGCTCACGCTGTCGGCGCGCCAGCCGTTCCAGTATTGCTCGTGTATCAGGCTGTCGTTCTGCATCAGGATGAAGCCCACCGTGTGGTTCTTCGTCAGCGTGGCTTCCTGCTCCGCGCTCAAGGCAAGTTTGCCATAACGTTCTCCTTTGGCCCAGGGCTGCGGTGCATCCGCAGGGATGGTGCCCAAGGCAAAGAAGTCGCGGTCATCGATCTCGGGGCTTGTGCGGCCGCGGAGGTAGGTGAACCACACACCACGCGGCAGGTGGCCGTTCCCGGTGGCATAGGAAAGTGCGACCAGCACCGTGATGATGCCGATGGACCAGAGGAGGAGTTTCTTGAGGAAGCGCATGGTGGGCCGTAAAAATAGCGCGGGGCCGCCGCGCCGGAGGGAAAGCAGGCCGGATATCTTCGCCCGGCAGGCGCGGGATGAACACCGCGCTTCAGGGTGATCGACGACATGGCTGGGAACGTGATGGATCGTATGCCGGAAGCGGGGAACTGGCGCTTCTGGTTCACCATGGCGCTGCTGCTGAAGGTGGGGTACCTGTTGGTCTCGGTTTCGCAAGGCTATATCTCACAGGTGCCAGCGGCGCTGGCCGTGTGCAGTGGCGACTGCACCAGCTATCTCGCCCCCATCGACAACCTGGTGAACGAGGGGCATTACACCCCGGACCACCGGATGCCCGGCTACGGTGCGCTTTATCTGCCATTCCGGTGGCTGTTCGGCGTGGGGCGAGCGCTGGACGCCCTGGTGCTGTTGCAGGTCGTGCTGGATGCGATGGCGGTGTACATACTTGCCCGTTCGGTACTGCTGCTCACGGGCGAACGTGTTGCGTTCTTCATCGCCTTTGCATTGTACGGGTCGGCCAGCACGATCTCCGGCTTCAATGCCTTCATCCTTACGGAAAGCCCCACGGCATCGTTCCTGGTGTTCTCCTTCTGGGCCGTGATGCGATACATACGTTCCGGTGGAAGATGGCATCTGGTGTTCGCGGGTGCGTTGCTCACGTGGAGCTACTTCATGCGGCCGGTGTTGATGCCGATCGCCGTGCTATCGATCCTGGCCATGTGCACGCTGGCGTGGCGAAGGGAAAGGAACCAACTGGGCACGCTCGTGCTCATCTGGCTCCCGCTGGTGCTGGCGCAGGGCGCTTGGACACTGCGGAATTACATCGCGAAGGAAAGAGTATTCCTGCTCACCGCCACCACCTACTACCCGTGGTATCCGGAGGGGCAGATCGCCTCATGGCGCTTTGTGGGCACCTTCGCATCGGCCTCTTCGCATTACTTCTTTCAGGGCAGTAGCTGGGCGAACCTGCGTGTGCCATTGACCGATGTCTCGAACGTGACCTTCCCCGAGGAGATCTTCACTCCGGACTTCAACGCCGACAGCCTGCTCGCGCTTAGGCACTACTGTGCAATACTGGAGGATCCCGCTACACCGCCGGACCGCAAGCATTTCGTTGACAGCCTGTTGGTCGCGCGCTTCGATCGGTATACGGCCTCCATCAAACGACATCATCCGTTCATGGCCTACGTGCGCACACCGGCGATGCTGGCGCGGCGGCATGTGCTCGGCTCCTCGGGCGTGTACAACCTGTTCATCCTGCCATTCGCACAACTGGGCCCCGCCGCCAAGGCGATCAAGCTTTCCGGCATGACCATGTACGTCATGGCCCTCTACGGATCACTGCTCTTCCTGATCCTCGCCGTAGTGCGGAAAAGTACCGGATACGGGGTACTGGCGTTGATGTTGGCCTACGGCATGCTGATCCATCCCGTGATCATGCGGCATGACGATCCGCGGTATCTGTACGTCTTCTACCCGCTGATGTGCCTTTGCGCAGCTGTGCTGTATGCTGAAGCGGTCCGCTGGTATGCGCAAAGACGCGCTGCTCGCCTACGACCGGTCACGCCGTGACCATCTCCACATCGAACAGGTTCGCCAGTTCCACGCGCAGCCGGTCCTTCACCTCGTTGATGTCCACTTCGCGGCCCAGCTCATTCGCGAGACTGGTCACCCCCTTGTCAGTGATGCCGCAGGGCACGATGTTCTGGAAGTAGGAGAGGTCCGTGTTCACGTTGAACGCGAAGCCGTGCATGGTGACCCAGCGGCTGGCGCGGATGCCGAAGGCGCAGATCTTCCGGGCTTTCAGTGGTTCGTTGAAGTCCAGCCAAACGCCGGTGAGTCCGTTGATCCGGCCGGCCTTGATGCCGTATGCTTCCAGTGTGCCGATGATCGCTTCCTCCAGTGTGCGCAGATAGCGATGCACATCCGTGAAGTGATGGTCGAGGTCGAAGATGGGGTAGCCCACGATCTGTCCCGGTCCGTGGTAGGTGATGTCGCCCCCGCGGTCGATGGGGAAGAACTGCACGCCCTTTTCACGCAGGCCCTGTTCATTCAGCAATAGGTGCGAAGCCTTCCCGCTCTTGCCCAGCGTGTACACATGCGGGTGCTCGCAGAAGAAGAGGTGATCCTCCGTGGCCACCTGGGCATCTGGCGGAGCCGTGCGGTTGGCGACCTTCCGGTCAATGGTGGCCTGGAAGGTGCGCGTTTGCAGGTCCCACGCTTGGGCGTAGTCGATCAGGCCGAGGTCGTGGAAATGGACGGAGCGCATGTTAGGGCCGCAGAGGCGCTGAGGCGCAAAGTGCATTCGTGTTCATGGTTCGTCCAGTCCATTGACCACACGACGAATACCATTTTTCAGGACGGGTTCATTAAAATTCAACAGGAGACCAAGCTTGTTCTCGGTCAGCTTAAGGTAGCTCAACACCTGAGCAAGATGGACATCGTGTATCTCATCCACGGCTTTGATCTCCACTACGATGCGATGATCCACCCAGAGGTCTATCCGGAAGCCGAGATCAAGCTGTTCGCCCTTATAGCGGACCGCAACGGAACGTTGTTGAAGGAAGGGGAGGCCAAGCGCCCGGAATTCCTTTGCCAGACAATGCTCATAGATGCTCTCCAGGAGCCCAGGTCCCAACTCACGGTGCACCTCGATCGCGGCTCCGATGATCGCGCCAGAAAGATCCTTGTACGTCACTGTTCTGGATTTTCTCTGCGCCTCCGCGTCTCTGCGGCCACCTATTTCACCTCCGCCAACTTCCCCTTCAGCATGTTGATCACCGCGATCTCGCTGGGGTCTACACCCTTTTTCTGGGCCCAGAAAAGGCTCACCCAGTCGCCCAGGTTGATGAGGTACAATTGACGCGCAATGGCCGTATCGCCCTTGCTCCACACTTCGAACACGTTGGGCGTGTACTTCTCAAAAATGCCCTTGTTGATCTCCATGCGCATCTGGCTGCGCTCGTGGTCCTCCTTGTGGCGGAAGATCACCACGCCGATGCTCTTGTCGGCCCCGGCCCAGCCCACCAGTTCGTTGTGGTTCATCTCGGGGATGGCGTGGTGCCAGCAGAGTTCCTTGCTGTTCTCGTTCACCTGCTGGCGGAAGCGGATGCTCACAGCCTCGGTGCTGGCCTCACTGTAGATCACCAAGCGCTTGCCGAGGAGCTTGTCGGTGAGTTCCATGGCGGCCTTCTTGATGTCCTCCTTGTCCTTGTCCAGCATTAACGCGGCGTTCTTGATCGACGCCTTCGAAGCCATCGCCGATGATGCCGAAGTGGTGCAGCAGGAAGAATTGTTGCGTTAACGAGTAGGCCAGCATGGTGCGGGGCGGATTGCCACCGGGGATCACAATGTGGTCGAGGCCCCGTTTCTGCGCCATCTCCAGCATTTTGCCACCGCTGGTCACCACGCACACACGGGCACCTTTGGCCAGCGCCTGTTCCATGGCAGCGATGGTCTCCTCCGTATTGCCACTGTAGCTGCAGGCGATCACCAGGCTCTTGTGGTTCACATAGGCGGGCAGGTAGTAGTTGCTGTAGACCTCAATGGGGCACTTCGCTTCCGCCGCTACAAGCTGCGCAGCAATACGCCCGCCGATCCCGCTGCCACCGAGTCCGGTGACCACCACGTTGCTGTACGGGCCACCTGGGGCCTTCAGTTGGGCCTTGCGGCCGATCTCGATCGCTTCCTTGAGCTGACGGGGGAATCCGTCGATGAGGTTCTGCATGGGTGTTGTTGAATGCGCTGTGAAATTAGACCGTTGGAACGTAGTTCGGTCACCGCAGGTTCGCGAAGTGCCGGACCATGCGCCATGACTGGCCGAGTTGGTGGGTGCGTAACTCGTGCTTCCTTTGTCGGGAGCGCATTGGAGCGCGCACCGCACGGATGATCTTTCCCATTGGAGATGACCAGTTGACGGGCGGGCACAGGCCCATTGTCAGCTACTCGCTGATCGCGTTCAACGTGATCGGCTACTTCCTCCAGAACACGGACCCGAGCGGGCAATTGTATGTGCAGCAGTACGGCTGTATTCCTGCGGAGATCACCCATGGCACTGATCTTTTCACGCTGTTCACCAGTATGTTCATGCACGGCGGCTTCATGCACTTGATGGGGAACATGATGTTCCTCTGGGTCTTTGCGGACAACATCGAAGGCGCCATTGGGCACCTGAAGTTCCTGGTGTTCTACCTGATCGGTGGACTAGCGGCCAGTGCCACGCACATTGGGCAGGCCATGAACAGCTCCGTTCCCTGCGTGGGCGCTTCGGGTGCCATAGCGGCTGTGATGGGCGCGTATCTGGTGATGTACCCGCGCTCGCGCATCAAAATGCTGTTCCTCCTCACGTTCGGTCGGTTTCAGATCCCGGCGTTGGCGTTCCTGGGCTTCTGGATCGTGCAACAGGTGGTGAGCGGCATGGGCGCATTGGCCATGGCCGGTGGGCCCGGTGTGGATGGGGGAGGCGTGGCCTTTTGGGCGCACATCGGCGGGTTCGCGGCCGGACTGGTGGGTGGCATGATCTTCCGCCCGGAAGCCCAGCTTGCGCAACGGATGGCCCAGAACAGCCTTCCGGTCTGGGCACGCTTTCGCTGATGGCCGACTGGAATGTCTGTGTGAAGACTATCCCTTCAACGCCTCCGCACCCCCCACGATCTCCAGGATCTCCCCGGTGATGGCGGCCTGGCGGGCCTTGTTGTAGGAGAGCTTCAGGTCCTTCAACAATGAATCTGCGTTGTCGGTGGCCTTGTGCATGGCGGTCATGCGTGCACCATGCTCTGCGGCGTTGCTGTCGAGCAGTGCCTTGTAAAGCTGGATCTTCAGGCTCTTCGGAATGATCTCCTGCACGATCGTGGCGCGGTCCGGCTCCATGATGTGGTCCGTCTTAGCGGCCTGCTTGTCTTTGGCGGCGACGGTTTGTTCAACCGGCCGCACGGGCAGATAGGGCTCTTCCATGAGCACCTGCATGGCCGCGTTCTTGAACTTGTTGTACACCAGCGTTACCTGATCGTAGGTGCCGTTGGCGAAGAGCTCCATGATCAACTCGGCCTTGGGCGCCACCTTGTCGAAGGTGAGGCCGTCGTAAAGGCTGGCGCCATCCGTGGGCAGCTCGGTGTTGAAATACTTCGTGCGGCGGTACTGGTCCATCGCCTTCTTGCCCAGCGGAAGCACCTGCACATTGTGGCCTTGGGCCTCGTGCTCGATGATCAGCTTGCGGATGGAGCGGAACACCTGCGCGTTGAAGGCGCCGGCCAGGCCGCGGTTGCTTACGATGGCCACGAGCAGCACGTTCTTCACCTCGCGCTGTGCGCTGTACTTGCCTTCGCTGCTGTCCAGTGACGCGCTCACATTGCCCAGAATGGCCTGGAGCTTCTCGGCGTAGGGACGCATGCGGACGATGGCGTCCTGTGCACGGCGCAGCTTGGCAGCGCTCACCATTTTCATGGCGGCGGTGATCTGCTTGGTGCTGTTGACGGAGACGATCCGGTTCCGGACTTCCTTCAGGTTGGCCATCGGTGCGCGCGCTGCGGGGTCTTAGTTCGCGTGGCTCTTGGCGAGGTCGGCGCCCACCTTCTCCAACGTGGCGGTGATGGTGTCGTCGATCTGGCCCTTCTTCAAGGCGGCGAGCACATCGCTGTGCTTGTTGCGCAGCATGGTGATGAACTCCTGCTCGAACTGCTTCACGTTCTTGATGGCCACCTTGCTCAACAGGCCTTTGGTGCCCAGGTAGATGATGGCGATCTGCTCCTCCACACGCACGGGGCTGTTCTGGCCCTGCTTCAGGATCTCCACGTTGCGCGCGCCCTTGTCCAGCACGGCCTTGGTGGTGGCATCCAGGTCGGAGCCGAACTTCGAGAAGGCCTCCAGTTCGCGATAGGCGGCCTGGTCGAGCTTCAAGGTACCGGCCACCTTCTTCATGGACTTGATCTGCGCGTTACCACCCACGCGGCTCACGCTGATACCCACGTTGATGGCGGGGCGCACACCGCTGAGGAAGAGGTTGCTCTCCAGGAAGATCTGTCCATCGGTGATGGAGATCACGTTCGTGGGGATGTAGGCGGAAACGTCACCGGCCTGGGTTTCGATGATGGGCAGTGCGGTCAACGAACCACCGCCTTTCACCTTGCCTTTCAGCGAAGCGGGCAGGTCGTTCATCTGCTCGGCCACGGACTGGTCGGAGGTCACCTTGGCGGCGCGCTCCAGCAGGCGGCTGTGCAGATAGAACACGTCACCGGGGTACGCCTCACGTCCGGGTGGGCGACGCAGCAGCAGGGACACTTCCCGGTAAGCCACGGCCTGCTTGGACAGATCATCATACACGATCAGCGCGGGGCGACCGGTATCGCGGAAGAACTCGCCGATGGCCGCACCGGTGAAAGGCGCGAAGAACTGCATCGGTGCGGGGTCGCTGGCGTTGGCGGCCACCACGGTGGTGTAGGCCATGGCGCCGGTCTCTTCGAGCGACCTTTACGGTACCGGCCACCGTGGAACCTTTCTGGCCGATGGCCACATAGATGCAGTACACGGGCTTGCCCGCGTCGTAGAACTCCTTCTGGTTGATGATGGTGTCGATGGCCACCGTGCTCTTACCGGTCTGGCGGTCACCGATGATCAGTTCGCGCTGTCCACGGCCGATGGGGATCATGGCGTCGATGGCCTTGATGCCGGTCTGCAGCGGCTCCTTCACGGGCTCGCGGTAGATGACACCGGGGGCCTTGCGCTCCAGGGGCATCTCGAACAGCTCACCGGTGATGGGGCCCTTGCCGTCGATGGGTTCGCCGAGGGTGTTCACCACGCGGCCCACCATGCCTTCGCCGGTCTTGATGCTGGCGATGCGCTTGGTGCGCTTCACGGTATCGCCTTCCTTGATGCCCACGCCGGAGCCCAGGAGCACGGCGCCCACGTTGTCCTCCTCGAGGTTCAGCACGATGCCGCGCAGGCCGCTGTTGAACTCGATGAGCTCACCGCTCTGCACACCTTGCAGTCCGTAGATGCGGGCGATGCCGTCACCTACCTGAAGTACGGTACCGACCTCTTCGAGTTCGGCCTCGCTGCGGAAACCGGCGAGTTCTTGTTTGAGGATCGCCGATACTTCGGCGGGTTTCACTTCGGCCATGATGGGAAGTCGTTAGATCTCGGGGATGTACGGGTTCTCGGAGAATTTGCGGCGCAGTTCGTGGAGTCGGCGGCTCACGCTGGCGTCTACTTGTTCGTCGCCGATGCGGATGATGATGCCGCCGATCAGGCTGGGGTCCACCTTCTCCACGATGTCGATGGACTTGCCGGGGTGCTTCGCTTCGGCCATGGCCTGCACCTGCTTGCGCGTGGCGTCGGAGATGGGCGCAGCGCTGCGCACCTCGCAGGTGAGCATGTTCTGCTGTGTGCGGTAGAGCTGGGTGAAGGCGGCGGCCACATCGGGCAGCAGCATCTCACGGCCCTTGCGCACCAGGATGCTCATGAACTTGGAGGATACTTCCCCCACACGACCTGCGAAGACCTGCTCCAGGATGCGTGCTTTTTTATCGGGCTTCACCACGGGGCTCTTCAACAGCACCACCAGTTCGCGTTCGCGCTTGCAGGTATCGCTCACCAGCTGCATGTCCGCTTGGGTGCCGGCCAGTGTACCGTGCTCGGTGGCGAGCAGCAGCAGGCTGTTGGCGTAGCGGTAGGCGACCGGTGCGATGATCATGACTGGCGGAGGTCGGCGTCCTTCATCACTTTGTCCACGAGCACTTGCTGGGCCACGTCGCCGCTGAGGCGTTCGCGCAGGATGGTCTCTGCCACCTGCAGGCTCAACGAGGCCACCTGGTTCTTCATCTCGGTGATGGCGGCGTTCTTCTCATTCTGGATGTCGATCCGTGCGCGGGACATCAAGGCGTCGGCCTCGGTCTTTGCCCGTGTCTTCGCCTCGGCGATCTCGCGGTCGCGGATGTCGCGCGCCTCCTTCAAGAGCACCTCGCGCTCTTCGCGGGCCTGGCTCATCAGCGCCTCGTTGCTGGCGTTCATGCGTGCGATCTCCTCGCGGGCCTTGCGGGCCTCGCTGAGCGCGTCCTCAATGGTACGCTCACGTTCGCGGAGCGAACTGAGGATGGGTTTCCACGCGAATTTGGCCAACAGGAAGAACACGATCCCGAAGGAGATGGTCATCCAGAAGAGGAGGCCGAACGCGGGCTCTACGAGGCTTGCCAGCAGCATGCGCCAGGGGTGTTGGGTTGAACGATGAACGACGGACCGAAGGCCGGTCGGCTTACTTCAGCACGACCAGCAGACCCACCACCATGGCGAAGAAGGCAGCGCCTTCCACCAGAGCGGCGGTGAGGATCATGTTGGCACGCAGGTCGTTGGTGGCTTCCGGCTGGCGGGCCATGGCCTGAACGGCGTCGCCGCCAATACGACCGATACCTACGCCAGCGCCGAGGGCGGCGAGACCAGCGCCGAGGGCGGCGATACCATAACCGGTGCCAATGTCAAGGAGGGCAGAGAGCAACATGAGTTGATCGGGGTTTTTGCTTGTTGTGCTTAGTGATGATGCGGTTCCTCCACTGCGGCACCGATGTACATGGCCGAGAGGAAGGTGAAGACGTAGGCTTGGATGAAGGCCACCAGCAATTCCAGGAAGGTCATGAAGACCGTGAAGGCCAGGGAGATCGACGGACACGCCGTAACCCGCGGTGGCGCTGGTGGCACCGAACACGAAGATCAGGCTGAAGAAGCTCAGGGCGATGATATGGCCGGCCGTGATGTTCGCGAAGAGTCGGATCATCAATACGAAGGGCTTCAACAACACGCCGAGGATCTCCACCGGCGTCAGGATCAACAGCACCCACTTGGGCACGCCGGGCATCGCCACGATGTGGCCCCAGTAATGCTTGTTGCCACTGAAAGTGACGATGAGGAAGGTGAACACGGCGAGCGCCAGGGTGATGGCGATGTTGCCGGTGAGATTGGCGCCACCGGGGAAGAAGGGCACCAGGCCGAGCAGGTTGGCGAAGAAGATCAGGAAGAAGCAGGTGAGCAGGTACGGCATGTAGCGCTCGTACTTGGGACCGATGGCGCTCTTCGCCACATCGTCGCGCACAAAGAGGATGATGGGCTCCAGCATGCCCTGCAGGCCGGATGGCGCCTGTCCGGCGCGGCGGGTGTAGGCCTTGGCCACGCTCAGGAACACGATGAGCAACAGGGCCATCACCAGGAAGAGCGTCACCACGTTCTTGGTGATGCTGATGTCCCAGGTGGCCTTGGTCAGTTCCTCGTTCACCGTGGCGTGGTGCGCATCGCGTGCCGTCGGGATCGTTCACGGCCACCACCGAACCTTCATGCAGCATGTAGCCGCCGTATGTCTTGTGGCCATGTTCGAAGCGGCCGCTGCTGAAGCACGTGAAGCCACGCTCCTTGTTGTACAGGATCACGGGGAGCGGAAGCGCCGTATTGCCCCAGAGGTGCCAGCCATGCTCATCACCGATGTGCTCCAGGATCAGCTTGCCGGCATCGAACCCTTTGGGGGCTTCGGTGGCATGTGCGTCGGCAGCATGGTCATCCGTGGCTGCGGGTGCATGTTCCGTGGCGGTTGTGGTCGTCCCGTGGGGGTGCTCCTGCGCTGCGAGCGGGCCGCTCAGGAAGGCCACAGGCAGCAGGAAAGCTGCGTGGATCAACACTTTGTGCAGGAATGTGGACAGACCGTACCCCTTCATTTCGGGCGCGAAAGTAGATACTTCGTCCGTAACGGGGAACAACTCCTGTCCGGGAAACATCACTTTGTTGGTGGATCCTGTCGGAAGGGCCGGCGGATCAAGGCTTCTGGCGCGTTTCGCGGAAGAGCAACACCATCGCTGCGGCAATGCCCCCCAAGGAGAGCACGATCGTGAAGACGGGGAGTTTCCAGCCAGTGCGTCCATCGAGCCAGTGCCCGCCATAGGCCCCGGCAAAGATCACCCCCATCATTTGGAAGCCCAGCCCACTGTAGCGCAGGTAGTTGTTGCGCCTGGTCGCGGCGGGAGGGCTTCGGGGCGTTCATGTGCGCGATCGCCCCATCAGCCGCACGGCGGAGAACACGAGGAAGGCGAGGTATTGAAAGGCGAACGCCAGGGCCAGGGGCAGGGCGAATGTGCGCGGAAGGCCACCAGGATGAGCACGATCAGCAGCAGCGCCATCATCATCTTCAACACCAGCCCGAGCATGAAGCGGCGGACGAAGCCTTTGGGGTCGGTGAGCAGTTGGCCTTCCTGCCAGGCGTGCAGCAACCACGTGGCCACGCCCAACAGGGCGATCAATGCGGCATAGGCCCAGGACAGATGCAGGCCCAGCAAGGCCAGCACGCCATAGGTCGCCGCGGCCACCAGGGCGGAGAAAGCGGCCACGGCCAAGGAAAGGGACAGGCGATCCATGCGGAAGTTGCGGCGCGGGGTTGGGGAGGTGAAAGCAGATACGCACCCGTTCATCGCCGGCGTGCCATAACACGGCTGGTGTGTTCAGCCGGAACGAGCTGTTGCCGAGGATTGAGAAGATGGCCGCCTTAGCGCGCCGCTTGTGCAGGAGCATCCACGCGGGGAGCGTCCGTGCGCAGGCGCATGGGGTCCATCTCCTTCACGATGCCGCCACCCATGGTGCAGTTGCCCGTGAACACAGCGCCGGGCTCAATGGCCAGCTTCTTCGTGTTGATGTCACCGGTGAGCTTGGCGGTGGCCTTCAGGCTCAACAGGTCCTGGCAGCTGATCTTGCCGTTCACCGTGCCTTCGATGTCGCTGCTCTGGCAGGTCACATCGCCTTCCACCAGGCCGCTGGCGCCCACGATCAGGCGGCCACGCACGTTGATGGTTCCTTTCACGCGTCCGTCGATGCGGATGTTGCTGTCACTCTTGATCTCCCCCTCGATGGAGGTACCCTCCATGATGCTGTTGATCTTGCCGGTGTTCACCGGTTCGGCGGCCTTGTTCATGGGCTGGGTCGGTTTTTCGTTCCTGAACATGTACAAATGTAACAGCCTCAGGGATTTGTCCTACTGCCCTTGCAGGTAATTGTCGGAGAAGAAGACGGCGTAGGCATCCACGTCCTTGTTCTTGTAGAAGGCGGTGTAATTGGCCGCGCTGATGGCGAAGGTGCCGTAGCCCTGCTCGTTGAGGGTGCCCAATTGGGCGGTGTTCACCATGAACAGGCCGTAGTACTCCATGGCCTTCTGCTTGTTGGCGAAGGGGCCGATCTTGATCAGCTGGTTATTGGCGTCCAGCATGGAGGCGCTCACCGGCAGGGATACGCCGGTGAAGTTGGCCTGGTTGAAGTCGCTGATGTTCGCCTTGATGGGGTCCACCGGGCCATCGGCCGAAGGGTACACCACCACGATGAAGTGCGGTCCATCCGCGGAGGAGTAGGTGGGCGCGGCCACCACCTCGGGCGGGGCCTCACCGCTGGGCGGTGTGTTGCTTGCCTGCTTGTTCAATTGGGCCAGGATCTCTTGCGCGGCCTTGCCCTCATCGCTGCCCGGGAACTTGCCGTTCACCTCCATCAGCGCGGTGCGGAAGGGGTCCACCTGACGCATGCCCCCCACGGAGAGCGCTTTCAGCAGATAGTACTTGGGCAGCAAGTGATTGCGTGGTTGCTCGGCGATGACCGTATTACAGGACGTGATCACGGGCAGGTACTGGCCCTGGCGATATTGTGCGTACAGCGCGGTGTAGGCCTCCTCTTCGGCCTTGTGCTGTTGTTCGTCAGCCATCGCCTGGTTGGGGTCGCGCACCAACCGGGCGAATTCGCTGTCCGGCCAGCGCTCGGTGATGATGTTGGCATAGTAGGCCGAGCCCTTGCCATCGAGGTCAAAGAAGGTGCCGCTCTTTTCCTTGGCCAGGTAGATACGGTAGAGCTGGTAGTAGGATTCCGGCGTGTAGCGGCAATCATCGAAACGGCCGTTGAGCACCTCGAAGCTCTCCACGGCGTTGTCCACGTCCTTCAGCTTCTCCTTATAGATGGTGCCCGCGATGTAGAGGGCCGAGCAGATCTTCTCATTGCTTGCGGCCATGGCCACGCTGTCGCCGGGGATGTCCTTCAAGTAGGTCTGGGGGTCCTTCCAGCTCGGTTCGCCATCTTTCTCATCCTTGCCCTTCACGTCGGAGCTGTCCGGCTCCACTTCCTGAGCGAAGGCACTGCCCGCTTTGTCCTTGCGGCGCCAGTCGTCCTCATTGGGCCGGTTGCCCCATTTCTTCTTGAATTCGGCCATGCCGCGGGAGAGCTGCACCGGGTTGTAGAAATACCATGCATTGCGCTCGCCGCCGGCCTCTGGCCTGTTGGTCGTATTGGTCTGCGGGGGCAGTTCCCGCGCCTCTTCTTCCAGACGCGCCTTTTCCTCCTCGGCGGCCTCGCGCTCCTTGATCAGGCGTTTCACCTTCTTCTCTCGCTCAGCTTCCGGTAACGCCGCCATGGCTTGCAGGCTGTCCTCGCGGGCGATGATGTCCAATTGTTCCACCAGCTCGGTGAGCACCTCGGCCCGGGTCTTCACCTCGTCGTAGCGCTTGTGTGTTTCAGCGATCAGCACGCTGGTGCTGTCATAGTACTGTTGTGCGGCGGGGTACTTTTTGTCGTCGAAGTACAGGTCGGCGAGGCGCAGGAAGCTCTTGGCCTTCTGGCGCTGATCGGTGGTGCTCACGCGGGCGCTGGTCTTCAGGTGGGCAATGGCGGTGGAGTCCTTGTTCTCCTTCAGGTCGAGTTCGGCCAGGGCGTACTCGATCATGTCGAAGTGGTCCTTGTGCTTGTCATCGCGCAGCATGCGATACAGTTTCTTGCGCATTTGCGCACTGTTGCCGCGGTCGAAGGAGAGGGCCTGGAATATCTGGGCGTGGAAGCCGAGCTCGTAGGGCGGGTGGCTGCGCGCCACCTTGTTGAACTGGGCGATGGCCTTGTCCTCCATGCCTTTGGCCTGGTACAGCTGGGCCAGGATGAACATCCACCGCACCTTCTGTTTGCGGTCGCGGGCCAGTTCCACGGCGCGCTCCAGGTCCACGATGGCATCATCCACCTTGCCGCGCTTCAGGTTCAGGTCGGCCTGCACGGCGCTCAGTTCGTCATGCGGGAACTTCTTGGGCAGCACCTTCTCCTCCTTCACCTCATCCAACGCGCTCTGGGCTTTGGCGTACTGCTCGTTCTGGATGGCGGTGCGGGCGAACCACATGCGGGCCTCCAGCTGGCGGTCCTGCCCCTTGAAGCGCCGGCCGATGAAGTCGAAGGTGCGCTCGGCATCGAAGTAGGTGCGCTTGTAGAAGTGGCTCTTGCCCATCACGAAGTAGGCGTCGTCGATCCAGCTGTTCACCTCCTTGTTCTCCACTTCCATGGAGTGGCGCTCGATCACGGTGCCGCACTTCTCGATGCAGATCTCCATGTCGGGCACCATGGCCTTGGCCTGATCCGGGGTGCCGTAGATGAACACGGGCAGCACCTCGTCGTAATCATCGACATAGGCCTTCTCCATGGCGGCCACGGACTCGTTGAGCTTCTCGTTGGCATTGAACCAGCCGTTGTCGCGCGCGGTAAGGCGGTGGAAGGTGCGGTTCAGGAACGCGTCCTTGCTGGTGGAGCAGGAAACAGCCACAAGGACCAGCAGGAGTGCCGAGATGTAGCGGAAGGGGCGGAGGGAGGGCAACGGAATGGGGGAAGTGCTTCAAGAACAGAAAGCCGTGCAAGTTATTTCATCGGAGCGAAAGGCGGCCCTTTCAGTTGGCGGGGTTTCACTGCCCAACGCGTGATCCAAGAGCGCGGAACGGCGGTTGGCGATGAGGCGGCTACCTTCGCGGGCCATGACCGAGCCCGGTACCCGTCGCCGCAAGAAGGGCTTTGTTGCCCGGCTCAAGAGCAAGTACCGTTTGTCTCTGGTGGACGAAGGTTCATTCAAGGAGCGGTTCAGCATCCGGTTGTCGCGCATGAACGTGATCCTGCTGCTGTTGGGCCTGTTCACCCTGCACGCCGCCTTTGTCACCGCGCTGATCGTCACCACGCCCTTGAAACGCTACATCCCGGGCTACTCCGACCTGGAGACCAAGCGCAATAGCTACAAGGCGGTGTTGAAGGCCGATTCGCTGCAAGGTGCGTTGGCCGTGCGCGACCTGTACATCGACAACCTGCGGAACGTGCTCAGTGGAAAGGTGCCGGCGGACAGCACCTCGTTGTTCACCCCGATAACCGCACCACCCGACCCCAAGGAACTGAAGCCGGGCATGAGCGACAGCCTGCTGCGCGAGCGTGTGCGGCGCGAGGAGGCCTACAACGTGCAAGAGGGAACATCGGGCAGCGCGAGCTTCAGTGGACTGTCCGGCATCTTCTTCTTCACGCCCCTGCGTGGGGTGATCACGCAGACCTTCGACCCCTCGCTCGGGCATTTTGGGGTTGATGTTGTGACGAAGGCCGATGAGGCGGTGAAAGCCTGCCTGGAAGGGACCGTGGTATTGGCCAGTTGGACCAGCGATGCCGGCTACGTGGTGCATGTGCAGCACACCGGCGACCTGGTGAGCGTGTACAAGCACAACGCGGTGCTGCTGCGCAAGGAAGGCGACCGGGTGAAGGCGGGCGAGGCCATCGCGATCGTGGGCAACAGCGGCGAGCTCACCAGCGGTCCGCATCTGCATTTCGAGCTGTGGCATCGCGGTGAGGCCGTGGATCCGCAGGCGTACATGGTATTCAAGTGAGACCCAAGGAGCAGGACCAGGTGCAGGCGCAACAACGTTGTGTCCTCGCGTCTTCGCCGGGACCTGCGGCCTGCCAACTGCCAACTGCCCCTGCCAACTGCCCCTGCCCCTGCCCCTGCTCCTTCCCCCGAACATGAGCCTCAAAGCCGCCATCGCCAAGACCTACGCGCGCGGGTGACCCGCGCGGTGATGCGGCGTGCGATGGACCCGGTGGCCGCACAGCTCGGTGTCCTGCGGCAGCTCATCGAGCTCGGTGGCAGCACGTCCTTCGGTCGTGAGCACAAGCTTCATCAGGTGCACGATCATGCCTCTTTGGTGCAAGCTGTGCCGCTGCGCGATTACGAAGCCTTCCGGCCGTACATCGATCGCATCGTGGCAGGAGAGGAGAATGTGCTGTGGCCCGGCAAGCCGCTGTACCTGTGCAAGACCAGCGGCACCACCAGCGGCGCGAAGTACATCCCCATCACCCGGGATTCATTGCCCAACCACATCGGCAGCGCGCGGCGGGCCTTGCTCGCCTACATCGCCACAAGCCGGCATGCCGACTTCGTTGATGGGAAGATGATCTTCCTGCAGGGCAGCCCGGTGCTCGATACGAAGGGCGCGATCCCCATGGGACGGCTGAGCGGCATTGTGGCCAACCACGTGCCGCGCTACCTGCTGAAGAACCGGCTGCCCAGCTTCGCGACCAACACCATACCCGATTGGGAAACGAAGGTGGAGGCGATCGTGACGGAGACGATGACCGAGGACCTGCGCCTGATCAGCGGCATACCGGCGTGGACGCAGATGTACTTCGAGCGACTGCTGGCGCGCACCGGCAAGCGTACCGTAAAGGAGGTATTCCCGAACTTCTCGTTGTTCGTGTACGGCGGGGTGAACTATGGACCCTACCGCGACCGCATGCGGACCCTCATCGGGGGAGATGTCGACAGCATCGAGCTCTTTCCCGCGAGCGAAGGCTTCATCGCGTACCAGGACCGGCATGATCAGGAGGGCCTGTTGCTGGTGGTGGATAACGGCATCTATTACGGCTTCCTGCCCATGACAGGACCAGGTGCAGGCGCAGGGGCGAGACCCCTCTCCATCGCCGAGGTGGAGTTGAACACGCAGTACGCGCTGGTGCTATACACGAACGCAGGGCTGTGGGGCTATGAGATCGGGGACACCGTGAAGTTCGTGTCGCTCTCACCGCCGCGCATCGTGGTCACGGGCCGCACCAAGCACTTCACCAGCGCGTTCGGCGAGCATGTGATCGCGGAGGAGGTGGAAGGTGCGTTGAAGGATGCCACAAGCCAGATGCCGTGTGAGGTCAACGAGTTCACCGTGGCTCCGCAGACCTCACCCACCGAAGGACTGCCTTACCACGAGTGGTTCATCGAGTTCGCCTCACCTCCAGCGGACCTCGCGCGATTCTCTTCGCTGATCGATGAAGCGTTGCAGAAACGCAACGTGTACTACAAGGACCTGATCACCGGCAAAGTGTTGCGCCCGCTGGTGATCACACCGGTGAAGCGCGGCGGCTTTTCGGCGTGGATGAAGGCCCGCGGCATGAACGATGCGCAGAGCAAAGTGCCGCGCCTGGCCAATGATCGGAAGTACGTGGAGGCGCTCGGGCAGGCCTAGCGCTCCTTCAGCGCGGGTGCACCCAAAGCTTCGAGTCGCGGCTCCAACGCATCGGCCTTCGCGTACGCCTCATTCACGCGGCGTTCCAGATCCGCGAGCAGCTTCTCCGCGTGCACCCGGCTTGCACGGTGCGTGGCCGTTGGGCCGTAAGTGAGCGAGGACGCGCCCTGGGCTGCGTTCCACAGGAAGTCCCTCAGGCCAGGCGCTGCGCGATCCTCAAGCACCTGGCTGCGGGCCTTGGTCCCGTTCAGGTCGATGTCGATGGCCTGAACGTTATCGCGCAAAGCGAGCAGCTCGCGCTGCAGCGCTTCATCGGTGCGCGGGGCGCGCGCGTAGGCGGCGAGCATCAGACGGCTCCGTTCCTGCACAACACCGTATCGCTGCTCCATGCGTTCGGCACGCGCGTAAAGCTCTTCCTGCTCCCGGGCGTATCGTGCCACGGCTTCGGGAGCGGCACCGGGCAGCGCGCCCTTCATGAGCGGCTCCACGCGCACGTCCACACGTTCCGTTATCGCCGTGATCACGCCGTCAAGTCGTTTGAACAATTGCGCACCATAGGTGCCCGGTGCCACAAGGCTGCCGGCGGGTGATCCGTCCGCATTGCCGGGGGTCACCGGCGCACGCGCGTCGGCCTTCAGGTCCCACACAACACGCTGGAAACCCTTGGCGTTGGTGGCCTCCACGCGTCGCACCACGTCGCCCTTCGTGTCCGTGATCACCAGGTACACCTTGGGGTCCAACGCGCGCAGTTCCGTTTCCAGCGAATCCCAGGCGGGGATCGTGAGGGGCAGCTTCGCCTTCACGCGTTCACCCTCCCGCTCCTTGCGTTGGTCCTTCAGGCTCTTGTACGCATCCTTCAAGTGGTACGTGAGCTCCGCGCCGAACGGCGGGTTGGGCGCGGTGAAGAACGCATCGCCCAGGGAACCCGCCCGGCCGCCACCGAGGGGGGAACGTTGGCTGTACCAGAGCGCGGTGCGCGGTGCGAAGAGCGTGGCCTCTGCTTTACCCGCGGTGTCGTTCAGAGCACGCAACGCGCGGTAGTCGTCCAGGATGTAGAAGCCACGGCCGAAGGTGGCGGCCACCAGATCATGCTCCCGCCGCTGGATCGCCAGGTCGCGAACGGGAATGTTGGGCAGCCCGCCTTTCAACTGCAGCCAGTGTTTCCCACCGCCGGTGGTGAAGTACACGCCGAACTCCGTACCGGCGAAGAGCATGTCGGACTTCACTTCGTCCTGCACAATTCGCCACACCAACGTGCCGTTGCGGCAGGTCGCCGGTGATGCTCGTCCACGTGCGGCCCTTGTCCGTGCTGCGGTAAAGGAAGGGCTTGAACACGCCGTTCTTGTGGTCGTCGAAGGCCGCATACACGGTGCCGGCCGCGAACAGGTCGGCTTTGATGTCGTTGACGAACGCGGTGGCAGGTAGGCCCGGCAATACGCTCAATGGCACGCGCCGCCAGTGCCCGCCTTCATCTTCGGTCACCTGGATCGCGCCATCATCAGTGCCTGCATAGATCAGCCCTTTCTGCACAGGTGATACAGCCATCGAAGTGATGGTGGCATACTCCGACATGGCAAAGAGGTCCCACGGATTGTCAAAGCCTTGCGTGGTGCCGAAGAAATTCGTGCGGCTGCGCTCGATGCCGGAGGTGAGGTCTCCGGAAAGCGCGGTCCAGCTATCGCCCCGGTCGTTGCTGCGCCACACGCGGTAGGTGCCGAAGTAGATGGTGGCGGGGTCGTGCGGGCTCACCACGATGGGCGCGTCCCAGTTGCTGCGCTCCCACGGTTCACCGGGCGCGGCCTGTGGACGGATGTAGACGTTCTCGCCAGTGCGCCTGTCGTGGCGCATCAAGTTGCCCTGTTGCCATTGGCCGTAGACAATGTCGGGGTTGCCGGGCTCCGTGGCGGGTTGGTGCCCATCACCACCGATCACCGCGCTCCAGTCGCTGGAGCGGATGCCGTGCTCGTTGTCCGTGCGCGAGGGGCCGCCTTGTGTGTTGTTGTCCTGCGTGCCACCGTACACGTTGTAAAAGGGCAGGTCGTCGTCCACCGCCACTTTGTAGAACTGGGTGAGCGGCAGGTTGCCGATGTGGCGCCAGGTGGTTCCGCGATCGAAGGTCTCGTACAAACCACCGTCGCAACCGAACAACAGGTATTCGGGATCGTCCTTGCGGAACACCACCACGTGGTCGTCGACGTGCCGTGTATCCACGTTCAAGCCGCGGAAGGTCTTGCCGCCATCATCGGAGGTTTGCGTGTAGTTGCTCACGAGGTAAAGCCGGTCGAATTGGTGGGGACTCGCATAGAGCTCCTGGTAGTAGTGCGGCCCGGTGCCGCCGCTCACCGCATCGGACATCTTCGTCCAACTGGCGCCGCGGTCGGCACTACGGTACACGGCCCCGGTGCGTCGGTCGAGCTCGATGGCGGCGTAGAGCACATCGGGTTTCTGCGGGGATATGGCGAGTCCGATCTTGCCGAGGTTGCCGGTGGGCAGGCCGCCCTCGAGCTTGGTCCAGGTGTCACCACCATCAGTGCTGCGGTGGATCGAGGAACCCGGCCCGCCGCCCATGTAACCGGCCACGGTGCGATGGCGCTGCCAGGTGCTGGCATAGAGCCGCTTCGGGTCGCGCGGGTCGATCTGCAGATCGTTGGCGCCCACCCAGGCGTCATCGCCCAGCGTGCGCCTCCAGGTCTTGCCGCCATCGGTGGTCTTGTACACGCCACGCTCGCCACCCTTGCTCCACAGCGGGCCCTGCGCAGCCACCCACACGGTGTTGGGGTCCGTTGGGTGCACGATGATGCGGCTGATGTGCTCGCTCGCCTTCAGCCCCATGTTCTTCCACGATCTGCCGCCATCGGGGCTGCGGTACACGCCATCGCCGAAACCCACGTGGCGGCCGCCCACGTTCTCGCCGGTGCCCACCCACAGGACCTCCGGATCCTGCGGATCGAGCGTGATGCAACCGATGGAATAGCTGACCTGTGCGTCAAAGACCGGGTTCCAGGTGGTGCCTGCGTTCACGGTCTTCCACACGCCGCCTGAGCCTGCGGCCACATACCAGGTATTGGGGCTGGACGGGTGGATCACCGCATCGGCTATACGGCCGCTCATGAAGGCCGGTCCGATGGAGCGGAACTTGAGGCCGGCGAGCAGGTCGGCTTTCGCTGTGTCCTTCTCGGCCTTGGTGGTCTTGCCTTGTGCGAAGAGTGTGGCTGGCGCCAGGGAGAGCGCGGTGAGCAGTAGAAGGGTCTTTGGACGCATGGTCATCAGGACAGGTGAAAACGGCGGGGCCACGTTCTTCATTCCAGTGAAGAAGGCGTGGATGCTTGCCGGACAAGATAGGTTGGCATCTGGAACGGGAGCTGATCGGGCGTTGCGGGCTGCATGTTCCGTGATGGTCCGTGGGAAATTCATTCCGTTGTTCGCTGCTCAAGCCCCGTTGTTGGTGAACCTTTGCGACGATGTCGATCGGAACAGGAATTCAAGAAGCGGCCCAGCTGCTGACCTCCGGCGAAGTCGTGGCCATCCCCACGGAAACGGTGTACGGCCTTGCCGCGAACGCCTACGACGAGGCCGCGGTCCTGAAGATCTTCCAGGCGAAGGACCGTCCATCGTTCGATCCGCTCATCGTGCATGTGCGCGATCGCGCGCAGGTGGATCAGGTCGTCGCACAGGTATCGCCCGAGGCCGAGGCGCTTATGGCGAAGTTCTGGCCCGGACCGTTGACGCTGGTGTTGCCGAAGCACTCCCGCATTCCGGATATCGTGACGAGCGGCCTCGATACCGTCGGTGTGCGCATGCCGGCCCATCCGCTCACACTTGAGCTGTTGCGGTCGCTCGACTTTCCACTCGCCGCGCCCAGTGCGAATCCCTTCGGATACGTGAGTCCCACCACCGCGCAGCATGTTGCCGATCAGCTTGGCGACAAGCTCGCGTACATCCTCGACGGCGGGCCGTGCACGGTGGGCGTGGAAAGCACCATCGTGGGATGGGAGGACGAACAGTGCGTGCTCTATCGTGCTGGCGGCGTTCCGGTGGAAGCGATCGAAGCGGTGATCGGCAAGGTGGGATCGGCGCAGCGGAAGGTATTGCCTGTGGCTCCGGGCATGATCGAAAGCCACTACGCGCCGCGCAAGCCGGTGATCGTGGGTGATGTTGATCAATTGATCCGCGTGAACCAGGTCGCACGCATCGCGGTGATCAGCTTCGCGAAGCGCTACAACGTATGGCGAAGCGAAGTGCTTTCAGTTGAAGGGGATCTGAACGAAGCGGCGCGCCAGCTCTTCGCGGTATTGCGCACATTGGATGCGAGCGAAGCTGAGGTGATCCTCGCCGAGGTGTTCCCCAACGCAGGACTGGGACGCGCGATCAATGATCGGTTGCGAAGGGCTGCGGCGAAACGTTCGATCGACTCCTTCGCCAGCACCCGCTTCCTCACCGTGCTCAGGAACTCGGGCGTCATGCCCAAGTAGCTCGCGATGTGCTTTTGTGCCACGCGTCCATCGAGTGACGGATACTGTTTGCGGAATTCGGCATAGCGCTCCTCGGCGGTCTTGCTCAGGTTGCTGAGCATACGCCGTTGCTGCGCGATGAAGGCGTTGGTGATGAGGATCCGGAAGAAGCGTTCGAACTTGGGCACACGCTCGAACAGCATGTCTTGCAAAGGCTTGTCCATCAGGATAAGCTCGCTGTCCTCCAGCGCATCCACGCTGAGCAGTGCGGGCGTCTGTTTCATCTGGCTGGCCATATCGCCGGTCCACCAATCCTCCGGGGCGAATTGCAGGATGTGTTCCTTGCCCTGAGCATCGGTATAATAGCTGCGCAGGCAGCCGCTCACCACAAAGGCCTGGTAACGGCTCACCTCCCCGGCGGAGAGGAAGAAGCGCCCTTTCTCCAGCGTGCGGCTGCGCAAGTGCGAGCGCCACAGGTCGCGTTCCTCATCGGTGAGCGTGATGTGCTTGCTCACGTTCGCGAGCAACTGTGCGAAGTGCTTGTCGGAAGGTCGGTCCATCGGGACCGCCAAGTTCGGCAACCTTGGGCAACTCAGTGCACAAGCCGCCGCCAGGTGCGGATCATCGGCCCGGTGATGCGCTGCACAACCGTCGGCTTTTCCCTCACGCGCCGCACCACCATCATTCCAACGGTCATCGCCACCTGCCGAGGCGCCATGGTGATGGTGCCTACGGTCGTGCAAGCGCTACCTGCCTGCGTTGGCGGAGGAGCCGGCGCCCGCGAAGTGATGAAGCCCTGTGCGATACAGGCGGGTAAGGCCTGCGCTGAAAGCACCACCTCTTGCGGCGCGTATCCGTTCTGCGTGAATTCGATGGTGAACGGCCCGGTCCCCAGTACTTCCGGTACGTGCAGGAAGTAGCGGCCTTGGGCATCACACCGCACGCGCACTTCACTTCCTTTCACCGCCACGATCACATCCGGAAGCGGCATGCCAGAGGTCGGGTCTATCAGTCGGCCCTGCACACCGCGTGGATCCTTCGGGTCGGCCGTGCCGCTTACGGGCACCATCGTCAGGTCGGTCGGCGGTTCAATGTCGTCCGGTGGATCACCGGTGAAGAACACTTCCCGTGTCCGGTTCTCATAGCCGACATACCGCAGTTCAAGTACCAGCGGTTCAAAGGCGAAGCGTTGCGGCACCTTCAGCGTGAAGTTGCCGTCCATGTCGGTGGTTATTCCGAGCGGCGTGTTCTGCAGGCCCACGGCCACGAAGGGCAGCGCTTCGTCCGTCCCTTCATCCACAACCTTTCCGCAGACCTCGAGCATCGGTGGTGGCGGATCCTGCGCAGGTATTTCCTCCGGCGGGATCACACAGGTGATCCTTGGCTCACGGACATTAAGGGGTACACCGATTGGCACCACAACGGTGTCTCCCGTGATGTGAGTGCTGTCGATGGTCGGCGGAATGGAATGGGGTACGGCCATCATCTTCCCCATCACTTGTGGCGGTGGCGGAGCAGGAGCGGAGATCGCCACCTCGCCCACCTTGGGTATGGGTGCGCCTTGTTGTGCCAACGCCTCCTGACCTGACGCGATGGCCAGCAGTGAACTGAAGGCCGCGATGGGCAATGGGTTTGAGGAACGCTGATCCGCTGTACCCAATGCCCGGTCCAATTGGGTGGGATCGAACCGTGCGCATTTCGGCCGGGCATCGCTGGTGAATAGCGCTACCAGTTCGGCATCGGTGGCGCGGGAGAGGTCGGCCACCACGTGATCGCATTGGGCGCAGTGACGGCCGTTCCCTGCATTTGTGCCGGGAGCCGGGGTCATGTCCTTCCACGGCTCGTGGCATGGTGTGGGGATGCTGATGGAGATCTTCATGCGTGGGTGGATGGGAATACGGGGGAACGATGCGCGAACGGACCGGAATACACGATCGGTACACACCAACACGCCATCGGTTCACGTTGGATCACCGCTCCAAACCCCGATCTTCGCCACCCAAGCTCATGGGCAGATGTCCACATGAGCACATGCCCACATGCCCACCCGCCTCGCCATCCTCGGTTCCACCGGCTCCATCGGCACGCAGGCCTTGCAGGTGGTGCGCGAGCAGAAAGAGCACTTCGAAGTGGAACTGCTCACCTGTGGCAACAACGCGGACGCTGCTGATCGCGCAGGCGAAGGAGTTCAGCCCGAACGCCGTGGTGATCGGTGATGAGAGCGAAGTATGCCCTGGTGCGTGATGCCTTGCAGCCGTTGGACATCAAGGTATTCGCTGGCGCGAAGAGCATCGAGCAAGCGGTGACGATGGAGGGCATCGACACGGTGCTCACCGCCATGGTGGGTTACGCCGGCCTGCGCCCCACGATGGCAGCGATCAACGCGGGCAAGTCCATCGCCCTGGCGAACAAGGAAACACTGGTGGTGGCCGGTGAGCTGATCACCACGCTGGCGCGGGAGAAGGCCGTGAACATCTACCCGGTGGACAGCGAGCACAGCGCCATCTTCCAATGCCTGGCGGGCGAGTGGGAGAACCCGATCGAGAAGATCGTGCTCACGGCCAGCGGCGGTCCGTTCCGCGGAAGAACGCGGACCGAACTGGCCACGGTGACACGCTGCCCAGGCGCTGAAGCATCCCAACTGGGACATGGGCGCCAAGATCACCATCGACAGTGCGAGCCTGATGAACAAGGGGCTGGAGGCCATCGAGGCGAAATGGCTCTTCCACCTGAAGGCTGACCAGATCGACATCGTGGTGCATCCGCAGAGCATCATCCACAGCCTGGTGCAGTTCCGCGATGGCAGCATGAAAGCGCAGATGGGCCTGCCGGACATGAAGTTGCCGATCCAATATGCCCTGGCCTATCCGAAGCGCCTGCCCACCAGACTGGCCGCGCTTCGACTTCACGCAGTACCCGGCGCTCACCTTCGAGCAGCCGGACCTGGCCACCTTCCAGAACCTGGCCCTTGCGCTGGAGGCCATGGAGCGCGGCGGAAACGCGCCGTGCGTGCTCAACGCGGCCAACGAAGTGGCGGTGGCAGCCTTCCTGCAGGACCGCATCGGATTTCTGGAAATGAGCGACCTGATCGCGGATTGCCTCGCAAAGGCGACCTTTGTGCCCCATCCCCACGCTCGAGGACCTGGAAGCCAGCGATGCGGAGACACGGCGCCATGGCCGCGACCTGGAAACGAGTGCACGCTTGATGGATATCCTCGATCTACCTCGGTCAGCTGCTGCTGGGCCTGTCCATTCTGGTGGCCCTGCACGAGTTCGGCCACTTCCTGCCCGCCAAGCTCTTCGGCATGCGCGTGGAGAAGTTCTTCCTCTTCTTCGACGCGCCGTATGCGCTCTTCAAGAAGAAGATCGGCGACACGGTCTATGGCATCGGTTCCCTGCCCTTCGGCGGCTACGTGAAGATCAGTGGCATGATCGACGAGAGCATGGACAAGGAGCAGAAGGAGCGCATGGCCAAGCCTCCGGAGCCGTGGGAGTTCCGCGCCAAGCCCGTGTGGCAGCGCCTGATCGTGATGGTGGGCGGTGTTACGGTGAACGTGCTGCTCGGCTTCGCGATCTACAGCATGGTGATGTTCGTGTGGGGCCGCGAATACCTGCCGCTGGCCAACATGCCCTATGGCATTTCCGCCAGCGAGCTCATGCAGGAGCAAGGCTTCCGCAACGGCGACCAGATCGTGGGGGTCGAAGGTCACGAAGTGAACACCTTGGAGGATGTATCGCTTGCGATCCTGATCAACGAAGCGCGCAACGTCACCATTGAGCGTGATGGTGTGAAGCAGGACATCGTGCTCAGTGAGGATGTGGCCGAGCGCATCCTCGACACCAAGGGCAAGTCGTTGTTCAGCCCGCGCTTTCCCTTCTACGTCGACAGCGTGGCCAAGGGCGCAAACGCCGACAAGGCGCGCAGCTTCCGCAAGGGCGATCGGGTGTTGGAGGTGGACGGAAAGCCGGCGGCGTACTTCCACGGACTTCGTGGCCGCGGTGAGCGGCCGCAAGGGCGACACGCTGGAGGTCACCGTGCAGCGCGAAGGGCACACCGTGGTGATCCCCGTACTGGTGAACGACAAGGGCCAGGTGGGCCTGGTGCCGCGCGACCCGAAGGAGTTCCTGAAGACCGAAACACAGAGCTACACCTTGCTCGGCAGCATTCCTGCGGGCATATCGCACGGCTGGCAGCGCATGAAGGACAACGTGTCCTCCTTCAAGCTGCTCGGTTCGAAGAGCGGCCTGAAGCAGATGGGCGGCTTGGGCAGCATGGCCAAGGCCTACGGTCCGCGCTGGATCTGGTCGCGTTTTTGGGAGATGACGGCCTTTTTGAGCATGGCGCTCGCCTTCCTGAACATCCTGCCGATTCCGGCACTGGACGGCGGGCACGTGGTGTTCCTCCTGTACGAATGGGTGGCCCGCCGACCCGCCAACCCGAAGGTGCTGGAATACGCGCAGATGGCCGGCATGGTCTTCCTGCTCAGCGTGATCATCGCGGTGAACGGGCACGACATCTTCAAGCTCATCACCGGGAACCTGTAACCCGCTCTGCTTCCGCTGCGTAGAACGGTGCCACAGCCCGTTCCATGCCCAGCGTGATCCTCATCGAAGACGACGGCCTTGTCCGTACCCTGCTCATGCGCCGCATGGTGGCGGCCGGCTATCGCGTCACCGCCTTGCGCGATGGTCGCGAGCTGGAGAAGGTGATGAGCGAGCAGCCGCGCCGACCTGCTGGTGATCGACCTGGGCCTGCCGTATCTCGATGGCTTCGCCTTGGTGGAAGGCCTGCGGGCCCGCGGCTTCAACACGCCGGTGCTGGTGATCAGCGCGTACGAGTTGCCGCATCTGCATGAGACGGTGAAGAACTCGGGCGCCAACGACGTGCTGCAGAAGCCCTTCGACCAGGAGGAGCTGATCGCCCGCATGGGCCGCCTGCTCGCAGCCTGAGCGTCGCGCGTTTTTCTTTTCCATTCCTCCGTTCCTTCGTCGGGTGACCTTCACACACGATGCGATCATCCTCGGCCGCGGTCTGGCCGGCGTGGTCATGAGCGAAACGCTTGCCCGCCGTGGCTTGCGCGTGGCCGTGATCGACAAGCCGCGCGAGGGGCGTGCATCATGGGTGGCCACTGGGATCGTGAACCCCATCGTCCTACGGCGAACGCTGCCCAGCTGGCGCGCCTCGGAATTGCTCGCCATCGCCGGTGCATTCTACCGCGACCTGGAACAGCGCTACCAAACACGCTTCTGGCATCCCATGCCATTGGTCGAACTGTTCCCCACCGCACATGAAGCAGGCATCTGGAAGTTGCGCTTGAAGGACCCGGCCATCGCGCGGCTCATCTCCGCCGGACCCGCAGGTGATCCCGCAGTGGCCGAACTTCCACAACCATACGGTCATGGCGTAGTGCAGCGCAGCGCATGGCTCGATGTGCGCGCGCTGATGAACGCGCATGAGCAACGCTGGCTGGCGAGCGGCGATCTGCTCGTCGCGGATGTGCAGGATGCCGACATCGCTTCGGATGATGTTGGTGTGCGCGTGCACGGACTGAGCGCTCCGTTGATGATCCGGTGCATGGGTCCGTTCGACATGCTTCCCGGACTGGTACAGGTGGGTGGCGAAGGTCTTACCGTGCGCATGGAGCGTTGCCGGCTGAAGACCATGGTGCATCGCGGCATCTTCCTCCTGCCCGAAGGCAACGACCGCTTCCGCGTGGGCGCCACCTTCATCTGGGACGATGTGTGGAAGGGCCCGAGCGAGGAAGGCCGCGCGTGGTTGCTGGATCAATTGGCGCGTGTGGTCGGTGGTCCGGTGGAGGTGGTGGAGCATTGGGCCGGAGTGCGGCCAGCGGCCAAGGACCGGCGGCCCTGCTGGGGCGCGTGGCCTCGAACGATCGCCGTGCTCAACGGTCTCGGCTCCCGCGGTGTTACGCTGGCTCCGTGGTGTGCAGAGCACCTGATGGCCCATCTGCTCGATGGGGCGGACGTTGACCCGGAGGCGGATATCGCGCGCTTCCGGGTTCCGGCATAACGGTTGTACAGCTCGCTTCGAACCCCGCGGCGCATGAGGTGTACTGCCGTTCACGGCAGCGCACGGGAATGTGCGTTCAGCCCTTCAATTGCTTCACCGGTCCACAGTCCATGACACACCCGTTGCTCGCCTGTACTGTGCACCTTTGTCACATGCGTAAAGCGCTTCTGTCGTTCGCGTTCCTCGCGATCATTCTCGGTATTTCCTGCAACAACCCGCGCAAGGCCTTGAGCTCAGCACCATTGAAAGAGAACGATCCGCGCTGGGTCCGGGTCGATTCCCTGGCCAACCTCGGACAGTATGCGAGCGCCCTCGCGTTGACCGATACCATCCTCGCGGAAGCACGGAGCGGTGGCGACTTCCAGCTGGAGTTCCGTGCGATGATGCAGAGGGCGCAGTTCCAACAGATGACGGGCATTGAAGCACCCGTGATCATCGGCGAGTTCGAAGCGCGGGCGACCGCGGCCAGCTTCCCCTTGAACGCCTTGTTGCACAGCGTGGTCGGCGAGCAGTACTGGAGCTACTACCAGCAGCAGCGCTGGGAGATCCTGCAACGCACCGCCACGCAGGACGATCCGAAGGATATGGCCACCTGGAGCCAGCCCACCTTCATGCGCAAGGTGATCGCGGAATACCGCGCTTCGTTGACGGAGGTCGACAGCTTGAAGAGCATCCCCGTGGGCAACATCGCCCGCATCCTTGCCGACCCCAAGGCCGATACGGCGTTGCGGCCGATGCTCTTCGACCTGCTCGCGCATCGTGCGTTGGATGTGTTCCGCAACTCGGAGACGCGCCTTGCGGAACCGGCATCGCACTTCACGCTGAAGGACCCGCGCGCGTTCGCCCTGTTCGAGGACTTCGCGTTCAAACCCTTCGCACATAAGGACAGCGGCAGCTGGGAGCTTCAGGCCTTGCAGTTATATCAGCAGTTGGAGCGTTCGCATGTGAGCGACAGCAAGCCGGATGCGCTGGTGGATGTTGCGCTCGCCCGCCTTAGTTACGTTCGCGAGCGCAGCACGCTCGGCAACAAGGACACGTTGTACTTGCGGGCACTGGAGACCTTGGCCACACGGGTGCCCAACGACAGTTGTTGGAGCGCGGTAACAGTGGATATCGCGCGCTGGCACAGCGACATGGGAGCGAAGTTCCAGCGCCTTGCGCCGGATGCGTACAAGTGGGAACGGAAGACCGCACTGGAATTCTGTGATGCGGCCATCAAGAAGCACCCCGGTTCGGCCGGAGCGCTCGATGCCGAAGTACTGCGGTCCCAACTGCTGGATAAGTCCATGCAGGTGCAATGCGAACAGGCGGTGCTGCCTACTTCGCCGTTCAAGGCGGCGATCACCTACCGCAACGTGCCGGAGGTGTGGGTGCGGCTGGTCAAGGATGACCGGGGCACCGATGAATACCTGCAGAACAACGGGAATGCCGATGGGACAAAGCTGGTCGAGCGCAAGGCGCTACGCGAATGGAGCGTTGCATTACCGGATGACGGCGACCTGAACGAACACCTGACGGAGATCGCCGTGGACGGCCTGCCGTTCGGTCATTACGCGCTGATCATCAGTGACCGGAAGACCTTCGAGGCAAAGAAGGACGACATCAGCCATACCCGGTTCTGGGTAACGCGACTGGCCATGACACAGCGCTGGCAGCAGGGCAACCTGGACCTGCTGGTGGTGGATCGTGGAACGGGTGTGCCGAAGGCCGGCGTGGGCGTTGTCCCCTGGTCGCGCAACTACCGCGAGGGGAATGTGTTCAAGCGTGCATCCGAGCGGACCGCAACGGGAGCGGACGGCTTCCTGCGCATACCGGTGCACGGAGCGGATGGTAGCATCGGCTGGGAACTGGTGGATGGGGAGGACCGCTACATCAGCGCGCAGACCTGGTTCCCCAACCACCGCGACGGGCAACAGGCGGAGGACATCCGCACCTTCCTCTTCACCGACCGCGCGATCTATCGACCGGGCCAGCCGGTGATGTTCAAGGGCATCGTCACCCGGAAGAACGGGAAGAGCACCGAAGTGGTGCCCGGCGTGCGCACCACGGTGGAGCTCTTCGATGTGAACGGCGAGAAGGTCGATTCGCTTGCCGTGACGACGCGATGCGTACGGTTCGTTCCACGGAACATTCAACGCGCCGCAAGGGGTGCTCACCGGCAGCATGTCGTTGAGCGAGAAGCATGGTTCGCAGAGCTTCCAGGTGGAGGAGTACAAGCGGCCCACCTTCGAGGTGGTGTTCGATCCGATCACCGGCCAACCGAAGCTGGGCCAGGAAGCGAGCGTGAGCGGTGTGGCGAAGAGCTACGCAGGTGTGCCGCTCGATGGGGCCAAGGTGCAATGGACCGTGAAGCGCAGTGCGCAGATGCCCTGGTGGTGCGGCTGGGCGTATCGCGGATGGTTGCCCTGGGGAACGGAAACACAGGTGGCGCAGGGCGAAACGGTCTGCGATGCACAAGGTCGTTTCACTGTGAAGTTCATCGCGGAAGCCGACGATCAATTCCCGCGAGGGTGCAGACCCCACATTCAACTTCAGTGTGGAAGCGAGCGCCACGGATATCACCGGCGAAACGCAAAGCAGCAGTACAGGTCTGAACCTGGGCCATCGCAGCATCAACATTGTCCTCGGCATCGGCGAAGGGCTTGACCGGTCGACCACGGACAGCGTGGATGTGCATGTGGAGAACCTGAACGGTGAGCACGTGGACGTGCCGATGGACATTCGCGTGTTCCGCTTGCAAGCGCCCTTCGTTCCGTTGCGCGATCGCATGTGGGAGCGCCCGGACCGGTTCACGCTCACGCGCGAGGAGCACGCGGCGAAGTTCCCGCAGGACGTGTACACCAACGAGAACGACCCGCTCACATGGATGCGCGGTGCGGAGGTGATGGACGAGCGCGGCTTCGTCGCGCGGAACAAAGCGCCTTCCGTGGAATGCACGCAAGTGGGAGGTGGGCAGCTACCTGATGGAGGTGATGGCGAAGGATGCGAGCGGCGCGGAGGTGAAGGTGAGCAAGGACTTCACCGTGTTCGATCCGGCGATCCAGAACACGGGCTTCGTGAACGAGGCCTTCCATTGTGAAGCGGTGAAGGCGCGCGTGGAGCCCGGGAGAGAAGGCGGCGTTGCTGCTGAGCAGTGCCCTATCCGGAGGGTCGCGTGTTGATGGAGGTGGAACGCGCGGGCACGATCGTCGTGAGCCGCTGGTTCACCCTGAAGAACACGCAACAACTGGTGGAACTGCCGGTGACGGAAGAGGACCGCGGAGGCTTCACCGTGCATCTGTTCTCTGTGGAACGAGGGCTGTTGCACAGTGAACAACGCTTCATCGACGTTCCGTGGACGAACAAGGAACTGAAGGTGGAGTGGATGAGCTTCCGCGACAAGTTGTTGCCGGGAAGCGACGAGGAGTGGCGCTTGAAGATCACCGGCAGCAAGGGTGAACAGGTGGCGGCACAACTGCTCGGTGCGATGTACGATGCCTCGCTGGACCACTTCGTTCCGCACGGCTGGGACATGGGCATCTGGCAGAACAACTACGCCCAGCTCGGCTGGCAGCGACAGGAGCCTTTCGGTGCAGCCGGCGGACAGCAGCTCTGGCGCGAACGCGCAATACCCGGCCGGCTCCGTGCGCAGCTATCCGGAACTGAACATGTTCGGCTACGCGCTTCAGGGCTACGGGCGGCATCAGTTCCGTGCGTTCGCCGCTAATGCTATGATGGACGGGGATGCACGGGCCGACGTGATGTTGGCAGAGGTTGACGCGAACGCCACAGGCACTTACGCCTTCACCCCTGGGGCCAAGGACAAGGGCGGAGAGGCGCCGCCGAGCCCGCCGGAAGAGGATGAGAACGCCACCAGCAATGCCCCGCAGCCTTTGCGCAGCGACTTCCGCGAGACGGCCTTCTTCTTCCCCGACCTGCTCACCGATCGGGATGGCAGCATCGTCTTGCGCTTCAAGACACCCGATGCGCTCACGCGTTGGAAGGTCATGGGCCTGGCGCATACCAAGGACCTACAGCTGGCGCAATTCACGCGCGAGACGGTCACGCAAAAGCCATTGATGGTGGTGCCCAACCTGCCGCGCTTCCTGCGCAGCGGCGACCGCATCACGCTCACGGCGAAGATCAATGTGGTGGAGAAGGGCCGGGCGGAAGGGCTGGCCACGCTCGAGCTCTTCGACCCCTACACGAACGCCTCGATCAACAAGGCCTTCGGTCTGCAGGTGAAGGATCAGTCGTTCGTGGCGGCGATGGGTGAGAGCGCGGTGGTGCAATGGGACATCGCCGTACCCGAGGGCGTGGATGTCTGTGGCATCCGCATCAGCGCAACGAGCAAGGGCGGTCCGCGCAGCACGGTGGTCGCATCCGATGGCGAGGAGCGTGCGTTGCCCGTGCTCACCGACAAGGTGCTCGTAACCGAGAGCCTGCCGCTGTGGGCGAGCAAGGCAGGCACCAAGACCTTCACCTTGGACAAGCTGAAGAACAACACGAGCAGCACGTTGCGCCATCGATCGCTGAAGCTGGAGTACACGCCGAACCCCGCGTGGTATGCGGTGCAGGCGCTGCCGTACCTGATGGAGTTCCCGCATGAGTGCGCCGAGCAGGTCTTCAGTCGCTTTTACGCCAACCGGTTGGCCGCGCACATCGTGGGCGAGCGCCCGGCGATCAAGCGTGTCTTCGAGCAATGGAAGAGCGCGGGTCCGGAGGCCTTCGCCAGCAAGCTGGAGAAGAACCAGGAGCTGAAGAACGTATTGCTCGCAGAAACGCCATGGGTGGTGAACGCCCGCAATGAGCGCGAAAGCAAACAGCGCATCGGGCTGCTCTTCGACATGCAGCGCATGGCCACGGAGGAGGCGCAGGCGCTGAAGAAGCTGCGCGATATGCAGTATGACAGCGGTGCATGGCCGTGGTGGAGCGGCATGCAGGAAAGCCGCTGGATCACCCAGCACATCGTTGCCGGACTTGGGCACTTGGAGCACTTGAAGGCCGGGGATCTGGGGCTGGACGACCGGCAGATGTTGCGGAACGCGGTGAATTGGCTCGATGGCGATGTGGACCGCGAATACCAGCGCATGGTGCGCGAGTGGAAGAAGGACGACCTGGCGAAGTACCGACCCGGATACACGGAGCTCCACTTCCTATACGCGCGGACCTTCTTCCCACGTTGGCCGATGGAGGGCGGCACGAACACGGCCGCACGCTTCTACCAGCAGCGCATCACCAAGGAATGGTTGAGCTATGGACTGCAGGAACAGGCGATGATCGCGCTTACGTTGTCGCGCATGGGCGACGAGGTGACACCGGAGCTCATCCTGGAGTCGTTGCGCCAGCGTGCCACGCGCAGCGAGGAACTCGGCATGTACTGGAAGGACTTCATCGGTGGCATGGACTGGAACAGTTTCCCGGCGGAAACGCACGCGCTGATGATCGAGGCCTTTCATGAGGTGGGTCGCGACGGGGCCAGCGTGAACGCCTTGCGCACTTATCTGTTGAAACTGAAGCAGACCACGGATTGGAAGACCACGAAGGCCACGGCCGAGGCGTGCTATGCGTTGCTGCTCACCGGTGATGCGTGGTTGGATGAAGCGGATGCACCGGTGATCACCGTGGGGAACGAAGTGGTCAATGTGGACAGGAAGGAAGCGGGAACGGGCACCATCGAGAAGACCTGGTCGGCCGCTGAAGTGAACAACACCCAGGGCACCGTGACCATCACCAGCAAAGCGGACAAGCCCAGCTGGGGCGCGCTGCACTGGCAGTACTTGGAATCGATGGACAAGGTGACACCGCACGAAAGTCCGTTCAGCATCAAGAAGCAGGTGATGCTCACTGAACAGGGTGATCAGGGCCCGAAGCTCATCGCCTTGAACGGTGCGCGGAAACTGAAGGCAGGGGACAAGCTCACCATCCGCATCGAGCTGCGCACCGACCGGTACGTTGACTACGTGCACATGAAGGACCTGCGTGCCTCGGGCCTTGAGCCCACGGAAACGTTGAGCGGCTACAAGTACCAGGGCGGCCTCGGCTACTACCAGAGCATCCGCGATGCGAGCACGAACTTCTTCTTCGACCGCATTGCGCCGGGCACGTATGTGTTCGAATACACGCTGCGCGTAACGCATGCCGGCGACTTCAGCAATGGCATCACCACGGCCATGTGCATGTACGCGCCGGAGTTCAGCAGCCACAGCGAGGGGGTGCGGGTGAAGGTGGAAGGGGAGTGATACCGATCTTTGTGCACATGATACTCCTCCTGCGTTGGTTGTTGCTGGTTGCCGCGATCGGCATTGGTCACTCTGTTGCGGCGCAGGACACGCTTGCTCCGGCCGTGAACGCCTGGCGCGACAGCCTGGATGCGTACTGGTCGCACATGGATGCCGAATACGCCGACAGTGCCACATCGCCGCTGAAGGCGGAGGATCGGGCGCACTTCACCCACCTCGCGCGGTTCGCCCCGGACAGCACCTACTGTGTGCAGGCCAGGTTCACAGCGGTGAAGGATGCCGAAGCCCTTCGCCATGCAGACCAGCACGGCGCGCCAGCCCATGTTCAAGACCCACGGAACCCTGTTGTTCGCCCTTAACGGGAGTGGAGTACATGGTCTCGGTCTATGAGGATGCGGTTCCTGACCCGCGCTATCCCAGCTACCTGTTCCTGCCGTTCACCGACCTCACCAACGGCGAGCAGACCTATGGCGCAGGGCGGTACCTGGACCTGAAGGCGCCGTTGGCGGATACGGTGATCCTCGACTTCAACAAGGCCTACAACCCGTATTGCGCGTACAACGACAAGTACAGCTGCCCTATTCCCCCGAGCGAGAACCACCTGCCTACCACGGTGAAGGCGGGGGTGTTGAAGTTCCACGACTGAGGTCCACGTCCGGCGTGTATCCCGCGTTATCGTCCCGGAGATTCCCGGTCCAGCGCTCGATCATGTCCCGTTCCCTGCGATCTCTCTAATTTGCAGGGCTCTCCGCAGTTCATTTCGACCCACCTAGCTCTGAACGCATGCAGTTCCTCAGAAACTCGATCCTCGTTATCGGCGTGTGCAGCGCCTTGTCCAGCTCCGCGCAGGAGCAGATGAAATACACGGTTGATCGCACCATACCGCTGGAGTTCCTCGGGACCACCGTGCCGTTCATCGCCTTCGATCAAACACAGCGGTTCAGGGATGAGCGCGTGCGCGATGACCGCGGCCTCATCGGCGAGAACGAAGAGGCGGAAGAGGAGCTGGAAGGTCGTCGTGGCAACCCGGTGATCGTGGAAGATCCACTTCCGCACGGAGTTGATCCGGCCTGGCAGACGGCCGCTCCGCTTCATGGCTTTGACCGCGCTGTGGACCTTTCGGTGAACGGCCAGGGGAACACGGGCGTGAGCCCGGCGGACCCTTGCCTGGAGGTGGGTCCCAACCACGTGATCCAGATCGATCAACGGATCCTCCGGCGCCTATTTCCGGATCTTCAACAAGAGCCTGACCGCACTGGGTGTGCAGACCTATCTGGACAACTTCACCGGATCCGTTGGCGGCGCAGGCGACCCGATCGTCCTCTATGATGCCATGGCCGACCGCTGGCTGATGAGCGAGTTCAGTGCCTCGGGTAACAAACTGCTGGTGGCCATCAGCCAGACCGCCGACCCTCTGGGTTCATGGTATGCGTACTCCTATCAGGCCACCAACTTCCCCGACTATCCGAAGTATGCGGTATGGAACAACTGCTACGTGGTGACCACCAACGAGGCCACGCCGGCCATTTACGTGTTGCCCCGCGCCAGCATGCTTACTGGCTCGGCCGGAACGGTGGTCCGGTTCGCCGTTTCATCCTATGGTACCATCGCCTTCCAGAGCACCACGCCCGTCACCTATGATGGCGGCACGGCGCCACCCGCCGGAGCTCCGGCGATGTTCATGCGCATGGCCGATGCGGCATGGGGGGCACCGGCCGATCGCCTGGAGATCTGGAACATCAATTACAACGTGGCCACGCCGGCAAGCTCGACCATCACAGGTCCCACCTTCCTGACCACCGATGCATTCGACTCCGGACTGTGCGGCTACACCACGCTCAACTGCATCACGCAGCCGGGCACACAGACCATGGATCCCCTCCGCGAATTGCTCATGAACCGCATATGCTACCGCAACATCAGCGGCTACGAGGCCATCGTGTGCACCCATGCCGTTGATGTGAATACAACGGACCGCGGCGGGCTTGCGCTGGTATGAGCTGCATCGCACCGGCGGTTACACAAATCCGTGGAGCATCTACCAGCAAGGGACATATTCCCCGGACGCGAACGACCGCTGGATGCCCACGATCGCGATCAATGAGAACGGCGACATCGGATTGGCCTACAACATTGCAGGGACCATTGGCGGGAACATCTACCCGAGTGTGCGGTACACGGGGCGTTACAAGAACGATCCCCTGGGGCAGATGACCTTTGCGGAGACGAGCATCGTGGCGGGCAGCGCCTCCCACACCAACAACCGCTATGGGGATTACAACTCGTTGGACGTGGATCCTTCGGACGGGCTTTCGTTCTATGGAACCGCCATGTACAACCCGGCCGCCGCATGGAGCACCCGCATGTTCAAGTTCTCCTTCCCCGTGGTGGGCTGCACGGCACCTACCGTTTCGGAGAACCTGGCGGACAATTGCGGAGCGGGTACGTTCACCCTGTCCGTGACGATAGGCGCGAACGGCGATGCGGTGAACTATGATGTGTACACCTCGGTGAACGGAGCCTCGCAGACCTTCAACAGCACGCGAACGCCTGGCACCTATGTGGTGGGCACTTATGGCTTCGGTACCAACGTGGCGGTGCAGGTGCGGCACAACGGAAATGCGGCCTGTAACCAGACGCTCACGGCGGTCACCTCCAATGGCACCAGTTGTTGCACTGCGCCCACGGCCGTGGTGACGGGCACATGCATCGGCACAACGAACTATTCGGTGAGCGTCAACCTTACATCACTGGGCAGCGCCACGTCCATCGATATCCAGATCGACCCGGATGCGGGAGGTCCGAGTGTGCCGGTGACCGTGCAGACGGTGACAGCGTCAGGAAGCTACGGCCCCTTTGGCAATTACACGAGCGGTTCCCCTGTGAACGTGACGCTGGTGCACAACCTTTTTGCGCAGTGCAACTTCACGCAGAGCAACTTCGTGAAGGACTGCAATGCCCCGGGCGCAGGATGTGGAGCGTTCACGAACACCACGTCCACGGCTATCGCCGATAACGCTACCACGACCAGCACCATCGTGGTACCCTCGCAGAGCGGGGCCACCATCACCGATCTGAACGTGTACGTGAACATCACGCATACGTATGTGAGCGACCTCCGACTTTCGTTGAGGAGCCCGGCGAACACCACGGTGAACCTGATCAGCGCCGGGCTGTGCACCAACAACGACAACATCATCGTGGAGTTCGATCAGACCGGTGTGAACGGTGCTGTGGGTACCACCTGCCCCATGAACAACCTGTATGTGATCCCAGCAGCATCGCTGGCGGGGTTCAATGGGCAGCTGCTGGAAGGGACCTGGACACTCACCGTTCAGGATGTCGTTGCCCAGGATGAGGGCACCATCAACTCCTGGTGCCTGATCCCCACGCTGGCGCCTACCACCATTCAGGTATCACCGAAGGTCATGCTGGAAGGTCCTTACAACACGGGCACCGGCCTCATGAGCGATGCACTGCGTGCTGCATCATTGCTGCCCAACACACAGCCCTACACGGCCTTGGGCTATTCGTTCACGGGATCGCCGGGTGCTGGTGGAACGGTGGCTGCATCGGTGTTCACGGTAACGGGCAGCAACGCTATTGTGGATTGGCTGATCGTGGAACTGCGCAACGCCGCAACGCCCACCACCGTGATCGCAAGCTGCGCTGCACTGGTGCAATGCGATGGCGATGTGGTGGCTTTGGACGGAATATCGCCGGTGACCCTTACCGCGCCACCGAACAGCTACTATGTGGCCGTTCGGCATCGGAATCATTTGGGCTGTATGAGCGCCACAGCTGCAGCGCTCACCAACGTGCCCGTCACCATCAACTTCTCCGCACCGGCCACGGCCACCTACGGAACGGATGCACAGACCACGGTGGGCACCGTGCATGCGCTTCGCACCGGCGACGTGTCGTACAACAGAACCTTGTCCTACACGGGTGCCGGCAATGATCGTGACCCGATCCTGGTGCGCGTAGGAAGCACCACGCCGAACAACACGGTGAACGGGTATTACATCGAGGATACCAACATGAACGGCATCGTCAGCTACACGGGCGGTGCGAATGACCGTGACGTGATCCTCGTGAACGTGGGCAGCACCACACCGAACAACACGCGCGTGGAGCAGATCCCGTAGCCTGTTCTTTCCGACCTGTCAGACACCAAGACCGCCGGTCCCACAAGGGGCCGGCGGTCTTTTTTGGCCCCTGCCGCAGCCGGTTGCTGTGGTCTTGTGCCTCAGGCTGAAACAGCAAAAACTATCGACGAATGGCAAAATAATGTCGACGAGTATTGACATCCGCAGCGGATCGTACCAGTTTTGACCTCGCTCTTCCTCTTATCGATCGGCCCTGGGCTACTTGGACACTAGCAAGGACCACAGCGATGAAGCACGGAATTGAGCACGTCAGCACTCCCCGCTCCCGCAAGGGCAGCATGGACGTGATGACCCACCTGAAAGGGCAGGTCATTGCCGCAATGACCGACCTGGAATTCTGGTGCCTTGTGCTATTGGGAACGACCCTGATGATCTCCTCCAGCATTTGAACAGTATGCCCGAAACACCAAGAACGCGAAAACCAATCCCTACGAACATGAAGAACCTGATTACTCTGCTGGCTCTCTCCGCCGTGCTTTGCGCTCGGGGACAAACGGTCCAGCGAACCGCTCCAGATCGGGATCTTGAGTCAATGCTCCATGATCACGATCAAGCGCTTCACTTCACGGAGAACAAGGGCCAGTTCTCGAACGCGGTTCTGTTCAAGGCCGACTTTCCGTTCGGGCAGGCCCTGGCCACCCGTGATGGGATGGTCATGAAGGCCTATGATCCGGCGGCGGTGAACGCGCGACAGGAGGAGGGCATGCGGATCGAGCAGGAAATGCACGATGGTAAACCGCACCGTCCCCTGATCTGGCGCGAACGCGGGCATGGCTGGATGCTCCACTTTCTGAACTCCGCCCCGGAGATGAAGGTGGAGAGCCGCAAGGCGCATGAGGAGCTGAACAACTACTTCACCGGCGGGAAAGAGGCTATTGGTGTGCACAGTTATCAGGAGGTGTGGTACACCAATGTGTATCGCGCCACCGATGTACGATACTACCCGGCGGCCGATGGAGCGTTGGAGTATGACATCATCTGCAAACCCGGAAGCGACCCACGTGATATCGCCATTGAGATCAAGGGCATAGAGCACCTGCGCGTGAACAACAAGGGGGAACTTGTCATGCCGACCAGTCTCGGGGAGATGACGTACCCGGCACCAGTGGTATACCAGCGCATCAACGGTCGCGAGAAAGCCGTAGAGGCGCGTTACCGTATAAGCGGTGACAATATTCTGGGATTCACACTCGGGGCTTATGATCGAGCGCAACCCTTGGTGATCGACCCCATCGCCATGCGCTGGAGCACATGGGTGAACACGAACAGCTCAGGCGACAATCACGGGCATGCCATCTGGGTGGACCCGAGCGATGGTGCCATCTACATGGTGGCCCGCGTGGTCGGTACTACGGACAACATCACCGTGGGCGCATTCGACGTAACGGCGAACGGCAATTTGGAGACCATCGTGGGCAAATACCTCGAGCCTGCTGTTATCGGTGGCTCCGGCACACGCGTATGGCAGACGTACATCGGCGGCAGTGGTGATGATAACCCCTACGCGATGGAGCAGGGCCCTGACGGCAACCTGTACATCACCGGCCAGACCAGTAGCACCAACTTCCCGCACACTGGGAGGTACCGCCTTCACGGGCAGCAGCCTCAATCAGCAAGCGCAGGCGGACATCGACGTGTTCGTGTTGAAGATCAACCAGGCCGGCAACTCGATCAAGGCTGCCGTGGTGGGCGGTAACGGTGCCGATGACAACTACGACGTGCGCACCGCGCCTAACGGCGACGTATTCGTATGCGGCAGCACCACCAGCACCAACTTGCTCACCTTGAATGCGGGGAGCGGGGCGAGCAACACGAACGCGGGCGGCACGGATGCCCTGGTATTCCGCATCAACCAGGACCTGTCGAGCCTCGTATGGATGCGCAACAACGGCGGAAGCGGTGCGGACCGTGCGAGCATCATGCTGAACAACCCTGTGAGCGGCGACCTCTTCGTAGGCGGCAACACGAGCAGCACCAACTTCCCGACCACCACGCCGCGCCAGAGCGTGCGCGGTGGCACAAGCGCCGGCTTTTTACAGCGACTCACGGGGGCTGGCAGTACCACCTGGTCCTCCTACTTCTCCTCCGCGGCCAACGAGAGCGCAAGCCTGTTGTGCATGGAGTTCAACGTGAACAGGGATCGAACTGGTCTTCGGTGGTGTGACCACGGGCCTTGCCGCCGCGAATATCGGCGGCGCGTACGATGCCTCGCCGAACGGCAATAACGACTTCTATGTCGCGCGCATGGGCATCGACCAGACCTTTCTCTCGGGCACATACGTCGGCGGCACGAACAACGAGGTCAACATGATGGGCCTGAACACGGACCTGAACAACGACGTCTTCGTGTTCGGCTACACCAACAGCACGAACTTCCCGGTGAGCGCTTCACCCAACGTGCCTCTGCAAACCACCAACCAGGGCAGCAACGACAAGGTCTTCTTCAAGCTGACGAACGATCTGGGGAGCCTGCTTTTCAGCACCTACTATGGCGGTACGGCGGATGATTACGACCCGGTGGGCGAGCGTGGCATCAAGTTCAATGATTGCCGCATCTACACCATCGTCACAGCACAGAGCAACAACATCCCGCTCACACAAGGCGCGCTGAATACAACCAAGAACAGCCCGACCAGCCGCTATGAGCCCGGCCTGGTGGTCTGGGCGAATCCGCCCGATATCCTCGACAACACGATCAACGGCAGTCAGACCATTTGTGCGGGTGCTGTACCTGGTGATATTACGGGTTCGAACCCGAGCTATGTATTGCCCACCATCGTGCGCAATAACACGGCAAGTGTCTATCCATCCCTCGGATCCGCAGCCACCTTCCAATGGCAGATCAGCACGGACAGTGTCAACTGGACGAACATTTCCGGTGCCACTAACCAGAACCTGCAGGGTTCGCAGGTCGGGGTGGTGAACGTGAAGACCTTCATCCGCAGGATCATCGGTGGCGATGCCTGTGTGCTCGCCGGAGCAGCTGACCAGGTGGTGACCGTGAACATCAATACCGTTACGGCGGTGGTGAACAATGCAACGTGCAACGGCACGGCCACGGGATCCATCACGGCAACATCCACCGGCACCGGCCCTTTCTCGTATTTGTGGAGCAACGGCCAGACCACGCAGACTGCAGTGGGCCTGGCAGCCGGATCGTACAGTGTGACAGTGACCGACGCAACCCAGTGTCCGGCCAGTGCGACGTTCATGGTAGGACAGCCGACAGCCGTTGGCGGTAGCGCGCAAGTGACCAATGCCACATGTGGCAACAGCAATGGATCTGCCACAGCGAGCGGCTCAGGCGGAACTCCGGGATATAGCTATGTGTGGAGCACGGGTGCTGTCGGCGCAACGCTTACTGGCGTTCCAGGCGGCAGCTACAGCGTGACCATTACGGACGCCCAACAATGCAGTGTGGTGCTCCCGGTCTCGATCGGTGGCGGTGGCCAGCCGAATGCGAACGCTGGTGATGATGCGGTGATCACGTGTTTGAACAACGCACAAGTGGTCCTGCAGGGCACTTCATCCACGCAGGGTGTGAGCTTCAGCTGGAGCGGTCCAGGCATCGTATCCGGTGGAGGAACGGCCAATGTGACCGTGAACGCAGCCGGCACCTACACGTTAACGGTAACGGTTCCACAGACCGGTTGCAGCAACACCGATCTAGTGGATGTAACGACAGACAACACTGCCCCCGGCGCTCAGGCTTCGGGCGGTGTGCTGAACTGCAACGTATCGAGCGTGCAACTGGGTGGCAGCGGCAACGGCACCTACGGTTGGACCGGTCCGAACAACTTCACCAGCGCACAGCAGAACCCGACAGTATCGGTTGCTGGAACCTACACGCTGACGGTGACGGGCACGAACGGCTGCACGAGCACTGCACAGGCTGTTGTTGAACTGGACAACGCTGCACCTGGCGCTCAAGCCACGGGCGGTGTGCTGAACTGCAACGTATCGAGCGTGCAACTGGGCGGCAGCGGCAACGGCACCTACGGTTGGACCGGTCCGAACAACTTCACCAGCGCACAGCAGAACCCGACGGTATCGGTTGCTGGAACCTATACGCTGACGGTGACGGGCGCGAATGGTTGCACGAGCACTGCACAGGCTGTTGTTGAACTGGACAACGCTGCACCTGGCGCACAGGCCACGGGCGGTGTGCTGAACTGCAACGTATCGAGCGTGCAACTGGGCGGCAGCGGCAACGGCACCTACGGTTGGACCGGTCCGAACAACTTCACCAGCGCACAGCAGAACCCGACAGTATCGGTTGCTGGAACCTACACGCTGACGGTGACGGGCACGAACGGCTGCACCAGCACTGCGCAGGCTGTTGTTGAACTGGACAATGTTGTACCTGGCGCACAGGCCACGGGCGGTGTGTTGAACTGCAACGTATCGAGCGTGCAACTGGGCGGCAGCGGCAACGGCACCTACGGTTGGACCGGTCCGAACAACTTCACCAGCGCACAGCAGAACCCGACAGTATCGGTTGCTGGAACCTACACGCTGACGGTGACGGGCACGAACGGCTGCACGAGCACTGCACAGGCTGTTGTTGAACTGGACAACGCTGCACCTGGCGCTCAAGCCACGGGCGGCACCTTGACCTGCACCACGCTGAGCGTTCAGTTGAGCGGCAGCGGCAACGGCACGTTCTCCTGGACGGGTCCGAACGGCTTCACGAGCAACGCACAGAATCCCACGGTAACGGTAGCTGGTACGTATGTGCTGACGGTGACCGGCGCGAACGGTTGCACGAGCACGGCGCAGGCTGTGGTGGAACTGGATGCGAATGTGCCCGGCGCACAAGCTGGGGGTGGCACCTTGACGTGCACCACGCTGAGCGTTCAGTTGAGCGGCAGCGGCAACGGCACCTACGGTTGGACCGGTCCGAACAACTTCACCAGCGCACAGCAGAACCCGACAGTATCGGTTGCTGGAACCTACACGCTGACGGTGACGGGCACGAACGGCTGCACGAGCACTGCACAGGCTGTTGTTGAACTGGACAACGCTGCACCTGGCGCTCAAGCCACGGGCGGCACCTTGACCTGCACCACGCTGAGCGTTCAGTTGAGCGGCAGCGGCAACGGCACGTTCTCCTGGACGGGTCCGAACGGCTACACGAGCAATGCACAGAACCCCACGGTAACGGTAGCTGGTACGTATGTGCTGACGGTGACCGGCGCGAACGGTTGCACGAGCACCGCGCAGGCCGTGGTGGAACTGGATAACGCTGTACCCGGTGCACAAGCTGGTGGTGGCACCTTGACCTGCACCACGCTGAGCGTTCAGTTGAGCGGCAGCGGCAACGGCACGTTCTCCTGGACGGGACCGAACAGCTTCACGAGCAACGCACAGAACCCCACGGTAACGGTAGCTGGTACGTATGTGCTGACGGTGACGGGCGCGAACGGTTGCACGAGCACGGCGAGGCTGTGGTGGAGCTGGAAATGCGAATGTGCCCGGAGCACAAGCTGGTGGTGGCACCTTGACCTGTACCACGCTGAGCGTTCAGTTGAGCGGCAGCGGCAACGGCACGTTCTCCTGGACGGGCCCGAACGGCTACACGAGCAACGATCAGAACCCGACGGTGACGGTTGCTGGAACGTACATGCTCACGGTAACGGGCGCGAACGGTTGCACGAGCACCGCACAGGCTGTTGTGGAACTGGACAACGCTGTACCCGGTGCACAAGCTGGTGGTGGCACCTTGACCTGTACCACGCTGAGTGTACAACTGCAAGGCAGCGGCAACGGTACGTTCTCCTGGACGGGCCCGAACAGCTTCACCAGCGATAACAGAACCCCACGGTGACGTTAGCTGGTACGTATGTGCTGACGGTGACCGGCGCGAACGGTTGCACGAGCACCGCACAGGCCGTGGTGGAACTGGACAACGCTGCACCCGGTGCACAAGCTGGTGGTGGCACCTTGACGTGCACCACGCTGAGCGTTCAGTTGAGCGGCAGCGGCAACGGCACTTCTCCTGGACGGGACCGAACGGCTACACGAGCAACGATCAGAACCCGACGGTGACGGTTGCTGGAACGTACATGCTCACGGTAACGGGCGCGAACGGTTGCACGAGCACCGCACAGGCCGTGGTGGAACTGGACAACGCTGCACCCGGTGCACAAGCTGGTGGTGGCACATTGACGTGCACCACGCTGAGCGTTCAGTTGAGCGGCAGCGGCAACGGCACGTTCTCCTGGACGGGACCGAACAGCTTCACGAGCAACGAACAGAACCCCACGGTAACGGTAGCTGGTACGTATGTGCTGACAGTGACCGGCGCGAACGGTTGCACGAGCACCGCACAGGCCGTGGTGGAACTGGACAACGCTGTACCCGGTGCACAAGCTGGTGGTGGCACCTTGACCTGTACCACGCTGAGCGTTCAGTTGAGCGGCAGCGGCAACGGCACGTTCTCCTGGACGGGACCGAACAGCTTCACGAGCAACGCACAGAACCCCACGGTAACGGTAGCTGGTACGTATATGCTGACGGTGACCGGCGCGAACGGTTGCACGAGCACGGCGAGGCCGTGGTGGAACAGGATAACGCTGTACCCGGCGCACAAGCTGGTGGTGGCACCTTGACCTGCACCACGCTGAGCGTTCAATTGAGCGGCAGCGGCAACGGCACGTTCTCCTGGACGGGTCCGAACGGCTTCACGAGCAACGACACAGAACCCGACGGTAACGGTAGCTGGTACGTATGTGCTGACGGTGACGGGCGCGAACGGTTGCACGAGCACGGCGAGGCTGTGGTGGAACTGGACGAATGTGCCCCGGTGCACAAGCTGGTGGTGGCACCTTGACCTGTACCACGCTGAGCGTTCAATTGAGCGGCAGCGGCAACGGCACGTTCTCCTGGACGGGACCGAACAGCTTCACGAGCAACGAACAGAACCCCACGGTAACGGTACGCTGGTACGTATATGCTGACGGTGACCGGCGCGAACGGTTGCACGAGCACCGCGCAGGCCGTGGTGGAACTGGACAACGCTGCACCCGGTGCACAAGCTGGTGGTGGCACCTTGACCTGCACCACGCTGAGCGTTCAGTTGAGCGGCAGCGGCAACGGCACGTTCTCCTGGACGGGACCGAACAGCTTCACGAGCAATGCACAGAACCCGACGGTATCGGTCGCCGGCACGTATGTGCTCACGGTGACGGGTGCGAACGGTTGCACGAGCACGGCGAGTGCACAAGTGATCGGGGACACGAATGTGCCGGATGCGTTCATCGGGTTCTTCTTCCCCTTGGACTGCAATACGACGAGCACGAACATCACGGGCAATAGCACGGTGACTGGGTCAAGCTTCAGCTGGAGCGGTCCTAACAGCTTCACCAGCGCGAGCCAGACCATCACTGTGAGCGTGCCCGGCACCTACGTACTAACGGTCACCGCCCCGAACGGATGTTCTGCGACCACGCAGGCCACGCTCGAGCAGGACAACACACTCCCCACGGCGATCGCAACCGGTGGTTTCATCACGTGCGACAACACCAGCGTTCAGCTCAGCGGCCTCGGAAATGGCACGATCAGCTGGACCGGTCCCAACGGCTTCACCAGCAACGCCCCGAACCCGGTCGTTACCGAGGGAGGCACCTATGTCCTCACTGTTACCGGCGACAACGGTTGCACGAACACCGATGAGGCGGTTGTTGAACTGCTGAACACCGGACTGGAACTCACGACGCAGGGTGGTACTGTGCCTTGCGACGGAAGTGGCGTTACGATCAGTGCAAGTGGACCCGGCGAGGTGACCTACACATGGATGGGCCCCAACGGATTCAACGCCACCGGCGCCAGCGTTGTGGTGTTCGTTGAAGGCGTGTACACGGTGGAGGCGGAGAACGAGAACGGTTGCAGTGCCATGGCCGAAGTGAGCGTAGGCAAGGAGAACTGCAACGACTGCCCCCCCATCATCATCGAATGCCCGCAACCCAAGAAGGTGGAGTGTGGCACGTCGTTGGAACCCGATGACATCGGTTACCCCTTGTTCCGCAAGGACCCGAACTGCCCTCCGATCGTGTATGCCACCTACTACGACATCACGCTGGGCTACTGCCCACGCACGGTGACCCGTTACTGGACGCTGGCCGACAACACGGGCGATACCGCCTATTGCGTGCAGGAGTTCATCATCATGGACACCCAGGCACCGGTGATCATGAACGTGCCCCAGGACAAGCAGGTGGAATGCGATCAGGTTCCCGAGGCGGACGGCGAGGTGTATGCCGAGGATAACTGCAAGGGCTGGTTGAACGTGTACACGGTGGATGCCGTGAAGCCTGGCGGATGCGAGGGCAACTACATCATCGTGCGCACCTACTGGGCCGTGGATGACTGCGGCAACATGGGTACCGCCACCCAAACGATCCATGTGATGGACACCACCCCACCGCAGATCGTGTGCGACCTGAGCAACCCGCCCACCGAGGTCAACTGCAAATATCTGCCGAAGCCGGCCGAGTGCAAGGCCGTGGACAACTGCGACCAGGATGTGAAGGTGGAGGTATCGGATGAGTTCGGCTGGGATGAGTGCACAAGCAATGCCAGCTCGTGCGCACGTACTCGGCCACGGATGATTGTGGCAACACCACCACCGTGCAGCAGGTAATCCCCGTTACCGAGGACTGCTGCAAGGGCATCGATGAGAAGGCGCTTGAGGTAACAGTGGCACCGAATCCGTTCAGGGACAATGTGTGATCGTCTTCCGGCCCCGGAGAAGGGCATGTTCGAGCTGAACATTCTCGACCTCAATGGCCGAGCGGTCGTGTAGCGGCCGATCGCTGGATCAGTGATGGCGGGACAGGAGATGCGTATGCCATTTCTGCTCGGATCCGTGCAGAGGCCGGTGTGTATCAGTACCGACTGGTCGATCGGCAAGAGCGCCGGAACCGGCCGTTTGATCGTGCAGTAGATAGAGTTGGACCTGAACCTGCTGAAAGGCCTCCTCATCTCGAGGGGGCCTTTTGGCGTTCCAGTGCGGGTCTCAGCCAAAGACCACGGCACCGAGCAGCCACCACAGGACCACCAGCAGCAACACACCGAGCAGGTCCATCCAGACGCCTGCGCGCATCATCTGCTTCACGCTCAGCTTTCCGCTGGCGAACACGATGGCCTGCATGGGCGATGCGATGGGCAGCATGAACCCGCAGCTTGCGGCGAGGGTCGCGGGGATCATCAGGGACTGGGGGCTCATGCCCCAGCCGGTCGCTGTGTTGGCCATGATCGGCAGCACCAGACCGGCGACGGCCGTGTTGGACCCCAGCTCGCTCAACAAGGTGACGCCACTGCCCACGGCCGCCACCTGCAATACCTGGGAACCGGTATACATGCCGGCCATGGCCGTTCCGATGGTCGCACTGAGCCCGCTGGCATCGATCCCACCCGCTATCGCGAATCCGCTGCCGATCAATAGCATCACCCCCCACGGAATGCGCGCCTGGGCGAAGTCCCAATCCAGCAACATGCGCCGATCGGGTTCGGCTGCCTGACCGCGCGCTGCGGAAGGGATCGAGGAAGAGGAGCAGTCCGCCGACGATGGCCACGGCGGGATCGCCCAGCGCCTTCAAGCCCAACGCGCTCCGCCAGCCATGCAGGGTGAAGGATGTACTGAACTGGATATCGTCGCCGGTGATCCACAACACGGCCGTGGCGGCGAAGACCAACGCGGCCAGAAGTTCATCGCGCGAGGTTGGACCAAGTTCGGATAGTTGGGCACCCACGGCCTTGTGGTCCACCAGACCTGCGCGCTGCATGGGGTAGAGCACGCGTGTCATCAGCAGCCAGGTGAACAGCAGGAAGAGAAGTGCATAGGGCACGCCGAACAGCATCCACTGGCCGAAGCCGATCGGAGGCAGATGCGGGAACTGTTGCTTCCACAGGCTCATGAACACCAGGTTCGGTGGTGTGCCCACGGGTGTGGCCATGCCGCCGATGCTGGCCCCGTAGGCGACGGCGAGCGAGAGCATCACGCCGAAGCGATCATGTCCCTTTGCATGGGTCTCCAGGCTCAGCGCGATCGGCAACATCACCAGCACGGCGGCGGTGCTGTTGATCCACATGCTCAGCAGACCGGTCGAGAGCAGCGTACCCAGGACCAGTCGAGAAGGAGAGGCACCAACGCGGGCCACGATCATCAAGGCCAGGCGCCGGTGAAGGCCGCTGCGTTCAATGCCGAGGGCCAGCAGGAATCCGCCGAGAAAGAGGAAGATCACCTCCTTGCCGTAGTACGCTGTGGTGGCGCCCAGTTCAGCGATGCCGAATAGTGGGAACAGCACGATCGGCAGAAGGGACGTGATGGGAATGGGCACGGCCTCGGTGATCCACCACACGGCCATCCACGCCACGGTCCCGGCCATGGCGGCCTGTGCGGCGCCAAAGTGCTTCAACAGCAAAAACGCCAACAGGCCCAACACAGGACCGGTGATGATGGCGATGAAGGTCTTCATCCGTGGCGGCCTCTACCGTGTTCAGCTGCGCGTACGTGTTACGCGCTGAGAAAGGCCCAGATAGACGAGCGCGGTAACGGCGATGAGCAACCCGAGGAATTCGCGCACCACTTCAATATGCGGCTCTGTAGCCTTCATCTCCTCTGTGATCGACGGCATGCCGTCGCGGAACCAGGCCATCATCCCCGGGAGCATGGTGAGCATCCACATGAAAAGCGCCGTGGCCAGGCCGAGCGTCACGCGATGATCGGACCACACACCGAGCGAGAGCGCGAACAGGACCGCAACGGAGGCATACGCCAACACCCAGATCGTCGCATCCGGGTCGTTCAGGTTCAAATACGCGAACACGGCGAAGATCAGGGCCAGGCAGGAGGTGCAGGATCTTTTTCATGTGGGGTCAGAATTCGATGCGGTAGCTGAGGTTGGGGATGAGGCCCAGTTGGTACTTCGTCACCGCCGCGTCCTTGCGCTGGTCGAAATACACGTAGGCTTCGTTCTGCGTGTTCATTGCGTTCTGCAGGTCAAGCGCCCACATGCCGGTGCGGCCCTTGCGATCGCGCTTCAGGTATACGCGCAGGTCCATGCGGAAGAAGTCGTTCAACTGGGCCGACCAGGGTGCGCCGTAGTAGCGGAAACCCTTGCGTGGTTCAGCGATGATCGGCGTGTAGCGAAGGCCCCCCGCCACCGACAGACGACCGCTGACCCCCAGGTCCTTACGCGATCCTCCTTGGTCTTTGCCCACTCGGCACCGCCCATCACGTTCGCGCGGTAGTTGCCGTTCCAACGGGTGTTGGTCGATATGCCGCCGAGCTCGTATTGGCTGTCGTACACGGTACCATTTACCTGGTAGAAGTACCCATTTGCGAACGTATGGGCCAGCGTCACCTCGATCCCGGTGTTGGTGGCTTTGCCGGTTGTGGTCAGGTCGAAAAGCACGGGCGAGTCCCATGCGTTCACCAGATGACCATCCACAACACCTCCGCCACAGGTGTAGCGCGGATCGGGAATGCCCATATCGGACACGTTCTGCTGGTATCCTTCCACATGCAAGGTCACCTTCTCGTTGAACGGATGATCATAGCCGAGCACGATGTCCTCCGAACGCGTGAGCCCGATGTCCTCGTTCCACGGCGTGCTCTCGTTGAAGCGCACATTCATCACCTGCTGCCAGGGGAGCATGGACCGCCAACCGTAGGAAAGCGAAATGCGACGGTCCTTGCGCATGCGCCACTGCACCGAGGCGCGGGGCTCCATGGCGTTGCTGTTGTTGAATGTGTACTGCGCATAGCCCATTCCTAACGAAAGCTGCAACCGCTCTGTGGCCGACCAGCGTCCGTTCGCATACGGCCGCAGCAACCAACCCGTGACCTGCTCATCCAGCACGTTGGTGAGGGTGCGTTCCATGGCCGATCCGCCGATGGTGTAACGGAATCGCCCGCCCACAGCCCCGTCGTACGCGGCCACCAAGGAGAGCTTCTGTTCCGCCAAGGCAACTGTTCCACGCCAGACTTCCGTGAGGTCCGTGTTGTAGTTGACCTGCTCGCGCTCCTGTTCCGTGGCCGAGAGCAACACCGTTGTGCGCAGCGTGCCTCGCTCGCCGATGGGAAGCTTCAAACTCGCACCGGCCGAGCCGGTCTTGGCGGTGTATGTGATGTCCGAACTGTCCTTGTCGTATTCCCAGTTCGCGGTATCATTATCCGCTTTGAACATGTTGCTACTGGCACCTCCCAGGCCGAACACCCGCACTTCGCCGCGCTGACCGAACGGCAGAGTCACGTGCAATGACAGGTCCTGGAAGTTGATCGCCTCATCCCCGAGCTCCACGCCTGCGGCGCTCAACAGACCGAGCGTTGAATAGCGGTAGTTCGCGAGGTACGAGCCGCGCTTCCCTTTGCTGAACGGGCCTTCCGTGGCCACATCGAGGCCGATCAATCCGGCCTGCACCGTCCATTCCTGTTCCGTGTTGTTGCCCGGACGCAGGTTCATGTCCATGATGCCGCCGAGCGCGTTGCCGCGATCCATGGGAAGGTTGCCGGTGAGCAGGCGCGAGGTGCCGAGCATCTGTGCGCTCAGGATGTTCACGCCGCCGCCGCTCAGCGTAGGCAGGTCGGTCTGCGTGCCGGCGTTCGAGAGGTGGTTCGGGTTCACCATTTCCGCACCCTCCAGCAACCACGCATTGGCGTTCGGGCTGTTGCCCCGTATGGTGAGGTGGTTCGCCTGGTCGTTCGCCGTGCCCACGGCCGCTGCGCTTCCGGCCACCCGCGCGGGATCGAAGAACATGGCCGGGTAGCGCAGGCTCTGTTCCACCGTGATGGTGAGCGAACCTTCCGCCACTGTCCGTCGCACCGCGACCACTTCGGCTTCTTTCAGTGTGCTGACCTCCGCACTGAGCTTGAGTTCCAGGTATTCCTGCTTTCCTGCCCGCACCCAGAGCTCCGGAACGAGCAAGGTCTCATACCCGCTCAGCGAAAGGCGAAGCGCATGGATGCCCACAGGCACGGCATCCGCATGGAACTGTCCCTGGCCGTCGGTGGCCGTTGTGAAGGTTGAATCGCGCGTGATCACTTCGATCCGCACTGCCGCAAGCGGCTGTCCGTTGCGTTCATCGCGCACGGTGCCGCGCACCACGCCGGTGCCCGTTTGCGCCAGCGCGAACAACGGGCACAGGCCTATGGTGAGGAGGGTGAACGCGCGGAGCAAGGAGCGGAACATCAAGCGAACTTATCCCAATGGGCGACGCGTGCGTGCTGCAACGGAACCATCAATAACGGATCAGGTGTTCATTCCGGATGGAAAAGGGGAACGACCTCTGAGGAGGCCGTTCCAAGTGCGAATGGTATGCGATCACTTACACAGCGCTTGCGCGCTCATGGCGGTCACAAGGAGCGCAGACTCTTCTTCCACTGCCTGCGGTGCTTGATCTTCGCGATGATCAGCAGCATCACCGGCACCATGATCAGGGTGAGGAAGGTCGCGAAGGTGAGCCCATAGATCACGGCCCAGCTGAGCGGTCCCCAGAAGATCACGTTGTCGCCACCGATGTGGATGTGCGGGTTGAGCTCGGTGAGCAGGGTGCCGAAGTTCAGGTTGAAGCCTACAGCCAGTGGTAGCAGACCCAGCACGGCGGTAACGGCGGTCAGCAGCACCGGTCGCAAACGCGTCTTGCCGGCGATGATCAGTGCTTCGCGCGTGGCGTCGATGGGCAGTTCCGCCGTTTCCGGAAGGCCGCGCTTCTCCTTCTGCCGTTCGAAGAGCAGCTTCGCGAAGTCCATGAGCACGATGGCGTTGTTCACCACCACGCCGATCAGCGAAATGATGCCGAGCATGGTCATGAGGATGATGAAGTCCATGCGGAACACGATCAGGCCGAGGAACACACCGATGGTGCTGAAGAGCACCGTGCTGAGGATCACCAAGGGCCAGCTGATGCTGTTGAACTGCCACACGATGATGAGGAACACGATGAAGATGGCGATCAGGAAGGCCTTGCCGAGGAAGGCCATCTCCTTCATCTGGTCCTCCTGCTGACCGGTGAAGGCCATGCCGAAACGTTCGTCCTTCTCGTAGCCGGTCATGGCGTCCTTCATCTCCGCGATCACCTCGTTGCATTGTATCCGGCGATCACGTTGCTGCTCACGGTCACCACGCGCTTCAGGTCGGTGCGCTTGATGGCGCTGAAGGTGCTGCTGCAGCTCCTCCTTCGCCACGGCGCTGATGGGCACCTGGCGGATCTGTCCGTTGAGCATGTCGCGGAAAGTGATGTTCATGTTCATGATGGTGCCCACGTCGTAGCGCTGGTCGTCCTGCAGGCGTACCATGATCTTGTAATCGTCGTCGTCGCCTTCGATCCGGTAGGTGCTCACCTCCTTGCCGAAGAGCGCGGTGCGGATGGCATCGGCCACGGCGTAGGTGCTCACGTTCAGGCGGCGGGCCTTGGCGCGGTCGATGATGATGGGCATCTCGGGCTTCGCGCGGTCGATGTCGATGCGCAATGCTTCCACGCCCGGTACGTTCTTGCTCTCCAGGAAGGACTTGAGCGAATCGGCCTCGGCCAGCAGCGGACCGATCTCCTCCCCGGTGAGTTCGATGTTGATGGGCTTCCCTGTGGGTGGGCCGGCCGCGTCCTTGTCCACGCTCACGATCACGCCGGGGTAGCCCTTCAGTTCGCTCTGCAGCTTCAGCAGCACCTCGTTGGTCTTCAGCCCGCGTCGTTCGGCGAACTTCACGAAGTTGAGCTGGATGCGGCCCTTGTTCGGGGTGTTGGCCAGGCTCACGCCCTGTGCGGGATCGCTGGTGCCGTTGCCCACCTGGCTGATCATGGAGTTGATCAACCAGTTCACCGTATCGCGTTTCATGGTGCCGTTCGGCAGCTGCACCTCCTTCACCTCGATGTAGGGCGGTACGTTCACAATGGCCTTCACCTGCTCTTCCAATCGGCGCGTGACCTTGTCGGTCTTCTCGATGTCCGTTCCGATCGGCGCCTCGATGAAGACGTTGACGTATTTGGGTTCGTTCACCGGGAAGAATTCGACCTTCGGCGGCACAGCGACGAGCAACACCAGGGCCAGAACCAGCAATCCGAAGGTGCCGAGGAGGAAGGTGCGCGGATGGTGACGGTCCAGTGCGTAGCGCAGGAATCGCTCATACCGCGCCTCGAGCCGTGGCAGGAACACGTCCTGGAACCAGCGCGTGCCGGGCACCGCAACCTTCAGGTTCAACAGTCCCAGGATGGCGGCCAGGATGGTGAACGTGCCGAGCCCGGTGAAGAACGGACTGTGCGAGGCCATGCCGAGCGTGGCGAGGAGCGTGCCGACCACGGCGAAGATCCCGGCCAGGCGATACACCTTCTTCGCATTCGGGTTCTCGCGTTCCACCTTCATGAACTGCGTGCTGAGGGCGGGGTTCACCACCAGGGCCACGAAGAGCGATGCACTGAGGGACACCATGAAGGTGATGGGCATCCACTTCATGAACTGCCCCATCATGCCGGGCCAGAACAACAGCGGCACGAACACCATCACCGTGGCGGTGGTGGCGGCCACGATGGGCAGCGTCACTTCACCCACGGCGCGACGAGTTGCGGCCATGGCGGGTTCGCCGTTGCTCATGTGCCGGTAGATGTTCTCCACGATCACGATGCCATCGTCCACCAAGCGACCCAGCGCCAGGATCAGCGAGAAGAGCACCATGATGTTCAATGTCACCCCGAACGCATTCAGGATGATGAAGGAGATGAACATCGACATCGGGATCGCAAGCCCCACAAAGAGCGCGTTGCGCAGACCGAGGAAGAAGAGCAGTGTCCCGACCACCAGGATCACGCCGAAGATGATGTGGTTGAAGAGCTCATCGACCTGCACGCGGGTGTCCTCGCTCTGGTCGCCGGTGATGGTGATGGTGACGTCCTCGGGGATCACGGTACCGCGTGCTTCCTTCAGGATGTCGTTGATCTTGTCGCTGGCGATGATGAGGTTCTCCCCGGCGCGTTTGATCACGTCGAGCATCACCACGGGGTTGCCGTATTCGCGGGCATAGCTGTCGGCCTCCTTGTAGTCGAACTCCACGGTGGCGATATCGCGCAGGCGCACTTCCTTCTGGAACTCGTTCTTCACCACGATGTCGCGGATCATCTCCATGTCGGCGAACTCGCCCACCACACGCACGGCGCGGCGCAGGCCGTCGGTGAGCACCTCGCCGCCGCTCATGGTGAGGTTCTCCATTTGCAGCGCCATGGCCACATCACCGAAGTTGAGCTGCAGCGCTTCCATCTTGTTGAGGTCCACGCTCACCTTCACCTCCTTCTCCGGCACCCCGCGGATGTCCACCTTGTTGATCTCCGGCAGGCTCTCGATGCGGTCCTCCAGGATCTTGCCGTAGTGGTGCAGCTGGTCGATGCTGTAGTCACCGCTCAGGTTGATGTTCATCACCGGGATCATCTCGGAGAAGTTCATCTCGAAGATGCTCGGCTCGGCGGGCAGGTCCTTGGGGAAGTTGGCATCGCTCTTGCGCCTTGTCCACGGCGTCCTTCACCTTGCGCAGCGCCTCGGTGGGCGTTACGTTGTAGTTGAACTTCACCTGGATGGTGCTGAAGTTCGGCACGCTGGTGCTGTTGATCTCGTCCACACCGGTGATGGTGTTGATCTCCTTCTCCAGCGGCTTGGTGATGAGCTTCTCGATGTCGACCACCGAGCTGCTGTTGTAGGGCACGGCCACGTAGATCTCCGGGGTCACCACCTCGGGGAAGCTCTCCTTCGGCATGGCCGAATAGGAGTACATTCCGAAGACGGCGATCAGCACGCTGATCACCATCACGGTGGTGCGGTTCTTCACCGCCCAGCTGGTGATGGCGAACTGTTTGCCCTGGCCTTCGCCGTAGGCTTCGTTCTCGATGTTGCTGTGGTCCATGGTCAATTCATTTCACCACAGAGGCACGGAGAGCACAGAGAATAAAGTCCCTGGCGCTGCTGGTCTCTGCGGAATTGTCTTGCTGCATTCCTCCGTGTCCTCTGTGCCTCTGTGGTGAAGGCCTGCTCAGAGGTTCGTCACCTTCACCTCGTTGTCCATCGCCCACGCTCTTCGCGCCTTCGTCGAGGATGGTCTCGGTGCCCACCAGGCCGGCGTTGGGTGCCAGCAGGGTGCGGTCCTTGGAGTCCATCACACGGCGTCACCACCACCTTGCGGGTGATCGCGCGACGCGTCCTTGTCGGTGTCCAGCACGAACACGTAGCTCTTGCCGGAAACGTCCTCCTGGATGCAACGGCTGGGCACCACGATGGCGCTGTCCTTCACCACATCGCGGATGTGCAACACGCTGAGCATGTTGGGGCGCACGTAGGCCTCGCCGTTCGGCACGCGCAGGGTCACCTTGAAGGTGCGGTTGGCGGGGTCGATGAAACGGCCCACATTGGCGAGCGCGGCCGTGATGGTGTCACCGAGCGAGGGGAATTCGACCAACACGGGATCGCCCGCTTTCACGCGCTGCAGGTAGCTCTCCGGCACATCGGCCTCGAGGCTCGCACCGGACAGGTCCACCACACGGGCCACGGGGAATTGCGGTGCGGTCATCTCACCCACGCTCACCATGATCTCGTCCACTGTGCCGTCGAACGGCGCGGTGAGTCGGCTCATGCGGTATTGCTCGCGAAGGGCGGCCATGGCGGCCTCCGCCTGCTCCTTGTTGCTCTTGGCCTGCAGGTATTGCACCTCGCTGCCGATCTGCTGCTTCCACAGGCGGTCCTGCTTTTCGAAGACCTCCTTTGCCAGGTCGAAGCCGGCCTGTGCCTGTGCCATCTGCTTTTCGATGGCGTCGTTGTCGAGGTCCACCAGCAGATCGCCCTTCCGCACGTGGTCGCCCTCCTTCACCAGGATGCGGCGCACACGGCCGCCCATGCTGTACAGTTCGGCGCTCTTGTCGGCCTTCACATGACCGTGCGCCTGCACGAAGTGCTCGAAGCGCGTGGGTGCGAGCACGAGGGTGGTGACGGACGGCAGGTTCTTCTTCACCGTGGTGTCGTGGTCGGCGATCCACTCATCCGCCGCCTTGATCTTCTCGCCCAGCTGCTTGTAGGCGGCCTTCAGGCTATCGAGTTCCTGACGCTTGCGCCCCAGGTCGGTCGTATCGGTGCTTCCGCAGGCGAGGAGGAGCGCAGCGGTGAGCAGGAAAAGGAACAGGTTCTTCATCACGGTTCGTTGAACGTTTGTCAGTAGAGATCAAGTGCTTTCCGCAGGTCGGCACGCGCCATCAGGAGCTCCACCATGCGTTGGATGTAGGTCTGTTGCGACAGCAGGTAGTTACCTTGTTCCTGGGTCAGTTCGAAGCTGGCGGCGGCGCCGTTGGTGAACTTCACGGTGGTGCGTTCGAAGATGTTGCGGGCGAGGGTCATGCTGCGCTCCTCCGTGAGGAAGGCGTCGAGCGCCTGACGGGTCGCGCTGCGCTGCTGCTCAACGCCCATGCGCAGGCGTTGTTCGGTGGCGGTCTGGTTGATCTTCACCTGCTCCAGCGCCAGCTTGTTCTGCTGCACCTTGTGGTAGCGCATGCCGCTGCTGACGATGGGCACGTTCAGCGTGAGGCCCCAGAGCGTTGTTGGGTAGAAGGGATATTCCCCACCGGGATCGAAGCTGGGTCCGTTCCACACTTGTTGGTGGTTGAAGTAGCCGGCGAGGTTGGGCAGGGCTTTGGCTTTTTCATTGCGCATGTTGAGCTCCTGGAGCCGCACGAGCGTGTTGGCATAGGCCTGTTCTACATGGCCTTCGGGATCGAAGGCTGCTTCCGCAAGCGCGGTCTCGTTGGCGTCGCGCACGATGCTCTCCAACTTGTCCGTAAGGGTGATGGGCGTGCCCTGTGGCACACCTAGCGTGAGGGCCAGCAGCATACGCGCCACCTCAGCCTGTTGCTGGAAGCTTCGTTGCTGCGCGCGGGCCTGTTCCAGTTGGATGGTGATGCGGTCCACATCGGTGGTCTCCATGAAGCCTGCGTCCTTCATCGCCGTCACTTCGGTCTGGCTTCGTTCCAGAAGTGGAATGCCCTCGCCCACAAGGCGCACACCTTCTTCTGCGGCGAGCACGCCCATGTACGCCTTGGCGGCCTGGTTGCGAGCGTCGGCCTGTGCTTTCTGCAATTCCTCATCGCTCTGTGTGGCCAGTTCGCGCGCGGCCTTCAGGCCGATGAGGTAGCTGCCATCGAAGATGAGCTGGGAGATGGTGACACCGGCCTTGGCGGTCCAGGGCACGGCGAACTGCGCCGGGAAATATTCCGGTACGCCTGGTCCGGGTGGCACGAAGAAGTTGGGCACTAGCTGCGTGGGCACGTCGATGAAGTGGCTCATCTCGGCCTGGCCGTTCACCTGCGGGAAGCCGATGGCGGTGACCTCCTTGGTGCGTTGTGCGGCCTTCTGCGCCTCCAGTTCGCTGCTGCGTACAGCATAGCTCTGCTTGCCTGCGAGGTCCATGGCCTGTTGGAGGCCCAGGCTCAACGGTCCCTGAGCCACCGAGACCAGCACCGCGGCTACGGCGATGGTTGTTGCGATCGTCCGGTTCATCATGCTCGCTCCTTTTTCATCTTCTTCATCAGGTATTGCACGCCTTTCGGGCTGGCGATACCACGTATATGGTATCGGAACTGCTCCCACAGAACATCCACGAAACTGTATTCGTTCACCGGGAACAGCTCCTTGTCGAACACGGCATCGAAGCGGGCGATGTGCATTTTCGCCACCACCGGGATATTGAGGTCATCGCGATAAAGTCCTTCCCGAACTCCCTTCTCCATGTTGCGGGTCACGCAGCTGTAGATGTCGGTCTGCTCGGTGCGCTGCAGGATATCCCACGCACGTGGATGATACTTGGCGAGGTCGTAATGGATACTGGGATGGAACTGCGCCAGCTGTGAGGCCAGGAAGCGGGTGATCTCGAAGCTCTCGTCGATGGCGTTCAAGCCTCGGGCACAGATGCCCATCATGGCCTGATGATGCGCTGAGCAGAGTCTTGCGCACCACCTTTTCCACCAGATCGTTCTTGTCGTCCACGAACTGGTAGAGGGTCTTCTTGCTCATGGACATGTAGCGGGCCACATCGTCCATGGTAACGGCCTTGATGCCATTGCGCATGAAGCACTTCTCGGCCTGGAGCAGGATCTTCCTCTTCGCGCTGTGCGGTCTGTACGCTCATTCGTGGTCGCTCTTGGGCCGTGTAAGAGAGGTCGGCGGTGGAGAACGGGTGCAAACGTAGGGCGAAAGAATACACCGGAAACACTTTGTGCCAGAAAATGTTTCCGGCGGTGAGTGGGGGTGGATGAACGGTGTTAACGCAGTGTTCATCTCTGGCACCGGGTGATCGACTAGCTTCACGAGCGAACAACGCGAGGACCCCATGCGACCGACCCCACTGCGCGCGGCAACGACCGCGCTGATCCTCAGCCTGAGCACGGCCCTGGCGGCCCAGGTGGACTGCCTTGGGGTGAACGGCGGCAGCGCGCTGCCAGGGACCCCGTGCGATGATGGACTGAGCTATACGGGGAGCGTATTCGGTGACACCTGGAACACCAACTGTGCGTGCGTGGGATACTGTGACTCCATGTGGGATACCGGACCGATCGGGCTACCGGGCGAGCCGTGCAACGATGCCAACGCGAACACCATCAATGATGCGTGGAGCAGCACCTGCATCTGCTCCGGCTTCTGCTTGTTCGGCATTCCCGGCGGACCGTGCGATGACAACGACCCGCTGACGGCGAACGATACCTGGGACGTCTGGGGTTGCAGCTGCTACGGATATTCTGCCATGCTAAGTGGACAGGTCTTTCTGGACATGAACATGGACGGTGCGCTCAACACGGGGGACATCCCGCTGCCGAACCGTACGGTGACCGCCGGCGCATACACCACGAACACCGACTTGAACGGCGCTTTCACATTCACACTGCCCGCAGGGTTCTATTCCCCCACGGCCGCTCCGGGCAGCTTCGACACGCAGGCGCAGACCCTTCCCTTCATTGACCTCACCGTGCCTGGTGCGACCAGCCCCGGCCATCTCATCGCCATGAACCCGACCTCCCTCCAAGGCGATGTTTCGGTGCATGTGAGCAGCCGCCCTCCCCGGCCCGGCAGGACCAATTGGGTCACGCTGGTCGCCAAGAACGAAGGCACCCAAGCCGCTGCCGGTGGCACGTTGACCTTCACGTGGGACCCCGCCCAGACCCTGTCCTACCATTTCCCCGCAGGCATCGTGGCCGGCAACACGATCACTTGGACCGTGCCCACGCTCCAACCGGGCGAGACATTCGTTGCACACGCCTGGCCCTTGAGCTCGACAAGCGCGGTCATGGGCACCCTCTACCAATACACTGCACAGGTCACGGCGCCGGGGGATGCCGTTCCCGGGAACGACCTGGCGATCCTGGACGCCGAGGTGATCAATTCCTGGGACCCGAACGACAAGCAGGTAACGCCTGCCGTGCTCTCGCCGGACGACATCGCTGCCGGCCGGCCAGTGGACTATATGATCCGTTTCCAGAACACCGGCACCGCCCCGGCCATTGATGTGCGTATCGGCGACGCGCTGCCCCTTCATGTCAGTGTCGCCAGCTTCGCGTTCCTTGGCAGCAGCCATCCGTGCTCCACCCAGATCGCCCCCGGCGGCCTGCTCGAGTTCCGTTTCGACGGCATCAACCTGCCTGACAGCATCAGCGACGAGCCGAACAGCCACGGCTGGGTGATGTTCCGGATGACCCCCAACAGCTACCTGCTGCCCGGTGCGGTCGTGGGCAACAGCGCGAACATCTTCTTCGACTTCAACGCACCGGTGCTCACCAACACCGCCACCTTCGAAGTGCAACTGGCCACCGCTATGGCCGAAGGCATACGATCCGAGGAACTGCGCATCTGGCCCAACCCTGCACAGGACGCCCTGAACGTGGCCATTGACCGAAGCCTCATCGGTGCATGCCACATCGCCCTTATCGATGCCCAGGGCCGTGTGGTACGCCTGCTGCAACACACCCCGAACGACCGCGCCTTCACCCTGCCGCTCCAGGGGCTCGCGACCGGGCTCTACCAGTTGCGGATGGAAGCCGACGGGCTTGTTTGGAACAAGCGTTTCGTAAAGGAGTAAGCACGAGCCTTGCCGGTCGCCGATCCCACCGTCCGGCCCTTCAACCGCCGTTGCCCATCTTTGTCCGCCTTCGCCGAGGCTACGGCGAGACAAAGCACATGGAACCCACCACCATCAAGTCCGCTCTGGACAACGAGGCCCTCACCAGTACCACCATCACCGTGGCCGGCTGGGTGCGCACCTTCCGCAACGACCGTTTCATCGCGCTGAACGACGGCAGCACCATCCGCAACCTGCAATGCGTGATCGACCAGGAGAAGGTGGATGCGGCCACGCGGGGGCGTTTCACCACCAGCGCGGCGGTGAAGTGTACCGGAGAACTGGTACCGAGCCAGGGCAGCGGACAGCGGGTGGAGCTGAAAGTGACCGCCGTGGAAGTCCTCGGCGACAGCGATGCCGAGAAGTACCCGATCCAGCCGAAGAAGCACTCGCTCGAGTTCCTGCGCGAGAACGCGCACCTGCGCTTCCGCACCAACACCTACAGCGCGGTGTTCCGCATGCGGCACCAGGTGAGCTTCGGCATACACGAGTACTTCGATCCGAACGGCTACAACTATTTCCACGCGCCCATCATCACGGCCAGCGATGCGGAAGGGGCGGGGGAGATGTTCCGCGTGAGCACGCTCGACGCCAACAGCCCGCCCCGGCTGGAGAACAACGACAGCGTGGACTTCGCGCAGGACTTCTTCGGTCGCGAAGCACGCCTCACGGTGAGCGGACAGCTACAGGCCGAACTAGCCGCACTCGCCCTGGGCAAGGTGTACACCTTCGGTCCCACGTTCCGTGCGGAGAACAGCAACACCACCCGCCACCTCGCCGAGTTCTGGATGATCGAGCCCGAGGCGCGCGTTCATGGACCTGAAGGGCGACATGGACCTCGCCGAAGGATTGTGCAAGCACCTCATCGCCCGCGTGCTGAAGAACAGCATGGACGATCTGGAGTTCCTCGATGCGCGCTTGAAGGAAGAGGAGGCCACCAAGCCGAAGGAGCAACGCGCCGAGATGGGCCTCATCGACCGCTTGAAGTTCGTGCTGGAGAACCCCTTCGAACGCATCACTTACGACAACGCGATCGACATCCTGCTCCGCAGCAAGCCGTACCAGAAGAAGCAGTTCCAATATCCGGTGGAGTGGGGCATGGACCTGCAGAGCGAGCACGAGCGCTACCTGGTGGAGAAGCACTTCAAGAAGCCGGTGATCGTCACGGGCTACCCCGCCACAGATCAAGGCCTTCTACATGCGCACCAATGCGCCCGGCGATTTCGGCTACAGCGAGAAAGGCAAGACCGTGGCCGCCATGGACGTGCTCTTCCCCGGCATCGGCGAGATCATCGGTGGAAGTCAGCGCGAAGAGCGGCTCGATGTGCTGGAAGCGCGCATGAAGGAGATGAACGTGCCCGCCGAAGAACTGTGGTGGTATCTCGACACGCGCCGGTTCGGCACCGTGCCGCACGCGGGCTTCGGTCTGGGCTTGGAGCGCTTCGTGCTGTTCGTTACCGGCATGGGGAACATCCGGGATGTGATCCCCTTCCCGCGGACGCCGAAGAGCGCGGAGTTCTGATTGGGTCCGGTCGGCATGAATGCCTTTCAGGGCGGAGCGGAGGAGCTGCGTTGACGATCAATGCCACTGATCGCGGTGCATAGGCGGTTGCCGGGCAGTCGTAAAGAGACCGTCATTTGTTGCTGCGCGAACTGGCGATCGGTCTTGGGAACAACATGGTAGCGGCCCCTGCGCCTGAACATGTTCCACTGAGCGGCCCGATGCAGCGCGGTTGGCCGGATGTACCATCCACATGGTATGGCGGCCGCCTCGCCGGTATTCCACTTTTGTACCGTAGAACAAACCAACACCCGTAACCATGAACCCCATCGCCTTCATCGCCTTCCTCATGGGCATCAACGCCAGTGCGCCCAGCATGCCCGCACAAGCACAGAAACAGGAGACCGTAAAGGAGCGCACCAAGCCCGCCCATGAGCAGGGCCAGACCAAAGGAGGAAATGACGGCGAAGGCCGTGGTGGCTCGGATCGTAACTGAGCAACACCCACAAGGCCATGAACCCCATCACCTTCGTCGCCTTCCTTGTAGGCATGAACACCGCGCCGCCAATTGCCCAGCCAACGACCGCAGAGCAGAAGCAAAAGATTGAAAAACCACAACCCAAGCCATGCGCGGACACGGGCGCGCCGAAGCGGGGCGGCTGGGATAACAATTGAGCGTACTGGCCGACGAAGACCCGCGCGACAACGACTGCCATGGACCCCATCACCTTCATCATCATGTTGATCGGCATCAACAGCACGTCCCCTGCCCAACCCCATCCTGTCCAAGAGAAAAAGACGGTGGTGGTGAAACAAAGGACCGAGCCGTCCAAAGTGGAGGGCAGTGCCAAGCGCAGAGGTGGCGGTTGGGACGCGAACTAATGCGTTCGCCCATGGTGCAGGAAGCTCGGAATTCCGATGTTCTTGCCTAAGATCGTGGAATGCCCATGCACCTGCGGTTCAAACGGCACCTGCGTCTGCTTCAGGACGGCGCGGTGGTGCGGGTAGTGCGCGACCTGGATGGCGGCGCCGAATTGCCTGCGGGTGAGGCCTTCGACCATTTGCTGGCCGCTTTGGAACAAGCGCCCGAGGAAGGCGCACTACGCCGGGACCTCTCGCAGCGCATGGGTGTGGGACCGGACCTGATCGACGCCCTGCTCTCCCGGCTCTTCGAATTGGGAACGATCGAGCGGTTCGACCGGGACGAACGGTCATTCGCCCGCTTCGACCGTCAACTGCTGCTGCTGGATGCATTCGCCCCTGCAGGTGACCACCGCGACATCCTCGCGCGCCAGCTACGGCTGGCAGATGCGCATGTATTGGTGCTGGGCCTTGGGGGCATTGGGCACCAAGTCGCCTTGTCCCTGGCGGTCGCGGGCGTGGGTTCCACATCGCGGTCACGGCGAGCGCGATGCGATCGTGCAGCGGGCTCTTGCTGGTGCGAAGCTCGACGCGGAGCGGCTTCGAAGCGGAATAGCCCGCATCCCTGTAGAGGCGCTGTGCCTCGGTGATGCGCTCTCCGGCATCGAGCGAAGCCCAGTCGAACTGCTGCGGCGTGTAGCCGGCAATACCGGGCGGCACCCAGCCGTAGGCGGGTTGTTCGCCGTCGCCGAGCACCTGCTTCGTCAACACGTCGCGATCCACGGCCATCGCGAGCGCCTGCCGTAATTTCGGCGCGTCCTTGAACGGCGGCTGGTCGAGCGCGAGGCCGTAGTAATAGACGCCGACGGTCGGCGCGATGTGGACCTGCCCCGGCATATCCTTCTGCAGGCGCGCGACTTCGCCCGGCGGCAGGGTGTAGGAGACGTCGAGGTCGCCGGCCCGGTAGCGCGTGAGTTCGGTTGTCGGATCGGCGACGTGCACATAGCGCACGGCGTCGAGCTTCGTCGCCGCGTCGTTCCAGTAGTGGACGTTTCGCACGGCGAGGATATGCGAGCCGATCTCCCAGGCCGAGGGGCACGAAGGCGCCATTCGTCACCGCCGTGCCTGGCCGCGCGAAGTCCTTCGGGTTCGCGGCCAGCGTTGCCCGGTGGACCGGAAAGGTACTTGGGTGCGAAAGCATCGCCAGGAAATACGGCGAAGGCTCGGCGAGATGGACGACGAGAGTCGCCTCATCCGGGACTTCGACGCCGAGCGCGTCCATGGGCTTCCTGCCCGCGACGATCTCGGCCGCATTTGCGACGGGCTCGAGCATGAGCGCGTACTGCGAGGCCGTCGCGGGGTTCACGAGGCGGCGAAAGGCGGCGAGGAAATCCTCCGCCACGACGCGGTCGCCGTTCGACCAGCGTGCCGACGCGCGCAATCTGAATGTATAGATGCGCCCGTCGTCAGACGTGCTCCAGCTCTCCGCGACGCCGGGGATCAGCTTGCCGTCCGGCGCCATCGAGACGAGGCCCTCGTAGCAGTCGCGCAGGATCGTCATCGCCGCTTCCATGCGGGCGAGCTGCGGATCGATCGAATCGGGCTCGCTGCCGTTGCCGCGGCGCAGTTCCAGGACGGCGGCGTGATCCGGCTTCTGCCCGCAGGCGGGCAGCAACGCCCCCGCCGCGAGCATCGCGGCGAGCGCGAGGGCGGCGCGCCGCTTCATGCGGCCCGTGCGCGCTTCTTAAGGTGGACGAGGAGGATCGAGATCGTCGCGGCGGTGATGCCGGGCAGGCGCGAGGCCTGGCCGAGCGTGCCCGGGCGCGATTCAATCAGGCGCTGGCGCGCTTCGTTGGAGAGCCCCGCGACCGCGGCATAGTCGATCTCCGCTGGCAAGCGGGTCTCTTCGTTCCTGCGCTGGCGTTCGACTTCCGCCTGTTGGCGCCCGATGTAGCCGGTGTACTTCTCGCGCGCCTCGAGGCTTCTCGCAACCTGCACGGCGAGGCGGGGATCGGCATCGGGCGCGATGGCGCCCGCCGCGATCGCATCGCGCTTTGCGCACCAGAAATCCCATCGCGCGTCGTTGATGAGGCCCATCTCGCGCGCGACGGGCGTCAGGCGCTCGTCGGCGTTGTCCTCGCGCAGCAGCAGGCGGTGCTCGGCGCGGCTCGTGAACATCCGGTAGGGCTCGCATCGCGCCGCGCGTGATGAGGTCGTCCACCATCACGCCGAGGTAGGCCTCCAGCGCCGCGGCGACCAGGCGCGCGGCCTGCGACCTGGAGCGCGGCGTTGATGCCGGCGAGCAGGCCCTGGGCCGCGGCTTCCTCGTAACCGGTCGTGCCGTTGATCTGGCCGGCGAAGAAGAGCGCCGCGAGCGGCTTGGTCTCAAGCGAAGTCGCGAAGGCTGCGCGGGTCGAAATAGTCGTACTCGATCGCGTAGCCCGGCCGCGTCATCTCGCGCGCGCTCGAAGCCCGCGATGAGCGCACGAAGCGCGAGCTGCACGTCGAGCGGCAGGCTCGTCGAGATGCCGTTCGGATAGACCTCGTGCGTGTCGAGGCCCTCGGGCTCGAGGAAAATCTGGTGCGAGGCCTTGTCGGCGAAGCGAACGACCTTGTCCTCGATGGACGGGCAGTAGCGCGGGCCGACGCCCTCGATCACGCCGGTGAACATCGGCGAGCGGTCGAGTCGCGCCGCGGATGATCTCGTGCGTGCGCTCGTTGGTATGCGGTGATGTGGCAGGGCGACCTGCCGCGGGTGCTCCTCGCGGCGGCCGAGGAACGAGAACACCGGCCGCGGCTCGTCGCCGGGCTGCGGCCGCATACGGAATAATCGATGCGTGCGGCCGTCGAGGCGCGGCGGCGTGCCGGTCTTGAGGCGGCCGACGGCGAAAGGCAGTTCGCGCAGGCGCGCGGCCAGGCGGTTCGACGGCGGATCGCCGGCGCGTCCGCCCTCGCTGCTCTCGAGTCCGACGTGGATGCGCCCGCCGAGGAAGGTGCCGACAGTCAGCACGACGGCGCGCGCGCGGATCGTCTCGCCCTCCAGCGTCACGACGCCTTCGGCACGGTCGCCATTCACGACGAGGTCGGCGACTTCCGCTTCGCGGAGCGCAAGAGACGGCTGCGACTCGAGCAT